>CAVTHR010000044.1:0-61747 GCA_963734385.1 uncultured Actinomycetota bacterium | reverse complement strand
GCCGACATGGTCGCAGCCAGTCCGGCCATTGGCTTCATCCCGAAATCCGGCCTGACGGTCAGTGCCATTTGTGACCTGATCGGGGAGTCAAAGTCCCTCCGGGAAGGTGGTCACCTCTAGAACTCGACGGTGATCATCGGGGGTTTCATCGAAATCCACACGGAAAGGCGACCCCGTGACCGAAGTGAGTGACCGCGCCCGTGCGCGCACGTTCGTCGTGACCGGGGCTGCCTCGGGCATCGGACTGGCCACCGCGCGGCGCCTGCTGGCCGAAGGTGGCACCGTCGTGGGCGCCGACCTGACCGCACCGCCGGACCTCGGCGAGCGGTTCACATTCGTGACGGCCGACGTGTCCGACGAAACCGCGGTCGCCGCTGTCTTCGCCGCCGTGCCCGACCGACTCGACGGCGTCGTTCACGCTGCGGGCATTGCCAGCGGGGGTCCCGTCCACTTGCTCGACAAGACGGAGTGGGACCGGGTGATTGCCATCAACCTCACCGGCACCTTCCTGGTGGCCAAGGTCGCCCTCCGCCAGGATGATCGAGCAACCCCGCGTCGACGGCGAGCGCGGCTCGATCGTCACCGTCGCCAGCGTCGAGGGCCTCGAGGGCACGGCGGGCGGCAGCGGCTACAACGCCTCCAAGGGCGGCGTCGTGCTGCTGACGAAGAACATCGCGCTCGACTACGGTCCGAGCGGCATCCGGGCCAACGCGATCTGCCCCGGCTTCATCGCAACACCCATGTTGGACAACGTGTTTCGTTTACCAGGCATGGAGGGCGTGCTGAGCTCGGTCACCGACGAGCACGCCCTCCAACGGCTCGGCAAGCCCGAGGAAGTCGCCGCGATGGCAGCCTTTCTGGTGTCACCCGACGCCTCATTCGTCAGCGGCCAGGCCATCGCCGTCGACGGTGGCTACACCGCGGGCCGCGACCACGGCGTCGTTGCGCTCTTCGGTTTCCCGAGGTGACGTGCCGCACCGGTGCAACGGTCAGCTCGGGAAGATGATCGACTGGTACTCGGTGTAGGGGGCGATGCCCTCGGGGCCGAGCCGCGGCCGATGCCGGACTTCTTGAAGCCGCCGAACGGGCTTGAAGTCGAGCAGCATCGCCGAGTTGATCGGCACGGTTCCGGTGCGCAGCCGGGCGGCGATCTTCGCCCCGTGCTCGACGTCGCCGTCCACACCGAGCCCGACAGGCCGAAGTCGGAGTCGTTGGCGATGTGGACGGCGTCGTCCTCGGTGTCGTAGGGGATCACCGACAGCACCGGGCCGAAGATCTCTTCGCGGGCGATGCGCATCGAGTTGTCGACGTCGTAGAACACCGTCGGCTCGATGAACCAGCCCTTCTCGAGATGGGTCGGGGTGCCGCCGCCGACGGCGACCTTCGCGCCCTGCTCCTTGCCGGACTCGAGGAGCCCGACGATCTTGTCGCGCTGGCGCTCGGCGACGACCGGGCCGACCGCGGTCGCGGGATCGTTGGGTCGCCGACCGGCATCGCGCCGACGCCGGCGGCCAGCGCGTCGACCAGCTCCTTGTAGCGCGAGCGCGGCGCGAGGATGCGGGTCTGCGCGGCGCAGGCCTGACCGTTGTTCAGCAGGCCCGACATGATCAGGTTCTGCAGCTGCGCCTCGATGTCGACGTCGTCGAGCACGATCGCCGCGGACTTGCCGCCGAGCTCGAGCGTCACGCGCTTGATCTGCTCGCCGCACAGCTCGCCGATGCGGGCGCCCGTGGCGGTCGAGCCGGTGAAGCTGACCTTGTCGATGCCGGGGTGCGTGACGATGTACTCGCTCGCCTCGCGCGACGCGGCGACGATGTTGATGACCCCGGGCGGGATGCCGGCGTCGAGGACGGCCTCGGCGAGGAGGTAGGGGTCGAGCGCGGTCTCGGGTGCCGGCTTGAGCACCATGGTGGAGCCCGACGCCAGGCACGGCCCGAGCTTCATCGCCATGATGAACAGCGGCACGTTCCACGGCGTGATGCCGGCGCACACGCCGACGGGGGCGCGGCGCACGATGACCTTCTGGCCCATCGCGCCGATGCGCTCGTCGCTCCACGTGTAGCTGCGCGCGATGTCGGCGTAGGTGTCGAGCACCATCGTGCCGCGTACACCTGCGTCATGATCGACTGCTGGGCCGGGGTGCCGTTCTCGTTGGTGACGACCTCGGCGATCTGGGCGCCGCGCTTCTGGAGCGCCTGCGACAGCGCGGCGATGGCGTCGGCGCGTTCCTCGGGCGTCCAGTTGGGCCACGGGCCGCTGTCGAACGCCTCGCGCGCGGCGGCGACGGCGCGGTCGATGTCGGCAGGCGACGCATCGGGCGTGCGGGCGTACACCTCTTCGGTCGTCGGCGAGATGACGTCGATGGTGCGGTCGGTGGTTGGAGCCACCCACTCGTTGCCGATGAACAGCCGGTCGCGGGTCTCCATGGCAGATCTCCGATCAGGCGGCGGTGATGGCCTGATCGTACGGCCGTCAGAACATGTCAGGCATCAGATGTCCCCATACCCAGCCGCCTTCCCAGCCGCCCTCGCTGCGTGGGATGTCGGGATGGGAGACGAGGCACCAGTCGTTCGGCTGGCAGCACTTCTTCATGCCGATCAGCGTCACCTTCGCGCCCTCGCGGAGCATGGCATTGACGTTTCCCGGGCCGTAGTCCGGGCCCGTTTGATCGTAGACATCAACGTCGCCGGTGATCGTTCCCGGCGCCGGGTGATCGCAGCTGGCCTGGGCCGTGCCCGTACCGACGAACAGCAGGACGAGTACGGCGGCAGCCACCAGAGCCGTGCGCAGCGTCTTTTTCATGGAATAACGATGTGCTTCGTGCGCCCTTCAGGTTGCGAATTTGCCAAGAATCCCCGGTCCGGGCCGGGGCTGTAACGCATCCGCCAGCGGGCCGATGTAACTGTTGGACCCGGATCGTCGCCCCGCCACAAGCGCCGTTTCGGCCCACCCAGAAGCACCGCGGCGCCTGCTGGTCCAACTCCAGTGTCGGGGGAGATGGCTGCAAAGCAGCGGTGGCGGTAATCGCCACCCTCTCTGAGACCAGAGGAGTCGATACCCAAATGCGTGCCCCCCTTCAAAGTTGCTTTCGCCGAAGCACTGTCGCTGTGCTGGCGTCGGGAGTTGTCATTTCTATGAGTGCGCTCACCGGGGGAGTCGCGCCAGCCTTAGCCAAACCGGGCACCACAGCGATCCGGGCATACCGATCATCCCGACGCCGGAGCTCGTCGTTCCGGACGCACCGGCGCCCGCAGAGGCTCCGCGCGCACCCAGGGAGGCTCCTGCGCCGAAGGAAGCGCCTGCACCGCCCAAGGTCGAGGCGCCGCCCCAGCAGCTGGCGCCGGCCCCGGAGATCGCGGCGCCCGAACCCCAGCCTGCGCCGCCACCGCCGGTCCAGGAGCCCGCTCCGCCGGTCCAGGCGCCTGCCCCTGCGCCGGAGGCGCCCGCAGCGCCGGTGGAGGCCCCTCCGCCACCGAAGAAGGAGCGCCGCGCGTCATCGATGCGCCGAAGGCGGATGTGCCAAAAGCGATCGCGCCGCAGATCGACGCGCCCAAGGCCGACCCGCCGAAGGCGGACGCACCGCAGGTCGACCGCGCCGAAGGCCGATGCGCCGAAGATCGACCACCGCAAGCGCCTGCGCCGCAAGCCCGATAAGCCGGCACCCGAAGCAGGATGCGAGGAGTCCAATGCCGACCCGGCGAAACCGGGGCCCGGCGCAGAGGTTCCGAAGAATCTGGCACCGGGTCAGCCGCCCGAATCCGGTGCCGATCCTGGCACGCCCGACAAGAAGCTGCCCTCGGCAGCTGACCCCCGAGAAACCGGGAACGAACGGTTCGGGCGATGCGAAAACCGACCCGTCCGATCCCTCGACAGGTGTCGAAGGCCGCGAAGCGGATCCCAACCGAGACGCCCGACACGATGCAGGCGTCAGAACAGGACATCCAGCTCGCCAAACAGTCGAATCCGATCGAGGTGAAGCCGGAACCGGCGGCGAAGAAAGACGTCGACTTCCTGTCGAGCGCGATCAACCTGGAAAGCAAGACCAAGTTGGGCCCGTTCGAATCCGACTTCAAGGTGGGTTCGGAATTCCACGTCGGCGACCGTGACCGTGACCGCGACCGTAGACCGTGACCGCGACCACGACTGGGATTGGGACAAGAAGCACTGGGACAAAAAGGTCCGGCAGTGGGACTGCAACTGGATCGAGTACGACCATTGGTACCGACCGGTGATCTTCAATCCCTTCCGGGCCCCGGTGCGGATCGTCTACCTCTACGACCGCGCGCCTCGAATCCTGTACGTCCCGCCGTTGGCGCGGGTTCTGGTGGACACCGCCGCGCTGGCCGCCTACAGCTTCACGGCGGTTGTGCTCAACGCCGCGAACCTGGCGGCAGACGTGGCCGTCGGCACCTTCTTCGGTGGCGGCTTGCTCCCCGGAGTCGGGGCGCCGTTCGTGCCGCCGCCTCCGCTGTTGCGCTATGACAACGTCCCCGTTCAGGTCCGGTACTCGAACGCGACCTACGATCCGTTCCGCGTTCGGCAGATCGTCGACCTCGGCGACGACGTTCAGTACGGCGGACGGAAGGTATTGCTCGACGGCGCGACGCCGGCGTGGGGTCAATGGACCACCTCGCCCACGGGGGAGCGGCAGTTCGAGGTGCACCGCACACAGCAGTACCCCGGACTGGGCGATCCGCAAGAGGCGCCGCTGCCGGGCGACTACCAAATGCAATTGGCCTCTGACGAGTCTGCCGAAATCGACCGCTCGCAGATGTACCTGATGGCGGCAGCCGGAGTGGTCGCCGGGCTGGGCTTCGGAGCCCTCGGCCTGGCCGTCTACCTCGGGCGTCGGCGGCGAGAGGCGTAATGGCGCCAGCTGGAGTGCTGGACAACTGTCTGGCACTCCAGCTGAACCCGCCCGCCGAAGGCGCGTTTATCGAGTTCCACCGCCATGACCTGCCTTGTTTGCCTCGGGTCGCATCCGATAAGTTGGACAGCTGTCCAGTCGCGGCCTTGAGGAGACAGCAATGGCGATCCGCGTCGCACATATCGGCACGGGCAACGTCGGTCGTATCGCGCTCAACCACCTGATCAGCGATCCCCGTTTCGACGTGACCGGCGTCTGGGTGTCGTCGGACGCCAAGGTCGGCAAGGACGCGGGCGAGCTCGCCGGACTCGACGCGTCGACGGGCATCGTCGCGACCAACGATCTGGACGCCCTGCTGGCCACCGAACCTGACTGCGCCGTGTATTGCGCGATGGGCGACAACCGGATACCCGAGGCCGTGACCGACGTCCTGCGCATCCTCACCGCGGGCGTCAACGTCGTCGGGACCTCGCCCGGTGTATTCCAGTACCCGTGGGGGGTCATGCCCGACAAGTACATCGCTCCCATCGAAGAGGCTGCGCAACAGGGCAATTCGAGTGTCTTCATCTCCGGGGTAGATCCAGGATTCGCCAACGATCTCATCCCGTTCGCGATCGCGAGCACCTGCCAGCGCCTCGAACAGGTCCGCTGCATGGAGATCGCCGACTACGCCACCTATGACGGTTCCACCGTAATGTTCGACGTCATGGGCTTCGGGTGGACTCTCGATGAGACCCCGATGTTGTTGCAGCCCGGCGTGCTTGGGATGGCGTGGGGGACGACGATCCGCCAATTGTCGGCCGGCTTCGGCATCGAGGTCGACGAGATCAAGGATTCGTGTACGCGAATCCCTGCGCCGGAGGCTTTCGACGTTGCGGCCGGGCACATCCCCAAGGGCGGCCAGGCCGCGCTGCGGTTCGAGATCGTCGGGATGGTCAAAGGCAAGCCCGTCATCGTCATCGACCACGTCACGCGGCTTCGCGAAGACCTGGCGCCCGAATGGCCCCAGCCCGCGCAACCCGGCGGGTCGTACAAGGTCGAGATCGTCGGAGAGCCCTCGTACACCGTCGACATCTGTCCGACCAGCCGCAGGGGCGACCACAACTACGCCGCGATCGCGGCGGGCGCGGGCCGAGTGGTCAACGCGATTCCTGCAGTGGTGGCCGCGGCGCCGGGAATCAGGACGACACTGGACCTGCCGCTGATCACCGGCAAGGGACTCTTCGACGCCAAATAGGGCGCACGACAACGACAAAGGAGAACACCGCATGGGACGCGTCGACGGAAAGGTTGCGCTCATCAGTGGCGGCGCGCGGGGCATGGGTGCCGCGCATGCGCGGATGCTCGTGGAAGAGGGCGGCAAGGTCGTGATCGGCGACATCCTCGACGCCGAAGGCAAGGCGCTGGCCGACGAGATCGGCGACGCTGCGCGCTACGTGCACCTCGACGTCACCCAACCCGACGAGTGGCAGGCCGCGGTCGACACCGCAGTCAGCGAGTTCGGGAAGCTCAACGTGCTGGTGAACAACGCGGGCATCGTCGCGTTGGGCCCGCTGAAGAAGTTCGATCTGGACGAATGGCAGAAGGTCATCGACGTGAACCTGACGGGCACGTTCCTCGGTATGCGCGCGGCCGTCCAACCCATGATCGACGCGGGCGGGGGATCGATCATCAACGTGTCATCGATCGAGGGCCTGCGCGGTGCCCCGTTTGTGCACCCGTACGTGGCGTCGAAGTGGGCGGTGCGCGGGCTGGCAAAGTCGGCGGCACTCGAGTTGGCGCCCAAGAACATTCGGGTCAACTCGCTTCATCCCGGTTTCATTCGCACCCCGATGACCGCGCATCTTCCCGAGGACATGGTCACCATTCCGCTCGGCCGTGCCGCCGAACCCGAAGAGGTGTCGACCTTCGTGGTCTTCCTGGCCAGCGACGAATCGTCCTACGCGACCGGAAGCGAGTTCATCATGGACGGCGGCCTGGTAACCGCCGTGCCGAGCAAGCAGTAGGCGCTTAGCGTCGGCGCCGGAGGAGCCATATCAGCGCCGCGGCGCCGATGACGACGACTGCCGCAGCGGGGACCGTCAGCTTTGCGCGTCCGTCGTCGATCGTCGCGTGCTGCACCGCGTGCGCTTTGTCCACGACCCGGTCTTTGGTCTCGGCGGCTTTGTCCTTCGTGCGTTGCTTCACGTCGAGCTTGGCCGACAGCTCCTCGACCGTCTGGCCGAGTTCGTTGCGCGTCTGCTCGATGTCGGTCTGGAGCTCGTCGATACCGGCGTCTGGGCCGGGTTCTGGACGGGCGGGGTCAGGCTGGCTCATTGGCGTGCTTCCTTAACTTCCTTGATGTCGGCCTTGACGCTCTCCGCACTTTCGGTTACCGGCGGGGCGATCTCCGATGCCTGCTTGCGACTGAACAGCGCGGCGATACCCCCCGCGATGAACAGCACTACCGCCACGATGACAGCGGCGGCCCACACTGGCAGGACCAACGCCAGCGCGGCGACGGCGGCGGCGATCAAGGTCACCAACCCGAGGAATGCCAACAGCCCAGCGGCGCTGATCAGGCCGGCGCCGATGCCGGCATGCTTCACCGATTGCTGTAGCTCTTTCTGCGCCAGCCGCATCTCGTCACGGACGAGCCGCGACGTCTGTGCCGACAATTGACTCATCAGCTCGCCGATCGACGCGTCGGAGGCTGATTTGGATTCCACACTCATGCGGGGTGGGTTTCCCCGGTCGGATGACGCGAAACACGCGCACCGCGGAAATTCGGTCAGGTCGCCGACTGTTGCTTCTCGACGAGGTCGGAGGCGATCTGAATCAACGGGGTGTTCGAGTCCTGGGACAGCTTGCGCAGCAGCTCGAAGGCCTGAATTGCGTTGACGCCGTAGCGCTCCATCAGCATGCCCTTGGCCTGTCCGATGACGTCGCGGCTGGCCAGCGCCCTCTTGAACTGCTCGTCGCGGCGGGCCGCGTTCCACGCGACCGACGAATGGGTCGCGAAGGCCAAACCGATGTCGCGGGTTCCGGGCCCGAACGCATTCGGAGTCTCGGCGTACACGTTGAGCGCACCCATCGTCTCACCGGCGATCCACATCTGAAACGCATAGACAGAGCGAATCGGTGTCTGCGTCAACACATCTCGAGCGTACAGCGGGAAGCGCTCGTCGGTGGCGAGGTCCTTGACGTGAATGGTCTTCTCTTCCCACGCCGCCGTCAGGCACGGGCCCTCGCGGTGACGCTGCTGAAACTCGTCGAGCAGTATCGGCCACTTGTGCGTGGCGGCCGGGGTATCGATGTGTTTGGCGTTGCGGGTGACGGTGACGCCAGCGTATTGCGCGCCGGGGATCTCGACCGCCGCGTGCTCGACCATCTCGGCGATGACGGTGTCGGAATCGACGTCGTCGCGGCCGTACATCTCCTGCACGATCTCCGCGATACGCCGATGCGCGGCGTCCACTTCGATTTTATCGTTCACCGAGGTCACCCGATCATTGTGCTCCGATAAGTTGCTTAAGGCTAACGCGGGCGTCAGGCGGAGGAAGTATGGATGGGCAACGGCATCACCGCCAGGGTGTGATCACCCGTAGTGCCACGGGACCGAGCGCAGCGGAGGCGTAAACGCTGATCGCCATCGCGACCATCCTGATCACCCGGTTGTACCTGCAACTCACGGGCTATCCGCAGGTGGGCGGCGGCGATCTACACATCGCGCATGCGCTGTACGGCGGCGCTTTGATGATGCTTGCCTTACTCATCGGCCGGCTGATCCTCGGCTTCGGCGCACGGATGGTGTGCGTGGTGCTCGGTGGAATCGGGTTCGGGTTGTTCCTCGATGAGGTCGGCAAATTCGTCACCAAGAACAACGACTACTTCTACGGACCGGCCGCCGCCCGCTACAGCGCCGTCAGGTACCGCGACGTGATCACCCGCTGCGCCAGCGACGTGACGGGGGAGCCCAGCCTGCTCCACCACGTGGCGTGCCGGGAGAACGCGGCGACCTCCGCGTGCACCTCATCGGTCGACGGGTCATAGCGGACGGCGAACAGTTCCTCGCCCGACTCGGGATGACCCGGCAGCGTGCCGTAGGCGAAACCGCGGCGATCGGCCTCGTCGATCACGTAGACGACCCGGCACGGTGCACGCAGCGGACCGAAGCCGACCAGCACCTCGGACCCCACCGCAGCCACCTCGGTGCTCGCGTCCACCCGGACGCCGGCCCCGCGCAGCATGCCCCACCGCATCACCTTCGCCGCCGCCTCCTCGAACCGTGGCCTGCCGTTCCCGATCACGGCCGACCTGCGCACGTGGTGATAACCGTCGGGTGGTGGTCCAGCGGTCGCACCGACGTCACGGTAGGTCAACGGAAGCGTCGCCAAGTCGTTCAATTTCACCCCCACACCATGTCATCACTGGGCGTACGGTCTGTGAAATGAGTACCTCGACTGTCGCCGCAGCATCAGGAACGTTCAGCCTCGGTGGTGATCTCACCGTCAACCGACTCGGCTTCGGTGCCATGCGAATAACGGGCAAGGGCATTTGGGGCCCGCCGGAGGACCGCGACGAGGTCATCCGCGTGCTGCGGCGCGCGGTGGAACTCGGCGTCAACTTCATCGACACGGCCAATTCCTATGGGCCTTACTTCTCCGAGGAACTGATCCGCGAGGCACTTCATCCATACGACGGCGTCGTCGTCGCGACCAAGGCCGGTCTGCTGCGCACCGGCCCGGATGAATGGGCGCCGCTTGCGTTTCCGGCCTACCTGCGCCAGGAGGCAGAGATGAGTCTGCGGCGGCTCGGCGTCGAGCGCATCGACCTGTTCCAGTTGCACCGCATCGACAGCAAGTTCCCGCTCGAGGACCAGATCGCCGAGCTTGTCGCGATGCAAAACGAGGGCAAGATCCGCCACATCGGCCTGTCCGAAGTCGACGTCAAGCAGCTCGAGGCCGCCCAGAAGCTCGCGTCGATCGTGTCGGTGCAGAACATGTACAACCTCACCGCACGCACCGCCGAACCGGTGCTCGAGGCGTGCGAAGCCCAAGGCATCGGCTTCATCCCGTGGTTCCCCTTGGCCGCCGGTCCGCTGGCCGCGGAGGACGGCCCGCTGCAGCGCATCGCCGCAGACCACCAGGCCACCGCGTCCCAGCTCGCGCTCGGCGTGGTTGCTCAAGCGCTCGCCGGTCATGTTGCCGATCCCCGGCACGTCGAAGGTGAGCCATCTGGAGCAGAACGTGGCCGCCGCCGAGATCGAGTTGTCCGACGAGGAATTCGAGACGCTGAGCAAGGCCGGCGCGGAAAGCAACTGACGCGGTGCGTCTGGTCTTCACCGGACACATCGCGGGAGCCGGCTGCGGGTCAGGACTGCGCATCGTGGTCGGCGCCTGGGAACAATCGCCGTTCGGCGCGTTCACCGACGTGATGCTGCAGACCGCCGGCGACGAACGCATCCTGCTCGCACCCGACGACGCCGTCGCCGAATTCGTGGCGTCGACCTACCAATTCGACCGTGTGGAGACGGGCGACGTATCGGCGGACCTCGGCGCGGACGCGTTGACGATCACGGCCGAAAGCTTCGACGCGAGAATCGGTATCGGCGGTCCGACACGCATCGACCGACTGCTGCGTCTGGTCCCGCGGCGGCTGGCGGCCACACCGCGGTGGCTGCGGGCGATCGACCCCATCGCGGCGCGCGTCGTGCCCGGCGTCCACACCTACGGGACTGCGGGCAACGGCCGGGTCGAGTATTACGGTGTCCGGCGGTCGCGGCGCATCACCGGGATCGAGGGCCACTACCGCGGTGTGCCGTTCGGCGGTCTGGCGCCGCTGCGGCCGCCGGTGAGTTTCGGATTCTCCTCTGCGCCGCCGTCACCGCAGATCGTCTCGGTGACCACGACGATCGACGAGTCCGGGCAGGCAATACGGTGAGCGGGTGGCCACCGACCCCAGCGAGGCGCATGCAGGTGGCGGGTTCAACCCGCCAGAACCCACTGCGCGCGGCGGACCGGACTACGGCCGGTTCGTCGAGGCCGTCCGCACCCTGCAGGACCACACCCGCGCCGCCGACGCCCCCGACGAGGTGATCACGAAGGCCGCCGACATGATCGAGGCCGTGTCCGAGCTGCTGGCTCCATATGACGCCGACGAATGGACCACTCCGTCCGGGCGGCGCATGGACCTGCCCAACCGCGGCAACATCATGCAGGTGCCCGCTCAGCTGGAAACGGCAGGGGACGAGGTCGACGGCGTGGTTCGCTTCCGACGGTTCCACCTCGGCCGCAACGGCGCGGTACACGGCGGTGCGGTGGCGTTGATGTGGGACTCGGTGCTCGGGTTCGCAGCGTTTCGGCTCACCCGCAGCCACAAGCAGCGCACCGCCTACCTGCATGTGAACTATCGCAAGATCGCGCCGATCGACAAGGAACTGCAGGTCGACGCGCGAGTCGACCGCACCGAGGGACGCAAGATCTTCGTCACCGGCCGGCTTCTGGACGGCGAGACCGTGCTGTGCGACGCCGAGGCGCTGTTCGTGACGCTCAACCCGGGTCAGCCATGACAGAGGACGAGGCCGCGACGGAGTCGAGGTGGTCGGCGGTCAAACGGCGCTGGGCGCGCTGGCGCGACCGGCTGCGGGAGCGGCCCAGAGCCGAGCTGCGGCTACCGCATCGTGGTCGGGGTGGTCGGTCTGGCGGTGTTCGCCGTCGGCATCGTCGCGATCCCCTATCCCGGCCCTGGTTGGGCGATCGTGTTCATCGGACTCGGCATATTGGCCACGGAGTTCGAGTGGGCACGGCGCCTGCTGGCGTACGCCAAGGAGCGCTACGACAACGTGATGGACTGGTTCCACCGGCAGGGACGGTTCGTGCAGATCCTGGGTGGTGTCCTCACGGCCTTGATCGTCGCCGTGACGCTGTGGCTGCTCGGTGCGCTGGACTGGTCCGGTGAGCTCGTCGGCATCGAGCATCCGTGGCTGAACAGTCCTATCGGGGTCGGGGACTGACCACAAGCACCGATAGCATGGTCGCGTTCGCAAACGCCCAGCCAGATTCGAAGAGAGTGACCGATGAGCGCCGCCGCCAGCCCCGCCCCAGCAGCCCCGATCCGGGTCACTGCCGGGACGACCGCGGCGGCCGCGGTCCGCGACGCGGGTTTACCGAGCCGAGGCGCGCCCGATGCGATCGTGGTCGTCCGTGACGCCGACGGGCGGCTGCGCGACCTGAGCTGGGTGCCCGACGTAGATGTCGAGGTGGCGCCGGTCGCCGCCGACACCGAAGACGGGCGCAGCGTCATCCGGCACTCGGCGGCGCACGTGCTTGCCCAGGCGGTCCAGGACATGTTCCCCGAAGCCAAGCTCGGCATCGGACCCCCGATCACCGACGGGTTCTACTACGACTTCGACGTCGCCGATGCGTTCACCCCGGAGGACCTCGAGGCGCTGGAGAAGCGCATGCGCCAGATCGTCAAGGACGGCCAGCTTTTCTCCCGCCGCGTCTATGCGTCGAAAGACGAAGCCCGCGAAGAACTCGCCAATGAGCCGTACAAGCTGGAGCTTGTCGACGACAAGTCCGGTGATCCCGAGGTGATGGAGGTCGGCGGCGATGAGCTCACGGCCTACGACAATCTCAATCCCCGTTCCCGCGAACGCGTTTGGGGTGATCTGTGCCGCGGCCCACACATTCCGACCACGAAGTTCATCCCGGCGTTCAAGCTGACCCGCAGCTCGGCCGCGTACTGGCGCGGTAACCAGGACAACGCAAGCCTGCAGCGGATCTACGGCACGGCGTGGGAGTCACAGGAGGCGCTCGACCGCCACCTGGAGCTGATCGAGGAGGCGCAGCGGCGCGACCACCGCAAGCTCGGCGCGGAGCTGGACCTGTTCAGCTTCCCCGACGAAATCGGTTCCGGTCTACCGGTTTTCCACCCGAAGGGTGGCATCATCCGCCGGGAGCTGGAGGACTACTCGCGGCAGAAGCACAGCGAACATGGCTATCAGTTCGTCAACAGCCCGCACATCACCAAGGCAGAGCTGTTCAAGATCTCCGGCCACCTGGACTGGTACGCCGACGGCATGTTCCCGCCGATGCACCTCGACGCCGAGTACAACGAGGACGGCACGGTACGCAAGCCGGGCCAGGACTACTACCTCAAGCCGATGAACTGCCCGATGCACTGCCTGATCTTCAGGTCCCGCGGGCGGTCGTATCGGGAACTTCCGTTGCGGCTCTTCGAGTTCGGCACCGTCTACCGTTACGAGCTCTCCGGCGTCGTGCACGGCCTGACCCGGGTACGCGGGCTGACGATGGACGACGCGCACATCTACTGCAGCCGCGAGCAGATGCGCGACGAGCTGACGTCGCTGCTGGGGTTCGTGCTCGATCTGCTCGGTGACTATGGCCTGACCGAGTTCTACCTGGAGCTGTCCACGAAGGATCCGAACAAGTTCGTCGGTAGCGACGATATGTGGGAGGAAGCCACCAGCGTGCTGGCCGAGGTCGGGGCAGCGTCGGGGCTGGATCTGGTGCCCGATCCGGGTGGTGCGGCGTTCTACGGCCCGAAGATCTCCGTTCAGGTCAAGGATGCGCTCGGCCGCAGCTGGCAGATGTCGACGATCCAGCTGGACTTCAACTTCCCCGAGCGGTTCGATCTGGAGTACACCGCCGCCGACGGCAGCAGGCAGCGGCCGGTGATGATCCACCGCGCGTTGTTCGGGTCGATCGAGCGATTCTTCGGCATCCTCACCGAGCACTACGCGGGCGCGTTCCCGGCGTGGCTGGCTCCGGTGCAGGTGGTCGGCATCCCGGTCGCGGACGGACACGTGGAGTACCTGGAAAGCGTTGCCGCACAACTGAAGGCGCACGGCATCCGGGTCGAGGTCGACACCAGCGATGACCGAATGGCCAAGAAGATCGTCAACCACACCAACCAGAAGGTGCCGTTCATGCTGCTGGCCGGCGACCGCGACGTCGAAGCCGGCGCGGTCAGCTTCCGGTTCGGCGACCGCAGCCAGGTCAACGGGGTGCCCCGCGACGAGGCGGTCGCGGCGATCGTCAACTGGATCGCCAACCGCGAAAACGTCGCGCCCTCAGCGGAATTGGTCAAGGCGGGCACGTCGACGTGACGGACCACGACGAATCCAGGGTCGTCGACCACGGGGTGGGCGAGCCCGACCATCTCCAGCGCCTCTGGACGCCGTACCGGATGAACTACCTGGCCGAGGCCCCAATGAAGGGTGGGTCGGCGGCGTCGACGCAGCCGTTCACCGACATCCCGACGCTGAACGACGAGGACGGCCTGGTCGTGGCGCGCGGCGAGCTCGTCTACGTGGTGTTGAACCTCTACCCGTACAACCCCGGCCATTCGATGGTGGTTCCATACCGGCGGGTGTCGGAGCTCGAGGACCTCACCGACGCTGAGAGCGCCGAACTGATGGCGTTCACCCAGAAGGTGATTCGCGTCATCAAGTCGGTGTCGCGACCGCACGGGTTCAACGTCGGCCTGAACCTCGGCAAGTCCGCAGGCGGCTCGCTGGCCGAGCACCTGCACATGCACGTGGTGCCCCGATGGAGCGGCGACGCAAACTTCATCACGATCATCGGCGGCTCCAAGGTCGTCCCGCAGCTGCTGCGCGAGACCCGCGAGCTGCTGGCCGCGGAATGGGCACAGCAGCCGTGAGCGACTTCTACCTGATGACGCGCGCGGCGTACGCAAAAATCTCGACGCCGGTCGCCAAGGTCGCGCTGCGCGCGGGATTTACGCCCGACAGCATCACGATCATCGGCACCGCAGGCGCGGTGATCGCGGCCTTGACCCTGTATCCGATCGGGCAGCTGTGGTGGGGCTCGTTCGCCGTCTTCATCTTCGTGCTGGCCGACATGCTGGACGGCGCGATGGCCCGCCAGCGCGGCGGCGGCACCCGGTTCGGCGCCGTCCTCGACGCCACCTGCGACCGGATCGGCGACGGCGCGGTGTTCTGCGGCCTGCTGTGGTGGGCGGCGTTCGGGATGCGCAGCACATCGCTGGTGGTGGCCCTGATGATCTGCCTGGTCACCTCGCAGGTGATCTCCTACGTCAAGGCCCGCGCCGAGGCCAGCGGCCTGAGCGGCGAGGGCGGGCTCATCGAGCGACCCGAACGCCTGGCCATCGTGCTTACCGGCGCGGGGTTGTCGGGTGTGTCGTTCTTACACATACCGTGGCTGCTGCACGTCGCAGCCTGGCTGCTTGCGGTGGCCAGCCTGATCACCCTGGGTCAGCGCGTGCACACCGTGCGGACGTCGCCGGGCGCGATGGAGCCGCTGCAGAAGGCCGAAACTGACGTCGCGCAGGGGGACGAACCGTGACCACCACCCCGACGGGACCACAGGCGACTGGGGGCAGCCGCTTCTCGCTCGGGGGCCAAATCAGCGACTTCGGCTATGCCGCGGGTTGGCGGGTCGTCCGTGCGATGCCGGAGTTGGTGGCGCGCAACGCGTTCGACGCCGGCGCCATCTACGCGTCGCGCAACGGGGGACCCGCGCAGCTGCGCAAGAACCTGGCCCGTGTGCTCGGGGTGGCGCCCGCCAGGGTGCCCGGCGGGCTGATCCGTGCTTCGGTTGCCTCATACGCGCGATATTGGCGGGAGGCGTTTCGATTGCCGTCGATGGACAAGGACAAACTCCGCGAGCGAATCGAGCCGTGCCTGCTCGGGAGTGAGCACATCCGTGCCGGTCTCGACGCGGGTCGAGGGGTCATCATGCCGTTGCCACATAGCGGAAACTGGGATATGGCCGGGGTGTGGATGGTCCAACATTTCGGGACGTTCACCACCGTCGCCGAACGCCTCAAGCCGGAGTCCCTGTATCAGCGGTTCATCGACTACCGCGAGAGTTTGGGCTTCGAGATGCTGCCGCTGACGGGCGGCGAGCGGCCGCCCTTCGAGGTGCTCACTGAGCGCCTGCGCGACAACGGCATTGTCTGCCTGATGGCCGATCGCGACCTGACACGCTCCGGCGTGCAGGTGGACTTCTTCGGCGAACCGACCCGGATGCCCGCTGGCTCCGCGAAGCTGGCCATCGAGACCGGCGCGGTAGTGCTGCCGACGCACTGCTACAACACGCGCGACAGCTGGGTTTTCGACGTGTCACCGCCGCTGGACACCTCGTCGGGCGATGTCACCGCGATCACCCAGGCCATGGCCGACCGGTTCGCGAAGGGCATCGCGGCACACCCGGAGGACTGGCACATGATGCAGCCGCAGTGGCTGGCCGATCTGTCGGAGGAGCGGCAGGCCAAGCTCAGGGGCGACGGCTGATGCGCATCGGCATGGTCTGCCCGTACTCGTTCGACGTCCCCGGCGGCGTGCAATCCCACGTGCTTCAACTGGCGGAGGTCATGCGGGCCCGCGGCCACGACGTCAGCGTGCTGGCGCCGTCGTCGCCACACGTCGATCTGCCCGACTACGTCGTGTCGGGCGGCAAGGCCGTTCCGATCCCGTACAACGGGTCGGTTGCGCGGTTGCGGTTCGGCCCGGCCACCCACCGCAAGGTCAAACGGTGGCTGACCGACGGCGACTTCGACGTGCTACACCTGCACGAGCCGAACGCACCGAGCCTGTCGATGCTCGCGCTGATGATCGCCGAGGGCCCCATCGTCGCGACCTTCCACACGTCGACCACGAAATCGCTGACGCTGTCGGTCTTTCAGGGCATCCTGCGGCCCTGGCACGAGAAGATCGTCGGCCGCATCGCGGTATCTGATCTGGCCCGGCGCTGGCAGATGGAGGCGCTCGGCTCGGACGCCGTCGAGATCCCCAATGGTGTTGACGTGGCGTCGTTCGCCAAGGCGCGCAGGCTCGACGGATACCCGCGGCCGGGTAAGTCGGTGTTGTTCCTCGGCCGGTTCGACGAGCCCCGCAAGGGCATGGCCGTACTGATGGCGGCGCTGCCCGCACTGGTCGAGCGGTTTCCCGATGTCGAGATCCTGATCGTCGGCCGCGGCGACGAAGACGAGTTGCGGGAAGAGGCCGGTTCGCTGGCCGGGCACCTGCGTTTCCTCGGCCAGGTCGACGACGCGCAGAAGGCTTCCGCGATGCACAGCGCGGACGTGTACTGCGCGCCGAACACCGGTGGTGAGAGCTTCGGCATCGTGCTGGTCGAGGCGATGGCCGCGGGCACCGCTGTGGTGGCCAGTGACCTCGACGCGTTCCGTCGGGTGCTGCGGCGACGGCAAGGCCGGACGGCTGGTGCCGGTCGACGATGCCGACGGGCTTGCGGCCGGCCTCATCGAGGTGTTGGAGAACGACGTGGCGCGCGGCCGCTACGTCGAGGCGGCAGGCGAGGCGGTCCACCGGTACGACTGGTCGGTGGTCGCAGGCCAGATCATGCGGGTGTACGAGACGGTCGCCGGGGCGGGGGCCAAGGTGCAGGTGGCGAGCTGATGACCTGGCTCGTGGTGACGGCCCTCGTCGTCCTGCTGGTGGTGCTTCTGCTGGTGGGCTCATGGGCGTTCCAGACCGCCAACCGGCTCGACCGGCTGCACGTGCGCTACGACCTGTCGTGGCAGGCTCTGGATGCTGCGCTGGCCCGCCGCGCGGTGGTCGCCCGTGCCGTCGCCGTCGACGCCTACGGGGCGGGTCCGGAGGGTAAGCGGCTGAAGGCGCTCGCGGACACCGCCGAACACGCGCCGAGAGTGGGCAGAGAGGCCGCCGAGAACGAACTGTCGGGCGCGCTCGCGCTCGTCGACCCGGCGTCGCTGCCGGTGGCGTTGGTCGCCGAGCTGGCCGATGCCGAGGCGCGCGTGCTGCTGGCCCGCCGATTCCACAACGACGCCGTGCGCGACACGCTGGCGCTGCGTGAGCGGCCCGCGGTGCGCTGGCTTCGGCTCGGCGGAACCGCAGCGCTGCCAAGCTATTTCGAGATCGCGGAGCAGGCCGACCGCGACGTCGGCATGGTCAGCCGCCGCACGTCGGCCCGGGTGGTGCTGCTGGACGCCGACGGAGCTGTGCTCCTGTTCTGCGGGTCGGACCCGGCGCTGCCGGACGGCTCAGACGGCCCGGCGCCACGCTGGTGGTTCACCGTGGGAGGCGCGGCCCAGCCGGGGGAGACGCTGCCCGAGGCCGCGGTGCGTGAGCTGACCGAGGAAACAGGCCTGCGGGTCGATCCGGCCGAAATGGTCGGCCCGGTGTGGCGGCGTGATGCGGTGATCGACTTCAACGGGTCGGTCATCCGCAGCGAGGAGATGTTCTTCGTGCACCGCACCACGCAGTTCGAGCCGTCCGCGTCGGGCCGCACCGCGCTGGAACGGCGCTACATCCATGGCCACCGATGGTGCGATGAGACAATGATCGGTGAGCTGGTCGCCAAGGGTGAAACCGTGTACCCGCTGCAGCTCGGCGAGCTGCTTTCGGAGGCGAACGCGCTGGCCGACGCGCAAGGTGCTGGACCCCAACGGCAGCTGCAATCGATCCGCTGATGTGCGGATTTATTAGATTTGGCGCCACCTTTAGACTGGATCAGTAGGCATTTGGAGGAGATAGCAGTGGAAACCGCAGCTGGACCGAACGGGGCAGGCGGCCAGACGGGCACGGCCCGCGTCAAGCGCGGCATGGCCGAGATGCTCAAGGGCGGCGTGATCATGGACGTCGTCACCCCCGAGCAGGCCCGCATCGCCGAGGGCGCAGGGGCCGTGGCGGTGATGGCGCTCGAACGGGTGCCCGCCGACATCCGCGCCCAGGGTGGGGTATCGCGCATGAGCGACCCCGACATGATCGAGGGCATCATCTCGGCGGTCACCATCCCGGTGATGGCCAAGGCCCGCATCGGCCACTTCGTCGAGGCGCAGATTCTGCAGAGTCTCGGTGTGGACTACGTCGACGAGTCCGAGGTGCTCACCCCGGCCGACTACACCCATCACATCGACAAGTGGAAGTTCACCGTGCCGTTCGTCTGCGGCGCGACGAACCTGGGTGAGGCCCTGCGCCGCCTCACCGAGGGCGCGGCGATGATCCGCTCCAAGGGCGAGGCAGGCACCGGCGACGTATCCAATGCGACCACGCACATGCGGGCCATCGGCGGCGAGATCCGTCGACTGACGTCGCTGTCAGAGGACGAGTTGTTCGTCGCCGCGAAGGAATTGCAGGCACCCTACGAATTGGTCGCCGAAGTGGCCCGCGCGGGCAAACTGCCGGTGACGCTGTTCACCGCGGGCGGCATCGCCACCCCGGCCGACGCCGCGATGATGATGCAACTCGGCGCCGAGGGCGTGTTCGTCGGCTCGGGCATCTTCAAGTCCGGCGATCCCGCGCAGCGCGCCGCCGCAATCGTCAAGGCCACCACCTTCTACGACGACCCCGACGTGCTGGCCAAGGTGTCGCGCGGGCTGGGGGAGGCCATGGTCGGTATCAACGTTGAGGAGATCGCGGAGCCGCACCGACTCGCCCAGCGCGGCTGGTAGCCCGTGGCGATCGAGGAGATCCTTGATCTCGAGCAACTCGAGATCAACATCTACCGCGGCAGCGTCTTCAGCCCGGAATCGGCCAACTGGCAGCGCACCTTCGGCGGTCATGTAGCAGGCCAGTCGCTGGTGTCGGCGGTGCGGACCGTCGACCCCAAGTATCAGGTGCACTCGCTGCACGGGTACTTCCTGCGGCCAGGAGATGCCAAGGCGCCCACGGTCTTCATCGTCGAGCGCCTCCGCGACGGCGGCTCGTTCGCCACCCGACGGGTCAACGCCATCCAGCACGGGGAGACCATCTTCTCCATGTCGGCGTCGTTTCAGACCGACCAGAGCGGCATCCATCATCAGGACGCGATGCCTTCGGCGCCGCCGCCGGAAGACCTGCCGGGCCTTGGCGAGATCAAGGCGTTCGACGAAGCCGGTTTCCG
This sequence comes from uncultured Actinomycetota bacterium, assembly GCA_963734385.1. GTDB lineage: Bacteria > Actinomycetota > Actinomycetes > Mycobacteriales > Mycobacteriaceae > Mycobacterium. The sequence goes on along the minus strand of CAVTHR010000044.1, from coordinate 42,028 downwards.
CCAGTTCGCCGAGTGGGAAATCCGCGTGGTACCGCAGCAGAAGCTCGTGCGCCTGCCTGGCAAGGCATCCCAGCAGCAGGTGTGGTTCCGCCACCGTGACCCGCTGCCGGACGACCCGGTGCTGCACATCTGCGCACTGGCCTACATGAGCGACCTCACGCTGCTTGGCTCGGCGCAGGTCCACCACGAGGAGGAGCGCAAGCACTTGCAGATCGCGTCGCTGGATCACGCGATGTGGTTCATGCGCGCGTTCCGTGCCGATGAATGGCTGCTGTATGACGAGTCCTCGCCGTCGGCGTCAGGCGGTCGGTCGTTGACGCAGGGCAAGATCTTCACCCGGTCCGGTGAGATGGTGGCGGCGGTGATGCAGGAAGGGCTGACCCGCCACAAGCGCGACTTCACGCCCGCCCGACAGTGACGAGCCCCCGCGTCGGCGTGCTGGCGCTGCAGGGCGACACGCGCGAACACCTGGCGGCGTTGCGCGAGGCCGGCGCCGACGCTTCCACGGTGCGACGCCGCAGGGAACTGGACGCGATCGACGCTCTGGTCATCCCCGGCGGCGAGTCCACAACGATGACGCATCTGCTGCGGGAGTTCGAACTGCTCGAGCCGCTTCGGTCGCGGCTGGCCGAGGGTATGCCCGCCTACGGGTCCTGTGCCGGGATGATCCTGCTCGCCAGCGAGATCCTGGATGCCGGCTCGACGGGCCGAGACGCGGCCCCGCTGAAGGCGATCGATATGACGGTGCGGCGCAACGCCTTCGGCCGCCAGGTCGACTCCTTCGAAGGCGACATCGCGTTCGACGGTCTGGACCGACCGGTGCATGCGGTGTTCATTCGGGCGCCGTGGGTGGAGCGGGTCGGGCCCGACGTGCGGGTGCTCGGCCGCGCCGCGGACCACATCGTCGCGGTCCGTCAGGGGCAAATGTTGGCGACGTCGTTTCACCCCGAGATGACCGGCGACCGCCGCATCCATCAGCTCTTCGTCGACATCGTCACCGGGCGCTCCTGACGCGAAGCGCTCAGGCGGGTTCCTCCGTGTCCAACCACTCGCCCTTGTCCGGATCGTCCACGACCGTGAGCGCGGGATTGCGGACGTAGGTGACCTGGCTGCCGCCCGCCTTGCGTGACTCGTACATCGCGTTGGTGGCGATGGCGAGTAGCTCGTCGAGCACGTCGTGCGGCGGAAGCTGGACGAGCGGCTGCAAGGCGGTGGTAACCACTCCGATGCTGGCCGAGAGCCGAGCCGGCGCGCCGGTGATGGTGCCGCGCACCCGCTCGACGAGAGCGGACGCGTCGGCGCTCTCGAACAGGTCGCCGATGACGAACTCGGAGTCGGCGATGTGCGCGAGGACCGCATCGCGTCGAGCGGTCTCGCGCAGGCGTGCGGCGATCTCCACCCGCGCCCGATCCGACCCGCTGATGCCGGAAAACTCGCCAACCAAGGAGAAGCTGTCCAGATTGATGACGGCTATCGCGAGGTACCGATCGTCGGTGCGGCTGCGCGATGCGAGCAACGTCGTGGCCTTCTCGTAGAAGCCTTCGCGGTTGAACATCCCGGTGAGCGGCTCGAAGTTCTCGTGCAGGATATCGGCGTCGACTAGCCAGATCGCTGCCCGTCCGGTGAGCGAAACGAACATGACGATGAATGCGACCAGCAGCACCGAAGAAATCGCGAACGCCACGTCGTTTTCGGCCAACCTGATCGCCAACACTGCCAACGTCACTGCGGCAGCCACCCAGGTGACGGCGAGCCATCGAGTGGTGTGGAAGACGGCGGCATAGATGGCGACAAGCGTGAACGCGGTTGCACCGAAGAGTCCCGCGAGCGCATCGCTCTGAATCAGGCACGAGATCGCGATGCAGACCGATCCGATGCAGACACAAATTCGCGACTCGCGGGCGGTCGGCCAGCGGGAGCGCAGCCACAATGCGGACATCGCCCAACAGCACACCGCGACGACAACCGCCAATATCTGGTTGCGGATGCCTTGCGGGCCTGTCGGACTCCAGATCAGAGTTATGGAAATGGCGCTCAATCCGAATATGACCAGCGCAACCAGGCGACACGTGGTCTGCTGAATTCCCCTGGCGGCGAGAAAAGCCGTCAGCCAGTAGTAGTGATCAAGCCCGCGCCACCACCCAGGAGGCGCAATCATCGGCGACCAATTTGGCGGGTAAGGGGCATTCAGCCACAGTAGCAATTCAGCAAACGTGCCACCGGCGCCTACGCGAGATAATTCGCGAAATGTCGCAGTACACCTGAGAATTTGTTCACGTAGCTAAATACGCTCGAATTGACGGTTGGTCGCCTCGATGAGCGACGATGAGATCGTCGCGGCCACGGCGCCGAACCTGCAGCATTAGATCGAGGGTGAGATCCGATGAACCAGACGATCGAGGTCGAGCCACAACCCCGCATCGACACGCTGGTGCGGCTCGCGGCAGGAGGTGAGGCCCGCCGCACCGAATACGTCGGCACCGTGTGGTTCGACGGCAAGCCGGAGGTGTCGGGACTGGCGCTGCGCCGCTCACCGAACGCGCCACGGGGCATTCGGATGCCGAACTTCACGACGTCGTTCTTCCTTCCCGACAGCCTGCAATACAACCGGGCCGCGCTCGGTGACGCGACGTTGTCGGTCTCGGTGCTGCTGGCGGGCTCCGGCGAGACCGGCGCGATCGTCGACGCAGGCGCGACGTTCACCGACGACCCGTCGGGTGCGCCCGCAACCTGGATTCAGGTGCACCTGCGCGGTCACCTCGGCTGGCCCGCGGGTGTGGGATACCGCATCGTGGCGCTGACGCCACCCGACGCGGCGCCGTAGGGCATAAACCTCCACGTAGACTCGTTGATCGGACTTCGCAGTAGTGAAAGAGGTAGTACCTGCATGAGCGGCCATTCCAAGTGGGCCACCACCAAGCACAAGAAGGCGATCATCGACGCCCGAAGGGGTAAGAACTTCGCCAAGTTGATCAAGAACGTCGAGGTGGCGGCGCGCGTCGGCGGCGGCGACCCGGCCGGCAACCCGACGCTGTACGACGCCATTCAGAAGGCCAAGAAGAGCTCGGTGCCCAACGACAACATCGAGCGGGCCCGCAAGCGCGGCGCGGGCGAAGAGGCCGGCGGCGCCGACTGGCAGACCATCACCTATGAGGGCTACGGGCCCAACGGCGTCGCGGTACTCGTCGAGTGCCTGACCGACAACCGCAACCGCGCAGCAGGCGAGGTCCGCGTCGCGATGACCCGCAACGGCGGCAACATGGCCGACCCGGGCTCAGTGTCGTACCTGTTCTCCCGCAAGGGCATCGTGACGTTGGAGAAGAATGGGCTGACCGAGGACGATGTGCTGACCGCAGTGCTCGAGGCGGGCGCCGAAGACGTCAACGACCTTGACGACAGCTTCGAAATCATCTCGGAGCCGGGCGATCTCGTCGCCGTCCGGACCGCGCTACAAGATGCCGGCATCGACTATGAGTCGGCGGAAGCCGGGTTCCAGCCGTCGGTCACCGTGCCGCTGGACGCCGACGGAGCGCGCAAGATCATGAGATTGGTCGACGCGCTCGAGGACAGCGACGATGTGCAGGACGTCTACACCAACGCAGACATCCCCGACGAGGTTCTCGCGCAGATCGAGGACTGATTTCGGCGTGATTTCGTGCGCTCAGCGCAGCGTGCGGAGCATTTGGGCAACGCCGTGATCAGCGATTGCCGCATCGGCGCGCGTCGTGGCTGCCATGCCCAGTTCGATCGGCTGCCATTTCGAACCCATGCCTGCCGTGACGACGGCCGCGATCCAGCTGGTCAGCAGCTGCAACCGGTACTGGTCCCATGCAACCTCGACGTCGAGGTCTATGCCGCGTTCCGCAAGCCGGCGACAGTAGCGCTCGACCAGCCCGCGTTCCTGCCCGCGCCTCAGCTCGGTAGGAACGGAACCGCCGAGAAAGTATGCGACGTCACGCAGGCCTGAGCCGTACCCGACCATCGCCCAGTCGAGAAAGCCGGGCGTGGCGCCGTCGGCGAACATGTTGCCGAGGTGAGTGTCGCCGTGGACCAGGGTGCGGGGTCCGCTCGCGAGCAGCGTTGGAACCTGTGCTGCGCAAGGCAGATACACCTCGGCCAACTCGCGTGATGCCTGCGGTAGGTCATCGCCGAGCTGACCGATCGCGTAGGTGACCATCGGGCCTGCCGACCCGTAGTCGGCCGACCGCAGGGTCACCCACGCCAGGTCACCCGTCGCCGCGAATCGCTTGCTTTCCCAGAACGCCGCGTGCAACGCCGCGAAGGCGTCGATGGTGTTCTCGACGAAAGCGGCCAGGTCGACGTCGCGTTGACCGGGATAGCGGACGCCCGCCGCGTTCAGGTCTTCCAACACCATGACGTAGCGGCCCGTTTCGTCGTGGGCCGCATACCAGCAACGGGGATGACGCACCGGCACGTCGCGCGCGATCTCCGCGTAGAAGCGGGCCTCTGCCACACCCATGCCGACTTCGTCGACGAATGCGCGTTGGTCGATGTCGAACGGCGCCAACTTGACGAACACCGACCCAGGCAGTCGCCCGTCCTCGTGTGTGAGCGTCACGTGGGCGCGGCCCGTGGTGCCGGAGTGCGTCTCAGCCATCTCAATCGCCGCGATTCGGCCGCCAAGCACGGCCTCCAGCCACGGCGCGGTGATGTCGGCGACCTCTACCGGAATGGGTGGTGACACGCTCGCACGCTAGCGCAGCCCCCGCCCCTTCGGGCAGGTATACCCGCGCGAGAACGGAGGATCGTGTCTCCCGCGATCCCGCGTGGCAGTATTAGACTATTTCGTCTAATATGGTCGTCGTGCCGCGTCCAGAGCGCCATCCCATCGACAAGATCCTGGATGTGTCACGCGACCTCGTTCTCAGCGAGGGCGCACGCAGCGTCACCGTGGACCGGATTGTCGCCGTCAGTGGTGCGCCCAAAGGCTCTGTCTACCATCGCTTCTCGAGTGTCAATGATTTGATGGCAACGATGTGGTTGCGTGGTGTACGCAGGTCCCAGGCGCGCTTCCTCGAACCGCTCAACGCAGGCGCGGATCCGATGCCATCGGCGGTCGCCGCCGGTTTGGCCATCCACGATTTCGCCAGAGAGAGTCCGGCAGATGCGCGGCTGCTCGCCGCGCTACGACGAGAAGATCTAGTGGCCGAGGTGTCCGATCCTGCTCTCGTAGTCGAGTTGCAGAAGGTCAATGATCAGCTGCGGACCGCGGTGACATCACTGGCGCGAAGGCTCTACGGACGGGCGACCCGCGACGCGATAGAACGCACGACCTGCGGCGTGATCGACCTGCCACAGGGAGCGATCCGTCGTCATCTCATCGAGGGCACCGACATTCCACATGCGGTGCGTTCCCAACTCATCGCGGCGATCCCGGCAGCGCTCGGTGGCCGGCTGGAAACCAGAGAGAAGGAGTAATCCCATGTCCGATGATGTAGCGGCGGTCCAGCGGCTGTTCGCAGCTGTTGAGGACCGTGATCTCGACCGCTTACTCGCCTGCTATTCCGAGGATGTGGAGATCACGGAAGCAGACGCGCTGCCCTACGGCGGAGTGTGGCGCGGAAGAGATGGCGCTGTCGGGCACGCCGCGGGGTTCATTAGCGCTTGGGGCGACCTGCAGGGCCCGGAGGAAGCGCGGCTCGACGGCCGGTTCTGGGGTGACGGGGCCGGGACGGTGTGTGCGCTGTTTCGCCACCGAGCCGTCGATGCGACGACAGGGAGGCGGTTCGACGCTCCGGAGGTCGGCATCTACCGCGTTCGCAACGATCGCGTCGTGCGCTCCCAGATGTTCCACGCGGACACCGCGTCCGTCGTCGCGTTCCTCAAATTCGTTGCCGGTGGCGGCGATTCGGCACAGTGATGATTCGCGGCTGGGAACGCATGGGGCCGATCAGCGGCTTGCTGCTCTGTTTGACCTGGGCGCCGATGGCGATTGCCATCCCACGGCTGCCCGATCTGGGTTCGGCGCAGACGGTCGAGACGTTCTGGCGGGCCAACACCGCTCTCATGAAGGGCGTGATCGTATCCGTGAGCGTCGGATATTTTTTTCTTCTGGTATTCCTGGGCGCGCTGGTCGAACTCGTCCGCACGGCCGATGGCACAGGTGCTGCCGGTTGGGTGGTGCTGGGTAGCGCTCTGATGTTCATGACCGCGCTCAATATCGCCTTGGGGATCGATATCGCTGGGGGCCTTCTCGTCGACGCCGACCCTGCAAGCACTTACGCCCTGCATACCGCGGCGTTCCTCCTCGCGGCCCCGGCCGCTTTCGCAGGCGTGACGTTTTTCGTCGCTGTTGCGGCACTCGGCTTCCGAACTGACGCGCTACCGGACTGGTCTGCTTGGCTCGCCGTCGTGGGGGTAGTCGCCAACGCCGGAGCGGTACTAGGCGTCCTCACCCTGACGGGCCCGCTCAACTCCGGTAACGGGGCAGTGGGCGGCATCGCTGCGCCCCTGGGGATGTACCTGGCGTGGGTGCTCGCCGTCAGCATGTGGTGGCTGCGAGAACCCGCTCGGTCTCGCCACAATCTCACCCCCGGCGGCCGTTAGAGCCCGCGAAGTCGTCGGTGCGGTCGTCGCTGTCGTCGAACGCCCGCGCCCGCGCGTCGGCCTCCGGACTGCCGGAGAACAGGCTCGACGCCACGCGCTTCGTCTCGCCGTCTCCGTCGTTGCCGCGCGGCCCGACCTCGGTGACCGTCTCGGCGGCCTCGATGCGCTGGGTCGGCAGCACGCCCCTGTGTTGCACCCAATTGACCATGCCTTCACGCACCGCGCACCGCAGGTCGAACAGTGCGCCAGCATTCGGGGCGCTGACCACGATCCGCACCCGGACCATCCCGCCGACGGCATCGGTCACCTGCAGCACGCCGCGGCGGCCGTCCCAGAGATCGCTCTCGGCCAGCAGCCGGTCCAGCTCGGCGCGCATATCCGCGAAAGGCACGGAGAAGTCCACGTCGAACTCGACGGCGCCCATGATCTCGGTCGCGCTGCGGGTCCAGTTCTCGAATGGCTCGGTGGTGAAGTAAGTGCATGGCAACACGAGTCGGCGCTCGTCCCACAGGCGCACGACGACATAGCTGAGGGTGATCTCCTCGATCCGGCCCCACCACTGCCCGTTCTCCAGCTGCACCACGTCGCCGACGCGGATGGCCCCGGAGAAGGCGATCTGCATGCCCGCGAACACCGCACCCAGCGAGGTCTGCGCGGCCAGGCCCGCGACGACGGACAACACGCCGGCCGATGCGAACACGGTGGTGCCGATGTCGGAGAACCGGGGGAACGTCATCAGGATGGCGGCCCCGCCCAGAATGATGACGAGCGCCATGGCAAGCCTGCGCAGCACCGTGACCTGAGTGCGGATCCGCCGCCACTGGCGGTCTTCATCGGCGATCTCGACGTCACCGCCGCCGTACCGGGCGATCGCGCGGCGCTCGGCGACCAGTACCAGGCTGGCGAGCAGCCAGGTGAGGGCGGCGATCAGAAGGATGAGCAGCGTGTGGTCCAGCCAGCCACGCCAGCTGTCGGCCGGGTCGGACGTGCGCTGCACCGCGATCGAAGAACCGAACACCACCAGGGCGGCTCTCACCGGCATGCGGGTCAGTTCTGCGATGTCACAGATCACCCCGCTGCGGCGCCCGATGCGCATCAGCACCCAGGTCAGAATCACGCCAAGCAGATATGCCGCCGCGACGGCGCCTGCCACCCAGGCCATGGTGACGGCGAGATTTGTTGCGGACTGCAGTTCGTTCTCGTCGGGCATCGTGTGAGTTCAGCTCCCACGGATCGGCGACAGGTCCTGCCCGACGTTAGCGTCGGTCACCGTCGCCGTCACATCGAGACCGCCGGCGCGCGGCCGCGACGGCGCGGATTACCTGCGCAGGAAGCAAAATAAACGCGTGTCATTGCCCGGACACGTCGGTCAACCCGACTAAGCTCCCATCGAACAGGTGTTCACAGAAGGGGTTGGCGTGCGCGTAATGGGAGTCGATCCCGGCCTGACGCGCTGCGGGCTCTCGGTGATCGAGGGCGGAACGGGCCGGCAAGTCATCGCGCTCGACGTCGACGTGGTCCGCACACCGGCCGGTGCGCCGCTGCACCATCGCCTCCTGGCCATCAGCGACGTGGTCGAACACTGGATGGACACCCACCATCCGGACGTCGTCGCGATCGAGCGGGTGTTCTCCCAGCAGAATGTGTCGACGGTGATGGGCACCGCGCAGGCCGGCGGGGTGATCGCGTTGGCGGCCGCGAAGCGCGGCATCGACGTCCACTTCCACACGCCAAGCGAGGTCAAAGCCGCGGTGACCGGCAACGGCAATGCCGACAAGGCTCAGGTCACCGCGATGGTCACGAGAATCCTTGCGCTGCAGACCAAACCGACACCGGCGGACGCCGCCGACGCGCTGGCGCTCGCCATCTGCCACTGCTGGCGCGCGCCGATGATCGCACGGATGGCCGCCGCCGAGGCGCTGGCCGCAGAACAGCAGAAGAAGTACCGGGCACGACTCAAGGCGGCACGATGATCTCATCCATTCGCGGCGAAGTTCTCGACGTGGCACTCGATCACGTCGTCATCGAGGCGTGCGGTATCGGTTACCGCGTCAACGCGACACCCTCGACGCTGTCCACCTTGCGGCGCGGGGTCGAGGCCCGACTGGTGACCGCCATGATCGTGCGCGAGGACTCGATGACGCTGTTCGGCTTCCCCGACTCCGACGCTCGCGACCTGTTCTGGACCCTGCTGTCGGTGTCCGGTGTGGGCCCGAAGATCGCGCTGGCCACGCTCGCGGTGCACGACGCGCCCGCGCTGCGCCAGGCATTGGCCGACAGCGATGTGACGGCGCTGACCCGGGTACCCGGGATCGGCAAGCGCAGCGCCGAACGCATGGTGCTGGAGCTGCGCGACAAGGTCGGCCCCGTGGGTCGCCGTCGCGGGCCTTCCGGCCGTCAACGGCCACGCCGTACGTGGCCCGGTGGTGGAAGCCCTTGTCGGACTGGGGTTTGCGCTCAAGCACGCCGAGGAAACCACCGACAAGGTGCTCGCCAACGATCCGGAGGCCAACACGTCGAGTGCGTTGCGCGCCGCGCTGTCGATGCTGGGTAACAGATGAGCCGCTTCACCGACGACGGCGACGACGAACCGGAGGACCGCGAGGTCTCTGCGGCGCTGACCGTCGGCGAGGGTGACATCGACGCCAGCCTGCGCCCGCGGTCGCTGGGGGAGTTCATCGGCCAGCCGCGGGTGCGCGAACAACTGCAGCTCGTCATCGAGGGTGCCAAGAATCGCGGCGGCACACCGGATCACATCCTGCTTTCCGGCCCGCCTGGGCTGGGCAAGACCTCGCTGGCGATGATCATCGCCGCTGAGCTGGGCTCGTCGCTGCGGGTGACGTCCGGGTCCCGCACTGGAGCGGGCCGGTGATCTGGCCGCGATGCTGTCCAACCTCGTCGAGCACGACGTGTTGTTCATCGACGAGATCCACCGCATCGCGCGGCCCGCCGAGGAGATGCTCTATCTGGCGATGGAGGATTTCCGCGTCGACGTCATTGTCGGCAAAGGCCCTGGCGCAACGTCGATTCCACTCGATGTCGCACCCTTCACCCTGGTCGGTGCCACCACCCGGTCGGGTGCGCTGACCGGCCCCCTGCGCGACCGGTTCGGCTTCACCGCGCACATGGACTTCTATGAACCCGCCGAGCTGGAGCGGGTACTGGCGCGCTCGGCAGGCATCCTTGGTATCGAGGTCGGTGCCGACGCGGGCGCCGAAATCGCCCGCCGCTCACGGGGTACGCCGCGCATCGCGAACCGGTTGCTGCGCCGGGTGCGCGACTACGCCGAGGTCCGCGCCGACGGCGTCATCACGCGCGACATCGCGAAGTACGCGCTGGCGGTGTACGACGTCGACGAGCTCGGCCTTGACCGGCTGGACCGTGCGGTGCTGTCGGCGCTCACCCGCAGTTTCGGTGGCGGCCCTGTGGGCGTTTCGACGCTTGCGGTCGCGGTGGGCGAGGAAGCCACCACGGTTGAGGAGGTGTGCGAGCCGTTCCTGGTGCGGGCCGGGATGCTCGCCCGCACACCAAGGGGCCGCGTCGCCACTGCGCAGGCGTGGACGCACCTCGGGATGACTCCGCCCAGCGGGGTGTCGGGACTGGGCCAGCAGGGCCTTTTTGAGTAGCGAAGGAATGGGTGCGTAATGTTAACTGCGGGTTTGGTTTTCGCTGCTCTTGCCGCAGTGCTGCACGTGTACATCTTCGTGATGGAGTCGCTGACGTGGACATCGCCCCGCACCCGCGCGACGTTCGGCACCACGCAGGAGGAAGCGGAGACCACCAAACTGCTGGCCTTCAACCAGGGTTTCTACAACCTCTTCCTCGCGGTCGTGACGGCCATCGGAATCGTCGCCGTATGCCTTGGGCACTCCGCGGTCGGAGCCGCGCTGATCTTCGCGGGGGTCGGGTCGATGCTGGCCGCTGCGGCGGTGCTGCTGGCCTCGTCGCCGGATAAGGCCAGGGCGGCCGTCACGCAGGGAGCCTTCCCGCTGATCGCCGTCGTGCTCCTCGCGGTCGCCCTCAGCGGGTCATAGCAGTCCGAGCAGCTGCAGGTCGGTCGCGTACTTGACGATCACCTCGGGTGTGACATGCGGAATGTCCTTGTCCCGGCCGATTCTCGCGCGCTGTACCGCCGCCCGGAACCGATCGGTCGGTGCGATCGAACCGTGGATTGGCTTCTCCGGCCGCTGATAGTTGTGCAGCAGCGGTAGCAGCGATGCCTGCCGCTGCCGTTCCGGCAGTGCGCGAATCGCAGTCTCGAACCTCTTCAACCAGTCGGCGTAGCCGCCGACGCGTTGAATGCGGTAGCCCGCGTCGACCAGCCAGTCGACGAACTCGTCGAGACCGATGCCGTCGTCGTAGGGATTCATCACGTGATAGGTCTCGAACCCTTCGACCACGCGCGCCCCCAGTGTGGAGATCGCCTCGGCGATGAATTCCACTGGCAGGCCGTCATAGTGCGCCCGCTGCCGATTCCCGTCGGCGTCGAGCTCGTAGAACGATGCCGGTGCGATCCCGGTGGCGACCAGGCTCAGCATCATTCGGGTGAACATGTCCGGCAGGTTGAGCTGACCGGCATAGGTGGTGTCCGCCAGGATCATGTCGCAGCGGAACACCGACACCGGCAGACCGCAGAGATCGTGCGCCTCGCGCAGTAGCACCTCACCGGCCCACTTGCTGTTGGAGTAACCGTTGGCGTAGCTGTCGTCGATTCTGCGGGTGGCGCTGATGGCTCGGATGTCTGCGTACTCGACGAACTTGCCGGGTTCGATGCCCGCGCCGACACCGATGGTCGAGACATACGCGAACGGCTTGATCTTGGTGGTGAGCGCGATGCGGATCAGCTCGGCGGTGCCAACCGCATTCGGGCCGAACAGCTGGTCGTACGGAAGCACGTGGTTGACCAGTGCGGCCGGGTCGACGATCAAGTCCACGGTGTCGGCGAGCCGCTGCCACGTCTGCTGGTCGAGCCCGAGGTTGGCCTCGCCCTTGTCGCCCGCGATCACCTCGAGGTGTTCGGCTGCCAGATGCCGATAATGACGCAGGAGTTCGGGATCGCCGCTGTCGAAGGTCTTGTCGAGCCGGTCGCGGGCGGCAGCGTCGTCCTTGGCGCGTACCAGGCAGATCACCTTGCCGCCAACGAGATCCATGCGCTCCAGCCATTCCAGGGCCAGGTAGCGGCCGAGGAACCCGGTGGCCCCGGTCAGCAGAACCGTGCGGACTTCCGGGCTCGGGCCCGGCAGAGACGACGCGGCGGCCAGGGTCTGTGCGTCGATGAACTTGTCCAGTGTCAGATCCGCTGCGTGCACTTCGGTCGCATCGCGGCCGTGCACAGACGCGAACGTCGGGCGCTTGGTGCCGGGTTGGCGTTCGGCCTCGATGTAGCCGGCCAGCGTGGCCAGATCGCTCGCCGGGCTGACGATCACGCCGACAGGAACGTCGATGTCGAAGATCTCGCGCAGAAGGTTCGCGAATGTCAACGCCGACAGGGAATCACCGCCCAGGTCGGTGAAGTGGGCGTCGGCCTGTACATCGGCCGCCGACGCGCCCAGCAAGGCGCCCGCTGCGCGGATGAGCGTGTCGAGGACCGGCCCGTCGGCGCCGTTCTGCCGCAGCGAACGCAACTGGTCGGCCTGGCCCTCCGCCAACTCGGCGTAGCGCTGCTCCAGCTGGTCGGCGTAGCGCTCCTTCAGCTTCGGCCGGGCAAGTTTGCGGATGCCGGTGAGCAGACCGTTTTCGAGGGAGAACGGTGTCGTCTCGACGATGAAGTCGCGCGGAATCTCATACGACTGCAGGCCGGCGACCTTCGCCACGTCCTGAAGTGACTCTCCGATAACCGATTTGAGCTCGGCTGCGTCGTATTGGGCCAGTGCTTCTTCAGTCGGCACCACCACAGCCAGCAGGTAGGACCGGGCGCTGTTGCCGTAGACGTAGATCTGCCGGACGACTGGGCTGTCGCCGAACACGGCCTCCAGTTTGGAGACTGTGACGAACTCGCCTTGCGAGAGCTTGAGAACGTTGTTGCGCCGGTCCAGGTACACCACCTGGTCGGGACCGACCTCGGCGACGACGTCGCCGGTGCGGTAGTACCCGTCCTCGTCGAACACCTCCGCGGTGACTTCCGGCCGCTTGTAGTACCCGGGAATGATGGTTTCGGACTTGACGAGCAGTTCGCCCCGTGGGTGCGGCCGATCGGTGCGGAAGTAGCCGAGGTCACCGACGTCGGCCAGCTTGTAGTCGATCACCGGAGGCCGTTGGATGTGACCGTCGACGAACAGCCCACCGGCCTCGGTGGAGCCGTAACCGTCGATCAGATGGATGTCGAGGAACGTCTCGACGAACGTCTTCATCTCAGGCGACATCGGCGCCGAACCGGTCAACGCCATGACGTAGCGATCGCCGAGCAGGCGTCGGCGTAGATCGGCCAAGACCGAGTCCTCGTCCGACGGCCGGTGGTCCAGTTCGCTCTGCACCTCGGCGAAGATCATGTCCCAGACACGCGGAACGAAGGTCAACTGCGTCGGCCTGACCAGAGCCAGGTCTTCCAGGAATGTCGAAAGGTCGCTCTTCGCGGCGAAGTATGCGGTGCCGCCTGCGCCGAGCGTCCCGTACAGGTTGCCCCGGCCCATCATGTGACTCATCGGCATGAAGTTCAACGTGATCGACGGATGTGCGCCGTCATCGCCCAAGGTTCGCCTGACCGAGCGGCGCCAGGAGTTGGCCACCAGGTGCTCGGGATACATCGCGCCCTTGGGCGTTCCTGTGCTGCCGGAGGTGTATATCAGCAGCGTCAGTGGGTCCTCTTCGGTGGCGACGACCGGTTGGGCCGCAGGCAGATTCGCGCCGCGCTGCATGACGTCGGCCAGCGTTTCGACGACGACATGGCTGCCGGCTTGGGCCAACCGCGCCTTGCCGGATTCAAGCGCATCGCGGTGGTCGTCTACCTGCGGCAGGTAATCGAACACGATCAGCCGAGCAGGCGCGGGGCCTGCCAGGATCAGCTCGACGGCGTCGGCGAGATAGTCGATGCTCGAGGCGATCACGGTCGGCTCGGTCTCGGCGACGATCGGCCGCAGCTGCTCGATGGGTGCGCTGGTCTGCAGCGGCACAGATACCGCGCCAAGCCCGATCAACGCGACGTCGATGGTCGTGTAGTCGACGCTCGTGAAGCCCAGCAGTGCGACGCGGTCGCCTGGCCGAACCGGATCGTCGGCCAACGCATTGGTGATCGCGGTGACGCGTTCGGAGACCTCACCGTAGGTGACGGTCTCGAAGCGAGGGAGAAGCGTTGCGGTGGTGCGCCCGGTATCGGGTTCCGTGGTGAACTCGACGGCTCGTGCGCCGAGCGCAGGCCGGTCTGCGTAGCCATCGAACACGGTTCGGACTATCTGTGCGAGCCGGAGACCGGGCTGCTCGATGGCAGCCGAGATCGCCTCGTCGGGCCTGGCAGCTGCAAACTGCGGATCATGTGCGTTCAGGTCGGCGACGCGGCGTTCGAGCCGCTGGTCGCGGGTATCACTCGACATCAAAAGACCTCGGAAGAATTGCGGGGAATGGTGGCGCGACGCTGCGCCTACCAGAAATACGTTAGCCGCGCTAACTTTATTCCCGGTGACTGATCTCCTGGCCGTCTGCTGTGAAGTGCGGGCGCGACTCAGTGGGGCGGCGCGGCGATCTCGGTGCTTTCGGCGTGCCGAGTCTGGTTTCCTCCGGTGCACCGATCATTTCGCGTGCCGATCGGTAGAAGCCGCGCCTATTGCGAAGGCCGGTCAGCGGATCGGTGTGCGACTTCAGTGCTTCGTCGCCAAGCAGGTGAATGAGCACATGGACGGAGAACGGCACGGCGAGTACGCCGACGGCGATTATCAGCAACTTAGCCAGCGCAACGAGTGGGCAGCGCGACCTCGGCGACCACCGCCAATGTCGTGCTCCCGATGGCCGGATAGCTGATCACCGACGCCCGCGACATCGGTGTGTGGCGCACGATGTGCGCGCACTCGGTGAACCGCGCCGCCGCCGCATCTGCGGACAGCTGCCCGCCCTCGGTCACTGCTTGTTCGGCGAGGTTGTCGGCCGAGGTGTGGGCGATGCCGCCGGGCTCATTGAAGCGACGCAGCATCACCGCCGCATCGGTGACTGCGGCGGGTTCGTCGATGATCGCGCCGTTGAGCATGTCGAACATCGCCGGTTCGGGGCACAGGTGTGCGACGAGCGCGCGGACATCCCACCCGGTGCAGCGAGTGGGCGTTGACCACTCCTCGTCGGTGAGCCCTTCGCACCGGCGGGCCCACCGCTCCCACGCGTCGGCGAGGACTTCCTGCACGTGCACGCCGTCGGGTCCCATGCCGCCACCCTAATGAGGGCGCGTGGCCGGTTACCGGCACGCGGGTCGGGGTACTCCGTCGCCGACCGAGGAGGCACTGATGAGTGATAGGCGTACACGCGGCGGCAGGATGCAAATGCCCCGAAGCCGCGGCGCGACAAGTGGATTTCTGCTGATCCTGTTGGGCATCTGGGGAGCTCTCATCCCGTTCGTCGGACCGTACTTCGACTTTGCGTTCAGCCCCGACCAGGCATGGGCCTGGACTGCGGCGCGCGGCTGGCTCGAAGTGCTTCCTGGCGCTGCGACGGTCGTAGGTGGCTTCCTGTTGCTGAGTTCCCGCAACCGATTCACCGCCATGCTCGGCGGCTGGTTGACGGTGTTCGCGGGTGCCTGGTTCGTCGTGGGACGCGCGCTGGCCGGGCCGTTGGCTCTCGGCGACGCAGGCACGCCGGTGGCGGCGACCGAGACCAAGCGAGTGGCGCTCGATCTGGCCTACTTCTACGGTCTGGGCGCGCTCATCATCTTCCTGGGTGCGATTGCGCTCGGCAGGTTGTCAATTCGCAGCGCGCGCGACATCCGGTATGCGCAACGCTCCGCCATGACTACCGGGGAGCCTGCGCCGTCGGAGGACGTCACGGAGATCCAACCGGCAGAAGCCGCACCGGCGCCGCGGCATGGACCGTTCGGCGGCATGTTCGGCCGACGCGGCAGGCTCGCTCACCGGTAAAGCCCTTCACGGCGAGCGGGAGGCACCGCTCGCGTCGGATAGCGACCGCCGATCAGGCAAGATGGCGCCATGCGGCTATACCGACTGCTGGCGCGCGTCATGTCGTTGCGCATCATCGTCATCGTCGCTGCGCTTTCGGTGGTCGCTCTCGTCATCACGCTCGGCGCCTGGGTCTGGTTCGGGGTGACCAACGACCAGTACAGCCAGCTTGACCGCCGCCTCGATTCGGTGAGCAGTCTCGGCGATATCAGCACGCTGCTGAGCAACTCCGAGGACCCCAGCCTTGTCCAATCGTCTCCGAACGGCGGTCTTGTGCGGACCGCTCGCGTCGAAGGCCTCACAGTCTCGGTGCCAAAGGACATCGTCCTGCCGCAGTTCGAGAACGGCTACGCCAGCACGACGATCGACGGCGTCGAGTATCGGGTCCGCACCTTCAGCACCGGTGCGGCGTCGATCGCGGTTGGTGCCCCGTTGGCCGAAACACAACGGCGGATAGACGAATTGCATCGGCGAGTGCTGCTGATTTGTGGCGGGGTCATCGTCGGCACCGTCGTGGTCGCTTCGGTGCTGTGGCTGATCATGATCAACCCGTTCCGCGTGCTCGCCGAGCAGGCCCGGGTGATCAACGCGCAGTCCAATCCCGAAGAGGTGAAGGTGCGTGGGGTGCAAGAAGCCGTCGAGATCGCCGAGGCGGTCGAGGGGATGCTCGCTCGCATCGGCGACGAGCAGCAGCGCACCAAGGCCGCACTGGAGGCCGCAAGGGATTTCGCGGCGGTTGCCTCACACGAACTTCGCACGCCGCTGACCGCGATGCGTACCAATCTCGAGGTGCTGTCCACTCTCGACCTTCCCGACGAGCAGCGTAAGGAAGTGATCGCCGACGTCATACGCACCCAGAGCCGGATCGAGGGCACGCTGTCGGCATTGGAGCGTCTGGCTCAGGGGGAGCTGACGACCGCCGACGACTTCGTCCCGGTCGACATCACTGAACTGCTCGACAGGGCAGCCCACGACGCAGTGCGCAACTATCCGAATCTGCAGGTATCGCTGGCGTCGTCCACCACGGTGCTCATGGTCGGGATGCCCGCAGGCCTTCGGCTGGTCATCGACAACGCGATCACCAATGCCGTCAAACACGGTGGAGCCACCGAGATCCGTTTGGCCGCAATCAGTTCCGTAGGCGGCGTTGAAATCACGGTCGATGACAACGGCCTCGGTGTGCCGGAAGACGAGCGGGCGGCCGTGTTCGACCGATTCTCCCGCGGGTCGACGGCGGCCCGATCCGGCTCCGGGCTCGGCCTCGCGTTGGTGGCTCAGCAGGCAGAGATCCACGGTGGAACGGCCATTCTGGAGACCAGTCCCATGGGCGGCGCCCGGCTACTGCTGCGGCTTCCGCCACCGAGCTAGCCCGCCGGCTCAGCCGCGGGAGTCTTTCGGGTCGAGCTCGTCGAGCAGTCGCTGCATCGTGTCGCACATCTGGTTGAAGTTCCTCTGGCCGGCGATGCGCGACCACCGACGCTCGATATCTTCGACACGATCGCCCGCGTCGGCCATCAGACCGCGGCCGCGCGCGGTCAGGTCTATCAGCTTCGCGCGACCGTCTGACGGATCCGGTCGTCGGGTGAGGTAGCCCATGTCGGCGAGGTCGTTGACGAGCTCCGATGCCGCGGCCAGGCTCAGCTGGGCGCGGACCGCCAGCTCGGTGAGTCTGATGCCGCCCATCCGGATGTTGCCGAAGATCTGAAAGTGCGGTTCGCGGACATCGCCGTAGCCTGCGCCTGCGCGGGGAGCAGCGAGGTCGTCGCGGAACTCACGTAACAACCTGACCAGCAGTTGACCGATCGCCTGGCGATCCGGTGACCGATCCCTTGACGCCGCCATAGGCCACGAGGATACTACGGTTACCGAAGTTTCGGTTTCCGAAGTAATTGGAGAGTCGCCATGGCCACACCGAGTCTTGACTTCGTCAGCACCGACCTAGCTCGGCTTCACGTGACGCGCACAGGCACCGGGCAACCGGTTGTGCTGTGGCACAGCCTGTTCTTCGACTCGCGGTCTTGGGGACCGCTGATCGACGAGTTGGCGCAGCGCCGCACGGTGTATGCGATCGACGGGCCCTCGCACGGCAGGAGCGATTCGGTGCCGCGCGATTTCACCTTCGAGGAATTGGTGAATTCAGCCGAGCAGGCGCTGGACCGTCTCGGCCTCACCGACCCGGTGGACTGGATTGGTAACGCATGGGGTGGACACATCGGCATTCGCCTCGCGACCGGATCGCGGCTGCGGACGCTGACCACTATCGGTACGCCGGTTCAGGGCCACACGTTGAAAGAGAAGCTCACCAAGCTCTGGCCGCTAGCAGAGATGTATCGGTTTATGGGCCCGATCGACTTTCTCAAGAAGCAGCTCTCCGATTCGCTGCTCGGTCCGGAAGCCGTTGCGGCTCAGCCGGACCAAGCCCGGACGGTCATCGAATCGTTTGCCACGGCCGATCGCGACGGCATGGTGCACGCCATGCGGTCGATGATGTTGCGCCGCAGCACGGTCGAGGATCTGCTGCCGCGCATCACCGTTCCGACGCTGGTGATGTCCGCTCGAAACGACGCGATCGGGTGGCGACCCGACGAGGCCCGCCGCACGTGTGCCGCCATCCCGGACTGCCGTGTCGAGGAGGTCGCGGGCACCGGCCACGTCTCACCGCTGTTGGTCGACCGCGACCGGATCCTGCACTTGGTAAATGCGTTCTGGAGCGTGAAGTCCGCCTAGAGATCGGCGAGTACAAGGGCGAGCACGTCGAGGCCTTCGATCAGAAGGTCGTCGCTGATGGATAAGGGCGGCAGGAAGCGGAGCACGTTGCCGTAGGTGCCGCAGGTCAGCACGATGACGCCCGCGGTGTGGCATCCGACGGCCAATTTCATGGTGAGTTCGCCGTCGGGTTCGACGGTGCCGGACTTGACCAGTTCCATGGCGATCATCGCGCCTCGGCCGCGCACGTCGCCGATGCGGTCGTCTTCGGCCTGCAGTCGATGCAGTCGATCCTTCATCAGCTGCTCGATCTGAGCTGCCCGCTCCACCAGCCCGTCGGATTCGATCGTCTCGATGGTGGCCAGCGCGGCCGCGCAGGCCACGGGATTGCCGCCGTAGGTGCCGCCGAGCCCGCTCACGTGCGGGGCGTCCATGATCTCGGCGCGTCCGGTCACCGCCGACAGCGGCAGCCCGTCGGCGATGCCCTTGGCAGTGACGATCAGGTCGGGCTCGATGCCCTCGTGCTCGCAGGCGAACATCGCGCCCGTGCGGGCGAACCCTGTCTGCACCTCGTCGGCGATGAACACCACGTCGTTCTTCTTGCACCAGTCCAGTAGCGCGGGCAGGAAGCCGTCGGCAGGAACGATGAAGCCGCCCTCGCCCTGGATGGGTTCGATGATCACCGCTGCAAGGTTGTCGGCGCCGACCTGCTTGTCCATGACGCCGATGGCGCGACGGGCCGCCACCTCACCGTCGGTGGCCATTTCCTTGCCGAACTCGGCGTCGCGGAACGGATAGGACAGCGGCGCGCGGTAGATCTCCGGCGCGAAGGGGCCGAAGCCGTGCTTGTAGGGCATCGACTTCGCGGTCAGGGCCATGGTCAGGTTGGTGCGGCCGTGGTAGGCGTGGTCGAACGACACCACCGCCTGCTTGCGGGTGTACGTCCTGGCGATCTTGATGGCGTTTTCGACTGCCTCCGACCCCGAGTTGAACAGCGCCGAGCGCTTCTCAAAACTGCCCGGCGTCAGGCGGTTGAGTTGTTCGGCGACAGCGACGTACTTCTCGTACGGCGTGATCATGAAACAGGTATGGGTGAAGTCGGCGACCTGCTCCCGCACCGCCTCGACGACGCGCGGCGACGCGTTGCCGATGGTGGTCACCGCGATGCCCGAGCCGAGGTCGATGAGCCGGTTGCCGTCGACGTCCTCGATGATGCCGCCACCTGCTCGCGCAGCGTAGACCGGCATGGTGTTGCCGATACCGCGGGAAACCGCGGCGAGTTTCCGGTCGATCAGCTCCTTCGACCGCGGGCCGGGGATGGCGGTGGCGAGGTTGCGGCTCTGCTCGAGGGTGCTCAACTTTGCCTCCTGAAGACCTGGCTGACCGGGTAAATGCTGCAAGGGCGGCACTGCCGTCTGAGCCTAGTCCGCGGCTCGTCCTCGACGCACCGATCCAATTGAAACTTCCGCACCGGCTCGGCGGGATCGCCCGTCGCGCGCGAGTGACGCAACGGATTTCGTAGCTGCGGTCGCCTTCTCGGTGCGGCCGTAAACCGGTTCGGGCCGGCCCGCCTGCTGCGTTCGCTGCCCAGAACGCGGGGCCGCTCGGTTCGCAGCTGCCGCAATGGCACACTGGTCAACTAGTAGGGCCCGAGATCCACCATGGTCCGGGGCCGTCACCGCAACACCGACACGAAAGACAGTTGCTGCCATGGATCTGGTTGCCTTCCTACCTTTACTCATCATCCTGGGCGCATTCATGTTCTTCGCCTCGAGAAGGCAGAAGAAAGCAATGCAAGCGACCATCGACCTGCAAAACTCCCTTCAGGTCGGCGACCGCGTCCGCACCACGTCGGGCCTCTACGGCGAGATCAAGGCCATCACCGACGACGACATCGAGCTGGAGATCGCGCCCGGCGTCGTAACGACCTGGATGAAGCTCGCCATCCGGGACCGTGTCACGCCCGACGACGATTTCGACGAGGACACCACCGACGACGTGGCCGAGCCCGAGTCGAAGGCGACGGAGATCACGGACAGCACCGACCAGAACCGCCTGAACTAACAACTGACAGTCGGGCACCCAGCACCGGCACGTACCCTTTGCGGTGCTGACGAACCGACCTCCGAGGAGACCAAAGAAACGTGGCATCGCCTTCGACGCCGGTGCACCCTGCCCGCTACCTGGCAATCTTCCTCGCGCTGCTGGTCGGCGTGTATCTGCTCGTCTTCCTGACTGGAGACAAGCAGGCAAAGCCGAAGCTCGGCATCGACCTGCAGGGCGGCACCCGGGTGACTCTGACCGCGCGCACACCCGACGGATCGAGGCCCACCGCCGATGCGCTGAACCAGGCGCAGCAGATCATCTCCTCCCGTGTCAACGGCCTCGGTGTGTCCGGTTCCGAGGTCGTGATCGACGGCGACAACCTGGTGATCACCGTGCCGGGGAACGACGGGAACGAGGCCCGCAACCTGGGCCAGACCGCGCGGCTTTACATCCGCCCGGTGATCCAGGCGTTTCCCGCCCAGCAACCCAAACAGCCAGGCGAGCAGGCCACCCCGGGCCAGGGCGGGCCCCCCGCAGGCCAGCCGGCGGCACCACAGGGCGGCGAACCTGCGCCACCGCAGGGCGGCGAACCCGCGCCACCGCAGGAGCCGCCCAACGGCGTCCCTGCAGAACAGGGCGTCCCCGGTGCACCAGCGGCGCCGCCGGAAGCTCCCGCGGAACCGCCGCAACCCCGCCCGTACCCTCAGGCGCCGCCGCCCCCGACGCCTCCCGGCCCGCCCCAGCCGGGCAAGCCCGACCCGAACAAAGATCTCGCGCAGCGCATCACCGACCAGAAGGCGTGGCGGCAGAGCACCGAACAGCAGATCCAGTTCCTGGCGATGCAGATCCAGGCCACCCAGTGCAATGAGGACGACATCCTTGCAGGCAACGACGATCCGAACCTGCCGCTGGTGACCTGCTCGGCCGACCACACCCAGGTGTACCTGCTCGACAAATCCATCATCAGCGGCGAGCAGATCAAGAACGCCAGCTCCGGCATGGACACGCAACGCGGCGAGTACATCGTCACCTTGGAGTTCAAACCGGACGCCGCCAACGTCTGGGCGGACTTCACCGCTTCCCATGTCGGCACCCAGACGGCGTTCACGCTGGACTCGCAGGTCGTCAGCGCGCCTCAGATCGAGGAAGCCATTCCCGGCGGCAATACCCAGATCACCGGACAGTTCAACGCCGAGAAGGCCAAGGAGCTGGCCAACGTGCTGAAGTACGGCTCCCTGCCACTGTCGTTCGAGTCGTCTGAGGCCGAAACCGTTTCGGCGACACTGGGTTTGACGTCGCTGCGGGCTGGTCTCATCGCGGGCGCCATCGGTTTGGCGCTCGTGCTGGTGTACTCGCTGCTGTACTACCGGGTGCTCGGGCTCTTGACCGCGTTGTCGCTGGTCGCATCTGGCGCAATGGTTTTCGCGATACTGGTGTTGCTCGGCAGATACATCAACTACACGCTTGACCTGGCCGGCATCGCGGGTCTGATCATCGGTATCGGCACCACGGCCGACTCGTTCGTTGTGTTCTTCGAACGCATCAAAGACGAGATCCGCGAGGGTCGTTCGTTCCGCTCGGCTGTCCCGCGAGGCTGGGCGCGGGCGCGAAAGACGATCATTTCCGGCAATGCCGTGACCTTCCTTGCCGCGGTGGTGCTCTACGTCCTGGCCGTCGGGCAGGTGAAGGGCTTTGCGTTCACCCTTGGCCTGACAACCATCCTCGACGTCGTGGTGGTGTTCCTGGTGACGTGGCCGCTGGTGTACCTGGCCTCGAAGTCGACGATGCTGGCCAAGCCGGCGTTCAACGGCCTCGGCGCTGTCCAGCAGATCGCGCGCGAGCGACGAGCCTCTGTGCATGCGACGGGACGGGGATAGGCGATGGCCAAGCACACATCCGACGTGACCGAGTCAAACGCCGTCGAGGCTCCGGATCTCGCAGCTACCGCCGAAACTCCACGGCATGGCTTCTTCGTGAGGCTCTACACCGGCACCGGGGCTTTCGAGGTCATCGGGCGCCGCAAGCTGTGGTATTCGATCAGCGGGGTGATCGTTGGGATTTGCTTGGCGAGCATCGCTGTTGCGCGGTTTCACCTTCGGCATCGACTTCGAGGGCGGCACCAAGGTGTCCATGCCCGTGGCGGGCGCCAACGGCATCATCACCACCCAGCAGGTAGAGGACGTGTTCAGCCGGGCGATGGGCAAGAACGCCGAAACGGTGGTGGTCGTCGGCAGCGGCGGCTCGGCCACAGTGCAGATCCGGTCAGAGACGCTGACAAATCAAGAGACCGAAAAACTCCGTAATGCGCTGTTCGACGAATTACAGCCCAAGGGCGCCGACGGCCAGCCGAGTAAGCAGGCCATCAGCGATTCGGCGGTATCGGAGACCTGGGGCGGTCAGATCACCAAGAAGGCGCTCTTGGCCCTTGTGGTGTTCCTGGTACTGGCGGCCATCTACATCGCCATTCGATACGAGCGTTACATGGCCGTTTCCGCCATGGCGACATTGGTTTTCGACCTGGTCGTTACAGCCGGGGTGTACTCGCTGGTCGGGTTCGAGGTCACGCCCGCAACCGTGATCGGCCTGCTGACGATCCTGGGCTTCTCGTTGTATGACACCGTGATCGTGTTCGACAAGGTCGAGGAGAACACCCACGGCTTCCAGCACACCACCCGGCGGACGTTCGCCGAGCAGGCCAATCTGGCCATCAACCAGACCTTCATGCGTTCGATCAACACCAGTCTCATCTCGGTGCTGCCAATCGCCTCGTTGATGGTGGTAGCGGTGTGGCTGCTGGGGGTGGGAACCCTCAAGGACCTGGCGCTGGTGCAGCTGGTCGGCGTCATCGTCGGCACCTACTCGTCGATCTTCTTCGCCACGCCGCTGCTGGTGACGATGCGCGAACGCACCGAGTTGGTCCGCACGCACACCCGGCGGGTGCTGAGGCGGCGCAAGCCAGGAAGTGCGCCGGCCACCGCGGAGGACATCGACGACGATTCGGACTCTGAGCGGGAGGCCGTCGCCGCCGCGTCCGCACCGGCGGCCGTCAAGCACGCGGTCGCGGAGAAGCCGGCGCCGGGCGCACGGCCGATCCGACCAACAAGCAGCAGGACCGGACGGCCCGCGGGTAAGCGGAACACCCGGCGGCGGTAGGCCCGATGAAGGCCCACTTGCGGGGGACCGCCGCCGCAGTGACAGTCGCGCTCGCATGCGCCATGGGCGTTTCGTCCTGCGCGGGCAGCCCGGCAGGCGAGATCACCTACGCGGTCGACGGCACGTTGACCACCTACAACACCAACACCGTCGCCGGTGCGGCGTCCGGCGGCCCACAGGCGTTCGCCCGGGTGCTGACCGGATTCAACTACCACGGTCCCGACGGCCAGATCGTCGGCGACCACGACTTCGGCACCATCGCAGTCGTCGGCCGCGCCCCGCTTGTGCTCGACTACGTCATCAGCGACAAGGCGGTGTATTCCGACGGCAAGCCCGTCACCTGCGACGACATGGTGCTGGCCTGGGCGTCACAGTCGGGCCGGTTTCCCGGTTTCGACGCCGCAAACCAGGCCGGCTACCGCGACATCGCCACCATCGACTGTGCGCCAGGGCAGAAGCGGGCGCGCGTGTCGTTCGCGGCCGACCGTGCGCTTTCCGATTTCGGCCAGTTGTTCGCGGCCACCTCGATGATGCCGTCGCATGTCATCTCCGACGAGCTCGGCATCGATGTCACGTCCGCCATTCTCAACAACGACGTGCCCAACATCGACCGCATCACCAAGGCGTGGAACGAGACCTGGAATCTGGCGCCCGACCTCGACCTGAAGCACTTCCCGTCGTCGGGCCCCTACAAGCTGGAATCGGTCGGCAACGACGGCGAGGTCGTGCTTGTCGCCAACGACAAATGGTGGGGGGCAAAGCCCGTCACCAACAAGGTCACCGTGCGGCCCCGCGGCGCCGACGTGCAGGACCGCCTGAACAACGGCAGAGTCGACGTCGTCGACGTGGCCACCGGCTCGTCGGGCGTGCTCAACATGCCAGACGACTACACCCAAGCGGATACGCCCTCGGCGGGCATCGAACAGCTCGATCTTCGTCCGCGCAGGGACCGATGGCCGCCCCGCCGGCCAGGCGAGCGCTCGCCCTGTGCACACCGCGCGACGTGATCGCCCGCAACGCGGAGGTGCCGATCGCGAACACACGGCTCAACCCGGTGACCGAGGAAGCGATCGGCAGCGGCGAGGCGGTTGGCGCCGAGCAGTTCATCGCCGCCAACCCCGATGCCGCTCGGGCAGCACTGGGAAATCAGCCGCTGACGGTCCGCATGGGCTATCAGACGCCCAATGCAAGGCTCGCCGCGACCGTCGGCGTGATCGCCAAATCCTGCGCGCCCGCAGGCATCACGGTGCAGGACGCGGCCTCCGAAACCGCCGGCCCGCTATCCCTGCGTAACAACGAGATCGACGTGCTGCTGGCCAGCACCGGCGGAGCGACCGGCAGCGGATCGACCGGCTCCTCGGCGATGGACGCCTACGACCTGCATACCGGCAACGGCAACAACCTGTCGGGCTACTCCAACCCGCGCATCGACGGCATCATCGATGCGCTCGCGGTGACCGGCGATCCCAAGGAGCTGGCTCGGCTGTTGGGTGAGGCCGGGCCCGTCCTGTGGGCGGATGTGCCGACGCTGCCGTTGTACAGACAGCAGCGCACCCTGATCACATCGAAGAAGATGTATGCGGTGAGCAGCAATCCGACGCGATGGGGTGCGGGATGGAACATGGATCGGTGGGTGCTGGCGAAGTGAGCACCCGAAGCGCAGACGTCACCGCCGTCATTGAGTCGCTGACCCGCGAGGTCGCCGACTTTCCCGAGCCGGGCATCCAATTCAAGGATCTGACACCGGTGCTCGCCGATCCTCATGGACTTGCCGTCGTGACCGGTGCGCTTGCCGAGTTCGCCGCAGGCGCGGAATTGGTCGCGGGCATCGATGCCAGGGGATTTCTTGTCGGTGGGGCGGTCGCCAACAGGCTGGGGATCGGGGTGCTCGCGGTGCGCAAGGCGGGCAAGCTGCCGCCGCCGGTATACAGCGAGACCTACGACCTGGAGTACGGAACGGCGACGCTCGAGGTCCCCGCCGACGGCATCGACCTGACCGGGCGGAACATCGTGATCATCGACGATGTGCTGGCGACCGGCGGCACGCTGGCGGCCACCTACCGGCTGCTGACCAGGGCGGGCGCGAACGTCACGGGAGCCGCCGTGGTGCTCGAACTGACCGCGCTCGGAGGCCGCGACCTGCTCGAACCGCTGCCCGTCGGCAGCTTGCACACCATCTGAAGGGATATCCTCGAAGTCTGGCGCGAGGAGGTGACGATGGCTGACGACCAGGGCACGGGCCAGGCCGTGCAGTCACCTCCGGTGCCCGAGGGCCCGGAGACCGCACCGATGCCCGCGCCGGACATTGCCAAGACCTCGACGTCGCGGCGGGTGCGTGCCCGGCTCGCGCGCCGGATGACATCTCAGCGCAGCGCCGTCACCCCGGTGCTCGAACCGCTGGTCGCGGTGCACCGTGAGTTCTTCCCGAAGGTCGACCTGGCGCTGCTGCAGCGGGCCTACGACGTCGCCGAAATGCGGCACGCAGATCAGATGCGCCGCTCGGGGGATCCGTACATCACCCATCCCCTTGCGGTGGCCAACATCCTGGCCGAACTCGGCATGGACACCACAACGCTGGTGGCCGCCCTGCTGCACGACACCGTCGAGGACACCGGCTACACGCTCGAGGCGTTGACGGCCGAATTCGGCGACGAGGTGGGCCATCTCGTCGACGGCGTCACCAAGTTGGACCGGGTCGTGCTGGGCACGGCCGCCGAGGGCGAGACGATCCGCAAGATGATCATCGCGATGGCCCGCGATCCGCGGGTGCTGGTGATCAAGGTCGCCGACCGGCTGCACAACATGCGCACCATGCGCTTCCTGCCGCCGGAGAAGCAGGCCCGCAAGGCGCGCGAGACGCTGGAAGTGATTGCGCCGCTGGCTCATCGACTGGGGATGGCCACCGTCAAGTGGGAACTGGAAGATCTTGGCGTTCGCCATACTGCACCCGAAGAAGTACGAGGAGATCGTCCGTCTGGTGGCCGATCGGGCACCGTCACGTGACACGTATCTGGCTAAAGTGCGTTCCGAAATCAATGCCACGCTGGGGAAGTCGAAGATCAACGCCATCGTGGAGGGCCGGCCGAAGCATTACTGGTCGATCTATCAGAAGATGATCGTCAAGGGCCGCGACTTCGACGACATTCACGATCTCGTCGGCGTCCGAATTTTGTGCGACGAGATCCGCGACTGCTATGCGGCTGTGGGCGTGGTGCATTCGTTGTGGCAGCCGATGGCGGGACGGTTCAAGGACTACATCGCCCAGCCCCGGTACGGGGTGTACCAGTCGCTGCACACCACCGTGGTGGGGCCGGAGGGCAAGCCGCTGGAGGTGCAGATCCGCACCGAGGACATGCACGGCACCGCCGAATACGGCATCGCAGCGCACTGGCGCTACAAGGAAGCCAAGGGCCGCAACGGAGTACCCGCCGGGCATGCCGCGGCCGAGATCGACGAAATGGCATGGATGCGCCAGCTGCTCGACTGGCAGCGGGAAGCCGCCGACCCCGGAGAGTTCCTGGAGTCGCTGCGCTATGACCTTGCGGTGCAGGAGATCTTCGTGTTCACGCCGAAGGGCGACGTGCGCACCCTGCCGACCGGGTCGACACCGGTCGACTTCGCGTACGCCGTGCACACCGAGGTCGGCCACCGCTGCATCGGCGCGAGGGTGAACGGCCGGTTGGTCGCGCTCGAGCGCAAGCTGGAAAACGGCGAAGTCGTCGAGGTTTTCACGTCCAAGGCGCTCAACGCCGGGCCGTCGCGGGACTGGCAGCAGTTCGTGGTGTCGCCGCGGGCGAAGGCGAAGATCCGGCAGTGGTTCGCCAAGGAGCGACGCGAGGAGGCGCTGGAAACCGGAAAGGACGCCATCGCCCGGGAGGTGCGTCGGAGCGGACTTCCGTTGCAACGCTTGATGAATGCCGAGTCGATGGCGGCGATCGCCCGCGAGCTTCGTTACGCGGACGTCTCGGCCCTGTACACCGCGGTCGGCGAGGGCCATGTGTCGGCGCGACACGTCGTTCAGCGGCTGGTGGCCCAGCTCGGCGGCGATGACGAGGCCGCCGACGAGCTGGCGGAGCGGTCGACTCCGGCGACCATGCCGGTGCGCCAGCGCAGCACCGAGGACGTCGGCGTTTCGGTGCCGGGTGCGCCCGGTGTGCTGACGAAGCTGGCCAAGTGCTGCACTCCGGTACCGGGTGACAACATCATGGGCTTCGTCACCCGCGGCGGCGGAGTCAGCGTGCACCGCACCGACTGCACGAACGCGTCGTCTCTGCAGGAGCAGGCCGAGCGGATCATCGACGTGAAGTGGGCGCCGTCGCCGTCGTCGGTGTTCCTCGTCGCCATCCAGGTCGAGGCGCTCGACCGGCACCGACTGCTTTCGGACGTGACGCGGGTGCTGGCAGACGAGAAGGTCAACATCCTCTCGGCATCGGTGACGACGTCCAACGACCGGGTTGCGATCAGCCGCTTCACGTTCGAGATGGGTGACCCCAAGCATCTTGGCCACGTGCTGAACGTGGTGCGCAACGTGGAAGGCGTCTACGACGTCTACCGCGTCACGAGCGCCGCCTGACCAACACGACCGCGCCGAGGACAATCACGGCTATGCCGACGCCCGTTGCGGCCACTATGATCCGCATCAAATTGGAAAACGCTGTCGGCGGCAGCATTTCGTCTGTTGACGACTCGATCGACAGGGTCAAAGGTAGTGCGCCGCGGTTGAGTGCGTCGGCCAGTGCGCGCGCGTTGTCGGCGTCGAACTGGCCTGTGATCTGGGTGTGGCCACCGGGAATCTGTTCCTGAATCTCCGGAGCGCTGATGACCTTGGTGTCAATCGTGAACGCCGTCTGGGTGCCGATCTGCCCGGCTGTGTAATCCGCCCATGTGCGCGCGGCGCCGTCATCGAATTCCAGGTCGACGACATATTGACCGCGTTGAGAATCGCGGCCGGAAGTGGCGCTCTCGATCTGGTCACCGCCGATGATCGACTTGTCCAGCAGGTACACCAACTCTCCGTCGGTCGAGCACGTGATGAGCGGCAGGGTCGGGTCGTCGTGGCCGGCT
The DNA here is from genome assembly GCA_963734385.1 of uncultured Actinomycetota bacterium. Lineage (GTDB taxonomy): Bacteria > Actinomycetota > Actinomycetes > Mycobacteriales > Mycobacteriaceae > Mycobacterium. Next base: position 13,403 of record CAVTHR010000044.1, on the reverse strand, counting down.
AGCTTGTCGTCGTCATTGCAGCGCGTGGCCTGAAACTGCAGGGCCAGGAGTTGGATCTGCTGATCGGTGCTTTGCCGGAGTTGCCTCTCGTCCGCGATGGCTTGCGCCGGGTCGCCGCCTGGCGAAGGCGTTGGCGCTGGCGTAGGCGGCGGCGTCTCGGGCTGGGCGCGAATGGCGTGGATCACCGGGCGCAGGTAGAGAGTCTTCGATCCGCCCGGTCCGAACATGTCGCGCAGAGCGTCGGAATCGAGATCGTGACCGGAATAAGTGGCGACCAGGTTGCGTCCATCAGCCGCGACCTCAGCGTCGGAGACACCGCGCTCGGTCAGGCTCGCGGCGACGACACGCTCTGCCTGCGCCATGGCCTCCGGTGACGGCGCCGAGCCGTCCCGTGTCTGCGCCGCCAATGTCACACGGGTGCCGTCCCTGCCGGCCCAGATGTCTCTGGTGAGGAACGCCGCCAACAGATACCCGACGAGAAGCACAGCGGACAACAGAATCACCGTCAGCCGCACAGGTCTGGACATCGGGTGCTCCCCTTCATCGCCGAGCAGTCGCAGAATCGCACTTTCCGGCACTGATTTGTGCGAGTTTGCGTCTGCTGGCGCTAGTCGAGCCGCACCGATTCGATCGTCACGCTCATCGCGGGCTTGCCGTCCCCGCCTGCACCCTCGACCCCGGCGGCGGCGACCTTGTCCAGGGTGGCGAGACCGGTGGAGTCGATCGTGCCGAAAGCGGTGTACGTCGGCGGCAGCATCGAGTCGGCGTAAACCAGGAAGAACTGGCTGCCGTTGGTGCCCGACCCCGCATTGGCCATCGCCAGCGTGCCGCGCGGATACATCACCGGCGTCTGCAGGGCCGGATCGGAGAGCCGGTACTGGTTGGTGGGGTACTCGTTGGCGAACCGGTAGCCGGGCCCGCCCGTGCCCGTTCCGGATGGGTCGCCGCACTGCAGCACGCCAAGCTGCGGCGTGGTGGTCAGCCGGTGACAGGTCGTGCCGTCGAAGTAACCCTGCTGGGCCAGGCTGGCGAAGCTGTTCACGGTGCACGGCGCCTTGCCGTTGTCGAGCTGGATGCCGATGTTGCCGCGGTTCGTCGAGAGGCTCGCGCTCACCTGATCGGGGTCGGTCGGCACCCTGCCCGACCGCGGCGGCTTGTTGGCCTTGCTGGCCCGCTCCGTGGTGGACGGATAGGCGCAGTTGGCCCCGAGGTTGGGCGGCGGGTCGAACGCCGGAAGCCCGCTGCCCGGGATTGTGGGTGCCGCGGTGATGTCTGGGGTAGCGGCTGTTCAGCTCGTTCACGTTGCGGGCCAACACCACCGCGAGCAGGACAACGAACACCAACGCGATGATCGAGCCGATGGTGATCAGGTAGCTGATCACCAGCCCGGCTACCGCGAGCCCGTGGCCGTCCTCACCAGTGCGCTTGATCTGCGACAGCGAGACGTGACCGAAGATGATGCCAAGCGGCGCGAACAGGAAGGCACAGATCAGAGACGCGATCGCCATGCCGTTGGTCGGGCGTGGCCGTTGATATCCGTACGGGTCGTACGGCGGCGGGTATCCGCCGTACGGAGGCGGCGGCAACGGCGTCGTCACGCGTCAGTCCAGCCCGATGGACTTGACCTGCACGTCGAGCGCAGGCTTGCCGTCCTGACCCCCGCCTGCCACGCCGGCCGCGGCGATCTTGTCCAGCGTCGCCAGCCCGGTGTCGTCGATCTTGCCGAAGGCGGTGTAGTTCGGCGGCAGCTTCGAGTCCCGGTAAACGAGGAAGAACTGGCTGCCGTTGGTACCGGGTCCGGCGTTGGCCATGGCGAGCGTGCCGCGCGGGTACACCACCGGTTCCTGGAGTGCGGGGTCGTCTGGCTGGTACTGGTTCGTCGGGTACTCGTTCGCGAACTGGTAGCCCGGCCCGCCGCTGCCTTGCGCTGTCGGGTCGCCGCACTGCAACACCGACAGATCCGGGCTGGTGGTCAAGCGGTGACAGGTAGTGTCGTTGAACCAATTCTGCTGGGCCAGGCTGGCGAAGCTGTTGACGGTGCAGGGCGACTTGGCGTTGTCCAGCTGAATGCCGATGTTGCCCTGGTTGGTCGTCATGCTGACGCTGACTTGTGCCGGGTCCGTTGGGACTTCACCCGTCCGGGGTGGTGTGTTCGGCTTGCTGGCCGCCTCCGCCGCCGGATACTGGCAGTTCTTTCCGAGGTCGGCGGGCGGTTTGAAAGCAGGCAGCTGACCGTTGCCCGCAGGCGTCGGTTCCGTCGGCGCCGCCGACGAGCCCGGCGGTGTGCTGGTGGCTGCCGCGGACGTGCTGTCCGAGTCGCGGTTGGTGAACACGACGACGCCCACGACGGCGGCGACCACGACGATCGCGCCGACCACGGAGCCGATGATCGTGTAGAGGCGTCGCCTGCGTGCCTGGGCGGCCCGTCGCTCCAGCTGACGCTCGAGTTTGCGCTTCGCTGTCGCCCGCCGCTGTTCGTTGGTCGGCACCGCCGCTGTCCTCCTCGTGTCCTGAGTTGATCCGCAACGAGTGTGCCAGCAGTAGCTGAGTGCGGGCCAAGAGGCCCTGCGGTGGGCCGGGATGGGAAAATGGCCGTCGTGTTGATCACCGGATTTCCGGCCGGCATGTTGGCCTGCAACTGTTATGTGCTGGCACAACGCGCCGGGGCGGACGCCATCGTCGTCGACCCCGGTCAGCGGGCGATGGGCGAGCTGCGCCGGATTCTGGACGAGAACCGCCTCACACCTGCGGCGGTGCTGCTGACGCACGGGCACATCGACCACATCTGGTCGGCGCAGAAGGTCGCAGACACCTACGGGTGTCCCGCCTACATCCACCCCGAGGACCGGTTCATGCTCTCCGACCCGATCAAGGGCTTCGGGCCGCGATTGGGCCAGATCGCGTTCGGCGCCCTGTTCCGCGAGCCCAAGCAGGTGGTCGAGCTGGACCGCGACGGCGACAAGCTCGACATCGGCGACACGGTGGTGACCGTCGATCACACGCCGGGGCACACCCGCGGCTCGGTGGTCTTCCGGGTGGCCGACGAAGGCTCTGATGTCGTCTTCACCGGGGACACCTTGTTCCGGCAATCGGTCGGCCGCACCGACCTGCCCGGCGGCAGCGGCCGCGACCTGCTGGGGTCGATCATGACAAAACTGATGGTGCTCGACGACGACACCGTGGTACTACCGGGGCACGGCGAAAAGTCCACCATCGGATTCGAACGCCGCGCCAACCCGTTCCTCGAAGGTTTGACCCTGTGACTCAATTCCAAGCGCCCAAGGGCGTGCCCGACTACCTGCCGCCGGAGTCGACACAGTTCGTCGCGGTGCGCGACGGTCTGCTTGAGGCTGCCCGCCGCGCCGGATACGCCGACGTCGAGTTGCCCATCTTCGAGGACACCGCCCTGTTCGCCCGCGGGGTGGGGGAGTCGACGGATGTGGTCAGCAAGGAGATGTACACCTTCGCCGACCGCGGTGACCGCTCGGTGACGCTGCGGCCTGAAGGCACCGCAGGGGTGATCCGCGCGGTGATCGAACACGGCCTGGACCGCGGCCCGCTGCCGGTCAAGCTCTGCTACGCGGGGCCGTTCTTCCGCTACGAGCGTCCGCAGGCCGGCCGCTACCGGCAGCTGCAGCAGGTCGGTGTCGAGGCGATCGGCGTCGACGACCCCGTGCTGGACGCCGAGGTGATCGCCGATCGCCGACGCAGGCTTCCGGTCGCTCGGGCTCGACGGGTTCCGGCTGGAGATCACGTCGCTGGGCGACGACAGCTGCCGCCCGCAGTACCGGGAGCTGTTGCAGGACTTCCTGTTCAAGCTCGACCTCGACGACGAGACCCGCCGCCGGGCCGAGATCAACCCGCTGCGGGTGCTCGACGACAAGCGGCCGCACATCAGGGAGATGACGGCCGACGCCCCGGTGATGTTGGATCACCTCTCCGATTCGGCCAAGCAGCACTTCGACACCGTGCTGGCGCACCTCGACGCGCTCGAGGTGCCGTATGTGATCAACCCGCGGATGGTGCGCGGGCTTGACTACTACACCAAGACCACGTTCGAGTTCGTCCACGACGGCCTCGGTGCGCAGTCCGGCATCGGCGGCGGCGGCCGCTACGACGGGCTGATGCACCAGCTCGGCGGAAAAGACCTGTCCGGCATCGGGTTCGGGCTCGGAGTCGATCGGACGCTGCTGGCGCTGAAGGCCGAGGGCAAGACGGTCGGCGGTACCGCCCGGTCGACGTGTTCGGCGTGCCACTCGGCGAGCAGGCCAAGTTGCAGTTGGCGGTGCTGGCCGGCCAGTTGCGCGCCGCGGGTGTGCGGGTCGACCTCGCCTACGGCGACCGCGGCATGAAGGGCGCGATGCGCGCCGCCGACCGGTCGGGCGCGTCGATCGCGCTGGTGGCCGGCGACCGCGACATCGAAGCGGGCACCGTCGGCGTGAAGAACCTGTCGACGGGCGAGCAGGTCGATGTCGCGGCCGACGAGGTTGTCGCGCGAAGTTCTTTCCCGCCTGCCGCGGCTAACGTCGTCAGTACGTCATCCGGGACAGCATCCGGTCACGAAGTGTCAACGTGTGCAGCAGAACCGCAGACACGTGTGCGGCGATCACCGCAACCAAAAGGTACGCGAGCACCGAGTGTGTCTGGCGCAGTACGAAGTACAGGTCGGCGTCGAAGGGCGCGATCCGAGGCAGCCGCAAGGATCCGAAGATCACCACGGTCGACCCGAGGCCGACACCATCGCCCAGCCGACCAATGGCTGGGCCAACATCAACGCGTACAACGTCAGTTCGGACCCCACGACGAGTTTGTGCTCCAGCCATCCGACGGTGTCAGGGAGTTTCGGCACGCGGTGGGTGAATCGGTTGGCGGCCCTCACGATCACGATCGCGAGGATCACCACCCCCAGCGTCATGTGCACACCGACCAGCCAGCCGTATGAGCCGATCGAGTTCACCATGACGAACCCGATGAAAAGCGCGGTGAAGATCAGAATCGCGGTCAGCCAATGCAGGATCCGCGTCCGCACGGGATAGCGGATGGCGTGTTCCGTCATGACGCCACCTCGTCGACCTGCACGGCCGACGGCGATTTCGGCTCGCCGGTGCGGGCGCGATAGGACGCCGCATACACCGCCGACCGCGCGCTGAGCAACGGATCATCGGACGGCTCGATGCCGTCGGGCAGGACGAGCGGATCGAAATTGATGTCACGGGCATTGCCCGCATTCTCCGTTTCGATGCCGGTCAATGTCAACATGCCCGCGTCGACGGTGCGTCGCTCGCTCGGCCAAGGCAGGGTGGCGTCGCATACCGGGTCTTCCGGCGAGCCGACCGTCAGCATCAGCTTCCACTGCAGCGGGCCCGCCCGCATCTGCCGGATCAGGGCGTCGAACAGCATGTCCTTCCCGCCAGACTGCGCGGGAAGTGCCGGCTGCTGCGGGACGAACGACCACCGGACCGGCGTGCGCACCCCGCGTCGTTGACGAAGAAGAACGTGTTGAGTCCGCTGAACGTGCTGTCGGCGAAGCCGGGTGTCGGCGGGTGCGCCTTGATCACAGCCATCGCGGCCGCGGTCTCCGGATGGGCCGCCAGAAACGCCGACATTGCGGCGGGATCGGGCTTGCCGGTTGCCTGCACCGGTTTCGACGCGACCAGCCGGTCGTAGAAGCCCTGCGGCGAATTGTCGGGGAACACCGGCAGATTCAGCATCGCAGTGCGCCACTGTGTGCCGTCGGGAAACGCGAACGCCAACCCGAGCCCTCGCGCCGCTGCGGGAGTGTCGGCGACGTCGGGTTGCCCCCCGTCAGCGAGAAGCGCCCGGTCACCGGGGTCCGGCCGGGCTCGAATACCGCGGCCCGCGACAGTTCGCGGCCGTTGCCGTTGCTGTCGAAGTACCCGGTCACCGCGACGCCTTTGGCGTGGTTCTTCCGAAATCCGGGATGGTTTCCGAACACCATGCGGAACCGGTCGATGAAGGCCTTGCGGGTCAGATCGTTACCCGCGCCGATCCAGTTGTTGGCGTATGCGACGGCGCCGAGATCGATGAGCAAGAAAGTGCCGACCGCGGCGGCGCCGATGAGGATCGAGCGGCGGGTGAGGGGAGACCGCGCCAGGGCAGGGACTCTTTGGAGGGCTGGTCCACGACACCAAGACGTACCACACCGCCGAGGGTTCACCGCTGTGGTGCATTTTACACGGCGCAGTCGGCTCCGAAGTCCTTTCCCGCCTCAGCCGCGCCTAGGCTGCTAACACGACCGCGGAGGTGCCATGTCGTTGATAGCGCTCGAGGAGCATTACGCCTGGGATCCCGCCAGCGAAGGCAATGTCGTGGCGACCTGGCTGAAGTCCAATAATCAGGTCGCCTACGAGCGGCTGTATGACCGGGGCCCGCTTCGGCTAGAGCAGATGGACGCGGCAGGCATCGATTTTCAGATCCTGTCCCTGTTCGATCCGGGCGTCCAGGACGAGACCGATGTCGCGCGCGCCGATCGACCTGGCCCGCGCTGCCAACGACGACCTCGCCGAGACGGTTCGGGCAAATCCCAACCGTTTCGGCGGTTTCGCCACGCTGGCGACGCAGGACCCGGACGCCGCGGCCGCCGAATTGGAGCGTGCCGTTACCGAACTGGGCCTTGTCGGTGGACTGATCAACGGGCACTGCCAGGGCCGCTATCTCGACGACCCGGCGTACGAGGGGCTGTTCGAGCGCGCCGAGGCAGATGGTACGCACCGATCTATCTGCACCCCACGACGCCGCATCCCGCGGTCATGGAGGCCTGGTTCGCCCCGTATGTCGACGACGGCCTGCACCTCGCGTCCTGGGGGTTCGCCGCCGAGACCGGTACGCACGTGTTGCGGCTGATCTACTCGGGGTTGTTCGACAAGTTTCCTCGGCTGCAGATGATCATCGGGCACCTCGGCGAGATGCTGCCGTTCGCCGCCTACCGCGTCGACCGCTATTACGGGCTCGGCGGCGATGGTGCAGGGAATCGGCTGCAGCAATTGCCGTCGGACTACCTGCGCAGCAATTTTCATGTCACCACAAGCGGCAATTTCTGCCCGCCGGCCTTCGCGTGCACACTCGAGGTGATGGGCGCCGACCGGGTGATGTTCTCGGTCGATTACCCGATGGACGACAATGAGGCGGGCGCGCAGTTCATGGAGTCCTACCCGATGGACGAAGCCACGCGTCGAAAGATCAGCTCCGAAAACGCGATCCGACTCTTCGGTAAGCGCCTGCCCGAGCGCCTCGGCGCCTAGACGGATCAGATGGCGAAGACCTGGCCGTCGCGAGCGATGGTGACCTTGCCGGAGAAGTGCTTCCCGATGGCATCGAGCCACTGGGAGTCGGGCAGGTCGGTGGGCGAGTAGTGGCTCAGGACCACGTGCTTGGCATTGGCCGCTGCGGCGACTTCACCGACCTGCTCGGCCGAGGTGTGCGAGTTCACCAGGTAGTTCGGCGGGAATCTGTTGTGGTAGTAGGCGTCGTCGAGGCTGAACTGTGCCTCGTGGACGAGGATATCCGTGTCCTTCGCCAGGGTGATCAGGTTGTCGGACTTGGTGGTGTCACCCGAGAAGGTAACGGACGCACCGGATTTCGTCAGATCAAAACGAAAGCCGAAAGCCGGGTAGACGTCGTAGTGGGAGACCAGTGTCGCCGTGACAGTGATGTTTTCGTCGGTCACGACGGGGAACGGCGCGGTTTTCGGCGACCTGTTGCGATAGTCCGACCCCGGCGGCACCACGATCTCGGTGACCTTGAACAGGTCGGCGATGTCGTCTGTTCCCATGTCGCGGATGAAGATGTTGTTGGTATAGGCGAACGCCTGCAGCAGAGCGTTGGTGGTGGCGGCCAGCCCCGGCGCCGGGTTCCCGGGTCGATCGTGGCCGGATTCGGGTTGCCGACTTCGCTCGGCGGCAAGCCACCGGCTGGGCCCGGACCGTAAACCGTCACAGGCGCTTTGCCCTTCGATGCCGTATAGCCGCCGGAGAGGAAGAAGCTGCAGTAGTCGACGATGTGGTCGGTGTGCAGGTGGGTGATGAACATGCTCTTCAGGTCGTCGAACCGAAATCCCGCATTCGTGAACGCGTTCAGGGAACCGAGTCCGCAATCGATCTGGTAGACGTCGTCGCCAATTTTCAGTGCGGATGAGATTCCGGTCTTGTTGGGAACCGGTGGTGGTCCGGCTTGGACTCCGAGGGTGATCAACGCGTTCTCAGGCATCGGCGGGGGGGCCTCCTTCGGCGGTGTTCGCCGAACTGCAGGCCGACGCGCTGAAAGCTGCACCGCCGACGACTGCGGACATCGAGGCCGCCAGCATCGACCGCCGCGAGAGGCACCCTGTCCATGCGCGCAGGGCTCGTCCATGGCCGTCAGGATCCGTGGACCACGGCAGTCAGCACTTCGTCGACATTGCCGACTCCGCCGTCGAATGGGTTGCCCCGCTTGAGAACATGTGTCCCGCCGGGTGTCAGCGCGACGAGTTGAGGTGAGCTGGAGCCGATTTGGAGCTTGCGCGCGAAGCGCACCTGACCCAACGGCACGATCGCGCCGCCGCCGTAGCTGAAGATTCCCAGCTTCCGGTCGATGACTGCCACCGGCCGGCATTCGTGCAATGGCTGGTTGCGGCGGCGGCGAATCTTGCGCACCACCAAGAACGTCACCGCCGCGAACACGAGACCGACCGCCGCGAAGATCGCGCCCAGGGCCCGCGATGGCGTGCCCGCGACCAGCGCGACGACGCCGAAGCCGCCGACGACGAGCGTCAGCACGCCGAGCACGAATGCCAGTACGGCCAGTGCACCAGTACAGCGGTCGAAGACCAGCACCCGGCGGCCGTCGTCGGTGACGACGAGGCCGCCCGTATCGGCAAGAGTGCTTGTGTGTCTGGTGCGTCCACGCCTTGCAGCCTGCATGGCACCGAGCGCGAGCGTGCGCAAAATCGATCATTTTGTTTGCCTGCGTAACGCTCCGGTAGCGTCGTGCGATGTGACTGACATGCGAACAGCGACAATCAGGGTCGGGGCGGCGTTCATGTTGGCAGCTGCGTCAATTGCGGTCGGCCAGGGAACGGCGAACGCTGAGCCGCCGGCGCCCAACGTCAAGTACACGCTCACTTCGGCAACCGGCGTGAGTTTCCAGATCAACTATCTGACGGCTCAGCCTCCGAGCATGGAGGCTTACAACGACGACGCGTACGCGTTCCTGAAGAAGGAAGAGGTGCCTACGGGGGAGGCATGGGTGTTCGAAACCACGCTCGATGACCCGCAATGGGCGTTCATCGACGCGAGCGCCGCCGCTCACGGTGGACAGGCCCCGGCGTTCCCGCGTTGTGAGATCGCTGTCGACGGCCAGGTCGTGGTGCAGTCGGACGGGGCCGCTCCCTATGCGGCTCGGTGCGCGCTTAGCCGCTGGTCCTAGTTGCTATCGTTATCTGGTGACCAATATCCGACAGGCATGGTGGTGGCTGCTCGCGCAGCCCGTCTAGTCATGTCCGCGGGCTGTACGCAGCCCGCGATGTCGTCGTTGACCTGAACGAGGTTCGTACAGCCCACTGAACTTCAGGAGCTGTACCGTGACATCCTTCTCCGCCACCCTCGAACGCAGCGAGCAGCTGCGCGTCGACCTCATCGAGCGGCCTCACCGCTACCGCGTTCTCACCGGTGAACGCCCCACGGGCCCTTTGCATCTGGGCCACTACTTCGGCAGCGTCGCCGAGCGCGTGCGTCTGCAGAACCTGGGCGTGGACACGTTCATCATCCTCGCCGACTATCAGGTCATCGCCGACCGCGATGTAATCGGTCAGGTCCAAGCGAACGTCTACGGCGCGGTGCTGGACTACCTGGCCGCCGGGATCGACACAAGCAGGGCGACCATCTTCACCCACTCATCGGTCCCTGCGCTGAACCAACTTCTGCTGCCGTTCCTCAGCCTGGTGACCGAGGCCGAACTGCACCGCAATCCGACGGTCAAGGCAGAGCATGCCGCGTCGGCACGCGCACTCAGCGGCCTTCTGCTGACCTATCCGGTGCACCAGGCCGCCGACATCCTGTTCTGCAAGGCGAACCTGGTGCCCGTCGGCAAGGACAACTTGCCGCACATCGAGTTGACCAGAACCATCGCCCGTCGCTTCAACGACCGCTACGGCGAGGTGTTCCCCGAGCCGCAGGCACTGCTCACCGCGGCACCTGAGGTGCCGGGACTCGACGGTCGCAAGATGTCCAAGAGCTACGGCAACGCGATCGCACTGTCGATGACATCCGACGAGACGGCCGCGGTCATCCGGCGAGCGCCGACCGACTCGCAACGGCGCATCACCTTCGATCCGGAGACGCGTCCCGGTGTATCGGCGTTGTTGACGACGGCCGCGCTGTGCCGCGGCGCCGACGAGGACGAGCTCGCCGCCAGCATCGGTGATCGCGGCGCGGGAGCGCTGAAGAAGCTCACGACCGACGCGGTCAACGAGTTCTTGTCACCGCACCGTCAGCGCCGCAACGAAATCGCACGCGATCCCGATTACGTTCGCCGAGTTCTGCGCGACGGAAACCGGCAAGCCAACGAGGTCGCGGCCCGCACCCTCGACGAAGTCCGGTCTGCGATGGGGACGCTGTATTAGTGCACTTCGGTCTGTAGCGGCGAACTGTAGTTCAGAGCCCGCTTGCCACTAACTCGAGCTCCTGTTCGGGTCCCTCGAGAAACGACAGACGCCTGTCCTCACCCGCCGCCGTGACTATCTCGAGCTCTCCGAACCGACTCGCTGCCTTGCTGACGAGGCAGACATGGGCGGTCACCGGCTGAAGGCCGCTGACGAGTGCTTGCATGCGTTCGGCCACCGGATCCCCGACGCCGATGATGACGTTCTCATGGGCACGTACCGCCACCACCCCGTCGGCAGTGTCGAGCAGGGCGCCGACGGGCCGTCCTCGAAGACCAGCTTGATCAATCGCACCCCGGTGCGCGGCCGCAGGCCGACCGCCGTCACACGGCTCCTCAGCCAGGTCGTCAATGACACCGCGGGAAGGTCAGGGCTCAACGGAAGTGATCCGACGACCGCCGCTTCGACCTTCTCACCGCGGGTACTGGTGCGCATCTCGGTCATCTGACGGTGGCGCACCTTGTCGTAGAGAACACCGCTTGGCGCCGCCGCACATCGGTGTGCCCACTGTTCGAGTGCGGCGCCGAAGAACGGTTCGACCGCGCCTCGGTGTCGCGAGCGCGGTGGTGGCGCGATGTCTTCGACGGCGCGCACGGGCCAAAGGGCACCGCGATTGCTCTTCTCGAAGGCGTAGTCGAAGCCCGCGAGGTGCTTCGTCGTCAGCCTGTCCCCGCCGCCGTAGCACAACGATGCGGCCAAGTCGCCGCCACCTTCGGTGCGCTCCGTAACGCCAAGGTAGACATCGGAACCGGCGCTCGCCGCGACGACTCCCGCGGCAAGAACGCCTGCCGCGTCGCCGATGCAGAGAACATCGACCTCGTGGTCCCACTGTGTTTCGTTAAACATGGCCTTAGCCCCACGCCGGCGCATTGCGGAACTCCCTCGTGTTGTCCAGCCGCCGACAGATGTCCTGCATCTCGGCGACGATTTTGGCGGATTGTTTTGGTGCAGCGACGCTGGCCACCGTGAGTCGGTCCCACCAAATCATCTTGGTGTGGAAACGCTCATCGGGATAAGGGGTGGACCGGATCGGGGCCACCACACCGCCTGACGACTGCCAGCGGCGAAGGACGTGTTTTGCGCAGGTAGCCATGCAGAACTGAACTCCGAGCACGGCCATCACCTGGCAGCCGGTGCGGGCCAGTGAAGTGGTGAGCTGTCTGCTGCGATCACGATCAACGGTCACCCATGCCGTCTTCATCTCGACGACGCCGAACGGAAGCCGGTCGGCGAGCATCTTGCGGACTTGGGGTAGCCCGGGTTGGCCCTCCCATTCGACGACGGCGTGCGAGTCGTCAGGGGACGTGAGTGGGCCGATGGCACGAATGCCGCCGAGCACCTTTCCGTCCGAGTCGAGCATCGTCCAGAACAGCGTCGTGTCGCCGGAGCGCCGGATCGCTTCGGCGTCGATCGCGGCTCCGACGCCCTGTTTGCGATAGCTGCGCTCGGCGCCGGCCAGGTAGTCGTTCCACAAGGCTTCGTCTTCGGATGGCGTCGCGATCCTGACGGTGCATTCCGCGTCGGAGTCCCACCAGCTCATCGACGCGCTGTCGGCGTCAGTTAAGTCGGGCGCGCGGGGCAGTTCGACGACGTTCACGTGCCTCCCATCGGGCGAGAAGTGTCTCCAAGCGGCTTCATAGTTTCTCGTAAAAACGCACACTAATGCAGATCTAGCAATCTAACAAGTGAACCTAGATAGCCTATTTAAAGTCGTAAAAGTCCATGATGATCAAGCATCGGCGAAAAACTGAGCCATCATTCAGTCTATCGCTGGTTAACGCCGTTTCTGTTGCCATCCACGCTTGACAATCGATCGAACATCGGTTCGAATTGAAAGCGTGCGGTGGGACAAGCAGGGCGTCAGCGTCGATGACGGTGCCCTGCCCGGCCTGCAGCGCATCGGCTTTGTCCGCAGCGTGCGGACGCCGCAGTTCGAGGGCATCACGTTTCACGAGGTCTTTGCAAGTCCGCGCTGAACAAGGTGCCCGACGCCTCGATGCTGCCATTCCGCTACACCGTCAACGGCTACCGCGGCTGCTCGCATGCCTGCCGATACTGTTTCGCCCGGCCCACCCATGAGTACCTCGATCTGGACTGCGGAACGGACTTCGACACCCAGGTCGTGGTCAAGACCAACGTCGCCGACGTGCTGCGGCGCGAACTGCATCGGCGATCATGGCAGCGCGAGACGGTCGCACTCGGTACCAACACCGATCCGTACCAGCGCGCCGAAGGCCGCTACGCGCTGATGCCGGGAATCATTGGGGCGCTGGCGGATTCCGGCACGCCGTTCTCGATCCTCACCAAGGGCACGCTGCTGCGCCGCGACCTTCCGCTGATCACCGTCGCGGCGCGCGCGTTGACGTCAGTGTCGCGGTGTCGCTGGCCGTGGCGGACCCCGACCTGCACAAGGACGTCGAGCCGGGTACGCCGACGCCGTCAGGCCCGGCTCGGTCTGATCGCCGCGATCCGTGACGCCGGCCTGGACTGCCATGTGATGGTCGCCCCGGTGCTGCCGTAGCTGACCGACTCGGTCGAGCACCTCGACGACGCTGCTCGGCCAGATCGCCGCGGCCGGCGCCAACGGTGTGACGGTGTTCGGCCTGCACCTGCGCGGATCGACCCGCGGCTGGTTCATGTCGTGGCTGGCGCGGTCGCACCCGGAGCTGGTCGCCGAGTACCGGCGAGTTGTACCGGCGGGGTGCCTACCTGCCATCCGATTACCGGGACATGTTGCGCGACAGGG
>CAVTHR010000043.1:0-15309 GCA_963734385.1 uncultured Actinomycetota bacterium | reverse complement strand
CCGGCGGAGTCAGCGAGGGGTACGCCGACTCCGCCGGCCTATCGAATCGCGCCATGAGCGACAGGCGCGGTGAGTATGTAATGGCGGTAGTGACGAAGACGACGTGCAAAGACGCATTTTTTGATCTGGCACGGGCCCCCCTCCCTTTCTCTCGACGGCCGTGGCCCCGGTTGGGAATCCGACGATCGTGCAAATTCTGATAATTAGCTGCTCGGTGAGTCGCCGCTCGAGCGCCTCCCATGAAATATGGAAGCTACCACTCGCACTTTTGCACCGCAAGGCGAATCTAGCAAATTCTCACTAGTCCACGCGGTATGGCGCGGGTCCAACTAGCCGCGACGTACGCCACTATCCGACTGTGCCAAATAGCCTTCTACCTGCGTATTATAGGGTTAACATCGATGTTCTTCGGCTGCGAAATGTTATTTACGTCACCGTCAAGTTCGACGTCATCGTGCAGATCTAGCAATATGTCTATGCGGCAGTAGACGACCTCGCGTGGCCAGCGCGTCGGCGACATCGTTGACCCACCCGCAATCGATCGCGACGTCGACCCATGGCAAATTTGGTTACGGAACCTTAAAGATTCGCCGGGCTGCGATCCCGAAACTTTGGCGCGCACGCGCGCGCAATCGCCGAACCGCATGCCCGCTAAGGGTGCGGCCCAAGCTACACACACGCCTAGCCGCAAAACGAAGCAAAGGCCGTTCAGCGCAACAACACACAGTGTGGTCAGCCGAGAATGAGCCCTGACGTCGGCACACCGGTCCCTGCGGTCACCAAAACGTGTTCGACGTCATCGATTTGATTCACCGACGACCCACGTAACTGGCGCACGCCCTCGGCGATTCCGTTCATGCCATGGATGTAGGCCTCGCCGAGTTGGCCGCCGTGGGTGTTGATGGGGAGCCTGCCACCGACTTCGATCGCACCGTCGGCGACGAAATCCTTGGCCTCGCCCTGACCGCAGAAGCCCAACTCCTCCAACTGAATCAGCGTGAACGGGGTGAAATGGTCATAGAGGACCGCGGTCTGGATGTCGGTTGGCTTCAGGCCCGACTGCTCCCACAACTGCTTACCGACCAGACCCATTTCAGGCAGCCCCAGCTCGGGCCGGTAATAGCTGACCATCGAGTACTGGTCCGGGCTCGACACCTTGCGACGCGGCCTCGATGACCGCGGGCCGATTTTTGAGATCCTTTGCCCGCTCCGCCGACGTCACCACCAGCGCTACCCCACCGTCAGTCTCCTGACAACAGTCCAGCAGCCGCAGCGGCTCGGCGATCCATCGCGAATTCTGGTGATCCTCAATGGTTATCGGCTTCTCGTAGAAGTACGCCTTCGGGTTCTTCGCGGCATGCTTGCGATCGGCTACCGAAACCGCACCGAAGTCTCTGCTCGTCGCGCCCGACAGATGCATGTACCGCTTGGCGATCATCGCCACCTGCGCGGCAGGCGTCGACAGCCCGTGCGGATACGAGAACGAATTGTCCACACCCGTCGAGTCCGCGTTCTCGACCAACCGCAATTGCACCTGGCCGAACCGCTGTCCCGACCGCTCGTTGAAGGCCCGGTAAGCGACAACGCAGTCCGCGACCCCCGTCGCGACGGCGATCGCCGCCTGCTGGATCGTGGCGCACGCTGCACCGCCGCCGTGGTGAATCTTGGAGAAGAACTTCAACTCGCCGATCCCCGTGGCGCGCGCGATGGCGACCTCGGTGTTGGAGTCCATGGTGAACGTGACCATGCCGTCGACGTCGGCAGGGGTCAGCCCGGCATCGTCGAGTGCGTCGAGGACGGCTTCGGAGGCGAGCCGCAGCTCGCTCCGGCCGGAATTCTTCGAGAAGTCGGTGGCGCCGATCCCGACGATGGCCGCCTTACCCGACAGTGGGCCTGGCATCAGGCACCTCCGATGACGAGCGTGGCGTTGGCGATGACGTGGTCTCCGAGGCTGTTGCTGCCAACGACTTTCACTGAAATCAACCTGTCCTCGACGGCAGTAACCTCACCCTTGAACGTCACCGTGTCGTACGCATACCACGGCACTCCGAGCCGCAGTCCGATCGACTTGATGATCGCGCTGGGGCCCGCCCAGTCGGTGATATAGCGCTGCACCAGACCCGTGTCGGTGAGGATGTTGACGAAAATGTCTTTTGACCCCTTGGCTTGCGCCTTGTCGCGGTCGTGGTGGACGTCCTGATAATCACGAGTGGCGATCGCCGTCGACACGATGAAGGTCGGGTCACCGTACAGCGAGAGCTCTGGCAGCTTGGTCCCGACGTCGACCGTTGATGTACTCATGCGTCCGGCTCCCACGCGTACAGCGTCCACGCAGGGCCGCTGTCTCCCTCGGGAAAGTCGATATACGTCGCGCGGACGGGCATTCCGATCTCCACAGTCGCGGGATCGGCATTGCGGAGCTCGCCAAGCATTCGGACCCCTTCTTCGAGTTCGACGAGCGCGATCACGAACGGCAGCGTACGGCCGGGAACCTTCGGGGCGTGGTGCACGACGAAGCTGAACACCGTCCCCTTGCCTGAGGCCACGGCATAGTCGATCGGTTGTTCTTTGTCCTGCCAGAGTGCGGGCACCGGCGGATGCTGCAGGCCGCCATCACCCCGCCGCTGGATCCGCAACTCGTGTGCGTTCACGCCGTCCCAGAAGAATTTGGTGTCCCTCGACGACGCTGGCCGCATCATCGAGTCGGTGTCCAGATCGTCGGGAACTGTTGAGTCCGCGGCGCCATCCTGCTCACGCGGATTGAACTTCAGGATGCGCCAGTCCATTTCAGCGACATCTTCGTCCCCGACCTGCCACGTGATTCGCTGGCTGATGAAGTAGCCCTCACCAAGAGCAGTCTGCTTGGGACCGACCACATCAGTCAGTTCGGCAACGACGCTGACATCCTCGCCCGGCTGCAGATACCGGTGATACTTCTGCTCACAGTTGGTCGCGACCACACCGACATAGCCTGCGCCGTCGAACAACTCCATGATCGGACCGATCGGGTCATCGCCGGGGCGATCACCGCCAAGGCCCATCATCGTCCACACCTGGATCATCGCGGGCGGGGCGACAATCCCCGGATGACCGGAAGCCTTGGCGGCCGCCTCGTCGATGTAGATGGGGTTGTCGTCACCGATGGCGTCGACCCAGTGCCGGATCATCGGCTGGTTCACCGGGTCTCGACCAACCCGCGGCTTGCTGCGCCCCGCCGCCTTGATCTGTTCGACGGTCTTGTGGATGTCCTCGGGCGTCACCTAGGGACCCTAGGAACCTTCAGACCCGAAGCAGCGATCATTTCGCGCATCACCTCATTCACTCCGCCCCCGAACGTGATCACCAGGTTGCGTTTGGTCTGGCTGTCCAGCCACTCGAGCAATTCGGCGGTGTCATGGTCAGCCGGATTGCCGTGTGCTCCGACGATCTCTTCGGCCAGCCGTCCCGCGTACTGAATGCGCTCGGTGCCAAACACTTTGGTCGCCGCCGCATCGGCGACGTCGATCGTCGCCCCTGAAGCCGCGACCTGCCAGTTGAGCAGTTCGTTGATTCGCCACATGGCCTTGATCTCGCCGAGTGAGCGCTTGACGTCGTCGTGGTCGAGCGGGATGTCTCCGTCGCTTCCCGGCTTGGATGCCCACGTGTGGATGCGGTCGTAAAGCGCTGCGAACCGCCCGGCCGGTCCCAGCATCACCCGCTCGTTGTTGAGCTGGGTGGTGATCAGGCGCCAGCCGCCGTTCTCTTCGCCGACGAGCATGTCGGCGGGCACCCGCACGTCGTTGTAGTAGGTGGCGTTGGTGTGGTGTGCACCGTCGGAGAGGATCATCGGAGTCCATGAGTAGCCGGGGTCCGTCGTGTCCACGATCAGCATCGAAATGCCCTTGTGCTTGGCGGCTTCGGGATCGGTCCGGCACGCGAGCCAGACGTAATCGGCGTCGTGGCCGCCCGTGGTGAAGACCTTCTGGCCGTTGACGATGTACTCGTCGCCGTGCCGGATCGCGGTGGTGCGCAACGACGCGAGGTCAGTGCCCGCCTCAGGTTCGGTGTATCCGATCGCGAAGTGGACCTCACCGGCAAGGATGCCGGGCAGGAACTTCTTCTTCTGCAATTCGGTCCCAAACGCCTGCAACGTAGGCCCGACCGTCTGCAGCGTGACCGCCGGTAGTGGCACATCGGCGCGGTGCGCCTCGTTGACGAAGATCGACTGCTCGATGGGGCCGAAGCCGAGGCCGCCGAACTCCTTGGGCCAGCCGACGCCGAGCTTGCCGTCGGAGCCCATCCGCTTGATCACCGCGCGGTAGGCCTTGCCGTGCCGATCGGTCTCCATCTCCTTCGCCTCGTCGGGGGAGATGAGATTCGAAAAGTATTCGCGCAGTTCGGCTTGCAGCTGACGCTGCTCGGGGGTCAGTTCGATGTACATAGCGCTCCCACCAGATCTAGACGGTGTGACGGGCCACCCAGCAGCCGGGCAAGGTCCTTGATCGTCGAGTAATAACGGTCCATCGGGTAGGCGATGTCCATGCCCATACCGCCGTGCAGATGGTGGCAGATCTGCATCACGGGCGGCGCCTGCGACGTGAGCCAGTAGCCGAGCACGTCCAAGTCCTCGTCGGCGTCGCGCCCCTCGGACAGCCGCCACACTACCGACGTCGCCGCCAATGTCAGTGTGCGCGAGGCGATGTACACCTCGGCCAGCTGCGCTGCCACGGTCTGGAACGTCGACAGCGGCTTGCCGAACTGCTCGCGGTTGGCCACGTAGTCGGCGGTCAGGCGTAGCGCGCCCGCGACCAGTCCCGCCGAGAACGCGCCGATGGTCGCCAGTGCCAACTGGTTGATGCGGTGCGCCTCGGCGCCGGACAGCACGTCGTCGTCCGACGACGGCGACGTCGGAGAAGGTGACCACGTACTCGTCGGAGTGATTGGACGTCGGCGTCTTGACGGACTGGACTCCTTCGGCGTTCCCCGACACCACCACGACACCGGTGTCGGCAGTCACGACGATCCAATCAGCCTGCCCCGCATACGGAACGCCGATCTTCGTGCCGTTGAGCTTGCCGCCCGCAAGCGTCACCACTGGTTTGTCCGGCAGCGCGGCGCCCGGCTCGTTGAGGGCCAGCGTCACGATCGAACCCTTGCCGACGCCGGCGAGATAGCGGTCCTGTTGCGCGTCCGAAGCGATGTCCAGAAGCACAGCCGTGGCGCCAAGTGTGACCAGCGCGGGGCCGGTGGTGCCGTGCCTGCCGATCTCGGTGAGCGCCGTCGCGAGCTCGGACAAGCCGACGCCGTCACCGCCGAGGCGCTCGGGCATGCCCAGCGCCGTCACACCGCCGGAGACCAGCGCGTCCCAGCTGTTGTCACGATCCAACACCGAGGTCACGACGTCGGCGACGGCCTGCTGCCCTTCGTCCGGACTGAAATCCACGCCAATCCTCCTCGATTCGCCTGCGGGGTCAGTGACTGACCGGACACTTTCCCGTGTAGTCAACCTGCCAGTGCTTGATGCCGTTCAGCCACCCCGACATGAGCCGCTCAGGCTCCCCGATGGGCTTCAGATCCGGCATGTGGTCGGCGACGGCGTCGAAGATCAGGTTAATGGTCATCTTGGCGAGGTTCGCCCCGATGCAGTAGTGCGCGCCGGTGCCGCCGAAGCCGACATGCGGATTGGGGTTGCGCAGGATGTCGAAGGAATGCGGATCCTCGAACACCTCGTCGTCGAAATTCGCTGAGCGGTAGGACATCACCACGCGCTCGCCCTTCTCGATCTTCACGCCGCCCAGTTCGACGTCCTCGAGCGCGGTGCGCTGGAACGCCGACACCGGCGTCGCCCAGCGGACGATCTCGTCGGCGGCGGTCTCGGGACGGTCCTTCTTGTACAGCTCCCACTGGTCGGGGTTCTGCGAGAACGCGATCATGCCGTGGGTGATGGAGTTACGCGTGGTCTCGTTGCCTGCCACCGCGAGCATCACCACGAAGAAGCCGAACTCGTCGTCCGAGAGCTTCTCGCCCTCGACATCAGCCTCGATGAGCGTCGTGACGATGTCGTCGGTCGGGTTCTTCGCCCGCTCCTCGGCCATCTTCATCGCATACGTGATGAGCTCGAACGACGACATCGCAGGGTCGACATCGGCGTACTCCGGGTCCTCACCCGCGGTCATCTCGTTCGACCAGCGGAAGAGCTTGTCCCGGTCCTCCTGAGGTACGCCGAGCAGTCCGGCGATCGCCTGCAGCGGCAGCTCGCACGACACCTGTTCGACGAAGTCGCCCGATCCCTCCGCTGCGGCGGTCTCGGCGATCTTCTGGGCGCGGGTCCGCAGTTCCTCCTCGAGCCGTCCGACGGCCCGCGGGGTGAAGCCGCGGGAGATGATCTTGCGCAGGCGGGTGTGCTGCGGCGCGTCCATGTTCAGCAGGACGGCCTTCTGCAGATCGATCGCGTCGCGGGTCATCACCTGCGGCCAGGTCGGAATCGCGCCGTCCGGCGAGCTGCCGAAGACGTCGTTGCGCTTGGACACCTCTTTGACGTCGGCGTGCTTGGTCACGAGCCAATAGCCTTTGTCACCGAACCCTCCGGTACCGCCGGGCACGTCGACCCAGTGGACGGGCTCGGACTTACGGAGCTCGGCGAGCTCCTCGACAGGCAGACGCTCGAGGTTCAGGGTCGCGTCGAGGAAGTCGAAGTCGGGCGAAATGGGGCAAGGACCGCCAGGGGGCATCAGCAAGCTCTCCTCAATTGGAACGTGTTCTAGTGCCAGTAAAACATGCCTTCTCCGCAGATCAAAGGCTCGGCTGTAACGCCGCTTGTCAGAGTAATGAAACGTGTTCTAGCCTGGCGGAATGGGTAACCCTGTCATCGTTGAAGCCACCCGCAGCCCGATCGGCAAGCGGAATGGATGGTTGTCGGGCCTGCATCCGACCGAGCTGCTCGGCGCGACGCAGAAGGCACTCGTGGACAAGGCCGGCATCGATGCCGGTGACGTCGAGCAGCTGATCGGCGGCTGCGTGACCCAGTTCGCCGCGCAGTCGAACAACATCACCCGGGTCGGGTGGCTGGTCGCGGGATTGCCGGAGCACGTCGGCGCCACCACGGTGGACTGCCAATGCGGCAGCGGGCAGCAGGCCAACCACCTGATCGCGGGCCTGATCGCAACGGGCGCGATCGACATCGGCATCGCCTGCGGCATCGAGGCGATGAGCGCGATCGGGCTCGGCGCCAACGCGGGTCCCGACCGCTCGGTGCTCCGGCCGGAGTCGTGGGACATCGACCTACCCGACCAGTTCACCGCCGCCGAGCGGATCGCCAAGCGGCGCGGCATCACCCGCGAGGACATCGACCAGTGGGGCTTCGAGTCACAGCGCAAGGCCAAGCAGGCCTGGGCCGAGGGCCGGTTCGACCGCGAGGTCAGCCCGATCGAGGCGCCGGTGCTCGACGACCAGAAGCAGCCGACGAGCGAGCGCGCGTTCGTCACTCGTGACCAGGGGCTCCGCGACACGACCTTGGAGGGCCTGGCATCGCTGAAGCCGGTGCTCGACGGCGGCATTCACACCGCGGGCACGTCGTCGCAGATTTCCGACGGCGCCGCCGCGGTGTTGTGGATGGACGAGGACAAGGCCAAGGCGCTCGGGCTGAAGCCGCGGGCGCGGATCATCAGCCAGGCGCTCGTCGGCGCGGAGCCGTACTACCACCTCGACGGGCCGGTTCAGTCCACCGCCAAGGTGCTGGAAAAGGCCGGGATGAAGATGGGTGACATCGACATCACCGAGATCAACGAGGCCTTCGCATCGGTCGTGCTGTCGTGGGCGCGCGTGCACAACCCGGATATGGACAAGGTCAACGTGAACGGCGGCGCGATAGCGCTTGGCCACCCGGTCGGCAGCACCGGCAGCAGGCTCATCACCACCGCGCTGCACGAGCTGGAGCGCACCGATCAGAGCACCGCGCTGGTCACGATGTGCGCAGGCGGCGCGCTGTCCACCGGCACCATCCTCGAGAGGATCTAGTCGGTCTAGATATCCAACGGTGGTTCTCCTCGAGTTGTGCTGTGGTGCAACCACTGTCGAGACTGAGGACCCCCGAGTCCTCGGATCGATCTGTTGCAGATTGCAACTGCTTACCGGTGACCGTCGCGCTTTTCGGCCACAACACCACGCGCATCGTCTACCCCACTCCACGGCGGCGCCCATATGGTCGACGCCATGTCCGTCGTACTCGAAGACGAATTCGTTCAGGATCCGCAGGCACTCTATCGGCGGGTGCGCAAGGAAGCAGCCGGTTTGCGAGACAACCATGTGGGGTGGTGTCCGAGTCTGGCTGGTCACTCGGTATGCAGACGCGCGGGCATTGCTGAGCGACCCGCGCCTGAGCAAGGACTACACGCGCATGGTGGCGTTGTTGCCGCCGGGCGGCGCGGGTCTCTATGGTTCAGCATTGAATATCAACATGCTGTCTGCCGATCCGCCCGACCACACTCGACTGCGAAAGCTTGTGGCACAGGCGTTCACGATGCGAGCCGTCGAGCGTTTGCGGCCGCGAGTGATCGAGATTGCTGACGAACTACTACATCGTGTGGAGCGTCTGGCGCGGGCCGGGCCAGTCGATCTCATTTCGACTTATGCGACACCCCTACCGATGGCTGTCATCAGCGAACTCCTTGGCGTCCCTGAAACCTACCGCGATCGGTTCCGTACCGCTGTGCAGCCGCATCTCGAGGAGGTGGGCCGCGACGAAAAGGCATCGGCAGCCGCAACATTGATCGACCTGTTGACCGATTTGATCGCGCAAAAGAGGCGTGAGTCAACCGGTGACGTGCTGAGCGGGCTTGTCACGGCGCGCAACGACGGAGATCGGTTAACCGAAGATGAGCTGGTGGCCACTGCCTTTCTGTTGATCGGGGCGGGCTACGAAACCACCGTCAACCTCATCGGCAATACCGTTCGAGCCTTACTCGACCACCCCTTACAACTTGCGGCGATACGCCGCCGACCCTCACTGGTGGAGAATGCGGTAGAGGAGTGCCTGCGCTTCGCAGGCCCGATCAACATTGCAACCATCCGATTCACAACGGCAGAGGTGACGATCGGTGATGTCACCATCCCGCCGGACCAGTTCGTCATGATCTCCTTCCTTGCGGCCAACCATGATGACGAGCAATTCGATCGACCCGATGTGCTGAATATCGAACGCAAGCCCAACGCGCACCTCGCATTCGGTCACGGTGTCCATCATTGCCTTGGAGCGCCGCTGGCACGGCTCGAGGGGGGGACGGCCATCAGACGGCTCCTGGAACGGTTCGATGAGATCGCGTTGGAGGAGGGTGCCAGGTTGGAATACCGCAACAGCACAATAGTTCACGGTCTCAAGTCGCTACCGGTTCTACTGAGCGCATCTCAGCTACTTCGGTGAAACCCGTCAAGGGCACGCTGGTCGAATCCCACTAGGATGGCCGGCATGGCTGCCGCATACAACCTGCACTTCTACTTCGATCCGGTGTGTCCGTTCGCGTGGATGACCAGCAAGTGGGTGCGTATGGTCGCGCAACAGCGCGACTATCAGGTGGACTGGCGGTTCATCTCGCTGCGAATCCTCAACGCGCACATCGACTATGACGCGCACTTCCCGCCGGAATACGAGGCGGGGCACACCGCAGGCCTGCGGCTGCTGCGGGTAGCCGCGCGCGCTCGTGCCGAGCACGGCAGGGCAGCCGTCGGGCCGCTGTACGAGGCGACCGGCACGCGGATCTTCGACACCTCGCGCGAAGTCGACCCGCTGTCCGGGGCGGATCAAGGGGCACGGCATGTGCTGGAACCGCTGCTGAGCAACGCCGGCCTTCCCGACCGAGCTCGCCGACGCGCTGGACGACACCTCGTGGGACGACGAGATCCGTGCCGAGACCGAGGAAGCGCTTGCCCTTACGGGCCGAGACGTCGGCACCCCGATCCTGCACTTTCAGCCGCCGGACGGCACCGCGTTCTTCGGCCCGGTGATCAGCAGGCTGCCCAGCCCCGAGGACGCTGGCCCGCTGTGGGACCACGTGATCGCCCTCGCCGGATTCGCCGGTTTTGCCGAGCTCAAGCGCAGCCTGCGGGAACGGCCGCAGCTTGCCAGCTTCGGCGTCGACACCGAATCAGTTGGCAAGCAAGAGGATTGGCACGGCGGTAGCCGCCGCCTCAAGAAGTAGTTTGCGCTTCCGCTATCGCAGATTGCGGAAGAAAGTGCGGATGTGTTCGGTGAGCAGCTGTGGCTCCTCGAGAGCGGCGAAGTGTCCTCCCCGATCCTGGATGTCGGTCCAGGTGGTGATGTTGTTGGCCTGTTCGGCGAGGCGACGGATACCGACGTCGTGAGCGAACATGATGGCACCGGTCGGCACGCCAGAGGACTGAGGGGGCGGCCCCCACGAGGCTTGGGCATAGCCGACATACGCCGCCGAACCGGCCGTACCGGTGAGCCAATAGACCATGACATTGGTCAACAGCCGATCGCGACCAACGATCGCATCCGGCAGGCTGTCCACCGGGTGTGTCCAGCCGCGGAACTTGTCCACGATCCAGGCGAGCTGGCCGACAGGGGAGTCAACCAGCGCTGCGCCGATGGTCTGCGGTCGCGTGGACTGAATTGCGATGTAACCGAACTCATCCTGCATGAACTTCTGGACACGTTGCGCCCGGTCGCGTTCGAGCTCGGTCATCGACGCGAGTTCGTCCTCGCTGAGCTCGCCGGTCGGCATTCCGATGCTGCCGTTGACGTGCACTCCGATGACCCGCTCCGGTGCGGCGCGCCCCACTGCGGGCGACACGCTTGCACCGATATCTCCTCCTTGCACGCCGAAGCGGTGATAGCCCAGCCGGGTCATCAGCTCGAGCCAGGCTCGCGCAATCCGGTCGGCATCCCAACCCGCCTCAGGTACCTCGCCCGAAAACCCGAAGCCGGGCAGGCTGGGAATGACGAGTTCAAATGCGTCGGCGGGGTCGCCACCGTGGCTTCGCGGATCAGTCAGTGGCCCAAGCACATCGAGGAACTCCACGAAGGAGCCCGGCCACCCATGGGTGAGGATGAGTGGCTGTGCATCAGGCTCGGGTGAACGCAAGTGCAGGAAGTGGATCGTAGTACCGTCAATCTCGGTGGTGAATTGGGGCAGCTCGTTCAGTTCGGTTTCGGCCGCTCGCCAGTCATAAACGCGGTCCCAGTAAGTGACGAGTTCTTTCAAGTACGACACCGGAACGCCGGTATCCCATCCGTCGGCGGGCAACGGCGCGGGGAAGCGGGTGCGGCGCAGCCGGTCGTGCAGATCGTCGAGCTGCGCGTCTGGAATCGCGATGCGAAATGCGGTGATGGATTCTCCGGTGTCCATGCCTCGAGTCTGTCGCTGATACCGGACAGACTCGGTCCTAAGACGCAGGTTCGGCCGTGGGAACCGAGCTGCGCCGCAGTATCAGGTTGACCGCCACTGCGACCGCTAACAGGGCCGCCCCCACCACAATGGTCGTCGGGTGCAGGTAGAGCAGAGCCGCGGCGGCCACCGCACACAGCACTCGTTCCGGCCAGCCGGCCCTGCGGATCAACCAGCCGCCGGTGACGACCGCGAGCGCGGCCACCCCCAGCGCGGAGACCGCTGCCGTCCAAGCCATGTCGCCGATCGACCGGAGTCCCAGCAGCCCTTCGCCGTTGTCGGTCAGCACAAACGCGAACGGCACAAGGAATGCGGGCAGCGTGTACTTCCACGTCTGCATCATCGTGGCCATCACCCTGCCGCCGGTGATCGCGGACGCCGCAACGGACGCCAATGCCGTCGGCGGCGTCACCTCCGACAGCACCGCGAAATAGAAGACGAACATCGCTGCCGCAGGCGCGGCGACACCGAGGTCCTGCAGTGCAGGCCCGACGACCACCCAGCTGATCACGAACGAGGCCGTGACCGGCACGGCGAGCCCGAGCACCGCCACCGCAAGTGCGGCGAACACAGCAGTGAAAGTCAGTACCAGAGCAGGATTTTCGGTAATTCCGCGCGCAGTGTTGACCAGGATCGAGTGCAGCTGCAGACCAAGCCCGGTCCGCGTGATCATCGCGGCGATGACACCGGCGGCGGCGCAGACCGTGGCGACCGCGAGCACTCCCCGCACGCCGGAGCCCAGCGACCGGTAGAGCCTGGCCGGCGTCAGCCGGTGCTCCCGGTCCAGGAACGACAGCGCGATCTGGATGAAGGTCGCGAACACCACTGCGCGCACCGCAGAGATGTCCATCGCGAGGAATACCACGATCAGCACCAGCGAAATCAGGTGGTATCCGAATCTGCCAAGTAGCCGCCAGCCCGACTGCTCGCTGATCTCGACTTCACGCGTGCCGTACCGCCTTGCGTCGATCTCGACGGCCAGCAGGATGCCCAGGTAGTACAGGATCGTCGGCACGATCGCCCACACCAGCACGGTCAGGTAGGGCACACCGAGATACTCCGCGATGATGAATGCCGCCGCCCCAAGCGTCGGCGGTGACAGAATCGCGCCGATACCTGCGGCCGCCAGCATTCCGCCTGCATTCTCTTTCGGATAGCCGGCACGGCGGAGGATAGGCCAGGTCACCGAGCCGAGGCTTACCGTCGTCGCCGTGCCCGAACCCGACACCGAGCCGAGGAGGAACCCGGCCAGTGTGACGGTCCGGCCCGGTGCCGCCCTCGACCTCCTGAATGCTGCAAGCGAGAGGTCGATGAAGAACTTGCTGGCGCCCGACGCGTCAAGCACCGCACCGTAAATGGTGAACAGCACGATGTAAGTGGCGGCGACATCCAGCGGCACACCGTACAGGCCGGTCGACTGGATGAACGACGCGCTGATGATCTGGTCCCAGTTCACGCCTGCATGCGCGATCGCCGCCCCCTGGGGCAGGTAACCGCCGTAGTAGGCGTAGGCCAGCGCGAGCAGGCACACGATGGGCAGCGCCAGGCCGGTGGTGCGGCGGCATGCCTCCAGCACCAGCAGCAGCACGACCGTCCCGACGACGACATCGATCATCGCGGGAGTGCCCTGCCGGCTCAGGAATTCGTCGAATCCTCCTCCACCGCCCGCGAATTCGAGGGGAAGAATCGGATACAGGCAAGCCACCAACGCGATGGCAGCGAGCAGCCAATCGACGGGCGTCGGATTACCGGCGGGCACCTCGTGATCGTCGTGCTCGTCGTCTTCGGACTCAGTCACTTTGCGACGCAACCGAACACCGGAGCGGTAGCACAGCAGGGTGAGCGGCAGAACGGCCGCCAGGAAGTAGATCAGGGAGACCTGATTGCCCTGAGCAAGCGGGAAGAACACCTGGTAGATCGCGAACACGCCGATCAGGACGCACACGGCCGTGACAGCTTGGCTCACCCAGCCGGTCAGCTCGCGGGCAGGCTTTTCTTCTTCGTACGCGGCCGCGGCCGCCGTCGTGGACTTGGTCGCGGTCGCGGTGCCTCCGGCCGGCTCGAGCCGGCCGTCTTCGTCCTCGCGCTCGGTCAGCTCTTCGCGCCGAGTTCGTCGAGTGCCTTCTTGGCACCCGGATGCAACGGTACGGGTTCGGTCTGGCGCGCGGTGTCCAGGTTGATATCCTCGGCTGCCTTGTTCACCTTGACCAGTTCAGCCTTGTTGTCGAACAGCGCCTTGGTCACCACACACGCGGTATTGCCGTCCATATCTTCTTTCACCAGAAGCAGATTCGGCACCACCACCGTCGGCACATCGCCGGGAGTCTGGTACGTCGCCGCCGGTATGACGCCCCGCTCATAGATGGTGTTGATCTCCTTGAGCTTGTCCAACGTCCCTGCGACATCGAGGAACTTGACGGCGCCGCGCTGGCTTGTGAAAAGGTCGGTGATACCACTGGTCGGCAGGCCGCCCGACCAGAACATCGCATCGATCGAGCCGTCCTTCATGCCCTCGACCGTCTTGCCCAACTCGGTGCGCTGCGCCTGGATGTCTTTGGACGGATCGAGACCGGCCGCCTGGAGCATGCGGTTGGCGATCACCTCGGTGCCGGAGTTCGGCGCCCCGGTGGAAACCCTCTTGCCGCGCATGTCGGCTATCGAGTTGATGCCGGCATCGCTGCGCGCAACCACCTGCGTGTAGTTGGGGTACAGCCGGGCCAGCGCCGCGATCGGCTGCGGCTCGTCGAAGGATTCCTTACCCTCCGCCGCGTCGGCCGCCGTGTCGGCGAGCGAGAAGGCGACCTGGTGCGTGCCCGCCACCAACTGCTGGATGTTCTGCAGGGACGCCGATGTCTCCGCCGCGGTGGCCTTCAGCTTTCCGCCGCTGCTCTTGCCGATCGCTTCGGCGAGCGCCCCGCCGAGGCTGTAGTAGACGCCGGTGGTGTTTCCGGTCGCGATGCTCAGGCGGGCATCGGTGTCGACCGTGCAGGTCGTCGGCTCCTGGGCCGCTTCCCCGCCATCACCCCCGCGCTGACCACCACATCCGGCCAATACCAACAGCATTACGCCGGCAAGCACCGGCAGTGTGATCCGCCTCACTTGATCATGATGACCTTCTCAGCGACTTTTCAAACGCGCTTCAGGGAATCAGGACGACCTTTCCGGTCGCGTGGCCCTGTTCGACGAGGGCAAGGGCGGCCTGCGCATCCGAAAGCGGCCGGACGTCGGTGACGTGCGGGTCGAGTCTGCCCGCCTGCACCAACTGCGCGAGTTCGGTGAGCACCGCGGTGCTCCGGTCACGCACGAGCTCGAACCCGCCCAACTCCACCGCCAGTGGCTTGTCGGCGACCGATGTCAGGCGGGACCGATCCTCGAGGAGCATCGCGATTGCCCGCAGAGCGTCCCCTCCGGCCATGTCGAGGACGGCGTCGACGCCGTCAGGAGCCGCCGCACGTACCCGTTCCTCGACACCGCCGCCGTAGGCCACCGGAATCCCACCGAACCGAGCCACCAGCTCGTGCTTGGCCGGGCTCGCTACCCCGATCACCCGCAGCCCTCGCGCCATTGCCAACTGCACGGCTGGCACGCCCACCCCGCCACCGGCGCCGTTGACCAACACCGTCGAGCCCTCGGGCAACCCGAATCGGTTCATGGCATCGAACGCGGTCGCCGCCGCTACGGGTAGGGCCGCGGCCACCTCCGGGGTCACTCCATCCGGCCGTCGCGCGGTGAACGAGGCGATGGTCAACGCCTGCTCGGCCCAACCACCGACCATGCCGGGGCAGCCGCCGAAAACCTCGTCACCAACTGCGAATTCGGAAACCCCCGGTCCAACCGCAACGACGGTCCCTGCCACTTCGCGACCCAACACTGTCGGGCCGCTGTGGCCGTAAGACCCCTCGCGCACCCTCCAGTCGCCGGGATTGAC
>CAVTHR010000042.1:0-28697 GCA_963734385.1 uncultured Actinomycetota bacterium | reverse complement strand
GGATCAGCTTGTCCTTGTGCCGCTCCACGCCCTTGCCGAGGTCCACTTGAAGCCTTCACAGCAGCGCGTCCCGCGTATTTGCCACCTCGGGGCCGCCCGCCGCGATGTAGATCGGGATGCCGCCCTCGGGGACGTCGTAGATGGACGCGCCCTTGGTGTGGTAGGACTCACCGTCGAAGTCCACGCGGTCGCCGACCACAGCTCGCGCATCAGCTTGATCGCCTCGCGCAGCCGGGCGTAGCGCTCCTGGACTTGGCCACTCGCCTCGTATCCGGTGCGATCTCGTTTAGCGCTTCACCGGTACCGACGCCGAGGAAGATCCGGTCCGGGTACAGGCATGCCATCGTCGCGAAGGCCTGCGCGATGACGGCGGGGTTGTACCGGAACGTCGGCGTCAGCACCGAGGTCCCGAGGAACAGCACTCGGTGCGCTCGCCGACCGCAGCCATCCACGCCAGCGACCACGGCGCATGGCCGCCCTCGT
The DNA here is from genome assembly GCA_963734385.1 of uncultured Actinomycetota bacterium. Taxonomy (GTDB): domain Bacteria; phylum Actinomycetota; class Actinomycetes; order Mycobacteriales; family Mycobacteriaceae; genus Mycobacterium. The sequence goes on along the minus strand of CAVTHR010000042.1, from coordinate 28,214 downwards.
GGCGCCACGGTTGGAAGTGGTCGCTGACCGTTGCGCTGTCCATACCGTGCGCTTCGGCGGCCACGGCCAGCTCGACGAGTTCCCGCGGTGGAACTGTTCCGCCGACGCCTTGTATCCCAGTTTCAGTTCAGCGCATGGTCTACTCCTTTCTACACTCGACAGATGGCACCCTCCTGACGGCCATTACCGACACGGTGCACTTCGCCAGACCGACCTGGTCAACTGGACCCTGGTCGCCGACGACGCGGGCGTCATGCTGATCGACGCCGGGCTTCCCGGGCAGCCGCGACGATGTGCCGGCATCGCTGCGCCAGCTCGGCTTCGGGGTCGACGACCTGCGCGCGATCCTGTTGACCCACGCCCACATCGACCACTTCGGTTCGGCGATTGGTTCGCGAAACCCATGGCACACCGGTCTATTGCCATGCCGAAGAGGTCGGTCACGCCAAGCGGAGTATCTCCAGCAGGCATCCCCGTCGACGTCGCCGCACACGTTGGCAGCCGCGGTGGCTGAAGTGGTCGGTGGCGATCAGCCGCAAAGGTGCGTTCACGCGCGACGGCATCCCGACCGCTCAGGCGTTGACCGAGGACGTCGCGGCCGGGCTGCCCGGTGCCCCGATGGCGATTCCGACCCCGGGCACACCGGCGGACACTGCTCGTTCGTTGTGGACGGCGTGCTCGTCAGCGGCGACGCGCTGGTGACGGGGCATCCGGTCGCCCCCCGCCCCGGCCCTCAGCTGTTGCCGGGCCTGTTCAACCACGACCAGGACGGCTGCGTGCGCAGCCTGTCCGCGCTGGCCCTGCTCGACACCGAGGTGCTGGTGCCCGGACACGGCCCGGTGTGGCGCGGTCCGATCCGCGAGGCCGCTGGATCAGGCGGCGACCCGCCTGCAGCGCTTCGTAGCCCAGCAGGAAGATGGCCGTCAGGCACAGCCCGCAGCCCAGCACGAACGTGGGCATCAGGACCTTGTGTCGAGTTCGTCGTCAAGCCGTCGTCTCGAATGTCCGAATGTCCGTCGTCTCCCGTCCGCGGAGCGGCCCAGGAGCGTGCGCCGAAGGCAAGTCCACCGACGAACGTCAACGTCACGCGCGGCAACGAGGAGAAGCCACCCGACGGTCGTCTGCGACATCGACACCACCCACCCCCGCCGCCGTCGCGACAGCTTCAACCAGCCTATAGGCCGAGATGCTCGCGCAGGGTCTGACCGGCGTATTCCGTGCGGAATGCGCCCCGCTCCTGCAGCAACGGCACCACCCTGTCGACGAAGTCGTCGAGGCCGCGCGGGGTCAGGTGCGGCACCAGGATGAAACCGTCGCAGGCATCGGACTGCACATGCAGGTCGATCTCGTCGGCCACCTGCTCGGGTGTGCCGACGAACTGCTGGCGGCTGGTGACGGCGATGACGAGTTCACGGATGCTGAGGTTCTCGGCCTGTGCACGCTCGCGCCACGCGGCGGCGACGGCCTTCGGGTCGCCGTGACGCACCCGGCCCTGCGTGATCGTGGGATCGTCGGCGGGTTCCACGTCGGGCAGCGGTCCGTCCGGGTCGTAGCCCGACAGGTCGCGCTGCCACACCTGCTCGAGCATCGCGATGGCGGTCTGCGGGCCGACCTGCTGACGGCGGATATGACGGGCCTTCTCGGCCGCCTCGGCGTGTGTGTCGCCCAGCACGAACGTGGCCGCCGGAAAGACCTTGAGCCGGTCGGGATCTCGGCCGTACGACGCCGCCTGTTGTTTGACGTCCGCGTAGTAGGCCTGGCCCGCCTCCAGGGTCGAGTGCAAGGTGAACGCCGCGTCGGCGTGCGGGCCAGGAACGCGCGTCCGTCGGCGGAGTCCCCCGCCTGCAGCAGGACGGGATGGCCCTGCGGCGCACGCGGCAGCGTGCTCGACCCCGCGAACGTCGAACTGCGGTCCGCGATGTTCGACCACACGCACCCGGGTGGGGTCGACGTAGACGCCGCTGTCCCGATCGGCGAGCACGGCGTCGGGTGCCCAGCTGTCCCAGAACTCGCGCGCGACGGTGACGAACTCCTCGGCCCGCTTGTAGCGGTCGGAGTGATCGAGGAATCCGCCGCGGCGGAAGTTCTCGCCGGTGAACGCGTCCGACGAGGTGACCATGTTCCACCCGGCGCGGCCGTCGGACAGATGGTCGAGCGTGGCGAATTGCCGTGCCACCTCGAAAGGTTCGTTGAACGTGGTGTTGATGGTGCCTGTAAGGCCGAGATGGTCGGTGACCGCCGCCAGCGCCGCCAGCACGGTGAAGGTGTCGGGCCTGCCGACCACGTCGAGGTCGTGGATGCGACCGCGATGCTCACGCAGTCGCAGGCCCTCGGCGAGGAAGAAGAAGTCGAAGAGGCCGCGCTCAGCGGTGCGCGCCAGGTGCACGAACGAGTCGAACTCGATCTGGCTGCCCGATTCGGGTTCCGACCACACCGTGGTGTTGTTGACACCGGGAAAGTGCGCGGCCAGGTGAATGGGTTTGCGGTGCTTGCCTTCTCGAAGGCGGTCATCCCGTCAGCCCCCAGCGTTTGGCGATCAGCTCGTGTGAGCGCAGGCGGTCGGCGTGCCGGTGCGTGACAGAGGTGACGACCAGTTCGTCGGCGGCGGTGACCCGTTGCAGTGTGTCCAGCTTGGCGGCGACCTCGTCGGGGTCACCGACGAACTGCGTTGCGGTGCGGTCCTTCACGATCTCCCGCTGCTCCTCGGTCAGCGGTTCGGCCTTGTCGGGATCGGGGTACGGGAGCGGCGCCGCCACCCTTCGCGGATCGAGTAGACCCAGTGGCCGTAGGTGGACGCGAGGTGTCGCGCGGTCGCGGTGTCGTCGGCCACCACGACGTCGGCCGAGACCACCACGTACGGCTCGGACAGCGCGCGCCGAAGGCTGTGAACGCGTCGCGGTAGGCGTCGATCGCATCAAGCGCGGTGGCGGGAGTGATGTGATAGCTGGCCACGAACGGCAGTCCGCGGGCGCCTGCCACCTGCGCGCTCTGCCCCTTGCTGCTGCCGAATACCCACGGCGTCAGGCCGGTTCGCTCACCGGGCACCGCGTGCACGTCGTAGTCCCTCGACCCGGTAGCGGCCGTCCAGCATGGCGAGAATGTCGTCGACCTGGTCGGCGAAGTCGGGTGACACCGCTTCCGGCTGCTGCAGGACCGACATCTGCGCGCGCAGCCGGTCGGTGATGATCGTGCGCACATCGAACGGCGGCGGAACCACCACGCCGTCGACGTCACGCCATTCCGCGGCAGCGGCTTCGGCTTGGGCTTCGTCGACGGCTTCTTGGCCGCTTCGCGGCGCCGCTGCCCGGACCGGCCGACCCCGAGGTCGATGCGGCCGGGATAGAACGCGTCGAGCATGGCGAAGCTCTCGACGACAGACGGCCGTCGTGTGGCCCAGTTGCACGGCACCGGCGCCGACGCGGATGCGTTCGGTGGCGGCCGCGATCTGGCCGATCAGCACCGCAGGTGCCGAACTCGCCACCGCGACGAAATGGTGCTCCGCGATCCAGTAACGCTTGAAGCCCCACTGCTCGGCGTGCTGCGCCAGGTCGACGGTGTTGCGCAGCGCCGTCGCGGCGTCGCAGCCCTCGCTGATCGGCGAGAGGTCGAGGATCGACAGCGGAACGGTCATGACGGCTCCACCCTGGCATAGCGGTTGTCCGCGATGGGCAGGCCGAGCCGCTCGCGCAGTGTCTCGGACTCGCGGTAAGCCGCGCGGAACGCGTCCGCCCGCTGCAGCAGTGGCACCACCTCGTCGACGATTACCGGCAGGTCGACGGCGTTCACCGCGGGCCGCAGCCGAACACCGTCGACGCCCAGCCCGTGCCACCGCAGAAGCAGGTCCACCAGTTCGGCGGGGGTGCCGTCGAAAACCAGTGCGTCTGAACGGGAGTCGACGGTTCCGGAGAACGTGACGAACATATCGGCGTACACCTTGAGGTCGGTCCCACCGGCCTGCGCGACTTCGCCGAGGATCGTCCGCAACGAGTCGTCGCCCTGAGGAGTGATGAAGATCAGATCGACGCTGCGCGAAGCGAATTCGTAGACAGGTATCTGGTGTGCCAGGGCGGTGATGACGGGTTGGCCCTGAGGCGGCCGCGGGGTGATCGACGGCCCCTTGACGGAGAAGTACTTCCCGGTGAAGTCGATGTAGTGCAGCTTGTCCCGGTCGACGAATCTGCCGGTGGCGACGTCGCGGATCACGGCGTCGTCCTCCCAGCTGTCCCAGAGCCGCCGGACCACCTCGACGGCGTCGCCGGCCTCGTCGAACAGGTCGGCGCCGGCGACCTCTCGCCGGCCGAACAGCTGCGCCTCGTGCTTGGTGCTGCTGACCCGTACTTGCCAGCCGGCCCGGCCGTGGGAGACGAAGTCAAGCGTGGCAATGGCTTTGGAGATGTGAAATGGCTCGGTGTGGGTGACGGTGGCGACTGGAATCAGACCGATGTGACGGGTCAGCGGCGCGACCCTGGAGGCGACCAGCACGGCATCGGGTCTACCGGCCAGCCAACGGGGTCGATCTCGGGACGGCGGCGGCGCTGCGGGGTGAGTGCGTCGTCGAAGGTCACGAAGTCCAGCAGCCCGCGCTCGGCGGTGACGGCCAAGTCGGACCAGTACCTGCCGCTGGTGACGGGCTCGGCGTCAGGCGAGTGCCGCCATGCCTCCGGGTGCCAGCCGTATCCGTCGAGCGCGACGGCCAGGTGCAGATGCTCGGTCATGCGCCAGCGTCTTCTGGAAGGCAGGGGATAGACCTCGCCCTCGGCAGGCAGAGGCTCGTCCGAGGCGCAGGTAGCCGGTCGACAGGTACAGTTCCTCGGCCTCGGGTTGGCGATCGCCGGTCGTCAGGTAGACGCGCCGGTAGCCGCGGGCGGCGATCTCGGCCTCCAGTTCGGCCATCAGCGCCCTCGCGTATCCGTGCCGCCGATATCGGCTGTCGGTCCAGATGCGCTTGAGCTCCGCGGTTTCGGCGTCGAAACGCCTGAACGCGCCGCCGGTGACGGGTTGCCCGTCGCGCAGGCCGATCAACATGGCCCCGGCGGGCGCCGCGAACTCCTCGATCGGATAGCTCCGCAGCCACTTGGATACCGCTTCCACCGGCGCGCGATATCGACCGGCGTACTCGAGCGCCAATTCCGCCAGCAGCGGTTCGGCCAGGGGGTCATCCTGGTCGACCGCTACGAAGCGCAGCTCGCTCACAGCACGTACGGACATCACCTAACTGTCTAACGCAGTTCGCTGCGCCGCATTCCATACCCGTGATTCGGGTCAAGGTGATTGGAAATAGTCGCAGGTCACTCGAAGGGTGGGGAGGACTCAGGTTCTGGCCCTCGCGAAACCAAATTTTCCGCTACGTCGGCGAGTCGGGTGTTGGATTCCTGCGAAAGCCTTGTCAGGAGTTCGAAAGCGCGGACCGCGTCGACGTCGAACCGCTCCATGAGCATGCCCTTGGCTTGGCCGATGATGTCTCTGCTTGCCAATGCGGACTGAAATTGCAGTTGTACATCGTCGGCGATGAACGCGATCGCCGCGTGCGTGGCGAGCATGGCGCCGACGGCTTCAGATTCGGGGGTGAAGGCGTGAGGCTCGAGTGCGAAAAGATTCAACGCCCCCATGCGGGCGTTGTGCGTATAGAGCTGAAATGACAACATGCTGTGGACGCCGGATGCGATTGCCGCCGCGGCGAAGCGCGGCCACCTCGGTTCTTCGCGCAAGTCGTGGGCCACCACCAGCGCGCTGCCAACAGCGGCGTCCACACAGGGTCCCTCACGGAATCGCTGCTGTATGCCATCTATGTCGACGGCAAGCTGAGAAGTTGTCGCCACTGAACGGAAAAGGTCAGCACCCGAGATCAGTAGTACGTCCGCACAATTGACACCGTCAATCAGGTCAACGGCACTAGCTGTGACACTTCGCAGAGTGACGTCGATGTCGGTCGGGTGGGCGAACTGTCTGGTCAGTTCCGCCATGGTATGCCGAAGGAGCTCTGCGTACTCACGGTCGTCCATACGGTAGCCCCCTGTCGCGGATGTGTGAAGCGAAGCGGGCCGAAGAGAAGAATGATCAGAAGGTCCGTCGGGAACCCTAAGGCGACTGGTGAACCGCGCAAAATTAACGGTACTCGGCTCGGCGGGTCGTCAGAAGGGTGGGGGGTCTGCAGCGTATCTGGCCGCGTTGATGCCGCGTTCCCATTCGATGCGCGCCGCCCGGTCCTGGGCGCGGGTGCGTTTTCGGGTGGGCATGCACAAGCCCCGCATCGGACTCGGCGGAGAGGCTGCCTTCGGAATGATCAGCTCGCCGGTACTGGCTGCCAGCTGCGGGAAGAACAGCGCGCCTGTTGGTTTCGTCGTGTACGTCCGCCCGCTGCGCGAAGTCAGGATCAGGGTGCCGTCGGGCAGCTGGCGTTCAGTCCACCCGCCGCGCCCGCAGTAGAACGTTTTCACTATGTGATGCAGGCGGCAGTAGAGCTTGCAGTTCGACGGATGGGTTGGTCCCAGCGGATATGGCGTCGGGTGTGGATGCTCCTATGCAGCGTCAAGTGCCATTTCTGGTCCAGTTAGATCGGCCTGGAGTGCTCGGTAGAGCTCGCGGACTACTGCTCGTTTGAGACAGCGGATGATCTCCTTCTTGGTCTTACCTTCTTGTGTTCGGCGGGCCACGTATTGCTTTGTCGGTTCGTGCCAGCGCAGTCTGTTGACCACGATCAGGTAGATCGAGCTGTTGGCGTCACGGTCACCGCCGCGGTGTAGTCGGTGGCGGGTCGTGTTACCGCTGCTGGCGGGGATCGGGGCGACCCCGCATAGCCGTGCCAGTGATGCCTCGGACTTGAGTCGGTCGACGTTCTTGCCGGCGGTGGTGAGCATCTGTCCAGCTGCTTCGGTACCAACTCCGTTGACGGCCAGCAGGTTTGGTGCGTGTTTGTTGAGAATGTCGTCGAGTTCGTGGTTGGCTTCGGCGATCTCCTCGTCGAGCATCTGAATCCGTTTGGCCAGCCGGCGCAGCATCTTGCGGGCTGTCACGGTGGGATCGTCGATGGCGCCGCTGACCGGGATGCGTAGCCGGGCACACCGCGCCACCAGGGCCGCCCGGTCATAGCTGGACAACGTCGCACGCAGATCATCTGGAGCGCACCACAGCAGCCCGTGGATTTGGTGCAGTGCAGCCCTCCGGGCCTTGACCGCGCTACGGCGGGTCGCGCGGATCTCCCGCACCGTCTCGACAAATCCTTCTCGGCACTTCGGTGTGGAGTGTGCCGCTTCGCTCAGCACGACCCGGCCGGCGTTGATGGCGTCGATCGGATCAGATTTCCCGCGCATGCGCCGGTCTTGTCGGTTCGGTCGGGATACCTCGATCACCGTCACGCCGCGAGCCTGGAGGTGTCGTTGCAGGCCGGCGCCGTAGGAGCCAGTGCCTTCCAACCCGGCCTTGACCAGTGTTCCGTGCGTGCATGCCCAGGCCAGTAGTCGTCGGTAACCGGCCAGGGTCCAGGGAACTCGCGTTCGGCAAGCAGTTTCCCGGTGTCAGCGTGCAGCACCGCGGCGTGATGAGTGAGTTTGTGGGTGTCGACTCCGATCACGACGTGACGAGATACCGATGGTTTTGTCATGCTGGCTCCTGCCGTCCTCTATTCCGGTGGATGGGTGGCGACACCGGCGTTGGCGGTTGGACAGGACAGAGATGGGTGCTTGTGGCGCAAGCTCCTATGAGGTCACAGCCGTCGCGTCGGTGACGTCGCGCGTCACTCCCGATGGCGGCCGACAGATCCACACAAAGACAGCCGGTTGGCGTCAATCGAAGTCAGAGTCAGACCGCCACCGGAAGTGACGCCCCTCCATGCTCTCTGTCGATATCGCACACGTCCGCAGGCGCATTGCAATTCGGCCAACGGCACCCCAGATCGCGGCACCGAATGAAGCGGGCCATCCCCACCGATGGCCGATACTGCGGCTCGGCCGGCAGATCCTTGGGGATGATCACCGGCCGCAGCTTGGCCCGCTTGGCCAGCTCACGCACCCGCGCCGCCGGAATTGCGCCATAGCCGGGCAGCAACCCCGGCTTGTCGCTGGTGCCTTCGACTGTGGCGGTCTCGGCGATCACCTGAATCTCCACACCGCCCGACCACTTCTCCGGTTTGTCGGCCGCTGCCGGGCACTGCTCCGACCCGCACTCACACGCCAACGACGACTCGCCGTGTGACCACGCCCCGACGGCATCAGCGCGCCGTTGTGTCTTCGTGCGCGGGTCGTCCTTGCACACCGTGCCCGCCAACTCATCGAGTTTCTTGTCGAGGGCGGCGCCGTCGTCGGCGCGCACATTGCCCCAGATCTCGGCCATCCCGTACTCGGCAGACCGGACCTCGATCTGGCGATCATCGTCGCGTCGCCGCGCTACCCGCAACGCATCGGGATCCACCTCGGACACCAGCCAGTCGACCAGCTGAACGACCTTCTCGTAGGACAGCGTGTTCCAGCCAGGCGCCCGGTGTGCCACCTGGTCATCGACCTTCGCCACTGCGTCGGCATCGGTGATCAAATCGGTGCGATAGACGGCGACCGCGACAACCCGGAAATCGACCTCACCTGCCGCGAACACCGCACCCAGCTTGGGCAACCGGTTGATCAGGGCCTGCCCGTAATGCATGTGCGACGACGCCCGCCCCCGGCTGATATCGAGTTCGGCAGCGACCTCAGCGGCTGCGGCTTCCCAGTCGTCAACGCACCAGAAATCGTGTTCGCCGCCGGTGATTCCCAACCGGCGCAAGCTGAACCGGCCGACCGCCAACAACTGCCGGGCCACCGCGGTCCGCTCGGCCCGCTGGGCATCACGCATCACGTCAAGCAGTTCAAGGTCGGGCAGTTCTTCGAACATACATTCGACTCAGCTCGAAGCTGCCGACATTTCGAACCAGTTCGACGGGCGCCTGTGGATAGCTTCAGGTGACGCGATAGACCTGATTCTCGATATGGCCCGTGCCGAGCAGTCGACCTCGCGCGACAAAGGCTTGTGTTCAGCCACGCCTAGCGGGTTGCGGCCGTCTCGAATCGAATCGACAGGCGCATGTACTGGTCGCCCCACTCCGTGGGTTCGTTCGCTTCGGCGGCTCTTGCAAAGCGCTCGGCCTGTTCAACCAGGCCGGTGTAGGCCATCAACACAACCGCATCGTCTTCGGTGAGGAATTGAGCCCGCACATCCGGCCGCCAGTACCCGTCGTCGCTTACCCCATCCAGTCCAAGCCGGTGGCGGACAGGTTGCCTTGATACCCGGCCGTCCAGCGTCGCCTCCTGACTTGCCAGTACTGCCGGGCACCCCATGGTGAGCCGGTTGTTGGGACTCAGCGGATTGCTGGTTCGCACCACGTACGTCATCGCGAACTCCAGTTCGGGTCCGTCGCCGGCAGCTCACGCGGCAGAGTTACCGAGCCGAGCCACTTCCAACCCAAACTTGACACCTGTAAAGTTTGGTCTCATGGACAACATCAGGGGCAAGACCATCGCGATCACCGGCGCCGCCCGCGGCATCGGGTTCGCGACCGCGAAGGCTCTGCTCGCGCGGGGCGCGCGGGTGGTCATCGGCGACCGCGACGTGGCGTTCCAGGAGTCCGCCGTCGCTGACCTCACCAAGCTCGGGCAGGTCTCGGGATACCCGCTCGACGTCACCGACCGCGAGTCGTTCGCGACCTTCCTCGACAAGGCCCGCACCGACGGCGGCGGCCACATCGACGTGCTGATCAACAACGCGGGCGTGATGCCGATCGGCCCGTTCCTCGAGCAGTCCGAGCAGGCGATCCGGTCGTCCATCGAGGTCAACCTCTACGGCGTGATCGCCGGCTGCCAGTTGGCGCTGCCAGACATGATCGCCCGCCGCAGCGGCCACATCATCAACATCGCCTCGCTCTCCGGCCTGATGCCGGTGCCCGGACAGGTTGTCTACGCGGGGCCAAGTTCGGCGTGGTCGGCCTGTCAGCCGCATTGGCCGATGAGGTCGCGCCGCACGGTGTCGACGTCTCGCTCGTCATGCCGCCGTTCACCAACACCGAATTGATCTCCGGGCACCAATACCTGCGGCGCCATCAAGCCGGTCGAGCCCGAGGACATCGCGGCGGCCGTGGTCAAGACGCTGGACAAGCCGAACACCCATGTTTCCGTTCCGCCGTCCGCTGCCGGTTCACCAGCGCAAGCCGCACAGATGCTCGGTCCGCCAGCGGCCGCCGCTGGCTCGACAAGCCCTGGGCAACGACACGCGTGTTCCTAACTTCGACGCGACAGGCGCGGCAGAGCTACGAGCAGCGTGCGCAGACCGCTCAGGGCGTGGTGGAGTCTCCCGGAGCGATAGGACTCGATCTCATCGAGCCGATCGAAGAAATCATCGGGAGTCATGGCGGTGTCCTGCGCGGTTCCGACGAAGATGACATGAACGAATTGAGCGTCTTCGGTCACGTGCATCCAGATCGTCGTGACTGGTTCGTCTGCCCGCGCCCACCTCGGCGCCTGACGGCGGATAGAACCAGATGACGAATTCCTCGTCGGATTGGTCGTCGTCGAAAACCCAACCCCGCTCGACGATCCTGGTGTCGAAGCTCTCCAAACTCTCGACGAGCTCGACGTTGTCGGCGATTTCGTCGAGGACCGCCTCCGGTATCCAATTCGCGTCCCGCGTGGCTCGTCGCTTGTCGCGACGCGCTCTTTTCGACTCGGTTCGCCTCGACACCTAACTGAGCGCCTGGTCCAGATCCGCGATCAGGTCCTCGGTTCCCTCCAGCCCCACCGAGATCCGGACCACTCCGTCGCCGAGGCCGATCGAAGCACGACCATCGGGTCCCATCGCCCGGTGTGTGGTGGTGGCCGGATGCGTGATCAGCGACTTCGCGTCGCCGAGGTTGTTCGAGATGTCGATGATCTGCAGCTTGTCGAGCACCTCGAACGCGCTCTCCTTGCGTGCCGCCCTTCAGCTCGAACGTGACGACGGTGCCACCGCCGGTCATCTGACGCTTGGCCAGGTCGTACTGCGGATGCGACTCCAGGAACGGGTAACGCACCCAGCTCACGGCGGAATGGTCCTGCAGGAACTGCGCGACGCGAAGCGCCGCATCGTTGCTGTGCTGCACCCGCACGGCCAGCGTCTCCAGGCCCTTCAGCAACACCCATGCGTTGAACGGGCTCAGCGCAGGACCGGTGTGCCGCATCAGCTTCTGCACCGGCTCGTCGATGTACTCTTGTCGCCGAGGATCGCACCGCCGAGCACCCGGCCCTGGCCGTCGATGTGCTTCGTGCCGGAGTACACCACGACGTCGACGCCAAGCGGGAAGCCCTGCTGCAGAATCGGAGTGGCGAACACGTTGTCCAGCACCACTTTTGCGCCGGCAGCTGTGCGCCATCTCGGTGACCGCCGCGATGTCGACCAATGACTGCATCGGGTTGGACGGCGTCTCGAAGAACACCGCCTGCGTCGGCTTCGACAGCGCCTCTTCCCACTGCGACAGGTCGTCGCCGTCGACGAACACCGTCTCGATGCCCCACCGCGGCAGGATCTCGTTGCACACCACGAAGCACGACCCGAACAGGCTGCGGGCCGCGACAAGTCGGTCACCGGCCGCCAACAGCGCACCGAGTGAGGTGAACACCGCGGCCATGCCCGTCGCCGTGGCGAAGCAGGCCGGCGCACCTTCGATCAGCCGCAGCCGCTCCTCGAACATGGCTATCGTCGGGTTGCCGTAGCGGGAGTAGACGTACCGGTCGATCTCGCCGGCGAACGCCTTCTCGGCGTCGGCCGCGCTCGGGTAGACGTAGCCCGAGGTCGGGTAGATCGCCTCGGCGGTCTCGTCGAAGCCCGACCGCAGCAGGCCCCCGCGCACCCCGATGGTGGCCTGGCTGACGCCCTCCGGCAGTTCGGCCGGAGTACGCACCGACGGCACCTGGTCATCGGGGCTGCTCATGACTGCCTCCAGGGCAGGCCGACGGCCTTCCAGCCGGTGCCGCCACGGTGCTTTTGTTCGTCGAGGTTTCCTTCGAAGCCGTCCAGCACGTTGTACGACGGCGCGATCCCGGCCTCGGTGGCCGCCTCGGCGGCGCCGATCGACCGGTTCCCGGACCGGCACAGGAACACCACCGGCCGATCGCCGGGTTCGACGCCCGCCGCGACCAGGTCGTCGACGAATCCGTCATTCCGGCTGCCGTCGGTGCGGTTCCACTCGACGTAGACGACATCGCGATCGAGGTCCGTCAGGTCGGGCACGCCGACGAATCGCCATTCGGCGTCGGTGCGGCAGTCGACGAGCACGGCCTGGGGGTCATCGTCGAGCAACTTCCAGGCCTCTTCAGGCGTGATATCTCCTGCGTAGCTCAGCGCCGAGCGGACGGCAATCGCGGTTGCCGCTACCGGATTGGTTGCCCTGTCGCTGGCCGGCACTGCGTCAGCAGACGAACAGCTGCTACACGACGGCTACATTGAGGTAGCCAATTGTCAGGCCCCCGGCGTCGGCGACGGCCAGTTCTGTCCAGGTCCTTTTTCGCCCCGCAGCATTCCTGGTTTCATGGTGTATCCCAAGGCAGGCAGCGTGAAGGTCGAATTCACAGCCAATCCGAATCATTGCTCCGACATGATCGCGCACCTTTTCTACAACGACACAAGTACCGGGGAACACGGCGCAGAGGAGTGGGGATCCAATATCGCGAGTCCCGGCGGAACCGATGGCGGCTACGAGATACCCGTCGGGGGTGGCCCTAGCGGCGTCTTTTTCGGGGTCAAGGCTGAGGGCGTCCCCGGCGGCTGCAACACCGGATCGGTTTCCGCTTGGGCGGCCGGTCGCGAGTGTCCCATACTCTAACTGGGACCGGTCGAACAGACCTTCCATGCCCCATCCTCGCGTACAAAGGTCATCGGAACAGGCGTTTTCTCGTTCGGCGTCTTGTCGAAATGATACGTCACGGTCGCCGTGGCACGGTCACCGTCGAGCTTCACGTCTTCGACATCGTCGACGAACCTTGCACCGCGCTTGGCCGTCGAATCACGTTGACGTGCAAGCACATCAGCCTCTGTGCCATGCAGCTTCTGACATGTGAAGGTGCGGAAATCGGCGAAGTCCGCGCGCTGCAGCGCGTCGTTCTGGCCGACCGCCGCCCGTGCTACCTGCTGGTCTTCCGGAGTGCGGTCGCCCCCGAACACATTGAAGAACCAGATTGCGATCAGGACGATCACAATGATTGCCAACGCACCCAGAAACGGGGCCATCGTCGGCCTGTCGGCGGCGTCGTCGTCGGACGGCACGGCTACCAGAGTTTGCGCAGCACGCCGGTCACCCGGCGCACCCTGTCCCTAGCGGTCGTCACGTCCGGTGCGGTGGCAATGGCCAGTCCGAGCCTGCGCCGCGGGTCGGTCTCGTCGGGCCTGTTGAACAGCCGGATGTCGCTCTCGGCAACGGCCAACGCGTCGGCCAGCACCGCGTTGACGTTCTCCCCCGAAACCTCGGCCGGCGCCGACTCGGCGCCCGCATAGGTCACTTCCGCGGCCCCTGGCGAGATCATGATGGTGTCGACGTGCAGGCCCAGGATCGCCCTCGCATGCAGCTCGAACTCCGAAAGCCGTTGCGACCGAAGGGTTACCAGGCCGCTGTCGTGGGGATGAGTGCGGATGTCGGCGAAGTAGACCTCGTCGCCGCGCACCAGCAGTTCGACCCCGAAGACGCCACGGCCGCCGAGCGCATTCACGATGCGCGCTGCGATCGACTTCGCCGCGTCGAGCGCGGGGGCGGATACAGGCTGCGGCTGCCACGCCTCGAGCAGGTCGCCGTCACCCTCGCGATGGCCGATCGGTTCGCAGAAGTGCAGCGCGGGCCCGGTCGGTCCGGTGGTCCGCACCGTGATCAAGGTGATCTCGTAATCGACCTCGACGACCGTCTCGGCAAGCACCCGGTTGAGCGGAACCCGGCCCGCGGCCACTGCACGCTGCCAGGCCGCCTCGACGTCCTCGGTGCGCAGCAGCACCGACTGGCCCTCGCCGGGCACACCCGCGACCGGCTTCACCACCAGCGGAAAGCCGGCATGCTCGGCGATCGCCGTCAGCTCGTCGACCGACCCGGCGAACCAGAACGGTGCGGTCGGCAGGCCGAGCTCGTCGGCGGCCATCCGCCGCAGGCCCTCCCGGTCCTGGGTCATCCGCACGCTGCGGGGGGTCGGAACCACCTCGAGGCCGCGTTCGGCGGCGGCGACCAGCGCGTCGACAGCGATGACGCCGGACACCGCCACCACGTACAGCGGGTCGGCCCTTTCGATGATCGCGGTGAGGGCCTCGGCGTCGTTCATCTTGACCACCGCAGCGCGATCGGCGACGCCGTGCGCGGGCGCATCGGCGTACCGGTCGACCGCGACCACCTCTCGGCCCAGTCGCTGGAACGCCAGAGTCAACTCTCGGCTCAGTTCGCCGGAACCGAGCAGCATCACTGCGCGTCGTTCGGCCCGCGCGTCGGCCGGTTCGTCGGTCCTCGGTTCGTCGGCCGCCGTGTCCTCGGGATCGGGGAGCTCAGTCGTTTCACTCATCGCGTCGTTAAGACTGCCAGATCGTCAGCCGACTCGGACGTCGATATAACACCACCGCCAATCCTCGCCCGGCTCTACCGATCGCATGACGGGGTGACCGGTGCGGTGAAAGTGTTCGCTGGCATGTTGGTGTGGACTGGAGTCGCAGCAGCCGACATGGCCGCAAGTCAGGCACATCCGCAGATGCGCCCACGTGTCCTCACCAAGTTCGGCACATCCCTGGCATTGCCCGGGTGTGAGCGGCTCAGGTTCGGTGGTTGCAACGGAGAGATGCGGGCATGTCGTCGGGCCTGCCGCGGCGCTCGAATCGCGTCCGCGTGATCTCTTCAGCATGCTGACCAAGGATAGGCACGTTGAACGATCGAGGTTTGGCCCAGGAGGTTCGGACAAGTGCAAGGCTCTCTGCTTGCGGTGCTGGTGCTGTCGGTCCTGCTGGCCGCGTTGGCACGCCGCTTCAACGCGTCGGCTCCCCTTGCCCTCGTGGTCGCCGGCTTGGTGGTCAGCACGATCCCCGGCTTCAAGGACATCGAGCTCGACCCCGAGCTGGTGCTCTACGTGCTGCTGCCACCGCTGTTGTGGTCTGCGGGGCTGGAGAGCAGTTATCTCAACCTGAAACGCAACATCCGGCCCATCGGACTACTCGCCGTCGGCCTGCCATTGGCGACGACGTTCGCGGTCGGCTACGTCGCCTTCAAGACGGTGCCGGAGCTGACAGTCGCTGCGGCGCTGACCCTCGGCGCGATCGTGGCTCCGCCCGACGCGGTGTCGGCGACGGCCGTCGGGCGGCGGCTGGGGCTGCCGCGCAGGGTGATGACGCTGCTCGGCGGTGAGAGCCTGCTCAACGACGCGACCGCGCTGACCGCCTACAGGGTGGCGCTCGCCGCGGCGATCGGCAGCGCCGCGAGCTGGAGCAAGGGCCTCGCGCACCTTCGCGTTGGCGGCGGGCGGCGGCATCGCGATCGGGGTGGCGCTCGGCGCCGCGATCGCCTTCGTCCGCTATCGGCTCAGAGATCCGCTGGTGGAAAGCGCCCTCGGCCTCGTCGCACCGTTCGTCATCTATCTGACCGCCGAGGAGGCGCACGGGTCAGGCGTGCTGGCGGTGGTGGTCGCCGCGCTGATGCTCGGCCAGCTGTCACCGCACGCGGGCTACGAGACCCGGCTGCAGGACCAGGCGGTGTGGAAGGCCGTCCAGCTGCTGCTGGAGTCGTTCGCGTTCCTGATGATCGGGCTTCAGCTGCCTGCGGTGGTCGGCGAGCTCGCGGGAATCTCCGCCGCGGTGATCATCGCCTCCTCGGCGGCCGTCCTCGCGACGGTCATCGTGGTTCGGATCGTGTGGGTGTACACGTTCGCCTACCTGCCGAGGATGCTGTCGGCGCGGATCCGGGAGCGTGAGCCCGCACCGACCATCGCGCAGGTCTTCGTCGTGGCGTGGGCGGGGATGCGCGGTGTGGTCTCGTTGGCGGCGGCGTTCGCGGTGCCGTTGACGACGCTGTCGGGTGCGCCGTTCCCCGGACGCCCGCACATCGTGTTCCTGACCTTCGTCGTGGTGATCGGGACGCTTGCTGCTGCACGGGCTGACGCTGCCCTTGCTGATCCGGCGACTCGGTGTGCAGGGCGACGAGGCGCGCACGGATGCGATCGCCGCCGCGGCCGCACAGGAGAAGGCGGCGATCGCGGCGGCCGACCGGCTCGACGAGCTGCTGGCCGATCCGGACACCGCGGACGTGCACGAGCGGGCCGCAGATGTGTTGCGCGCGTGGAACACTCGACGGCGCAACTCCGCGTGGGAGCGACTCGGCCGCACCGAAGAGGAGATCGGCGAGAGCCCGACGTCGGCGTTCCGGCGACTGCGGCTGGAAATGCTGGCCGCCGAACGGGCGGCATTCATCGAGGAGCGCGACCGCGGGCACATCGACGACGAGGTTCTGCGGTCGGTGCTGCACGGACTGGATCTCGAGGAAGCGACGCTCAACCGGACTTAGTCGGGAGCCGTATTTCCTTCCCTCTTCAACATATAGCGCATAGGGGGGCTTGCGGCAAGACCCCCGTCATGCCCCAGAATCTTCCCCTGACCTGCGGCCGGGGGCCCAGGCCGAAGCCAGAAGTCGAGGCAATTTGGGGGTTGTGACCATGCGTGTTTTGTTGTCGTCATGGGGTTCACGCGGGGACGTCGAACCGTTGATGGGATTTGCGCTGCGGCTGCGCGAGCTGGGCGCGGAGGTGCGGGCATGCACACCTCCGGACTTCGCGGACCTTGCAGCGAGGGCCGACGTGCAGCTGATCCCCATGGGCAAATCGCTGCGCGAGTTGCTGCACGGCGAGAAGCCGCTGACACCGGCGGACGCGCCGCAGACGGCGGCCAACCTCGTCGCCATGCAATTCGACACGGTCGCCGCCGCAGCCGAGGGCTGCGACGCGGTGGTGGCGACCGGCCTGATGCCCGCAGGCGTGCGATCGATAGCGGAGATGCTGGACATTCACTACGTGTGCGTCGGCTTCCTCCCCGGCACCTTCCCGTCGCCCCACCAGGTGCCGCTGCAGAGGCCGGGCCGGCCGTTTCCACCCGGCGAGACGGACAACCGTGTGCTGTGGGAGGTGGACGCGGAGCGCGTGAATGCGCTGTACCGTGACCCGCTCAACGCGCATCGCGCGGCGGTCGGGCTGCCGCCGGTGGACAACGTCCGCGATCACGTCCATACGGACCGGCCGTGGCTGGCGGCGGATCCGATTCTCGCTCCGTGGCCCGGTTCACCGGACTTCGACGTGGTGCAGACCGGAGCGTGGATCCTCCCGGATGAACGGCCCCTCGCGGCCGACCTGGTGGCATTCCTGGACGCGGGCACACCGCCGGTCTACGTGGGCTTCAGCAGCGTACGGGCCCCGGAGGACGTCGCACGGGTGGCCATCGAGACGATCCGCGCGCAGGGTCACCGGGTACTCGTCTCGCGCGGCTGGGCCGACTTGGCGCTGATCGACGACAGAGACGACTGCTTCGCCGTCGGCGAGGTCAACCATCAGGCGCTGTTCAAACGGGTTGCCGCCGTCGTGCACCATGGCGGCGCGGGCACGACGGCCACGACCGCGCGTGCCGGCGCGCCTCAGGTGGTGGTGCCGCAGATCGCGGATCAGCCCTACTGGGCGGGCCGCGTCGCCGACCTAGGCATCGGCGCAGCACACGACGGTGCAACACCGACCGTCGAGTCCCTTTCCGCCGTGCTCACGACGGCGCTGACGCCAGAAGTCCGCGCGCGGGCGACGGCCATGGCAGGCAGGATCCGCACCGATGGGGCGACGGTGGCGGCTGAGATGCTGATCGAGGAGGTCAAGACTCGTCGAGCTCGGCGCGAAACGCACGCATCGCGTCGATGATCGCAGTGAACGTCCAGTGCGCGGCAGTAGCGTCTCATTGATGGAGGATGTCAGGCTCGACACCGCGCTCGGCACGATGCGCGTCCAGGTCGGCGGCAGCGGCGAGGCGATGATGTTCTGGCCGAGCCTGTTGATGACCGGCGACATGTGGGCGGCACAGGCCGACCACTTCGCCGACCGTTACCGCGTCATCCTTGTCGACCCGCCCGGCCACGGCGAAAGCCAAAAGCTCACCGCCATGTTCGATTTCGCCGACTGCGCCCGTTGCATCGTCGACATGCTCGACGGCCTCGGGGTGCAGCGAACGCACTTCGTCGGTAACTCGTGGGGCGGCATGATCGGTGGCACGTTCGCCGCGATGCACCCGGATCGGGTCGGCAAGGCGGTGCTGATGAATTGCACCGCATCACCCGCAGGAACCCGGCAGAAGATCGAGTACGGCTTTCTGCTGCGCATGGCGAAGCTGCTCGGCGGCGTCCGGCCGCCGCTGACCAGATCGGTGCTCAAGGCTTTTCTGGGGCCGACCACGTTTTCCACCCGCCCCGAGGTCGTCGCGTTCGTGCGGGACACCGTGCAGGCCGTCGACATCGGTTCGGGATCATGGGCGGTGAAGAGCGTGGTGCCCGCCCGCCCCGATCAGCGTTCGCTCTTCGCGAAAATCTCGACGCCGGTGTTGGTCGTTGCCGGGGCGGAGGACGCGACGTTCCCGCTGCCCGAAACCATCGCGATGGCCGGGGCCATCCCCGATGCGGGAATCGCGGTGCTCGAAGGTGTGGCGCATCTCGCGGGGCTGGAGAACCCGCCGCTGGTCAATAAGCTCATCGAGGAGTTCGTTTTTCGCGGGTAGCGTCGAATCATGACCGAGGCTCCGGAGCTACCACCTCTGCACATGCGCCGCGATTCGTTCAGCCCCACCGCGGAGCTTCGGGAAATCCGCGAGAGCGAGGGCGTGCGCGAATTCACCAACGCTTTTGGCATGAAGGTGTACCTGGTCACCCGGCACGAGGACATCAAGAGTGTGCTGTCGGACCACGAACGGTTCTCCAACGAGCGCCCACCCGGTTTCGCGGTGCCAGGGTGTGCCACAGGCTTCCGAGGAGGAGCAGGCCACCGCGCGAGCCGGCAACCTGCTGGGCCTCGACCCGCCCGAACATTCGCGGCTGCGCCGCATGCTGACACCCGAGTTCACCATCAGGCGGATGAAGCGACTCGAGCCCCGCATCGTCGAGATCGTCGACGCGCAGCTTGATGCAATGGAAAGTGCAGGCCCGCCAGCGGATTTGGTGGAGAACTTCGCATTACCCATTCCATCTCTGGTGATCTGCGAGCTTCTCGGTGTGCCCTACGACGACCGCGAGGACTTCCAGCGGCGCAGTGTCCGGCAGCTGGACTTCTCCGTCCCCATACCGCAGCGGCTGGAGTTGCAACGCGAGGGACGCGCGTACATGACCACACTGGTCGCGCGTGCGCGGCGTCAGCCCGGTGAGGACATCCTCGGCATGTTGATCCGCGAACACGGCGACGAGCTCACCGACAACGAGCTCATCGGCGTCGCGGGCCTGTTGTTGCTCGCCGGACACGAGACCACCTCGAACATGCTCGGCCTCGGCACGCTGGCCCTGCTGCGTCACCCCGAACAACTCGCCGTGGTGCGTGATGATCCCGACGCCGTCGGACCGGCGGTCGAGGAACTCTTGCGCTGGCTTTCCATTGTGCAAACGGCGATTCCGCGCATCACGACCACCGACGTCGAGATCGCAGGCGTGAAGATCCCCGCTGGAAACCTGGTCAACCCGTCCATGCCATCAGGTAACCGGGACCCCGACTTCGTCGACTCCCCTGAGCTGCTCGACATCAGGCGCGGCGCGCCCGGTCATCTTGCCTTCGGACACGGGGTGCACCACTGCCTCGGCGCGCCGCTGGCCCGGATGGAGATGCGCATCGCGTTCCCCGCCCTGCTGCGCCGGTTCCCGAAACTCGCACTGGCAGAAGACTTCACCGACGTGCAGTTCCGAACCTGGAACTTCATCTACGGGCTGAAAGCGCTGGAGGTGAGCTGGTGAGAGTCGAAGCGGACCGCGATGTGTGCATCCAGGCGGGCAACTGTGTGATGGTCGCGGACAACCTTTTCGACCAGGACGACGACGGCATCGTCGTGGTGCTCGTCGACGACGTCCCCGGCGACGAAGAAGACAAGGCACGTGAAGCGGTCAAGATGTGCCCGTCACAGGCGCTGAAAATTTCCGGTCAGACGTGATCGAGCTCAAGACTGCCGACGAGATCGACAAGATGGCAGTGACCGGTGAATTCGTCGCGGACACGCTGGCCACATTAGCGACCGAGGCGCATCCAGGCGTGAACCTGATGGACCTCGAGCACCACGCCCGAACGCTCGTCGCTGACCGCGGCGCGGACTCGTGCTACTGGGATTACGCGCCGTCATTCGGTCGCGGTCCATTCCGGAACGTCATCTGCCTGTCGGTCAATGATGCTGTGCTGCATGGCATGCCACGCCACTACGTGCTACGCGATGGAGATGTGTTGAGCCTGGACTTCGCGGTGTCGATCGACGGCTGGGTGGCCGATTCCGCGGTCACGGTCATCGTCGGCGACAGCGAAGACGCCGCTGACAGAGCGCTCGTCGACTCGACGCGAAGAGCCCTTGCCGCAGGTATCGCTGCAGCCGTGCCCGGCGGTCGACTCGGTGACATCTCCTCTGCCATCGGCGAAGTCGCCACTGAAGCCGGCTATCGGGTCAACGTCGAGTTCGGTGGGCACGGCCTGGGTAGGACCATGCACGAGGATCCCCACATCCCCAACCGCGGACGGCCTGGGCGCGGACTGCTGCTGCGCTCCGGGATGACCTTCGCGCTCGAACCGTGGTGGGCACGAGGCAGTGATCGCCTGACCATCGACGCAGACGGCTGGACCCTACGCTCGGCAGACGGCTCGAACACGGCGCACTCCGAGCACACCATCGCGATCACCGAACAGGGCCCTCGCATACTCACTCAACAACTAGTCGTCTAATCGTCGCGATCCAGGTCGATCACGCCCGCGCGCGCGAGCAGCAGAACACTGACGATGAGCACCCACACCGGAAAAGCCAGCGTCATCCACATGCTGATATCGCTGGCGAACAGAATCCCCAGTGCCAGTACATAAGTCACGATGACCAACCAGCGTGGCATCAGTCCGGTCTTGAGCCAGATGGTGGCCAGCGAAATCATGAACACGGCACCCATTCGCAGCGCGTAGGTCTTGGTCAATGCGATCAAGACCATCTGCCCGAAGGTGGCCACCTCCGCATGTGCGGAGGCGTCCACGACGTCCCTGCTGCTGGCGGCCAACCCGGCACCGATGGCCGACGAAACGAACATCATCGCCAGAAATGTCAGCCCCGCACCGATGAACACCGTCGAGAAGAACCTGTCTTCGAGGCGGCCGAAACCGTCTCGCACCACGCCGATGAACCACAGAAACGCGATGCCCGCGAACGGCATCAGGATCGCGCGCGATTCTCATTCGATGGCTGCCGGCGTCCAGCCACTGCGCGCCCTCCTCGGCGCCTTCGGGTAGCGCGGTGCGGATCAGAATCAGCGCGGTCCCGAACAACAGCCCGAACAACACACCGGCCAATGCCGCCGCGCGAGGG
The DNA here is from genome assembly GCA_963734385.1 of uncultured Actinomycetota bacterium. GTDB lineage: Bacteria > Actinomycetota > Actinomycetes > Mycobacteriales > Mycobacteriaceae > Mycobacterium. The sequence continues at coordinate 6,665 of CAVTHR010000042.1, read as the reverse complement.
GTGGTCAGCGGATGCGGCTTCGCGCGGTGTCACGGCTGGCCCGCCAGAAGCTGAATCATCAGCCCGTTGGCCTCGGCGAGCAGGTTGCCATCGGGGTCGCGCAGCTCGGCGTTGACGAATGCCTTGCGTCCCTCGGTCCTGTCGACCCAGCCGCGGATCGTCAGCGTCCGTGTCGATCGGGGTGACCTTTCGGTAGTCGACATGCAGGAAGCCGGTCCGGCTGATCGGCCGGCCCGCCGCGTGGATCAGCATCCCGAACATGGAGTCGAACATCAGCGGCAACACACCTCCGTGCACAGCGTAGTTGCCACCGACGTGGTAGCGGCTGAAATGCACGGTCAACTCGACGCCGTCGGACTCGAACTTGGTCACCCGGTACGGCGGCATCAGCAGGCTGCCCGAGCCGGGAGATCCGGCACCCGATTTGCAGGCCCGACCCCTTCTGGCGCCTCGAACGGATCGAGCAGCTTCACCAGCTCTTCGGCGCGGTCGGCCGCCTGGTCCCAGGTGTCACGATCCGGGTCGGCCGACACCGCAAGGTCCTGCGCCCGGCGCATCGCAGTCAGGAACCGCGCGAATCCCGGACCGGGTTGGGCCGCTTGGAAGTTCGGGAATCCACCGTGCTTGTCGTATTCCGGGTCGACGATCCTGGGGTCGTCCGTGGTCACGAGCCGAGCCGCCAGAATGTCGCGGCGCACGATGGTCTGGTCCCGGCCGGGACCCACGCCGATACACGAAACATGCGCTCCGGCAAGCTCTTCCAGCCGCAACACGTAGTCGCGCGCGTTGGCGGGCAGGTCGTCGAAATCCCTGGCCTCGGAGATGTCCTCCCACCAGCCGGGCATCTCTTCGTAGATCGGCTCGGCGTGTGCGAGGTCGCTCTGCGTCATCGGCATGTCGTCGGTGCGTTTGCCGTTCACCGTGTAACCGACGCATATCGGCACCGTCTCCAGGCTGGACAGCACGTCGAGCTTGGTGAGGAAGTAGTCGGTGATGCCGTTCACGCGGGTGGCGTAGCGCGCGATCACCGCGTCGAACCATCCGCAGCGGCGACGCCTGCCCGTCGTCACCCCGTACTCACCGCCGGTCTTGGTCAGGTATTCGCCGTTCTCGTCGAACAATTCGGTGGGGAACGGGCCGGAACCCACCCGGGTGGTGTACGCCTTCAGGATTCCGAGCACCGTGGTGATGCGGGTCGGTCCGATGCCCGAGCCGACGGCGGCGCCGCCCGCGGTCGGGTTCGACGACGTCACGAACGGATAGGTGCCGTGGTCGACGTCGAGCAGTGTGCCCTGCGAGCCTTCCAGCAGCACGGTCTCACCCTCGTCGAGCGCGACGTTGAGCAGCAGGCGGGTGTCTGCGATGCGGTGCTTGAACCCCTCGGCCGTCGTCAGCAGGTTCTCGACCACTTCCGCGGGATCGAGCGCCTTGCGGTTGTAGATCTTCACCAGCACCTGGTTCTTCAATTCCAGTGCCGCTTCGATCTTTTGGGCCAGCAGACCCTCGTCGAGCACGTCGGCGACCCGGATACCGATTCGCGAGATCTTGTCCTGGTAGCACGGGCCGATGCCACGGCCGGTGGTGCCGATCTTCTTGCTGCCCGCGTACCGCTCGACGACCTTGTCCATGGCAACGTGATACGGCATCAGCAGGTGCGCGTCGGCCGAGATCAACAGGCGCTCGGTGTCGACGCCGCGGTCCTGCAAGCCCTTCAGCTCCTCGAGCAGTACGCCTGGATCCACCACCACACCGTTGCCGATGACGTTGGTGACGCCTGGCGTCAGGATGCCCGACGGAATCAGATGCAGCGCGAAGTTCTCGCCCGTCGGCAGCACGACGGTATGGCCGGCGTTGTTGCCGCCCTGGTACCGCACGACCCACTGCACGCGTCCACCGAGCAGATCGGTGGCCTTACCCTTGCCCTCGTCGCCCCACTGGGCGCCGATGAGCACGATTGCCGGCATGGCGTTTCTCCCGCTTATTGTGATCCAGCGGTGTGCCACCCTATCCCAGCGGTACGCGAGGAGCTGCGTTGATCACCACAGATGTCGTGGTGTTGCTGTTCGGCGGCCGACGCTTGCCGCGCCCGCTGGGCGGTCTCGCCGCGCAACCAGCCGGTGGACCGGAGGACATCGACGCCGCGGTTGGGCGCCGCGGACGGCTGATCGTGGTGGGCTCCGATGCCGACGTGGCCGCGGTGCTGACCCGGCTGATGCGCGTCGACCGGCTCGACGTCGAAGTGGGCCACGCGACCAGTTGGCTGTCGGCCCGCCGGGCACGCGGCGGTGCCGCACGGCGGGTGCCGTTGATTCGCGACGAGACCGGACAGGTCATCGTCGGCGCGGCGGAATGGCACGGCGAGGATGGCGAAGCGCTGCGTGGCGAGGCGGTCGTCGACGACACGCAGCTGTTCGACGGCGAGGTCAGCGGCGTGCGGATCGAGCCGACCGCGGCCATGCCCGGGCTCAGGGCGGCCGGATGGGACGCGGCCGGATGCGTTGGGTGGCAGGCCGGGCCGCCCAGCTCGGCACAACCGGTGCGCTGGTGGTTCGCGACGGTGTACCCGCGTCGCGATCCGTTCGCCGATCTACGTTTTATCGCCACACCGAGGGCTGGCTGCTGGTGAGATAGGCCCGTGCGAATCATCGTCACGCGGCGGCAACAGCGGTGTGGGCAAGGAGACGGCTACCGCGCTAGCGGCCGCGGGCCACAGCGTGCTGATCGCGGCGCGCGACATCCCCAAGTCAGAGCGGGCCGCCGCGGAGATCGGCGGCGACGTCGAGGTGGCCCATCTCGATCTCGCCGACCTGACCAACGTGCGCAAGTTCGCCGACTCGGTGGAGAGCGTCGACGTGCTTGTGAACAACGCCGGTGTGCTCGGCCTGCCGCTCACCCGCACGGCGGATGGGTTCGAGGCACACATGGGCACCAACTTCCTCGGCCACTTCGCGTTGACCTGCCTGCTCGGCGACCGCATCAAGGACCGGGTGGTGTCGGTGACGAGCATGAACCACTTGTTCAGCCGCATCCATCTCGAGGACTTGAACTGGCACACCCGCCCTTACTCGAAGTGGGCCGCCTACGGCGAGTCCAAGCTCGCGGTGATGCTGTTCACCGACGAACTGGCCAGAAGGGGCGTCCGCGCGATCGCGGTCGACCCCGGCGGCGCGGACACCAACATCGTCCGCTACAGCACAGGATTTCTCGGCTTCGCGCGCAGGCTGGGCTGGCCGCGTGACTTTCCGCAGACGAGCGAGGACCGCGGCCCGGTCGAGCATCATCGCGGCGACGGAAGACCTGCCCGGCGGAACGTATCTGGCGCCGGTCTTCAAGCAGTTCGGGAAGCCGCGGGTGACCAAGCCGGTGAAGAAGGCCCGCGACCCGCAGGCCGCGGGCCGGCTCTGGGAACTATCCGCCGAGTTGACGGGTTGCGACTGGCCGCGATGAGTGCCGGTAGTTTCGTGAGGTGAGCATCCGTCCGGTGCACCAGTCGGTGCGACCAAGCCTCATCTTCGTGGCCTTTGTCGCCATCGCCGCTGCAGGCGCGGTGCTGGCCTGGACGACCGGGGCGAACTACGACGCGGGGCTGGCCTATGTCGGGGTGTTCACCTTCATCATCGCCGGCTGGATCGTGTCGCTGAGCCTGCACGAGTTCGCCCACGCATTCACCGCGTGGCGGCTCGGCGACCAGGACGTCGCCGCGCGCGGCTACCTGACGCTGAACCCGTTCAAGTACGCCCATCCGCTGCTCTCGGTGGTGTTACCGGTGGTGGTCATCCTGATCGGCGGCATCGGCCTGCCCGGCGGCGCGGTGTTGGTGCGGACGTCGTTCATGACCAAGTGGCAGAAGTCGATGGTCAGCCTGTCCGGGCCGATGGTCAACGTGGCTTCTGCGGTAGTGCTGCTGGTGCTGACGCGGCTGCTCTACGACCCGGCGCACCTGGTGTTCTGGGCCGGGATGGCGTTCATGGGATTTCTTCAGGTGACCGCAGCGGTGCTGAACCTGCTGCCGATTCCCGGCCTTGACGGCTACGGCGCGCTCGAGCCTCACCTCAGCCCGGAGACCCAGCGTGCCCTGGCACCCGCCAAACAGTGGGCCTTTCTCATCTTCCTGGTCCTGTTGATCGCGTCACCGCTCAGTCAGTACTTCTGGTCGCTGGTGAACTGGTTGTCGAGCCGCAGGCATGCGCGAGGGGCTCGTCGGCGAGGGCTTCCACCTGACCCGGTTCTGGTCCGCCTGGCTGTAGAGCAACGCCTTGCGACATATGCGTCCTTGCGCATAGATTGAAAACATGGGTGCGGGTCATAACCACGGCGGTGGCGATGCCCGTGTCAGCCGGATGCTCATCTCCTCGGCCATCCTCACCGCGTTCTTCGTCATCGAGCTGACGACCGCGCTGCTGATCAATTCGATCGCGCTGCTGGCCGACGCGGGCCACATGCTCACCGACCTGGTGGCGATGTTCATGGGCCTGACCGCGGTGCTGCTCGCCCGGCACGGCAGCGCATCGCCCGCGCGGACCTACGGCTGGCACCGCGCCGAGGTGTTCACGGCGGTCGCCAACGCCGCGCTGCTGATCGGGGTTGCCGCCTTCATCCTGTTCGAGGCGTTCGAGCGGCTCGGCGATGCGCCCGACATCCCCGGCGTGCCGATGATCGTCGTCGCGCTGGCGGGACTCGTGGCGAACGCGATCGTGGTGATGCTGCTGCGCGTCGCACTCCGAGGGCAGCCTCGCGGTCAAGGGCGCCTACATGGAGGTGGTCGCCGACACGGTCGGCAGCATCGGTGTGCTGATCGCGGGCATCGTCACGGTGACGACGCACTGGCCGTATGCCGACGTGGTGGTGGCGGTCCTTGTCGCCCTGTGGGTGCTGCCGCGCGCGATCTCGCTGGCGCGAGCGGCGCTGCGCATCCTGTCCGAGTCCTCCCCGAGGCACATCGACGTCGAGGAGCTGCGGACCGCGCTGTGTGCCGTCGAAGGCGTGACCGAGGTGCACGATCTGCACGTCTGGACGCTGGTCCCCGGCAAGGACATGGTCACTGCCCATCTGACGAGTCGCGCCGACGCAGCGCAAGTGCTCGACGAGGCAAAGGCAGTTCTGACCGCCCGCGGCCTCGAACACGCGACTGTGCAAGTCGAGCCGCCCGACGCCGCAGGCGACTGCAACTGCGAAGCGACCTGGTAGCCCGCTAGGACAGCCCCAGCTCGGCTCGTGCCGTGGGGTCGCAGTCGTCGAGCAGATCCAAACAGCGCGCGTATTCGTCGGTTTCGCCGATCGCATCGGCTGCCTTCGCCAGTGCGGCCACACACCGCAGGAAACCTCGGTTCGGTGCGTGCGAGTACGGAACGGGCCCAAAGCCTTTCCAGCCGTTGCGGCGCAGCTGGTCCAGCCCGCGGTGGTAGCCGGTGCGCGCGTAGGCGTACGCGGTGATCGCTTTGTCATCGGCTAGCGCGTCCTCGGCGAGCGTCGCCCACGCCACCGACGCCGTCGGGTGCGCCGCGGCCACGATCGCTGCGTTCTCGCCGGCCTCCAGTGCCGCCTCGGCCGCGCTGTCGCCGGGGAGGAGAATTGGATCCGGTCCCAGAAGATCACCCATCCGCGTCATGCGCCGATCGTGCCGTGGGGCTTAGGAGTCGCTTCAGAGACCGCCGGCTGAGCCGACAGAAGACGGTCGTCACGGGAGGACTGCAGCAGGGATGTCGAACCCATCAGGGCCGACCAGGGGAACGCCGGCTGACGAATCCGCCGGCGACGCTTCGGCACCCGAAGACGGCGTCGAGCAGCAGGCCGACGAGACGCAGGCGTCGGAATGAAGCGCGACCGAAGCGGCCCCGGCGTCGTGACGATGCCCGCTGTCGTCGAGGATCACCCGACCGAAGCGCTGGCGGTCGAGGACACCGGCACGAGCAGGCGTAGCCGCGACAGGAGGAGCAGCCTGCCGAGCGCCAGGTTCACCGCACCTCCGGGATCGGACTCGTCGACGAAGAAATCGAGACCCGCCCGACCCGCGACCGAGGTGATCCTCCACCCCGACCGAGCCGTTCGTCGTCCCGGCAAACCGGTCGCGCCACAGGTCATTCCGCGTCGCGACGATGCGCCGAAGCCGCGGCGGACGGCGACGCAGCTGGGGCTGGGTGGTGGCGCTGCTCCTGGTGATCGCCGCGCTCGTCGCCGTCGCAACCTTGGGCACGCTGCTGTTGACCCGCGACTCCGACTCGAAGCAGTCGCAGGAGGAGATGGTCCGCTCGACGATCAAGAACTTCGACGTCGCCGTGCAGAAGGGCGATCTCGCCACGCTGCGCAGCATCACCTGCGGCGCGACTCGCGACAGCTATGTCAACTACGACGACCGCACGTGGACCGACACCCATGCCAGGGTGGCCGCGGCCAAGCAGTACCCGGTGGTGGCCAGCATCGACCAGGTCGTGGTCAACGGCGACCACGCCGAGGCCAACGTCACGATGTTCATGGCGTATGCGCCGCAAACCCGGTCCACCCGCAGCTTCGACCTGCAGTTCCGCGACCAACAGTGGAAGATCTGCCAGGCTCCGACCAGCTACCTGCGCACAAATACAGGGAAACACCCTATTCAATTCCGGAAGCGCTAGCTCAGGCCGGCCCCGAATTGCCTAGCAAGACCAACCTACCAGGTACGACACAAC
>CAVTHR010000041.1:0-96004 GCA_963734385.1 uncultured Actinomycetota bacterium | reverse complement strand
GGCGCCGTGGAGCAGCAGCGTCCATAGGGCGGCAGGATCGCCTGCCTTCGGGAAGCGACAGTCAAGGCCGACGACTGCGATGTCGCTCATCGGGGGTGCTCCTCGTGGACGACGTCGGTGAGTTCGCCTTTCAGGAACGCGTCCCGCATCGATGCGCGCTGTACCTTTCCACTTGTGGTGAGGTGAATTCCGGCACGGTTGACGAAAACCACGCTGGGGGCGGGAATCTCGAAGCCGCGCGCGACAGCGGTCTTGACTGCGGCGGCGAGTTCGGCGCAGCTCGTGTCACCGAGCAACTCGGTCTTGATGGCTTGGATCAGGACCAGGCGTTCGGCGTCGTCGACGTCGACCGACACTGCGCACCCGCGTGAACCGGCCACTGCCGGGTGCACGTCCTGGACGGATTCTTCGATGTCCTGGGGGTACAAGTTGCGGCCGTTGGCGATCAACAGGTCTTTGAGGCGCCCGGTGACATAGAGCTCGCTTTCGTGGAGTAGCCCGAGGTCGCCGGTGCGCAGATACGGGCCCTCGCCGTCGGAAGTTTGGGCCCGAAACTGTTCGGCCGTCTCCACGGGACGGTTGTGGTAACCGCTGGCAACGCTTTCGCTGCGCAGCCAGATCTCGCCGACGTCGCCGTCGGCCAGCACATTCAAGGTTTCGGGGTCGACGATCCGCACCTCGACGCCAGGCGCCGGCTCGCCTGAGCTCACCAGGCTGATCGAGCGGTCCTTGGCGGGTATGTAGCGGTGCTGTTCGAGGGCGTCGGCGTCGGCGTCGAGGTGGCGCGGAACGCCGCGGCTGACGGTGGCCATCAGTGTCACCTCGGCCATGCCGTATCCGGGGCGCATCGCCGACGGCATGAATCCGGCCGGAGCAACCACGTTCGTGAACCGCTCGACGGTGCGGCGTCGAACGGGCTCGGCGCCGTTGAGTGCAACCTCCCAAGCAGACAGGTCGAGGCCGGCGACGTGCTCGGGAGTCACCCGGCGGGCGATCAGGTCGTAGGCGAAATTCGGTGCGGCGGTGATGGTTCCGCGGTAATCGCTGATCGCCTTGAGCAGCCTGACCGGTTGCTTCAGAAATGCCAACGGCGACATTGTGACGAGGTTGGCTCCGTTGAAGAACGCCAGCAACTGGCCGATGAGGCCCATGTCGTGCCAGTGCGGAATCCAGCCGACAAGCACCGACGTAGGGCCGGCTCGGAGGGCTTCGGACATCGCGGCCTCGTTGTTCACCACGTTGCCGTGGGTCACGGCGACACCCTTGGGGTCGCCTGTCGACCCGGACGTGTACTGAAGGAAGGCGACGGTGTCGGGTGTGAGGTGCGGCATCGTCCACGAGTCCGCATCGGCAAGCGGTGCGTCGTCGGTGGCCACGCACTGTAGCGGGCGCTCGAGATCGAGACCCTCGATGCCCGCGGTGAGCAGGTCGCGCAACTTCCCGGTCGTCAATGCCAAGCTGCTGTCCGCGTCGCGGAGGATCCCGGCGACGCGCTTCATGCTGCGCTCATCAACGGGCAGCGGGGTGGGCACGGCGATGACTCCCGCATAGAGGCAGCCGAGGAACGCCCGCCAGAAGTCGATACCCGGTTCGAACAACAGCAGCACCGGCCGCTCGGCCTCCGGTCGTGTGCTCAGCCAGGCGGCGACCTCGCGCGCATCGCGGTCGAGGTCGGCGAAGCTCGTCACTTCGGGGACGAGATGTCGTCCGGACTCGTTCAGGAATGTAAAACAGCGGTCATCGGCGTGGACCTCGAATTGCGATCGCAGATGCGAAACAAGGTCTTTCAGCCCAATGCAAGGCGTCGACCGGTTCGCGTTGTCACCCGTGGCTGTGTGACGCCCCCATCGTGGTTCCTGTCCGGAACTGGACGGCACCTGACCCGCAGCCGCCGATCTCAGCAAACCTGTGCATTGTTGATAGTGGCCCTCAAACCAACGTTTGACAACCCTGAATTGCTGGCCAGATGCGCACTGGCTGTAACCGCTTGCTGCTCGGCAAATTATGTATCGATGTCGGCGACGGCCGTACGGCAAAGCTGTGATGGGCAGGCGGAGCGACGGGAGCCGCGGCGGCGCCTATGCCACCTGCACTGCTGCTCGGCGACGGCGGCGCTGATGAATTCTGCGATGCCGGAGAGGGTGGGGTAGTCGAAGATCATCGTCGCGTCGACGTCGATGTCGAAATGCAGTTCGACGTCACCGACAAGGCTGATTGCGTGCACCGAGTCGACGCCCATTTCGGCGAGGGGAACCATCGGGTTGATGGCGGAAACGGGGACCTCCAGGTAGGAGGCGAGTTGAGTGGTAAGCCAGCGGAGGATCGGGCGGCGGTTGGCGTTCATCTGGGCTCCTGGGATGGTCTGCAAGTCGGCGAAAGTGTCCGACTTCATTGAGGTTTCGCCACTGCATGCGGCTTGTGGTTAATAGTCGTTGGCGAGCGGCGTTTCCGTAATTGCGGGGAAGCCAGATTCCCCTCCCAAAAGGGAAGGGTTTCCTATCCACTGGGTAAGGGCACGGGTCCGCGCATCGGCAGTCCGACGGCACTGCAGAGCGTGAAATCACTGCTTGCGATTTGGAATCGATCCTGGCGCGGCTATCGCTGCATGGCCCCCAAGGCCGCGAAACGCCCTAAGTCGCGGTATGCCGTGCTGCGCTTCTCCGGATACCACTGCAGGGCAGTCGAGTGATGGGGAAAACCCTTGTCCTCGAGGGCGTAGGCGCGCAGCTGTTCAGGGACCTGCGCCGACAATCCGAGTTTCACGATGTGCAGTCGCGCGGTTTGGCCGCCGGTGTAGGTCACGGTGCCCGACCCGTAGAGCGCGCCGTAGAGATGGTCGGGCCCTCCGGCGAAGGCTGACAGGTCGACGTCGTTGGTCGCACCGAGTTCGTAGGCCGCCATGTCGAGCACCCTGTGCAGTTCCTCGGCGCTGGCATGTGGATCGGGGCTGGCGTCGACACACCAGATCTCGGCACAGCGCGCACGCAGCAGAGCCATCAGGCCGAGGTTGTCGTAGTGACCGCCGTCGCTCAGATAGACGTCGGTGTTTGTCACGCCGGTGATTTCACAAATCAGTTGGTCGTAGGACTCGCCGAACCGCTTGTCGGTGTAGAACGATCGCGGCTGCGACGTGGATTCGACCAGTGCACGCCGTCGCGGGTGAAACATGTTCGGGATCCAACGGCCAAGGCGGATGTTGGCCGCGGCGAGAATGGGTCGCGCACTTGGCTGGCTGTAGCGGCCCATGCTGGGCGAGACGGCGGCTCCCGTTGTCGCGATCGCCGTAAACAGGGTGATCAGTGGCTCCTTGGTCCGCCGCCACACCTTGACGCGCCCCAGTTCCAGCTTTTCGGTGTCAAATGATGCGCCAGTGCCCGGTACGCCGCACACGTCGTGGCCGAGTACGAAGGGTCCGAATCCGCGGCCCTTCCCGCGCGGATCCTTGTTGCGCACGTTGGTGGTGGCGGAAATGAGTAAAGACGGATATGACGTCGCATCGTGTCGGCCGTCGCCGAGTTCACTCAGAAGCACATCCGAGTCGTTGAGCGATACACCCTGGCCGTCAGCTGACCGCACGACGCCGAAACAGGAGCGAATCCGGTCGCGGTACTCCCGGTGCAAGCTGAACCGATGCATCAGAGCATCGAAAACCACGGGAGCCAACAGCGTGCCGAATATCTGGACTAGTCCCACAACGGCTTGTTCCGTCGTACCGCTTCCCGTCATGACCATCTGCATGAAGGGAAACCACACCGTGGCCGCGTACAGCAACAGAATCAACAGAAAAACGCGGGTGCTGTAGACCTGTGTCCAGTTGGCCACCGCGGCAGGCAAGCCCGTGATCCGGCGCTTGGCCATCAGTTGCGAGACAACCACCGAGCCGGCCATGAAGGCCAACCCCGAACCAAGCCACGGCCACCATCCCGCAATTGAGCGCAGGTGTTCGAGCGATGAAAGTGCCACCATCACCGGGGGTGCGCTCCAAACGATTCCGGCCATTGCCACGAAAACCAGGCCGTACCGCTCGAGCCGGTGACCCGAAAATGTCGATCGTACAAGGAGATACAGAGAAATTATCAAGACGGCGGCGGCTGCCACAGTGGGCAGTCGCGGCACATGGAGGTCAACCAATGACGTGAAGATCGCGCCAACATCGGCCACGAGGAATCCGGCCCACACGTATAGCGCTACCAGTGCTAGAGCATTTACGACGAAGAGCAACCCGAACCGCCCGATCGTCGAGATCAGCGGTGTCACAAGGTACATGCCATGGCCCAGGATGTGGGCTTCTTCAGGACTGCCTGCACATACCGGCGGCCGGTCGTCAGCGGAGCCCGATTGGACGCGCTGGTAGGCGTTGGCGACGAACGCCGCTGAGATGTATGAACCACCGGATACGGCGGCCAGATACCGCGCAGGGTTCGGGCCGAACAGCAGGCCGTGGCGCTCTTGGAGCACCTGAAGAACGCCGAGCCCGAACATCGCCGCTCTTAAGCCGCCTCCGCTGACGCAGATGCCGACCCCGGTCGAAGCCTGGTCGGCCGACAGCCGCTCCCATGGAAGATGCGATTCGTCCCCCGCCATAAGCCATCCCGCCCCTTCGCGCGCTCCTCAACCCGCCGCGACGACCATTAACGCACGGAGTACGCGATGCCTTGGCTCAAATGACCTGATGAGCCCTGTGTCGATGACGCCGTTACGGGGCCGGCTGAATCTGCGCGTCGGTGCTCAACACGTGGAGCGGGACGCGGTGAATCGGGGGAGCCGGCTGGACATTCTCCGCGTCGACGATCGAACCCGGTGGAATGTTCCCGGGATTCCGAGTGGCCTTGGTGACCGTCGTGCTCGTGCAGTTGGTGGTATTCGTCTGCGCGTCCTTGACGCAGCAGCTGTAAACCGTGCCGATCTTGCCGGTGCCGTTATCGGTGATCGTCGTCTCCGAGTACGTGCCACCCTTCTTGTCGCAGTCGGACTTTTCGCTCGCGTGCGCGGCGGGTGCGCCGACGGTCATCAACGCGCCGAGTCCGATTGCCACAGCAGCGAGGGCGGTTGGCAGGAACTTGGTCAAGACGGTTGTGGTCATGGAATCAATCGTCGTGATCAAGCGGTGGTTCCGTAATCGCTGGAAGGCCAGATTCCGCTTCTGAAAAGGAAGGGTCTCCTGTCCGCAGGGTAAGGCAGCAACCCGACAGTCAGAGAATGCGTTCGAGCAGGTTCTTGAGTTCCTTTTGCTGTGTCCGACTGAGGCTTTCCAGTCGCTTGCCGAAAGCGTCCGATAGGAGCGCGAGGCCGGCCTTGGTTGCTTGACGCCCGGCCGGGAGTGAGCTGGAGGCGATGGCGCCGCAGGTCGGCGGGGTCGATCTCGCGGCCCACGAATCCGGCGGCCTCAAGCCGTTTGAGGTAAACCGTCACCGTCGCCTTGGGCATGCACATCGTCGCCGCCAACTCGGCGGGGTAGGGATGCTCGTCGACCTCGGCGAGCAGGAACAGCTCCTTCGAGTCGAGCCCCAGCGCGGAGATGTCGGCCTCGACGGAGGCGATCACCGACACCAGCAGCCGGTAGTTCAGCGACCAGATCTTCGCCGCGTCCTCGGTTGACATTGACTTGCAACCTAGATAGTTCAGTACGTAAACTAGTTCAGAAGTAAACAAACGCATAAGTGAACAATCTATCAGAAGGAGACGACCCATGCCCCTGGATCACTACGTGACACTCGGACGATCCGGTCTGCGCGTTAGCCCTCTGTGCCTAGGGGCGATGACGTTCGGCGAAGACCTCGGCTGGGGCTCCAGCGTGGAGGAGTCCCAACAGATCATCGACCGGTACGTCGACCTTGGCGGCAACTTCATCGACACCGCCAACTTCTACACCAGGAGCCACTCCGAGAAGATCATCGGCGACCACATCGGGCGCAACCCCGCGCGCCGCGATCGCACGGTGATCGCCACCAAGTTCAGCGGCAACCTCTATCCCGGTGACCCCAACGGCGGCGGCTCGGGCCGCAAATCCTTGGTCAACGCCTGCGAGAACTCGCTGCGCCGCCTGCAGACCGACTACATCGACCTGTACTGGTTGCACATCTGGGACGCCAACACCCCCATCGAGGAGACGATGGCCGCACTCGACGACCTCGTTCGAGCCGGCAAGGTGCGCTACATCGGCGTGTCCGACACCCCGGCGTGGAAGATCGCCGAAGCCAACCTCATCGCACGATTCCGCGGCTGGTCGTCGTTCATCGGGCTGCAGATCGAATACTCGTTGCTCCAGCGCACCGTCGAACAGGAATTGGTTCCCATGGCAGGCGAATTCGGCCTCGGGATCACGCCATGGTCACCGCTAGCCGGTGGTGCACTCAGCGGCAAGTACACACGAAGCAACGCCGGCCAACACAAGTCCGATCGCGCGGCGCTGGTGGAGGGGTTCCTCAACGAGAAGACCTATGAGGTTGTCGATGAACTCGAGGTCATCGCCAAAGCGCACGAGACCACCGTCGCCAGTGTGGCGCTGGCCTGGCTCCATGCGCAGCCGGGCGTGACGTCGATCATCATCGGGGCGCGCCGAATCTCACAGTTCGAGGACAATATCCGCGCCCTCGACGTGAACATCACCGCCGAGGAAATCGCCCGGCTCAACGCGATCACCGAGCCGACTCTCGGATTCCCGCAGAGCATGCTGTCAACGGCAGCGAGCATCCTCAACGGCGGAACCACGATCAACGGTTCCTCCGCGCCAATCTCGGACTACGTCATGCCCGAAGGCAACCAGCCCTACTGAGGCCGGGCGCAAGCTGGGTGTACCGAGCCGCCGTGCGGGGAACCTGTATGTATGCCGAACGGGCTGCGCGGGGCCATCCACCGCCATCTGTCCCTCGCCGACGAGCGCTTCGGACTGCGGCTCGGCGCGGGCCTGGGCGGCATGTTCGTCGCCGCGCTCGTCTTCGCGATGCTTCTGTTGCTTGTCCGCGGGGGCTGGCCGCCGATGCGCAGCCTTGACACCGGCACTGCCGAAGCCTTCAACCGGATCAACGCCGCTCATCCGGAACTGGTCAAGGCGGCCGAGGTCGTCAGCGACGTCCTTGATCCCAACGTGTTTCGCTTCGCGCTCACGGTGATCGCGGTGGTGTATCTCATTCGCGGCGAACGGCATCACGCAACGTGGCTCCTCGTCACGGTCTTCGGCGGTGCCGCATTGGGTTTCGTGCTGAAGGTGATCGTCGGCCGGGCCCGCCCGGTGCTGTCGGATCCGGTCTCCGCGGCGCCCGGCTACTCGTTCCCTTCAGGGCACGCACTCGGGGCGTCGATCGGGTGCTGCCTGCTCCTGCTGATCAGCCTCCGCTTCCTGCCTCGCGGTGGCCGCATCGCCGCCATAGTGGCGGCCGTGGCACTCGTCTGTGCCGTCGCGCTCGCCCGGGTGGTGCTCGGCGTGCATTTCGTCAGTGATGTGCTTGCCGGAATCACACTCGGCGTCGGCTGGGTCGCCGTCACCACCTGGGCCTACGTCGCTTGGCGGCGCGAGACCGGTCAGCCGGTGACGCGGCCGGCTGAAGTCGGCAGCGCCGAGCAGTCCGCCGCACGCCCCTGACCTGGTAATTCGCGGTCAGTATGCCCAGAACTGGGACACCGTGCCCATCGTTGGGTGAGTCATGGCCGCAATGGGTACTTCCAGCAGATGCGCCTCAAGGGTGCCGGTGGCATCGCCCGGGACGTGGGATGGCTCCTCATTGCGGCCGTTTGCGTGGCCGCGTTGATGGTTGGGTTGGGATTTCTTGTCATCGATGTCCTCCCTTCCACCGCGCCGGGGAAGTGGGACGCCGACGTGCCGCGACAACTGGTGCAATACCGGCAGCAAGACGGTGTCTCCGAAAGCAAGATCATCACGACGCTGTCGGCCACACCGACGATCATCACTCTCACGGTGCTCGCCGCGGCCATATGCCGTTGGATGTTCGGCCGCTGGCGCGAGTCTCTGGTCGTCATCTACGCGGTGGTCGGCGAGACCGCCATCTTCATGGCGACCACCCTCTTCATCGACCGCCCGCGGCCGCAAGTGCCGCATCTGGACGTCGCACCCCCGACGTCATCGTTCCCGTCGGGCCACACCGCGGCGGCCGTGTGCTTCTACGGCTCGGTGGCCGCGATCATCCTGTGGCACAGCAGGCATCGGTGGATCACGATGGCCGCCGTCCTCGTCTGCGCCGCAGTCCCGCTCTTGATTGCCAGCAGCCGCGTGTACCGCGGCATGCACTACCCGACCGACGTGCTCGCCGGTGCGCTGCTGGGAGCGATCTGGTTGAGCGTCGTCATCTTCTATGTCCGCAGTCACGACGCCGGCGGCCGCAGCGATGCTGCCGTCGACGCCGACAGGAGACTGGTGAGTGGCTGATGCGTGCCGCGATCATCGTCAACCCGGTCAAGTCGGACGTGGCGGACCTACGGAAGCAGGTGGACACGACGCTGACCGCCGCCGGCTGGTCGACGTCGCTGTGGTTGGAGACGACGCCTGAGGACCCTGGCCCCGGTATGGCGCAGGCCGCTGTCGATGCAGGTGTCCAGCTCGTCGTCATATGCGGCGGGGACGGAACCCTGCTGGCCTGCCTCCATACCTTGGTCGGATCTGACATTCCTGTCGCGCTCATCCCGCTCGGCACCGGAAACCTGCTCGCTCGCAACCTCGGTGTGCCGACCGATCTCGAAGATGCACTCGCGGTGGCCATCGATGGTGTCGACCGGCGCATTGACTGCGGTCGGGTCGACGACCATCCGTTCGCGGTCATGGCGGGTATCGGTTTCGACGCCGCGATGATGGCCGACGCGACGGAAGGGCTGAAACGATTCGCCGGCTGGCCGGCCTACGCGGCCAGTGGCTTACGGCACCTGCGCGACCCGATGATGCGCGTGCAGCTGCGTATCGACGACGGCCCGCCCATGCGCCGGAGGGCGCGCACGGTGCTGATCGGCAATGTCGGGCGGCTGCAGGGCGGCCTCGAGCTGCTGCTCGACGCGGAGGCCGACGACGGTCTGCTCGACGTGGTCGTGGTGGCGCCGCGGACGCTGCGCGACTGGATCCGGGTGGCGTGGGGGGTGATTCGCCGGAATCGCGCTCGGGACCCACATCTCGAACGCTTCCGGGGCCGCTCGGTCCTCATCGAGGCCGATCGGATGGTGCACCGGCAGATGGACGGCGAAGTGATCGACGACGGGCGGGAACTCAGCGCTCGCATCGAGCCCGGCGCGCTGGTCATCCGGGCGCCGCAGCAGGCGGCCACCGCGGCGTGACCGAGTAGGAGGAACCGATGGGCACCTCGAACCGCGTGCCGGAAACGGTCACCATCTCCGGCGACGAGCTTTCCGCCGACGACGCCCTGACCGCCCTGCGCCGGTACGGCCGCTGGAATCTGGTCAAGAACTCGTTCATCCGCTTCAGGTACGCAGACGGCTTCACCAACGCGCGCGCACTCGCGCTGCAGTTCTGCTTGTCCTTCATCCCGCTTGTCATTGCGGTAGTGGGTCTTTCGAGCGCGGCGCATCAGGAAAAGGTCGGGCAGATCATCATCCAGACCCTGGCCGGCGTGCTGCCGGGAAAGAACAGCGGCGACATGGTGGAGCAGGCCGCGCAGCGGACCCATGACGAGGGAGTGACCGGCGGCCAGGTCGCGTTGTGGCTCGGTTTGCTTGCCGCGGTCGTCGCGCTGACAACGGCGATGGGTCAGATCGAGCGGGGCGCCAACCGCATTTACGGCATCGAACGCGACCGGCCCGCCCTTCGGAAGTACGGTCGGGCGCTGCTGATGGCGTTGACGGCCGGCCTGCTGTTGCAGCTCGGATTCCTCGTCATCATCGCCGGCGACGCGCTCGGCGAGTCACTCGCTGCGGCGTACGGCTGGGGTCACACCTTCGAGACGGTGTGGACGATCGGCTGCTGGCCGGTCGGCGTCGTCTTGGCCTGGGCGTCATTCACCGTCATCATCGCACGCGCGCCGCGCCGACGGCAGCCGGCGTATTCCTGGCTGGCGTTCGGATCCGCTGTATCGCTTGTACTTTGGCTGCTGCTGACCGGTCTGCTTGCTCTGTATGTCGTCAAGAGCGGGTCATTCGGTTCCACCTACGGCCCGCTGACCGGGATCTTCGCTCTGCTGCTCTGGGCGAATCTGTCGTCGGTGGCGCTGTTTCTCGGCATCGCGTTCGCCGCACAGCTCGAGGCCGTCCGTGCAGGCTCGCCGGAGCCGGTATCGGGTGATCCGCTAGATGAGGACGGGGGATCGGACAGGGGAGTGGCGGGGCGTGCCGAGGCGCCCGTCGGTCACTCGGGTCCGACGACACGACAGACGGTCGTGCACGAGTAGATCGTCTTCGGAGCACGTTGCCCTTGCGGTACGGCGGGCGCGGGCGGAGCTGCGGCAGGTGCTGGTATTGCCGCGATGCGCGCGGCGGTGAAGGTCGCTGCCTCGTCGACCATCCCCGTCTCCATGTACTGCGTGTGCGCGTTGAAGTCCCTACCGCTCGAGCACACGAAGTCATCGGGTACACACAAGTCGATGGTCTTGTCCGCATACAGCGGGCCGACAGTCGACTGTCTGGCTGATTGATCGCGCGCATGAAGCGATCGTTCGGCTTCCCGAACAGGGCCACCGCGGCGACATGGTTCGCCACGTCGGGCGGCATCGGGTTGGGTACACCCTCGGGTGCCCCATCGGGAATGACGTTGGCGGTGACGAAGCCCGCGACGGCCGCGCCTTGGGAGAATCCGCCGAGCACGATGTTGGTGTTGGGACAGTTCCTCGCCGTCGCCTCGACACGAGCGCTCGCGTCGCTGATGCCGTCCATGGCGGTGGGGAAGTCGATGGTGGCGGGGTAGTCGACCGGATACACCTCTAACGACTTGGAACCGAGTCGCGGGCGCAGCGAATCGACAAATGCGTCTCCGGTGGGACCGAGACCAGGCGCCTCCGTGGTACCGCGCGCGAAAACCACCTCGACATCGGGGCACGGCTGCGCGGACGCGGACGGAACGGTTGCGACCAACGGCACCCAGCTGGCAACTGTTGCGGCACAAACAAACACAGTGTTACGGCATCCCCTCACGACGTCATGCTGACATACCTAGGCGACGTCGGCGACTCGAGAAGTCAACGGCAAATGAACGTGAGGTGAATCGCCCACTCGATGTTCGACGACCCGTCGCTAGATCATCTCTTTCTCGGTCAGCCATCGCATCAGGAACCACCCGACGAACACCGGGAGCCAGCATGTGAGCACCCGGTAGAGCAGCACCGACGACACCGCGATGCCCGCGGGCACCCCGAACGCCGCCAATCCACCGATCAGAGCCGCTTCGACGGCTCCGACGCCGCCGGGAGTGGGCGCGGCCGACGCGAGCGTGCCGCCGATCATCGTCACCACCGTCACGGTGACGAACGAGGTGTCACCGCCGAACGCCGAGATACACGCCCAAAGGGCCAGCGCGCCGCCGAGAGTCGTTGCGGCGCAACCAAGAACAATGAGCGCCAATCGTCGTGGCTCACTGGCAAGCTCGCGCAGGTCGCGCAACACCTCCTTGACGCGAGGCCCGACCGTCGCCGTCAGCCACGTCCGCAGCTTCGGAATGACGACGAAGGCCGCGACCAGCAGCAGGAGCACTCCGGCGACGACGTACACGATCGTTGCCGACGGGACGAAGTGGGAGAGGTTGGCGGACGCTCCGGCGAATGCGCTGAACAAGATCAGCAACACGACATGGGTGACCACTTGCACCGACTGTTGCAAGGCCACGGCCGTGGCGGCCCGCAGCGCGCCGAGCCCACCCTTCTGCAGAAATCTGGCGCTCAGCGCGAGGCCGCCGACACCCGCGGGAGTGGTGGTGGCCGCAAAAGTGTTGGCCACCTGCATCAGTGTGAGATTGCGGAAACTCACCAGCCCGTCGGCGCACGCCCACAGCGCAGCCGCAGCGCCGACGTACTTCAGCGCGGACACCGCAAAGCCGAGTAATCCCCACCACCAGTTCGCCGTCCGCAGCTCGGACAGGAACGTCGGCACGGTGCTGATGAACGGCAATGCGACGTAGACCAGCGCGACGAGCAGCACCATCTGGATGATCTGGTTGCGGTTGAACCGCGTGACCGTCTCGGTCTGGATCTCGTCCGCACCGGTCTGGAGCTGTACCTCCTCGCGGGCCGAGGTGATCACCCCGCGCGAATCGGGAATGGCATCCCGGATGCGTTTGGGCACAGCGGCTTTCGTAAGCCGCCCCGATGCGGTCAGGACGGCCTCCTTGCCGAACACACCGATCGCCGCGCGGACCGCCGTCGGCACGTCATAGAGCGCACTCGTCGTCACCAGCAGGTGCGCGATGTCGGACTGGAGTTGCGTGTCGGTGGCTCCGTACTCGGCGTGGTCGAAACCGCCGAACATCACGGTGTCGTCGTCGACGGTGATCTTCTTGGCGCGCAGGTCGCCGTGGGAGATGTGCTGGTCGTGCAGGACCCGCAGCGATCCCCAGATCCGCGCGATCAGGGTCGTCTCGGTGGCCTCGTCAAGCGGTGTGCCGCGCTCGGGCGTGTGCGCGTACAACGTCCATCCGCGGTCCAGCGGCGTGACGGCGAGCGGCGATGTGTTGGCGACCCCGAGATCGCCGATGGCGATCGCCATCAGCGCGCGATGCTCGACGACGCGGCGCATCGAGGCATGGAACGGCGCGGTTTCGCCGCCGCGCAGCGTGAACTTTCGCCAGAGCTGACGCAGCGCCCCACCGCTGCGCTGATTCGGGCTGTACAACTCGATCTCGGTGGCGGACGCCGTCTGCGCAGTCGGCGGAGAGCAGCAGCGATCCGCGACCGGCCCGTCGAACCACGGTCAGCCCGCTCACCGGGCATCCGCGGCGGTTCATCGCCCGCACGGCGCCGTCCAGCGGCACCTCGAGGGCCGGGGTACCGACGACCAGCACCACCAGCGCGCCGACGAACCAGCCCACCGCAAGTCCCAGCAGCGAGCGGGCGGGCACCACGGCACTGACGACCAGATGAATGGGCACGAACGCCAGCAGCAGCGCCCACCACCAGTGCCGCCACCGGGCCGGCAGCCAGGGTCCCGACACCGTGAGCATTGCGGCGAGCATCGCGATCCAGCGCGGGTCGTCGAGAAACTGCGACAGGAAGGTCTTGGGCTGCTCCACGTCGAAGTGCCATTGCGGCGCCGCGAAGCCGCCGGGTCGAAACGACAGCGCGATGAGGGCGATGACCCCGGCCGCCGCGTACGCGCCGAGCAGTTTCCAGTGCCTGCCGGCGATCAGACCGATGAGGATCGCGAACGGCAGCGCCAGGATCGCGATGCCGTAGCCCAGATAGACCAGGTTGGACTGGGTCGGCGTGAGCACTCCGACGATGTCTGAGATCGACCTTTCCAGCGCAACCCAGTCATAACGGGTGATCAGCGAGCTGGTGATGACGACCGCCAGGAACACCGCGGCGAGGCACGAGCCGCAGGATGTCGCTGGTGCGCCGGGTCAGCGGTTGCAGCAAGCTGCCCGAAACGGTGATTTCCCGCCCGTCGACCCGCACGCCGACTAGTTAACCGGACACGCTCAGCTGCCGTGCACGACATTGCGCAGTGGCTCGCCCCGCTGCAGCCTTCCGATGTTGGCGACGATGTCGTCGACGCGGCCGGTGAAGGTATCGCTGGTGACGCCCGAGGAGTGCGGGGTCATCGAGCAGGTTCTGCAGGTCGGCGAACGGCAGGTCACCGGGCGGGCTGACATCGTCGCCCGACGGGTAGCGGTACCAGACGTCGATCGCCGCGGCCCGGACGACGCCGCCTGCGAGCGCGTCGTACAGCGCGCGCTCCTGCACCAGCGGGCCGCGGCCGACGTTGATCAGCACTCCGTCCGGGCCGAGCGCGCGTAGCTGGGCGGCGCCGATCATGCCTTCGGTGTGTTCGTTCAGCGGTGCGGAGACGACGGCGACGTCGCATTCGCGCATCAGCCGGTCCAGCTCGCCGGTATCGCCCGCCCACGCAAGGCCGACGTCGGGGACGCGGCCCGAACCGGTAACCGCCGCGCCTGTGCAGCCGAAGGCGCGGAACAGATTCCATGTGCGTTGGCCGATGTGCCCGAAGCCGACGAAGCCGATGTGGGCGTCAGCGAGCGCGCCTGCCTGTGGTATCGCCGGGTCGTACACCGACGTCGCCCAGATGTTGCGCCGTAGCTCGCCGGTCCTGTGCCAGGAACCCGCGCCGCAGCATCACCGCCGCCGCGACGATGTACTCGGCGATGGACTGCTCGTGGTGAAACGTGTTGGCCACCAACGTGTCGGGCGGTAGAGCGTCGAAGTCGACCTTGTCGGTGCCCGCACCTGCGATGTGGATCAGCCTCAGCTTTTCCGCCGCTTCGGCCATCGCCGCGGAGAACCGGCTTCCGACGTACACGTCGGCGTCCCTGAGCTCGTCGGCCGATACGCCGTTCGACTGCCAGTACACTCGGGCGTCGGCTGGCAGCGCCGGCCTCGAACCGCTCGCGGTGCGGGACGAGATTGGCGTCGGCGACGAAAATCTTCACGATCTTCTCCTTTCAACTCCGTTGCAGCGCAGGGCGTTTACTGTCGAATGTCCAGCCGGGAATGAGGTACTGCATGGCGATCGCGTCGTCACGGCTCCCGAGCCCTTCGCGCTGATACAGCTCGTGCGCGGCGGCCACCGCCTGATCGTCGAGTTCGATCCCGAGGCCGGGCGCCTCGGGCACCGTCAGGTAGCCGTCGACGATCGGGTACGGCGCCTTGGTGATCCGCTGACCGTCCTGCCAGATCCAGTGGGTGTCGATGGCGGTGACGTGGCCCGGCGCCGCGGCCGCCACATGGGTGAACATCGCCAGCGAGACGTCGAAGTGATTGTTCGAGTGCGAGCCCCATGTCAGTCCCCAGGCATCGCAGAGCTGCGCGACGCGCACCGAGCCCGCCATCGTCCAGAAGTGCGGATCGGCCAGCGGAATGTCCACGGCGTTCGCGCGGATCGCGTGACCGAGCTCCCGCCAGTCGGTGCCGATCATGTTCGTCGCCGTCGGAAGCCCGGTGGCACGTTTGAACTCCGCCATCACCTCACGACCGGAGAAGCCGCTTTCGGGGCCGACGGGGTCCTCGGCGTAGGCAAGCACGTCGGTCAGCTCCCGGCATGTCTTCACCGCGTCCTCGAGCAGCCACCCACCGTTGGGATCCAGGGTGATGCGCGCGTCGGGGAAGCGGTCGGCAAGCGCGATGACCGCCTTCGCCTCGTCGGGCGCGGGCAGCACGCCTCCCTTGAGCTTGAAATCCGAGAAGCCGTATCGCATCTGGGCCGCCTCGGCGAGGCGGACGACGGCCTCGGGCGTCAGCGCCTCCTCGTGGCGGATCCGCATCCACTCGTCAGCGTCGCTGTCCTCGTCGGCGGCCGACCGGTACGCGAGATCGGTCTTGGTGCGGTCGCCGACGAAGAACAGGTATCCCAGTGCCTGCACCCGGTCGCGCTGCTGCCCTCACCGAGCAGCGCTGCGACGGGCACTTCGAGGTGCTGTCCGAGGAGGTCGAGCATGGCGGACTCGACGGCGGTCACGGCGTGCACCGCAACGCGCAGGTCGAACGTCTGGGCCCCGCGTCCCCCGGCGTCGCGGTCGCCGAATGTGCGGCGCATGTCGTTGAGCACGGCGTGGTGGTCGCCGATGCTGCGGCCGGTGACGATCGAGCGCGCATCGTCGAGCGTGCGCCGGATCGGCTCGCCGCCCGGCACCTCACCGACGCCGGTATTGCCGTCGGAGTCGGTGAGGATCACCAGGTTCCGGGTGAAGAACGGGCCGTGCGCGCCGCTGAGGTTCAGCAGCATGCTGTCGTGGCCGGCGATCGGGATCACCGACATCTCGCGGACGATCGGAACAGCTCATTCGCATTCTCCTGCCATCTCATGAGGCAAACCACTTGTCGCCGTTGGCCAACGGCCGGACCACGCGCGACACCTTGTCTCCCATGGCGCGCAACGCGTCGACGATCTCGCGCTCGCGTTGCGGATTCAGCCGCTCGACGGGTATCGATGCACTGATGGCGTCCTGCGCCGGACTGCAGTAGCGCAGGGCGACGGCGAAACACCGCAACCCCGGGGTGTTCTCCTCGATCGTCGGTGGCGTAACCGCGCACCCGCACGTCGTCGAGAACATCGTCGAGAGCGCCGCGGTCGACGATCGTCGCGTCGGTCAACGGCGTCAGCGCGGACGGGATGTGCGCGTCGCGCTCCACGCCGAACCGCTCGGCCAAGCAGCGACTTGCCAAGAGCGGTGGCATAGGCGGGCAGCCGGCGGCCGACCCGGTTCGCGATCCGGTTGTACTGCTTGGATTCCCGCGTGGCCAGGTAGACGACGTCGGTGCCGTCGAGCCGGCCGAGGTGGAACGTCTCGTCGAGATCCTGACGCAGGTCGTCGAGGAACGGCGTGATCAGCGGCAGATACGGGTCGCTGTCGAGATAGCTCGTTCCGACGAGCAGCGCGCGCACCCCGATGGCGTACAGCGTGCCCGACGCATCGGATCGCACCCAGCCCTGCGCGACGAGCGTGCGCAGCAGGGCGTGGGCGCTGCTGCGCGGCATGTCGAGCGCGTCGCTGATCTCCCGCAGGCGTGCCGGGTTGTCGTGACGGGCGGCGAGGTATTCGAGCAGCTCGACGGTCCGTACCGCCGACTTCACCTTCCGGACGGCGAGATCGGGTGCCGGAGCCGCTGAGCCGGCGACATTGGACCGGGGTTCGTCTGTCACGTCACGTTCCCATCGCCAGCAGTTCACGGCCGATCAGCACGACGGCGCCCACCGTGGAGACGCCGATCGCCAACCAGCGCAACCGTTTCGGGTCGAGAAGCCGGTTCAGGCGCCGCGACAGCAGAGTATCCCGCCACGGCCGCAGGGACGAGCACGCCGAACGCCCACAATGGTGCGGCCGTCGATGGCTCCAGTCGACGGCCAGCGCGGCGATGGACATCACCGAGCCGACGAGGAAGAAGCCGCTCATCGTGCCGCGCAGCCGGGCACCGGTATTGCGTTGCCACACCAGCGCCATCGGCGGGCCGCCGATCGCCGTCGCGGTGCCGAGCACGCCCGATGCGGCGCCGGCGAGCACCACGTTGCGCCGCCGCGGCCACCGGGATCCAGCCGAAGCTGGTGAGCGCGACGCCGGCCAGAACCACGCCGGCAAGCAGGATCGCCAGCGCCCGTTCGGGCAGCATCGCCAGCAGCAGCGCGCCCGCGATCGTGCCCGGCACCCGGCCCACCAGCGCCCACCCGGTGCCGCGTAGGTCGATGTCCTCGCGTTCGCGGATCACCACCATCAGCGTGACGAGGGCCGCCACCATGATCAGGGTTCCGGGAATCAGGCCGGGTCGACGAGCGCGACGATCGGCGCGGCGAGCAACCCGATACCGAAGCCGATCGACGCCTGCAGCGCCGACGCCAGCAGGATCGCGCCTGCCACGGTGCAATACCCCAGAACGCTCATGCCGTCGCCAGCACGCCCCCCTCCTCCAGGAGGGGATGGTGGCACTCGGCGGTGTGTCCGACGACCTCGAGATCGAGCGCGTTCGGCGGTGCGGTCGTCGCGCAGATCTCGGTGGCCTTCCAGCAGCGCGTCCGGAACCGGCATCCCGACGGCGGGTTGAGCGGCGACGGCACCTCGCCCTTGAGCAGGATGCGCTCTCGCCGCTGCGCGCCGTCCAGCGTCGGCGCCGCCGACATCAGCGCGGCGGTGTACGGGTGGTTGGGCCGTTCGAAAACCGCTTCGGTAGGGCCGGATTCGATGATCCGGCCGAGGTACATCACCGCGACACGGTCCGCGACGTGCCTGACCACCGACAGGTCGTGCGAGATGAAGATGTAGGAGATCTGCAGCTGCTGCTGCAGGTCGTTGAGCAGGTTGAGCACCTGCGCCTGCACGGACAGGTCCAGTGCGGAGACCGGCTCGTCGCAGATGATCACGTCGGGGTCGAGCGCCAGCGCGCGGGCGATGCCGATGCGCTGGCGCTGCCCGCCGGAGAACTCCTGCGGGTACTTGTCGGCCGCCTTCGCGCCGAGGCCGACGAGGTCGAGCAGTCCGCGCACCCGCATGTCGCGCTCGCGCTTGTTCTTGTACATGCCCTTGTGGCTGCGCCACGGCTCGGCGATGATGTCGCCCGCCGACATGCGCGCGTTCAGCGAGGCGTAGGGATCCTGGAACACCATCTGCACGCGGCGGCGGAACTTCAGCAGATCCTTGCCGCGCAGGCCGAACGGGTCGATGCCGTCGAAGCGGACGGTGCCGGAGTCGGGCCGCTCCAGCATGAGCAGTGTCCTTGCCAGCGTTGACTTTCCGCAGCCGGACTCGCCGACCAGGCCGAGGGTCTCGCCGCGGGCCAGGTCGAGGCGTGATGCCGTCGAGCGCGGTACAGCCTCTTCTTCCCCGCGCCTGGCACGCCGAACGACTTGCGCAGGTCGCGGACCTCGAGCAGGTTCTCAGACTCAGACATTGGTCACCTCTTCGGGGAAGTGGCAGGCGGCCTTGCGGCCCGTGCCGACGGAATCGAGGGTGGGTCGCTTGGTCGCGCAGATGTCGCGCGCCAGCGGACAGCGGGCCTGGTAGACGCAGCCCTCGGGGATCGCGTGCAGGTCGGGCGGCGAGCCGCCGATGGACTTGAGCTCGTCGCCGCGGCGGGCGTGGACGGGAACCGAGTTCAGCAGGCCCTTGGTGTAGGGGTGCTTCGGGTTGGCGAAAACCTCTGCGACCGGGCCGGTTTCGATGATGTTGCCGGCGTACATCACCGCGACGCGATCGGCCTCTTCCGCGACCAGTGCCAGGTCGTGGGTGATCAGCACGACGGCCATCTGGTACTCGGCGCGCAGATCGCGCAGCAGCGCCATGATCTGGGCCTGCACGGTGACGTCGAGAGCGGTGGTGGGCTCGTCGGCGATCAGCACGCTGGGGTTCAGCGCGACGGCCATCGCGATGAGCAGGCGCTGCCGCATGCCGCCGGAGAACTGGTGCGGGTAAGAGTTCAGCCGGCGTCTCGGGCTGCGGGATGCCGACGCGGGCCATCAGCTCGACCGCCTTGCGCCTTGGCGGCCTTGGCGCTCATGCTCGTGGTGGATCCGGAACGGTTCGGCCAGTTGGGTTCCCACGGTGTAGAGCGGATTGAGGGCGGTCAGCGCGTCCTGGAAGACGATCGCGAGTTCGGTGCCCGCCATCTCGCGTCGCTTCCTGCGGTCGGCGCTGAGCAGGTCGACTTCGCCGAGCTTGCGCAGTTCCGCCGACGACGTCGGCGACCGGTTCGAGCAGGCCGACCAGCGCGGTGGCGGTCATCGACTTGCCGCAGCCGGATTCGCCGAGCAGCGCGAGTGTTTCGCCGCGACGGGCCTGGAAGCTGACCTCGTTGACGGCGCGCACCGTGCCGGTGATGGTGCGGATCTCGACGCTCATGCCGTCGACGTCGAGCACGGGGTCGGCGTCGACCTGATCGACGGGCGGCTTGTGGTCTACGACAGCGGTCATGACGAGATGCCTTCGTTGTCTTGGTGAAGCGGGACAGGCGTTTCTGCGGGACGGTCAGGCGCCACCGCTGGCCGGGATCGGTGGCGATGCGGGCCCAGGCGGCGAGGATGGTGGCCGACACCGTGGTGATGACGATGGCCACGCCGGGGAAGAACGACAGCCACCAGGCGGTGTGCAGGTAGGTGCGGCCCTGCGAGACCATCAGGCCCCAGCTGATGTCGGGCGGCTGGATGCCGATGCCGAGGAAGCTCAGCGAGGACTCGGCCAGCATCACGTAGCAGAAGTCCAGCGTCGCGACGGTCAGCAGCGTCGGCAGCACGATCGGGCAGGACGTGGCGCCAGATGATGGACCGTGCGCTGGCGCCGAAGGTGCGGGCGGCGTCGACGAACAGCCGGCTCTGCAGCTCGGCGGACTCGGCGCGGGCGGTGCGCAGGTACACCGGAATGCGGGTGATCGCCAGCACCAGAACGATGTTCGCGGCGCTGGGGGAGAACACGTAGAGGACGACGACGGCCAGCAGCAGCGACGGGAAGCTCATGATGACGTCGGCGACGCGCATCGCGACGGTCTCGCGCCAGCCGCGGTAGTAGCCGGCCCACATGCCGATCGCCGAGCCGACGACGGCGGAGATCACGCACGGCGGGGATCGCGACGGACAGCGTGGTCTGGCAGGCGACGATCAGCCGGGCGAGCATGCTGCGGCCGAGCGGGTCGGTGCCGAGCACGTTGGCCCAACCGTGCGACAGCGTGAACGGAGCCTGGTTGGAGTTGTCCAGGTCGATGTGGGTGGCGAGGTTGCCGACGAGCATCGGGCCGAAGATCGCGGTGAGGAAGACCAGGCCGAGGATCACGGCCGCGACGGCGGCGACCCGGTCGTTGACCAGCAGCCGGAACCACTTCGACGCTGCCGCGCTTCTTCGCGGTGTCGGCCTCGCCGACGATCGCCGTCGTGGGCTTGACGGGAACCAGATCGAGTTGAGTGCTCATGTGTCGTGTCTCCCTTAGGCCATTGCCGGTTCGCGGACGCGGGCGTCGAGCAGCGCGTAGCAGGCGTCGATGATGATGTTGAGGACGAAGATGCTCACCGCGGTCAGCAGCACCGCCGCCTGCAGCACCGCGAAGTCGCGTTGCAGGATCGCGTCGATCATCAGCTTGCCGATGCCGGGCCAGCCGAAGATGGCCTCGACGACGACCGCGCCGTTGATCAGGCCGACGGCCAGGTCGCCCGCCACGGTCAGCGCGGGTGCCGCGGCGTTGCGCAGGGCGTGGTGGGTGACGACGCGGAAGTCGCTGGCGCCCTTGCTGCGGGCCAGCCGCACGTAGGGCGCGGACAGCGCGGAAACCATTGCGCCGCGGACCACCTGGGTCAGCACGCCGAGCGGGCGGATCATCAGCGTGGCGATGGGCAGGATCCACGACAGCATGCCGCTGTCGACGCCGGAGGTGGGCAGCACGCCGAGCAGAACCGCGAACAGCCAGACGCCGGTGATGGCGAACCAGAAGTCGGGGATGCTGGCGGCGGTCATGGACAGCAGGCTGGAGAACCGGTCGGCCAGCGAGTTGGGCCGGTAGGCGGCCCAGCAGCCGATGATGACGGCGAGGACGATCGCCAGAAGCATTGTGGTGACGGCCAATTGCAGGGTGGCGGGGAAGGCCCGCAGCGCCATCTCCGACGCGGACTCGCCGGTGCGCAGCGAGGTGCCGAAGTCGAGGTGGATGACGCCCTTGAAGTAGTCGACGAGCTGGGTCCACACCGGCTGGTCGAACCCGTTCTGCGGCCGCGAACTCCGCGCGCTGCTCGGGGGTGGCCGACTCCGGCAGGTACAGGTTGGTGGGGTCACCGGTGAGCCGGGCGAGCAGGAACACGCCGAGCAGCACGATGATCAACGGCAGTGCGCTGGTGTACATCCGGCGCCGGACGAAGGAAAACATGGGCTGCGCCTTCCTTGCTTACTGGGCGACCGGTGGGAGTGGCGGCGCCGGCGGGTGTCATCTCGGCCAACCGCATTTCGTCACCGGTGGCGGAGTTGGGCGTGTAGTCGACGCGCGCGCGACTTGCCGAGGATGCCCTGCATGTGCGCGATGTAGGCCATCTGCATGATCTCCTTCGGCTCCTCGGCGAAGAGCTTGGCGAAGGCGTCCTGGCGTTGCTGACCGGTGAGCGCCTCGGCGGCGCGGATCTTCTTGTCGAATTCCGGTGTGCCGTAGGCGGCCTGGGGACCGTCGCTGAGCATGTACTGGTCCATGGTGAACGCCGCGTCACCGGCCTGGTTGCCGTGCATGATCATCAGCAGGTACGGGCCCGCGTTCTCGGGGAACGGCCGCAGCTGGTACAGCAGCTGGTTGGACGTGTCCATCATCTCGATCTTGACGTTGAGTCCGATCTCGGTGAACTCGCTCTGCAGCACCTCGATGGTCTCGCTGATGTTCGGGAACTGGGAGGTGCGGCCGATCAGCCGGATCTGCTTGTCGACGGGAACGCCGTCGGCCTTGGCCTCTGCGACGAGCTGCTTGGCCTTCTCGGCGTCGTGCGGCCACAGCTGCAGTTGGTCGTTGTATCCGACCACACCGGACGGAATCAGCTGCGACGCAGGCTCTCCCAGGCCACGGAACAGGGCCTTGACGATGCCTTCGCGGTTGACGGCGTAGTTGATGGCCTGGCGCACCCGCATGTCGTTGAGCGGCGCCTCGGTGGCCTGCATGCGCAGCGCGGTGGTCTCGTTGTTCTGGAACGGAACGCCGAGATCGCCTGCGCCGTCCTCGGGGCCGAGTCCGGTCGCGATGTCGGTCTCGTCGTTGGTGATCATCGCGGCGCGGACGCTGCCCTCGCTGCGCCACTGGTATTCGGCGCGGGCGAAGGCGGGCTTCTTGCCCCAGTAGGTGTCGTTGCGCTTGAGGAGCAGCTTCTGGCCGTACTCCCAGTCGTCGATGGCGTAGGGGCCGGTGCCGATCGGCTCGCGCACCTTCTCTTTCATGCTGGTGCCGCGCGGCACGATCTCGACGAACGAGATACGCAGCGGGAGAATCGGATCCGGGGTCTTGGTGCCGACGACGAGCGTGGTGTCGTTGGGCGCGGAGACTTCGAGCGGGTCGTCACCGAACACGTAGCCGTCGACGTTGCAGTTCAGGTCGGAGTTGACGGCGCGGTCGATGGAGAAGGCGGCGTCCTCGGCGGTGAACGGTGCGCCGTTGGAGAACGTGACGCCCTTGCGGATGTCGAAGGTCCACTGGTTGGGCGAGGTCTGGCGCCAGCCGGTGGACAGCAGTGGTTGCAGGTCGCCGGAGTTCGGGTCGCGTTCGATGAGGGGCTCGGTGATGTTGGACCGGACCACGATGCCGGTGGAGGTCAGTGAGCTCTCGCAGGGCTCGAGGGTGGGCGGCTCCTGCTGGAGGACGATGCGCAGGGTGTTGGGGTCGTAGCCGCCGTGGCGGGAGTTGGCGACTGTGCAGCCGCTGGCGGCGAGGGTGATTCCCGCGAGGGCGACGGCGAGCGGCTGCGGCGTCGCCGCGTGGTGCGGAGTGCGGGGCTCATGGGATCCTCCCGGGCTGCTGTTGTGATGTCCACGTATGTGGATGGAGCATGTGATCGCAGACACAAGGTAAGAACGCGTTTCGAGACAGCGTCAACCCCGGCGAAATGGCCATATCGGTGTCAGAGTTAGGGTGCACTGACCAAGTGCCTACCGCGGAAATGGTGGTTGAGCTGGGTGTCTATGGTCAAGCGCGAGGTTGCCGATACCTAGCCGGCGCTCTCGATTCGACTAGCCATGCGGCTTCGGCATAAGTCCATGCGAATTCGGAGTTGGACGGGTATTCCCAGGTCGCCGTACCGTAGGTCGCAACATGACTACTTCACCCCGCAACCCGCAGACTCGGCCCGTACTGCAGGTTGGGCCGCTCAAGCCGTCGTTGGCGCAGACACTTCAGGACGACTACGCGGCCTTTGTGCTGCCCGACGAGCCCGCGGAGCGGGAGGCGTTTCTGTCGTCGCACGGCGGTGAGATCACCGCCGTGGTGACGTCGGGTCGCACGGGCGTGGACGCCAAATTGATGACGGCGCTGCCGAACCTGGGCGCCGTCGTGAACTTCGGTGTCGGCTACGACACGACGGATGTGGACGCCGCGGCGTCACGAGGCGTCGCCGTTAGCAACACCCCCGACGTGCTGACCGATTGCGTGGCCGACACCGCCGTCGGGCTGATGATCGATGTGATGCGGCAGTTCTCGGCGTCCGACCGGTATGTGCGGGCCGGGCGGTGGCCGGTCGAGGGGATGTACCCGCTGACGCGTCAGGTCAGCAACACCCGGGTGGGCATCATCGGTCTGGGCCGCATCGGCAGCGCGATTGCGAAGCGGCTCACCGCGTTTGGCTGCACGATCTCGTATCACAATCGCCGCGAGGTCGCCGACTCGCCATACACGTATGTGTCGTCGCCGGAGCAGCTGGCCCGACGTGTCGATGTACTGGTCGTGGCGGCGGCGGGTGGCTCGGGCACGCGGAAGCTCGTCAGCCGCGAGGTGATCGACGCGCTCGGCCCGGACGGCTATCTCGTGAACATCGCTCGCGGCAGCGTGGTCGACGAGAAGGCGTTGGTCGAAGCACTTTCGGACGGCCGGCTGGCCGGGGCGGGTCTCGATGTCTTCGCCGACGAGCCGAATGTGCCGGAGGCATTGTTGACGATGGACAACGTCGTCGTGCTGCCGCACGTGGGAAGCGGGACGGTGCAGACGCGTGCCGCGATGGAGGCGCTCACGCTGCGCAACCTCGACAGCTTCCTGTCCTCAGGCGAATTGGTGACTCCGGTGCCGATGCCGGCCAACGCATCTGGATAGGCGCGTGTGCCGCTAGCCGTTCGGGCAGGGCGCCGGAATCCACATGGCCCAGCACATGCCGGGAGGCGGCGGCTGCGCGGGAAGTGGCGCAGGAAGTGTGTCCGGCGGCGGAGGATCGGATCCCTCCCAAATGTTCTGACCAGCGTTGCCCTGGCCCCATGGCACGTAGTAGTAGGTGTGGCACACATTCATGTCCCAATTGATCGGGTTCGCAATGTGATTCTGGGTCAAGTGAAATAGGGAATCCCCTGGGCACCAGTTGTTCGGGCCGTAGCAGACGCCGTTGACCATCGCGGGAGGCGAGCACCAATCCTCCGCGTGGGCGGTACCTGCGCCCATACCTGCGAGACCCGGACCGCCGCACACCAGCACGGCCGCTGCCAACCCGACGATTACTCGTTTCATGGCGTTTCCTCAACGTGGATGAGCCCGTATCCGATGATCATGAACCCATAGCGAACTGTGCACACCCAGAAACGCACAGTCTGTACGTCTGCTGTGAATTCTCTGGCAACTATGGCGGGGAGTTTGCGGCAGCGTGGATGAATCTGTGATTGACCGGTGCCATCAGCGGGAGCATCCTCAAGGTGATCGCCGGGACGCAGCCAACTACCGCGACGATCCGGGAGCGCAATGAGTTCGGAACATGTAACTGAGCAGGTGCCGTTGGCCGAGATCCAGGAGGGTGACACGGTCCAAGACCCCGCGTCCGGTCAGTGGTTCACCGTGACCCGAACCGAGGATGGCAACACGAGTGTCACTCACGAGTACTCAGGTGGCGATGTGCCGGTCATTGAGGGGTATCGCGTCTACTACGGCGACGAACGACAAGGTGAGCAGGTCGATTCCCGGTGCATTATCGATTCCCGGCTCACTAAGGGCCTCGTCAACCGCCAGGTGCGAGAGTAATCGCCAGAGTCCATGTGACCGCGTGCGCGACGAGTTCGCAAATGCATGCGGCGGGTGCACACCGACGTAGCCTCTGCTCATGGGTACCGCGCTTGTCGTGGTCGGCGTCTCGCTTGTAGTCATTCTGGCGATCAGTGCGGCAGTCGCGCTGGTGTGGCGCAAACGGGTGCTCCGTCGACGTGATGAGACCCCGGAGGACCGATACCGGCGTGCGGCTCAGGACATTCGACGGTCGGATGATGGCGGTCCCTCCGACGAACCGAGAATTTGGCCCTCGCAAGGGACCGGCGGGAATATGTGATCGAACTCGCCGGGGTCCGCCTGACGGCAAAGACGACTACTTAGCCGACGTGGCCCGGAGGCGGCGAGGTTGCCGCGTGTGCAGGATGGATCTGCCAACCCCACCGCGCCTCGGCTTGCGGGGTGGGACCATTTGCTGATGGATCAGGACGACCCTGAGAGACGCATCGCCGAATTGGAACACCAGTTGGCCGAGCAGAAGCGCATGGCGGAGCTGGAAGGTCAGCAGGCCGAACTAGTTGAACGCCCCGTTGTTACTCCAGAGCAGGTCCGCAACATGGCTTTCTCGAAGCCAGCCCTTGGAAAACGCGGTTACAACGAAGACGAGGTTGACGCGTTTCTCGACCTCGTTGATGCAGCGCGGCGAGACGCGACGGGACACACTCTTACTCCAGACCAGGTCCGCAACATGGCTTTCTCGAAGCCAGCCCTTGGAAAACGCGGTTACAACGAAGACGAGGTTGACGCGTTTCTCGACCTCGTTGAGGAGGAAATGAGAGGTCGCGTAACGAGCGCAAACCAGGGGTTTCAGCAGGGTGCGTTTCCGCCGCCACCTAGATCTCTTGGGGGTGGAGGGGTTCCGGCGGCTCGAGAAACTGACCACCCCTACCGGGGTAACAGGGCTCGCTTGTTTGCTATAAATCGGCGAACCCGACGTAGCAGTCGTTGGTTTACGATTGTTGGTGCCCTGATTCTTGGTGGTATTTCGTTGTGGGTGATCGCAACAAGTGGGTACGGGTTGTGGGTGCTGCAATTCGGCACCCCCACAAGCGTCGAGCTCGTGCACTGCAATCGGCACGCCGGCACAGCGGGAAAAGGCTCGTTTTTACCTACGAATTGCACAGGCCTGTGGCGGCAAGACGATGGATCCGTACGGACGGTGACCGTCCATAGCCCCCCGCACATTTTCAACCAGAACGTGGACGTCCGCGTCCGCGGCGGCCAGGCATACACGAGTTGGTCCGCGGAGGTTGTTAAATTTCTTGCGGCATCCGCTTTCCTTGGCGTGGTGCTCTGGTGCGTGCTGCCCGACCGCCCATCTCGAGCTTCGCCGACTCGTCACGAGGCTCCTCGATCCGGGGATGCCCACGGCCGACAAGATTTGAGTTGATGCTGTTCACCCCGAGGTTCAAGACCACGCCGTAAGCGAGCGCACTCGTTACCGCGTGGGCAGCGATGCCGCTGCGTTACGTTGATCCGGACAAGAAGCGTGGCATGTGGTATCGGGCCATGGTCGCTTCGGGCGGTTCCGTCCGAGCCGATTCATCGCTCGTCGCATAGCCTCTCGCATCGATTCGTGGTTGTGCCGTGCGACCGGCGGTCACGTCACGACGCAACTTTGGACCGTCGCGTCAGCGCCACTTACGACGACTGGCGCTAGATCGGGCCAGCCGCGAGAAGTGCAGTTGTCCTATTTCCACGATGGTCCGACCCAATCTTGATCGCCTCGAACTAAACATCCGCAGTGGTACTACAACTTGGAAGGCGTACCCCGAATGTCACTTCGGAGGCCAACACTTCGAGGCGACCGTGGTTACCGTCGGCTGAGCGGGTCCACGATAAAGGGATGGAAGAGCATCCCCTTCCGCCGCCGCCAGGCCAGCCCGGTTATGGCCCGCCCCCGACATCGAAGGGTTCCGGACTGAGCCGCTTCCGTCTGCGCAACCCGCTGTCGATAGTCCTGACCGCGGTGATCGTGATCGGCTTAGTCGCCGCCGGCCTGCTCGCCACTGAGCTGTACGCCCGCCGCCGCGCCGAGAGCGCGGTGGCCGCCGCCACCGAATGCGTGGTGCAGGACACGGCGAGTGTGTCGTTCGGCGCGACGCCGCTTCTGCTTCAGCTCGCGACCGGCCACTACAGAAACATCTCGATCCACACGGCCGGCAATCGGATCGGCAACGCCCGAGGCATGAAGGCCGACGTGCGGATCGACGATGTTCGGCTGGATGGCGACGCCGACGCCATGGGCACCGTAGGAGCTCTAGACGCCATGATCACCTGGTCTGCCGACGGCATGAAGCAGAGCATCCAGGAAGCGATCCCGCTGTTGCGTGGCTTGGTCACCGACGTCCAGACCAACCCGGACGACGGCACAATCAAGCTGCAGGGCAACCTGGGCAGTGTCACCATCGAGCCGCAGGCTAGGGACGGACGACTGGCGCTGCAGGTGGTCGATGTCACCGGGCTGGGTTTGTTGCTGCCCAGCGACATGGTGCAGTCGGCGCTAGACGCGTTTACCACCCATCTCACCAAGAATTATCCGCTCGGTATCCATGCCGATAGCGTGCAGATCACCTATGACGGTGTGACAGCTCATTTTTCGGCCCGAGACACGTCGATCTCGCAGGGCGACCAGGGCGACCAGGGCAACCAAGGCAATAAGGACAACCAGGACCCCTGCTTCACAAACCTATAGGCCGGGCGAGC
Organism: uncultured Actinomycetota bacterium; assembly: GCA_963734385.1. Lineage (GTDB taxonomy): Bacteria > Actinomycetota > Actinomycetes > Mycobacteriales > Mycobacteriaceae > Mycobacterium. The sequence goes on along the minus strand of CAVTHR010000041.1, from coordinate 68,024 downwards.
ATGGCGGCGGGGCGAAGGCGGCGAGCGCCTGCGCGACTCAAAGGAACCCTTTTAGCCGATGTGACTGGATGAAAGCGCAACCGCGAAGTTGCTACTGCACCGATGTTTCGCCCGGGTGCGGAATGATCGACCCGCGTGGCGGTTCCGACGGCACACCGTCTCTTGAGCACGCCGCTACCAGGACGTCTCCGGGATGACCCAATCTTTGCATCGCGGCGGCCACCGCTGCATCTCGGTTGGGCCCTTGGCCAACGTTGAAGCCGGACCCAAATTGTCCGTTGTAAGCCGGTCCTGATGTCGCCACGAGGGCACCACAGGTGTTCTTGGCAACAAGCATTGGGCCGCACGCCGACCTGTGGGGATCGGGGTTCGGTGTCGCCGCCGCTTCGCACGTGTTGAACGCAACGTCATTGGTGTTGGCGAAGTACCCGGTGTCGTAACCAAAGACTTTGTCGCGCGATGAGAAGTCGATGACGACCCAGGTGTCGGGGTTGGCATGGACCGGTGCGGCTAATCCGATCGCCATGGCGGTAAACAGCAGGGCGAGCCCGGTTTTGCGGGACATATCGATCTTCTGATCATTGATGGCGGACATTGCGGGTTCCTTTGTTTGGTGCTGGTGGCACCCGACCCGCCACCACCGGGGAACGAACTGTGTAGTTCTTATGATGAACCTCCGAGCAAACCGTGACAAGACTGAATACCCAGCCTGCGGATCTGCTGTGAGTTAGCTGGCTACCAATCTCGTGAGCGCGCATGCCACCGCGTGGAGGCCAGCCGACTAATAACAGCTAGCGCCGGCGGCGGCTGTGCCCGATCTGAACGTCCTTCGTGCCGGAACGGCGCGCCGATTCCTCCCACCTAACTGCGGGTTCGGACGATAATCGGGTCGCCACATTTCGTGGTGAAGGAGACCCGGTGGAGCTACCGCAGACGTTGCATGCACAGCTCTACCTGCTGGCCTACGACCGACAACGGCGCCGCTTCCAATTCGACCGCGACAAGCGGTGGCTTTTCAGCTTCGCCCTGCGCTCCGCCATGCTGACCGACCTCTTCCTGACCGGCTATGTGGAGGACAGGAAAGGAAAGGCGCACCGGACAAGTGCGGCGCATCCGGATGATCCCGTGCTGCAGGATGCGTTGAACGAACTCGACGGGCGGGACTGGCGGAAATTGATTGCCCGCGACGGCCGCTACGCCCGCCAGGACGTGCGTGACCAGCTCGAAGCCTCCGGTTGGGTGCATGGGCAGCAGCGCAAGATGCTCGGCCTCGTTCCCGCCAACGAACGACTTTATGACGAAGACATGGTCAGCGCGTTGGCTGACCGAGTAACCGGAGCGCTTCGCAACGCCATCGACGACCGACCCGCCGACCCCCGCCCGCTCGCGGTGGGGCTGAAATGACCTTTGCCGCAATCGAACCCGTATTGGGCTTGTACCACGCGATCCATAACGGATACGCGGATGTTCGCTCAGGCATGGCTGGAGGCTTGGGCGGAGGTTGCAGCGGCGGGCTCTAGCCGACAACGTCCTCCACGAGATCGTCCGTCGTCCATTCCCGTTGCGGCAGAACATCTCTGAGCAGACGCATCAGCGCAGGGTTGGTGCTGTCACCGCGCCACACCGCATCGAGTTCGACAGGACGCTCCCGGAACGCCCCTATCGACCGGAACACCACGCCCTCGGGGTGCAGCGTCGCCGCCGACGCAGGCACCAACGCGATGCCGATCCCGGAGCGAACCAACACCAGCATCGTGTGTACCTGCGTCACGGTCTGCACGTACCGCGGCGTCGCGCCGGCGATCGTGAACGTGCTGATGAGCAGCTCGTTGAAATAGCGTGCCTGCACCGGCGAGTACATGATGACGTCCTGGCCATCAAGGTCGTTGAGCGTCAGCTGCCGCCCGAGCCCGGCCATCGGATGCGCCTCCGGCAGCGCGGCGATCAGCTGCTCATGCAGCAGCGGGCGTGACACCAGGCCGGGGCGTCTCACCGGCGGGCGCGCCATGCCCAGGTCCAGCTCGCCCGTCATGAGGCCTTCCAGCTGCACGGATGTCACCATCTCCCGCAGTTCCACCTTCACATCGGGAAGCTTTTCCCTGGCCGCCCCTAGCAGTCGCGGCAGCACGACGTGTGCCGACGCCGCCGTGAAGCCGACGACGACGGTGCCGAGATCGCCTGCGGGGATTCGTTTTACGGTCTGTGCGGCGCCCTCGGCGAGCTGGAGGATGCGGCGGGCGTCGGGCAGGAAGGCTGCCCCGGCCGGGGTGAGCGTGACCGCGCGCGTGGTGCGGTCGATGAGCTGAACGCCGAGCTCGCTTTCCAGCTGCTGGATCTGGCGGCTCAGCGGTGGCTGGGTCATGTGCAGCCGCTCGGCGGCCCGCCCGAAGTGCAGCTCCTCCGCGACAGCGACGAAGCAGGACAGCCGGGCGAGTGAGAACACCGATGCACTCCTAGCATCACGTGGCGCGTTTTGCGCTGTGATCCTGCATCAGTGTAGTGAATTGTGCATGGTGTGAATGCCCACCCGGTAGCTTGGCAAGATCGCTGACAAGATATTGCGCTTGGTGACTGACGCTGCACATCGGCAACCCGATCAAGGGCTGACCGAGGAGCGATACCGCCGACTGGTGGAGCACAGTCCCGATGGGATCTGCGTGTACAAGGACGGGCGGGTTCTTTTCGTCAACGCCGCCGGGCTCCGGCATGATGCTGGCTCAGTCGAGCGACCAGCTCGTCGGCCGCCCCATCACCGATTTCGTGGCGGCCGATTCGATACCGCCGATGCAAGCGGGGCTGGCCGAGTTGCGTGAGGTCGGCGACTGCTCGCCGTCCTACCCCGCGCAGATGATTCGGATGGACGGCACCTTGTTGCCCGTCGAGGTCGTATCGGTCATGACGGTGTGGGATGACGAGGTCGCGTTTCAGGTCATTACGCGAGACGTCAGCGTTCGGCACTCCGCGGAAGCCGGGCTGCGGTATCAGGCGGCTCTGGTCAACCACGTCAGCGACGCCATCATCGGGACAACGGCGGCGGGTGTGATCACCAGCTGGAATCCGGCGGCAGAGGCAATCTATGGCCGGTCTGCCGTCGAGGTACTTGGAGTGCCGATCACGAGTGCCGTAGGTGCCGCCGCTGGACCCGGTGGCGATCGTCGCATCTGGCGGCATCGTGCACAGCACCCACCGCTCGGCCGATGGCGCGGCGCTGGATGTGCGCGTGTCGGCCGCTGTGATGGAAAACGGCTATGTGTTCGTCTGCTCCGACCTGACCGCGCAGCACCGAGCGGAACAGCATTTCGAAGCCGTGGTGGCGTCGATGGCCGAAGGCGTCATCGTCACGGACAAGGACGGGCGCATCAAGTCGATCAACCCGGCGGCGGTCCAGATCATGGGTACGGGGCGCGAGCACCTGGGCGGCGACTTTTTCGGGATCACCGGACAATTCCCGTTCTACGACGCCGACGGCGTCAACATCCCACCCGACGTTCGTCCCGCCTTGGCGGTCCTGCGCACCGGCGTGCCCTTCTTCAACCAGGTTTTCGGATTCGACCGGCTCGGCAAGAAACGCATCTGGTTGATGTCCAGCTGCCGGCTGCTCAATCCCGATATGCCAGGGCAATCCGACATGCTGATGTCCTTCACCGACGTCACCAGTGAACGGGAGGCCACCGACAAGGCGTTGTTCTATGCCTCCCACGATGCGCTGACGAAGCTGCCGAACCGTGCCTCGGTGCTGCGCAAGATCAATAGAGCCCTCTCGTCGCCCGATCAGCACAACCAGTTGCGCGCCGTACTGTTCATCGACATCGACGACCTCAAGACGGTGAACGACACCCTCGGGCACACAGCCGGTGACGACCTACTGCGCGGCGCCGCGGAACGTCTGCGTCGGGTCGTGGAGGACGGCGACGTTGCGGGGCGACTGGGTGGCGACGAGTTCGTCGTCCTGGTGTGCCGCGATGTCGCGCGCCGAGATCTCGACGACATGGTCGAGCGGCTGCGCGCGGAGTTCAGTGTGCCGATGCCGGTCGGTGCGACGACCGCGGCGATCCGCGCCAGCGTCGGCGTCGTCGAGGTAGACCACAACGAGCAGCGGACGGCCGACGAGATCCTGCGCGATGCGGACCTCGCGATGTATGAGGCCAAGCGCGCGCGCCGAAATGACGGACCCTAGCCGAACGCGCGACCGCTACCAGCGCGGGCTGACCGCCTCGAAGCTCGGGATCGATGCTCTTCATGTAGCCGGTGTCGTCGCGGTCGCGGATGCCGCACTCGATGTACTGCTCGTGCAGCGCGGCCAGCGAATCCTCGTCGATCTCGACACCGAGGCCGGGCGTCGTCGGCACGGCCACCGAGCCGTCGACGAACGCCAGCGCGCCGGGCTTGACGATCTCCTCGGTCTTCCACGGCCAGTGGGTGTCGCAGGCGTAGGTGAGGTTCGGGGTGGCGCCGGCGAGGTGCACCATCGCGGCGAGGCTGATGCCGAGGTGGGAGTTCGAGTGCATCGACAGCCCGAGGCCGAAGGTCTCGCAGATGCCGGCGAGCAGGCGCGAGCGCTGCAGACCACCCCAGTAGTGGTGATCGGAAAGCACCACGCGCACCGACTCTTTCGCGACGGCGGGTGCCAGCTGGTCGAATGCGACGACGCACATGTTCGTCGCCAGCGGCATCGGCGCCTGCTGGGCGACCTCGGCCATCCCGTCGAGACCGGGCGTCGGGTCCTCGAGGTACTCGAGGATGCCCGCCAGGCCCGACGCCACCTTGACCGACGTCTGCGGCGTCCACGCGGCGTTCGGGTCCAGCCGCAGCGGATGGTCGGGGAAGGCCGCGTGCAGCGCCTCGATGGCCGCCATCTCCTCCTCGGGCGCGAACACGCCGCCCTTGAGTTTGATTGCGGTGAAGCCGTATTCGTCGATGATGCGCTTGGCCTGCGCGACGATGCCGTCGGGGTCGAGGGCCTCGCCGAACGCGTCGGGCTCATCGCCGGGGTGCGCCGCCCACTTGTAGAACAGGTAGGCGCTGAACGGCACGGCGTCGCGCACCGTGCCGCCGAGCAGATCGGAGACCGGACGGCCGGTGGCGTGGCCCTGCACGTCGAGGCAGGCGACCTCGAACGGCGAGAGCACCTGGTCGACGGCGCTGGCCGTGGTGATCATGCCGGCGGTGCCGACGGCACGGGTGTCGCCGCGCAGGCGTTCGGCGATCGCGGCGCGGATCGCGTTGAGCGCGAACACGTCCAGCCCGGTGATCGCGTCCGCGGCGGCCCGCAGCCGGGCCAGATGGGTCTCGTCGGCATAGGTCTCGCCGAGGCCGACCAGACCGGCGTCGGTGTCGAGCTGGATGATCGCGCGCAGCGCATACGGCTGGTGCACGCCGACGGTGTTGAGCAGCGGCGGATCGACGAACGCGATCGGGGTGATGCGGGCGCCGGTGATGCGAATCTGGCTCGGCGCCATGGCTATACGCGCCTTGGTGAGCGCGTCGGCCAGCACGGTCGCGTCCGGCGGCGATGATCGAGCTGCAGCTCGGTGAGGTCGTCGGCGCGCGGCATGACCAGCGGTGCCCGGACCGGCCCGGCCGGGATGCCCTCCAGGGCGACGCCGGCCTTGACGAGCGAGACGGCGTAGCCGGGCACGGTGTCGCGCAGGCGGACGAGCGGATGGAAGAACGCCCGCAGCAGCGCGTCGGCGAGCGCGTCGTTGCCGGACTCGAGCGCGTTGTAGAAGGCGAGCGCGAGGTCGGGGGCGAAGGCGAAGGTGGCCGACGAGTACAGCGGCACACCGATGGCGCGGTAGGCCTGCTGGGTGGTCTCGGCGGTCGGCATGCCGTTGAAGAACAGGAAGTCCTTGCTCGGCTCGCGTCGGTGACCGCGCGGACGATGCGGGCGACCTTGTCGAGATCGCCGGTGCCGTCCTTGAATCCGATGACGTTGGGGATCTTCGCCACCTCGATCGCGGACGCCTCGGTGTAGCGGGCGTTGTTGCGGTTGTAGACGATCACGGGCAGATCGGTGGCGGCGGCGACCTCGCGGGTGTAGGCGACGAGCCCGGCCTGGGGCATCTCGACGAGGTACGGCGGCAGCAGCAGCAGTCCGTCGGCGCCGTGCGCTCTTGGCGGCCTTGGCGAAGAGCTTGGCCTGGGCGATGGAGCCACCGGCGCCGGCGTAGACGGGCACGCGGCCCGCGACCACCTCGACCGCGGTGCGGACGACGTCACCGAACTCCTCGGACTCGAGGGCGTGGAATTCGCCTGTGCCGCAGGCGATGAAGACACCGCCGGGTCCGGCGTCGACGCCCTTGGCGATGTGGCGGGCCAGCGCGTCGAGGTCGACCTCCCCGGTCTCGGTGAACGGCGTGACGGGGAAGAACAGAACGCCGTCGAAGTCGGGGCACGTGGGGGCCTTCAAAGCGACTCCTTGGTGAGTGGGTGGGTCAGTCCTGGTGGAGCCGGCCGTCGATGCGCCGCCACAGGTGGTCGGGGTTGCCGTCGGCGATTGCGCTGGGAAGCAACGACTTCGGCACGTCCTGATAGCAGACGGGCCGCAGGAAGCGTTCGATCGCGCGCGCAGCCGACCGAGGTGCTGCGCGAGTCGGAGGTCGCGGGGTAGGGGCCGCCGTGCACCATGGCGTGGCCGACCTCGACGCCGGTGGGCCAGCCGTCGAACAGGATCCGGCCGGCCTTGAGCTCGAGCAGCGGCAGAAGCTGCCCCGGCGTCGTCGTAGTCGGACTCGTCGGCGTGCACGGTCGCGGTGAGCTGGCCTTCGATGTTCTCGGCGACGGTCTGCATCTCGGCCGATGTCCGCGCAGCGCACGATCAGGCTGGACGATCCGAAGACCTCGGCCTGCAGGGTCTCGGACTTCAGGAAGCTGGTGGCGTCGGTGGCGAACAGTGCCGCGCGGCAGGAGGTTTCGTTGTCGCTGGATTCGCCGCGGACGATCAGGTCGGCTTCCCCGCTGAGCGTGGTGACGCCGTCGGCGTAGCTGTCGGCGATGCCGGGGGTGAGCATCGGCGTGGCAGGCGACTCGGCAAGCGCGTCGCGGGCGGCGGCGATGAAGGCGTCGAGGCCGGGGCCGTCGACGGCGATGACCAGGCCGGGGTTGGTGCAGAACTGGCCGGAACCCATGGTGAGCGAGCCGACGAACGCCTTGCCGAGTTCGGCGCCGCGGTTGGCCAGTGCGCCGTCGAGCAGGAAGACCGGGTTGATGGAGCTCATCTCGGCGTAGCACGGGGATGGGCTCGGGCGCGGGCCGCTGCGGCAGCGACGAGTGCTGTTCCGGCGGAACGGGATCCGGTGAAGCCGACGGCCTTGATGCGCGGATCGGTCACCAGCGCGATGCCGAGGTCGGGCCCGGATCCGAACAGCAGGGAGAAGGTGCCCGCGGGCAGGCCGGAGGCGGCGACGGCGTCGGTGATGGCGCGGCCGACGAGCTCGGAGGTGCCGGGGTGGGCGTCGTGGCCCTTGACGACGACGGGGCAGCCGGCGGCCAGCGCGGAGGCGGTGTCGCCGCCGGCGACGGAGAAGGCGAGCGGGAAGTTGCTGGCGCCGAAGACGGCGACGGGGCCGAGCGGGATGGAGCGCTGGCGAATGTCGGGCCGGGGCAACGGGGTGCGGTCGGGGAGGGCGGGGTCGATGCGGGCGCCGTTCCAGCTGCCTTCGCGCAGCACGGCGGCGAACAGGCGCAGCTGGCCGGTGGTGCGGCCGACCTCGCCGGTGATGCGGGCCTGCGGGAGGCCGGATCTCGGCGACGGCGCGGGCGATGAGGGCGTCCTTGACGGCCTCGATGTTGGCGGCGATCGCCTCGAGGAACTGGGCGCGCTGCTCTGAGGTGGTGGAGCGGTAGTCGGCGAAGGCCGCGGCGGCGGCGGCGCAGGCGGCGTCGACGTTGGACGCGTCGCCGTAGTAGTAGGCGGGTTCGAGGGTCTTGCCGGCGGTCGGATCGAAGGCGTGGATCGGCTTGCCGGATCCGCGGACGGGTTCGCCGGCGATGAGCATCTGTCCGGTCAGGTGGTCTCGGGCATCGTGGCAGTCATGGTTCCTTGGCCTTGGATCGTCGCATGATCAGTCCTGTCGGTCTGACACCAACGGTAGAAGCACCGATCCATGCTTGTCCAAGACCATTTCGGCCATGACTAATGCAGGATATGGATTAATAGCCGATGCCTCCGACGCCTCCTGCCAGCGGTCGAGATGTCTATCTACAGGCCACGGCGGTAGTGTCTGACCCGGATGAAAGGCAGAGGGGGATAGCTATGGACCTCGTGCTCGGTCTGTCGGTGACCTCGACAGCCGTCCGGTGGGTGCTCGTCGAAGGTTGGTCCGGCGATGGGAAGGCCGAGGACCGCGGCACGCTGGACGTCGTCGACGTCGACACATTCGACGCCGAAGCCCTGCTCACGGTGTTGCTGGACGCCAACGAGGCGGTTGTGGAGAGCGGGCTGCACGCCATCGGCGTGACCTGGACCGCCGACGGCGACGCGACCGCCAGCGCCATCCTGGAGGCTTTCTACGCCAGGGGGCACAACGTGGTCCCGGTGTCGGAGGTCGAGGCCGCCGAAGCGCTGGCCGGCGGCATCGCGGACATCGCCGGATATGACGACACCGCGGTGTGCATCTTCGAGCCCGACGCCACGCTGGTTGCCCTGGTGAACGCCGACGGAGTGACCGTCGACCGCCAGGCATCTGCCCGCCGACGGCAACATCGAGCTGGCCAGCAGCGTGATCGCGCTGTCCCTCAACGATCGCCAGCTGGATGCCATCTTCGTCGTCGGTGCGACCGACCTCGAACCGGTCGTGGCGTCGATGGACACGGTCGCGGCGGCACCGGTGATCTCCTCGGCCGAGGCGGACATGGCCATGACGCGCGGCGCGGCGGTCGCGGCAGCGCTCACGGTCAACGACATCGGACACCGGCCCCGCCGCCGTTGCTGTCGCTGCGCGGGATGTCGAAGACGCGTGCGCTGACGACCGCGCTCGTCGCCGCTTCGGTCACGCTGGTGGTGTCGCTGTCGGTCGCGCTGGGTCTTCGGGCGTTCCCGGATTCGCCCTCCGAACAAGCACGGAACGCGAACGCCACCGCCGAGCAGGCTCGCGAAGCGACGGTGCCGTCGGCGGCAAGCCGCCCAGGCCGCGCCCAAGCCGGCGCCGCGTCCCGCCGCGAAGCCGCTCAAGCCCGCCTGCGGCACCTCCTCCGCCACCGGCGGCTCCGCCGGTCGCGGAGACGATGGTCGCTGCTCCGCCCGCTCCCGCAGCCGTGCCCGATTACGATCCGCCGGACGCCTGGGTACCGCCGCCGGCGGCAGCCCCGGTTGCGCCTGCGTACACCCCGCCGGCCCCGGCCTACGTCCCGCCGCCGCCCGCGCAACCGCAGGTCCCTGCGATCCAGCCAGAACCGCGCCTGCGCGACAAGATCATCGAGCGCATCCCGATCATCAACCGGTTCCACGAGCCGCAGTACCCGACGCCCGTAGCAGCTCACCGCTTTGTACATCAGGCGGAAAGCCAACGTACACAGGCTGTTTGTACAACGTCATTGCTGCGTCGGGACACCGTACGGCTGACCGTCACCGTCGCGAAAGACGACATGTTGACACTTGGCCGTGTCTGTGTCGCCAAGCCGTCGCACGGTGCTCAAAGGCGCTGTCGTGCTTGCCGTTCTGCCCGTCGCAGGATTCACCACCGAGCGTCGTCGCAGCCCGGTCCCGGTGGATCCGTTCACACTCGGCGTGGCGTCGGGAGAGCCGACTCCCGACGGTGTGGTGATCTGGACCCGGCTCGCACCAAACCCGCTGGCCGACGACGGCCTCGGCGGCATGCCGGCTCGCACCGTCGACGTGGAATGGGAAATCGCCACCGACGACCGGTTCACGCGGGTCGTGCAGCGCGGAATGGCCACGGCAGCACCACAACTGGCGCACAGCGTGCACGTTGAACTGACCGGGCTGCGGCCCGGCGACGACTACTTCTACCGGTTCCGCACCGGCGGCCACATTTCGCCGATCGGGCGCACGAGGACCGCGCCCGAGCCCGGATCGCTGGCACCGATGACGATGTGCTTCGCGTCGTGCTCGAATTTCGAGCAGGGCTGGTTCACCGCTTATCGCCGTCTCGCCGAGGAACACCCGGATCTCGTTGTGCACCTTGGCGATTACCAGTACGAGTATGCGGCGGGGACGAGTGGCGACGTGCGCGAGCACGTCGGGCCGGAGACGGTGACTTTGGCCAACTACCGGCAGCGCTATGCGCAGTACAAGACCGATCCTGATCTGCAGGCCGCGCACGCGGCGGCGCCGTGGCTGGCGGTGTTCGACGACCATGAGGTGGCAGACAACTGGGCCGATGAGGTGCCGTCCGAACCGCAGCCCGCGTTCCTGGACCGGCGCGCCGCGGCCCTGCAGGCGTACTACGAGAACATGCCGCTGCGTCGGTCGGCGATGCCGCGCGGGATCGACATGCAGCTGTACCGGCGCGTGCACTGGGGCGGCCTGGCGACGTTTCACATGCTCGACACCCGGCAGTACCGCGACGACCAGGCCTGCGGCGACGAGATCCGCACCGATTGCGTCGAGCGCATGGACCCTGCCCGCACACTGACCGGCGCCGAACAGGAACGCTGGCTGCTCAACGGGTTTCAGCAGTCACAAGCCCGGTGGGACGTGCTGGGACAGCAGGTGTTCTTCTCGCAGCTCGACCTGACACCGGGCCCGGGGCGCGGCAGCAACCCCGACGCATGGGACGGCTACACCGCCAACCGGGATCGTGTCATCGCCGGGCTCGTCGACTCGCCGGTGCGCAACGCGTTGGTACTCACCGGCGACGTCCACTCGCACTGGGCAGCCGAGGTTCGGGAAAGGTTCGACGAGCCCGTCTTCGCGGAGGGTGGCGACCGAACTGGTGACGACGTCGATCACCTCCGGCGGCGACGGCTCGGACTCGCGCGACGACATCGACGCCGTCTTGTCGGAGAACCCGCACATCCGCTACCACAGCGACCGCCGCGGCTACGTCCGCACCCGGATCACGCCCGATGAACTGCGTGCCGACTTCAGGGTCGTGCCGTACGTCTCGCGCCCCGACGCCCCGGTCCAGACCGGGGCGTCGTTCGTCGTGCCTGACCGGGAACCGGAGCTGTACTAGCGCGACTGGCGGCGGCTTACTCAGTCGTGCTCGAAATGCTGATAGTCCTTCGGTGTCCGCCAGTCGCCGCCCCACCGCCAACCGCGGTCGGTGAAGACGCGGACGACCGGATCGCCTGCCTGCAGGATCCCCGGGTCGGTGCGGTTGCGGTCGAGGTAGGGCCCAGCCGTACTGGGCTCGATGTGGCCCCTGCTGTCGACGTACGGATTGAGAAGCGGGTTGATGTCGATGGCACGGCCGTAGGCGTGCAGAGACCATGCCCGCCCGGAGGGCAGGGGCCTGCAGTTGAACGCCGACGTGTTGTTGTCCTCCATCGACAGTTCGTCTTCGGCGCCCGGATAGCGGTCGACGGTTTGCATCTTCGCGATGGGATAGCGCAGCCGGTGCAGCTCCTCGAAGATCGCGGTGACATCGGCGACCACGTCTTGATGCACCACCAGCTCGCCGCGATGTGACTGCCCGTCGAAGCCGGTGTAGTCGACCTCGACCCGGCGCAGCAGCTCCGGTCCGACCGGACAATCCGGCCGCCAGCTCGCGCCGAGCTCGGCGGCGGTGACCGGATGGACGGCAACGGGAGGTGGAGTAACCGACGGTGGCGTCGACCGCGTCGTCGTGGTGGCTGACGGCGATGACGGAGACGGTGCCGATGTCGTCGGCCGAGGCGGTGGGTGATGGCTGCACTGCAGCAGCGTGGCACCCACGGTGGCCAACACCACCGCTGTGGCGATCCGCCTGAAAACCTCGATGGCTCAACGATAACGGGCGATGAGAAAGAGCTGCTACGGCACGCGAGCGAGCAGGTCGCGCGCGGCCTTCGTGACCATTGCGCGGTCGCTGGTGATGAGGAACTCGAATCGCCGTTCCCCGTAGCGGTCGCCGGCGTCGGCGAGCTGGCGTGCGACAAGGGCCCGGCAGGTGTCTGCGCCGAGGGTCACCACCGCCAACTCCTCACACAGCGGATCTTCAGCCGCGAGAGCGACGCCGCGCACACCTCCGCCCACATCGGCAGGCATGTCGCGGCCGAACACGACAACCAGCGGCGAGATGGACGCGAGCTCCTGGTAGAGCTGTCGCGAACCCTCCGCCAAGTTCTCGGCCCGTTGTAGTGCGGCCAGCACCATCGGATGGTCGACCGAGTGACGCGCTTGGTCCTCGATGTGCTGGGAGAACGCGGCCACGACTTCCCTGCGCGCCACGCGCAGCGCCTTGCGGCTCGCGGCGGCGGCAGACCGGACGCCGCGCAGCTTCGGCTGGACTCGCGACGGCATGCCCTCGGCGCATTGATGTCGGCTCAGCGGCGCGGCATGACCGAATCGGAAGCCCTGCGCGAAGCCGGCTCCGACCGCGAGCGCCTGCTCGAGATGTTCGTCGGTCTCGACGCCTTCGGCGATGATGAGCGCGCCAGTGCGCTCGTGGTGGGCGAGCACACCGGTGAGGGTGGTGGCCCTGTCGCGCCTCGGGCTGTTCTGGATCACCGTCATGTCGAGCTTGATGATGTCCGGATCGAGGACGTCGAGTACCGCAAGCGAGTCCGGATGCGCGCCGACATCGTCAACCGCTATCGCGATGCCGTCTGCGCGGATCGCCTCGACCTTCTTCAGCAGCGCCCGGGGGTGTGCGAGCAGCTGACGCTCGGTGAGTTCGAAGGCCACTTGGAAGCGCTCACACGCGGCGGTCAATGCGGGTTGGCGGGCCAGCGGGACATGTCCGACCGTCGGCTCGGTGTTGATCAGCAGCAGGGCGCCGCGCGGCATCCCGGCGTCGAGCGCGGTGCGCACTGCGGCATCGATGCACATCTGGTCGAGGACGTCAGCCCGATGCGATGCGTTGGCGAAGGAGAAGACGTTCTGGGGCGTTACCGTGTCGAACATCGGCCACCGGGCGAGCGCCTCGAACCCGATCACCCGTTCGTCGGGCAGGGACACCACCGGCTGGAACATGGGCATCAGGCCGACGCCCGCCGACGCGGCGTCAATGCCCGCGTCAGATCGGAAGCCGAGCTGGCTGACCAGACCCTCGTATGCGGGGGTGGATCCCGGCTGGGGACCCTCATCCGGCGTGGGCGGCACAAGCCGAGGCCGGATCGTCACGTCTTTCCCCTACTGCCGGACTGGTGCTCTCTGCTGCCGAGATTAGTGGACTTTCGCCGTTTCGTGGGTATTTCGCAAACGTGTCGCGGGTTGCTGCACTTAAGGATCTGCGCTGAATCGCCGCCATCGTCGGGTTTGTGGCGACGCCGCCGACGCCCCCTCGGGCTCGGCGCGCAAGCCGTCGGAATCGGCAATTAACGCCGAAGTAAGCTGGCAGATGATGCTTTCGTAGGTTCGTTCGTCATCGTGAAAATGAAAGCCAGATTCGTAGACGCGCCGGAAATTGCGTGATGCGCCAACCATTTACGAATTTGTGCTGAACTAGATCTAAGCAAATGTTCACGTGTAGGACGGCGAGAAGGGCTGATCGCAGGTGGCAAGGCTGGATAGCCAGCAGGTCGACCACCGTATGACCGGGGAATCGTTCCGCCGGCTGGTTGACTCGCTCGATGAAGGCGTGATCGTGCTGCGGAGCGACGGTCACATCAAGTTCATCAACGCCGCAGCCATGCAGATCTATGGTCTCGGCCCAGAAGCTGATGCTGTCGAGTTCGGCGAGCGGGCAACGGCGGCACTGGTTTACGACGCGGACGGCAAACCGGTGCCACCTGAACTGCGACCGGGATCGCGTGCCATCGGCACGGTGGAGTGTTCGAGACAGGTGTACGGCATAGACATGCCGGACGGCACGCGCAAGTGGCTGCTCACCAGTGCCCGGCTGCTGAGCTCCGAAAAGCCCGCCGACGCTGACATGCTGGTCTCGTTCTCCGACATCACCGCAGAGCGTGAAGATCTCGATCGCCTTGTCTACCAAGCGAATCATGATCCCTTGACGGGACTGCCCAACCGCGCATTCGTGCTGCGCAGGATCACCGAGGCGCTGGCGTCGCCTGACTGCGGACGATTGCGTGCGGTGCTGTTCATCGACCTGGACGACCTCAAAACCACGAACGACACCTTGGGCCATGAAGCAGGCGACGCACTTCTCAATGCGGCCGCGACGCGACTGCGGCAGGCCGTCGGGTCCGACGACGTGGTCGGCAGGCACGGTGGCGACGAGTTCGTTCTGCTCCTCTTCGGCGCCGCCACCCAAGAGCGCGACAGCCTGGTGGAGCGGCTGCGGGGTCGGCTGACGGCGCCGGTGACGATTGCCGAAACGACTGTCCCGATTCGCGCGAGCGTGGGTGTGGTCGAGGTCGACCGCGACGATCAGCGAAGCGCCGAGGCGATACTGCGCGACGCGGACCGCGCGATGTACCGCGCCAAGCGGGCCGGTCGCGGTCACGAGCGCTGACCCACATCGGGCGGCGCGATTTCGCGTGGCGACGATCGGGGTATAACGACGTATGGCCATCTCGATTCGAAGGGGTATGAAGCGAGCCGCGATAGCGCTGGCATCGGCGTTGCTGCTGGTGGTCGCATGCGCGAATGACGTCGAATCCCGTGGCGAGCCCAACGGCGGACCCGAGGACATCGCCACCAACCTCGCTGTGCCGTGGGGCATCGCTTTTCTTCCCGACGGCAGCGCGCTGATCGCCGAACGCGACAGCGCTGCGGTCAAACGCTTGGCGTCCGGCGCCGTGACAGACGCCGGTGCGGTGGCCGGGGTCGCGGCGCGCGGAGAGGGTGGCCTGCTGGGTCTCGCGACGTCGGGTCAGGCGGTGTTCGCCTACATCACGACCGGTGGGGACAACCGCGTGGTCCGGATGGGATTCGACGGGACCAAGCTCACCGGGCAGACGCCGGTCTTCACCGGCATTCCCGCGGGCACCCGCCACGACGGCGGGCGCATCGCGTTCGGGCCCGACGGCAAGCTGTATGTGGCGACCGGCGAAACCGGCAATACCGATCTGGCACAGGACAAGTCGTCGCTGGGCGGCAAAATTCTGCGCATCAATTCCGACGGCTCGATTCCATCGGACAACCCCGATACCGGATCGGCGGTGTGGTCGTACGGCCATCGCAACATCCAAGGGCTGGCATGGGATTCGGGCGGCCGGCTCTGGGCCACGGAGTACGGCGCGGACAAGGTGGACGAGCTGAACCTAATTCGGCCGGGCGGCAATTACGGCTGGCCGATCGCCGAGGGCCGTTCGGACGAGCCGGGATTCATCAATCCCGCGGTGGAGTGGGCGACGGGCGACGCGTCGCCGTCGGGGCTGGCCTACTTCGGTGGCTCACTGTGGGTGGCGTGCCTGCGAGGGGAGCGGCTCTACCAGATCCCGGTCGGCGGCGACGGTGCGCTCGGCGAGCCCGCGGCGCTGTTCGCGGGGCAGTACGGCCGGTTGCGGACGGTGGTCGCGGCGCCGAACGGCGCGCTGTGGTTCTCCACGAGCAACCGCGACGGGCGCGGCGATCCTCGCGGAGGCGACGACCGGATTCTGCAGCTGCGGCCGTAACCCCGCGAAACGGAATTCCAGCAGGCCACTACTCGACATTTCTCTGCTGGAATTCCGTTTCGCGGGTCAATCGGCGAGCAGGTTCACCGCGCCGGTGAAGATGCGCGGAAAGCGATTGGCGGCGGGCACGATCCGCGAGCGCACGGCCGGATGGACGCTGGCCCGCAGAATGCCCGCGGTCAGCAGCCGATAGCGGCGCGACATCCGGCGCCACTGCCGGTCGTAACCGGCAGGCCGGTCGGCTACGACAGAGTTGACCAACAGCTCGGCGGCGCTGAACGCAATACCAAGGCCTTCTCCGGTCAGCGCGTCCACGTAGCCCGCCGCGTCGCCGACCAGCAGCACTCGACCCGCCGTCCGGCTACGCACCCGTTGCCGCAACGGGCCTGCCGCACGGTCGTGGCCGTGGTCGTGACCGCGCAGCCGATCCTGCAACACGGGGAAGGCTTCGAGGTGCTCGTCGAATCGACCCTTGCGGGCGGTGAGGATCGCGACGCCGACGCAGTCATCGGCCACCGGCGTCACGTACGCCTCGGCGCCGGGCGCCCAGTACACCTCGACACAGTCGCTCCACGGCGTCAACAAATGATGACGGCGAATGCCGAACCTCCGCGGTCCCGCCGCGGGCCGGGCCAGCCCGAGCGACGCGCGGATCGGCGAGTGCAGCCCGTCGGCCGCGGCCAGGTAGCGGGCCCGGAACTCGCCGCATCGCACCGACACCGCGTCCTGGCTCACCTCGCCGACCTCGCCGTGCACGACCTTGACGCCTGCGGCGGCGGTCGCGTCGAGCAGCGCGGCATGCAGCACCGTCCGCCGCACGCCAAGCCCAGTGCCGGAACGGAATCGTCCAGTGACACAACGCTGCCCGTCGGAATAGGTGATGCCACCGAATGGCTTACCCTGCGCGTCCACGCCAAGACGGCGCAACTGACGCACGGCATGGGGCATCAACCCTTCACCGCACGCCTTGTCGACGACGCCCCGACGGCGTTCCACGACAACGACTTCGAGCCCGGCGAGTGCACCGTAGATCGCGGTGGCCAGCCCGGCCGGACCCCCGCCCGCAACCAGCAGATCGATCATCGCAGCCTCGTCAGCGCGGTGTTCTCGACCCTGATCCGCGTCGTCAGGAGTGCGGCGTTGAGCATCGTGAACGCCAGCGCCGTGATCCATGCGGTGTGCACCAGCGGTAGCGCAACGCCCTCGATGACCACGGCGACATAGTTGGGGTGCGGCAGCAACCGGTACGGGCCGCCGGTGACCCGCGCCGCGTCCGGCACGACGACGACGCGGGTGTTCCACTGATGGCCAAGCGTTGCGATGCACCACCACCGCAGTCCTTGCGCCGCCAGCACGACCGCGAACATCGGCCAGCCCAGCGCGGGCAGGAACGGCCGATGCAGCAAGACGGCCTCCAGCAGGCATCCGGCCAACAGGCCGGTGTGCAGGACGACCATCGCCGGGTAGTGGCCTGCGCCGAACTCCACCCCGCCGCGGGCCCGGCTCCACGCCAGGTTACGTTGGGAGACAACCAATTCCGCGATACGCTCGATCCCCACCGCGGCGATCAACAGCACATACCAGAGCATGGTCAGCTCAGTGCCAGCGCAGCAGTACCAGCTCCGCGCAGAAGCCAGGGCCCATCGCCATCAGCACGCCCTGGGTGCCGCTCTGCGGCGGTTTGGCGCGTGCGTCGCGCAGGACGTGCAACACCGACGCCGACGAGAGGTTGCCGATCTCGCTCAGCGAGCGCCACGACAGCTCCAGCGCGTCGTCGTCGAGTCCGAGTGCGTTGTTGATCGCCTCGAGCACCTTCGGGCCGCCCGGGTGCGACACCCACGAGCCGATGTCGTCGATCGTCAGGTCATGCTCGGCGAGAAAGCCGGTGACGTCGTCGGCGAGATAGCGCTCGATGACTTCGGGCAGGTTCGCGGACAGCACCAGCCGGAAGCCGGCGGCGCCGACGTCCCAGCCCATGGTGTCCAGCGAGTCGGGATACAGCCGGCTTCTGGTCGCCAACACGTCCGGCCCTGTGACGCGGTCGCGGACTGCGCGGTTCTCGCCGACGGCGACGACGGCGGCCGCGCCGTCACCGAACAGGGCGCTGCCGACCAGGCTGGGCATCGTGGGTTCGGCGGCCGGATACATCAGCGAGCACAGCTCGACGGACACCAGCACGGCGACGTCGTCGGGTGCACCGCGAAGGTAGTCGTGCAGCCGTGCGATGCCCGCGGCGCCTGCCACGCAGCCGAGGCCGAAGATCGGCACGCGACGCACGTCGGGGCGCAGGCCGAGGCGTAGGGCGATGCGGGCATCCAGCGACGGCGTCGCCACTCCGGTCACGGTCGTCGTGTAGATCACGTCGACGTCGGCCGGTTCCAGGCAGGCGTCCTCGAGCGCACCGGACAGCGCAGCGCAACCCAGTTCCACCGCGTGTTCGATGAAGAGGTTGTTGGTCTCGCCGAAATCACTCAGCGTCAGGTACTCGTCCAACGGAAGGATGGTGTGCCGGGTGTCGACCTTCGCGCTGGCGTGCAGGCCGCGCAGTATCTTCTCGAATCCTGCGTAGGCAGGCACCTCGACGAATTTGTCCGTGATCTCCTGCTGGGTATAGCGGTTGGGCGGGACGACTCCGTGCACGCCCGCGATAACACTTGAGTTCCCCACACTTTGGATACGAGTAGCGGCTAGTCGAACGGTTCATCGCTCGCTCACTTTTGTCAGGTCAACGGCGTTTGAAGGTGGCGAGGCAGCATTGCCTTCGCTGAATCCGAGGCGGTGATGCAGCCGAGCCAGCGGTCGGGGCGCCCACCAGTTCCAATGGCCCATCACGTGCATGAATGCCGGCACCAGCACCATCCGCACGAGGGTGGCGTCGACAAGGACGGCCAGCGTCAGTCCAAGCCCGAACATCCGCATGAACGACACGTGGGCGGCGATGAGTGCCGCGAAGGAGACCGACATGATGAGCGCGGCGGCGGTGATGATCCGACCGGTGTGGGCGATACCGAGTGCCACGCTCTCGTCAGTGCGGACGCGAGGAGCAATGCAGCTCCCGTCGGCTCTGTCCTTATTCCCCGACGCACTGAACGTCAGCCAGAACTCCCGAATCCTGGCGACCAGGAACACCTCGTAGTCCATGGACAAGCCGAAGGCGATGCAGAACAGAAGCACGGGCACGTTGGCGACGAGCGTCCCGCTCGGCGTGGTGCCCAGCGCACCGAGGTGACCGTCCTGGAATATCCACACCATCGCGCCGAACGTCGCGGTCAGCGAAAGTATGTTGAGCACCAACGCTTTCAGCGGCATGACGATGCTGCCGGTCAGCAGGAACAGCAGCACGAACATGATGACGGCGATGAGCCCGAGGACGAGCGGCAGCCGCGTGGTGATGGCATCGACGCTGTCGCGGTTCATTTGCGCGGTGCCCGTCATGTCGACCTGCTTGCCCGCGGGGGTCGGTACCGCGTGCAGGTTGTCGATCTGGCTCTCCGAGCGGTCGGAGAACAGGGGAGCGGTGCTGTCGACGGTGAGGAATGCGCTACCCGAATTCTCGCCGGTCGGCGCCGAGGGCGGTCCGGCGAGGTTGCCCGAGACAAATGTGCCTATGGGTGCGGAGACGGCCGAAACGTCGGGCACGCGCGACAGATTGGCGGCGTAGTCGCCGATATCGCCTGCGGAGAGCCCGTCGGTGTTCGGAATGAACGACGGTCACCGCGGTGTCGGAGTTGGTGGCGAAGTCGCGACGCAACTGGTCGCCGACCTGGTGTGCGGACGCCGTCTCCGGCAGCACCCGGTCGTCGGGGAAGCCCCACCGCACGCCGAGGAACGGCGCGCCGAGCAACAGCAGGAAGGCAACGCCGACCAGCCCGAGCGGAACGGCGTTGCGCATCACGCGTTTCGCGGTGCGGTACCAGAACCGTTGCTCGACGGGCGACGGGCGTCGGCTCGGGCCTTCCGAGCACGCGCCGAACGAACCGGCGCACGTCCAGCGAATCGAGGCGGTCACCGATCAGGACGAGAGCCGCGGGTGTCACGACGATCGCGGCGATGGCAGCGAAGGCGACGGTGGCGACGCCTGCGTACGCGAACGACTTCAGGAAGTGCATCGGAAACAGCACAAGCACCGCCGACGACAGCGCGACGGTGGTTGCCGAGAACACCACGGTTCGTCCGGCCGACAACATCATTCGGGTCAGCGCGTCCTCGCGGCTTGCGCCTTCGGCCAGCTCGTCGCGATACCGGTTGATCATCAGCAGCGTGTAGTCGATGGCCAGCGCGAGGCCCATCGCGGTCGTGAGGTTGAGCGCGAAGATCGACACGTCGGTGGTGAAGGTGATGACGCGCAGCACCGCGAGTGCGCCGAGGATCGCCATGCCGCCGACGGCCACCGGCAGCGCCGCGGCCACCAGGCCGCCGAACACCCAGACCAGGACGAGGAAGCTCAGCGGGATCGCGATCGATTCCATCAGCAGCAGGTCCCGCTGCGACTGGTCGGTGATCTGGACGTTGACCATCGCGGTGCCGCCCGAGCGCACGGTGACGTCGCCGCCGCCGCGGGCGACCTGATCGGACAGGTCCTTGGCGTAGGTCTGTTGCTGGCTTTCGTTGCCGGTGATGCCCGCGACGACCAGTCCCGCGGTGCGGTCCCTGCTGACCAGGTCGGCGGCGGCTGCCGGTGGCGTCGTCCACGGCGACGTCACGGTTGCTACATGTGGGGACTGGCGCAGCTGGTCGACGATCCGGGTGCCGTCCTCGCGGGCGGCTGCGCTGTCGATGCCGTCGGGTGCGGAGACGATGACGAGCAACTGGACGTCGCCCTGGTGGAACTTTTCGGTCAACAGTTCGGTCGCCCTGGAGGATTCGGCGGTCGGGTCCTGAAATCCGCTGGCGGACAGGCTCTTGGCGACCGGTACCCCGAAGACGCCGAGCGCGACAGCGAGCAACGCGGCGGCGACGATGACCCGACGCGGCGCCGCAATGGCCAGCCGGGCAATGCGGTTCAGCAGTTCGATCCTCCGCTCGCGAACATTCGCAGGAGCCGCGCTGGTCCCCTATTGGGACATACGGACCAGACCGGTCAGCGGTTCACGCGAACGGCCAGATTTGTTTTCGCGGGAGCTGCGTTTCGCAGGCGCGTCTACAGGTCGCCCGGATCGTCGGGCACATCGACGGCGTGCTCCGCCAGCACCTCGAGCGGCACCACTTCGAGGGTGCGCTCGTGGGTGGAGGCCATCACCACCGGGGCGGCGCGGCCGTCTTCGTAGGCCTTCAGCCAATTCGCGGCGGTCACACACCAGCGGTCGCCGGGCACGAGGCCGGGGAAGCGGTACTCCGGTCGCGGCGTCGACAGGTCGTTGCCGATGAAGCCCTGGTGCTCGAGGAACTCGGCGGTCATCACGGCGCAGATGGTGTGCAGGCCGACGTCCTCGGGACCGCTCGCGCAGCAGCCGTCGCGGTAGAAGCCGGTCATCGGGTCGGTGCCGCACGGCTCCATCGGGGTTCCCAGCACATTGCGGTCGGCCATCGCCCCAGTATCTCCTCATGACTAGTGTCGTCGCCATGCCTTCAGTGACGCCCGTGCCGGGCAAGCCGAACCTGCTCATCGGCGCCTACGACGTTGCCGACGTCGGCTACACCGCTGACGAGTTCTTCGTCTCAGGAACGGCGTCGTCGTACGCGGGCGAAGGCGCCGTCGGTCGAGCCGACTACACGACGCGGATCGTGGTGCTGACGCCGACCGACGCGGCGAAGTTCAACGGCACGGTCCTCGTCGAGTGGCTCAATGTCAGCGGCGGAATCGACACCGCCGCGGTCTGGTTCATGGCGCACCGCGAGATCGCTCGCGAGGGCTATGCATATGTCGTCGTATCGGCGCAGAAGGTCGGTGTGGATGGCGGGGAAACCATCACCGGCATCGACATGTCACTGAAAAAGCAGGACCCTGAACGGTATTCGAGTCTCAGCCATCCCGGTGACGCGTACTCGTACGACATCTTCAGTCAGGCGGGCCGACTGGTTCGTGAGGCATCGGACGGTATCCTCGGCCGGCTCGACGCCCGAACATTTTGTGGCGGTGGGTGAGTCGCAGTCGGCGATGTTCCTGACGACGTACGTCAATGCCGGTGGATCGGCTCGCGAAGGTCTACGACGGCTTCCTCATCCATTCCCGATTCGGCGTCGCGGCACCGCTGGACGGTGTATCCGCGTTGGAGGGGCTGCAATAGGGTAAGCCGGATCCGGCGCCGTTGCGGGCCGATCTGCGTGTGCCGGTGATGAACATCATCACCGAGACCGACCTCGTCGGCGCGGTGCTGGCGGGCTACTACCGGGCCAGGCAGCCCGACAACGAGCAGCTGCGGACGTGGGAGATCCCCGGCACCTCGCACGCCGACCTCTACACGATCAAGGTCGGCTTCATCGACGGCGGTTCCACGCCGTTGGACCAACTTGCGGCCGCGTACGCGCCGACCAAATGTCTTGATGGGGCAGGAGCTGGACTACTTCATCAACTTCGCCCCGCAGCATCACTACGTCCTGCAGGCGGCGATCGCCGGCTCTCGACAACTGGGTCCGCACCGGCACACCGCCGCCGAGCGTTCCACGCATGGAGATCGGCGAAGGCGATCCGCCGCCGCTGCTGCTGGATGAGAACGGAATCGCGAAGGGTGGTGTGCGCACGCCCTGGGTCGACGTGCCGGTCGCCCGAACGTCGGGAGTGGCCGACACCGAGAACGTGATGGCTTACCTGTTCGGCTCTGGCGAGCCGTTCGATGATGCGACCCGCAGCCGGCTCTATCCCGGCGGGAAGACCGAATACCTGGAGCGCTTCACGGCATCACTGGACGCGACGATCCGAGGCGGGCTACCTGCTGCAGTCGGACCGCTCGGAAATCCTCGAACTCGCCGCCGCGACCTACTGACCGGCCGGGGTCAGCTTGACGGCGCGCATGCCGTCGCGCTGCGCCGCCTCGGTGAACTCCTGCGAGGGTGGGAACCCGGTTGTCGCGGAACTTCAGCCCCATCATGCGCTGCGCCTTCTTGCGGGCCGTAGGACTCGGCGACGCGGTGGGCGAGGTCGGCGACGGTCGCGGGGTCGCGGATGAGCTCGCCGCGCATGGTCGTCGTTCTTGCCGTCGTGCAGCACCTCGGCGCTGGCGCCGTCGCGGAAATTGGCCGTCCAACCCGCGCTGGCCAGTGCGTAGAGGGCGTTGTCGAGCTGGTGCGCGCTGACCGGAACCGAGTACTGCCGCCCGCTCTTGCGTCCTGTGAAGTTGAACACCATCATCTGCCGCCGCAGGCCGCCGCCCAGCGGCGTGCCCAGCAGGAACTGCACTGCCGGGTTGACGGCGCGCAGGAGCCCCTCAGGTGGATGTGAGATGGTGACCGCAGGCGACTGTTCTGTCATGCCGCTACCGTATGACCTATCGGTGATGAGTGATGCCGAACCTCCGAACACGCTGCGCCGCAGCAAACTTCGTGTGACGAAGTGGGTGCCATATCGGGTAGTAACGTTAAGCGAGCGTGCGAAACGGGAACACGTACATCGCCGCACGTAGGTCGCACTGTGGCGCCATCAAATGTCGGGGACGAAGGGAAGGGATTGTGAGAATGGCCTCCGCGCAGGGCGGCTCGCGGCTGGGCGCGCGATTCGGGCCCTATGAGCTGCACGCCCTGATCGGCGTCGGCGGTATGGGCGAGGTCTATCGCGCATACGACACCGTCAAAGAGCGGACGGTGGCCGTCAAAGTGCTGCGCGCGGAGATGGCCGCAGACAAGAGCTACCAGGAGCGTTTCCGGCGTGAGTCGCGGTTGGCGGCGCGGTTGCAGGAGCCGCACGTCATTCCGGTGCACGACTTCGGCGACATCGACGGAACGCTGTACATCGACATGCGGCTGGTCGAGGGCGCGAGCCTGAAGGACGAGCTGCGGGCGAACGGCCCGCTGGAGCCGAAGCGAGCGGCGTCGATCATCGCGCAGGTGGCGGCGGCGCTGGACGCCGCGCACGCCGACGGCCTGATCCACCGCGACATCAAGCCGGAGAACGTGCTGCTCACGCCCGACGACTTCGCCTACCTCGTCGACTTCGGGATTGCGCACGGCGACGGCGATGCGAGCGTGACGTCGACGGGGTTGATCATCGGGTCGTGCGCGTACATGGCCGCGGAACGGTTTGCGGGCGGGCAGGTCGGGCCGGCGGCTGATATCTACTCGTTGGCGTGTCTGCTGTACGAATGCCTCACCGACCGGGCGCCGTTCGAGACCGGCGGGGATTTGCGGCAGCTGATGAGCGCGCACATGTTCTCGCCGCCGCCGCGGCCGAGCATCATGCGGCGGGGCATCAACCGCGGGCATTCGACGAGGTCATCGCGAAGGGCATGGCGAAGAAGCCGTCGGACAGATTCTCGACTGCAGGTGAGCTCGCCAAGGCGGCCGCCGCGGCCGCGGGCACGGCCGAGGCGTCGCGACCCGCGCTTCCCACGCCGACCCCGCCGACAGGCACCCGCGAGTTCTCGGCGATCTACGAGAATCCGGCTGGGACGGGCTACACGCCCTACGCGCCGCCGCCGGTCCGGCCGCCCGCGCCGCCGCCGCGCAAGAGGCACTTCAGCAATACGCAGGTGGCGCTGACCGCGGCGGTGATCGTGCTGTTCGGCGCTGCTGTGGTGCTCGCGTCGATGTTGATCTTCGGGAACCGCGACAGCGGACTCGTCACCGCAGACCAGGCTGGCTGCGCCGCCGCCGCCGAGCACGACGACGATCACGACGACCGCGCCGTCGGCGGAATCCTCAACGACAACATCGACCACACCGACCACGACGGCGCCTTCGACGAGCGGTGCGCCTTTCGCCGGCATGACGGGAGTCGACGGCCAGGGGTTCGTCGGCCACACCACCCGATGCGATCCGGGCGCGACGCCGGTGGCGGCGATCCAAACGGCGCTGTCGATGGCGGTGGTATGTGAGACGTCGCCGGGGAGCTACCAGTACCGGGGTGAGCGGCTGCGCGACGGCGCGAACATCCAGCTGGCCAACGCGATGCCCGCCGGTGACGGCTTCGACGTCACCAACCCGGCCGACGGCGCACGCTATGAGGTGCGGCCGGACAGGCTGAGGATCCTGAGCAATGGCGGAGTGGACTCCGACGAGCCGGCGCTGCAGTACGGAACGCAGTAAAAAGGGGGAGATCGATGGACCAGCGCAACGATCCACCGGCCAAGCCGAAGGACGCCACCAAAGCCACCGAGGAACAGCGGGAGCTCCAGGACGATCTCGACCACCAGAACGACGATCCGGACGCGCCGGGCGGGCATCAAACCCGAGATCAGGTCGCCGACGAGACTTAGCGCCCGTATTTACGCACGCGTGAATCCTGAGATTGCCAACCAGGATTAATTCGGCGCATCACGTGGGTAATCTCTGCGCATGCCGTTAGCCAACGGTACGAAGATTGCTGGCTACCAGGTTTTGCGACTACTGGGGTCAGGGGGGATGGGGGAGGTCTACCTCGCCCAGCATCCGCGGCTGCCGCGACAGGACGCACTCAAGGTACTGCGGGCTGACATCTCTGCTGACCCGGACTTCTTGGAACGGTTCAACCGGGAAGCCGATCTGGTGTCGAAGCTTTGGCACCCGCACATCGTCGGCATCCACGACCGCGGCAAACATCGAGGGCGACTGTGGATCTCCATGGACTTCGTCGACGGCACGGACGTCAGCCACATGTTGCAAGAGGACTATCCGGTCGGCATGCCGGCGTCGGACGCTATCGAGATCATCAAGGCGGTTGCAGGTGCGCTTGACTACGCGCACGGACGGGGGCTGCTGCACCGGGATGTGAAGCCCGCCAACATCCTGGTGGCCGACATCGAACATGGTGAACGGCGGATACTCCTCGGCGACTTCGGTGTCGCGAGAGATCTGGCCGATAACACCTCCGGCGGCCTTACTGCAACGAACATGACCGTGGGAACGGCCGCCTACGCCGCGCCCGAGCAGCTGATGGGACTTGATGTCGACGGGAGGACCGACCAGTACTCTCTGGCCGCGACGGCCTATCACCTCTTGGCCGGGGCGCCGCCTTTTCAGCATTCCAATCCCGCGGTCGTGATCGGGCAGCACTTGAATGCGACGCCGCCAGCGCTCGCCACCTCTGATCCAGAACTGGCGCGACTGGATGCTGCGCTCTCGCGCGCTATGGCCAAGGACCCTGATGACCGATTCGCCACGTGCATCGATTTCGCACGCGCTCTTGAAGAATCCGAAGGGTCGGGCGCGGCGAGTGTTCAGCAGCCTGTGTCGACCCTCAATGATGTGGAGACGAAGCTGCGGCCGGCAGTGGCGCCGCCAGTTCCCGCCGTCGAACAACCCGGTACGTCGGAAAGTGCGCCACCGCTGCAGCAGTCGTCTGACAATTCCCGGAAACGCATATCTTTCGCCATTGCAGCAGCTGCAATACTCATCGCCGTCGGCCTAGTCGCCTACTTCGCGTTGCAGGCGTCCGACAAACCGCCACCCGCTGAGCCATTCACGCTAGCCGGCTCGGTGCGATTGAACAGCAACAGCACAAAGACGACGGGTCTTCCGGGCGGCTATAAGTGCGCGGGGGCGCGCGAGTTTGGTGACGTTGGCCCCGGAGCGCCTGTGACCGTCGAGGACGAAAGCGGAAAGCTGCTGGCCAAAGGCGCCGTCGAGAGCAGCAACAACGGCCGAGATTCGTGCGTGATGGTATTCAGCGTTGACGATGTTCCCGGCGGTGCCGAGTTCTATCGTGTGCAGGTCGCTCAGCAGGATGAAATGAGTTATACCGAGACGGAAGCCAAAGCGGGCGTTGATTTCTCGGTTGGCAGTTCAGATCCGAGTCCAACGACTGCGACGGCAGCGCCGTCACCGAAGCCGACAACACGGCCGACTCCGACTCGCACCGTGACGGTCACACCCGGACCCGAAGAGGCGAGCCTCAACCGACTGCGCGAGATAGCGAACGATGACCGGTCGACCGTGCTCGCCTATCTCACTGATATCTGGGTGCCTCAAATTAGTTCTAAGCGCGTCGGTCTCGTCGCTAAGGGCATGGAGTGGGACAACGAGGCCATCCTCGACGAACACTTGCGACTGCGACAGACCTATCCGGACGTAAGGCTCTTGTGGTCTGGTGACTGGTCGGTGTACGACGGGCGCAATTTTTGGGTGACCATCGTCGGCCTGAAGTCCTACGACTACACCGATGTGCTCACCTGGTGTACGCAACAGGGATTCGGTCCAGACGACTGTGCAGCAAAGTGGGTAAGTACGAGCCACCCGATTGACGGAAGCACGAAGTACAACAAGTAGCCATCGCGCTCCTAGTAGTTCTCGGGATTTTCACACACGCGCGGACAATCCCGGCAAACGTGATGTAGCTTCAAGCGACACATCAGCGGGCTTGCCGCTGCCGAGGAGTAAACGCGGTGGATGCGACCACATTCGGGCCCTATCGGCTGGAGGAGCTGATAGGCCGTGGCGGAATGGGCGAGGTCTACAGGGCCTACGACTCCCGAACCGACCGCGTCGTCGCGCTGAAGGTACTGCCGTCGCATCTGGCCAAGGACGCCATCTTCCAGCAGCGATTCCGGCGCGAGTCGCAGGCCGCTGCGGGCATCAATGAGCCGCACGTGGTGCCGATCCACGGCTTCGGCGAGATCGACGATCGCCTCTACCTCGACATGCGGCTGATCGACGGCCGCAACCTCGGCACCATGCTCGGCGAAGACGACCTCAAGCAGCCGCTGAAACCGGCGCTGGCGGTGTCGATCATCGAGCAGGTCGCCGCTGCGCTGGACGCCGCGCACGAACTCGGTCTGATCCACCGCGACGTGAAGCCGTCGAACATCCTGGTCACCAACCACGACTTCGCCTACCTGATCGACTTCGGTCTGGCGCGCACGGCGGGTCAGCAGGGGCTGACCACGGCCGGAAGCACGCTCGGCACGATGGCCTACATGTCGCCCGAGCGGTTCGAGGGCGGGGACATCGATCCGCGTTCGGACATCTATGCGCTGACGTGCGTGCTCTACGAGTGCCTGACCGGCTCGCGGCCCTATCCGGTGGACAGCCTCGAACAGCAGATCGCCCAGCACATCAACGCCCCTGCGCCGAAGCCGTCGGCCCTCGATCCCAAGCTGGCCGCGTTCGACGAGGTCATCGCCAAGGGCATGGCCAAGAAGCCCGGCAGGCGCTATCAAACGGCCGGCGAAATGGCCGCCGCCGCCCGGGTAGCGCTGAGCGTGCCGGTGCGCACGACCGGCGGCTCAGGCCGGCATTCGGCCAACCGGGTCAAGAAGACACCGCGTACGGGAGTGTCGGCGCGAGCCCTGGCGATGATGGGTGCTGCGGTGCTGCTCGGTGCGGCGCTGGTGTTCGGCGCTTGGCAGCTGTGGGGCGGACGCAGCGACGGCGGCTCAGCCGGGCCGACTTCGACGTCGGCGTCGCCGGGGCCGTCGGACGGATCGGGCGGCTTGGTGCCAGCGATCGCCGCGACGCTGCCCCCCGACATCAAAGAGTCGGGCCGGCTGACGGTCGGCGTCAATGTGCCCTATGCCCCAAACGAATTCAAGAACTCCGCGGGCGACATCGTCGGCTTCGACGTCGACCTGATGAACGCGGTCGCGAAGACGCTGGGACTCATTCCCGAGTACCGGGAGTTCCTGTTCGAAGACATCATGCCGACGGTGCAGCGCGGGGAAATCAACGTCGGGATGTCGTCGTTCACCGACACGCTGGAGCGCCAGGAGCAGGTCGACTTCGTCACCTACTTCGAAGCGGGGACGTTGTGGGCGCAGCGGACGGGGTCGGGCATCGACCCGAACGCGGCGTGCGGGCTGCGGGTCGGCATGACGCCGGGCTCGACCCACGAAACCGTCGAGATCCCGGCCAAGAGCGATCAATGTGTCGCGGCAGGCCTGCCGCCGGTCGAGGCCGTTGATCTACGCCCGGCAGGACGAGCTCACCGCGGCGCTGATCAACGGGGAGATCGACGCGATGTCGGCGGACTCACCGGTGACGGGGTTCGCCATCAAGGGCAGCGGCGGCGCACTGGAACCCGCGGGCGAGCAGTTCGACACCGCGCCCTACGGGTGGCCGGTGCAGAAGGAGTCAGCGCTGGCCGAGTCGCTGCGGCAGGCACTCGAGCACGTCATGTCGACCGGCGAGTACAAGGCCATCGCCGCCAAATGGGGCGTGGACAAAGGCATGATCGCCAAACCGGTGATAAACGGCGCGATCAGCTAGGCCCGCCTGGGCGCCGCGAGCACTACGATGCGGACGTGGCTAGCGACATCGACCTGCTGAAACGTCCGGTGATCGCCGTCGCCGTCGGCACCACCGCGGTCGCTGTCGGGGTCGCCGAGGCGGGCTACCAAGCCGTCGGACGGATCCCGGTGGTGGGGTCGTTGGTACGTCGCGGCGTGTCGGAGCTGTCGGGCCGCGGTGACCAGTTCGTCGCTCAGCGTGCCGACGAAATCCGGGCCGTGGTGACC
Organism: uncultured Actinomycetota bacterium; assembly: GCA_963734385.1. Classification (GTDB taxonomy): domain Bacteria; phylum Actinomycetota; class Actinomycetes; order Mycobacteriales; family Mycobacteriaceae; genus Mycobacterium. The sequence goes on along the minus strand of CAVTHR010000041.1, from coordinate 38,880 downwards.
ACGCTCGCCGTCCGGATCGTCGACACCATTCTCGACGAGCTTGATCTGACCGACCTCGTCCGTGAGCGGTTGGATATCGACGCGGTGGTAGCCGATATCGACATCGACGCAATTATCAACCGGATCGACCTGATCACGTTGGCCGACAAGGTGATTGCGGGTGTCGACCTGCCGGGCATCATCCGGGAGTCGACAAATTCCGTTACCGCCGAGGTGATGGACGACGTCCGCAGCCAGGGAGAGCGCGCCGACGACCGCATCGCCGGCATCGTCGACCGGGTGCTTGGACGTGGCCGGGATGAGCAGTGACGCGTCCCGAACCGGTGACCGAGATGAGGTCTGCCGGAATCGCGACACGGGCACTGGCCGCGCTGATCGACCTCGCAGTCGTCCTGTTGCTGTTGGGCGGGCTCTACGCAGCCCTGGTCCTGGTGAAGCTTGTCTACTCGCCGGCCGGCTTCAGTCTTCCCTCGCTGAATGTCGTGTTCTCGACGCTGGTCACCTTCGTCGTCGCGGTGTTGTATCTGACGGGATGCTGGACGGTCTCCGGTTGCACCGCTGGGGCGGTGGCGATGGGGTTGCGAGTGGTCCGTCGGAACGGAGCGCGGGTGCACCTGCTTGTCGCGGTGCTACGCGCGATCGGCTGTGTCCTGTTCCCGATCGGGTTGGCATGGGTCGCGATTGACAGGCGACGAAGATCGCTGCACGACATCGTGTTCCGCACGCGGGTGATCTACTCGCGTCCTTCGACCGCATGACATTGACCTCGGTCACGAAGTCGGCAGTGTGTCGCACGTCACCGGCAAGTCCCGCACCCGCGAGGGGATTTCGCGTGCTCATCCTGTAGTCTGATATCAACGTTGGCGCTCAGTGAATCATGCCGACAGCGTCGTGGATCACTTCCCCAATCGTGCAGACAGCACAAGGTTTTCTCACGGCGATCGATATTGCCCACCGGCAATCTCGCCAAACTTGTGCTCGCTCGTGCCGATCTATCGCGGGGCGAAGCGCAAGCCAATGCCTGAAAGGCACCCACCATTACCACTGAACAATCCTTCGCTGATCTCGGCGTGGACGAGAAGCTGATCCAGTCGCTCGCCGCGCGCGAAATCCTCAAACCTTTTCCGATTCAGGAGAAGACGCTGCCCGATACGCTCGCTGGTCGAGATGTATTGGGCCGCGGAAAGACCGGCAGCGGAAAAACGCTCGCGTTCTCCATCCCGATGGTCACTCGGCTCGCAGCCATGCAACGCCGCTCGCAGCCGTCTGGTCTGGTCCTTGCTCCCACGCGTGAGTTGGCGACCCAGATCGCAGCGACCCTCCAGCCGCTGGCTGCCGCTTTCGGCCTCAAAGTCACCACTATCTTCGGCGGCGTGCCGCAGAACCGTCAGGTGGCGGCGCTGCGTTCCGGTGCCGACATCGTCGTGGCGTGTCCTGGCCGCCTCGAAGACCTGATGCGGCAGCGCGTCATCAGCCTCGACTCGGTCGAGGTCACCGTCGTCGACGAGGCCGATCACATGGCTGACCTCGGCTTCCTGCCCGGCGTGACCCGGATCTTGGCGGCCACACCCGCCGGCGGACAGCGGATGATGTTCTCCGCGACGCTGGACAACGGCGTCGACAAGCTGGTCAAGCGGTTCCTGCACAACCCGGTGACGCATTCGATCGACGAGGCGCACTCGCCCGTGCCCGAAATGACACACCACGTGTTCCATGTCACCGGGGTCCAGGCCAAGAAGGAGCTGGTGCACCATCTCGCGTCCGGCACCGGACGACGGATCCTCTTCATGCGCACCAAACACCAGGCCCGCAAGCTCGCCAAGCAGCTCACCGAATCCGGTGTGCCGTCAGTTGACTTGCACGGCAACCTCTCTCAGAACGCGCGTGATCGCAACCTTGCCGCGTTCAGTGCGGGCGAGGCGCGGGTGCTGGTCGCCACCGACATCGCCGCGCGCGGTGTGCACGTGGACGACGTCGAACTCGTCGTGCACGTTGACCCCCCGGTCGAGCACAAGGCCTATCTGCACCGGTCCGGTCGGACGGCGCGGGCGGGCAATTCGGGCGATGTGGTCACCGTGGTGCTGCCCGAACAGCGCAGGGACACCAACGCACTGATGCGCAAGGCCGGGATCAACGTCCGCCCGCAGGAAGTCGTCGCGAACTCGGCGCCGGTGACCGCACTGGTCGGCGAGGTCGCTCCGTTCAAGGCGCCCCCGAGCCGTCCGAACCCGGCCGCGAACGCTACGGCCGCGCAGACGTCCGGAGGACCAGCCGCCGCAGGCGCGGTGGAGGTAATGCCGGCGGTTCAGCGCGCGGTCAGCATCGCAACCCCGCAGGCCGTCGGCGCAGCGTCTCACGCTGAATCGGACGCCGACCTCGCAAACATCGGGTGCTCGGCTCGGGCGGCGAGGACGATGTCCTCTGCTGTCCGGAACGCGTCGGTGTCTCGGTGTACCGAGAAGACTGCCAGCCCAGCGGCTCGTCGAACACTGCGCTGTTGGCGCAGTGCCAGGCGGACGGCAGGCTCGTGCGGTGATCTGCGTTGCGGGCGGGTTGCGGCTGCGAACGGCGGCGTTACCGCGGTAATTCAGTGAGTCGAGATCGGGCACACCCTCCAAGGGCGACCAGTTGACGCCGATATCGACGATTTGGCCCAATGGTCCTTCCAGCGCCTCGATCAGCTCGGGAAGTTCCTTTGCGACCGACGACGTGTACGGCCACCAGCCACCGTCGAGCGCGCCGCCCAGTTCGGACACCAGCGTGAGCCGGATAGGTTCGTGCGCCGGGATTTTCGCATTCGAGCCAGCGCGGTCCATGGGCGATTCCCTCACTTCGAGCTGGCCCGACGCACGAGTGCCGGGGGTGGTTCACTATCGACGCTACACCTGCGGCATTGGGATGGCGCGCGCTGTCTCGCTGGTTGCGGGCCGCAACGCGCTCACCACCGTTATTGAAATATGCGCTGGCGCAAGCAAAAACGCGCCACACGTCACCCGAAGTCATCAGCACCGATGCCCATGGGTGTACCGTTGAGGGGTTGGGAACCCAGCTAGTCCGGAATGCACCAGTTGTCTTCCGCTGATTTGCCGAGCAACCGCTCACGTCGGACACGCCGGTAACAACCGTCCATCGGAAATTACCTTGAGCGCTCCTCCCTTCCTTACTCGCTTCCATCGCTGGCTCCGCCTGTCCGAGCGCAACATGCCATCTCGCCGCGCCCGTGTCGGCATCCTCACTCCCTATCCGCCCACCCTGGGCGGACTGGCGACATTCAGCGCTGCCCTGTCCGAAGCGTTGAGAGCGCATGACGCCGACGTCAGTGTGGTCCGTGTGGCCGACGGTTCGCCGTCGTCGGGGGCGGCGTGGTCGGAGAGTTGGTCGGCGACTCAGCAATCTCGGTCGGGGCGTGCGTCGACCTACTGAACCAGGGCAACGTCGCGGTCATCCAATATCGACTACGGCGTCTACGGAGGTGTTGACGGAAACGACGTGGTGGACATCATCCGCGGGCTGCGTGTTCCGTCGATCGTCATCGTCGCACACGGTACTGAAAACCCCTACACCACATCAACATTCGGTCCTCGAGTCGATCGCCGCCACGGTCGATCAAGTGGTCGTCATGTCCGAGGTCGCCAAGCAACGGTTGTGTGACGATCTATGGCGTCGATCGCCGCAAGGTCACTGACGATCCCGCACGGCGCGGTCGTCCCGACCGGCCCTCCCCTGAAGCGCCCGAGCAGACCAACCATCTTGACGTGGGGTCTGCTGCGGCCCGGGAAAGGGCATCGAGCGCGTGATCGAGGCGATGAGTTCACTTCATCAGCCTGCCCGGCCGGCCCCGATACATGGTCGTCGGACCGACGCACCCCGATGTGCTCGCCGACGAAGGCGAGGCATACCGCGATGCCCTGGTGGAACAAGTTCGTCGCGAGCGGAATGGCGGATTCGGTGGTCTTCGACGCCCGCTACTTCAACGGGGCGATGCTGACCGCGCTCATCCAGTCCGCGGCTGTCGTTGTACTGCCCTATGACTCCACCGATCAGGTCAGCTCTGGCGCGTTGGCCGACGCCATCGCGGCTGGCCGGCCGGCCGTGGCCACCGCGTTTCCCGCACGCGGTCGAAGCTCCTCTGTAACGGAGCGGGCGCCTTCGTCGACCACGATGATCCCGGCGCATTGGTGACAGCGCTGCGCAGCATCCTGACGCAGCCGCGCCTGGCCGGATCGATGGCCGCCGAGGCGCGCGGGTTGGCGCCAGACATGGCGTGGCCCGTTGTGGCCGGTGCGTATCTGCGTCTGGCGCAACGGCTTATCGCCGAGCGGCCGGCAGCGATTTGACGGCCGCGCTCAACGACGGCGCGATAGCTCCGTCACTCAAAGGGAAAGACCACGATGAAGAAGTACGAAACTCAACAGCGAAATGCTTTCCGTGAGAATGCGATCCATGTAGGCGTCGGATTCGTGGCGAAGGAACGTCCGCACCTGCTGGAGATGTTGTCAACGCTCGGGCCGTACCTGGGGAAGTGGGACCCGCACGATGTGGACCTGGAAGTCTCACTGCAGGACCGCGGCGGCAACGAGCAGCGTGTCACCTTGCGCACTATCCTGCCCGGCCGTCCGCCGCTGGTAGCGGTCGCAGAGAACCCGGACATCAATTGCGCACTCTCCGAAGCGAAGCGTGAACTGATCCGGCAGCTCGAGCACCAGAAGTCGGCGCGCGAACCCATGAACAACCGCCGGCTACGGGGCGCGACGATCCGGCATCCGGGCGCGGCGGCGACCGGCGGCGACGGCTAGGCCATCGCACCTGCCGGCTCGGTTCGGTCTTCCCGGACCACGTGCGGATAGGTATCGTCGCGGTGCTGAAACGACAGGATGGCTAGGGTTGAGAACGACGCCATCGCGGATCTCGATGGCCCGGGAGATCGTCGGGGACGCATTCCAAGCTGCCGGCCCGGCCAGCACTGATTCGATGTGCGGCAACAACGCCTCGCTGTTCTCCCACGTTGCCGAGTTCCACAGGTAGGACGGGCTGTGGTCCACGGCGTAATAGTGCACGCCGTTCGCTATCCCGATGATCGGCTGGGTGAACGAGGTCGGGTGCGCCCAGCTGAACCCCATACCGGTGTCACAGGAGACGTCGACGATCAGGCTTCCCGGAGTGAAGGCGGCCAGGTCCTCCTCGGTGACGAAGATCAGCGGTGCGCCGGGATCCTGAAGGACACAGTTGACGATGATGTCGTTGTCGGCAAGCAATCGCGCCACCGGAATGACACCTCGTCCGGCGTATCCGCCCAAGTCCGTTCGGGCGTCACGTGGTCGCTGGCGCCATCTGGATGATCTGGGTGGAGTGGATCGGCGAACCGACGGCGGCCACATCCCGGTTGGTCAGCACCCGCACATCGTCGACGCCGTGGGCGTTCAACGCGGTGACCGCGCCACGGGCGGTGGCGCCGAACCCGATGACGGCAGCGCGCAGCCGGCGGCCGTAGCTGCCGGTGATCCCGACCAGCTGCATGGCGTGCAGGACGGAGCAGTAGCCCGCGAGCTCGTTGTTCTTGTGGAAGACGTGCAGCGCCGAACCCGCCGTCGGCCTGCCAGTGGTTCATCGCCTCGAACGCGATCAACGTCAACCGCCGATCGATGGCGATCTGAGTCAGGGCGGAATCCTGCACGCAGTGCGGCCAGCCCCAGACGACTTGTCCCGCATTGAGTTCCGCGAGATCCTCAGCCTCGACCTTGGGCAAGCAGAATGACGTCGCAGTCGGCGATGAGCTGTTCTCGAGTCGCTGATGCCACCGACGTGTTCGGCCAGTGCGTCGTCTGTGGCGCCAAAGTCCGAGCCGTAGCCATGCTCAAGGAAGATCTGCGGCCGGACCCGGCGATCGATCCTGCTGAAATGCGCCGGGTGAATCGGCAGTCTGCGCTCGTTCGGCTTGCGTGAGCGAGCCAGGATCCCCGAGCGAAAGCTGCTTGCGCCTCAGCGCTTCTTGTCATGGAACAACGCCTCGGCGGACGAGAGCCTTGGCCGCCGACTTGGCGTGCTTGGCGGCGCGCTTCTCTTTCAGAGATTTTCCGGACTTCTTGGACATGGCTTGTCGAGGAGATTTATCAGACATCGCTGGCCCCTTGATCGTGGGGGCCTGGGTGGTCCCGATGCCTCTGACCTTACCCCCTTCGGTTTGCTCCGCTGACCCTCGCACGGGGACGCAACGTTGCCGCAGCGTGGGTCGATGGCCCGTAGGCTGGGGTTACGCCGACGCGCTGCCGTCGTCTCTTTCGATCTCGGCCGGTGGTCCGCACTCCCTCGGGTTCTCACAACAGCCCAGCCTCACCGCACGGCCGGATCGACAGGACATCAATTGGCAATTGCCGACATCGCTGCGTACGCGCATCTGACCCAAACCGACATCGAGGCCCTCGGGTACGAACTGGACGCCATTCGCAGCGACATCGAGGAGTCGCTCGGTGAACGGGATGCCGCCTATATTCGGCGCACCATCAAGTTCCAAAGGACGCTCGACGTGTGGCGTCGCGCCTGCTCATCGGCTGCAGCCGGTCACGGGTCGGCTGGGCGCTGGGCACCGCGTCGCTGGCCTTCGCCAAAAGCGTCGAGAACATGGAGATCGGCCACAACGTCATGCCATGGCCAATGGGATTGGATGAACGACCCCGAGATTCACTCGAGCACCTGGGAGTGGGACATGGTGGGCGTCTCCTCGCAGTGGAGGTACTCGCACAACTACCGCCACCACGTGTTCAGCAATGTTCTCGGCATGGATGACGATCTCGGCTTCGGCGTGATGCGGGTGACTCGCGACGAACCGTGGCGAGCCGCAGCATCTGCTGCAGCCGCTTCAGAATCTGTTGTTGGCGAGCATATTCGAATGGGGCATCGCCCTGCACGGCGTTCATCTCGGAGCGGATTCGGGCCGGCACAGCCGCCGAAAAGGGTCGTCCAGGCGAGGCGCGCTGATCGGAAAGATCGCCCGCCAGGCCGTCAAGGACTACGTGATCTTCCCGGCGTTGAGCTCGATCTCGCTGGCGCAGAACCTTGGCGGCCAATGCGGTGGCCAACCTGTTGCGCAACCTCTGGGCATACGTGGTGATCTTCTGTGGGCACTTCCCCGACGGCGCGGAGAAATTCACCGCCGACGTGCTCGAGCATGAAACCCGGGCCGACTGGTACCTGCGACAGATGCTGGGCGCCGCGAACTTCAAAGCCGGTCCGCTGCTGGCGTTTTCCAGCGGCAACCTGTGCTATCAGATCGAGCACCACCTGTTCCCCGACCTGCCGAGTAACCGCTACGCGCAGATCGCCGTACGGGTTCGGGCGCTCTGCGACAAGTACGACCTGCCCTACACCACCGGTTCGCTCGTGCACCAGTATTTTTTGACGCTGCGAACCATCCACAAGCTGGCGCTTCCCGACGGATTACTGACGGCCCGATGATAGGGGCTGGGACGGCGTTGGGCCCCTGCCCGCCGGATGTACCTGACAAGGGCGGTCACGGATCCTCGTGGTGCTCCTGGAGGTTAGCCAGTGCCGCATCGATGGTGTCGACGGCGGGCAGCGATCCGTGGGGGTCGCAGATTCGTAGCAGTCGGGAGACAGCGGCACCAGGTACCACCATCCACCCGTTCCGGCGCGCGCGCAGCGAACCGAGACCCTGTGCAGCGCCGAAAAGCCTTCGGTACCAAAGAATTCCAGACCGCTGAGATCCAGGATCAGTCCGCGGCAACGCGCCGCATTCACGATGCGTAATCGGTGAGGGTGCTCGCGTTGGATCGCGTCGATTTCGCCGTATGCGCTGACAATGGCCACCGACGACATCGTCCATCGAGTGTCGAATCGCGCCGCGTGACGCTTGGTGAGTGATGGAGGTTTGGTGGGAAGAACAAGCGTGTTCAGTCATGGTGATCCCGGCGGGCAGACGATCACCGGTGTGTGAGGGCTCGGAGCCAGTGCTCCTTGGGTTCAGCGGCGGACAGCCGAACCCATCCCGGACCAGCTGAGATTCTCAGCACCTATGACGCTACACCCTTTGACGTGCTCCGCACGGTGAGATTCGGCAGCTGGTCGGAGTCACGAACCTGCCGCTCAAAGCCCGATTAGTGTAGGAGCCATCTCGCGGCGAATACGCCGCGAATACGTGGCCGGTGGCCGCAGTGCACGTCGGGCACCGGCAGGACTGTGAGCGCAGGTGCCGGGATGGCGGAGTTGACCGCAGGCGATGACGGATCGCGGACATCGGAGCAGGTCAGTGCCGATGACGCCGATTTACAAGCCGGCATCGGCAACCTCGCGGGCCTGGTTGCGGGCAGTCTCGGGTTGCCTGAGTTGCTGGCTGAGGTGGCCGCGTTCGCAGTGGGCGCGATACCCGGCGCTGATGGTGCCGGAGTGACGTTGTTGCGGATCGACCGGCCGGACAACATGGTGGCGGCGTTGGCGGCCAGCGCTCCATTTGTCGCCGAGATCGACGAAATCCAGTACGTGACTCTTCCAGGAGGGGCCCTGCATCACGGCGGCGCTGGAACGCCGCACGGTGCGTTCCGGGTCGTTGGGTGGGGAGAAGATGTGGCCGCGGTTCGGTCCGCGCGTTGGCAGGTTAGGTGTGCACAGTGCCCTGTCGCTGCCACTGCTGCTGCCAGATCAGGTGGTCGGGGCGATCAACGTATACGCCCACGGCAAAGACGTCTTCGATGAGCACGCGGCCGAACTCGGCGAATTGTTCGCCAAACCAGCGGCGGTCGCTGTGCACAACGCGCAGATCCTTGCCGATGCGCTGTCTCTTACCGTCCAGTTGCAGACGGCGTTGTCGACGCGCCCGGTGATCGATCAGGCGATCGGTCTTATCCGGGGACGTACCGGGCGCAGCGTCGAGGACGCGTTCACCCACCTGCGGGCGATGAGCCAAACTGAACACCGCAAGTTGGCTGACGTGGCTCAACAAATCGTCGACGAAGCCGTGCGCCGCGCCCGCGCCCGACACAAACCGACCGAGTAGGTCAACGGTGCGGAGAGCGTTCAGACACCCGCGCGCCCGGTTCCAGTGCCGCACCGTTCGCGGGCTCGCCGTTGGTCGGCACGTCTGTCACCGCCAATGCCGATGGTTTGACCGAGGCCGGGGGGGGTGTGATCCCTTTCGCGGCGGCGGTTTCCCGAGTGAGGAAGCTGCTGATTTCGCCGATCGCGCTCATCATCGGCGCGGGGAAGACCACTGTGGTGTTCTTCTCCACTCCGAGCTCGGCCAACGTCTGCAGGTTCCGCAGTTGCAAGGCTAGCGGGTGCGCCATCATCGTGTCCGACGCTTCACCAAGGGCGGCGGCCGCCATCGATTCGCCCTCGGCAGCAATGATTTTGGCACGCTTCTCCCGCTCGGCCTCGGCTTGCCGGGCCATCGCGCGTTTCATGCTTTCGGGCAACTGAATATCCTTCAGTTCGACGAGGTTCACTTCGACGCCCCACTCGAGTGTGGCCACATCGAGGATCTTCTGGATGTTGGCGTTGATGACGTCGGTTTCGGAGAGCGCTTCGTCGAGGGTGTGCTGACCGACCACCTTGCGCAGTGTCGTCTGCGCGATCTGGTTGATGGCCGAGTCCGACGTTCTCAATGGCGATCACCGATTTCACCGGGTCGACGACGCGAAAGTAGGCGACTGCGGAAATGTCGACACTGACGTTGTCGCGGGTGATGATGCCCTGCGACTGGATCGGCATCGTCACAATCCGCAACGACACCCGGACCAGTCGATCGATTACCGGAATGATCAGTGCCAGGCCGGGTTCCTTGACACCCACCACCTTGCCGAGCCGGAACAAGACGCCCTTTTGGTATTGCGTCACGACCTTCACCGACTGCGTACAATCGATTAGCGAGACGATGGCGAGCGCTACGAGTGACGATCGACCAGAGCATTCATGGTAGTGTCCTTAGAGCCGGGGATAGGGCATGGCTATCCGGGCGCAGTTGGTTTGTGTGTACTGTCCCTGCAGCTCGTTCAGTTGTTCTCGGGAGGTGACTGCCTCGCGGCGACGGACGGTCGCTTGCTGGTGCAGGCCGCTCGCCCTGACCGTCTTGATGTCGATCTCGACCTGGGCCGCATGGGCTCTCGCATCGAACTCGTCGGCAAGCATTCTTGACGCCGAAGTCGTAGCGGTCCTCCTCGATCTTCGCGGATCGTCGCGCCTTTGCCGTGGCGCTGTTGGGTGCGCGTCTTGTACACCACGACGGCGAGCACGCCTGCGAGCACAAGTGCCGCCATTGCGGCAACGATGATCAAAACGGTTGTGTTGGTAGCCATATCGGCCCCATACCGCGACTGTCGGGCTCTGCTTGATGTTCGAGCCGGGTGGATCGTGCCAGCTCCAGGGTGCCGCTCGCGTTCGAGCGGCACCACCACGCCGACCATGATCCAAAAGAGGAACATCGTGCCGGTCGCCCTCGAGAGGCGATAACCGGACACGCATATTTTTAGTCGGTGGGTGGGCCGCCCTTGCACTGCTCGCCGCGTCCGCGATCGCGGCGCTGAGCAAAACACTCAATCCAACGATGACAAGCATTTCAGGCCTCTCATCTGGAAGTAGACCTCCAGTACACGCCTGATTTCGACGATGCTGTCAACATTGTTGACGTATAGCGTTAACATATGATGTCGTCCTGTGACGAGCGGAAGGGAGTACTCCCGTGATGACGAACAGCAACCGGCGTGATGACGGCGCCGACGGATCTGACTCCTCCGACGCGTCCAGCGGCCAGACCGAAGGTCCGGTCAGCCGGTCGATGATCCTGCAAGCGGCGCTGAGGATCATCGACCGTGACGGCATCGACGGCTTGTCCATGCGTCGCCTCAGTGATGAGGTGGGCCGGGATCCCACGGTGCTCTATCGGCACGTACCGAGCAAGGCGGCGCTGCTCGACGGCGTCGCCGAGATCGTGCTCGGGCAACTGCGGGTAGATACGGCCGATCCAGACTGGGCGGGCCAGTTGCGCGCCGTCGCTCATGAGTTCCGGCGGTTGGCTCTCACGCACCCAAAAGTGGTGGCGCTGCTGGTGACTCGGCCGCTGGCGACTCCGTTGGGCCAACGGCCGCCGGGGATGCTGCGGCCACTGGAGGATGTCCTCGCCCTGCTCACGTCCTCCGGTTTCAGCGGGGCGGATGCCCTGCACATATACCGGGTGCTCTTCGGTTACCTGCACGGCCACATCCTCACCGAGTTGCAGGAGGTGATCGAGCGGCCCGAGGAGACCGACGATGTGCTGCGGCTGGGCCTGCACCGGCTGGCGGTCACCGAGTTCCCACAGGTGCGCGCGCTGGCGTCGGTGCTGGCGTACTACGACGGCGCCGCTGAACTCGACCGCGGCCTCGATCTGCTGCTCTTCGGTCTTACGGCCACACTGACACCACCGGACGGGTCGTCTCGATCCTGATCGCGGACAACCACATTGAGGGCTGCTCAACCCGAGCGACGGGAAGGGCGTACCGTCAGCAGTATCGGGCAGCTCGGTTGCGAGCGAACATGCTCGACTAAGAAGGAAAATTCATGGCTTCGCCAACACTGCCCCGTACGCCCTACGACCTACGCGTCAAGCTCGTCAAGGACACCATCACAGCTACTCGAAGACGGCGACAAGGCCGCAGGCGAACTGGCCGTGCAGGTGCTGCGCGCGCTTCAATCCCCGAGAAGATCCGCGAACCGCGGCCTCGGCGTTCCTCCATCGTTTCACCGTGACCTCTGCGGCATTGGCCGGCGCATCTGGGGCTCACGTGACAGTTACCGTGTCACTCCCGACGGCGCAGTCGACAAGTACATGCGGTTCGGCGACGCCTACGTCAAACACAACGACGGCAGGCTTGACGTCATCCGCGGCGGCGCGAAGCCGTACAGCTACGCCTCGGGGGACTGGACCGACGTTGAAGGCGATGAAAAGAGTTTGAAAAAGGGCCGTTTCCGGGGTTGATCGATCACCCGAGGTGGTCGAGTACCGATAGTCGGCGTTGTGGAGCGTGGACACGCAGCGTCGTCCTCACTAGGCTGGTCATACGCCGACGCGCTGCCGTCGTCTCACTCGATCTCGGCCGGTGGTCCGCAACGTTTCGGGTTCTCACACGAGCCCACCATCGCAACCCGGACGGATCGACCAGGACATCCATTGGCAATCGCCGACATCGCTGCGTACACGCATCTGAGCCAGGCCGACATCGAGGCCCTCGGAACCGAGCTTGACGCCATTCGTCGCGACATCGAGGAGTCTCTCGGTGAGCGGGACGCTGCCTACATCCGTCGCACCATCCAGTTTCAACGGACGCTCGACGTCGTGGCACGACTGATCATCGCGTGCAGCCGGTCACGGGCCGGCTGGGTCTTGGGGACCGCGTCATTGGCCTACGCGAAAAGTGTCGAGAACATGGAAATCGGCCACAATGTCGGCCACGGCCAATGGGATTGGATGAACGACCCGGAGATCCACTCCAACACCTGGGAGTGGGACATGGTCGGTGTCTCGTCGCAGTGGAGGTATTCGCACAACTACCGGCATCACGTGTTCAGCAACGTGGTCGGCGTCGACGACGACCTCGGCTTCGGCGTGATACGGGTAACCCGCGACGAGCCGTGGCAACCCGCCCACCTGGTGCAGCCGCTTCGGAACCTGTTGCTGGCCAGCATTTTCGAGTGGGGGATCGGCCTTCACGGCATCCATTCGGAGCGGGATCGCCTAAGCTCCAGATGCCCGAGGGTGGCCCAGGCGAGGCGGGCGTTCGTCGGAAAGATTGCGCCGCCAAACCGTCAAGGACTACGTGCTCTTCCCGGCGCTGAGCCGGTCTCGCTGGCGCAGGACATTGGGCGCAAACGCAGCGGCCAACCTCATACGCAACCTCTGGGCGTACGTGGTGATCTTCTGCGGGCACTTCCCGGACGGCGCAGAGAAATTCACCGCCGACGTGCTCAAGGATGAAACCCAAGCCGAGTGGTACCTGCGACAGATGCTGGGTGCCGCGAACTTCAAAGCCGGTCCGCTGCTGGCGTTCTCGAGCGGCAACCTGTGCTACCAGATCGAGCACCACCTGTTCCCCGACCTGCCGAGTAACCGCCTCGCGCAGATCGCCGTGCGCGTGCGGGCGCTGTGCGACAAATACGATCTGCCGTACACGACCGGTTCGCTGGTGCACCAGTATCTCCTGGTGCTACGCACCATCAACAAACTGGCGCTTCCCGACCGATTCCTGACAGCCACGTCCGACGATGCGCCGGAAACCGCATCGGAGCGGAAGTTCGCCGACGCTACCTGAGGCGTCGACGAGACGCCGCTATCTCACGTTGCAGCCAGTGTCCATATTGTGGCAGTGCCCGCTGTTACATGTCGGGCAGCTACAGCCGCAACTAACGTGCGACTGCGCCTGCGCCCGCGGCGGCTGCTGATATAACGATGTCGACGTCTCGGTCTCGGTGGGGACGATCGCGTCGTGGCATGTCAACTCCTTTGTTCGTGCTGACCTGCTCTGATGGGACTGACCGTAGCCCTCGGCACGGGCGAATATGGCGGAACGGCGGTCACGGCAAGCGTGGCGCTAGGTTGGCCTGGTGAAGGACGCGAGGCTGGACGGCCTGGTTCGCGGCGTGGCCACCGCCCCGCTCAGCTTCGTGTGGCTGCTCGTCCTGTTCGTCACCACGCGGATTCAGCGGTCGGCCGGGCGAAGGGGATCGAAGCGGATCCAGCGCAGGCACTCGACCAACCTGCGGCGGCTGCGCACCGAACCGTCGCGAGTGCTGACGACAAGCCTGTTCTGGCTCGATGGCCGCATGTGGTGGCCGTACGTGCCGATGTTCGTCGCGGTGGTGGCACCGGCCGAGCGCCGGTTGCGTTGGTGGCGTTGGCTTCTCGTGGGTATCGCGGCGCATTTGGTCGGAACGTATGTGGGCCAGGGCTATCTCCGGTGGTCGATGAGAAGGGGCGAGGCGCCGAGGCGGCTGGCGAACGCACGCGACGTCGGTGTGAGTTACTTCGTGCTCGGAGTGGCGGGCGCGTTGACCGGGTATGTCCGGCCGCACTGGCGAACCCGGGGCAGAGCGCGGCCGTCGTCGCGTTGGCAGGCAACGCGGCGCTTCGGCCGACCTTCACGGAGGTCGGGCACCTGACGGCCTTTGTCGTCGGGCTCGCAGCCGTCCCATTGGCACCCGACCGCGACGGCATGCCATACCCACCGGCCGCTGCCGGGAGAAGGATGAGCCCATGACGTTCGCGCCCGGCCGATGAGCAGCAGAGCGAGCCGGCTTCTGCAGTCGATCCGCAAGGAGATCCCCGAGGCATTGGCCGAGGGGCAGAACCATGACGACGCCGAGGTCGCCGCGATGCTGCGCGAGCTGGGGATCGCGTTGCTCGAGTGCGAGCAGCCGACCCAGCTGGTCGAGGCGCGGCTGATGGCGATCGCCAACCAGTACACCCGCCAAACCGTCCGCATCGTGGTGCTGCCCACCGCGCTGGTGGTCCAGGTGGGCACCGTCGCCTACGAAGTCGAGACGGTCGTCAAGCCGACGACGCAGCTGAACCTCGCGGGCCGGATCGATGCGATCGCCGAACTCGCCGAGGTTGGCGCGATCACGCCGGCCGACGCCACCAGGGAGGCCGCCACCGCGCGCACGATGCCAACGCGATTCGGACCCGTCACCACCGTGATCGGCTACATCATCACCACGCTCGGGTTCGGCATGGTCATCAATCCGACGTGGGCGTCGTTGTGGGGCTACGTATTTCTCGGCGCCGTTGTCGGCGTCATCGTCATGCTGGGCAGGCCATTTCCGGCACTGAGTGCGGTACTGCCGACGGTGGCAGCGGCGGTTGTGACGATGCTGGCCACCTGGTTCGTCGCCGACGCGGCCAACGACGGGCTGCTGCGGGTGATCAGCCCACCACTGGTGGCGATGCTGCCGGGCCTGGCGTTGACGATCGCCGCGATGGAACTCGCCAGCTCCCACGTGATCAGCGGCTCCAGCCGACTGATCTACGGCGTCGCACAACTGGGGCTGCTCGTCTTCGGGGTCGGGCTGGGCATGCATGTCGCAGGCCGGGTCGCCCCGCAGCCGCCGTCGCCCCAGATGGGTCCGTGGTCGCTGTGGGTCGCCGTCGTCGTGATCTCCATCGGCCTGTACATCTATCTCTCCGCGCCCAAGGGCTCGCTGCTGTGGCTGATGGCGGCGATCGCCGTGGCGCTTCTCGGTCAGGCGCTGGGCGGTTTGGTGTTGGCGCCGACGCATTCCGGCGCGGTCGGTGCGTTTCTCGTGGTGCCGTTCGCGATGCTCGCCGCGCGGATCAAGACCTCGCCGCCGGCGATCGTGATGATGTTGGCGGCGTTCTGGGCGTTGGTGCCCGGCGCCCTGAGCTTCGAACAGCTTGGGGAGGCCGTCACCGGCGACTACAGCGACATCACGACGCTGGGCACGGCGGTCGCCGCGATCTTCTCGATCGCCCTCGGCACGCTGGTCGGCTGGAGCGTGTTCGCGACGATCAGCAACAGGCGCGGGCGTGAGTAGGAGTCCAGGGCGTAGCCCGTTAAGTCGCTGACAGCGCCATCGCACGGTCGAAGCTGAGACGACGCACGACATCCAGGCGGGTAGTGAGCCGCTTGACTGGCAATAACGCCCAGTCCGGTTTGTCGCTCAGCCACTTGGTCAGCTTCTTGTGCTCGTCGGTGAGGGTGTCGGACTTGTCCGGAGGGTTAGGCGTCAGCTCGACGACGATGTGCGACAGCGTGCGAGTCGAATTCGGTTCGACGAGGTCGAACAATGACGCGGCCAACGTCGGCATGCCGGAGTTGAGCGCCGCCAGGAACGCCACGATGTTGCGGTCAGACGGATGCTGTGTGTTGTGATCGAGGTACGGAGGCAGTGCTAGCAGTAGCTGCGTGACGTTGACGAAGCGCTTGACGCGCCGCGGTGTGTTACCCAGCAGCGGAGCGAGCGACTCGATGAAGATCAGGTCGGCCGGCGTGAGTGCCAACAGGTGGGCATCGAGCCGCGGGTCACCGCCACGGCGCGACAGCATGACGCTCAGCGCTTCTTTTTCGGGGTCCCCTATCTTGAGGACGCCTGCTGTGTCGCCATCGGCAGCGGCATGGCCGAGCCCGTCTCCGGCTGGTCACGCTGCCCTCCAACAGACCATGGACGAGCGTGCGTCTGCCGTCCGTGGTCAAGGGTTGGACCCAGAACGGGAGCTGGAAAATCTTCTCGAGATAGTCCTGCGGCGTCGCGCACCGCCCTTCGTCGCGGTCGGGTTTGAGTGCGCGGAGCTCGTCGGTGAGCGCGACGCTGAGCCAGCGTGCATCGACCGCCACCACGACGACAAAAAGCTCGAACGCCAGCAGCAGGTGAACGGCTTCGAGTACCTCGACGCACCTTTTTCGACGGGCAGCGATCCAGGTCGTCGATGTAGAGGATGATCCGGTTGGGTGGTCCGCCGTCTTCAGGCTCCTTGCCAGCGTCGTTGTTCTCGCGAACAAGCGTCTCGAGCTGCTCGAGATCGCGTCGCACGTCGGCAAGTAGGCCGAGGTGGCGGCGGTAATCGCCTGCACGGGAACGCTCCTGCACGAACTCGCCGAGCACCCGACTCGGCGTGAGCTCATTCAGTTCGCCATCGAGGCTCTCGGCCTGGGCTAGCGCGACCTTTTCGGCCTCCTTCTCTTTTTCCAGCGCCTGCTGCGACTCTTGGAGGTCGGCGCGCGCCCGATCGACCGCGGCATCCAATTTTGCCAGCTCGCCGGTGATTTGTCTCGTCGACCTTCTCGACGCCGTCGATTGCCTTCCGCATCCACTCGGTTGATGATCGCAGCAGCCCCGTGATCGCCGGGACAAGGACCGCCAGACCGCCGAGCAAGCTCACAACGGTGGGCAGCTTGAGCGCCTCGGCGGCGAATGCGACGGCTGGAATCAGCAGCGCGACGACTGTCGCTATCGCGATACGCCGAGCGGTCCAATAGGGACCAAGTAAGCCGCGGCCGCGCAGCAGTACGGCCCGCGCGTCGCCGACCGCAACAGCCAGCTCGGTGACTTCCTTGCCCGCGATGACGGTGGCTTGTTGGCCCACAGCGTCGCGGTGAGCGGCGTCCAGCGTCTCTTTGACCTTCTCGGCGCGCTGTTCGATGAGCTGCTTGCGCTCTGTGTCCCGATTCTGCTCGGCATTTGCCACCGCAGACTTGCGATCTTCGATCTCATCGAGGAGCTTCTGGCGCTGGGCAGCGTGTGCTTCCGCATCCTTGGTTGCGTCGTCGCGCGCGGTCTCCAGCTCACCCTGGCGGTCGCGGACCGAGTCGATAAGCTCACCGTCGAGTTCCTTAAAGATGTTGTCGATCAGGCTCGCCCACAGGTTGCCCTGGACGTACTCCCATGCGTTGAACTCGATCTGGCGGATGTTCTTCCAGAACGGCATCTCAGCCTGCGCCCGGCCTTTGAGCTGGTTCCCGATCCCTTCGATGCGGTTGCTGACCGCATGCATGAAGAAACTCTTGCCGCTGCCCCAATCGCCGAAAAGTCCGACCGCAAGCGGTGGCCGCTGTGCCTTCGACGCGAGGAGATATGCGAATGCGTCCACCTCATGGCGTATCCCGATCAGATCCTCGCCAGTACCCACACGGTCGGAGGCATATGTGGGGACATCGACTGGGCGGCGCGGCATCTCGCGTTCGAGTACCTCGCGTAGTCGCGGCCGGCTCCGCGATTGGCTGGCGTTGGCGGCGTCGTCGAGCCAGCTGCGATAGACCTCGACCAAGCGGGAAAGGCTTGCTCCCGCAGCGGTCAGAAGCTCCTCCAGTCGACGAGTGAGCTCGGAGTAAGTCATCAGCAGCGCACCGAGAACTTGGCGCAGATGCACGACGTCATCCCCAGCCGCACTGGACATCTCGTAGCCAGACGAAAGGGAGAGCATGGCTTTGTCGACCATCGGGGACAGTGGTGGCTGCTCATCGGTATCGATGGTTGCCACTAGTCGGTGCAGCTCACCTGGATCCAGCCGTGGGTAGTCCGCAGCCAGGACGTCGCGGCCTGTCAAGCCGAAGTGCGCCAATACTGTCCGCGCTTCACCGTAAGCATCGGGATGAGCTAGAAGCAGTCCGACCAGCAAATCGTCGGGCTCCACTCCGGTGTCGTCATGCCCTGCGCGCAGCCATGCCGCTGCCAACGCGAAGCCGAATGCGCGCCGCGAGCTGGGGCTCAGCCGTTGATGGATGCCATGTTCTACCATCTCGGTCGCTAATCCTGCCTCTGCGTGGTGAGACGCGGCACTTGATCCGCAATTAAAAGTTATCCGTCTACGGCCCGCTCAACTGCGAGTAATCGACTACTCGATCAAGTGCCGCGGTCAATAGGGTCTGACTTCCCAGCCGGCACGGCCCGTCGTGAACCACGTCCTCCTGAAGTACGGCTCGTAGCCGGAGCGTCTGCATGCATCGAGGAAGAAGTCGTCCAGCCGGTTCGGCGGCATGACCGCTCCGTCGGCATTCGACCACCGGCTGTAGAACATCACGATGCGGCCGTCGTCGACCCGTGGGAACAGCATGCTGCCCAGCAGTGCGCCGAAGCCGGGCCGCGAGTCGCGATTGAACACCACCATGCTCGGAAAATTCTGACCGTAACGAGGACTGCTGACGTGCATCCGGACGTAGCGATAGTGGTTGAGGTCCAATGGAATTTCGCGACCACCCCGGCCCAGGGTGACGGCGAGGTTCCGGTCGATGTTGCACTGTTGGGCCGCGAGTGTCGGTCGCCACAGCGATAGCACGATCACGAGCAGACAGGTCGCCCCGAGCGGTGCAGCCGTCAGCAGTGGAAGTTGAATGACCCCGATACCCACGACCACGCCGCAGATCACCCCGATCCACCTGGCCGCCGACTTGTAGTGCCAGAGACCTAGGAGATCGGCGTATGGCTGCTCCGGTGGTGTTAGGGACGGGTAGACCGGCGCAAGCGGTTCTGCCTGCTGGCTGGGCGAACCCGCGTTGAGGAGGCGTTTGCGTTTGTTACGCATGAACAGCCCGGCCACCAAGGGGCCGAGAATCAACCAGCCGGCGACCATCACGATGCTGAACACCTGTGGCGACAGGCCAAATGGCGGATGCGTCATCGGACCTCCCAGGACTGGCCTTTTCGTGATGCTAGTCCTGCACGGCCTTGGCGAGCGCGACGTATTTGGTCAGATTCGCGGGGTCGCCCATCGCCTGTCGGACCACACGGACGACGACCCACGCGCGGGCGCGGTCCTCGTCGAAGCCGGCGCCGTCGACCAGCGCGTAAAACCGGCGCTGGACGCCGCTGCGAAGATTGCCCGCGAGCTCGTGCCAGCGGTGCCACAGCATCGGGGCCAGCTCGTAGTGCGGATCGCCATTGACCGGCTTGGGCGCGATCACCAGCCAGGGTTCACGGCCGGCGGCGAGCACGCTTTCGTAGTGCAGGTCGCCGTGAAGCACGCGGTCGGCGGGCAGCGTCGCCAGTTCGCGGCACAGCGTGATCGCCTGCTCGACGAGCCGGTGCGGGATCGCCGCGCTCCGCGGAAGCGCCGCAAAGTCATCCGCCCATTCGTCGAGAGATGAAGTCAGCGTGCGCAATTGGGGCATCGCCGGCACATGGATGCGGCGGTAGAGCCCGGCGACGACCTCGCAGGCGTCGACGTCGGCCAGCGAGCTCAGAGACTCCTGGCGCAGCCGCTCCAACAGCACGGCCCGCCGGTGCGGGTCGGCGCGCAGCAGCCGCACGGCACCATCGCCATTCCAGCGCCGCAACACCAGATGCTCGTGCTCGGAGTGGCCGATCTTGAGAACCGCCGCTGCGCCGTCGGGCGCGCGCACGGGCAACACCGCCGAGTGGGAGCCGCGGATGGCGTCGCCGTCGGCGCGCAGCTTCCATTCGTCGACGAGATCGTCGAGCGCGGTCACGCGGTCAGCAGCGCATCACACATCAGTGGTAAGTCTCGCATCCGCGCCCGGCGGGCGACCGAGATACCGATCGTCCTTTCGCCGCGCCGATGATGTGCCTGCGCCGGCCGCCGACCGCGACGCTGTCAACAATGTTCAGATGCCGCAGCAGTGAGCGACGAATTCCGCCGCCACCGACCGTCTGTACGGCTCCCGGTTGCGATATGCCGCATCCGTGCCCGCTGCATCCGCTCGGCGGCATGACCGTCGCGCGCGATGTGGCGGCCCACCTCGCCAGCGTCCCTGCACCCCCGCCCCGTGGGCTGCTGCTGAGGTTTCCGTGGGGCGCCGTGCCGGTCGCGACGAGCATCACGATCGGAAGGGACTTCGCGGGGAGCTGCGGCGAACCCATCCAGACCTTTGAGAACGTGTCGCGACATCACGCACAGCTCACCGTCACCGACGACGGCGCGTACGTCGAAGACCTCGCCTCGACCAACGGCACGACCGTCAACGGCACCCCGTCCACGCCGTACGAGCGGACCCGGATCAGCGAGGGCGACGTCCTCGGGTTCGGCGCCGATCTGCGAGCGGTGGTCAGCATGGGATCAGAGGGGTGACGCGGTCATGACGAAAATTCGGGTGGCCGCGGTCACCGACGTGGGCCTGATGCGCAAGCGCAACGAGGACGCGATCCTCGTCGGCGGCTGGATCAGCCAGGCACACCACGGCGCCGTCACCACAATGCATTTCGACACCGAGGAACCCTTCGTCTGCGCTGTGGCCGACGGCATCGGCGGGCACCAGGGCGGCAACCTTGCCAGCAAGGTCGCGCTGGAAGTCCTGGCCGACGCCGCCCACCGCCTGCGCGACGGCGACGAACTCGCCGCGGTGCTCAGCGAGGTCAGCCTGCGTGTGCTCGAGTTCGGCAGTGACCCGGCCTTCAAGGGGCTTGGCACTACCATCGCGGGCGTCTGCATCACCAGCGGGCAGGTCATCACATTCAACGTCGGTGACAGCCGCGTCTATCGGGTCGAAGGCGAATCCCTGCAACAGCTTTCGGTCGACGATGCGGTCGTGGGCTCAGATGGGCAGCCGACGAACACGATCACCCAAGCACTCGGCCAGAGCGGCCGGATCGTCCCGCACATCGCCACCGAACGGCTCGTCCCCGCGCGCTACCTCCTGTGCTCGGACGGGGTAAGTGGACTGCAGAGCCCGGCGCAGCTGCGGGCGGCGATGCCCAACGCCGCCTCCAAGGCCTCCGTCGCCGCGATCGCCGGTGCGGTGCGTGAGGCCGGCGCCCACGACAACTACTCGCTGGCGCTGATCGACGTGGTCGATGTCGGCACCGACGCGGTCACCGTGGAGAGGCCGATCGCACACGCCGACGTGGACGACGGCGGATCTCAGCTCAGCGGAGGAAGCGGATAGATGATCTTCGCCTCTGCCGAGTCCGGCGGCGCAATCGCCTTGACCTGCCCGCCCTGAATCTGGACCAGCATCGGGGTCAGCGCGGTGTTGTTGTGGAAGTGGTCGCCTTCGGTTGCGAACTTGACCGGACCGAAGAAGCTCTGCAGGTCGGTGCCTGCGATCAGCTCGTTCAGCTTGCCCCGGGACTCCTCGGACAGCGACGGCGGTTCACCCAGCTTCTCGACCGCAGCCTGCAGCACCTGCCCTGCGGCGCTGCACCCGGCGGCGGTGTAGTCCGGCGGCGTGCCGTGCTGGTCCTGGAACATCTTCGCGTAGTCGGCGGCCGAGCCGAACAGGTCGTCTTTGAATGACGCGGTCGGCAGCCACACCGAGATCCCCATGACGCCGTCGGCCTGGCGGCCGAGCGCCTTCGCGAACGAGGCATCGGTGATGCCGTAGTGCTCGATGATCGCCTTCGGCGTGAAGCCGGTCGCGGCCATCGCCTTCACGAAGTCGACAAGCAGAACGTCGTGCCCGCCGACGGCCACGATGTCGGGCTTCTGCGCCGCGACCGCGCCTGCTACCGGCGCCAGGTCGGCGTTCGGCGGGAACAGCCCATAGTGCACGAGGTTGAGCTTCGCGTCCTGGACCCCGGCGCGGAACCCCTCGGCGGTGTTGTCGGAGAACGGCTCGTTGGCGCCGACGACCGCTGCCGTGGCCGGCCTGGGGTTGGCGTTGTCCACGATCGCCTGGATCGAGCGGGCCGCCGTGGTGTCGACGGCGGGGATAACGCCAAACGTGAACTCGGGCTTGGCCTTCCAGACGTTCGGAGACTCCGCCGAGCCGGCGATACACGGCACCCGGTACTTGGCGCAGATCGGGTCCATCGCGATCTGCACGCCGCTGGTGTACGCGCCGAAGATGGCGTTCACGCCTTCCTCGGTGACCAGCCGCGACGTCGCGTCGGCGCCGGTCGCGGGATCGCTCTTGCAGTCCTGCACGATCAGGTCGACCTCGAACTTCTTGTCGCCGATGGACAGTCCGCCCGCCTTGTTTATCGTGTCGGCCCATAGCTGGTACCCGCGCTGGGCGATCTGGCCGCCGGTCGCGGACTCGCCGGACAGCTCGAGCACGGCGCCGACCTTGAACTTGTCGGATGCTCCGCCGCCGCCGCCCGTGTCGCCGCCGCACGCGGCGAGGAAGCTCGGGCCGACAACCGCGCCGCCCACCACGAAGCCGGCCCTGGTGAGAAAGCGTCGACGGTTGATGTTGCTGGACATGATTACTCCTATCGGGGTTCCCTTAGGGCTGCGGGGCCGTAGCGGTGCATCGTTCAGCGACCCCCTAGATAAAGGTGGATGAGCTCGCGGTCGTCTTCCACGTCGGCGGGTGTGCCTTCGAACCGATTCCGGCCCGCCACAAGGACATACATCCGGTCGGCCACCCGCAACGCCTCGCGAATGTTCTGCTCGATCATGAGCACGCCGACGCCGCGCTGTGCGAGTTCGGTGGCGCGCACAAGGACGTCACCCACAAGCTTTGGGGACAGGCCGGCGGACGGCTCGTCGAACAGCAGGAACCGTGGGCGCAGAACGAGCGCGCGGGCGATCGACAGGATCATCTGCTCGCCGCCGGAAAGCTGGCCTGCCTGAACGCCGTACCGCTCGCGAAGCCGCGGGAACTCGTCGAGCAGCTCTTCGATCCGCCGGTCCAGCTGCTGCCGGGAGCGGATCGTGTAGCCGCCGATGCGCAGGTTGTCGCGCACAGAGAGCTGCGGGAACACGCCGCCGCCCTGTGGCATCATCGCGAGCCCGCGGCCGAGGGTGCGATACGAGGGCAGATGGGTGAGATCGTCGTCGTCGATCGTGATCGTGCCCGCCCACGGATCGATCACGCCCGCCATCGCCTTCAGCAGGGTGCTCTTGCCGCAGCCGTTCGGCCCGAAGATGCAGGTGATCTGGCCGGTGCGCGCGGTCATCGACACCTGGTGCAGGATCTGCACGCTGCCATACCCCGCGTCGACGCTGTCGACCGTGACGACGCTGTCGCGGGTGTCGGTGCCGTGGATGTTCACTCACTCAGCCGACACCCCCAGATACGCCTCCATCACGTGCGGATCGTGCGAGATCTCCTCAAAGCTGCCCTGCGCCACGATCTTTCCGGCATCCATCACGATGATCCGGTCGCAGATGTCCTGTGCGAGTTCCATGTCGTGTTCGATCACCAGGAACGTCGTGCCCGCGTCGCGCAGGGTGCGGATGGAGTCCAGCATGATCTGGCGCAGTCGCGGGTGTACCCCGGCGGCGACCTCGTCCAGCAGCGCGATCTTCGGGTTCTGCATCAGCACCCGGCCCATCTCCAACAGCCGCTGCTGCCCGCCGGACAGGCTGCTCGCGAGGTCGTCGGCGACGTGAGTGAGGTCCAGCCGCTCCAGCACGGCGTCCGCGTTGGCCCTGGCGTTGTTCCAGTCGAACTGCACCGCGGCGGTCCAAAGGTTCTCGCGCACAGTCATGTTCACGAACAGCGCGGGGATCTGGAAGGTGCGGCTGAGGCCGGTCCTGGCGATCCGGTAGGGAGCGAGCCGGGTGATGTCTCGATCGAACAACGAGATGGTGCCTTTGTCGGGCTTCAGGGCGCCGGTGAGCAGGTTGAACAGTGTGCTCTTGCCGCTGCCGTTCGGCCCGATGATGCCGACGATTTCCGCTTGCTCGACGCCGAACGTGACACCGTCGACCGCGTGGATGCCGCCGAAGGAGCGGAACAGGTCGTCGACCGCGAGCACCGTCATGGTGTGGCCTCCTCGGTCTCGCGGTCGGTTCGCTGTCGGCGCGACGTCGTCACGGCCGCGGCCGAGCAGCTGGCGTACCAGCCGCATTCGTCGTGCCCGCCGGCCGAGGCTGACCAGCCCGTCGGGCAGGAACAGCACGACCGCCATCACCAGTACGCCGACGACGATGATGTATGCGGTCGTCTCGCCGTAGCTGACCCGCAGCTGCTCCTGCATCAAGAACATGGCGGTCGCGCCGAGTGCCGGACCCCATGCGTGCCCGAGCCCGCCGACGAGCACCATCACGACCAGCTGGTCGGTGATGATGGTGTTCAGCACGCTGTCCGGGTTGATGAACGTGATCCAGTATGCGTTGATGCCGCCAAGCACGGCCGGGATCATCGCGCTCAGCACGAAGGCCCCGTTCTTGACCAGCGTGGTGTTGATGCCCTGTGCGCGGGCGGCGATCTCGTTGTCGCGCACGGCCTTTACCTGGAAACCGAACCGGGACCGCTCCAGCAGCAGATAGCACAGGGCGTACGCGATCGCCGAGGCGGCGAGCATCGTGTAGAAGAAGAAGTTGTCGTCGAGGCGGATCGGTGTCTTGAGTCCGCCGGAGCCGCCGGTGATGTCGACGACGGTGGCGAGTTCGCGTACCGCCTCGGCCAGCGCCCATGTCGCGATGGCGAAGTACGCGCCTTTCAGCCGTAGCGCAGGCCAACCGACCAGCGCAGCGACGCCGCCCGCGATCACGGCAGCGAGCGGAAGGGTCGCCCAGAAGTTCCAGTCGACGTCGGGCTGCATCAGGATCGCCGTGGTGTAGGCGCCGATGCCGAAGAAGGCCACGTGGCCGAAGCTGATGTAGCCCGCGTAGCCGCAGATCACGTTCCAGGACAACGCGATTCCGGCCCACATCGCGACGCCGGTGGCTACCCGGATGTAGTACGGCGACGTCATCATCGGCAGCAGACACATCGCGGCGACGACGAGGGCGAGGACACCGAGGTTGAGGTAGGGGTTGCCCCCAGACGCGGGCTTACTCATGCCAGCCCCCGCCGCGAGATACCCTGCGGGAACACGAGAAGCGCGACGAACAGCACCGCGAAGACCACCATCAGCGTGTAGTCGGCGCCCACATACGTCGTGACCAATGACTGCAGCACGCCGAGGAACAAACCGGCGGCCAGCACGCCGACCACCGAGCCGAGCCCGGCCAGCACCACGACGAAGAACGCGAACAGCGTGTAGCGCAGGCCGACCTCCGGGGTCATGGCGTAGATGGCGCCGAGCAGCGCGCCTGCCATCGCGGTGAGGGCGGTGTAGATGGCGTACACCAGGCTGCTGATCCGCTTCACGTTGATTCCCATGAGCCCCGCGTTTTCCTTGCTCTGCGCGGTGGCCCGGATCGCGAGACCCGTGCGGGTATAGAAGAGGAACGCGAGGAACAGGCCGGTGGCGACGACCGCGAAGCCGAAACCGGCCACCCGGATCGCGGGTGCGGTGATGCCGAACAGCTCGACGTTGCCGGAGAAGAACTCGGTGCGCACGGTGCGGGGCGTGTAACCGAACATCGTGAGCAGGCCGCCGCGGATCAGGGTGGCGAGGCCGAAGGTGAACGCCAGCCCCATCAGCGCAGGCAGTGCGTACTTGCTCGTCCGGACCCGATAGATCAGCGGCGCGACGAGCCAGCCGACCACCCCGAAGACCACGAAAACGACCGGGAGCAGCAGAAACGCGTCGACGCCCAGCTTCTCGCTTGCCACGATCGCGGCGAACGCGCCGAGGACCACCCACATCCCGACCGCGAGGTCGACGACGTCGAGAACGCCGAACGACAACGAGAAGCCGATGCTGATGGCGACGTACAGCCCGCCGATGAGAATCCCTCCGACAAGCGCTTGCGCCAGTTCGGTCACTGCGTCCTCTCGGCAGAGCGGTCGGGCCGTTCGGAGCGTATCCACGCCGTAGGTTTGTTGACAATAGATCGATCGCTTTGGTGCCTGACGTCGACGGTTGACCCCTCAGCTCAAAGGTGTAATAGTCAAACGTATACACATCCGACTTATAAACCTTTGGAGTCCTAACTAATGCCCGTCCGGTCCCAGGCGCAGTCGGCCGCTCTAGCCCGAGTCCGCCACTACGCCGCCGACTTCCGACACCTCGACGAATTGTTCCCCGGCCAATATCCGCGGGTTTTCGTCAGAGGCGAGGGCACGGACCTGATCGATGAGGACGGCCACCGGGTCCTGGACGCAGGCAACCACCTCGGCGTCTGCGTCGCAGGACATGGCCGGTCCGACATCGCGGACGCGATCGCCGGCCAGATCCGCGAGCTGGAATTCGCCTCGCTCGAGGCGGGAGCCTCGCATTCCTCCGTCGCCCGGCTGGCCGACGAGCTCGCTGCTCGCGTTCCGGTGGACGACCCGATCTTCAGCTTCGTCAGCAGCGGCAGTGAAGCCAACGAGGTCGCGATCAAGCTGGCGCGTGACTACCACCGCCGCAGGGGCCAGAGCGGCAGGTTCAAGATCATGAGCCGCTACGGCTCGTATCACGGGTCGACCTACGCCGCGACGACCGCCACCGCCATTCCCGCGTTCCGGGAACCGTTCCAACCGCTGGTGCCGGGGTTCGTCGCGCTGCCTCAACCGTTCGCGGGCTTCTGCGGCAAGTGCTCGTTCGACGAGACCTGCGTCGAGCATTGCATCGCAGACACGACCGCGATCATCGAGCGAGAGGGCCCGGACACCGTCGCGGCCATCATCGCGGAGCCGGTATCGATCCCCGGCGCCGTCAAGATTCCGAGCGACGACTACTGGCCCCGGCTTCGTGAGCTGTGTGACCGGTACGGAATCCTGCTGATCGCCGACGAGGTCGTCACCGGTTTCGGCCGTACCGGCCGGCTCTTCGGCTGTGAGCACTGGAACGTGAAGCCGGACATCATGACGATGGCCAAAGGGCTCACGAGTGGCTACATCCCGATGGGCGCGGCGGCCGTATCTCGGCGGATCCAGCAGGCTTTCGAGGACTCGCCGCTCGTTCACGTCAACACCTATGCGGGTCACCCTGCGGCGTGCGCGGCGGCGCTCGAGACGCTGAAAATCATCGACAACGAGAATCTGGTCGGCGAATGCTGCCGCGTGCGAGCTCGAGCTCCGCGCGGGCCTCGAGCGCGCCAAGAGCGAAGTTCCATGGCCGGCAAGGGCTTCCGCCATCGGGCTGCTCGGAAGCCTGGAGATCAAGTTGCCGGCCGAGGTGGACGCTGAGTGGTTCCGGGCGCAGATATGGCATGAGTGCTACCAGCATGGTGTGGTGGTTCGCGCGACTCGGTCCGCCGACGTCGTTTCGGTGTTCTTCTACCCTGCGCTGGTCATCGGTGGGCGGCGGCTGCAGGACGGCCTGGGTCGGCTCGTCAGCGGCGGTACGCCGCGTGGTCGGCATGACCCTCAAAGAGATCGGCGATCCGCGCGCCTCAGGGACCGGGTCTGCTCAGTTGGTTCACGCAACGCCAAGCAGCGACTGACGAGGAATGCAATGACGGCCAATCCGATGACCGAACACGTGATGACGGTCGATGGACCCATCGCGCCGGACGATCTCGGCTTCACCCTCATGCACGAGCACCTGTTGACCAGGTTCTGGCACGCGACGCATCGATACGACCTTGCGGGCATGCCCGAGGACGAGCGCTACATCGTCGAGGAGCTCGCCAGCCTGACCGCGACGGGATGCAAGAGCTTGGTCGACGTGACCCCCGTCGGCATCAACCGAAATCCCGCCGCACTGCGGGATCTCGCCCGCCGCACCGGAATTCAGGTCGTCATGGGCTGCGGCTGGTATCGCGACCACTACTACCCGGCATCTGCCGAGATCGACCGTCGATCGGTGGACAGCCTGGCCGACGAGTTGGTCGCCGAGATCGAGCAGGGCGCAGAAGGACACCGGCGTCCGCCCGGGCATCATCGGCGAGATCGGCACCGAGAAGTACTGGATGTCGCCGACAGAGGAACGGGTTCACCGCGCCGCGGGACGAGCCGCGGCGAGAACCGGCCTTCCGATCATGACCCACAGCTTCGCCTCCGATATCGGCCTGTGGCAGCTGCAGGTGCTGACGCGAGGAAGGAGTCGACCCGTCACGAGTCATCATCGGACACGCGGACTCCTATCGGATCCGCTCATACCACGAGACCCTTCTCGAGGCCGGCGTCACCATCGAGTTCGACACGCTGATGTGGTACCGCCCAATGCTGTTCGACGATGCGCTCGATTTGGTGTGCGAGTACGCGCGGGCCGGTTTCCGTGACCAGATACTGCTGTCGATGGACACCTGCAAGTCCGAACACCTCTCGCGGTTCGGTGGTCCTGGCCTGACCGGAATTCACGACAAAGTCCTGCCCGGGCTGCGAGACCGGGGGATGAGCGAGAGCGACCTCGCCGCGATTTTCGTGGACAACCCTCGACGACTACTGACCGTGAAGACCGGGGTGACGGCATG
Source organism: uncultured Actinomycetota bacterium (assembly GCA_963734385.1). Lineage (GTDB taxonomy): Bacteria > Actinomycetota > Actinomycetes > Mycobacteriales > Mycobacteriaceae > Mycobacterium. Next base: position 10,310 of record CAVTHR010000041.1, on the reverse strand, counting down.
ACCATGAACGAAAAGCTCGCTACACCAGGGTTCGCCGACGTGTTCCGGCCGGTCCGCGGCCACCGCACGCAGTACGAAGTGATCGACCAGATCACGTTCGCCATCCGGGCGGGCGTCTATGGGCCGGGCGATCGGCTGCCGTCGCTGGACGAACTGTCGGCCCGGCTCGGCGTGAGCCGATCGGTGGTCATCGAGGCGGTCCGCAGCCTGTCCATGGCCGGAGTCATCACGACCCAGCGCGGCAACGGCGGCGGTCTCACCGTCCTGACAAGCAATGTTCCCGTTGCCCTGCTTGGCCTTTCGAACAACCAATTCGAGAAGCTGCCCGACCTGTTGGAGGCGCGTCGCGCAGTCGAGCTCCAGCTGGCGCTGCTGTGCGCCGAGCGTGCCACCACGGATGACTTCGACGCCATGGAGTTGTCCGTGCGGCGGCTGGAGGAGAGTCGCGATGCCGATGCGTCCTGAGCGGCGGCATTGGGACCACCTCTTCCACTACCAGATGGCGCGAGCGGCCCGCAGCGAAGTTCTCGCCTACATGCAGCATCAGATCCTCGAGCGGATCACGGTCGTGGCGGAGCGCTACTTCACCGAAGACGAAGATCCGCAGGTGGTCGAGACGCTTCACCGGGAGACGCTCGACAGCCTGCGAACCGAAAACCCGCGACTCATCGAGAAGGCGATCGATCGGCACCTCGCACCACTGGAACTGCTTGTCGAACGGCCGACTGACAGTCCCAATCAAAGATCGAAAGCGAAGGACATGACTGACCGACCAATGCCGGCCCCCGTGGTGCCCGACCGACTCTTCATCGACGGGAAGTGGGTGGCGCCCGTCGACGGCGGAAGCCGAGAAAGCATCGACCCGTTCACCTCGAAACCCTGGGCGACGCTGCCAGAAGCAAGTGAGGACGACGTCCGCTCGGCCGTCAAGGCCGCCAGCCGACGCGCTCGACGGCGACTGGGGACAGACGTCGGGCCGCGACCGGCGAAAGTTGTTGCTGCGCATCGCCGACGTGATCAGCTCGAAGGCCGAGGAGCTCGCACTGACCGAGTCCTACGACAACGGCAAGCTGCTGCGTGAGATGCGCGGCCAGCTCGACGGGCTGCCCGACTGGTACGAGTTCTACGCCGGGCTGGCCGACAAGGTGCGAGGGGCCACGGTTCCGCTGTCCAAATCGGATTTCTTCGGCTACACCCTCAAGGAACCTGCAGGGGTGTGCGCGGCCATCACCGCCTGGAATTCGCCGCTACTTCTGTTGACATGGAAGCTCGCGCCCGCGCTCGCGGCCGGCTGCACGATGGTGGTCAAGCCCTCGGAGCACGCCAGCGCGTCCACGCTGGCGTTCGGCCGGGTGCTCGAAGAGGCCGGTGTGCCCGCGGGTGTGGTGAACATCGTCACCGGCGGCGCAGCAGACGGGACGCGCGCTGGTCGGTGACCCGCGCGTCGCCAAGGTCTCGTTCACGGGATCGGTCGACGTCGGTGCGCAGGTGGGACAGGCCGCCATCGGCGACTTGAAGCGGGTGACCCTCGAGCTGGGCGGCAAGTCGCCCAACATCGTCTTCGACGACGCGTCCCTCGACGACGCGGTCAACGGCGCGGTGGCGGGAATCTTCGCCGCGACCGGTCAGACGTGCGCCGCGGGCTCACGCGTCCTGGTGCACAAGGACATTCACGACGAGTTCGCCGCAGCCCTGGTCGAGCGGGCCTCTGGCATCCGGCTGGGCGACCCGCTCGCCGACGACACCCAGATGGGCCCGGTCGCCTTCGACGCGCAGTTGAAGAAGGTGCAGCGCTACATCCAGATCGCCTCCGACGAGGGTGCGGAGCTGCTCTCCGGCGGGCATCGTCCCAGCGATGCCAGGCTTGGACGCACGGCCTGTTCATCGAGCCAACGGTTTTGGGCCAAGTCGACAACCGGATGCGGATCGCTCGCGAGGAGGTCTTCGGGCCCGTCGTCGCCGTCATTCCGTTCAGCGACGAGGAAGACGCCATCCGGCTGGCCAACGACTCGTCCTACGGTCTCGCCGCAGGCGTCTGGACCCGCGACGTCGGTCGCGCGCACCGCATGGCGAAGGCGTTGCGGGCGGGCACGGTCTGGGTCAACGCCTATCGAACAGTCAGCTACGAGATGCCCTACGGCGGCTTCGGTGCGAGCGGCATCGGACGCGAGAACGGCATCGAGGCGATCGAAGCCTACCTGGAGGACAAGGCCGTCTGGATCAACACCGCCGAGCCGGTACCTCACGCGACCCATTCAAGCTGGGCTAGCTAGAGAAGGATGAATCACGATGCGTATCAGCTGAATTCGTGAACGAGAGATCCCGATGGCGGCGGAGATCCGCAACGCCTACGTCGACTTCTCCACCATGACCGCGTCCATCGTGGCGGTGGAATCGGACGTCATCAAGGACGGGCGGCCGGTGACGGGCTACGGGTTCTCCTCACCGGGCCGCTACGCACAGGGCGAGATCATCCGCAACCGCGCGATCCCCCGGGTCATGAAGGCCGAGCCCGAGGCACTGCTCGACCCGTCGACCGGAGAGCTGGATCCGGTTCGGGTGAACGCCGTCATGTTCAAGGGCGAGAAGCCGGGAGGCCACGGTGACCGCAGCGTCGCGATCGGCGCTGTGGACGCGGCGATGTGGGACCTTGCCGCGAAACTGCGTGAATCAGCCGCTGGCCCAGTTGATGGCCGACAGGTTCGGAACCGGCGAGGTGGCCGACAGCGTCTGGGTCTACGCCGCAGGCGGTTACTACCAGCCGGGCGCGGGACCGGAGGCGCTTGTCGCGGAGTTGACCGGGTACGTCGACCAGGGCTTCGAACACGTGAAGATGAAGATCGGCGGCGCCACGATCGAGGAGGATGCCGAGCGGGTGGCCGCGGTCGTCGAAGCCGTCGGCGACGGCGCCCGCGCTCGCGGTGGACGCGAATGGTCGCTTCGACCTGGACACGGCGCTCGCGTACGGAGAGATGCTCGAGCCGTTCGGCCTGCTCTGGTACGAGGAGGCAGGCGACCCACTCGACTACGCACTGAACGCCGAACTCACCCGCGCCTACCCCGGCTCACTGGCGACCGGAGAAAACCTGTTCTCCGTGCAGGATTCGCGCAATCTGATCCGGCACGGCGGTATGCGCCCCGACCGCGACTGGCTGCAGATGGACCCGGCCCTGAGTTACGGGCCAACCGAATTCATCCGCATGGTCATCGACGCCGAACAGGCCGGCTGGACGCGCGACCGGTTCGTTCCGCACGGCGGGCACCAGCTCAACCTGGCGCTCGCCGCGGGACTGGGCCTCGGCGGCACCGAGTGCTATCCCGGGGTCTTCCAGCCTGTCGGCGGGTACCTGGACAGCACGCCGGTCAAGGGTGGCCGGGTGCAGATGGTCGATCTCCCCGGCATCGGGATTGAGGAGAAGTCCAACCTATGGGCACATTTCGCCGACCTGTAGACCCCCTGACTTCCTGAGACCGAAGAGAAGCAACGACCGAACTTTGGAGAACAGTGCCATGACTGATGCAGTCACCCACCAATCAACTACCGCGCTCCGCGCCGATCCGACGACGATGAAGCGGGCCATGGCGGCCGGCATCATCGGCCACTTCGTCGAGTGGTACGACTACGGCGTCTACGCCTATGTGGCGACGATGTTGGCGGCGGTGTTTTATGCCTCCTCGGATCCGACCGCGGGCTTGCTTGCCGTGTTCGCGACGTTCGCCGTCGCGTTCTTCGCCCGCCCACTGGGTGGACTCTTCTTCGGTTCGCTCGCCGACAGGATCGGCAGGCAGCGCTGTCTTGCCGCAGTCGTGGTGTTGATGTCGTTGTCCACCTTCATCATCGGTGTGCTTCCGGGATACGCCACCATCGGCGTCGCTGGCCCCGGTGCTTCTGCTCTTGGCGAGGATCATGCAGGGATTCTCGGCAGGCGGCGAAATCGCCGGTGCCGCTTCGTTCATCAACGAGTACGCCCCGCGCAACAAGCGTGGCCGGTTGTCGAGCCTGCTGCCCGCCGCTTCGGCGACGGGGCTGTTGTTCGGTGCCCTGCTGTTGTTCATCCTGACGTCCAACCTGTCGGAAGACGCGATGAACTCTTGGGGATGGCGGGTGCCGTTCCTCATCGCGCTGCCGCTCGGTGCGATCGGGCTTTACCTGCGACTCAAGATCGAGGACACTCCGATGTTCAAGGCGCTGGTCTCCGCAAAGGAGGCAGATCCCACGCCACTACGTTCCAGTTTCCGCGAGCAATTCAAGTGGATCGCAGTGGCTTTCGGGGCAACGCTTACCTACGGTGTCGGCTTCTACACGGTGATGAGCTACATGCCGACGTACCTCAAGAAGGTCACTGAGCTCGGTGCCGGGGCGATGTTCGTGGTCACCGCTGCGATTCTGCTGGCCCACATCATCGCGTTGCCGCTCTTCGGTGCGTTGTCGGACCGGATCGGGCGCAAGCCGGTTCTCATCAGCGCAAGCGCTGCGCTGGTTGTCGTGACGTATCCGGCTTTCGTGCTGATCGCGGAGGGCCGCAACATGTTTGTCGCCATACTTGTCCGGCGCGGTCATGGGTGTGCTGATCGCGGGCGGCGCGGCTCCGCTGTTCGCCTACATGGCCGAGATGTTCCCCACCCGGCTGCGGACGAGTTCGGTGTCCATCGGCTACAACGCCTCGGTGATGATCTTCGGTGGGACGGCGCCGTTCATCTCGACGTTCCTGATCGACAAGACCGGAAGCAATGTGGCACCGAGCTTCTACCTCGTGGCAGCGGCAGCAGGTGCCGTGCTGACTCTGTTCCTGGCACGCACCAGCGAGACGGCCCACGGCGACGTCCTGCGTCAGACCTAGTCGCCGCTAGAGCCGACCGATGGCGAACGCCGCTCCCTCGGCGACCATGCCGTTCGAGGTGTACGAACCGTGAGCCGTGTCCTGCCACGCGGCCGGGTCGCCCGAGCACACCATGTCACCGAGGCGCGCACAGCTCCAGCGACTTACCGGCGTAGCCCGGGCCGACGTCCGCGGCGGGCACGCCGTACTTGACCAAGGATCCGTTCGCCGGCTTTCCGAACAGCACGACGGCCGCGACGCGGTCGGCGAACTCGGGTGGCAACGGGGCGGGTAAGGATCCGCGGGCACGTCGGCGGGGACGACGTCCGCTGTGACGAACGCGGACTCACAGCTGCGCCCTGCGAGTAGCCACCCAGCACCATCCGGCTGTTCGGACAGACCGTCAGCACGCCCTGCACATGGTCCGCCTCGTCCCTGATGCCGTCGACGACGTTCCTCCTGAACTCCAGGCTGTCGGCGAAGTTGCTGCTGGCGGGGTAGTTCACCCCGTGCACCCCGACCGTGCGGCCACCCGCCTGCGCGCGCAGTGCGTCGACGAACGCCTGGCCCACGAACCCGACGCCCGGTGGTTCGCCGGTGCCTCGCGCGAACGCCACCGCGATGTCCGGGCAGGGCTCATCAGCGGATGCGGACGGAAGCGCCGCTTCGGTGACTGACGCCGCGGCGGCGATCAGCATGGCGATGAGAAGCCGGGCGCTTCGTTTCACGGCTCGTCAGCTTTTGTCTGCGGCTTGATCAGCCAGAGCGCCAGGATGATCGCGACGATCGGCCCGACGGCCATGATCATGCTCAGCGTGTGAATCGCGTCGACGGCGTTGTGCGGCGCCTGGTCGACCACCAGTCGCGCCTGTTCCGGGTTGACCAGGTGCGCACTGCGGCCGCCGTGCGCGGTCAGCAACGCCTCGCGTGTCTCCGTGCGCGTGATCCCGGACCGGGAAAGGTCGTGCACGCTGTCGGTGAGGAAGAGGTTGATGCCCGACGAGGGCGAAGAGGGCGGGCCCGAGGGAGTAGCCGCCCTCGTTGATGGCGCTCTTGACGGCGGAGATCGAACCGCCGAGGTCATCCGGTGCGCTGCTCATCATGATCGTGGCCTGGGGTGTGGTGACGAGTGCGCCGCCGACCACGATGAGCGCCGTGGTGGTGAACACGACCGGTCGAGAGGTGTCCAGGTCGAAAGTCCTCAGCACCACAAGGCCTGCGAGCATCAGGACGAGCCCGCCGACGAGCACGGTGCGGGCGCCGAACCGGTTCGCGGCCGGGCCGGCGGAGAAGGCGGCCACTGCCGCCATCGCCGTGGCGGGAATCAGCAGGAAGCCGAACAGTTCGTGGGATTCCTTGCGAATCGTGACCAAGTAGAACGCCAGCAGCACCATCGACCCGCCGAGCACGATGTTGAACATCACCCCGGCTGTCACGGCCGCGTTGAACCGGGGCGAGCGGAAGACCCGCATATCCAGTGCCGGATCCGGCGTGTGGAGCTCCCGCATCACGAACCCGCAGCCGGCCGCCAGGCCCACCGCGATGGAGGCGATGCCGGAGGCGTCGATGCCGGTCTCCATCCGCGAGGTGCCGAAGATGAGTCCGAGCAGCGCGACGGCGAACAGCGCCAGGCCGGGCACATCCAGCCGGCGGTCGGCGCGCATCGTTTCGGGCACGTACCGCCAGGTGACGGCCAACCCCAGTGCGGCGATGACCGGCACGACGAAAAAGCATGCGCGCCAACCGATGGCGTGCGCCAGCGCGCCGCCGATCGCGGGCAGTGGGGTGGCGACGGCATAACCCACGCCGAAGTAGGCCGCGATCGCCGCGGCCCGCCGACCCGGCGGGAACACCGAGTTGGTGATCGCGAGCGACAGGCCGATCAGGAACGCCAGTGTCACGCCGACACCTGCGCGGGCGACCATCAACACCGCCGCTGTGGGTGCGGCGGCGGCCAGCGCGCTGAACACGACCGCGCCCGAGAGCCCGATCAGGTACATGCGGCGCATGCCGTAGAGGTCGCCGAGCGCGCCGGCGCTGAGCACCGCGGCCGCCATGGTGAGGGTCGCGAGGCTGGCGACGAACGTGGAGGTGCTTCCCGTGATCTGCAGGCCGCTGGAGACGACCTGCAGGTTTGCCGAGAGGATCGTCGGGTCGCCGATCGAAATGGCATAGCCGAGGCCCATGGCGACGACCGTCATCGCGGCCGCCAGGCCGGAGACGTATTGCCGTTGGCTATCGGCGCGAGCATCCGTCGGCACTCGCTGGATGCTACTGGCCGCGGGTCAGCAGGGTCCTTCGATTTTGAAGATCTGCGGAACGTGTTGCAGTTCTGCAGTAATTCGGTTCGACCCATGGTGAATGCGCCTAGCATCAGAAAATGGAACGGCTCAGCGGGCTCGACGCAAGTTTCCTGTATATCGAGAGTGGCACCCAGCCCCTGCATGTCTGCTCGATCCTCGAGTTGGACGCCTCCACGGTGCCCGGTGGCTACACCTTTGATCGGCTTCGCGACGAATTGGCCTCAAGGATCACGGCCGTGCCCGAGTTCCGGGCAAAGCTGGCCGACAGTCAGCTCAATCTGGACTATCCGGTGTGGGTCGATGACGATGCGTTCGATCTCGACCGTCACCTGTTGCGCATCGGCTTGCCGCCGCCGGGGGGCCGTCGGGAGTTGGCCGAAGTATGCGGGCACATCGCATCGGTGCCGCTGGATCGCAGCAGGCCGCTGTGGGAGATGTGGGTGATCGACGGCGTTGCCGACAGCGACCCGCGCGCGGGCGGCGTGTTGGCGGTGATGACCAAGGTCCATCACGCCGCGGCGGACGGGGTCACCGGCGCCAACCTGCTGTCGCAGCTGTGCACCGTCGAACCCGACGTGCCGCCGCCCGAACCGGTGGAGGGTCCAGGCGGCGCGGGCCCGCTCCAGATCGCGGCGGGTGGTCTGGTGCGGTTCGCGTCGCGGCCGTTGCAGCTGGCCAATCTGGTGCCAACGACGGTCGCAACGGTCGTGAAGACTCTGAGCCGTGCGCGCGGCGGCCTGACCATGGCTGCGCCGTTCGCGGGACCACCGACCCGGTTCAACGCATCGGTCACCGCCGACCGCAACGTCGCGCTGGCACAGCTGGACCTCGCCGACGTCAAGAAGGTCAAGGACCATTTCGAGGTCAGCGTCAACGACGTGGTGATGGCGCTGTGCGCGGCGGTGCTGCGCTGGTTCTTGATCGATCACGCCGAGCTGCCCGCCAAGTCGCTGGTGGCGATGGTGCCGGTGTCGGTGCACGACAAATCCGACCGTCCGGGCCACAACCAGTTGTCGGGGATGTTCTGCGGGCTCGAGACGCACATCGATGACCCCGCGGAACGCCTGCGGGCGATCGCCCGGTCGAACGCCGCCGCCAAGAATCACAGCTCGGCCATCAGCCCGACGCTGTTGCAGGACTGGGCGCAGGTCGCCGCCCGCGCGGTGTTCGGCTCCATCTTCCGGCTGGTCGCCGACTCACCGCTGATCGGAAACCCCGTCCACAACCTCATCGTGTCGAATGTGCCGGGCCCGCAAGCGACGTTGTACTTCTTGGGCTGCGAAGTCGAGGCGATGTATCCGCTCGGCCCGTTGTTCCACGGCTGCGGGCTGAACATCACGGTGATGTCGCTGAACGGCAAGCTGAACGTCGGCGTCATCTCCTGCCCGGACCTGATGCCAGACCTGTGGCGGCTGGCCGACGACTTCAATGTTGCGCTCGAGGAGTTGCTTGAATGCTCGGGTGCGGCGCGCGTTTGAACGGTGCGCTTCTACTTCGCGAGCAGGTAGTGGTAGAGCTCGAACGAGGCCTGCTCGACCCAGCCGCGCTGTAGCTTTTCGTCGCCGACGGTCCAGACCGCGGTGCCGGTCATCGCGATCGGCTTGCCGTTGGGTTCCGTGCCGAAGATGCCGTTGTTGGTCCCCGTCAGCACCCATCGGGAGGTGACCCGGGTGCCGTCGTCGTTCTGAAATGTCTCGATGGTCATCGACGTGCAGGTCGTCGACGTGGTCGAGGAACTCCTTGACCCAGTTCCTGACACTGTCCTTGCCGGCGATTTCCTGGCCGCCTGCCTCGATGACGACGTCGTCGGCCACGAACCGGTCGACGGCATCAGGTGCGTTGGCGTTCCAGACTTCGTCCCAGAACGCATTGACAATCTCGGTTGATCGCATGTTCGCACGATCCCACCGGCTCGCGCCTAGGTGTGCGGTTCTGCAGTTCCGGTGGAAGGGGAGAGGCGGCGGTTCAGCAGGGTGCTTCGATCTTGAACGGCAGGTCCTTCGTGTCAGCGGGGTGGGCTGAATCGGTGACGACGGCGGTGCCGGTGATCGTGTACATGCTGCTGCCGTTGATGGAGGCCTCGGCCTTGCCGAGATCGCCTGCCGCGATGCCGCTGAGGCCGTCGATGCTCTCGATGTTCACCGTTCTGACGAGCGGCTTCTCACCGCCGAGTTGCAGGAGGGCCCGGGCGCGTCCCGGGTCGGCGTTCGCGTTGATCGACAACGCCCACTCGGTCTGCGTGCACTTGACGGTCTGCGTGTTCTGCGTCTTGTCGCCGATGGTGATGCGGCCGGATCGTTGGGATGGTTCGGCCGGCTCGGTTCCCGTCAGGCCGCACCCTGCGGTGACGGCGATTGCCATGAGCGCCGCCGATAGCCGAAAGAACCGGGTCTGCACCGGACACCTCCCCTGCTGTGGGGTCTACCCAGAACGGTACGTGAGCTACACGTCGGGCGGGTGCGTGTGGCTGAAGTGACGTGAATTCTGCAATTTATGAGAGCTTTTCGCGTGCGTCGTCCCGGCGACGTCGCGGAAAACCGCAGGGTGTAGCGTTGACGGTGTTGGTAACCCAGCCAGTCCGGATGCATTCGCCGTCTTCCGCTGATCGCCGAGCAACCGCTCATGCCGGACACGCAGGTAACAACCGTCAATCGGATTTACCTTGAGCGCTCCACCCTTTTCTCCATCCAGTCCTTCCCTCTATACATCGATCCTCGACCCCGTTGAGGCGCATCGCGTTTGCCGAAGTCTTCGTGTCGGCATCCTCAGTACCTATGCGCCGACGCATTGCGGCCTGGCGACGTTCACCGCTGCCCTGTCCGACGCGTTTGCGCGAATGGCGCCGATGTGAGTGTCGTACGCGTGGCCGACGGGGCGCCTTCCTCGCGCGACCGGGTGATCGGCGAGCTCGTCAACGGTTCGGAGAGATCCGTAGCAGCTAGCTGTGAGCTACTGAACCAGAGCGACGTCGCCGTTATCCAGCATGAGTATGGAATTTATGGTGGTGTCGACGGAGACGACGTAGTGGACATCGTCGACGGATTGCGCGTGCCGTCGATCGTAGTTGCCCACACCATCCTCAAAGACCCGACGCCACACCAGCGTTCGGTTCTGGAGGTGATCGCGGCGATGGCGGATCAAGTGGTCGTCATGTCCGAGGCGGCAAGGCAGCGGTTTTGTCTGGAAT
>CAVTHR010000040.1:0-21099 GCA_963734385.1 uncultured Actinomycetota bacterium | reverse complement strand
CGATGCCGTACTGGGCGGCGGTCGCGTAAGGCCGCGCGGCGGCATCCTGCTCGCGAGTTCGGCGAATGTGGTGTTGCACGAACTGGCGAACGCCCGCGACATCGGCACCGTGCCGAGGTCGAACCCGCCGTAGTTCGGGATGGTGCGGTGGCCGATGTCGATCACGCCGGGGCAGCCGAGAAGGGTGTCGGGCGTTGCCATATCGCGTTCGATCGCCGCACCTGCGGTGATGATCTTGAACGTCGACCCAGGAGGGTACAGACCCGTGGTTGCGGTAGGCCCGTCGACGTCGGCGTCGGCATTCTGGGCGACGGCCAGGATCTCACCGGTGGACGGCTTGATCGCCACGATCATCGCCTTCCTCCCCGCGATCCCGTTGACGGCGTTCTGCGCGGCGTTCTGGACGGCGCGATCCAGGCTGATGGTGACCGACGGCGCGGGCGCGCCCGCCACCTCGTTGAGCACGTCGACGTCCACGCCGTTCTGGTTGACGCTGACCACGCGCCAACCGGCCTGGCCGTCGAGGTCGTTGACCACCGCCTTCTTGACCTCGCTCGACGATGGCCGGCGCGAAATGCTCGTCGGTGGGCAGCAATTCGGCCTGCGGCGTGATGACAACACCGGGACGGTTACCCAGCACCGCGGCCACCTGGTCGCGGTCGGACTGGCGCAGCGTGATCAGGTTCAGCGGGTCCGGCGACGAACTCGCCTCCTCGGCGAGGCGCTGGGCGTCCAAGGTGTCGTCGAACGGCCGCAGCGCATCGGCGACCGCGGTTGCGGTGGTCATCAGGTACGCGCCCGCCGCCTTGGCATCCAGCGCGAACTGGTAGAGGTTGCCGGGCACCAGCACGTCGGTGCCGCTGCGCTCGTTGACCGACGCGCGCCGCGGCGGATCGGACCGCAACGCAAACGTCTGGTGCTCACCGAGTTTCGGGTGCAGGCCGGTCGCGGTCCAGCGGACCTCCCAGTGGCCCTCGTTGCGCACCATGTTGAGTTGGCCGTCGTAGGTCCATGTCCGGTTCTTCGGCAGGTGCCAGGTGTAGCGGTAGCCGACGGTGCCGGTGTCCTCGGCGAACTTCGAACCCAGCACCTGCGCGTCCAGCCCGGTGGCCTGCAGGCCGGCCCACGCCTCGTTGAGGGCGGCGCGCGCGTCCTCCGGGCGGTCGGTCAGCAGGGACGCGCCGCCGGTGTCGCCCTTGGCCAGCGCTGCGAAGAACTCCTCGGCGGCCGGTTCGGGTCCGTTGGGTTTCGGCGTGCACGCGTTCAGAGACGCGGCCACCGCCACCACCGACAGCAGACTTGCCAGACGTGTTGCAGATGAGAACCATGTTGCCATTGAGGCAGATGTTAAGAAGTCGTGACCTCAAAGCGGCGGAGGCGCACCGACATGTGCGCCTCGCAGATCGTTCAGGCGCCCGCGGCGGGGGCGCGAACCACCAGCGGCACCGCGGGGAAATACGCAGCCATCTCCGAGCGCGACTTGCGCAGCGCGGCGGTGCCGTAGCCCTGCTTGCGGAATGCCGGGTGGATCCAGATGCGCACGTTGACCTCGCCGCTGGCCAGCTCGCCGAACACCATGCCGATCTTGTCGGAACCGTCGATCGCCACCAGCCACACCGCCTCTTCCGCGTGCACCCGGCCGACGGCGGCGCTGATCTCGTCGTCCAGATCGCCTGCGGGCGCGCCCGATCCGTCACCCGCCGCGCGGACGTCATCGGTGCGCGCGGCGAAGATGTCCCTGTCGGAACTCGCGGAGAACGGACGCAGGGTGAGGCTTTCGCCCGTGCTCGGCTTCCGCTCCCCCATCGTGAAGCTCAGCTCGTGGTTCAGGTCCTCGAGTTCGTCGCGGATCCGGCGCCGCGACACCTTGGTGAGCCGGTCGAACGACAGCCGGAGCACCGCTTCACCGCCTGCGGGCGAGGTGCCGAGCATGGTCGCGATCGCCTCGACGGCCGCGTCGTAGTCCTCGGACTCCACGATGACGTCGAGGAGCTCGTGCCGTCGCTCGAGCGCACGGACCATCGTGTCGGCGATCTCTCTGCGTTCGGCCTTCTGCCCGTCTTCGGTCATGGCGTGAAGCGTAACCAACGCCGCCATGCGGGCAAGTCAAAGCACTCGAACCAGTGGCTGCGGCGCGCGGCCGCCGCATTCGGAGCATTGATCAGCCCTGTACCGGCTCAGGCGTACCCGCTCCTGCCGCTCGCGCCGAATGACTGCACCGGATATCAGTTCCCGGGGGAACAGTCACTCTCCATTACCCGAACATCGGCGAAACAGTATTCGACACCGCCCTTCCAAGCGCACATGTCGACACCAAGGCTTCGACCAATTATCCCAATGGCAGCAGCATGCAGGGATCTGTGACCGGCGATATCAACGGGCGTGAAATCCACATGACAGTGACAAGAGCCCGGTATACGCCGTTGGTCCTTGAAGGCACGATCGGTGACGACAACAGGGGACACGGCACGGTTGACGTTCAGAGATAACGAGCCGGGAACCTGGGACAGCCTTCAAGAATTCAAGTGCGTGGCTACTGCTGCTCCGCCCGCCACCCAACAGAAGGTGGCAACGGTGGTCGGTGGGCCCGTCGACATCTACAACATCGCGCACGATGAGAATCCGGACCCGGCTACCGGCGTACAGGGCGCGAAGATCGGCACGTTGCAGGATGGCCAGCAGATCCCTCTCGCCGAGGGAGGGCCGTGCCAGCAGGGTTCATGGTGCAAGATCGTGATGTCCGCCAACCCAGAGCGTTTCGGCTTTGTGAACGGCCATCTCCAGTTCTGAGGACTGGCAGCGCCTCAGTCCAGCAAGACCGTCGCGAACGTGCCGACCTCGGCGAACCCGATGCGGTCGTAGGTCGCGCGGGCCACGGTGTTGAAGTCGTTGACGTACAGGCTGGCGATGCGCCCGCTGCGGACCACCGCAGCCGGCCAGCGCGGCGGTGCCCGCGGTGCCCATGCCGCGGCCGCGCCAGTCCGGGTGCACCCAGACGCCCTGGATCTGGCCGACGGCCGGCGACTGCGATCCGACCTCGGCCTTGAACACCACCTGGCCGCGCTCGAAGCGGGCCCAGGCGCGCCCGGCGGCGATCAGGCCTGCGACCCGTCGCCGGTAGCCGCGGCCACCGTCGCCGATGCGCGGATCGATACCGACCTCCCCGATGAACATGTCGATGGCGGCCACCAGGTAGGCGTCGAGCTCGTCGATGCGCACCGGCCGCACCGCGGGGTCGTGCGGGCAGGTGCGGGACGGTGGCAAGCGCCATCAACGGCTGACGCTCCCGCACGTCGCGCGCGGGACCCCAGGCGTGCTCGAGGCTGCTGCCACATCGGCAACACCAGTTCCGCGCGCCCGACCAGCGACGAGCATCGCCGGGCCGCGCTCACCGCCTTGTCGGCGAAGGCGTAGCAGGTCGGCCGGCTCGACCGCGCAACGGAATGAGGTTGGCACCGGCGTAACACAGCGACTCGGTGGCCCGCCCCCGCGTCCACAGTTCGCCGCCGATCGCACTGGGATCGACGCCGTGCTCGGCCACCCGGGATGCGACCATGCAAGCTTCCGACCGGGTCGGCGTCGAGCACCTGCCGCACCGCGGCGGCGTCGCGCACCACCGAAACCCGTCGCTCGTCGACGCGGCGAAAAAGCGGCGGAGCCGACATGGAGACTCTTTCTGCGGCCTTAGGAGGTCGTGACCCCAGTCACAGGGCCACGTTCAGCTTACGGTCACCACCGGCGAACCGCTGTCAGACGCCTCCGGTCCGCGTTCTTCGGCGATTCGCATCGCTTCTTCGATCAGCGTCTCGACGATCTGCGCTCTCCGGCACGGTCTTGATGACCTCGCCCTTGACGAAGATCTGACCCTTGCCGTTTCCCGACGCCACCCCGAGGTCGGCTTCGCGTGCTTCACCGGGACCGTTGACGACGCAACCCATCACCGCAACGCGCAGCGGCACGTCCATGCCCTCGAGCCCGGCGGTGACCTCGTTGGCCAGCGTGTAGACGTCGACCTGGGCGCGCCCGCACGACGGGCAGGAAACGATCTCGAGGCCGCGCGGCCGCAGGTTCAGCGACTCGAGGATCTGGTTGCCGACCTTGACCTCTTCGACCGGCGGCGCCGACAGCGACACCCGGATGGTGTCGCCGATGCCCTTGGAGAGCAGCGCGCCGAACGCGACAGCGGACTTGATGGTGCCCTGAAACGCCGGGCCCGGCCTCGGTGACACCGAGGTGCAGCGGGTAGTCGCATTGCGCCGCGAGCTGTTCGTAGGCCGCGACCATGACGACCGGGTCGTTGTGCTTGACGCTGATCTTGATGTCGCCGAAGCCGTGCTCCTCGAACAGCGACGCCTCCCACAGCGCCGACTCGACCAGCGCCTCGGGTGTGGCCTTGCCGTACTTCTCCATGAAGCGCTTGTCCAGCGATCCGGCGTTGACGCCGATGCGGATCGGGATGCCCGCATCGCCGGCTGCCTTGGCGACCTCCTTGACCCGGCCGTCGAACTCCTTGATGTTGCCGGGGTTGACGCGCACCGCGGCGCAGCCCGCATCGATCGCGGCGAAGATGTACTTCGGCTGGAAGTGGATGTCGGCGATCACCGGAATCTGGCTTTCTTGGCGATCTCGGACAGCGCGTCGGCGTCCTCCTGGCGCGGGCACGCCACCCGGACGATGTCGCAGCCCGAGGCGGTCAGCTCGGCGATCTGCTGCAGCGTGGCGTTGACGTCGTGGGTCTTGGTGGTGCACATCGACTGCACCGCGATCGGGTGATCGCTGCCGACGCCGACGTCGCCGACCATGAGCTGACGGGTCTTCCGCCGCGGGGCCAGCGTGGGCGCCGGGGGTGCAGGCATTCCTAATCCGATTGATTGGCCGGTGGCCATCGAGTGTCTCCTATTGGAACAGTCTGAGCGGGTTTACGATGTCTGCGGTCACCGTCAGCACCATGTAACCGACCACCACGACCAGGACGACGTAGGTGGCCGGCATGAGCTTGAGGTAGTTCACCGGCGCCGCGGCCATCATGCCGCGCGACTTCCTGACCATGTTGCGCAGCTTCTCGTAGAACGCGACCGCGATGTGACCGCCGTCGAACGGCAGCAGCGGAAGCAGGTTGACCGCGCCGAGCACGAAGTTCAACTGGGCCAGGAAGAACCAGAACGCCATGAACAGCCCGCGCTCGAACGCGTCGCCGCCGATGATCGACGCACCGACGACGCTGATCGGTGTCTCCGGATCGCGCTCGCCGCCGCCGATGGAGTGCACCAGCGCGCCGACCTTGGTCGGGATCTTCACCAGCGACTTGCCGATTTCGACGGCCAGATCGCCGGTGAACACGACCGTGCCCGGTATCGCGGAGACCGGGTTGTAGTGCGTGAACTCGACGGGCCCGTAGTCGTCGGCGACGATGCCGACGGCGCCGATCGTGGCCGGGGCCGCGGCGTTCTCGTCGATCCAGCGCTGAGTCCGGGTGACGTCGACAACCGTGGTGAACTCGGGACCGTCGCGCTCGATGACGAACGTGGTCGGGCCGGTGAGCTTGCGCACCGCGGCGACCATCTCGTTCGAAGTTGTGCACGTCGGTGTCGCCGACCTTGACGACGACGTCGCCCTCCTTGATGCCTGCGGCCGCCGCGGGGCCCGACACCGGTGCAGTCGGCGAACTCGGTTTTGCTGATTCGACGGTGCGACACAGTCGGTTTTGCCGACGTCGGCGGCGGTCTGTGGGTGCAGGTTGGGCAAGCCCCAGTGCAGCGCGATGCCGTAGCAGGATCACCAGGCCGACGACGAAGTTCATGGCGGGGCCCGCGAACAACACCGCTGCGCGCTTCCATGTCTCCTGCTTGTACATCGCGTACGGGCGGTCTTCGGGTGCGATCTCGTCGAGCGACGGTCATGCCCGCGATGTCGCAGAACCCGCCGAGCGGGACCGCCTTGACGCCGTACTCGGTATCGCCGAGCTTGTTAGCCCGCCGGGTGGACCACAGGGTCGGACCGAAGCCGACGAAATAGCGGCGCACCTTCATCCCGGTGGCGCGCGCCACCCACATGTGCCCGCATTCGTGCAGCGCCACCGATACCAGAATGGCCAGCGCAAACAGCACGACGCCGATGACCCACATCATTTTGTGGCGACAACCTCCCGGGATACCGCGCCCCTTGCCCTTTCCCGGGCCCAGCGTTGCGCGTCAAGTACCTCTTCCACGGTAGCGGGTTCGGCGGCCCACTGGTCTGCGGCGTGCAGCACATCGGCGATGGTGCGCACGATCGCCGGGAACCGGATCCGGCCGTCGAGGAACGCGGCGGCGGCCTCTTCGTTGGCGGCGTTGTAGACCGCGGTCATGCAGCCACCCCGCTGGCCGGCCTCCCGCGCCAGCTCAACGGCCGGGAAGACAGCCGCGTCCAGCGGCTCGAATTCCCAGGTCGAGGCGGTGCGGAAGTCGCACGCCTTGGCGGCGCCGGGCACCCGGGAGGGCCAGCCGAGGGCGAGCGCGATCGGCAGTTTCATATCCGGCGGGCTGGCCTGGGCGATCGTCGAGCCGTCGGTGAACGTCACCATCGAGTGCACGATCGACTGCGGGTGCACGACGACCTCGATGCGCTCATAGGGAATGCCGAACAGCAGGTGCGTCTCGATCAGCTCCAAACCCTTGTTGACCAGCGACGCAGAGTTCAGGGTGTTCATCGGCCCCATCGACCAGGTCGGATGGGCCCCGGCCTGCTCGGGCGTGACGTGCTCGAGGGCGTCGGCCGCCCAGCCGCGGAACGGCCCACCGGACGCGGTCAGCACCAGGCTTGGCCACCTCGTCGGCGGTGCCGCCGCGCAGGCATTGCGCCAGCGCGGAATGTTCGGAGTCGACGGGCACGATCTGGCCCGGCTTGGCGGCGCTGCAGCACCAGCGGGCCGCCCGGCGACCAGCGATTCCTTGTTCGCCAGCGCCAGCCGGGCGCCGCTGGCCAGAGCGGCCAGGGTCGGCTTCAGGCCGAGCGCTCCGACCAGCGCGTTGAGCACGACGTCGGCCTCGGTGTTCTCCACCAGCGACGTGGCCGCCTCCGGCCCTGCGTAGGTGACGTCGCCGACGCTTTCGGCGGCGTCGGGGTCGGCGACGGCGATATTGGTGACGCCGGTCTCGGACCGCTGGCGCGCCAGCAGGTCCGGATTGCCGCCGCCTGCGGCGAGCCCGACGACCTCGAAGCGGTCCGGGTTGGCGGCGATGACGTCGAGCGCCTGGGTGCCGATCGAACCGGTGCTGCCGAGGACCAGCACGCGCAGCCTGTTGCTCACCGTCCCATTGTGCCGCCCTCCCGGGCAGATGGCTGACGCAAGAGGACGCCTCGCGGTGCTGTGACCCAACTGTGACGCGAGTCGCGTGGCATCCGCGCCGAATGCCGGATGTCATGCCAAAGGGCGGCGACGCACCCGTCCGCGACCAAGGAGTCAGCGCACCAATGAGAAATGTTCACCGCAGCACACTCACGGCGGCCACCATCGCGGCATTCGCGGTTCTCGGCCTGTCGGCATGTTCCAACGACAGTTCGACCGCGCCCGAGGCCACGGCAGCTGAAACGACATCTGCTGCCCCGGCCACGTCGGCGCCTGCGAAGGCGGAGCCTGCGGCGAATCTGGTGGGTCCGGCCTGCGCCTCCTACGCCGAGCAGGTGCCAGAGGGGCCGGGTTCGGTGGCAGGCATGGCGCAGGATCCGGTGACCGTGGCGGCATCGAACAATCCGATGCTCAAGACGCTGACCCAGGCGCTGTCGGGCAAGCTCAACCCGAACGTCAACCTGGTCGACACCCTCAACAGCGGTGAGTTCACCGTGTTCGCGCCGACCGACGACGCGTTCGCCAAGATCGACCCGGCGACGATCGAGAAGCTCAAGACCGACTCGGATCTGCTGACGAGCATCCTGACCTATCACGTGGTGCCGGGACAGGCAGGCCCGACGAAGGTCGTCGGTACGCACAAGACCGTGCAGGGCGCCGACGTGACCGTCACCGGTGAGGGCAACAACCTCAAGGTGAATGACGCAGGCGTGGTGTGCGGCGGCGTGTCGACCGCCAACGCGACAGGTGTACATGATCGACACCGTGCTGATGCCACCGGCCAGCTAACGCCAGCAAGACGCGAAAGCCCCCGACACGCCGAGTGTTCGGGGGCTTTTGCGTCTTCTCGGCAGAAATAGCGACCCATCCAAATCTATTGCGGCTCCGAATAAATGACATGTTCACACTTGTACTGATCGGGTTCATCGGCGGTCTGATAACCGGTATCTCGCCATGCATACTGCCGGTGCTTCCGGTGATCTTCTTCTCCGGTACGCAGAGCACACGCTCCGAGCCGAGCGCCGAGCACGGGCGGCGGAACCGCAATCGCGGTGAAGGCCAAGCCCGCGTTGTCCGAGAGACTGCGGCCCTACCGGGTGATCGGCGGCCTGGTGCTGAGCTTCAGCCTGGTCACCCTCGTCGGAACGTCGCTGCTGTCGCTGCTGCATCTGCCGCAGGACGCGATCAGGTGGGCCGGACTCGTCGCGCTCACCGCCATCGGTCTCGGGCTGATCTTCCCCCGCTTCGAGGAGATACTCGAAAAGCCGTTCAGCCGGATCCCGCAGCTTCAGATGAGCGAGGGCAGAAGCGGTTTCGGCCTCGGGCTGGCGTTGGGTGTGCTGTACGTGCCCTGCGCCGGACCGGTGCTCGCCGCGATCGTGGTGGCAGGCGCGACCGGCTCGATCGGGCTCGACACCGTGGCGTTGACGATCTCCTTCGCGATCGGCGCCGCCCTGCCGCTGTTGTTCTTCGCGCTGGCCGGCCAGCGGGTCGCCGAGCGGGTCGGCACCTTTCGCCGGCACCAGCGCCGTATCCGCTTGATCGGCGGCATCGTGATGCTCGCGTTCGCGGTCGCGTTGGTGTTCAACGTGCCTGCCAAGCTGCAGCGGATCATCCCCGACTACACGAGCCCGCTGCAGGACAAGGTCGTCGCATCGGACGAGATCCAGGAGAAACTCAACCTCGGCGGCTTGGTCAACGACCAGAACCGGGAGCTGTCCAACTGCAGCAACGGCGCCGCAAAGCTCGAAAGCTGCGGCACAGCACCGGATATCAAGGGCATCTCCGCGTGGCTGAACACCCCTGGCGGTGCGCCTGTCGACCTCCAATCGCTACGCGGCAAGGTCGTTCTGGTCGACTTCTGGGCGTACTCGTGCATCAACTGCCAGCGCGCCATCCCACACGTAGTCGACTGGTATGGCAAGTACAAGGACGCAGGTCTCGAGGTCATCGGTGTGCACAGTCCCGAGTATGCGTTCGAGAAGATCGCGGGCAATGTCGCCAGCGGCGCACGAGGATCTCGGCATCACCTATCCGGTCGCGCTCGATAACAGCCTGTCGACCTGGACGAACTACCGGAATCGATACTGGCCGGCCGAATACCTGATCGACGCGGACGGCACGGTGCGCCACATCAAGTTCGGCGAGGGCGATTACGACGTCACCGAGAACTTGATCAGGGAGCTGCTGGTCGACGCCGACCCCGGCGTCCAGCTGCCACCGCCGAGTGATTCCGCCGACGTCACGCCCGCGGCGGGTCAGACACCCGAGACGTATCTCGGCGTGGGCAAGATGGTCAACTACGGCGGTACCGACGTCTACGACGAAGGTACGGAGGACTTCGACTATCCGAAAAGCCTTGCCGACGACACCTTCGCCTACCGCGGCCGGTGGACTCTTGATTATCAAGGCGCAACAGCGGAATCCGACAACTCCACCATCGCGCTCAACTACAACGCCAAGAACGTCTACATCGTTGTCGGCGGCGAGGGCGCTGTGACCGTGACTCGCGACGGTGAGACCACCACCGTTCCGATCAGCGGGCCCCCGACGTTCCGCCAGATCGTCGCCGGTGACGACGTGGCTCGCGGGCGGCTTGACGTGCAGTTGAGCAAGGGACTGCAGGCGTTCTCATTCACCTACGGCTGAAGTTTTTCCTCACACCACCCATCCGCGGTTGTGCCCGCTCCGAATCACTGATGGCAACACAAATGCGAGGACGGCAGTTGGTGTCGTCCGATACAGAAGGTGGATAAACGATGAAGAACATCAAGAAGACGGTCGCGGTCGCCGGTTTGGCCGCTGCGGCGGCGATGGGCATGTCGCTGACCACTGCGGGCAGCGCATCGGCGGAACTGGTCGGGCCGTCATGTACCGCCTATGCCGAGCAGGTTCCGACGGGCCCCGGTTCAGTCGCCGGTATGGCGATGGATCCGGTTGCGGTCGCGGCGTCCAACAACCCGATGCTGACCACACTGACGAAAGCGGTATCGGGTCAGCTCAACCCAAACGTGAACCTCGTCGACACCCTCAACGGCGGCGAGTTCACCGTCTTCGCTCCCACCGACGCCGCGTTCGCCAAGATCGACCCGGCGACCATCGACAAGCTCAAGACCGACTCGGATCTGCTCACGAAAATCCTGACCTATCACGTGGTTCCCGGCCAGGCCGGCCCCGCGCAGGTTGTCGGCACGCACAAGACCGTGCAGGGCGCCGACGTGACCGTCACCGGCATGGGCAACAACCTGAAGGTCAATGACGCCTCCGTGGTGTGCGGTGGCGTGTCCACCGCCAACGCGCAGGTGTACATGATCGACACCGTGCTGATGCCACCCGTGAATTAGATCTCGACCACAATCGAATACGCCGGCGCAGCCCGACCGACTACTACGGTCGGGCTGCTGCCGTCGGGTCGACGGTCGCCTCGATCTTGAGCACCCGGTTGTCCCGCAGGGTGAGCACGATGACGGCGAACAGCCGCCGGTCGCCGAAGGCGAGCAGCACCGGCTCCCCTGCGGGCCGTTGACAAGCGTCGCGCCGTGCCCGAGATAGCGAAGCAGGTTGCGGCCCACCTCTTCTGGGCCGTGGTTGACCTGGGGTGGCGGCGCCCCCTCGCCGAGGATGGTGCCCATGCCCCACACCGCCGGGTCGAGCACGGCCGTCAACGCCTCGAGATCACCGTTGGCGCATGCGGTGATGAACTTTTCGGTGACGAGCTGGTGCTCGGCGTCGGCGACGTCGGTGAGCCGGGGTGAAGCACCGGTGAATTTCCCCCTGGCGCGCCGCGCGAGTTGACGACAGGTGCCCACGGGCCGGCCGACCGTCTCGGCGATCTCTTCGAACGGCATCCGAACACGTCGTGCAGCACGAAGGCCACGCGCTCGCCGGGCGAGAGCCGCCGCAGCACCTCCAGCATCGCCTCGCGAACCTCGTCGTCAAGGGTGACCCGATCGGCCGGATCCGGGCCAGCGGACCGCACCACATCGACCGACTCCACGTCCTCGGGCTGTTCGTGCCGAGCACGTGCCGACCGAAGCTGATCGAGGCACAGCCGCCCGGCGACCACCGTGAGCCAGCCACGGATGTCGTCGATCTCGGCCACATCGGTTCTGGACAGCCGCAGGAACGCCTCCTGGGCTACGTCCTCGGCCTCGCCGACATCGCCGAGCATCTGGTACGCGAGGTTCACCAGGTAGGGGCGGTGGCTGCGCCACGCCGCTTCCACCGACGGTGTATCGCTCATGTGTCTACGACGAAACAGCGGCGCGAAAAGTTACAGCCATGCCATGTAACTTTCGGTGAGGCCGCCTCGTCCTTGGTTGCATGAACGCAATTCTTGTCACAGGCGCAACCGGCAACGTCGGGTGGCCTCTTGTCGATCAACTCATAAGGGCGGGCGCACGCGTGCGCGCGGTGACCCGCCGCCCGGCTTCGGCGCAGTTTCCGCCCGGCGTCGAGGTGGTCGCTTCGGCGGCTGCGGGCGTACCTGGCGCATCCGCGGTGTTTCTCAACTCCCGCGCGCTCGGCGACGAGCTGGCGGCGATCGTCGATCTCGCACGCCGTGAAGGCGTGACGCGGCTGGTCGCGCTTTCGGCCATCAACGCCGACGACGATTTCTCACGGCAGCCGTCCCGGTTTCGCGGTGACCGCAACAAAGAGGTCGAGCAATACGCTATCGACTCCGGCTTGGAGTGGGTGAGCCTGCGGCCCACCGTGTTCGCCACGAACTTCTATGGCATGTGGGCGCCACAGATCAAGGCGGGTGATGTGGTCAGCGGCCCCTACGCAACGGCTTCGACGGCACCGATCGCCGACAGCGACATCTCAGCGGTGGCCGCACAGGCGCTGCTCACCGACGAGCTGTTGGGGCAGAAGGTCCCGTTGACCGGTCCCCAAGCGCTGACGAACACAGAGCTCGTCGACGTCATCGGCGGTGTACTCGGGCGCCGGCTGCACTACCAAGAGGTGCCACCCGACCTGGTGCGTCAGCGCTTCATCGGAATCGGTTTCTCGGCCGAGTTCGCCGACGCCTACATGGGCCTGCTGGCAGTCGACGGTGTCCAAGCCCGCGCTTGTCACCCACGACGTCGAGAAGATCCTCGGCCGCCAGCCGAGACCTTCGGTGACGCGGTGGCCGCCCACCGCCAGCTGTTCAGCGATTAGCAAAGGAGACAAGTCATGTCGGACCTACGACCGCCCCGTTACCTCAAATCCATGAACAGAATCGTCAGGGCGATCCAGAAGCTGGGCATCCCGACCGGACCGGCGATGGTCTTGACCGTGCCGGGCAGGAAGACCGGCCAGCCCCGCAGCACGCCCATGACCCCGTTCAGCTACCGCGGCGGCATGTACACGGTGGCCGGGTATCCCGGTGCCGACTGGGCGGCCAATGCGCGGGCGGCCGGTGCGGGCACTCTCTCCCGTGGACGCAAGTCGCGACGAATCAAGATCGTCGAGCTCGACGCAGAGGAGTCGCGCCCGGTGCTGCGTGAGTTCCCGGCGCAGGTGCCGGTCGGTGTCGGGTTCGCGAAGCGCTCCGGACTCGTGCAGGAGGGAACTCCCGACGAGTTCGAAGCGCTCGCAGGCCAATTGGTGGTGTTCAGGTTCGATCCGGTGAGCTAGCCGGCCACGTCTGCGGTCGCGCGTTGCACACGGATGTCACCCGAGCCCGTTCGCACGTGCACGGTGAGCGTTTCTTCGCCCCGACCGGGCCCGTCCGACGATTCCAGTGTGTTGCGCACTTCGCCCGAACGGGTCCGCAGGTCGAGCCGCGCGGCCGTGCCCTCGGGCACACCGAGTTCGACGTCACCGCTTCCTGTCTGTACCGAGACCGCGCCGTTGACCGCGGCAGCGACGAGGATGTCGCCGGATGCGGTTTGCGCATTGACCGCGCCCTGCAGGTGCCTGACCGACAATGAGCCGCTGGCCGCCCGGAACTTGACATCGCCGGCGAGCTCTCCGACGGTGACATCGCCAGAGGCGGTGTCGGACTTGAAGTTTCCGGCAATCGATATCGACGTGGACATCGCCGCTGGCTGATGCGAACCGGCATTCCCCGAACTTGCCGTCTGCGCGTACCTGCGCGGACGCCGATGACACCTGGAGTCGCGAACGCGACGGCAATTGCGATGTCGATGCTGACGGCGCCGCCACGGCCAAGGGAGATGAATTTCCTTCCCGCCGAGACGTCGAGGGTGCCATTTCGGAACTCGACGCGCGCGCCCTCGGCCGCCTTGACATCTGAGGCACGGTTCGAGTCCCGCGGGCTGACCTCGACCACGGTCGTCATCGCGGTCCGTCGCGACGACATGACCGACCCGCTCACCACCTCGACGGAGGCAGTGATCGGGTCTGGTGTTGGAAATGTCGGCATCTTTCTCTCCTGATTGCGGTTTTCGTTACTCAGCGGACCCAGCCGCTGAAGCTCTTGTCGGTGTTGGCACGCGACCGCCGCTTGCCTGCCAGCGCCGCGGCGACGGCGCGAACCAGCCACGCGTTCACCGAGGTCCCTTCTGCGCGCGCCGCCGCGTCGACCGGCGACCGCAGACTCTCCGGCAACCGCAGCGTCACCCGCCAGGTGCCGCCGTCGTCTTCGGGCTCCGGACGGCCGCCGCCGATTCATGCGCGTCATCGACATCGGGGCTGACGGTGAACTCCGGATCCCGGCCGCGCAATCGCACCTCCACCGAACGGGGTGCCAGCTCACGGGTGATCTCTTCAGCGGCGTCGGACAGCGCCTCGAGCAGCGCCAGACGGATCGCCGAGTCCAGCGGCCCGGTCAACCGATCGGCGAGCGCCTGCGCGTCTGGACCACCCGCGGCGGCCGCAACACCCATTCGTGGCGCACCCCGTCGACTACGGTTGCAAGTCCATGACGTCATGGTGACACCACTAATGGTGTCACCGCAAGTGTCAGTTTGGTGCGGCCGTTTCTACCTGCACTTTTCGATGATGGTTTCCGCGAACTCTTCGATCGGCCCCCGGATAGCGCGCCACGCCGCCGGGCCGAGATCCTGCCCCAGCCACGGCCGGCACATCACCGCGGTGATGCCAGCGTCTTCGGCCCGCCGGTATAGATCGACCGACGGAGGCTCGAGCAGCGCCAGCAGGATCTCGAACGGCTCGTTCTCGCGTCCGTACTCCCGGCGCAGCTCGGTCAGCCTTCGTGCGTAGCCGACGGCGTCGTCCCACGCGTACGCGTAGCCCACCCAGCCGTCGCAGAGTCGTGCCGCGCGACGCAACGCCGCGTTCGGACTCGCCGCCGCACAGAATCGGCACCGGTACAGGCGGATGCGGTTCGACCATCATCTCGGGCACCTGGTAGTGCTCGCCGCTCCAGGACACCCAGCCGCCCCGCCACAGCTCGCGCAGCGCGGGGATCATCTCGTCGAGCCGCTTGCCGCGGTTGGTGAAGTCCTGGCCCATCAGCTCGTACTCCTCGCGCATCCAACCGATGCCCGCCGCCAGCGAGACCCGCCCTTCGGAAACCACGGCAGCGGTCGCCACCAGCTTCGCGACTTCCAGCAGCGGACGGGCAGGCGCGACGTATATCGCGTTGGAGAACCGGAGCCGGCGTGTCACCGCGGCCATCGCGCCGATGAGCACCCAGCAGTCCGGCCAAGCCGTTTCCGGCGCCCATCCCGGCTTGCCCGTCGGCGAATCGGGATACGGCGACGACAGCTCACGCGGGTAAATCATGTGGTCGGAGCACACCATGCCGTCGTATCCGGCCTCATCGAGCATCTTGGCGAGCGGGACAGCCTCCAACGGGTCCATGAACGCCGTACCGCTCCAGAACTGCATTCGTCATCCTTCCGTCAGCATGTCCCTTGTTTCTTTAGCCGGAAATGCGGGCAGCATCAATGGCATGCCGACGCTGTTGTGGTTCCGTCGCGACCTGCGGCTGCACGACTTGCCGGCGCTGCTGGATGCGGCTGAGGCCGACGGCGAGGTCGCTGGCCTGCTATGTGCTGGACCCGCGGCTGAAGGCGTCGTCGGGGCCACGACGGCTGCAGTACCTCTACGACGCGTTGCGCGAACTGCACGACGCGCTCGACGGCCGGCTGATGGTGACGCGGGGACGGCCGGAGAAACGAATTCCCGCGCTGGCCAAAGCGATCGACGCCACCGCAGTGCATGTCTCGGCCGACTTCTCGCCGTTCGGCCGGCGCCGCGACGATGCCGTGCGCGACGCGCTCGGCGACATACCGCTGGAAGCGTCCGGGTCGCCGTATCTGGTGTCGCCGGGCCGGGTCGTCAAGGGCGACGGCGAGCCCTACAAGGTGTTCACGCCGTTCTACGACGCCTGGCGACAGCACGGCTGGCGGGCACCGGCCAAGTCGGGCCCGAAGTCGGCGCGCTGGATCGATCCCGGCGGACGTCAAGGGCGGAGTCGAGATCCCCGACGCCGGAGTCGAACTGGAGTTGCCCGCAGGCGAGAAGGCGGCGCTGCGGCAATGGAAGAAGTTCGTCGACGGCGACCTCGCCGACTACGCCGAGGCCCGCAACCGTCCCGACCTGCCTGCCACCAGCCGCATGTCGGCGCACCTGAAGTTCGGCACCATCCACCCGCGCACCATGGCCGCAGACCTCGGCCGGGGCAAGGGCGCCCAGGCCTATCTGCGGGAGTTGGCGTTTCGCGATTTCTACGCCGCGGTGCTCAACGAGTGGCCCGACAGCGCGTGGTGGAACTGGAACAAGTCGTTCGACTCGATGCAGTTCGACGAGGGCGCCGAGGCGAAGAAGGCCTTCGAGGCGTGGAAGGCCGGCCGGACCGGGTTTCCGATCGTCGACGCCGGCATGCGCCAGCTGGCCGAGACCGGCTGGATGCACAATCGGGTGCGGATGATCGTCGCGTCGTTTCTGGTCAAGGACCTGCACCTGCCGTGGCAGTGGGGTGCGCGCTGGTTCCTCGAGCAGCTGGTGGACGGCGACATGGCCAACAACCAGCACGGCTGGCAGTGGGCGGCGGGCACCGGCACCGACGCCGCACCGTATTTCCGGGTGTTCAACCCGACGACGCAGGGCGAAAAGTTCGATCCCGACGGCGACTACGTGCGCCGGTGGGTGCCCGAGCTGGACGACGACGACTACCCCGATCCGATCGTCGACCACAAGACCGAACGCGCCGAGGCCCTGCGCCGCTACAGCGCGATCACTTGAGTGTCAGGCCGCCGTCCATCGGCAGGGCCACGCCGGTGAGGTACCGGCCCGATGCCCCGCAGAGATAGACCATCATGTCGGTGATCACTTCCGGCTCCATCGGAGGCATCGACAGTTTCGGCTGCTGAGCCTTGCCGAACTCGGGATCGTCGCCGATGAGCTGCCCCATCGCCTCGTTGATGATCATCGGTGTCGCCACGCCGCCAGGATGCACCGAGTTGACCCGAATGTTCTTCTCCGCCAATGAGGTTGCGTAGTGTCGCATCACCCCGATCACTCCGTGCTTTGCGGCGGTGTATCCCGCTGCACCGTGGCTGATGGAGTCGAAGGTCGTGCTGACCGACTTGAACCCCGCGGCCGAACTCGTGATCACGATCGCACCACCGTCGCCGTGGCGCAGCATTGCGGGCAACGCGGCCTCGATCGTGAAGTACACGCCCTTCAGGTTCACGTCGACGGCGTCGACAAACGCGGCCATGTCGAGTCGCTGCTTCCCCGCCGCCGGGAAGATCCCCGCGTTGGCGAGCACGAAATCCACCCGGCCGAGTTCGGCGACGCCGTTGGCCACGATCGTCCTTGAGCCGTTCGAAGTCCCTGACGTCGCCCTGCTCGGCCACGATGCGCCGGCCGGTCTTCTCGACGAGGTTGACCGTTTCGTCGAGATCCTCCGGGGTCGACATCGGGTAGGCGACGCTGTCGATCTGATCGCACAGGTCGAGCGCGATGATGTCGGCGCCTTCCTCGGCGAACCGGACGGCGTGCGAGCGCCCCTGAGCCCGCGCCGCACCGGTGATGAAGGCGACCTTGCCGTCGAACTGTCCTGCCATGACGCACTCACACTACGGCGGTGCGTAGTAGGCAGAGGCTATGTCAGAATGTCGGCAGAGCCAAGCCCGACGTGAGGAGCAGCCGTGGCGAGCACCGAGTTGGACCGGACCAACGGTGTCGACGTCGAAGACGTGCCGTCCGCGGAGTGGGGCTGGTCCAAGGAGAACCACAAGGCTCATTCAGATCGGCGGCCTGCTGTCGGCCGGTTTCCTGCTGGATGCTGCGGGGTAACCACGTCGGCAAGGTCGAGGACATTTTCCTGATCGTCTTCGCCGTGCTGATCCTCTCTTCGTCGGGCGCGACTGGTGGCTGCGTCGCCGCGGCTGGATCAGGTAGCCCGCAGCCGGCGGCAAGCGGCAGCGCCGCACCGACGGGCGTCAGATCCGCCGGTGATCCCCGCAGCGGTCCGGATTTCGACGAACGCGTCGAGCATCGCGTCGGTCGCCTCGTGCGGATCGTCGAGCGTGAGGTCGTCGGTCAGCACCGAGATCGCGAGCTGGTCGACATAGCTCCACACGGTGATGTTCATGCCGCTGCCGCGACCACCGGCCCGACGGAATAGATCTCGCTGACGGTCGCGCCCTCGATCAGCCACGCTCCGCGGCCCGGGCACGTTGGAGATGGTCAGGTTCATGACGCTGGCCGACTCGACGCGCCTGGCCTGCGCGCGGAAGATCGGCGGCGCCAACGACGGCGGCAGATAGGACAGCCACGCCGGCAGCACCGTCGGCCCGAGCAACTGGTGGTTCTCCTTGGCGATGGCGGTCGCCAGTCGCCGTCAGCCTCACCCGCTCGAGCGGATCGTCGATGTGCACGGGCAGCGACGGCGTCATGTAGGTGAACTCGTTGCCCGCCAACCGTTCCGGCGACGGGTTGTAGCTGATCGGCACGCCGGCGATCAGCGGTGCGTCGGCCTTGCCGTCGTAGCGCAGCAGCAGCTGCCGCAGCGCCCCGGCCGCCGTCGCCAGCACCATGTCGTTGAGCGTGACGCCGAGGTGCTTGCCGGTCTCCTTGACGTCGGCCAGCGCCAGCGGCGCCGTCGCGAACCGGCGTCCCGGCGTGACCACATGGTTGATGAAGCAGTCCGGCGGCGCGAAGTTGCGCGCCAGGTCGGGATGTGCGCCGCGCTCCTTGGCCCGCCGACGCACCCGCGATACCCCGGTCGCCGTCTCGCTGACCAGCCGGGGCAGCTTGCGGATCAGCCCGACATGGTCGCGGGCGGCCGCCTTCAGCAGGCCCGCCCGGGTCCGGCGATGTCGGGTTCGCGAAATCCGTGCACTCGCGGACGTCGGCTCGTGCGGCTCCATCGCCTTGGCCATCTGGTTGGCCGACGCGACGCCGTCGGCCAGCACGTGATGAACCTTGTGGATGATCGCGATCCGGTTGTCGGCCAGGCCCTCGGCGATGTACATCTCCCACAGCGGGCGGCTGCGGTCCAGCGGGGTGCTGGCGATCTCGCCGATCAGCTGATCGAGTTCGCGCCGGCCGCCGGGCGCGGCACCCGCGCCTGGCGCACGTGATAGTCGAGGTCGATGTCGTCGTTCTCGACCCACATCGGGTGGTGCAGCTTCAGCGGGATGTCGACGAGCTGATAGCGCAGCGGCGCCATGGCCATGCAGCCGCGGACAGGCGACCTGCACGGAACACGTCGAAGCTGAATCCGCCCGACACCCGACACGTCGAGCACGCCGATTTTGAGGGTGTGCATGTGGATTTCGGGCGTCTCGGTGTACAGCATCAGCGCGTCCACGCCGTTGAGTCGCCTCAACCCACCCCGTTCGTCGACGACTCCCCGCCGTGTACCCGCCATTGCACCCCTTCTGCGCCCCGGCACGCGGGTTCGGTCAAACTTCCACCCGAGCCGTGACACCCGGCCGGGCTTTGTAAAGCTTGAGGCGACATGAGTCTGCCGCCGGCCGTGGTCCGCTGAGCAAGGACCCCGCGGGATGGTTCTCGCCGCCGTGCCCGACGACCTGGTCTTCATCGAGCCGCATCCCGCGGCGGATTCAGGCGCTCCGCGACGGCCGGACGGTGATCGACACCGAGCGGGCGCTGATGGTGCACCGGCGCGGCCAGCCCGCTCAGCTATGCGTTTCCGGCCGACGAGATCGGCGACCTCCCCAGCGAGCCCGTGCCGGAGGCGCCCGGCTATGTCCACGTGCCCTGGGATGCCGTCGACACCTGGCTGGAGGAAGGACGCACGCTCGTCCACTACCCGCCGAACCCGTATCACCGCGTCGACTGCCGCCCGACGACCGGGGACTGCGGGTCGTGGTCGCGGGCACCGTGCTGGTCGACACCGCCGACACCATGATCCTGTTCGAGACGGCGCTCGAACCGCGGCTCTACGTCGACCCGTCGCTGGTCCGCACCGACCTGCTGCGCCGCTCGGACACGAGCAGCTACTGCAACTACAAGGGTTACGCGACCTACTGGTCGGCGGTGATCGGCGACACCGTCGTCGATGACGTGGCGTGGAGCTACCAGGACCCATTGCCCGAAACCCTGCCCCTCAAGGGATATTTCAGCTTCGACGCCACCCGGGCCGACGTTGCGGCCGAACTGCCGGGGTCGCACGGGGCTGCGGGCTGCGATATGACGCGCGTCACATCGACCGACGTGACCTCGGACCCTACGGTTCCGTCACCGTAGGTTACGGTTGCGTACGTTTCCCTGGTCAGCCACACTTCCAGGTTGTCCAGTGTGGAGGGAAGGGCCTTGGGCCACTACATCGCCAACGTTCGTGACATCAAGTTCAACCTGTTCGAGGTGCTGAATCTCGGCGAGGTTCTCGACGCGGGCGGCTACGGCGAACTCGACTCCGACACCGTACGGACGATGCTCGACGAGGTCGCCCGCCTGGCCGAGGGTCCGGTCGCCGAGTCGTTCGCCGACGCCGATCGCGACCCGCCGGTGTTCGACCCCGACGCTCACACCATCTCTGTGCCAGCGGAACTGGCCAAGTCCGTGCAGGCGGTCAAGGACGCCGAGTGGTGGCGCATCGGCATCGCCGAGGAGATCGGCGGGGTGCCCGCCCCGCGGCGCTGACGTGGGCGATCCACGAGATGCTGTGTGCGCCAATCCGTCTGCAGGTTTCTTCTACGCCCTGGGGCCGGCCATGGCACACGCGCTGGCCATCGAAGGCAACGAGCAACAACGGCAGTGGGCGGCAAAGGGTCTCGAGCGTGGCTGGGCGGCGACCATGGTGCTGACGGAGCCGGATGCGGGTTCCGATGTCGGCGCGGGTCGCGCCAAGGCAATCGGCCAACCGGACGGCACCTGGCACATCGAGGGCGTGAAGCGGTTCATCTCCGGCGGCGACGTCGGCGACACCGCCGAGAACATCTTCCACCTGGTGCTGGCTCGCCCCGAGGGTGCGCCCGCGGGCACCAAGGGCTTGAGCCTTTTCTACGTGCCGAAATACCTCTTCGACCAAGACACGCTCGAACTGGGCGCTCGGAACGGAGTTTTCGCGACCGGACTCGAACACAAGATGGGTCTGAAGTCCTCGCCGACATGCGAGTTGACGTTCGGGCGCACGGCATCCCGGCGGTGGGCTATCTCGTCGGCGATGTGCACAACGGCATCGCGCAGATGTTCACCGTCATTGAGAATGCCCGCATGACCATCGGCGTCAAGTCGGCAGGCACGCTGTCGACGGGCTACCTGAATGCGCTCGCCTACGCCAAGGAGCGGGTGCAGGGCGCCGACATGACCGAGATGACCGACAAGACGGCGGCGCGGGTGACGATCATCCACCACCCGGATGTCCGGCGCAGCCT
>CAVTHR010000039.1:0-341534 GCA_963734385.1 uncultured Actinomycetota bacterium | reverse complement strand
ACGTGGGCGGCGATCTGTGGGTGCAGGTTGGGCAGGCCCCAGTGAGCGCGATGGCGTAGATGAGCACCAGGCCGATGACGAAGTTCATGGCGGGGCCCGCGGCCAGCACCGCGACGCGCTTCCATGTCTTCTGCCGGTACATCGCGTACGGCGCGTCTTCGGGCGCGATTTCCTCGACCGACGTCATGCCCGCGATGTCGCAGAACCCGCCGAGCGGGACCGCCTTGACGCCGTACTCGGTGTCGCCCAGCCTGTTGGGCCTGCGGGTGGACCACAGCGTGGGACCGAAGCCGACGAAGTAGCGGCGCACCTTCATCCCGGTGGCCCGCGCGACCCACATGTGACCGCATTCGTGCAGTGCCACCGACACCAGGATGGCGAGCGCGAACAGCACGACGCCGAGACCCACATCATTTAGTGGCGACTACCTCCCGGGATACCGCGCCCCGTGCCCCTGTCCCGGGCCCAGCCCTGCGCGTCGAGTACGTCCTCCACGGTAGCGGGTTCGGCCGACCACTGGTCGGCAGCGCGCAGCACCCCGGCGATGGTGCGCACGATCGCCGGGAACCGGATGCGCCCGTCGAGGAACGCCGCCGCGGCCTCCTCGTTGGCGGCGTTGTAGACCGCGGTCAGGCAGCCGCCGCGCCTGCCGGCCTCGCGCGCCAGGTCGACGGCGGGGAAGACGCCGCGTCCAGCGGCTCGAACTCCCAGGTCGAGGCGGTGGTGAAATCGCACGCCTGCGCGGCGCCGGGCACCCGGGCGGGCCAGCCCAGCGCGAGCGCGATCGGCAGTTTCATATCCGGCGGGCTGGCCTGCGCCAGCGTCGAGCCGTCGGTGAACGTCACCATCGAGTGCACGATCGACTGCGGGTGCACGACGACCTCGATGCGGTCGTAGGCGACGCCGAAGAGCAGGTGCGTCTCGATCAGCTCGAGGCCCTTGTTGACCAGCGATGCCGAGTTCAGGGTGTTCATCGGCCCCATCGACCAGGTCGGATGCGCGCCGGCCTGCTCGGGGGTGACGTGCTCGAGACGCGTCGGCGGGCCAGCCGCGGAACGGACCGCCCGACGCGGTCAGGACCAGCTTGGCGACCTCGTCGGCGCTGCCGCCGCGCAGGCACTGCGCCAGCGCGGAGTGCTCGGAGTCGACGGGCACGATCTGGCCGGGCTCCGCGGCCTTGCACCACCAGCGGCCCGCCCGGCGACCAACGACTCCTTGTTGGCCAGCGCCAGCCGGGCACCGGTGGCCAGCGCCGCCAGCGTCGGCTTCAGGCCGAGCGCACCGACCAGCGCGTTGAGCACCACGTCGGCTTCGGTGTCCTCGACCAGCCGGGTGACCGCCTCCGGTCCGGCAGTAGGTGACGTCGCCGACACGGCGGCGGCAGCGGCGTCGGCGACCGCGATGTTCATGACGCCGGTCTCGGCGCGCTGCCGGGCCAGCAGGTCCGGGTTGCCGCCGCCCGCGGCGAGCCCGACGACCTCGAAGCGGTCCGGGTTGGCGGCGATGACCTCGAGCGCCTGGGTGCCGATCGAGCCGGTGCTGCCCAGGATCAGCACGCGCAGCCGGTCGTCTGCTCACCGGTCCCATTGTGCCGCCTGGCACCCGGGCGCGATGCGCCTTGCCGCAAGAGTGACGCGCTGCGTCGTGCCACTGCGCGCATCCGTGGCGGCCGTCACGGACCGAATCCCGGGTGTCAGTGCAGAGGACGGCGACGCACGTCCGTCCGCGACAAGGAGTCAGCGCACCAATGAGAATCGTTCACCGCAAGCGCTCGCGGCGGCAGGTCTCGCCGCGGTCGCGATCCTTAGCGCAGTCGGCCTGTTCGAGTGACAGTCCACCGACCGCGGCCGAGCCCGCCACGGCTCGCGGTGGAGACGACATCGGCTGCCCCGGCCCCGACGGCGCGCGATGCCGACCTGCGGCAGGCCTGGTCGGCACGGCTTGCGCCGCCTACGCCGAGCAGGTGCCGACAGGCCCCGGTTCGGTGACCGGCATGGCGCGGACCCGGTGACCGTGGCGGCGTCGAACAACCCGATGCTCAAGACGCTGACCCAGGCGCTGTCGGGCAAGCTCAACCCGAACGTCAACCTGGTCGACACGCTCAACGGCGGCGAGTTCACCGTGTTCGCGCCGACCGATGACGCGTTCGCGAAGATCGACCCCGCGACCATCGAGAAGCTGAAGACCGATTCGGACCTGCTGACCAGCATCCTGACCTATCACGTGGTGCCCGGTCAGGCGAGCCCGCTCAGGTCGCCGGCGACCCACAAGACGGTGCAGGGCGCCGACCTGACCGTCACCGGTGCGGGCAACGACCTCAAGGTCAACGACGCCGGCCTGGTGTGCGGCGGCGTGTCAGACCGCCAACGCCACGGTGTACATGATCGACACCGTGCTGATGCCGCCGGCCAATTAGCCTTCGGCACAACCGAAACCCCAAACAGCCCGGGTGATCGGCCGGGCTGTTGCTCTTGTGGCAGGTATGCGACCCATCCGAATCCGTTGTGGCTCCGAATAACTGACATGTTCACACTTGTCCTGATCGGCTTCATCGGTGGTCTGATCACCGGCATCTCGCCATGCATCCTGCCCGTGCTGCCGGTCATCTTCTTCTCCGGCGCACAGAGCGCGGCACCGAATCGGCCGCCGAGGAAGGTGGCGGAACCGCGACCGCGGTCAAGGCCAAGCCCGCGTTGTCCGAGAGGCTGCGGCCCTACCGAGTCATCGCCGGCCTGGTGCTCAGCTTCAGCGTCGTCACCCTGGCCGGATCGGCGCTGTTGTCGCTGCTGCATCTGCCGCAGGACGCGATCAGGTGGGCCGGACTCGTCGCGCTCACCGCCATCGGCATCGGGCTGATCTTCCCGCAGGTCGAGGAGTTCCTGGAGAAGCCTTTCTCCCGAATCCCGCAGCTGCAGTTCGGCCAGGGCAGCAGCGGTTTCGGCCTTGGCCTTGCCCTCGGTGTGCTGTACGTGCCCTGCGCCGGACCGGTGCTCGCGGCCATCGTGATCGCCGGGGCCACCGGATCCATCGGCCTGCGACACCGTGGCCTTGACGCTCTCGTTCGCGATCGGCGCCGCGCTGCCGCTGCTGTTCTTCGCGCTGGCCGGCCAGCGGGTCGCCGAACGCGTCGGCACCTTTCGGCGCCACCAGCGTGAGATTCGGATCGCGGCATCGTGATGCTCGTGTTCGCGGTCGCGTTGGTGTTCAACCTGCCTGCCACGCTGCAGCGCGCCATCCCCGACTACACGAGCACGCTGCAGGACAGGGTCGTCGCATCGGACGAGATCCAGGACAAGCTCAACCTCGGCGGGCTGGTCAACGATCAGAACAGGGAGCTGGCCAACTGCACCGACGGCGCCACGAAGCTCGAATGCTGCGGCACCGCACCGGATATCAAAGGCATCTCCGGTGGCTGAACACCCCGGGCGGGGCACCGGTCGACCTGAAGTCGTTGCGCGGCAAGGTCGTTCTGGTCGACTTCTGGGCGTACTCGTGCATCAACTGCCAACGCGCCATCCCACACGTCGTCGACTGGTACCAAGTACAAGGACGCCGGCCTCGAGGTCATCGGTGTGCACAGCCCCGAGTACGCGTTCGAGAAGGTCCCTGGCAATGTCGCCAGCGGCGCCAAAGATCTCGGCATCACCTATCCGGTCGCGCTCGACAACAGCCTCTCGACATGGACCAACTACCGCAATCGCTACTGGCCGGCCGAATACCTGATCGACGCGAACGGCACCGTCCGCCACATCAAGTTCGGCGAGGGCGACTACGACGTCACCGAGAACCTGATCAGGGAACTGCTCTCGACGCCAACCCCGACGTCCAGCTGCCACCGCCGAGCGATTCCGCCGACTCCACCCCCACGCCAGATCAGACGCCGGAGACCTATCTGGAGTCGGCAAGATGGTCAACTACGGCGGCACCGACGTCTACGACGAGGGTACGGAGGACTTCGACTATCCGGCGCGCCTTGCCGACGACACCTTCGCCTTTCGCGGCCGTTGGACCCTGGATTATCAGGGCGCCACAGCGGAATCCGACAAGTCCGCATCGCGCTTAACTACAACGCGAAGAACGTCTACCTCGTGGTCGGCGGCGAGGGCGCCGTGACCGTGACCCGCGACGGCAAAACCACCACCATTCCGATCAGCGGACCCGCCGACGTCTCACCAGATCGTCGCCGGTGACGAGGTCGGCCGCGGACAGCTCGAGGTGCGGCTGAGCAAGGGGCTGCAGGCCTTTTCGTTCACCTACGGCTGAAGATTTTCGTCACACCACCCATCCGGGGGTGTGCCCGCTCCGAATCACCGATGGAAACACAGGTGAGAGGCGGCAGTATGGCCGTCCGCCACACAAGGAAGTGGGATTAACGATGAAGCAGATGAAGAAGACGGCCGCAGTCGCAGGTCTGGCCGCTGCGGCAGCGATGGGCCTGTCCCTGACCACTGCAGGCAGCGCGTCGGCCGAACTCGTCGGGCCGTCATGTGCCGCATACGCCGCGCAAGTACCGACGGGCCCAGGCTCAGTCGCCGGCATGGCCATGGATCCGGTTGCGGTCGCGGCGTCC
Organism: uncultured Actinomycetota bacterium; assembly: GCA_963734385.1. GTDB lineage: Bacteria > Actinomycetota > Actinomycetes > Mycobacteriales > Mycobacteriaceae > Mycobacterium. Next base: position 336,964 of record CAVTHR010000039.1, on the reverse strand, counting down.
AACAACCCGATGCTGACAACGTTGACCAAAGCGGTATCGGGTCAGCTCAACCCAAAGGTGAATCTCGTCGACACCCTCAACGGCGGCCAGTTCACCGTCTTCGCTCCGACCGACGCCGCGTTCGCCAAGATCGACCCCGCGACCATCGAGAAGCTCAAGACCGACTCGGATCTGCTCACGAAAATCTTGACCTATCACGTCGTTCCCGGCCAGGCCAGCCCCGCACAGGTGGTCGGCACGCACAAGACCGTGCAGGGCGCCGATGTCACCGTGACGGGTATGGGCAACAACCTCAAGGTCAACGACGCCTCGGTGGTCTGCGGCGGCGTCTCGACCGCCAATGCACAGGTGTACATGATCGACACCGTGCTGATGCCACCCGCCAACTAGGTTCGACCACAACTGAATACGCCGGCGCAGCCCGACCGACTACTGCGGTCGGGCTGCTGCCGTCGGATCGACGCTCGCTTCGATTTTGAGCACCCGGTTGTCGCGGATGTCAGGACGATGACGGCGAACAGCCGCCGATCGCTGAAGGCGAGCAGTACCGGCTCGCCGACCGGGCCGCTGACGAGCGTCGCGCCGTGCCCGAGGTAGCGAAGTAGGTTGCGGCCCACGTCTTCTGGGCCGTGGTTGACCTGAGGTGGCGGCGCCGCCTCGCCCAGGATCGTGCCCACTCCCCACACTGCCGGATCGAGCACCGCCGTCAGCGCTTCCAGATCACCGTTTGCGCAGGCGGTGATGAATCGTTCTGTCACGAGCTGATGTTCGGCGTCGGCCACGTCGGCGAGCCGGGGCGATGCGCTTGCGAACTTCCCCCTGGCGCGCCGTGCGAGCTGACGGCAGGTGCCGACGGACCTGCCGACCGTCTGCGCGATCTCCTCGAACGGCAGCTGGAACACGTCGTGTAGCACGAAGGTCACCCGTTCGCCAGGCGACAGGCGCCGCAGCAACTCCAACATCGCTTCGCGGACCTCGTCGTCGAGGGTGACCCGATCGGCCGGATCCGGGTCGGCGGACGGCATGGCGTCGGCCGACCCCACCTCGTCGGGCTGCTCGTGCCGAGCTCGAGCCGACCGGAGCTGGTCCAGGCAGAGCCGCCCGGCGACGACCGTGAGCCAGCCCCGAATGTCGTCGATCTCGGCGAGGTCGGTTCTGGTCAGTCGCAGGAACGCCTCCTGGGCGACGTCTTCGGCCTCGCCGACATCGCCGAGCATCTGGTACGCCAGGTTCACCAGGTAGGGGCGGTGGCTGCGCCATGCCGCTTCGACAGACGGTGTGTCGCTCATGAGGTTACGACGAGATAGCGGCGCGAAAAGTTACAGCGACGGCGTGTAACTTCTGCGGGCACCGCATCGTCCTTGGTTGCATGAACACAATTCTTGTCACGGGCGCAACCGGCAATGTCGGGCGCCCTTTGGTAAATCAACTCGCAGCGGAAGGTGCACACGTTCGCGCCGTGACGCCGCCACCCGGCTTCCGTGGAGTTTCCTCCCGGCGTGGACGTGGTCGGATCGGCGGCGGCGGGCATACGAGGCGCATCCGCGGTGTTTCTCAACTCCCGCGCACTGGGCGATGAACTGTCGACGGTCGTCGACCTCGCGCGGCGCGAGGGCGTGACGCGACTTGTCGCACTGTCGGCGATCAACGCCGACGACGACTTCTCCCGTCAACCGTCACGGTTTCGCGGCGACCGCAACAAGGAAGTCGAGCAGTACGCCGTCGACTCCGGGTTGGAGTGGGTCAGCCTGCGGCCAACCGTGTTCGTCACCAACTTCTTCGGCATGTGGGCTCCGCAGATCAAGGCAGGCGATGTGGTCAGCGGCCCGTACGCGCAGGCCTCGACGGCGCCCATCGTCGACCGTGACATCTCGGCGGTGGCCGCGCACGCGCTGCTCACCGATGGGCTACTGGGGCAGAAGGTTCCGTTGACCGGCCCGCAGGCGCTGACCAACACCGAACTCGTCGACGAAATCGGCCGCGTCCTCGGTCGCGAACTGCGCTATCAGGAGGTTCCACCTGAGCTCGTGCGTCAGCGCTTCATCGGTCTGGGCTTTCCCGCCGAGTTCGCCGACGCATACATAGGGCTGCTGTCGGCGACGGTGTCCAAGCCCGCCTTGGTCACCCACGAGGTGGAGAAGATCCTCGGCCGTCCAGCCGAGAGTTTCGCCGACGCGGTCGCCGCTCACCGCGATCTGTTCGCCAACTAACAAGGGAAACAAGACATGTCGGAACTACGACCGCCGCGCTACCTCAAGCCGATGAACAAGATGCTCAGGGCGATCCAGAAGCTGGGCATTCCGACCGGGCCCGCGATGGTGCTGACAGTGCCGGGCAGGAAGACCGGCAAGCCGCGCAGCACGCCGATGACTCCGTTCACCTACCGCGGGGACCTGTACACCGTCGCGGGATATCCCGGCGCCGACTGGGCAGCGAACGCACGCGCCGCGGGTGCAGGCACGCTGTCCCGCGGGCGCACGTCGCGTCAAATCAAGATCGTCGAACTCGACGCCGAGGAGTCGCGACCGGTCCTGCGCGAGTTCCCGGCCCAGGTGCCCGTCGGTGTCGGTTTCGCCAAGCGCTCGGGGCTCGTGCAGGAGGGCACTCCAGACGAGTTTGAAGCGCTCGCAGGCCAATTGGCGGTTTTCCGGTTCGACCCGGTGAGTTAGCCGGGAACGCCCGCGGTCGCGCGCTGGATGCGGATGTCACCGGAAGCGGTCCGGACATGCACGGTCAGCGTCTCATCGCCATCGGCCGGGCCCTCCGTCGATGTGAGGGTGTTGTGCACTTCACCCGAATGCGTCCGTAGGTCGAGCTGGGCCGCGGTGCCTTCGGGAATACCGATTTGCACCTCACCGCTTGCGGTCTGCACCGAGACGGCGCCGTTGGTCGCCATCGCGACACCCGTATCTCCCGACGACGTCTGCGCGTTCACCGTGCCGTGGAGGCGCCCGACCGACAGGGAGCCGCTGGCCGCCCGGAATTTGATATCACCGGCGAGCTCACCAATCGAGACATCGCCGGAGGCACTGTCGGCCTTGATGTTTCCGGTCACGGTATCGACGGTGGCGTCACCGCTGGCCGTCGAGAACCGGCATTCGCTGAATGCACCGTCGGCGCGCAACCCCGCGGACGCCGACGACACCTGAAGGCGCGAGCGCGAAGGCAGTTCGATGTCGATGATGACCGCGCCTCCCCCGCCGAGGGATATGAAGCGCCTACCCGCAGAGACGGTGAGCGTGCCATTTCGGAAGTCGACGCGCGCTCCCTCGGCTATGCGGATGTCGGAGGCGCGGTTCGGGTCTCGCGGGCGGACCGTCACGGTGCTGTCATCACGGTCCGAGGCGACCACGTTGACTTGGCCGCTCACCACCTCGATGGAGGCCGTAATCGGTTCTGGCGTCGAGAATGTCGGCATGTTGTCTCCTAACTACTGGTAATCGTGACTCAACGGACCCAGCCGCTGAAGTTCTTGTCTGATGCGGCACGCGGAACACGCTTGCCGCCAAGGGCTTTGGCGACGGCGCGGACCAGCCACGCATTCACCGACAGTCCCTTCTCCCCGTGCGGCCGCGTCGACGGGCGACCGCAGGCTCTCCGGCAGCCGCAGCGTCACACGCCACGTGCCGCCGTCGTCAACAGGTTCGGCGCCCCGGAGAACCCACCGACCGGTTCTGTCGCGTCCTCGACGCCGGGGCGCACGGTGAACTCCGGGTCGCGACCGCGCAGCCGCACGTCCACCGAAGCCGGTGCCAGCTCGCGGGTGATCTGTTCGGCGGCATCGGACAGGGCTTCGAGCAGCGCGAGCCGGATCGCCGAGTCCAGCGGCGCCGTCAGCCGCTCGGCGAGGGCCTCGGCGTCCGGCCCGCCCGCGGCGGCCGCAACGCCCAATTCGTGGCGCACCCCGTCGACATACGGTTGCAAGTCCATGACGTCATGGTGACACCACTATGATGTCATCGCAAGTGTCAGCTTGGTGCGGCCTTATCGCTACCTGCACTTTTCGATGATCGTCTCGGCGAACTCTCGATCGGCTCCCGGTAGCGTTCGACCCCGCCCTCGGGCCGAGGTCCTGCCCCATCCACGGCCGGCACATCACCGAGGTGATGCCGGCGTCTTCGGCCCGCCGGTACAGATCGACCGACGGCGGCTCGAGCAACGCCAGCAGGATCTCGAACGGCTCGTCCTCGCGGCCGTACTCGCGGCGCAGCTCGGTCAGCCGTCGCGCGTAGCCGACCGCGTCGTCCCACGCATACGCGTAGCCGACCCAGCCGTCGCACAGTCGTGCCGCGCGCCGCAGCGCGCGTCGGATTCGCCGCCGCACAGAATCGGCACCGGTGCCGGTGGATGGGGTTCGATCATCATCTCGGGCACCTGGTAGTGCTCGCCGCTCCAGGACACCCAGCCGCCCCGCCACAGCTCCCGCAGCGCGGGGATCATCTCGTCGAGCCGCTTGCCGCGGTTGGTGAAGTCCTGGCCCATCAGCTCGTACTCCTCGCGCATCCAGCCGACGCCCGCCGCCAGCGAGACCCGCCCTTCGGAAACCACGGACGCGGTCGCCACCAGCTTGGCGACCTCCAGCAGCGGACGGGCGGGCGCGACGTATATCGGCGTTGGAGAACCGCAGCCGGCGTGTCACCGCGGCCATCGCGCCGATGAGCACCCAGCAGTCCGGCCACGCCGTTTCCGGCGCCCATCCCGGCGTGCCGGTCGGCGAATCGGGATACGGCGACGACAGCTCGCGCGGGTAGATCATGTGGTCGGAGCACACCATGCCGTCGTAGCCGGCCTCATCGAGCATCTTGGCGAGCGGGACAGCCTCCGTCGGGTCCATGAACGCCGTGCCGCTCCAGAACTGCATTCGTCATCCTTCCGTCAGCAATGTCCCTTGTTTCTTTAGCCGCGAAATGCGGGCAGCATCAATGGCATGCCGACGCTGTTGTGGTTCCGTCGCGACCTGCGGCTGCACGACCTGCCGGCGCTGCTCGACGCCGGCGGAGGCCGACGGCGAGGTGCTGGCCTGCTACGTGCTGGACCCGCGGCTGAAGGCGTCGTCGGGTCCGCGCCGGCTGCAGTACCTCTACGACGCGCTGCGCGAACTGCGCGACGCCTCGACGGCCGGCTGATGGTCACCCGGGGACGGCCGGAGCAACGAATTCCCGCGCTGGCCAAGGCGATCGGCGCCACCGTCGGTGCATGTGTCGGCGGACTTCTCGCCGTTCGGCCGCCGACGCGACGACGCCGTGCGCGACGCGCTCGGCGACGTACCGCTGGAGCATCCGGATCGCCGTATCTGGTGTCGCCTGGCCGGGTCACCAAGGGCGACGGCGACGCCCTACAAGGTGTTCACGCCGTTCTACGACGCCTGGCGCCGGCACGGCTGGCGGGCGCCGGCCAAGTCGGGCCCGAAGTCGGCGCGCTGGATCGATCCCGGCCGACGTCACGGGCGGAGTCGAGATCCCCGACGCCGGCGTCGAACTGGAGTTGCCCGCAGGCGAGACGGCGGCGCGGCGGCAGTGGAAGAAGTTCGTCGACAGCGGGCTCGCCGACTACGCCGACGACCGCAACCGTCCCGATCTGCCTGCCACCAGCCGGATGTCGGCGCACCTGAAGTTCGGCACCATCCACCCGCGCACGATGGCCGCCGACCTTGGCCGGGGCAAGGGCGCCCAGGCCTACCTGCGGGAGTTGGCTTTTCGCGATTTCTACGCCGCGGTGCTCAACGAGTGGCCCGACAGCGCGTGGTGGAACTGGAACAAGTCGTTCGACGCGATGCAGTTGGACGAGGGCCGAGGCGAAGATGGCCTTCGAGGCGTGGAAGGCCGGCCGCACCGGGCTTCCCGATCGTCGACGCCGGCATGCGCCAGCTCGCCGAGACCGGCTGGATGCACAACCGGGTGCGGATGATCGTCGCGTCGTTTCTGGTCAAGGATCTGCACCTGCCGTGGCAGTGGGGTGCGCGGTGGTTCCTCGAGCAGCTGGTGGACGGCGACATGGCCAACAACCAGCACGGCTGGCAGTGGGCGGCGGGCTACGGCACCGACGCCGCGCCGTACTTCCGGGTGTTCAACCCGACGACCCAGGGCGAAAAGTTCGATCCCGACGGCGACTACGTGCGCCGCTGGGTGCCCGAGCGTCGACGACGACGACTACCCCGAGCCGATCGTCGACCACAAGACGGAGCGCGCCGAGGCGCTGCGCCGCTACAGCGCGATCACTTGAGTGTCAGGCCGCCGTCGATCGGCAAGGCGACGCCGGTGAGGTACCGGCCCGACGGCCCGCACAGATAGACCATCGTGTCGGTGATCACCTCCGGCTCCATCGGCGGCATCGGACAGCTTCGGCTGCTGAGCCTCGCCGAACTCGGGATCGTCGCCGATGAATTGCCCATCGCCTCGTTGATGATCATCGGTGTCGCCACGCCGCCAGGATGCACCGAGTTCACCCGAATGTTCTTCTCCGCCAATGAGGTTGCGTAGTGTCGCATCACGCCGATCACGCCGTGCTTGGCGGCCGTGTAGCCCGCTGCACCGTGGCTCATGGAATCGAACGTCGTGCTGACCGATTGAACCCCGCGGCCGAACTGGTGATGACGATCGCCCCGCCGTCGCCGTGGCGCAGCATTGCGGGCAGTGCGGCCTCGATCGTGAAGTAGACGCCGTTGAGCTATCACGTCGACCGCGTCGATGAAGGCGGCCGATGTCGAGTCGCTGCTTCCCCGCCGCCGGGAAGATCCCCGCGTTGGCGAGCACGAAGTCGATCCGCCCGAGTTCGGCGACGCCGTTGGCCACGACGTCCTTGAGCCGCTCGAAGTCCCGGACGTCGCCTTGCTCGGCGACGATGCGGCGGCCGGTCTTCTCGACGAGGTTGACCGTCTCGTCGAGATCCTCCGGGGTCGCCATCGGGTAGGCGACGCTGTCGATCTGATCGCACAGGTCGAGCGCGATGATGTCGGCGCCTTCCTCGGCGAACCGGACCGCGTGCGAGCGGCCCTGACCCCGCGCCGCGCCGGTGATGAAGGCGACCTTGCCGTCGAACTGTCCCGCCATGACGCACTACGACACCTAGCGGGCGCGTGGTACGCGGTAGAGACGCTTGTCAGAATGTCGGCAGAGCGCAGCCCGACCGTGAGGAGCAGCCGTGGCCAGCACCGAGGTGGAACGGACACACCGGCGTCGACGTCGAAGACGTGCCGTCCGCGGAGTGGGGCTGGTCCAAGGAGAACCACAAGGCTCATCCACATCGGCGGCCTGCTGGCCGCCGGTTCCTGCTGGCCATGATGCGCGGTAACCACGTCGGCCACGTCGAGGACATTTTCCTGATCGTATTCGCCGTGGCGATCCTCTTCTTCGTCGGGCGCGACTGGTGGCTGCGCCGCCGCGGCTGGATCAGGTAGCCGCAGCGGCCAAGGGCATCGCCGCGCCGACAGGCGTCAGAGTCGGCGGTAATTCCCGCCGCCCTCCGGATTTCGATGAACGCGTCGAGCATGGCGTCGGTCGCCTCGTGCGGATCGTCGAGCGTGCGGTCGTCGGTCAGCACCGAGATCGCCAGCTGGTCGACGTAGCTCCACACGGTGATGTTCATGCCGCTGCCGCTGACCACGGGCCCGACGGAGTAGATCTCGCTGACCGTCGCGCCCTCGATGTCGCCCCGCTCCCGCGGACCGGGCACATTCGAGATGGTCAGGTTCATCACGCTCGCCGATTCGACCCGCCTGGCCTGCGCGCGGAAGAACGGCGGCGCCAGCGACGGCGGAAGATAGGACAGCCATGCGGGCAGCAGCGTCGGCCCGAGCAACTGGTTGTTCTCCTTGGCGATGGCGGACGCCACCGAAGCCAGCCTGACCCGCTCCAGCGGATCTCGATGTGGACGGCCAACGAAGGCGTCATGTACGTGAACTCGTTGCCCGCCAACCGGTCCCGCGACGGGTTGGTGCTGATCGGCACGCCGGCGATCAGTGGTGCGTCGGCCTTGCCGTCATAGCGCAGCAGCAGCTTCCGCAGCGCCCCTGCCGCCATCGCCAGCACCATGTCGTTGATGCGTGACGCCGAGGTGCTTGCCGGTCTCCTTGACGTCGGCCAGTGCCAGCGGCGCCGTCGCGAACCGGCGCCCGGCGTGACGATGTGGTTGATGAAGCAGTCCGGCGGCGCGAAGTTCCGGGCGAGGTCGGGATGCTCACCGCGCTCCTTGGACCGCCGCCGGACCCGGGACACACCGGTCGCCGTCTCACTCACCAGACGGGGCAGTTTCCGAATCAGCCCGACATGGTCGCGCGCGGCCGCCTTCAGCAGCGCCTGCCGGGTCCGGGCGATGTCGGGTTCGTCGAACATTCCGAGCACTCCAGCCGGGCCGTCGGGCGCCATCGCCATGGCCATCTGGTTCGCCGATGCGACACCGTCGGCAAGCACGTGGTGAACCTTGTGGATTATCGCGATCCGGTCATCGGCAAGGCCCTCGGCGATGTACATCTCCCACAGCGGACGGCTGCGGTCCAGCGGCGTGCTGGCGATCTCGCCGATCAACTGATCGAGCTCACGCCGTCCGCCCGGCGCAGGCACCCGCGCCTGGCGCACGTGATAGTCGAAGTCGATGTGGTCGTTGACCACCCACATCGGGTGATGCATCTTCAGCGGAATCTCGACGAGCTGATAGCGAAGCGGCGCCATGGCCTGCAGCCGTGGGAACGCCACCTCGCGAAACAGGTCGAAGCTGTATCCGTCCACATTCGACACATCCAGCACGCCGATTTTGAGGGTGTGCATGTGGATTTCAGGCGTCTCGGTATACAGCATCAACGCGTCCACGCCGTTGAGTCGCTTCACACCCACCCCATTCGTCGACGGCCCCCCGACCCGTGTACCCGCCATTGCACCCCTTCTGTCGCGCCGGCATGCGGCTTCGGTGAAACTTCCACCCCAGCCGTGACGGTCGGCCCGGCTTTTGTAAGGCTTGGGGGATGAGTCTTGTCGCCGGGCGCGGTCCGCTGAGCAAGGATCCCGCTGGATGGTTCTCGCCGCCGTTGCCCGACGACGTGGTGTTCATCGAGCCGCACCCCCGGCGCGTCCAGGCGTTCCGCGACGGCGCACCGGTGATCGACACCGAGCGGGCGCTCTTGGTGCACCGCGCAGGCCTGCCGCTGCGGTATGCGTTCCTGGCCGACGAGGTCGGCGAGCTCCCCCACGAACCCGTGCCGGAGGCGTCCGGCTATGTGCACGTTCCGTGGGACGCCGTCGACGCCTGGCTCGAGGAGGGACGACAGCTGGTCCACTACCCGCCGAACCCCTACCACCGGGTCGACTGCCGCCCGACGAAGCCGAAGATTGCGCGTCGTCGTTGCCGGCACGACGTCGTCGACACCACCGACACGATGATCGTCTTCGAGACGGCCCTTGCACCCCTTCTCTATGTCGAGCCCTCAGCGGTGCGCACGGACCTGCTGCGGCGCTCGGAGACCAGTACCTACTGCAACTACAAGGGCTACGCCACGTACTGGTCGGCAGTGATCGGCGGGTCCGTCGTCGAGGATGTGGCATGGAGCTACGACGACCCGTTGCCCGAAACCCTGCCCATCAAGGGATATTTCAGCTTCGACGCCACCCGCGCCGACGTTCTGGCGCAACTGCCCGCCGTATGAGGACGGTCACAACCTCGGCAGCGACCACGGACCCTACGGTTTCGTCACCGTAGGTTACGGTTGCGTACGTTTGTCCTGGTCAGCCACACTGCGAGCAGTTTGCCAGTGCGGAAGGAAATGCCTTGGGCCACTACATCGCCAACGTCCGTGACATCGCATTCAACCTTTTCGAAGTCTTGAACCTGGACAAGGTTCTCGACGCGGGAAACTATGGCGATCTCGACACCGATACGGTTCGCACCATGCTGGACGAAGTCGCCCGACTGGCGGAAGGCCCCGTCGCCGACTCGTTCGCAGAAGCCGACCGCAACCCACCCGTATTCGATCCCGAGCGCCACACCGTCTCTGTGCCTGCGGAATTGGCGAAATCGGTGCAGGCCGTCAAGGAAGCCGAGTGGTGGCGCATCGGTCTTGCCGAGGAGGTCGGTGGCGTGGCCGCGCCTGCCGCACTCACATGGGCGATCAACGAGATGCTGTTGTGCGCAAACCCGTCGGCGGGCTTCTGGTGGGCACAGGGTCCTGCGATAGCGCACTCCCTGGCCGCAGAAGGCAACGAACAGCAGATTCGATGGGCGGCAAAGGGTCTGGAGCGCGGCTGGGCGGCAACCATGGTGCTGACCGAGCCCGACGCCGGTTCCGATGTCGGGGCCGGGCGCGCGAAGGCCATCGCCCAACCGGACGGCACCTGGCACATCGAGGGCGTCAAGCGGTTCATCTCCGGCGGCGATGTCGGCGACACCGCCGAGAACATTTTCCACCTCGTGCTTGCCCGGCCGGAGGGTGCCGGGCCGGGCACCAAGGGCCTGAGCCTGTTCTATGTGCCGAAGTACCTATTTGATCCTGAGACGCTGGACCTCGGTCCGCGCAATGGGGTTTTCGCGACGGGGCTCGAACACAAGATGGGGTTGAAGTCTTCTCCCACATGCGAATTGACCTTCGGCGCGCACGGTGTGCCCGCGGTGGGTTATCTCGTCGGTGATGTGCACAAAGGCATCGCGCAGATGTTCACCGTGATCGAGCACGCGCGGATGACGATCGGCGTCAAGTCGACGGGCACGCTGTCGACGGGCTACCTGAACGCGCTGGAGTACGCCGAAGACCCGCATCCAGGGCGCAGACATGACGCAGATGACCGACAAGACCGCGCCGCGGGTCACGATCATGCATCACCCGGACGTACGGCGCAGCCTGATGACGCAGAAGGCCTATGCAGAGGGCCTGCGCGCGCTGTACATGTATGCCGCCGCTCACCAGAACACCGATGTCGCACAACTGGTTTCGGGTGCCGATCCGGAGATGGCGCACCGCGTCGACGACCTGCTACTGCCGGTGGTCAAGGGGGTCGGCTCCGAGCGCGCCTACGAGATACTCACCGAGTCGTTGCAGACGTTCGGCGGTTCGGGCTTCCTGCAGGACTACCCGATCGAGCAGTACATCCGTGACGCCAAGATCGACTCCCTCTACGAGGGCACCACTGCGATCCAGGCGATGGACTTCTTCTTCCGCAAGATCGTTCGTGACCACGGTCAGGCGCTCGCCCATGTGGCATCGCAGGTGAGCGACACCATCGACACCTGCGACGCCAGCCTGAAGCAGCAGGCCGAACAGCTGCGCAAGGCACTCGAGGACATCCAGGCGATGACCGGCACGCTGACCGGGTACCTGATGTCTGCGTCCGAAAACCCAACGCAGATCTACAAGATCGGGATGGCCTCGGTGCGATACCTGCTTGCCGTCGGGGACCTGCTCATCGGATGGCGACTGCTGGTGCAGGCCAATGTCGCGACCGCCGCGCTGACAGCTTCGAGCAATGACGAGAACTTCTACCGCGGCAAGATCGCGGCGGCAACGTTCTTCGCCTCGAACATGCTGCCCCGTCTGACCGCGGTGCGCTCCATCGTCGAGCACATCGATGACGACGTGATGCAGCTTTCGGAGGAGTCCTTCTGACGATCGGGCGCCGCGGTGGCTACCAGACGCGGATCCAGTCGACGAGCATCTGCACGGGATAGGTTCCCGAACTGGGATCACCGCCACCGGAACCGGCGACCGCAAGGTTCAAGATCGGATAGACCTTGTACCCCGGGTTGTTGAACGGCCAATCCGCCAACGAGTTCGCCGGGACGTCGAAGTACGGCGCAGCCCCGTCCGTGTAGTCCTGCCAGAACCGCATGCCTGCGTCGTTCCACTGGACTCGCCACGTGTGCCATGCGCTGTCCAGCGCGACGTTGTGCGTCGCCCACTCGGAGCCGTTCGCTTTAGCGTGGACGGTGGTTCCCGACGGCCATTTGCCGTTGCCGTACCACTCGATGACGTCGATCTCGCCGTCGGCGTCGCTGGACAGCCAGAAGGCGGGCCATGCCCCTGGCGTCAGGCAGTCGAATTTGATGCGGGCTTCCCAGGTGTAACCGATTCCGCCTTCCCACCTGGTATTGATCTTGCCCCCGTAGTAGGTATTGCCCTCTTTGAACGCCTTGATGACGAGGTTGGACTTGCCGTCGAGGAAGACGTTCCTGCGGTCGTCACGGTACTGGCCGACGTTCTCGGGCAACTCCCAGAACGTCGGGTCCTCCATCGACTCGCGGGCCTTCGAAATCATCCACTTCGAGGAATCGGGCGCTGAGCCCGCAGGCCCGTCGAAGTTGTCCTCGAAGACATAGGGCCCTGCGGCCTGGGCTTTCGGGACCGGGATCACTGCTGACAGCAGTCCAATCCCGCCCATCAACATCATGCTGCGACGATCCAATTGAGGCACGACTAGACATACAAGCCGGAACCGTGGACCAGGTGCAAATCGTGGTGGTCAGGGCAGGTGAGTTCAGGGCGGCAGAATCGGGTCGATCGAAGCCCTCCAGTGGGCATGACGTCGGCGGCGACGCCGTCGGCCCGTGAAATTCGGCGCTCAGATCAAGTCGGAGATATCGAAACCCGCCGCGAACGCGTTTCCTTCATGGGCGAGCACCGCGTTCACCTGCGCACCGTCGCCGGTGTGCATGACCTGCACGACCCCGAAGTTGTAGTCCGGCACGATCTCGCGCAGCACCGAGCGGATGCCGCTAGCGACCTTGAAGTCCTCATCGACGAACGTCCCGACGTAGAGGTCTGCCGTTACCTCCTGTTTCGCGCTGATCCCCGAAGACGTCAGCGAGACGATCTTATAGGACGAATCCGACATGGTGATGTCGAAGATGCAGCCGACGTGGATGTCCCCGGAGAGGAAGATCAGTTCACGCCCATTGCCGCCGTGGCGGTTGGTGAAGCGGGCCGCCGCCGCCTTCCGGATCAACATCTCTTGCTCGGGCCGCGCGAACTTGTGCGACCACTGATCGCGCGCCTCGTCGAGATTGGACACCTTGAAGGATCCGAGGTTGACCGGTGTCCCGGTCAAGTCCGTCAACTTGTGGCCGGCGATGGCCAGCAGAAGGTCGCCGACATCTTCGGATGTGTGCGGGCTGAGCACGCCTTTTTCGTCGCCGCGCTTGAACGCCTCGATGTCGTCGGTGCGATCGCCCATCAATTTCATGACCTGGCCGTGCGGGTCCATCGACGCGATCGGCGTCGGCGTCATGACGGCCAGCGTCTCGATCTCCGGTGGAAGATTGGCGAAAACCTCGTCGATGAATTGCCATTGTTCGGCGCCCAGGATCGGGAACTGCATCGCGGAATACGTCGCGCTCGCCGCGGCTTTCCGTCACCAGAATCAGCACCCGGCCGCACCGGAACACAAACGGCATGGCGCGCCGCGGGCCTCCCGCTGGCGGATCCATGATGTAGTTGGGCAGCGACGGCACCGCCGTCTCGCCCTGCAGCGGATTGCGGCAGCCTTGGAAGTGCCAGTAGACGTCCCGGCAGTCCTGGAAGTAGGCGTCGGACCGCGCGAACATCGTGGCACCACGCGGAATGCTGAGCGACCAGCGTGGGGCTGTCGCACGCGAGTGAGCCGAAGCCATCCCGGATTTCGTGATCATCCCACACCATGTAGGTGGGAATGTTGGCGAAGACCTGCTGAATGACGTTGCGGCGCCAGCTCAGTCGATACTTTTCCGCAAGCGCGCGCCGACGCGTCGGCGAATCCGAGTCGTAGTGATCGACGAAGACGTTTGGCTCGTCTTCGTCGATGTAGACCTGATCGCCCATCATCAGGAGGAACGACGGCTTCGCGTCCTTGATGAATTTGGCCATCTGCGGCCAGACTCCGTCGGTATGCGAGCGTGCTGCATGAGACCGCGCAGAACAGAATCGGCGCCATCGACGTCGGGTCCGGCATCGTGCGAAACGAGCCCTTGCCGCCGACGACCCGTCGACCACGTCGCATCGACCGAGTACGTGTACTTCCAATCCGGACGCAGTCCGATCGCTCGCGCGATGGCGGTGCGGAATTCCGAGACCAGCCGGCTCCGTGCTGACGAAATCGAACAACCCCGACGCCCGCACGCGGAACCGTAGTCGCTCGGATCGTCGAAGACCTGAATCCAGACCTTCGCCGTGGTGTCGTCGGTGTGGCCGACGACAGGGCCGAGCTGCAACCGGTTAAGCGCCCTGCGCGGACGCATAGTCAGCCCTCGCCCGTGGCTTCGAGGCTTCGTCGCGAGCGCCTCGCCGATCGCGAGCCGCATCTCATCTGCTTGCGCTGCGGTGATGCCGAAGGACACCGATCTCTCGCTCGACTTGCCCTTGCGATCCGGTTTCGGCAGTGCCTTGACGCGCGCGTTGTAGCTCTCGATGGCCGGCGCCGCCTGCAGGACCTCCGCGATCGATCGAAGATCGGTTGCGCCGGCGGACTTCAGCAGCTTGCGGTGTTCAGAAGTCAAGCCAAATGCGGAGACCGCGGCGTTGAAATCGATGTTGTCGGGATCGCTGCGGCGACAACTTGGCCCAGCGTTCGACGAACACGTTCACCACATCGAGGTCGTTCAGCTTCGAACCCTTCGTCGGAAACTCGCGGCGATTGTTCAACAGGTTGGCCAGCTGCGCATCGAGCGCATTCCAGCGCGTGACGACCTCGACTCCCCGCGCTCGCACGTCGCGAGCCGGATCCAGGACGCCGTCACGCACACCGCCGATGTCGACATGCGGGGGCTTGATGCCCAGCGGCGCGAGCGGGGTTGCGGACGCCTGGCTGTTACTCACACCCAGTGCGCCCTGGCTGAACGCAAAGCAGGTGTCGAGCGAGCGCGTTTCCGTCAAGAGCACCCCTCGCTCGAGCGGCGATCGCGAGACGTCTTGCTGTATTCGTCGCGCAGGGTGTCCAGCCATAACTCGAGCGGATGTTTGTAGATGACGTCTGTTCTGCTGACGGTCGTGATGACTGGCAGTCGGATTGGGCGAGACCGCGAAGATGATCGGCGACAGGAATCCACCGATGCTGGCGATCTGCCCACACCTCGATGACCGGGCGCGGAAATTCGTTCGCCGGCAGCGCGGGGATCACCTCGACGTCGAGCTCTTCAAGCGGGGTACCGATCGGGAACGTTCGCTCTGACATAATCCAGCGTCCGGACCCACTTGCGACAGTGCTGTTGTTGTAGGGCTCGTCGAATGTGAGCGGGCCGGGCGGAGCATCGAACAAACAGACCCGCCGCAGCCGCGCGCTGATGCAAAACTCCTCGTCCTTCGGCACCACGACGACGGCGGTGTACTCCTGGACGCCCTCGATTCCGCTCGAGCGACGCGCCAGGAACTGGCTGAACCAGAGATTCGGATCGGACGGATCCAGGGACAGCAGGTTCAGCGGGCGTGGATTGATCGAGAAGCTGAAGGAAGGGCGTGCCGACGTACTTGGCATTCAGCAGCGACAGGATGTTCTCGACCTTGGTCGAATGGCTGACGAGTTCTCGCCGTTCATCCGAGGCCTGCCGGGTCGTCGTATCGACGTTCTGGGTGACCGCGCGGTTAGCCGTCACGTCGGTACTCGTCGTGCGCACCGACCCGCTCGCCCCGATGCTGACCGGCCCGACGCCGACGCCAACGCCAAGGCTGGCGCTCATGGACGTGGTGCGCGATTCGCTGTTGAGCGATTCATGCATCTCGCTTCCGCTCTTGCCCATGAACTGACCGGACGCCTCGCCCTCGAACACTTCGTGACCGACGACGCCGGTCTGCAGCATGCGGCGCTTCAGCGGTGCGGCGGCATGAAAGTACGGCCGGATCGTCGGCGTTTGGCCCGATTCGAGCCGAACGTTGAGATCCAGCACCGTGTGATAGACGGGTATACCTTCGCCCAGTGCGCCACCCGGAAACGGCTGAAGAATCGGGAACGACGCTGGCGAAATCGACGTCGTGACTTTGATGTAAATCAGTCTCTCGCCAGGGAATTCGGCAGTGAGACCTTCGGCATCCGGCAGGTAGGTAAAAAGTGAGATCGAGGTTTGGTCCGGTTGATTATTGTTGAACGGCATTGTCGTCGAAGCGAGCCGCCACGGGATTTCCAACGGTGGCGGAAGAGCATCGTCATCGGCCATAGCTGATCGTATCGAACAGCGACATTTGCGCCGCTGGATTGGGCCGGCCGTCAACCTCGGACTTTGCAATTCTCGACGAAAGTGTCACGCTCTCGGGATGGACGACACCGCCGCCCTGCTGGATATCGAGGCGATCAAGCAGCTCAAGGCCCGCTACTGCCGATACCTCGACACCAAGGACTGGCAGGCATGGCGAGGCCTCTTCGCCGACGATTTCCTCAGTGACACGTCGCCGGCAGGCGGCAAGGTCATCCGCGGCGCCGACGAGTTCGTCGCCTTCACCCGCAAGAGCCTCCGGACCAGGCGACCGTGCATCAGGTGCACGCACCGGAGATCGAGCTGACGTCTCCGACGACTGCACGCGGGGTGTGGGCGCTGGAGGATGTGGTCCGCTTCGGGCCTGGCGTGAACCTGCGCGGCTACGGCCACTACACCGAGACCTACGAGAAGGTCGACGGGCAGTGGCTATTCACGAGCTCGACGCTGACGCGGTTACGTGAAGATATCTTCAATGGACTTGTGGCGGTATATATCTCGGACCGAATGCGGCGAGTCATCGGGAAAGTGTCGCGCCGGGTAATGAAGTGACGGTCGTCTATCCGCCGAATACGGCACTGGGTCGGTTCGGCATCGCCGAACCTCGTGGACAGCCCCGATCCGTATGTCAGTTCGATGCCGTCGGCGGGGCTGATCAATCCGCTCACGGGCTCCCCCACAGCCGGGCCGCTTGCCGGTGCTCGTCGACCATGTGGCGGGGCTGGTCAATCACTATCGTCGGGGGGCCGACCAGTGGACCGTGTCCAGCGAGTTGACCCTCGAGTTGGCGCCGAACGCGCTGACCGTCATCGCGGCCAACCCAGACGATGCGGCGGTCGCGACCGCGCGACCAGTCGGATCCGAGCGGTTCGACAGCCTTCGGCATGTGCGAGATCAGGGTTGGCGACGCGGTGATCGGGATCGGAACGGTGCGGTCGGTGTACGTCGCGCATCCGGGAGAGTTCCCTCAAGAATGGCCGGAGTCCCTCGACGGTCCACCCCGCCCAACGGAACTCGCGGAGATCATGGCGACTGCAGGTCGACGATGCGACGGATCGTCGGTGATACGTCAACGACAGAACCCTGGCGCTGAACAACAGCCTCGGCATCGTGCACGGCGGGGTGGCCGCCGCGGGTCTGGAGCTCGCGGCCTCCGCCGCGCTCAATGCCGGACGTGCAGGACCAACCGCTGCTCACCGCCTCACTGCGAGTGAACTTTCTGCGCCAGTTCGTCAGCGGCGACCAATCGCGTTATGTGGGAACGGCTTTACGGGTTGGCAGGCGCAGCGGCGTGGCCGAGGCGCAGGCCGTCGGTGCCGACGACAAGGTCGCACTCGTCGCCCGTGTCACCGCGTACCGCTGACCTTCACGCGGAGGCGATGACCGAGCTGCCGAACAGCCCGATCGCGTCGACCGCATGCTGCAGGCCGTCGCCGGGTATCTGAACCTGGACCCAGGTGACGCCAACCGCCGCAAGTTTTTCCAGCCCGGACAGATAGGCGTCGGCGTTGAAGTCGTCGTCGCCCGGCGATCCGCCGCCGATGTTGCTGAACGTGATGTCGATGCCCGTCCAGTCACGGCCCGCGGCGTCGCATCGGCGCCGCAGATCGGCGATGCCTTCGGCCAGGCTCTCCACGGAGTCCAGTGCCGCGGTGCGGGCGGTCTGAGCGAGTACCGCGGGCGCGGGAAACGGGCACCAGCCGTCACCGAAGGTGGTCACGCGTTGCCTGGCGGCGGCCGTGTTGCCGCCGATCCAGATCGGAGGATGCGGCTTGCTGACCGGACGTGGATGCGCGGTGATGCCCTTTGCGGAGAAGTGTCGACCCTCGAAGGAGATGTCATCGCTGGTCCAGATGGCGCGGATCACCTCGAGCGCCTCCTCGAACAGCGCCGCCCGCTCGTCGAATTCGACACCGAGCGCGGTGAATTCCCGCTTCAGATATCCGACACCGACCGCCAGCGTGAACCGGCCGTTGGACAGCATGTCGAGCGTCGCACCGGACTTGGCCACCACGAAGGGGTTGCGGTAGGGCAGCACGACGATGTTGGGGATCAGCCGCAGCGTCGTCGTCCGCGCGGCCGCGAAACCCATGGCAACGAACGGATCCACCGCGTCATGGCCGCCCGACTCCAGCCACCGCTGCGACGGGGCCGGATGGTCGGTGAACCCGAAGCCGTGGAAACCGGCCGCTTCGGCGGCCGCAGCGACTGTCGCGATGCCCGCCCCTGTGACGAGCTCGGGGTTGTAGGGATGGCTGTGCATCGGGTGAGTGAACGTGAACCGCATCGGCCATCCGCCTTCTGTGAATTACCTTCTCCAAAGTTGAGAATGTCGTTACCATGCCACTCATATGACGGTCAACCCCGCGCGACACGGCCCCTTCCCGGGCCGGCTCGAGCCGGACGGCATTGCCGCCTATGCCGCGGCGACCTGTGACGACTCAGCGGCCGTCCTCGCGGGTCGCGCGGTTCCAGCGGTCTTTCCGGTGATCCTGGTGTTCACGGCGGTGGAGACCGCAAGGGCCGACGTGCCCGCCGAGGCGTGGCAGCGGGTCCGCGGCGGGGTGCACGGCGGTCACGACATCGTGGTGCACCGGCCCGTGACTCCCGGAGAGACACTCGACACCTGGTCGCAGATCTCCGCGGTGCGGACGACGCGGTCAGGCACCCAGGTGGTGGTGCACCTCGAGCAGGTCGACGCCGACGGCAACATGGCCGTCGAACAGTGGTGGACGATGGTGCTCCTCGGGCTGGACGGAATGCCCGACCTGGGATCGATGCCCGCCGAACACCGCTTTCCGGAGTCCGCGCGCGCCGACCCGCTCGGCTCGGTTACCGCCCATCTCGACGAGCGGATGGCGCACCGCTACGCCGAGGTGTCCGGCGATTGGTCGGCGCACCACTTCGACATCGAGGTCGCGCGCGCGGCAGGGTTCGACTTCGTCTTCGCGCACGGCCTGTGCACGATGGCGGTCTGCACGCACCGTCTCCTCGGCCTGCTCGGCATCGATGACCCAGGCCGGGTTAGGCGGGTCGGCGGTCCGTTTCGCGTCGCCCACCCCGTTGGGCTGCGACCTGACGGTGAACGCCTACGGCATCGACGATCGATCGTTCGCATTCGAGGCGGCCGCCGACGGCGTCGACGACACATCACCCATGGAAGGTTGGAACTACGGTCATGACCAGAGCCTGAGATCGGCGTCTACCTGCCTCAGATGGGCTTCACCTACTCCGACATCCTGCATCGCGCGCTGCGGTGTGAAGAGCTGGGCATCGACTCGCTGTGGCTCTACGACCACCTTTACGGGCCTGGAGCGCCGGACTACCCGTCGTTGGAAGCCTGGACGTTGGCGACCGCGCTGCTCAGCCGCACCGAACGCATCCAGGTCGGACACATGGTGCTGTGCAACCAATTTCGTCACCCCGTGGTGCTCGCGAAGATGGCGACCACGCTCGACCAGATATCGGCGGGGCGGCTTCAGCTCGGCATCGGCAGCGGCTCCATCGAAGACGAGCACGAAAGGGTCGGAATGGACTGGGGTACTTTCGCGCAGCGGTCCGAGCGGCTCGGCGAGACGCTGGAGATCCTGCACCAGGCGTTCGCCGACGAGCGAATCGAGCACGCGGGCAAGCATTTCACGGTGCGGGACATGCCGATCAAGCCCGGACCGGTCCGCCAGCCCCGACCGCCAATCGTGGTCGGCGGCGTCGGCGAGAAGTACACGCTGCCGTTGGTCGCGCGCTACGCCGACGTCTGGAACGTACCCACCTACGCGCTCGGCGAACTGGAGCACAAGATGTCGGTGCTGCGGAAGCTCTGCGACGACATCGGCCGCGACCCCGGCACCATCGTGATGTCGATCGAGGCGGTGATGGCACTCGCACCCGATGACGCATCACTGCCGGGCGTGCAGCGAGCTGGCCGAAAAGCGTTTCGGAATACCGGCGTTCGGCCTTCACGAGGGCGGCCTGATCGGTACACCGCACGCCATCGTCGACCGCCTTCACGAACTGCAGAACATGGGATTCGGGCAGATCGTGCTGTTCACCCACGATCGCGGATCGGACGAGACGCTCGAACTGCTCGCCTCGCAGGTGATCGCCCGGCTCTAGGTCCGCGGACGACCCAGCCCGAGCGCGTGCTGGGCGATCATGTTGCGGAAGACCTCGAGCGTCCCTCCGTAGATGCCGGTCGGGCCGGCCAGCCGGAAGACGTATTCGGCTCCGCCGTCGCCGACGGCCCCCTTCTCGTCGACGGGCAGGCTCGACGCCGCTCCAAGGATGTCCATCAGATCCGGTGAGACGTCGCGCATGACTTGCGCATTCGCGACCCGGCCGAACATGTCCGGTGTGCTCATCGCCGCTTCCATCCGGGCGATGCCGCGGCCCAACCGGTACTTGACCGACTCGTCGTCGGCCGCCAGCGCGGCGACCTTGTCGACCGCCTCGGCAAGCAGCAGAACGTGCTCGGACATGACGGCGACCTTCTGCAGTCCGTCGTCACCGCGCTCGACGGTGCCGTGCTCATCGTTGAGCGCTTCGCGGAGCACTGTCCAACCACCGTTGACCTCACCGATGCGGTATCTGTCCTCGACGCGGACGTCGCTGTAGTAGGTGATGTTGGTGCGGTCGCCGTCGACGGTGCGCAACGGCTGGATCTCGACACCTGGTCGGTCCAGCGGGACCAGGAACATCGTCAGGCTCTGATGCTTCGGCGCGTCGGGATCGGTGTTCGTGATCAGGAAGACGTAGGAAGCGTTGTGCGCGTTGGACGTGAACATCTTGGAGCCGTTGATGATCCAGCCGTCACCGTCGCGCACCGCGCGCGTCTTGCACGTGGCGACATCGGAGCCGCCTTCCGGCTCCGTGTAGCCCAGGCAGAGCCGGTAGTGGCCGGCCAGCGTGCGCTCGAGCACTTCCTCCTTGAGCTCGGCCGAGCCGAACTGCTCGACCGCCCGTGCGACCATCGCCGTCGTCCCCCAGTGGAACCACGGCGTGTGCGCCCGGCCGATCTCGAGGTCCCAGATGCGTTTGCGCACCCGGCTGAAGCCGCCCTCGGCTTCGGCCTTGAAATCGGTGGCCAGGTAACCGGCCGCGCCGAGCGCCATGTGGACGCCCTCGTCGAAGTTCTCGCCGGTCTGCCCGGTCGCGCGCAATGACCTCGTCGGTCACGATCTCGCGCAGTAACTGTCCGCAGCTCGTCCCGGAACGACTGATCCTCGTCGGACAGCACGACTCTGGAGAAGTCCATCAGCGACTAGCGTGACACTTTTCTGCTAATCTGTAAAGCCAGATCTGAACGACATCGAGAGGCGCCGCGTTGGGGATCGTGACCACGAGTTCGGAAACGACGTTCGCTCATCCCCGGAGACCATCTTCGACTTCGTGAGCAACCCGCCAACTGGGCGAAGACCTACCCGGGTAGCCGAGCGTCCGTAAGCTGCCAGGCATTCCCCTCGAGGTCGGCGACACCTGGACGAGCCCGGCCCAGACGGATCGCGTCTTCACCTGGCACTGGCGATCGCGACGCGGCCGACGCTGTTCGTCTTCAGTTCCGTCGGCCGACTGGGCCACGACAGCCAGGGCAAGGGCGGACTGGAGGGCCGGATGACGATCGAATACCACTTCACGCGGCCCGGGAAGGCCTGACGCTGTTCACCAGGACGATGACGATCGAAACGTACAAGCACGCGCCGCTGACCGACGGCTTCTTCCGGATGGTCAATCCCGCGCACATCGACGCTACCACGCGGCAGTCGCGCGGGAACTGGACGCTAGCCGGCCGCCTGCGTGAAGGCTCGGCGCAGCGCCGCGCCCTGGAGATCGAACAGCTGTCGGGCATCTCCCAGTCCGGCAGCAACGCGTCGAACCCGTGGCAGGTGCCGGGGAACACGTGGAGTTCGGTGGCGACTCCCGCCGACATGAGGCGCCGCGCGTAGTCGATCGCTTCGTCGCGGAGCGGGTCCAGCTCCGAGCAGGTGATCAATGTGGCTGGCAGACCGGCGAGTTCGGTGGCGCGTGCCGGTGCCGCGTCAGCCGAGGCCGAGCCCGCCTGCGAGGTAGTGCTGCCACATCAGCGTGACCGCGGTTGCGTCGAAACCCGGCGCCGAGTCGAACTCCTCCTTCGATGGCGTCGGCCGATCGTCGAGCACCGGCTGGTGCAGCAGCTGGAACGCGATCCGCGGCACCGAGCCGTCGGCTGCGCGCTGGACGAGCCGTGCGGCCAGTGCCCCACCCGCGCTGCTGCCCGCAACCGCCAACCGAGACAGCGTCGATGTCAGTTCGGCGGCGTTGTCGGCCGCCCACTCGAGAACCGCCATCGCGTCGTCGAGCGCCGCGGGAAACGGATGTTCCGGCGCCAGCCGGTAGTCCACCGAGATCACGGTGCACCGACCGCGCCTGGCGAGCTCCACGCATTGCCGGTGGTCGACGTCGAGGTTGCCCGAGAACGAAAGCCCCTGAGTGGCAGTAGATCACCGCCGGCGCGGGTTGCGTGCCGCCGCGGTAGATGCGCACCGGAACGGCGTCGGCCCGCGATTTCGTCGATGCTGACGCCCGTGTGTCGATTGCGCGCGCCTCGTCGCGGCGACGCTGGTTCAGCGACTCGCGAAACGTGTGCAGCATGTCTGCCGAAAGGTTCGTGCGCGCTTCGGCAAGGTGACGCAGCGCGGGGTCGAGCCGGTTGACGATATCCACGGCGCTCACCGGTGCGTTGCAGTGTGTGATTCGACCTTGATCGCCGGCTCGGGTGCCGGTGGGTCGAAGGTGTAATCGGACGCCTTGAAGCGCCTCGTCATCCCCCAGAACGCGCGGGCGCTACGCGGCCACTGGGTCACCACGCGGCCGTTGGCGGCGCGGAAGTAGTTGCTGCATCGCGTCAGCCAGACGGTACCTTGCATCCACTCGTCGATCTGCGCGATGAACCTCGCCATGGTGTCGCGGCGAACCGCCACGTAGGCCTTGTCCTTGCGCCGCATGTGTTTCAGCGCGCGCACGATGTACCGCGCCTGCGCCTCGAGCATGAAGATCACGCTATTGGAGCCGACGTTGGTGTTGGGTCCGTACAGCATGAAGAAGTTCGGAAAGCCCGGAACAGCCATGCCGAGATAAGCGTATGCCCCGTCGCTCCAGGCCTCGCGCAGCGAGGCGCCTCTCTCGCCGACGACGTCGATCTGGCCGAGATAGTCGGCAGCGGCATACCCCGTGGCGCACAACACGACATCGACATCGAGCTCGGAGCCGTCCTCCGTCACCAGAGACCGCGACCGCAGATACCGTGCCGGGCTGGACACCACCTCGACGTGCGGCTGGGTCAGCGTCTGCAGATAGTCGGTTGCAAACACCAGTCGCTTGCACCCGAACGGGTGCGCAGGAGTCAGCTTGCCGCGTAACTCCTCATCGGCAACGGTTGCCTCGAGGACTCGCAAGGCGATGCCCTTGAACTCCTGCGTCTTTTCGCTGCCGTTCTCGATCACGCCGATGTTCGACTCGCTGCGCAGCCATAGCCTTGTCCGGTACAGCTTCTTGGCGAACGGAATGTGGGCGAAGAGCCACTGCTCCCGGTCCGAGTAGGCGCGGTCTGGCTTCGGCAGGATCCACGTCGGCGAACGCTGAACCGAGTACACCTTCTGCGCGGCCTTGGCGACCTCGGGGACCAGTTGCGCCGCAGTCGATCCGGTGCCGAGCACCGCCACGCGTGCGTCACCGAGATCGACCGAGTGGTCCCATCGCGCCGTGTGCATCAGCGTCCCGGTGAACGGCTCCTCCTCGATGAGGTCCGGCAGCACCGGCTGCGTGAAGAGACCGACCGCCGACACCACGATGTCGAAGGTGTGCTGCTCCCCCGTGTTTGTCGTCAGTCGCCAGCTGGCGGCGTCGGCATCCCACTGCGCGGAGACGATCTCGGTGTTCAGCTCGAGATTCGGGCCAAGCCGATACCGATCCGCGCAGCGTTCGAAGTACTCCAGGATCTCAGGCTGCGCGGACCACAGCCGCGACCAGTTCGCGTTCAGGTCGAACGAGTACGAGTACAGGTGTGACTTCACGTCACACGCCAGTCCCGGGTAGGTGTTGATCCGCCAGGTGCCGCCGACACCATCCTCACGGTCGAAGATGGTGAAGTCGTCGAAAGCCCGCCTTCCGCAGGAAGATTCCCAGCGCCAGCCCGCCAGGGCCCGCGCCGATGATTCCCACAGACAGATTCTTGGCCACGCGCGTCATCCGATCTGCAGGCTTTGGCCGCCGTCGACGACGAGCTCCGAACCGGTGATGAACGATGCGTGGTCGGACACCAGGAACGCCACCGCATCCGCGACCTCGGTCGGCTTGCCGATCCGTCCGAACGGTGCGTGCTCCGCAAGCCGGGCCTGTGTCGCCGCGTCGAGCATGGGTGTCTCGATGGGTCCGGGGAACACGGCGTTCACCCTGATTCCCGACGGTGCGAGCTCGGCGGCGGCGACCTGGGTGAGGCCACGCAGCGCCCACTTGGATGAACCGTATGCGGCGTGGTTGGGGAACGGCCGCATCGCACCGGTGCTGCACGTGTTGACGATGGCTGCGCCGTCGGCGGTCCGCAGATGCGCCAGCGTCGCACGGATTCCCAGGAAGGGGCCGAGGCAGTTGAACCGCCAGCTGCCCTCGAAGCCCTCGGGTGTCTCGTCGGCCAGCGATGCCCGATGCAACACGCCTGCGTTGTTGACGAGTGTGGTCAGCGCGCCGAAGCTCGAGACGATGTCGTGCACCGCGGAGTTCCACTGGTCTTCAGACGTGACGTCGAGCCGTACCGCGATGACGTCGTCGAGACCGTTCACGGAGGCCTCGAGCTCGTCGACGCGCACGTCGCAGGCGGCGACGCGGAACCCGTCCTTGTGCAGTCGTTTCACGATCGCCGCACCCTGGCCCCTTGCGGCGCCCGGTCACCAGCGCAACCCGGTCCGTCACTGCGCCTCCTCGAGGTGCTCGGCCGCGCCGCGACGAAGCGCCTGAGATTCCGACGCGAGGGTGATCATCCGAAAGCCCATTTCGGCCATGGCTTTTCCGGGCTTACCCGCGTTGGCGTGAATGCCGGGGACCAAGCCGGCTTCCGACGCGACGGACTGGATGCGGGCTATCGCGTCGAGGATGACTGGGGTGGTCAACGCGGTGATCGGGTTCTGACCCAGCGAGATCGCCAGGTCGGCCGGCCCCACGTACACGCCGGACAGTCCGGGCACGGCGCAGATCTCGTCGAGCGCCGAAAGCCCCTGTGCGGTTTCGATCATCGCGAACACGCTCGTCCGCGCTTCATGCTCGGCGGGATCGAGACCGAGGCTGGCCCGCAGCGGCCCGAAGCTGCGCACCCCTGCGGGTGCGTAGCGGGTGGCGGCCACTGCGGCGGCCGCCTGTTCGGGCGATTCGACCATGGCGATGATCACCGCGTCGGCGCCCGCGTCGAGCACCCGGCCGATGGGCGCGGGGTCCGCCGACGGCAGTCGCACCGCGGTGGCGATCGGGACGTGCTCGAGCCTGCGCAGCAGCAGGGCGACGTCGGCGTCGTCGATATAGCCGTGCTGGAGATCGAATCCGACGTAGTCATACCCGGCCGTGGCGAACTCCTCGGGCCCGATGATGGTCGGCCCCACCACCCAGCCGCCGAATATCCGCTGTTTGGCGGCGAGCGCTTCCTGTAATCGGCTGTGCGTCATCGGACGATCGCGATTTTGATGCGGTCGGGCGTCGGCCGGCAGGCCAACTCGAAAGCGGCCTGGATCTCGTCGACGCCGAAGGTGTGGGTGACATAGGCCGGGAGTAACTCGGGGTGCTCGCGGGCGAACTCGTTGGCTGCACACAACACCCGGCGACGGTCGGTTGTCACACCGGATTTCAGTGTCAGGTTGTTGCGCAACATCGTGCGCATGCTGATCGGGTAGCTGTCGTCGTCCGCGACACCGAAGTAGAAGACCGTGCCACCGAAGGCGGCCGCTTCGACAGCATGGCCGAGCGTTGCAACCTGATGGCCGACGGCCTCGATGACAACATCGGGCTTGTCGTGCGGTTCCAGGTGACTCACCCATCGGTCGCTGGTGGCGCGGACGACTGCGTCGACTCCGAATTCTTTGGCGACGGCGTCGCGGTCGATCGGGTCCACACCGGTCACGCGGCGCGCGCCGGAAACCTTTGCCGCGTAGGAGAAGAGCAGCCCGATCGATCCCTGGCCGATCACGGCGACGTGAAGGCCCTTGAGCTTTGGGAGTTGCTCGAGCGCATACATGACGCAGGCCAGGGGCTGCAGCGCCACCGCATGCTGCGGTGGCAACGCCTGGTCGAACGGCGCCAGACCGTCGCCGTCGGCAACGACATATTCCATCATGCCGTCGAAGCCCGAGGCCCAGCCGACGACGCGGTCCCCGGTTCCGTGGCTTCGGTGCCTGCTGGCGACCACCTCGCCGACGATCTCGTGGATCGGAAAGCCGTCCATTTCCGCGGCACTCGTCCCGACGTCACCGGGAAGCCGGCCCTTCGCGCCGCGGAAGCCGGGCAGATCGCTGCCACACACCCCGGCGGCGATGAATCGGACCAGCACTTGACGGTCCCCCAGCGACTCCGGCGTCCTCTCGGGAATATCAACCCGCTCAAAGGTGTACGGCGCCACCAACCGATAGGACCACACGTCAGACCTCCACCGGGATGTTGTTCCAGCCCCACTGGAAACTCGACGGCGGTCGCGATGCCGCCTCGCCGACGATGCGATAGTCGGGCACCCGTTTCAGCCACTCGGACACCATGATCGCGATCTCGAGCCGAGCCACGTGAACACCTAAGCAGAAGTGTTGTCCGCGGCCGAACGCCAGCAGCCGCTCGATGGGCCGGTCCCAGATGAACTTGTCGGCATCGGGGTACTCGCGCTCGTCGCGGCCGGCCGACGCGAGCAGCGTGATGATCCGTTGACCGGGCTGGATCGTGGTGCCGTGGACGGTGAACGGCTTACGTACTGTGCGGGCGAACCACTGAGCGGGCGCGCAATACCGGATCATCTCTTCGCGTGCCTTCGGCACGTTTTCGTCGATGTCGGCGCGTACCGCTGCCATCTGATCGGGCCGGTCGCCCAGCTCCCACAGGCCGTGCGCGACGATCTTCGGCACGGTCTCGGTGCCACCGATGAAGACGCCGAGCATCTGGGTTGCGGCCTCGATGTCGGTGAACGCCGAATCGTCCGGCAACCGGTAATTGATGAGATTGTCTGCGATCGGCATTTCACCGTCGGCGCGCTCGGCGCGCCTGCGCGCCACGATCGGGACCAGATACTCCAGATATCCGGGCCGCGCATTGCCCACCTCCACACCGCTGCCCGGCTCGGCCAGGCTTCCCGCGTTCACGGTGGCCAGCACGTCGGGTGCCAGATCGACCGGTAGACCGAGCAATTCGCAGACCACCGAGGCGGCCACGATGCCGCCGTATTCCTGTGTCAGGTCAAAGGTGCCGCGCGGCAGGAGCTCGTCGAGGCGCTCGTTGGCCAGCTCACGAATCCGGTCGGCGAGTTTGGCAACCGATCTGGGGCGGAACTGGCCCGAGGTGCACCGCCGGACGCCGTCGTAGATCGGTGCGTCGAAGTTGGCGTGGAACGGCATGGGATGCAGCGGCGGGTCTGCCACCGGCCCTTCGTTGTGCTTGGCCAAAACCGTTGCGGCGGGCAGCGTCCCCTCCGATGCGACGAATGTCCCGTCGT
The DNA here is from genome assembly GCA_963734385.1 of uncultured Actinomycetota bacterium. Taxonomy (GTDB): domain Bacteria; phylum Actinomycetota; class Actinomycetes; order Mycobacteriales; family Mycobacteriaceae; genus Mycobacterium. Next base: position 309,129 of record CAVTHR010000039.1, on the reverse strand, counting down.
TGATCTCCAGCACCTGCCAGATGTCGGCGAACCGGGAGAGGGCATATGTGTCCCACTTGTCGATGTAGTACACGGGGTGCTCGTCGCGAAGCACACGGTAGTACGGCAGCGGGTCGGCCATCACCGCCGGATCGAACGGATCATACGAAAAGTGCTGAAGTACAGGTGTGTTCATTGCAGTGGAGAAGGCGGCAGCGCCTGCAGGATCGAGTCCTCCCAGCCGTCGCGCAGCGCGGGCGCGACACTCATCCAGGTGACGATCTCGGCCGGTGGGCTTTCTTTCCATGACGGGTAATGGTTTTCGAAGCAGTCCCATTCGCCCTCGAGCGCCCAGTAGTGGATCACCTCGTTGAACCGGAAGGTCGTGATGAACGAGCCGAGCCACCGCTTGCCAGTGCTCTCCGACCACGGCACGTACAGCCGCTCGAGCTCACGAATGTAGTCGTCCTGGCGGCCGGGCTTGCTCTCCATGATCTCCTGGATGACCAGTCCCGCGGAGAACTTCGCCTCCGTGAGCTGGGCGAGCGTCCTGTTGCTCCTACCCGCGTACATGATGCGTCCCTCGCCGCGGGCGCCGATTCCGGACAGGTACTCCGACCATTTCGCCGCCGTCGACTCGTGGCTGCCGCCGCGCGCCTGAGCGCGACCGATGCGCGCGTAGTCGGCAAACGCGTCGATCTCCCAGATGATCGTGACCTGCGGCCAGCGCCCGTTGTAGGGCGTGGTCTCCCATATCGCGAACAGCCGCGCGCCGAGTTCCTCCATCATCGGCTGGTAAACGGCGCCGAAGGCTTCGGTGAAGCCGTCGCTTCGGCCGGACCCGAGATCGATCGTCTCGTGCAGGTACAGAAGCGTGTGGCTGTGGTACTTCTTCATGGTCATGCCCGAGCACCGCAGAGAGTTGACAGTGACACCCAGCGAGCGTGACACTTATGGCGTGTTTTGTAAAGGTGCCGGATGAGCCTGACGCCGCTGGCCAACGGTTTCTGTTTCGGCGAAGGACCCCGCTGGTTCGAGGGCCTGCTGTGGTTCTCCGACATGCTCGGCGAGGCGGTGCACACCGTCGACCTCCAGGGAGACCTGACCATGCTGCCGTTGCGCGGCCACGCCCCCTCAGGGCTTGGGATTCAGGCCGGACGGTTCACTGCTGATCGCCTCCACGGACAGTCGCACACTCCTGCACTACGACGGCGACACCGTCGACACCCTAATTGATCTGTCCGATGTCGTCCCGGCGAATCTCGGCGACATGGTGGTCGACGACGTCGGGCGCGCCTACGTCGGCGCTCAAGCGCGCGAGGGCGGTGTCATCGTCCGCGTCGATGCCGACAACACATTCGCAGTCGTCGCCGAGGACCTCGACTTCCCCAACGGGATGGTCATCACACCCGATCGGCGGACAATGATCGTCGCCGAGTCGATCGGCAGGCGGTTGACCTCGTACACCATCGGTTCCGATGGCTCGCTGTCCGATCGGCAGATCTTCGCTGCGGAGCTAGACGGTCCGCCCGACGGCATCAGTCTCGACGAGGAGGGCGGAGTGTGGACATCGATGACGCTGGCCCACCAATTCGAGCGAATCATCGAGGGCGGCAAGGTCACTGACCGCATCGACATCGGTGAGCGCGTCGCGATCGCCTGCACACTGGGCGGTCCCGAGCGCCGCACGCTTTTCCTGCTGTCGAGCACGGACGCCTATCCCCAAAACCTCGCCGGAACAAAGCTGTCGCGGCTCGATGTAACCACTGTCGACGTCCCGCCTGCCGGAGCCGGAGCCTGGACACGATGCAGCGGACCGGAGCAGCCATGAGCGATTCCTATTACGAACTTGTCGACGACTGCGATCCGCAGGGCGAAAGATTCGTCGCGACCGACTTGGTGCGCAGCACGTGGTCGGCCGCAATTCAACACGGCGCACCGGTGTCGGCGCTTCTGGTGCGCGCATTGGAGCGCTGCGAGGCGCGCGACGACACCCGGCTCAGCCGTGTGCTCATCGACCTGTTGGGCGCCGTACCCGCAGAAGGTGATCTCTGGGTGCGCGCACGCCGCGAACGAGCCGGCAAGCAGATCGAGTTGATCACGGCCGAGATGCTGGCGTTGGGCCCGGGTGGTGAAGCCCGTCCGGTCGCCAAGGCGAGCGGTTGGCGATTGCAGACACTCGACACCGCGGGAGTGGTGCATGCGCCCGAGCCGCCGCTGCGTCCACTCGCGGACGCGTGGACCCGCGATTTGAAGAAGGACTGGGACCGCAACTACGTGCACAGCCTGGACTGGCGGTGGCTGACCGCACCACTGAACGAGGGGCCAGGCGAGTCCTGGATCAAGCCGGAGGTCGACCTCGTCAAGGGCGAGTCGATGACGCAATTGGAGCGACTGTTCGCGGTCGCCGACGATGCCAACGGCATTGGCGCCAAACTCGATATCCGCAAGTGGACGTTCATGAACACCGACCTCGTGGTGCACGTACACCGAATCCCCGACGGCGAGTGGATCGGCATCCGTGCCGAAACCAATTACGGCCCCGACGGGATCGGGACGACGATCGGCACGCTGTTCGACGAGCGCGGTGCCGTGGGTGCGATTCAGCAGTCGGTGCTGGTGCGCCCAATGCCCGGGCGCTAAGGATCCGGCGAAACTGCGGGGAGAGCGGAGTTTCCGCCGATTTGACGATCTGTGCGCAGTCTCGAATTGCGCTTTCTACGTGAAGCGGAATCGATCCACCGCTGCTAGGTTGTCATCGACAAAAGCTGAGACGGTGACTGTACAGCTCTCATGCCCGCTACAGAACGCAGCGCGTTCGAGTCGGGAGGCCAGCAGCATCGAACGGTCCTTGGGGGCATCGCGCGGCCCGTTCTCGGTCGATTGATCGCCGACGTTGATGCGGACCATAACCCGGTGTTCAGCCGCCTTGAAGAACAAGACATTGATCCACGCGGTGTCGCCGGAGAACTCGAACTTTCGCTCGCATGTGTCCTGAGTGGTAGGCAGCTTGTGGTCGCAAAAAGCTATGATGATGTCGAACTCCTCCGCCATGCCGGGAACGGGTTTTTCTTCGCTGTCACAACCCGATAGAAAAGCGCTGCAAACCAGCCAAGCGGCAACGACCGCAACGTGCCTCACGTCAGTACCGTTTCCAATTGCTTGTCCGCCTCAATCTCGGCATCGGCAATTGCCTTTTGTATGACCTCCGGTTTGAGCTTGAAACTCATCGTGTCGATGCCGTCAGGCACACTCAACCGAATCAGATTGTCACCTGGGGCGTAGCCGAACCAGTAGGGGACGTTCGTGCCGACAGCCATCAAGGTACTGAGGACCGGCTTCCCGGAGTCCAACGCGGTGGCTCCAATAAACGCTAAGACAAGGGCAATCAACCCAATCACCAACGCCACGGACCAGAATGCCGGGTAGAAGTGGGTGAAGAAACCGTTGAACCATGCTGATACCTGGCCTGCAATACCGTTGAGGCGATACCGTCCGCTGGGATCCTGTAAGAACAGCAGTCCGAAATTCTTTATTGTGTAGATGCTCTGGATCGCAAGGATGATAGGAACGACCGTCAGGAAGTACAACCGAAAGATTGGATTTCTCAGGTAGCCGCGTAGTGACGCCCCTTTGTCTCGGTTTGCTTCGGTCCACCCGTCAACGAAGACATCGGGCTGAGCCGGCTGAACAGTGGGGCCGACCTCCAAAGTGAATCCGACTGTTGTACTTGTCACCGGCAGGGTTGGCAGCTCATGAACTACCCGGAATGACGCGTCCTTGAACACGAATGCTGGGTAGTTCGCCCACATTCCGCCATCCATGAGTCTATGGACCTCACCATTCGTGAACTTGAGGCGCCCCGGCCGGAAAGCGAACGGAATTGCAGAGGAAGCCATCACAGCTCGAGAGACGGATAGCTGGGGAGTTGTATGGGCGCTGAAGACGATTGGTTGTCGAGACGCGACGTCGACCGCGACCACATACAGTTCGATCTTAGTTAGTTCGTACAGTTGCCCGAATGTCACCGGCCCGTCGAGAGAGATCCCGCCCGGGCTTACACGTTCGGCCAGTATCTGATCGATCCACTTGCGCAGGCCTTCCGTACGTATGAACGGCTGGCCCGTGATGTCGGCCAACCAGTTCTTCCTTATGCGCTTTAACGCCGCGGGTACAGCGTTTTCCATTTCTTCGACGGTGAGGCCCGCAGCGATAAGGGTGGCGGTGATCGCACCCGCGGAAGCGCCGGCTACAGCGTGAAACCAAAACCCTCTCTTGTCGACGGCCCGCAATGCGCCCGCGTAGAGCACGCCTTTAGCCCCGCCCCCTTTGAAGATTCCATTTATCGTCGTATTTCGCGTCGACCACCATGGAGGGTTCGCCATTTGCCACACGTTATCAGTGGAGGTAGCTGATATGACCGATCTGTGGAAGGCGACGCGCGAGGCTACTCGGCCAGATAGATTTCGTCGACGGCCTTGGTCGACCAAGCGCAAAGCCGCCGCGGGGCACTGCTTTACGGCCTGATGCATGCGGTCGCGGTCGGGGCGATCCAGCAGTGGTGCTGGTGCGCCCAATGCCCGCGAAATAGCATTCCTGGCTGTGATCTCGGCGAAATAACGACCAGGAATGCTATTTCGCGATCAGTTGAGAAGTCGCTGACGTCAAGTGATGCAGGCGCCGGTGGACACAGGCTGCGTATCGCCGACATGCGCCAGCTGCGGCATCACCTCGCTGCCGGTGAGCACGAACCCGGTGTCTTTGTCGTCGACCGCTACCCCGAAGACAACGCCGAGCACGCGGCCGTTCAGATCGATGAGTGGTCCGCCCGTATTGCCTTGCAGCACTTGACCCCTGATGACATACACTTCCCGCCTCACCTTGGTCGTCTGATAGATGTCGGGTCCGGTGAGCTCGATGACTTCGCGGATTCTCGCCGAAGCTGCGCGGAACGGGTCGCCGCTCGGGTATCCCAGAACCACCGCGTCGGCGCCTGTCGGGGCCGGACCTTCGGCGAACGCCAGCGGCGGCGCCTGCAGTTCGGGCACCGCCAAGATCGCAATGTCCACGTTCGGGTCATACGACACCACTGTGGCGGCATGTTCCTGTCCGCCGACCGAGATCGAGAAGCTGTCCCCGCCCGCGACGGCATGCGCACCTGTCATAACCCGATTCGGTGCAACGACGAAGCCGCTGCCCTCGAGAATCTTCTGACAGGCATGCGCTACCGCGCGAGTCTTGACGACACTTGGCGCGGCGTCGGCCACCACCGTTTCGCTCGCCAGCGAGGCGTCAGGCGGGTCGACCGCGGCAACCGGCGCGCGGCTGAACGGCACCGAGACCTCGCCGCCACCCCGACGAACCAGTGATTCCACGGCGTCGCATCCAGCGATCGCGCCAACGAGCAGTACGAGGACGATCAGCGACACTGCGCGTCGCGGCAACATTGTCTAACGATAGAGCAAAGTCAGTCGACTAGACGCAAAGCCGCGGCCGGGCATTGAGTTACGGCCTGCTGCATGCGATCCCGGTCCGACTCCGGTCGGTCGTTCTCGTCGATGCGCACGGTGCCGTCGTCCTGCACCTCGAACACGTCCTCCGCGATCGATTCGCAGATACCGTGTCCTGTGCACTTGTCGAGGTCGACTTCGACCCGCATGGTCACTCCTACTGAACGTGGGCAGGCACTCGCTTGATGCCGTGAACGAAGTTGCTGTACAACAGGTCGGGCTCGCCGAACTCCACGGTCTTGAGCCGAGTCATCAACTCGTGGAACAGGTTTCGTAACTCGGCCTTCGCGAGCTGGTTGCCGAGGCAGAAATGCGGCCCGCCACCGCCGAAGCCGAGGTGAGGGTTGGGTGAGCGCGTCAGGTCGAACGTGCCCGGATTGTCGAACGCGGACTCGTCGCGGTTGGCCGAGCAGTAGAACAGGCCGATCTTGTCGCCGGCGGCCACCGGTTGCCCGTTGATCTCGGTGTCGGTGGTCACGAACCGTGCGAACTGCATGACCGGCGAAGACCAACGAACGAATTCCTCGATCGCGGGCCCGATTCGGTTGTCGAAGTCCTCCTTCAGCCACGCACGCTGAACCGGGTTGTCGACCAGCGCCATCATCGCGTGCGTCGTGGTCTGCTTCGTGGTGTCGTTGCCTGCCGACGCCAGCAGGATCAGGAACGCGCCGATCTCCTCGTCCGTCAGCCGGTGGCCGTCCACTTCGGCGCTGACGATGCTGGTCATCAGGTCGTCGCCGGGATTCTTGCGCCGGAACTGCGCCAGCTCGACCCCGGTGTTGTTCAACAGCACGATCTGTGCGGCCGGGTCGTCCGCCCGCTCCTCCGGCGTGCTGTATTCCTCGTCGCTCATGCCGAAGAGCTTTTCGGCGGCATACGCCACCGCCGGCTGGTCGGCCGACGGCACGCCGAGCATGTCCATGATCGTCAGCATCGGTAGCCGTGCCGAGCACGCGGCGACGAACTCGATGTCCCCCGCGCCGACCAGATCGTCGACGATACTTACCGCGTTGCGGTGGATCTGCTCCTCGATCTGGCGGACATTCCGCGGAGTGAACGCAGAGCTGATGAGCCGCCGATACACCGTGTGCTGCGGTGGATCCATGCTCAGAAAAAACGACGCGAACCGCTGGATCTCGGCGGGCATCGGATTCAGTGCCACGCCCTGGGCGGAGGTGAACAACTCGGGATGCTGGCTGACATAGGCGATGTCGGCGCGCCGCGTCAGTGCCCAGAACCCCGGCTCCTCGATTGGGAACATCGAGTCGAAGGCCCGGTGCCAGGTCAGTCCGTCGCCCGCGCGCAACCGCGCGAACGTCTCGTCGCGCCTGGCGAATGGCTGGCTCCAGAAGTCGTGTGACGTGAGGTCGACCGGACTGTACTCGCGGGCCTGCACCGGGGCTGCTGTCACGGAATCAGCGTGACATTTGGGTGCAAATTTGTAAAGCTATGGCGATGGAGGCCGCAACCGCCGAGGACGACAACTCGACGCGTCAGCGCATCCTGGCCGCGACTGCTGAGGTGCTCGGACGGAACGGCATGACGAAGCTGAGCCTGTCCGAGGTCGCACTGCAGGCCGGGGTCTCGCGGCCCACGGTGTATCGCTGGTTCGCCTCCAAGCGGGACCTGCTCGACGGCTTCGTGGTGTGGGAACGGCAGTTCTACGAGCGTGCGGTCGCCGATGCAACCGCAGGGCTTCCCACAAGCGAGAGGCTCGATGCCGCATTGCGAGTCATCGTGGAGTACCAGCACTCGTATCCCGGGCTTCGGATGATCGACATCGAACCCGCACAGGTCATTCGGCGGCTGTCACGGGTAATTCCGCTGATGCGGGAACGGCTCGTGCGCCTCGCCCACGGGCCGGATGCCGAATTGGCGGTTGCGACCGCCGTTCGGGTGGCGGTGTCGCACTATCTGGTGCGCAGCGACGACGACGACCAGTTCCTGGCGCAGCTTCGTCACGCGGCGCAGCGTCAAGCATCACGCGACTTGAGTTCGGCGAGGATCTCCTCGGTGTGCTCGCCGATCTCGGGCGCCGTCGACCGCGGCACCCACGGCGTCCCGTGGAAGTCCACCGGCGTCGCGACCATCGGCACGCTCGTGTCGTCGTCCGGCACATACACGACGCCGCCCGCGGCGTGGAACTGGTCGTCCGCGACGACGTCTTCGATCGAGTTGATCGGGGACCAGAAGAAATCCGGCTCCGTCGCAAAGAGTTTCGCCCACTCGTCGAGCGGTTTGGTAGCGAAGATCTCGTCCAGCACTGCCGATGATCTGCGCGGCGTTGGCGGCGCGGTCGCGCGGCCTGGGAGTAGTCGCTCAGCCAGTCCGGGCGGCCGACGACGCGGCACAGCGGACCCCAGTGCCGATCGACCTGCAACCCGACGATCCAGAACCGCTTGCCGTCGCCGGCCATGTAGTTGTTCATGCACGGGTTGGCCATGGACTCGCGCTGCCCGATCGAGATGGCGTGGCCGGTCATCAGAAAGGTGTTGAGGTCGAAGCTGACGGTGTAGGCGCCCTGCCGGTACAACGAGGTGGACACGAATTGCCCTGTCCCAGTGCGCGAGCGGGCAACCAGAGCCGCACACACCGCCGCGGCGAGGGTCATGCCCGCCGTGTGGTCTCCCATGCCGCCCCGCTGAAACGGCGGTGTGTCACCGGGACGGGTCAGCAGGTGCGCCACCCCCGCGCGCGCCCAGAACGCAGCGACGTCGTAGGCGGCGCGGTCGGCGTCGGGTCCCGCGTCGCCGTAACCGGTGATGAGCCCGTATACCAGGCGCGGATTGGCGGCGGCCACCGCCTCGAAGTCCAGACCCACCCGGCGTAGCGCGCCGGGACGGACGTTTGTGATGAAAACATCTGCACCGCAGAGCAACTCGAGCGCGGTAGTCCGCCCATCGTCGCTCGCGAGGTCGAGTACGATGCTTCTCTTGCCGCGGTTGTCCATTTCGAACGGCGGGTTCTCGTCACCCTCGATGCCGAGCATGCGGCCGAACCTGCGGGCCGGGTCGCCGGTCGCCGGCTCGATCTTGATGACGTCGGCGCCCCAGTCGGCCAGGATTCCGCCGGTGGCCGGGCCCGCCACCCATACGCCGAGCTCGACGACCCTGATGCCCTGCATCGGTCCGGCCATGGCTACCCCTTCCGTGCGCACGCTTTACAAAAATTGGTATCTCTGTAACGCTTGCGTGGCTACAGGGCAAGACTAGGAGGTCGGCGGGTGGCCGAGATAGCGAGCCGGGTTGCACCGATCGCCAGGTTCGCCGCTCACCTCGGCCGTGGGGTGCAGCGCATCGCGACCGATCTGGTCGTCGGACGCGCCCGGTCACTGCCGCGAACAATCGACGGTCTGGACGCCGCGTTCCTGTCGCAGATCATGGGCGCCACGGTGACGTCGGTTTCGGTCATCGGCGGCGATGCAGGCACGTCGTCACGAGCCAGGCTGGCGCTGGCCGGAGCGGGTGTTCCCGACTCGGTGTTCGTCAAGATGCCCGCCGAAACCGTCGCAACGCGGCTGATGGGCGAAGTCGGAATCCTTGGGGAAACCGAAACCCGCTTTTACCAGGAATTGTCACCGGAGCTGACCGGTGTGCCGAAGTCGTATGGATCCGCCTTCGACCCGGTGACGGGCCGATTCGTCATTGTGCTCGAGGACCTCGCGGCGCAAGCATGCGAGTTCCCGGACACTCTGAACCCGCTCACCCCAGACCAGGCAAGCCTGATCGTCGAGTTGCTGGCACGCGTGCACGGCACGTTCTGGAACCGCCTGCCTCGGACCAGCGGACAGGGCCAATTCGGTTGGCTGAACGCCGCATCGGCCGACAAGTTCACAACGGTGACCGAGCCGCTGCTGAAGACTTCGCTGCGTCGGCTCGCGGACCGAACCGACATACCGGTTGGCAAGGGACGGTTCATCGCCGAGAACTACGGCGCAGTGGCGCGCCTCATCGACACGCCCCCGCACACAGTGATGCACGGCGACGCTCATCCAGGGAACGTGTACTTCCGCAACGGAGAGGCCGGGCTTGCTCGACTGGCAGGCGGTTCGTCGCGGCCATCCGAGCCGCGAACTGGCCTACACGCTTGTCACGAGCATGACGACAACCGACCGTCGAACAAACCAGCGCGAGCTGCTCGACACCTACTGCAGTGCGTTGGCAGCCTCCGGGGGCCCTGAAATCGACCGCGACGAGTTATGGGACCGCTACCGCAAGGGCGCGCTGTATGCCTACGTCGCGCCGCTGATCACCGCGGGCATGGGCGGTATGCAGGCCGAGAGCATCGCGCTGGAGGGCTTGAAGCGAGGCGTCGCCGCGCTCGATGACCTCGACACGGTCGCACTCCTGGAGAAGTCGCTGTAATGCAGGAACTACCATCACTAGGACCCAAAGATTGAGGCTCTGACGTGAATGAACCACTGCGCGCCCAACGAACCGCATCCGAGATCGTCGAAGACACCTCGACGCGGCACCGGATCCTCGTGGCGACGGCGGACGTGCTTGGCCGCAGTGGCCAGACCAAACTCAGCCTCTCTGAAGTGGCGCTGCAGGCGGGCGTCTCCCGCCCGACGCTGTATCGCTGGTTCGCCGACAAGAGTGAATTGCTCGACGCGTTCGGCGTCTACGAGCGGGAGATGTTCGACACCGGCATCGGCAGGGCGACCGCAGGGTTGCGCGGCAACGAAAAGCTCGACGCCGCCTTGAGATTCATTGTCTCCTACCAGCATTCCTATTCGGGCGTGCGGCTCGTCGACATCGAGCCGGAGGTCGTCATCGCGCAGCTGTCCCGAATCATTCCGGTGATGCGGGCACGTCTACTGAAGCTGCTGACCGGACCCAACAGCGGCGTAAAGGCCGCGACGGCGATTCGTGTTGCGGTGTCGCACTACATCGTGCGTAGCGACGACGACGACCAGTTCCTCGCGCAGCTGCGCCACGCGGTAGGGGTCAAACAGGGCGCTAGCCTTCGGCGGCCAATTGCCCACAGGCGGCGGCGATTTCGCGGCCGCGGGTGTCACGAACGGTGCATGACACGCCACGCTCGCGGACCCGTCGAACGAATTCACGTTCAGCCGCCTTTGGGCTGGCGTCCCACTCGCTGCCGGGTGTCGGGTTCAGCGGAATGACATTGACGTGCACCAGCGGACCCAGCGCGCCGTGCAGGCGCTTGCCGAGCAGGTCGGCGCGCCACGGCTGATCGTTGATGTCGCGAATCAGCGCGTACTCGATCGACACCCGCCGACCCGTCTGGTCGGCGTAGTACCGGGCCGCATCGAGAGCTTCGGATACCTTCCATCGGCTGTTGACCGGCACCAGCGTGTCGCGCAGCTCGTCGTCGGGGGCGTGCAATGACAGCGCCAGCGTGACGCCGAGGCCTTCGTCGGCCAGCTTGCGGATCGCCGGAGCCAGACCGACGGTCGACACGGTGACCGAACGCGCCGAGATGCCGAAGCCGTTGGGCGGCGGCGGCCGTGATGCGCCTGACCGCGGCGAGTGTGCGGTTGTAGTTGGCCAACGGCTCGCCCATCCCCATGAAGACGACGTTCGACAGCCTGCCGTGGTCCCTGTCGCGAAGTTCCACCGCGGCCGCACGGACCTGCTCGAGGATCTCTGCCGTCGACAGGTTGCGCTTCAGCCCGCCCTGACCGGTCGCGCAGAACGGGCACGCCATCCCGCAGCCCGCCTGCGACGAGATGCAGACGGTGTTTCGTTGCGGATAGCGCATCAGCACCGACTCGAACGTCGTGCCGTCGATCGCGCGCCACAACATTTTTCGCGTCTCCCCGGCATCGCACTCGATCTCCCGGACGGCGTCAAGCAGCCTGGGGAACAACGCTTCCGCCACCTGCTCGCGCACCGCCGCAGGCAGATCGGTCATCTGGCGCGGGTCGGCGATCAGCCGGCCGTAGTACTGGTTGGCCAGCTGCTTGCCGCGGAATGCGGGCAGCCCGAGCTCCGCGACGGCGTCCGCGCGGCCGGCGCTCGTCGAGATCGGCGAGGTGGCGCGGCGGCATCGCGCGGCGCGGCGGGTCGAAGACCAGGGGCAGGGACGTCGGCATGGGCTTTTGTCAGTATCCCATCGGAATCGGCGACCTGTATCAGCATGCTTCGGCGGCCCTGGACCATTCCGGGATTTCGGTGGTGCTCGCGAACAGGGCGGGCACACCGCCGGTGTGCCAGAACACCACCGGGCCGCCGATCGTCGAAGCGGAGTCGACGACGGCATGCAGGGCCTTGGCGCTGTAGACGAAGTCAGTGAGAACCGCTTCGGTGGACGCCAGCGCGGCAAAGGCCGCCTCGCAACCTGATGTCGGCACCGCGTAGGTGTCCCCCATGTAACCGTCGAGCACGGACGCTTCGGCGGGGCCGGGATCCAGCCCCAGGAGTTCACCGATTTGCTTCTTGAGTCGGATGACCTCAGACGTCAGATCGGCGTGCGTCTTCGCAACGCCCACTCCGATGACAGCGGGCCCGACGTCAAGGACGCGATGGGCGAAATCCAATCCGGCCTGGGTGCCGCCGGTCGACGTGGCGTGCAGGATCGCGGCCGGAGCGACGTCGACATGGTCGAGCTGGGCAAGCAATTCAAGATAGGCACCGACGAAGCCCAGTGCGCCAATCGCAGTTGAGCCGCCCATCGGGATCACAATCGGCCGCCGACCTCGCGAGCGCATTTCGGCGGCGAGTTCATCGGCGGTTGACTCCAACGCGTCCCAAGAATCGGTGTCGACGAAGTGCAGCGTGGCGCCGAGCGCCGCGTCGAGGACCAGGTTGCCACTCGGCTGGGCTGGTCGTTCGCCGCCGAGCACGAGGTGGCACTCCCAGCCGGCGATCCGTGCTGCTGCCGCTACGGCGCGGGCGTGATTGGACTGAACGGCTCCTACGGTCACAACCGTATCGATGTCGCCTTGCTCACGGGCACCTCCGAAGAGATATTCGATCTTGCGGGCCTTGTTACCACCGAGCGCCAAGCCGGTCAGGTCGTCACGCTTGAGCCATACCTCACCGCCCACCGCCGCTGAGAACCGCGGCGCGAACGTCAAGGGAGTGGGCAGATTCGCCATCTCGAACCTGGGCTGAGCACGCAGCGCTGCAGCGAGTCGCTCGGAGGGAAACCCCATATCAGACTCCTTAACGTTCGCCTCAACCGATCAGAATGATTTAGAATGTTCGGCGAGAGGGAACGTTAGTGCCAACAGTCGGCGGCGGTCAACCGGTGTGCGAAGCGTGAGGGGGTATCGGATTAAGTCCGACAACTCAATTCGAACCGACTCCGACGTCACGCCTCGAGTTGGTCAGCGCCTTCGTGAGATGCGCAAGATGCGCGGGGTCAGTGTTCGCGACCAGGCCCGGCAACTGGGCGTCAGCCCGTCCACGCTGTCGGAGTTGGAGCGCGGAATTGCTGGAATCTCATTGCAACGCCTGCAATCCGTGGCTTCGACTTTGGGTATTGGCATCGCCGACCTGCTCGCCGACGACCTTGCGGTGCCGCCAGACGCCCGGTCCTTGGAGATCGTCAAACCCGCCGACCTCACCACCAGCACCATTCATCGCGGACCCGGAGTGCACTACGCGCTGATCGGGTCTCGCGGCGAGCACGCTCTGCAGCCCTACCAGATCACGTTCGACGCCGGCGCTGGATACCGCGCCGACCCGATTCGCCACCCCGGAGAAGAATTCGTCTACGTGCTGTTCGGCGAGGTTCACCTGCATCTCGGGAAGGACCAGCATTGTCTGACCCCGGGTGATTTTGCTCGGTTCGACAGTGGGATCCCCCACGCTTTCGCTAATGCGTCAACGACCAACATCGCTGCGTTGATCGGCGCTGGCACCCCGCCGTGGTGACACCATGCGGCTGACTAGGTCGCATCTACGCGGCCCTAAGTCGTCGATTCACTGAGCATCTGATCCGAGCCGATGTCCTTGCCACCCTGCGCAGGCGTCCACACGAGCGCGCACCGCGGTAGCGCTGAGCATGCTTTCTATTCCTCGCGGGTACAACGGAAGGGTGGATTATCCGGACCTCGATCCAGGTCCTATTGGCTGGACGCGGCGGAACTACCTCGATGTGCTCATAGAGTTGTGTAAATCTACGACGTTGGGCGTCACCGTAGTCGGCATCGACGGCCGAAGCGGTTCGGGCAAAAGCACACTGGCGGCAGGCCTTGCCGCACTCGACAGCCACGTCGCCGTAGTCCACCTGGATGAGCTGGGAGCGGGCCAGACCGATTTCGAGTGGGTCGACCTGCTGGTCGACCAGATTCTGCGACCTCTGCGCCATGAGTCGTTGCCCATCGACGCGATGTCGGTGGCCGATGCCGGGCCTCAGTCGATCTCGATTCCAGAGGGCACAGAAATCGTCATTCTCGAAGGAGTCGGGGCCTGTCGTAGCGAAATGCGTCGCTTGCTGGACTCTGCGGTGTGGGTGCACACCAGTCCGCAGGCTGCTCGAAGAAGGCAGTTGGTCAAAGGGAGTGCGCACGCACACCTCGGTACGCAGGGGATAGTCGACGAAGGCGCCTTTCTGGATCGTCATCGGCCATGGGCGAACGCTGACCTACTGGTGCAAGGTGAACTCGGCCAACCCGCATTGAACGGCCGCTACGGAAACGTCGTCACAGCGCCGGGTCCGGGTTTGGAAGCGATGCAGCAGTAAGGTCTGCGCTGAACTGTTTTCGACGTCGGCACTCCGCGGCAATACTTCGTGAACGAACCACATACAAAGACGCAGTCCCTCACGGGGACTGCGAAAGGGGATCTGATGTCGGAGTCGGCAGCCACCGATGTAGACGACCAACAGAACGAGCCGCCCGAGATCACGTTCGACGAACACCTTCACCCGGCGCGGCCACGCACGCTTCGCTTCCGCCCGCGAGTCAAGGCCCCGTTTGCGCGCCGTTCGTTGGCTCAAGATGGATCCCCCAGCGCTGACAATTCGGCCTATGTGAACTGGCTTTTGTCGCAGGCCATGCTTTCGGACGCCAATCAGATCAGCGAGCAGTTCTCCGGTCAGGGCTCCATGTGGCAAAACCCGTATGCCACACCCAACGCCCGCGCTGCAGTCGAGACCGCCTCGGTCTGGTTCACTGCGTATCCGCTGTCGCTGATCACCAGAGCCGACGAGTCATTCCTGAAGGCCATGGCCGACGAAGAAATGTGGAAGGCGTTCGCCAGCATCGGTATCGAAGCCGTCCACACCGGCCCGGTGAAGCGGGCGGGCGGCATCTCCGGCTGGCAACTCACACCAAGCGTGGACGGCCACTTCGATCGCATCAGCACGCAGATCGACCCCGCCTTCGGCACCGAGGACGAATTTCGTCAGATGTGCGGAACGGCCAATTGGTATGGCGGCACCATCATCGACGACATCGTCCCAGGCCACACCGGGAAGGGGGCTGACTTTCGTCTCGCCGAGATGAAGTATGCCGACTACCCCGGCATCTACCACATGGTCGAGATCGATCCGCGCGACTGGGAGCATCTGCCGGACGTACCCGCGGGGACGGACTCAGTGAACATAGAGTCCACGACCGAAGACTGGCTGGATAAAGCCGGATACATCATCGGCCGATTGCAGCGCGTGATCTTCTATGCCGAGGGCGTCAAAGAGACCAACTGGAGCGTCACCCGCCCGGTGCTCGGCATTGACGGTGTTGAGCGGCGGTGGGTCTATCTGCATTACTTCAAAGAGGGCCAACCATCGATAAACTGGCTGGATCCTTCGTTCGCCGGCATGCGCCTGGTGATTGGCGACGCACTGCACTCGCTGACGGACCTCGGCACGGGCGCTCTGCGATTGGACGCCAACGGATTCTTGGGAGCCGAGAAAACCGCTTCGGAGGAAAACCCGGCATGGTCGGAGGGCCACCCGCTGTCCGAGGCGGCGAATCACCTCATCGCCAGCATGGTGCGGAAGGTTGGCGGGTTCACCTTCCAAGAACTCAATCTCACCATCGACGACATCCGTCAGAACGGCGAGGCCGGTGCCGACCTGTCTTACGACTTCATCAATCGCCCGGCCTATCAGCATGCACTTGTAACGGCCGACACCGAGTTCCTGCGCCTCACTCTGCGCACCACACTCGAACTCGGGGTCGACCCAGCGTCATTGGTGCACGCTCTGCAGAATCACGACGAGCTGACCTACGAACTGGTGCACTGGTCGACAGGACATCGAGACGACGTCTACAGCTACAAGGGCGAAGAGATCACCGGCGAAGCGCTCGGTGAGCCGATCCGCGGTGAACTGACACAAGGGCTCACCGGCGAGAAGTATCCATACAACCTGGTGTTCACGACCAACGGAATCGCCTGCACGCTCGCCACATTGATCGCGGCGACGTTGGGAATATCCGACCTCAACGACATTGACGACGTTGAGCCGATCCGCCGAGCACATCTGCTCCTTGCGATGTTCAACGCGTTGCAGCCTGGAGTGTTTCGCCTTGTCGGGCTGGGATATCTGCGGAATGCTCACACTTCCCCCGTCAGACATACCGCGGCTCCTGGCCGGCGGAGACACACGCTGGATCCACCGCGCGGCTCACGACTTGATGGGACTCAACCAGTCAGCGGCACAATCCATGGCAGGTATGCCGCGCGGCCGGAGTCTCTACGGCTCGATTCCAGAGCAATTGTCAAATGACGCAAGCTTTCTCAGACAGCTGCAGGCAATACTGCGCGTCCGGTCGCACTACGGCATCGCCACCAGCCGACAAATCGACATCCCCGAGGTGTCGCACCGCGGCATGCTTGTGATGATTCATCAACTCGACGGCGACGGCCCCTACCAATTGACGGTCCTGAACTTCGCCAACGAATACATCGCAGGCAGCGTCCGGTCCGACACCTTGCCGCCGGAGGGCGGGTGTCCGACATGTTCAGCGGCAACGAGGTCGCGGTGGTCGACGACCTGCACAGTTTCCGGGTCGAGATGCCTCCACATCACGGCATGGCACTGTTGGTTGAGGTGACCGATGCCGCGGCAGCGGGAGAGAATCGCACCTGAAGAGGGCCATCCGCGTCGCGACGTCGTCGACGCCGGTGCCATAGCGGGTCCGGCCGAGCCCACCGGTAATTGTTTCCGCCAATTGGCGATTGTCGCTTGTCGACAATCACCTGATTTGATATCTTCAGAGGACCACAGCGGCTAGCGTTCGCGCCTGCTCGCGTCGATGCCAATCGCAGAGGACACTGATGACGACCAAACTCAGCGGCATGTTGGCTGCAGTTTCCACCCCGTTTACCGCAGACGATCAGATCGATGAGGGCCGCCTTCGCCAGCACGTGGATTTCCTGATCGACAACGGTCTGCATGGCTTGGTGCCCGGCGGAAGTACCGGCGAATTCGCCGCTATGTCGCTCGAGGAGCGTAAACGAGTCAATCAAATTGTCATCGAGCAGGCCGCTGGCCGCGTTCCAGTGGTGCCGCAAACTGGCTCGACGCGGACCAGCTGACGCGGTCGACCTGTCCAGACACGCCGCCGACGCAGGCGCCGCCGCGATACTCGTAGTCCAACCCTTCTACGAAACACCTACACGTAGCGAAGTCATTGAGTACTTCGCCGCGGTCGGTGAAGGGGCGGGTATCCCGGTGATGGTCTACAACCTGCCGAGTGTCACCGGAATGAACCTCGACTGCGCGTTCTATCGGGATCTGCTCGAACGCACCGATACTGTCCAGTTCGTCAAGGACACGTCCGGTTCGATCGAGCAAGCCTTCGATTTGATCTTCAACCTGGGTGACATGATCGGCACCTTCGTGGGTTGGGACACCATCGTGCTAGCGGGGTTCATCGCGGGCGCGTCGGGATCGGTTTGGGGCGCACCCAATTTCGCGCCGAAAGAATGCGTCGCGATTTACGAATTGGCCAAGGCCGGCAAGACCGCCGAAGCACTTGAGATCTTCAAGCGGCTGTGGAACGTACTCGACTTCCTCGGCAAGGAGGGCTACGCCGTGTCGACGAAAGCCGCTGCCCAGGCGACTGGCATCGACTTGGGTTCTGCCCGCGCTCCATTCGGTGACCTGGATCCGCACAAGCTCGACGAGTTGCGAAAGTTGGTCGCCGACACCGGTCTCAAGTACTGACTGTCCGTTCGCGGGGGCGGGGCCTAGTGGCCGGTACGAACACAGCACTGACGATCAGAGCCACCAGTACGGCTGTCAACGCCGCCACCAGACCGAACCGATGGCTCAGAAGCCCGATCAGTGGCGGGCCGCCGAGGAACCCGAAGTATCCAATTGTGGCGACGAAGCTGACCCGGGCCGCGGCGACGCGCGGATCGTCGCCTGCCGCAGACAGCCCAACCGGAAAGCCCAACGACGCCCCGATCGCCCACATGACAACGCCAACCCAGGCGACGGCCACGTTGATCTGGGCGATGACCAACGCCAGCCCGAGGATTCCCAGGATGGCTGTGCTCAGCAGGGTCGCGACCCGGCCGAAACGGTCGACGACGAAACCGCCCGACAAGCGGCCGATTGTCATGGCAGTGACGAAGACCGCGTAGGTGGAGGCTGCAGCCGCAGGCGAAACGCGGTAGCCGTCGACCATCGCCAGCGGCAGCCAGTCATTGGCAGAGCCCTCGGCAAAAGCCATGCCCAGCACCACGAGCCCAATGAAGATGAGGCGCAACTGCATCCACGGCGGCCTCTCCGCCTGAGCCTTTTCACCGTCTGCGTCGTCTCTGCTGCCTGCGGTTCTTCCTCCGCCGCCGGGGATCAATCGCACACAGCCCACGACGGCCGCCGCACACAGAACGGCGACCAGAACGAAATGGATGGTGGGCGACAACCCGAGGGCAATCGCTCCGGCGCCAAGTCCGGCGCCGAGTAGCGTCCCGCCGCTGAACGAGGCGTGCAGGGCCGGCAGCAACGTACGCCCCGTCGCGTGCTCCAACATGGTGCCCTCGACGTTGAGTCCTACCTCAGCGATGCCGTTGCCTGCGCCGAGGATGGCCAGCCCGCCGAGCACCCATCCCTGGGTCTGCCAAGCAGAGCCCGCACCGACAACCGCCAAGCCCGCCGCAGCTGTCAGACCGGCCGCCAAGATGGCAGCCCTCGCGCCGAAGCGTCCGATGAACGCGCTGGCGCCGAGCAGGCCCGAAATGCTGCCAACGGCCAAGGCGAGGAGCACCACACCCATCCAGGCGGTGGAGATGCCCAGGATGTCGCGAATCGCCGGTGTTCGGGTTACCCACGAGGCGAAGCCCAATCCATTCAACGCGAACAGCACGAAAAGCGACCATTGCCATCGGGCGGTTACCCGTGTGTCGTTGATCCCCGGCGCCTTTCCGCAAGCAGTGCCTTCGGCGCTCATGCACGAACCCCTTTGCAATCCGCAGACTTTCAAACACGATGCGGGGCAGTGCTATTGCGTCAGCCGGGCAGGGCCGCCTCGGCAATGGCCGGAGCGCTCTGCCAAGTCGTCAGCGTGTGATGCAGACTTGGTGCGGCGGTGAGCAGCTTCTTGGTGTAGTCATGCTCGGGAGCCGCCAACAGCTGGTGCGAGGGGCCCGACTCGCAGATGAGGCCCTTCTCCAGGACGAGCACCTCAGTCGCGATGGTCGCCACTACCCCAAGGTCATGGGTTACGAACAACAGCGAGACACCGCGCTCGTTCTGTAGTTCCCGAAGAAGCTCCAGAATCCGCGCCTGGACGGAAACGTCGAGCGCAGAGGTGATTTCATCGCACACGATCACGTCGGGGTCGGCGGCCAACGCCCGCGCTATTCCGATGCGCTGGCGCTGGCCACCGGACAGTTCGCGGGGGTAGCGGTCGGCGAACCGGGCGGGCACGTGCACTGCGTCGAGAAGCGTGCGGACCTCGGCATCGGCGGCGCTCCGAGACAGGCCTCGCAAGGTGCGCACGGGCCGGCTCAGCGTCTGCCCGACGGTATGCCGGGGATTGAGGGTGTCGGTGGGGCTCTGGAACACGATCTGGATGTTGCGCCGCTGTTCGCGGGTACGGTGCCGCGCCTCGGCCTTCAGAGGTGTTCCGTTAAGGCTCACCGTCCCACTCCACGTCGGGTGCAACCCGGCGATCACCCGGGCGATCGTCGTCTTACCGCTGCCCGATTCGCCCACCAGGGCGACACATTGGCCACGGCGCAGATCGAATGAGATACCGGCGGCGGCGGTCACGGTTCCGCCGCGTGTCTTGTGTTCAGCGCGCAGATCCACGACCTGGAGGACGGGCTCGGGTTCACCGGGACCGGAGTTGAGTGTCGACGACGTCGAAGCCGACCAGTCGATGGCCGGCGTGAGTTGCCAACGTGGACAGCGCACCCCGTGCCGCTCGCCTGCCGATTCGATCGCGGGAAGCGCTGACTCGCACGCGTCCACCTTCTGGTCACAGCGGGGACCGAACGGGCACCCCGGCGGGCGATCACCGACGTCGACGGGCACCCCCGGCATCACGGTGAGTGCGCGCATTATCGCGTGATCCGGGGTGGCCCTCAACAATCCGCGGGTGTAGGGATGGGCCGGCCGACGGAGAACCTGCTCGGCTGGACCTTCTTCGACGATATAGCCGCCGTAGACGACGACGATACGGTCGGCGATCTGTGCCGCGACGGCCAGGTCGTGCGTGACGTACAGCATCGATACGTGCTGTTCGTCGCGCAACCGCAGCAGTTCGGTGAGGATTCGGTCCTGGGTGACGACATCGAGACCGGTGGTGGGTTCGTCGAGCACAACGACTTTGGGGCTGGAGGCCAACGCCGCGGCGATGCAGACCCGCTGTTGTTGACCGCCGGATAGTTGGTGCGGGTAACGCCTGCCGAATTCTTCTGTCGCGGGCAGCCCGACACGTTCCAGCATCTCCAACGCGGTCGCGCGCCGCTTGGCACGGTCGGTATGAGGTACGCGCACCATGTCAGCCACCGCATCAACTACGCGCAGTGAGGGATTGAGTGCAGACGCAGGATTCTGCGGCACGTAAGCGATCTCGCGGCCTCGAATCGCGTCCAGGGACGTGTGCTTGACGTCCTGGTCGCCGACCACGATGCTGCCACCACTGATTCGTAGATTCGGCGCGCAATAGCCGAACGCAGTCAGGGCCGTGGTGGTCTTTCCCGATCCGGACTCCCCCACCAGACAGACGATCTCACCAGGAGTCAGAGTCAGCGAGATGTCGTCGACCATGACCGCACCGTTCGGGATACGAACCTGCACCCCCTCCAGACGGAGCACCGGCGTGGTGGCGTTCACTGAGTCTCCCCTGACCGGTCGAGTTGGCGAATGTAGGCGTCTCCCACCAGGTTAACGGCGACCACGAGTAGCGCCAACGCCAGACAGGGCCCGACCACCGCCATCGGATTGGTGGCCAGCGAGACCCGGTTCTCCGACGCCATCACACCCCAGTCCGGCGTGGGCGGCTGAATTCCGATACCCAGGAAGTTCACGCTGGCGATCAAGATGATCGCCCAGCTGAAGCGCAGACCCAGATCGGCGGTCACGACTCCGCCGATATTGGGCATGATTTCACGCGTCAGTATCGCGCGGGTGGACTCACCGCGCGCCACAGCGGCTTCGATGTATCCACGGGTGGACACCTCCAGGGTCGCCGACCGGACGATGCGGGCCACCCCTGGCATCAAGACCAGCGATGTGGCCAGCACCAGCACCGGAAAGCTGTTGTCGAGCGCGGTGATCAGCAGCAGCATCACCAGCAGCGCGGGCATCGACAGCAGGATGTCCACGATCCTCATCAACACCGGGTCGAGCGCCGATCGGCTGAATCCGGCGAACAACCCGACCGCACCGCCAACGGTGTAGGTCACGACGGTGGCGAGCACGGCAAGAACCAACGTGGACCGCCCGCCGTAGAGAACGCGGCTCCACACGTCGCGCCCGATGAAGTCCAGCCCCATGAGATAGCCGTTGCCGGGTGGCTGGCCGGGAATGCCCAGAGTGGCAGTCGGGTCATAGGGCGCGAAAAAGGCGCCGAACATCGCGAACGCCACCGCGGCCACCAGCAGAACCAATCCGATCTTGCCCGTCGTGGTGCGCAGGATCGGACCGAGGAAGCGCCGGGGTACATGCAGCGCGGATGCCACTGCGCTCATATCAACTCAGTCCTCAACTTGGGCACAAGGAACACAACGATCAGATCGGCGACGATGTTCAGAAGGGTGTAGAACGCCGCCAGGATGATCGAGGCCGCCAGCACTTTCGGTGTGTCGCGGGCGAGCACGGCCTGTACGAGGTAGACGCCGATGCCAGGGTAGGTGAAGACCGCTTCCACGACGATGATTCCGCCGACGAGGTACTGCAGGTTCTGTGCAATGGTCTGGATGCTGTTGGCTATCGCATTGCGGATGCCGTACCGCATCAGCACGCGGCCCTCGGCGACACCGTTGAGACGTGCGAATTGGACGAAGTCCGTTTGCAGGACCTCGATCATGCCGAGCCGCACCTGCCGCACGCCGGAGCCAACGGCGACAAGTAGCAGGGTCGCAACAGGCAGGATGAGGATCTTGGGATCCCCCAGCGGTGAGGCTCCCGGAGCCACCAGTGAAACCGGCGGCAAGAGGTCGAGAGCGGTGAAGAACAACCAGATCAACAGTGCGCCGCTGACGAACTCGGGAAGGCCGGCCAGAATCAGCGACGGTAACGAAATGATGTGATCCAGCGCCTTATTGGCCTTGATGCCTGCGATGGCACCCAGGGTCACGGTCAGGGGAACCAGCAGCACCGCCGCGGTGGTGCCCAGGATGAAAGAGTTGATCAGCGGGTCGTGCAGCGTGCGTGCGATGGACGGATCGGGCTGCTGCTGAACAAGTGCCACGGCCGAGTCGCCGAAATCTCCGCGGAACAGTCCCGTCAGCCAGTCCCAGTACTGCTGAATCAGTGAATGATCCAGTCCCATACGGGCTTTGATGGCCGCGATGACCTCCGGTGTCCCGCTCTTGCCGAGAACCACCGTCACCGCGTCGCCGGGTAGGACGCTGCAGCACAGGAAGATCAGAATCGACACGACACACAGCGTCAGGAGGCCCGCACCGATCCGTCTGATAAGGAACCACAGGACCGAATGGCCCCGGACCGCTTTCGACGGCAAGGCCGCCGCGATTGACGGTGCCAGAGTCGTCGGCCCGGTCGGGATCGTTGGCGCGCCCATCAGGCGGCTCCCCTCGGTTGCCCAAGGGGTGCCGACCGACGGGCGGACCTGCTAGGACTCGATCCAGCCATCTTGGAATCGGAAGTTGTTGAACGGCAGGGCACTTGATGCTTTCAGACCGCGTACGTTGTTGGCCGCGAAGTCGATGTAAGGGAAGGAACCCCACACGAGATATCCGCCGTTGTCGGCCTGCTGCTTTTGGACCTGCCCCCACAGATCCTTGGCCTTTGCCGGATCCAACGTCGCTTCGGCCTGCAGGATCAGATCGGTGGCCGCTTTACCACCGTCTTTCTGAGCGCCCCAGTGCGTGTCCCAATACGGGGCGCCGTCCTGGATGAGGCTGCGGTACTGGCCGGTCAGGGACGCCAGCGGTTGAGCGACCTGGATGCCGATCGGGCGAACGTACGCGCCGCCTGCCGAGGTCCAGTAGTCGCCGGGCTGAAGGGTTTTCAGCTTGATGTGAATGCCTGCCTTCTCGGCCTGCTGCGCCCAGATCGTGGATGACTCGACCATGCCGGGCAACACCTTGGCCACCGGCAATTCGTAGGTCTGGCCGGCTACTCCGGCCTGTTGGAACAGCGACTTCGCCTTGTCGGGATCGAATTCGGCCTTCAGGTCGCTGGCGAAGAACTGTGTGTTGGGCCCCTGTAGATCGTTGCCCACGGTTCCCAGCCCACCGAGTGCGCCATTGACCAGCGCCTGGCGGTCGGTGAAGAGCTTGAAGGCCTGCCGAACCCGCGGATCGGCGTACGGCCCCTCATCGACGCGCATACCGAAGGCATATGTGGTCGACGCGCTGGCCGATTGCAGGATCTGAACCTGCTTCGCCTGCATCTGCTGGGTGACCTGCTGGGCCTCCGGGCTGATCAGCAGATTGATCTGGCCGCCGAGAAGAGCGTTCAACATGGCGTTGCTGTCGGTGAACGACGAGTCGATCACCAACTTGTCGACGTAGGGTTTGCCTTCCTCCCAATAGTTTTCGTTGCGCACGAACACGCTCTGCTTACCTGGGGTGAACGATTCGAACTTGAACGGACCTGTGCCGACCGGGGGGCTTTGAGGCGTCGCACCGACAGGCAGAAGCGAGAAGTTGAACCAGGCGAAGATGCTCGGAAATTCTGCGATCGGCACCAGCAGCGGGATCTGCACCGTCAGCTTGTCGACCGCCTTGACGTTCGCGAAATCGACGACGCCCTTCAGGAAGGATGCGGAGTAGTTCTGTTGATCGTTGCTCCAGAGCTGGGTGATGTTGTACACGACGTCATCGGCGCCGAAGGGTTTGCCGTTGTGCCATGTCACGCCATCGCGCAGCTTGAAGGTCCACGACGTCGCATCGGCGTTGGCCTCCGACGACTCCGCCAAGCCGGGTTTCAAGGGATAGAGGTTCTTTTCGTCGTTCGGATAGAACAACAGGTTGTACAGCGAGAACCCCCGTGCCACGTCGGGCATGGGCACCGCGGTGCCGGGGAAGAGGTTCTCAGCGGCGCCAAGCGTGAGCACTCCGACGGTGAACGTTCCCCCGCGAACGGGGGTCCCGCCGGGCAACGCGGCGACCCCGACAGCGGTGCTGGGTCCGCCGCCGCCGGTGCCACCACCACCGCCGTTGCCCCCGCATGCACTCAGCAGCGCTGCACCGCCAAGTGCCACCGCACCGGTGCCGATCAGAAACCCGCGCCGTGATAACTGCGAGCGCAGGCTGCGGTCAGGTTCGCTTGAGAGGTCTGCGCGTCCGGTCATCGCCGTCTCCTGCTTCTCCGCGGTGCCCCTATCAGCACCTGCACCCCGGATCACACCATAACTTCTGTCGATTGTCGACACAAGACAACAGATTCGCCGCAGCCGACGGTTGCGTCGTCATAGCGGTGGATATCCGCCCGGTGGCAAGCGAGTTCCGCCACTCTGGCCACTGCTACCGCCGTAGTATATGGTCGACAATGTACGTCCTGTAGGACTGATTACCGCGGACTGTCCAGCGGTTTTGCGACAGGAGCGATCGTGAAAATCATCGGAGCTGACGTCTTCGACTACAGGCTCAATTACGCGCACGGCGAGTACGTCATGTCGGGGAACCGGGCGGCCGTCTTCCAGATCGGCACGCTGGTCCGCCTGCGCACCGACGACGACCTCGACGGATGGGGTGAGATCACGCCCCTGGGAAGTACCTACCTCCCGACATCGCCGGATCTGGTGCGCGCAGGGTTAGCCGAAGTCCTTCCTCACTTAATCGGACTGGACCCGACCAACATCTCGGCGATCAACCGCGTCATGGACGGCGCCGTATTGGGGCAGGGCTACGCCAAGAGCGCCATCGACATCGCCTGTTGGGATCTGCTCGGCAAATCCGCCGGGCTGCCGATCTCGAAGCTGCTTGGCGGCGTTCTGCAGGACGACTTTCCGATATATGAAGCTGTGCCGTTGGGAAGCCCGCAGGAAATGGCCGACTTCATCACGGCCCGCAGGGCGCAGGGGATCGCGCGGTTCCAACTCAAGGTCGGCAACCGGCCCGAAGACGACATCGCCCGCGCCACTGCCTGCGCGCAAGCCGGCGAGGGCGAGTCGATCATCATCGCCGACTCCAATGGCGGCTGGAACATCCTCGATGCCCAACGCGCCATGCGCGGCATGGAGGATTTACCGATCTATATCGAGCAGCCCTGTCGTACAACGCAGGACAGCGTCATTGCTCATCGGCACTCTCGGTTGCCGCTGGTGCTCGACGAGTCGGTGACAAACCCCACCGAACTCTTCGAAGCCAAGACCGTCGCGGGCGCGATGTCGGTGAACATCAAGATCAGCCGCGTTGGCGGACTGACCAAGGCGGCACAGATGCGCGACCTCATGCAGCACCTCAACATGATGGTGTCGGTGGAAGACATGTGGGGCGGCGACGTGATCACCGCGGCGGTGAGCCACATCGCCGCCAGCACACGACCCGAAAATCTGCTCAACACTTCGTTTTTCAACGACTGGACCGACGGCCACGTTGCCGGATACACCCCGCGTTCACACAACGGGCGAGGGTCGGCACCCACCGAGCCCGGCCTCGGCATCACAGTCAACGCAGCAGAGCTCGGTGAACCCATCTTCACCACGGGGTCGAATGTCTGAATCCACAGCGACCGCTGCCGATGGTCATCAGTGGCAGAACTGGGGCGGAAACCAAGCCTTCACCTACACCGATGCCGTGGTCGCCACTGGTGACGACGACGTGATCGGGGCCGTCCGCGAGGCGGCACAGCATCGCCGTGGTCTGCGTGTGATGGGCAGCGGGCACTCGTTCACGCCGATCGTCCAAACCGAGCACACCCTGGTCGATATTTCCGCGCTGTCCGGTGTGACCACCGCGGATTCGGTCACGCGTCGAGCCACGGTGCGCGCGGGCACCCCGCTTGCCGAGATCGGCGCGCCGCTGTGGCAGCACGGACTGTCCCTTGCCAACCAGGGTGACGTCGACACCCAGACACTTTCGGGCGCGATCGCGACCGGAACAAAGGGCTCAGGCCCACGTTTCGGCAGTCTGTCCTCCACGGTGTGCGGACTTCGGCTCGTCAACGGTCTTGGCGAGCTGGTGACCATCACCGAGGACGAACCGGACCTGCTGCATGCCGCGCAGGTATCGATCGGGTTGTTGGGCGTCCTCCTCGACGTCGATGTGCAGTGTGCACCCGCGTACAAACTGCGCGAGCACAACACCGTTCTTCCGTATCGGGAAGTCGCCGCGCGTTGGGACGAGTTCCTGACCGGCTACCGACACTTCTCGTTCTGGTGGCTGCCGACCGACGACTCGTCGATGATGTACGACCTCGGTCGTCTCCCCCGCGACCACTGCGTCGTGAAGCTGCTCACGGAAGAGCCGACCACCGCCCCAGACGTCGCTGCTGAACCCGGCGCGCGCACCGGAAGGGCACATCTGGTCTATCCCGATGCGACGACCGATCTTCGCTTCCACGAACTGGAGTACATGGTGCCTGCCGAGCACGGACGCGACGCACTCGAGACGGCGCGCGACCTGATGCACACCAGACACCCCGACCAAATCAGTCCGGTTCAGATCCGTTGGCAGCGGGCGGATGAGGCGTATCTGTCTGCCCAGTACCACCGCGACACCGTGTCGGTGTCGGTGTCGGGGAAGCCGGGCACGACCTACGAACCGTTCCTGCGCGACCTCGACCGGGAACTGCAACACTTCGACGCTCGGCCACACTGGGGCAAGGTCCACTTCCTTACTCGCGACCGGGTGGAAGCCCTGTATCCGCGCTATGAGGACTTTCAACGCATTCGCCGGGATTTCGATCCGTACGGAATCTTCCTGAACCCCCATCTGCGGGACCTGTTCGGCGCATAGGCCGCGACACGCGACCACAACCGGCGCCTTGATGATCAGACCTGCTGTGCCGACACTGGCGACCGTCGTCTTCGGGGCCGGGTTCATCGCCATTGCCCTGAGCCAACGTTCGCTTCTCGTCGCGCCCGCACCGCTGACTCCACAGCTCCGGATGGACACGCACCTCAGTGCGGGAATGACGAGCTTGCTCACCGTGCTTCCGCTGCTGTGTTTCGGGGTGTTCGCCACCGTCGCACCCAAAGTTGCACACCAGTGGGGCCTGGATCGGTGCATCGTCGCCTCGGCAGCCCTCGCGGCGGTCGGCATCGGGATTCGCTCCGCCCCAGGCGTACTCGCGTTGTTTGTCGGGTCGGCGGTGATCGGCGCAGGCGTCGCGGTCAACAACGTGCTGCTGCCCGCGTTGATCAAGCGCGACTTTGCCGCCAGAGCCGGACTGGCGTTGGGCCTCTACACCCTGTTGCTCAACGGCGGTGCTGCGTTGGCGTCGGCCACCAGTGTTCCGCTTGCCACCGGCCTGCACCTGGGGTGGCGGACCGTGCTGGCGCTGTGGGGCATTCTGCCCGTGCTCGGCGTGCTGCTTTGGGCTCCTCGACTGGCCGTGTCCCGTCGCAACGGCCTCACGCAGGACAGCCCCGTTCGTGTGCGTCTCCGGAGTTCACGGTTGGCCTGGGCCGTCTCGGCGTTCATGGCGCTGCAGTCACTGCTCTTCTACGCATTGGTCGCATGGCTGCCCAGCATCCTCGTCGATGCGGGCATGACGCCACGCAGCGCAGGCGCCACGGCAGCCGTGATGAGCATCGCCGGGGTCGCGATGTCGTTTGTCGTACCGGTGGCCGCAATGCGCATGCGCACCCAGCGCTCACTGGTTGCGCTGTCAGTGGCCGGTTTCGTGGTCGGCTTGACCGGGACCATCGTCGCCCCGGTGTCCGCAGCGTGGCTGTGGATGGTGGCACTTGGCGTCGGACAGGGCAGCGGAATCGCCTTGGCCTTGAGTTTTCTGGTTCTGCGGACGAGAACCGCCATCGAGGCGGCGCGACTGTCAGGCATGGCCCAAACCGTGGGCTACCTAGTCGCGGCCTGCGGTCCGTTGATGTTCGGGATCGCGCATGACGCCACCGGAGGATGGACGGTTGCGCTGATCGCGTCGCTGGCGATCGCGGTTGTGATGTTCGCGGTGGGATGGGTGGCGGGCTCACCTGGCGTCGTCGAGGACGATTTGTGATGTCGGGTTATGAGGACGTGAAAAAACGGGGTATATTGTCGACAACATCCTAGGCGCAAATATCAGGGAGAGCACATGACCAAGCAGCCGTGGCATGGGGTGGTTGTCGCCAGCGCGCTTCCGTTCAACGACGACGGGTCGGTGGACTTCGACAGTTTCGCCGACCATGTCCGCTGGCTGGCGGACAACGGGTGCGACGGTGTCACCCCCAACGGCTCGCTTGGTGAGTACCAGTGCTTGAGCCCGTCCGAGCGGGCCAAGGTCGTGACCGTGGCTGTCGAGAGCGCGCCAGAGGGTTTCAGCGTGGTGCCGGGCACCGGCGCCTATGGGTCGGCCGAAGCGCGGTCGTGGGCAGAGCAAGCCAAGGACGCCGGAGCGCAGGCGGTGCTGTCGCTGCCCCCCAACGCCTATCGGGCCGACGACGACATCGTCTACGCGCATTACCGCGAGATCGCCAAGGCCGAAATACCCGTCGTGGCCTACAACAATCCACTGGACACCAAAGTCGACTTGACGCCGACGATGCTCTCCCGGCTGCACGCCGACGGTCTGATCGTCGCGGTGAAGGAGTTCAGCGGGGACGTCCGTCGGATCTATGAGATCAACGAGCTCGCGCCCGAACTCGACGTGCTTGTCGGTTCCGACGACGTTCTGCTCGAACTCGCCATCGCCGGTGCCAAGGGCTGGATCGCCGGATACCCCAATGCACTCCCCGCCGCGTCGGTGGAGCTGTGGAAGCAGTCGGCGGCCAAGAACCTCGATGTCGCACTGCCCATTTACCGAGACCTGCACTCGCTGCTGCGCTGGGATTCCAAGCCGGCCTTCGTGCAGGCGATCAAGCTGTCGATGGACGTGGTCGGACGCAAGGGTGGATCCTGTCGTGCGCCGCGGTTGCCGTTGCGCGACGAGGTCGCCGCAGTGGTCCGCAAGGACACTGAGAAGGCGCTGGCACAGGGCTACCGCTGAGGCGGTCGACCACAAGATCCCGTCACTACGTCAAGGAGAGATAGCGCACCATGCGGATGACTCAGATGGTCGATGTCGTGGGCTGTCACGCGGAAGGCGAGATCGGCAACGTGGTGGTCGGTGGCATCGGCGACGTACCCGGCGCGACTCTGCTCGAAAAGCGTAACTACCTGCAGGACAACCGAGATGAACTGCGTCAGCGGTTGCTGCGCGAACCGCGCGGGAATGTGGTGCGCTCGGTCAACGTGGTGCTTCCCGCCACCGATCCGGCCGCAGTTTTGGGATATGTGGTGATGGAGTCAACCGAATATCCGGTGATGTCGGGAAGCAACACCATCTGCGTGGCCACGGTGCTGCTGGAGACGGGCATGGTGCCGATGAGTGAGCCGGTGACCAACCTGACGCTGGAGTCCCCCGCTGGATTGATCTCTCTGGAATGTCAGTGCAGCGACGGCAAGGTGACAAGTGTGCGGTTGGTGAACCAGCCGGCGTTCGTCTATCACCTCGACGCGCGGATCGACGTACCGGGACTCGGATCGGCGACGGTGGACGTGGCGTGGGGCGGTATGGCCTACGTCCTCGTCGATGCAGCCAGTGTCGGTTTCGACCTCGTGCCGTCCGAAGCGCGTGAACTGGCCGTCATGGGTCAACGCATCAAGACAGCGGCTGCCGAGCAACTCGAGGCCGTTCATCCCGTGCATCCAGAGTTCCCGGGTATCACGCAGACCGAGTTCACGACTCCAATTCAGCGAGTCGACGGTGTGCTGACCGCCCGCAACGCGGTGATCGTGTCGCCCGGACGCATCGACCGAAGCCCATGCGGCACGGGCAGTTCGGCGCGGCTCGCCGTCCTGCATGCCCGAGGCCAGATTGAAGTGGGCGAGACGTTCTTGCACCGATCCATCATCGACACCACCTTCGACACCCGCATCGAAGCGCTGACACGCGAAGGCAGCGTCGATGCGATCGTTCCCAGCGTGGCAGGTCAGGCGTGGATCACGGACTTCAGCAAAGTCGGCATCGACCCCACCGATCCATTCCCGCAAGGGGTAACACTCGGAGACACGTGGATGGAATCGACGGCGTCGCACGCCAATACCTGAGGCGAAGCGCCGCAGCCTGGCGGCGTTTTATGGCCGGCGCACGATATATTGTCGACCAGGTCCCATAGGAGGGTGAAACACCGTGGCCACCTTTGCACCCCTGGAACACCAGAAGGCCCCGACTGCGGTGCTACAGCAGATACGCCAAGCGATCCTCGCTGGAGATCTCAAGCCCGGTTCTCAGTTACGCGAGGCGCATATCGCCGAGGAGATGGGCATCAGCCGCTCACCGGTACGGGAAGCTCTCAGTCGCCTCGAAGAGGAAGGACTGGTCGAAAAGGTCCCGTTCAAAGGGGCGTTCGTGGCGTCGGTTTCGCCGACGACCATTGCCGAGATCGCCGGGATCCGAACGCAGGTCGAACCCTACGCGGTCGCCCTGGCCCTGCCGCAGATGACTGATGCGGACTGGAAGGCGTTGCGCCGCACGCTAGATCAGCTCAATCGTGCGACGGGCCGCGACGTGGGGAGCGAGATCGAGCGGCATCTCGCGTTTCATCGGTTCTTCTACGAACGCGCCAATAATCAGACCTTGCTGGACATGTGGGGTGATTGGGAGTCTAAGCTGCGGCTGTTCTTCATCATGGATCACGAAGCATTCGCGAGTTCCCGCGACGTGGCCGGCGTGCACGAGGAGCTGATCGAGATCATCCAGGCGGGAGATCCTGACGCGATCCGGGTGGCATTCACCCATCACGTTCACGATGCCCCAGGCGTCGAGGCCGGCGACCCGCTTCACGAAAAAGGCTCGAACAAGCCGCGTTCGGCCTGACCGGGGTCACCCCTGTGCCGCGTCGGCGGCGCGGCAGCCCGTACACGACTGCTCGTCGCGCGTGGTGGTTGCGATCTTCGAGATTCGAGAATATTGTCGACAAGACACAATGTTCAACTTCTCGCGCGATCGTCCCGACACACGCCAGCAGGCAAGCTCGACCAGGTCGACACTTGATCTCGATGAGCAAAGGAGAATCATGGGTAACACGCCACCCGCCCTGCCCCGCATCGCCAATCTGATCGGCGGCCAGTGGACCGATGGCACCGGGGAGGAAACCCTCGAGGTGCACAATCCCGCCACCGGCGACGTCATCGCGCAATTCACGTCAGCCAGTCCCGCCGACGTCGACGCCGCGGTGGCGGCCGCGCGCGCAGCACAGCCCGATTGGGCGGCCAACTCGGCGCGGCAGCGCTCCGACGCCCTGCACGCCATCACGGCCGAGTTCGTCTCCCGCATCGACGAATTCATCGAGCTGGAGGTCCTCGACGCCGGCAAGCCGCTGTCGGTGACCCGTGCCGAAGAGATCCCCGACGTCGCCGACTCGATGCGCCACTTCGCCGGTGCCGCCCGCGTTCTCAGCGGACAGGCCGCAGGCGAATACGTCCCGGGCAACACGACGATGGTGCGTCGTGAGCCGCTCGGTGTCGTGGCAGGCATCACCCCGTGGAACTATCCGCTGTGGCAGGCCGTGTGGAAGATCATGCCCGCGCTCGCCACCGGCAACACCGTGGTGATCAAGCCCGCCGAGATCACGCCGCTGTCCACCACCGCGTTCGCCGACCTGGCGGACAAACATCTACCTGCTGGTGCCTTGAACGTCGTCAACGGTCTCGGGCGGACGGTGGGCGCCACCCTGGCCGCGCACCGGGGCGTGAACCTGGTGTCGTTCACCGGGTCCACAGCGACTGGCCGCGCCATCGCGAGCGCCGCCTCCCAACAACCGAACCGGGCGATTCTCGAGCTCGGCGGAAACGCGCCGGTAATCGTGTTCGACGACGTCGATATCGAATCCGCCGCTGAGAAAATCGTCGGTGCAGCACTGTTCAACGCGGGCCAGGAGTGCATGGCCGCGACGCGGTTGATCATCGCCGACAGCATCGCCGAACCGTTCCTCGACGCCGTGGTTGCTGCGATGCGCGAGGTCGTCGTCGGTGACCCCAGCGATACGGCCACCACCCTCGGCCCGCTGATCTCGGCGGTCCAGATCGACCGGGTCGAGAAGCTGATCGCCAACCGATCGCCGTCCGCCCAGGTCCGTTTCGGTGGGCAGCGCCCCGATCGACCCGGCTACTTCCTGGAACCCACCCTGATCACCGGTGTGTCTCAGGACGATGACCTTGTCCAGCAGGAGATCTTCGCGCCGGTGATGACTGCTCAGACGTTCCATGACGAGTCCGAGGCGATCGCTTTGGCCAACGGCGTGGACTTCGGATTGGCCGGCTCGGTGTGGACCCGTGACGTCGCTCGCGGGCTGCGCGCGGTCAATGCGCTGAACTTCGGCAATGTCTGGATAAACAACCATCTGGTCGTGGCGCCGGATCTACCCATCGGCGGTCTGAATCAATCGGGTTACGGCAAGGAAGGCGGACTGCTCGGCATCGAGGAGTTCACCCGCGTCAAGCAGATCGGCATCAGTCTTACCTAGAAGGAGACCACGTGACCGCAGTCGCAGGCATCGATCCCCGGACCGCCCAGCCACTGCCAGCCGTCGCCGAGGAAAGCACTCCCTCCGACGTAGACACCATTGCGAACGGCGCGGCGCGATCTGCAGCCGCTTTGGTCGATCTGGGCAGGGCCGGGCGTGCGCAGCTGCTCGAGGCGATCGCCGACGCTGTCGATGCGTCCCGTTCCGACCTGGTCGGCACAGCCGCATCCGAAACCGGTTTCACCACAATCAAACTCGACGGCGAGCTGACCCGTACGGTGTTTCAATTCCGTTTCTTCGCCGAGGTGATCCGTGAAGGCGGTTACGTCGAGGCGATGGTTGACACGGCGGGTGACACCCCCATGGGGCCACGTCCCGATCTGCGACGCATGCTCGTGGCGATCGGGCCCGTTGCGGTTTTCGGTGCCAGTAATTTTCCGTTCGCGTTCTCCGTGCTCGGCGGAGACACGGCCTCCGCGCTTGCTGCCGGATGCCCGGTGATCGCCAAGGCCCACGACTCGCACCCGGCAACCTCGAAACTGTCGTACGACATCCTCACGCAGGTCGCTCGGGACTACGACTTACCCGACACCGTGTTCGGCATCGTGTTCGGGCGCGCCGCAGGTGCGGATCTCGTCGCTCATCCGGCCATCCGTGCGGTGGGATTCACCGGCTCGCTGGCCGGTGGTCGCGCTCTGCTCGGCATCATCGACCGGCGGGAGGACCCCATCCCGTTCTACGGCGAACTGTCCAGCCTGAACCCCGTGATCGTCACCCAGGGGGCGGCCGCCGACCGCGCCGACGAGATCGGCGCCGCGGTCGTGGCGTCCTTCACCCTCGGCGCCGGACAACTGTGTACCAAGCCAGGTTTGGTGCTGGTGCCCGATAACTCCGACGGGGACCGTCTGCTGAGCGCCCTGCGTCACGCGGTCGCCGAGGTCGCCCCCCAGCCGCTACTCAACGAGGGCATCCTGCGGTCCTATCAGCAGGAGGCAAGCGCCGTGGCGAAGACCGACCTGGCCACTACCGCGGGGCCGCCCGCCGAGCTGCCCGGCTTCTGGGCGCAAGCGCTCGTCGTCGAGACCGAGGCCGCCGCGCTCACCCCCGAGCTCGTCCATGAGACCTTCGCCCCGTTAACCGTGGTGGCGCGCTATCCGGCGGCGGATCCGGTATCGGCGGTGACTGCGCTGACGTCGGTGGCCCCGCCGTCGTTGACCGCCTCCATCCATCATGCAGATTCCGAGGACCAGCTGACGATCGATCTGGTCCGGCTGTTGACTCCGACTGCGGGACGGATCATCTTCAACGGATTCCCGACCGGAGTTGCGGTGTCGTGGAGCCAACACCACGGCGGCCCGTGGCCTTCGACCAACACGCTGCATACGTCGGTGGGGGCCACCGCGATCCGGCGTTTCCTTCGGCCCGTCACTTACCAGAACGCCCCGCAGGCCGTTCTGCCTGCCGAACTGCGCGACGGGTACGACGAGATTCCGCTTCGCCGTGACGGCGTCCTCTCCACGCCGGAGCCGAAATGACCGCAGGCCCGCTGACCGTCGTGACAGGCGCCGGCTCCGGAATCGGTGCGGCGACGGCGAGACTGTTGGCCGACCGCGGCCACCGCGTCGTCGCCGCTGGCCGCAATCCGGCGTCGCTGCGCGCTGTCGTCGAGAAGCTTGCGCGCGCAGGTGAGCACCTCGCTGTCGCATGCGACGTCACGCAGCCGTCGTCGATCGCCGCGGCATTCTCGACCATTCACGAACGTGCCGGCATCCCAACCGGATTGGTCAACGCCGCAGGCATCTGTGTGCCCGCTCCGCTGCCACAAATCACCGTCGATGACTGGAGCGCCACCATCTCCACGAATCTGACCGGCAGCTTCCTGATGGCCCAGGCATTGGCCACCGCAATCTGTGACGCGGGGCTGACGGGCAGCATCGTCAACATCGCGTCGGAAGCGGCCAGCATCGGCATGCCGCACTACGTTTCCTACTGCGCCAGCAAGGCTGGAGTGCTCGGCATGACCCGTGCGCTGGCCGCCGAATTGGCCCCCACGGTTCGGGTGAACGCCCTGTGCCCCGGCCCCGTCGACACGCCCATGCTGCACGCGGAAATGGCGCTGTCCGGCGATCCGGCGGCAGCGTGGGGTGACGAAGTCGCCCGGGTGCCGTTGCGCGCCGTGGCGACTGCCGACGATGTCGCCGACGCAGCGGTGTGGCTACTGTCCGCGCCGGGCGCTACCGCCACGGTACTACCCCTCGACGGCGGAACCACCGCGGCGTTCTATGGCGCCAAAGCCTAACTGCGCCAACAGCTAAGCGGTGACTACTCCCCCGCAGCCGAGACGTAGATATGCCCGCGCTCCAACACCGGATCGAGAATGCCGGTGGCCAGCTCGTTGGCCGCTTCCTCGAGGGGAGCGGGATCGCGGTGCTGGCCAGGATAGCCGATCAATTGCATGATCTGGGGAGTCATAAAGTACGCCCCGGCCAGTATCGACGACAGAGGATCGAAGGTGAACTTGTCGTCGACCGACATCTGTTTGAGGGCTTCCCACAGTTCGGTGTCGGGCACGTCGGCCAGCTTCTCCACGCCAGAAATCACCGCGCTGAAGACATCTGTGCGTGCGCCAAGGGCGAGCTGCAGATACGACGAGTAGTCAGCGGCGTCGCTAGCCTTGGGGTTGGGTCCGTCTGCGGGGATGAGGCAGTCGGCGATTCGTAACAGTGTGCCGAGTTCAGACTCGCTGAGCTCGCGCGGGGGCTTGGTGTGCCGTTGAGGCACAGACAGACGATGCGAATTCGATGTCGATTGCACGACCTTTCGTGCTGCGAAGTCTTCAACGAGGCCTTTGCCCACCCGCAGCGCCAGAGCCGAGATGGTGCAGGTGGGATTCGCCGATCCCGAGGTGACGAAGATGCTGCCGTCAGCGAGATAGAGGTTGTCCACGTCGTGGGCTTTGCCGTATGAGTTGACCACCGAAGTGCGCGGGTCTTCTCCCATGCGGGCAGTGCCCATCAGATGACCGGGCTGGTCCACCCAGAGTTCCTGGCTGACGATCCTGGTTGCGCCTGCCACCTTGTGCAGCTCGACCATCCGCTCCACCGTCCATCTCAGCAGCGTGCGGGTGTTGTCGCTGATGCGGTAGCGCACTTTCGGCGCGGCAAGGCCATCGGAGTCGACGAGATCCGGCGACAACGTCACCCGGTTGTGCACCTCGGGCAGGTCCTCGGTGTTGGCAGCCCACAAGATGCCCTTTTGCGCCATCCGCGCCGCGGCGTGAATTGGTTTGCCCCATAGGTCTTCAAAGCTGTCGCCTCGAAACGCCTCGATCGCGTTCAACGGTCCTGGGGTCGGCAGCACGTGCATCTTGGCGCCGCGGACGAACCCGCGGGATTTGTCGGTCTCGTAGAACTGCAGGGAATGGATCAACTGGCCGGCAGGTCCCCGCCAGCTGTCCAGGCCGTCTTCGTAGAAACCGAGCGCAGTGCAGTTCGGATGGAGCATCAAGTTGCGGCCCACCAAGTCCGACGAGTTGGCCAGGCCGTCGGGGTGGCGCTCCGAGGCTGACAGCAACAATAGCCGCGGCGTGCCGATACCGTTGGCGCACAGGACTACTGCACGAGCCGGCTGGAATCGAACGACGCCGTCGCGGCCAACGAATTCCGCTCCGGTGGCGTGGCCACTCTCGTCGGTGACGATGCGCCGGACCCGGGCGCCTGTGACGACCTGGGCGCCCATCTGAACAGCCTGTGGCATGTAGATCAGATCGAAGGAGGCCTTGGCGCCCTGCGGACAACCCCATTCGCATGTCCCCCAGCGACCGCACTGCTCGAGGGTTTTGAACTTTTGACTGGCGATCGCGTTGGTGCCGGGCCACCAGTGCCAACCCAACGCGTTGGCCGCCGCGGCGGCCTTCATCCCCGCTTTGCCGATGGGATTGGGGGGCAAGGGATATGTCAGTCCCTCCGGATAGGCGGTGTCGCCATCCACTCCGGCAACCCCGATGAACGCGTCGACCTCATCGTGGTACGGCTTGAGGTCGTTGTAGCTGATCGGCCAGTCGTCAGCGACACCGTCTAGCGTCTTGACCCTGAAGTCCGACGGCAGCAGCCGGGGCCACTCCGCGCCGTAATAGATCGAACTGCCGCCGACGGCGTTGAACATCACCGGCCACATATCCGACTCGGAGACATCCACCGGATAGTCCGACGGCAGCTGACGCACGTTGGGGTCATGGGCCCAGTCATGTTGGATCAGGAGTTCCCATTCGGGGTGGTTGGCAGGGAAATCGCTTGGGTTGACCCAATCTCCCTGCTCGAGCACCATCACTTTGAGTCCGGCGGCCGCGGCGGTGTGCGTGACGACCGCGCCCGACGGGCCTGCGCCGATCACGAGAACGTCCACTGGCGTCGCATCGGACTCGTCGTAGTGCTGTAGTCATCGGTTGCCTCTCACGTCACGACAATCGCTCAGGAATGCCGACAAGGCCGATGCCGGTGGGCTCCACGCCGTTCCACCGACGCCCGACTTTAGTTGTACATTGTCGACATTAGTCATGAGTCTGCACGCCT
This sequence comes from uncultured Actinomycetota bacterium, assembly GCA_963734385.1. GTDB lineage: Bacteria > Actinomycetota > Actinomycetes > Mycobacteriales > Mycobacteriaceae > Mycobacterium. The sequence continues at coordinate 271,891 of CAVTHR010000039.1, read as the reverse complement.
GTTCCGGTCACGTCAACCCACGGATCCAGGGCGAAGTGCGACCGCCAAGGGCGCTTCCCCCAACCCGCATTGCCTGCTATCGTTCTTTGTCGACAATCATCATTATTATGCCGTAGAACGTGGAGGCCAGTAGATGGACCGGTTGGAGAATTTCGTCGACGGCAAGACGTGTGCACCGCGCAGCGGCCGGTACACGCCGGTGGTCAATCCCGCCAACGGAGAGACCTACATCGAGGCGCCCCTATCGGGTCCAGAAGACGTCGATGCCGCCTGCCAGGCCGCCGCACGAGCGTTCAAGTCATGGCGGCGGGTGACGCCGGCTGAACGCAGCCTGACGCTGTTCCGAATTGCCGACGCGCTGGAAGCCCATGCCGACGAACTCGTCGACGCCGAGGCCAGCAACACCGGTAAGCCACGAAACTCGTTGCGCGACGGCGAAATTCCCGGCATCCTCGACAACCTGCGGTTCTTTGCCGCAGCAGCGCGGGACATGCGTGGCCTGGCCACCGGGTCTTACGTCATGGGCTACGATTCGTCGGTTCGCCGCGAACCGATCGGGGTGTGCGGCCAGGTCGCGCCGTGGAACTACCCGCTGGCCATGGGTGTGTGGAAGTTCGGTCCCGCCATCGCGGCCGGTAACACCGTGGTGCTCAAACCCTCCGACACCACACCGGTCAGCACCCTGCTGGCCGCCAAGATCATCGGCGACATCCTGCCTGCAGGGGTGCTCAACGTGATCTCGGGTGATCGCGACACCGGCCGGGCGATCGTCGCGCATCCGATTCCACAGCTGGTGTCGGTCACCGGAAGTGAACGCGCAGGCATCGAGGTGTCGGGCTCGGCAGCGGCCGATCTCAAGCAAGTCAGTCTCGAATTGGGCGGCAAGGCACCGATATTGGTCTTCGAAGATGTCGATGTGGACAAGGCGGCCGCAGGCATCGCTGAGGCGGGGCTGCTCAACGCGGGGCAGGATTGTGAGGCCGCCACGCGCATCCTGGTCGCCGACGCCATCCACGACGAGTTCGTGGCCGCCCTGACCAAACATGCTGAGGCCACCAAATACGGCACCGACCCCGACGCGACCTACGGACCACTCAACAGCGCCGCGCACCTGCAGAAGGTGCAGGGATTCATCGAGCGCCTGCCCGCACATGCCGAGGTGGTCACCGGCGGCAAAGCCGACCGAACCGGAGGCGGGTTCTTCTTCGAACCGACGGTGGTCACGGGTGTGCAGCAGCGCGACGAGATCGTCCAGGAAGAGGTCTTCGGGCCCGTCATGACGGTGCAGAGCTTCAGCGATGAAGCCGAGGCGGTCGAACTGGCCAACGACGTGCGGTTCGGGCTCGCGGCGGGCCTGTGGACCCAAAGCCACGATCGGGTGCTGCGGGTGAGCGATGCGCTGGACTTCGGCAAGGTGTGGGTGAACTGCCATCTGGTCGTCGCATCGGAGATGCCCAACAACGGGTACAAGCACTCCGGCCACGGCAATGACATGTCGGTGCTGGCGATCGAGGAGTACACGCGCGTCAAGCACGTGATGAGTGCGGTGCAGGAAGCCTGACGGCGTTCGACACGCCCGCTCACGTCGGCGTCAGGACGCGGTGGCGCCGACGGCGCCCATCATGCGGGCAAGCTCGCCGGCCACGTCCGGGCCTGCCGGCTGATAGACGAGTTCGGTGACTCCTCCGGCTGCGAATTCGGCGACCCGGGCGCGCAGCTGCGCAGCAGTGCCGCTGAAGGTGAACTGCGGCAGTAGGTCGGCCGCCAGCGCGACGGCCTCCTTGTCCACGGCCGTGAGCCGAACCAGGTGACCTTCGTGTGTGACGAGGTGTCGCTCGTCGGCCGGGATGGCCTCGATCGCGGCCACCCATTCACTTCCGCCCGGTAACCCCGCAACGGCCTCGGCCCCATTGCGTTCGTACAAGGCATGGAACACCACGGCCAGACCGTGCCCCGCCCTGTCGAGCACGCCCTGACTGCGCACGTCCTCGCCCTCATCGAGAACGGAGCCGAACTGCAGCAGCGAGTACGGCCTGCCTGCCGCGGCCGGGTTCGGCACCCCCGCCGCGAACACGCCGTCGCCGACCCGCTCGGCCACCGCCGTTCCCCTCGGCCCATCGGCCCCGATCAGCACCTCGACGTCGACGGGCCGGTCGGCAAGGAACCCATCGGTGTGCAGCATGCGGATGGGAGCCCCCTCCCACTGGACGGTCTCCCCCCGCAGCAGCGCCCGCAGCGCCACGACGTACTCCTCGACGAACGCCCATCGCAGCGGCCGCTGACCCAGGGTGTAGCGGCCGGTGAACCCCGAACCGACGGCCACCGCCACCCGGCCGGGCGCCGTGGCGGCGAGGGTGGCGATGGCGGCCGCGTTGGTCATCGGGTGACGAAGGCTCGGCACCAGCACACCGGGACCGAGACCGATGGTGGACGTGCGCTGCGCGGCCAACGCCAATGCGATCCACACGTCCGACGTGATGGCCGGGGAGTCGTAGAGCCAAGCTCGGTGATAGCCAAGGCGTTCCGCCTCGGCGACGAGTTCCGGAGAGTCGATGGTGGTGACCAGAGCGCACGAAAGCTTCATGCTTCCCGACGGTACCGCCGCCGACTATGCGAGCAGTGTGAGCACGATCCAGCCGGCGACGGCAGACGGCAGCATCGCGTCGATGCGGTCCATGATGCCGCCGTGGCCCGGCAGCAGCGTTCCCATGTCCTTGATGCCGAGGTCTCGTTTGACCTGTGACTCGACCAGGTCGCCGAGCACGCCGGTGATGACAAGCATCAAGCCGAGGGGCAGCCCGACCCAGGCGGGTTTACCGAGGAGAAAAGCCACCGACAACACGGCTGCCGTGACGCCGAAGAGCAGCGAGCCGCCCAGCCCCTCCCACGACTTCTTCGGGCTGATCGCGGGCGCCATCAAGTGCTTGCCGAACAGCACCCCTGCGACGTATCCGCCGATGTCGGCGAAGACGACCGTCACGATCACCGTGAACGTCCGGAAGCCGCCGTGGTCCTGGAAGATCAACAGGGCGCTGAAACTGGCGAACAACGGAATCCAGGTGGCGATCATCAGCGAGGCCGAGATGTCGCGCAGATAGTTCACCGGTTGTTCGTTCAGGCCCTGCCTGACCAGTCGCCACACCATGCACACGACGACTGTCCCGCCGTAGGCACCCAGCACGCCGGCCGGGCCAAAGGGCCACGTCAGCCAGATCATGGCCTGCCCGCCGATCAACAGCGGAATGACGGGCAGGGAGTAACCGGCCTCCCCCAGCCTGCGACAGACCTCGTATGTGGCGATCGGGATCGCCACCGCCAGCACCGGCAGCCAGCCGATCGGCCTGAAGAGCAAGACGTAGATCGCCAACGCGCCAAGCGCGACGCCCACTCCGATCGCTGCGGGCAGATTCCGGCCGGCCCGGGACTTCTTCTTGGGCGGTTCCGTCGTGTCGGCCACGGGAGTTGCTTGCTGTTCGGCCACTAGACCTCCAGCAGTTCGCCTTCTTTGTTCTTCACCAATTCGTCTATCTGGTCAACGTACTGGTGGGTGGTCTTCTCGAGATCCTTTTCCGCGTGCTTGACCTCGTCCTCGCCTGCCTCGCCGTCCTTCTTGATGCGGTGCAGCTCGTCCATCGCTTTGCGGCGAATGCTGCGGAGGGACACCCTGGCGTCCTCGCCCTTGGCCTTCGCCTGCTTGACCAAGTCGCGGCGGCGTTCCTCGGTCAGCTGCGGGATGGCAACCCGGATCACCGTGCCGTCATTGGACGGATTGACGCCGAGATCGGAGTGGCGGATCGCGTCCTCGATGGGCTTGAGCTGGGACTGCTCGTATGGCTTGATGACGACCAGCCGGGCCTCCGGGACGTTGATGCTGGACAGCTGGGTGATCGGGGTGGCCGACCCGTAGTAGTCGATCGAGAGGCGCGAGAACATGCCGGGGTTGGCACGGCCGGTGCGGATGGACGAGAGGTCATCGCGCGCAACCGACACCGCCTTCTCCATCTTCTCTTCGGCATCGAAGAGGGTTTCGTCGATCACGGTGCGTTGCCTCTCTGTGCTCCTCGGGTGCGCGCCTTCTCTGTGCTCGTCGTGTGCGCGCCACTCAGGGGGTGGTGACCAGTGTTCCGATCTTCTCACCTGCGACCGCCCGCGCGATATTGCCGTCGACAAGAAGGTTGAACACAAGGATGGGCATGCCGTTGTCCATGCACAGGCTGAACGCCGTGGCGTCGGCGACGGCCAGGCCGCGTTCGATGACCTCGCGGTGGGTGATCGCGGTGATCAGTTCGGCGTCGGGGTTTGACCTGGGGTCGTCGGTGAACACGCCGTCAACGGCCTTGGCCATCAGCACCACCTCGGCGCGGATTTCCAGGGCACGCTGAGCGGCGGTGGTGTCGGTGGAGAAGTACGGCAGGCCCATGCCCGCGCCGAAGATCACCACCCGGCCCTTTTCCAGGTGCCGCTGGGCGCGCAGCGGTATGTACGGCTCGGCGACCTGGCCCATCGTGATCGCGGTCTGAACGCGGGTCGCGATGCCTTCCTTCTCCAGAAAATCCTGCAGCGCAAGGCTATTCATCACGGTGCCGAGCATGCCCATGTAGTCCGAGCGGGTTCGCTCCATGCCACGCTGCTGCAACTGGGCACCGCGGAAGAAGTTGCCGCCACCGATCACGACCGCGACCTGCACACCGCTGCGGACCACCTCGGCGATTTGCCTGGCGACCAGGGCCACCACGTCGGGGTCCAGGCCCACTCCCCCGCCGCCGAACATTTCGCCGCCGAGTTTCAGCAGCACGCGTGAATACATCGGCCGGATCGGGGATGCCTCGGCGCCGTTGGTGGTGGTGGGCTCCGCCATCCGACTCCTTCGAGGTCCTCGCATGAGATCGCCATCCCGGACCGTGCCCGGGACGGCGACCCCAATCCTGCCTCATAGCGGCCACACAGCCGCTACGGGGACCCCTACGGCGTGTTAGCGAAGGTGCGCCTCGAGCAGCCACGCCCCGACCGACTTGCGGCCGTCGGCTTCGTCGCGGATGTCGGCACCACTGAACCCCTTGAAGAACTCGGCGAACTCTTCGGGCACGTTCGCGTGAATCCGGGCCGGCCTGATGTCGTCGATCTCCCAGTACTTGCCCACGATGTCGCGCAGCTCGTCCTCGGTGACGGCATGAGCAGGGCTGTCCGCAGGCATTCCCGCCCTGTCGAAGACGAGGACGTAGTAGGAGGCGCCCGGCGCAGCCGCCCGGACGATCGACTGCTGGTAACCCTCCCGCAGCTCGACCGGCATCGAGTGGAACAAAGTGCTGTCGACAATGGTCCCGAACCGGCCGTCGTACCCGGTGAAGTCACTGATGTCGGCGACCTCGAACGTCGCATTGGTCAGGTTGCGCTTCGCGGCTTCCTCGCGGGCGAGCTTGATTGCGGTCTCCGATTGGTCGAGACCGACCGTGGTGAAGCCCTGTTCGGCAAGGTGCAGCGCCGTCGCGGCCTCACCGCAGCCGGCGTCGAGTACGTCGCCGTGGAATTTGCCTGCGTCGATGAGCGCCGCGATCTCCGGCTGTGGCTCACCGATGCTCCACGGCGGACGGACTCCCTGGAACTCCTCGGCCTCGCCGCGGTAAGCGGATTCGAACATCTCTTTCTCAGGTGTGGTCATACCCCATGTTTATCAACTAGATTGATATATGTCAATATGCTTGATATGAGTGAGTTCCTCGAGGACCAGCCGCTGGGGTATCTGCTGTACCGGGTGGCCAATGCGCTGCGCTCCGAGGTCACCACAACGGTTCTCGAACCGCTGGGATTGGCCTTCCCGCAATACATCTGCATGCGGATACTGTCGCAATTCCCCGACCGGTCGAACGCCGAGCTGGCGCGCGACACCAGTGTGTCACCGCAGGCGATGAACATGGTGCTGCGTGGACTCGAGGAACGCGGCCTGGTGACCCGACCCGCGACGGTTCCGTCGGGACGATCACTGCCCGCTGCGCTGACCCGCGACGGCAAGGAGCTGCTCAAGCGCAGCGACGTAGGTGTCCGCGCAGCCGAGCGGCGCCTGATGGCCGACCTGACCGAAGGCCAGCGCCGCGAGTTCAAACGGACCCTGATAACCCTCGGCTCGGACCCGAGTTGATGAGCGGCCAGGGGCGCGCCTCTTCGAGTTCGTAGGCGAGTTCGAGCAGCCGCGCTTCCTGGCCCCTGACCGCCGACAACATCATCCCCACCGGCATGCCTGCCGCCGACTGTGCGAGCGGCAGCGAGATCGCCGGGTCGCCGGTGGCGTTCTGCAGCGGTGTGAACGCCACCCACTCGATGAGCCGGTCCATGATCTGGTCGTAGGGCGCGGTCGGATCCAGATATCCGATGGGCGGCGTCTCGTCGGCCAGCGTCGGCATGAGCACCGCGTCGTAGGTCGCCGACAGCCGGGCGGTGATCCGCCGCGACGCCGACAGCCGCGCGATCGCGAGAGGCACCTTGTGGAGGTTCCTGGCGGCGTTTCGGTCGAGGCCAAGCGTCAGGTTGTCCAGCTTGGTGCGGTCGAAGCTCGGTCCGATCATCCGGCGCCCGCCGCGCACGATCGCGAAGGCCAGGAACTGCCAATAAAGCAGGAAATCGTCTTTGAATCGGGCCGGCACCGGGTTGTCGATCTCTGTGACCCTGTGGCCGAGTTCCTCCAGAAGCGCCGCCGATTTCATGGTCAACTCACGTACCTCTGGACTGGCTTCTCGCAGAACCGATTTGGTGCACACGGCGATGTGCAGCCGTTGCTTACCCGCGTGGGTCACGTCCCCGATGGGTGGCAGCTTCGGGCTTCGGTAGACCCGTTCGGCTTCGCGCAGGAATGCCGCCGTGTCACGCACCGAGCGGGTCACGGCCCCGTTGGCGACCAGGTGCAGCGGCATCGTGGCGGCTTGTTCGTCCAGCGGAAGTCGGCCGCGCGTCGGCTTGAGCCCGACGAGTCCATTGACGGCTGCAGGAATTCGGATCGACCCGCCGCCGTCGTTGGCGTGCGCGATCGGCACCACGCCCGCGGCTACGAACGCGGCCGCGCCCGATGAAGACGCGCCGGCCGTAAGGTCCGGGTTCCACGGGTTGCGCACCGGGCCGAGCCGCGGGTGCTCGGCCGAAGCGCTGAAGCCGAACTCCGACATCCGCGTCTTGCCCAGCGGCACAAGGCCGGTGGCCAGGAACACGCGCGCGAAAGCACCGTCGGCGCGCATCGGGCTCGGGGTCCATGCGTCGGTTCCCTGCATGGTCGGCATGCCTGCGACAGCGACGTTGTCTTTGATGAACGACGGAACACCGTCGAAGTAGCCGCCGTAGGGACGCGGCGCGTTCGCGCGCTCGCGCGCACGATCGAACGCCTCGTAGGCGAGCCCGTTCAGGGTCGGGTTGACCTTCTCGGTCCGTGCGATGGCCGCCTCGACCAATTCGGCGGCCGACACCGCGCCGCAGCGGAGTGCGCCGACGAGGCCGACTGCGTCGAGGTCGCCAAGGGCGTCGTCGCCGAAGGCGTGGATGGGTTTCACAAGCAGACGGTACCAACTCGTACCGCCTGGTTGTCAGGCCTGACCGACCTCGAAGCGCACGAACCGGGTGACGGTAACGCCTGCGTCGTCGAGCAGCGCCTTGACCGTCTTCTTGCTGTCGGACACCGACGGCTGATCGAGCAGCACGACGTCCTTGAAGAAGCCGTTGAGCCGGCCCTCGACGATCTTCGGCAGCGCCTGTTCGGGCTTGCCCTCTTCCTTCGCGGTCTGCTCGGCGATGCGCCGTTCGTTGGCGACGATGTCCTCGGGCACCTCGTCACGCGTCAGGTATTTAGCCCTCAGCGCAGCGATCTGCAGGGCCACCGCGTGCGCGGCCTCCTTATCGGAGCCCGTGTACTCCACGAGCACACCCACCGCGGGGGGTAGGTCCGCGGCCCGCTTGTGCAGGTACGTCTCGACGGTGCCGTCGAAATACGCGGCGCGACGCAGCTCGAGCTTCTCGCCGATCTTCGCGGACAGGTCCGCGATCGTCTGCTCGACGGTGGTGTCGCCGATCTTGGCGGCCTTCAGCGCGTCGACGTCGGCGGCCTTCGAAGCGGCGGCCGCCGCCACGATCTGGTTCGCGGCGGCCTGGAATTCGTCGTTCTTCGCGACGAAGTCGGTCTCGGAGTTCAGCTCGATCAGCGCACCGTCCTTGGCGGCGACCAGGCCCTCGGCGGTGGCCCGCTCGGCGCGCTTGCCGACATCCTTGGCGCCCTTGATGCGCAGCAACTCGACGGCCTTGTCGAAATCGCCGTCGGCCTCAACGATCGCGTTCTTGCTGTCGAGCATTCCGGCACCGGTCAGGTCCCGCAGTCGCTTGACGTCGGCAGCGGTGTAGTTCGCCATCTCTTTGTTTCCTAAGGGGTCGTCGGGGGCTTGGGTTCGGTCTGAACCTCGGCCTCGGGCGTGCCCGGCTCGGCGCCTTCGGCGGTCGGGCTTGCGGTCGCGGTGGCGGTGGCGCTGGCGAGCAGCTCCTGCTCCCACTCGGCGAGCGGCTCTGCGCCCTCGGTCTCCGGCTTGTCGCCGTTGCCGCCGGCACCGGCGCGGGCCTGCAGACCCTCGGCGACCGCGGCGGCGATCACCCTGGTGAGCAGCGCGGCCGAGCGGATCGCGTCGTCGTTGCCCGGAATCGGGTAGTCGACGAGGTCGGGGTCGCAGTTGGTGTCGAGGATCGCGATGACCGGGATGCCCAGCTTGCGTGCCTCACCGACGGCGATGTGCTCCTTGTTGGTGTCGACGACCCACACGGCCGAGGGCACCTTGACCATGTCGCGGATACCGCCGAGGCTGCGCTCGAGCTTGTTCTTCTCCCGGGTCAGCATCAGGATTTCTTTCTTGGTGCGACCCTCGAAGCCACCGGTCTGCTCCATGGCTTCCAGCTCCTTGAGACGCTGCAGCCGCTTGTGCACGGTGGAGAAGTTGGTGAGCATGCCGCCCAGCCAGCGCTGGTTCACGTACGGCATGCCGACGCGGGTCGCCTCTTCGGCGATGGACTCCTGGGCCTGCTTCTTGGTGCCGACGAACATGACGCTGCCGCCGTGGGCGACGGTTTCCTTGACGAACTCGAACGCCTTGTCGATGTAGCTCAGCGTCTGCTGCAGGTCGATGATGTAGATGCCGTTGCGGTCGGTGAAGATGAACCGCTTCATCTTGGGATTCCAGCGACGGGTCTGATGCCCGAAGTGGGTGCCGCTGTCAAGCAGCTGTTTCATGGTCACGACGGCCATGGGTATGCCTTGCCTTCAGTTGTCGGTTGTCGCCCGGCGTCGGGTGATGCCGGGCCCTGGCGTCTGCTGCGTGCCGGACCCGGGTCGGATTTCCGACTCGGGACCGCCCGGCATGCGGATGCAACCCTGGAAAAACGGGGCTGCGGCACAGGCGCGCGAAGTCAATCCGCTCGCGCGAATTGCGGGTTTGAGTTTACACGGTCCCAACAGGTGCTTTGTCCACACCGCCGCGCTGATCCCCAGGTGAACATCTGGTGCCTTCCAGATCGGGCTTCGGGACGCTGAGCTGGGCGTATGCGTGCGGTGGCGGTGATGGCAGCGATCGCGGTGGCGTGCGCGGCGCCTGCGCGGGCCGACGACGCCCGGCTGGATTGGCCGTTGAAACCGCGACCAGCGGTTATGCGGGTGTTCGACGCCCCATCGCCGAACTGGCACCGCGGCCATCGCGGCGTCGACCTGGCCGGAGTGCCCGGGCAGCCGGTGTATGCCGCCGGTCCGGGCACGGTGGTGTTCGCCGGGGAGCTGGCGGGCAGGTCGGTGGTGTCGGTCGCCCACCCAGGCGGTCTTCGGACGAGCTACGAGCCGGTGACGCCGTCGGTGCGACCGGGCCAGTTGGTGGCCGCGGGAGCGGCGCTCGGCGAGCTGGCCGCAGGACATCAGGGCTGCCCGGCCGCGGCCTGCCTGCACTGGGGTGCGATGTGGGGCCCGGCCGCCAACGCCGACTACGTCGACCCGCTGGGATTGGTGGCCACCACCCCGATCCGGCTCAAGCCGCTCCACGGCTCCGTGACGATCACCGCCGAGACTGCGGTGAGATCGCGAATTCGCCGAAAAACGCGATCTGTGCGCAGTCTCGAGGCGGCCTAACGTCGGAGGCATGACGGTTGCCACCGACGCCCATCGTTCCCGTCCGCTCCGGTTCGGCCTGACCACCGCGCTGCCCCGCCCCGCCAACGAGGCGCGCGACTTCGCACGGTCCGTGGAGGCGGCCGGGTTCGACGTGCTGACGTTTCCGGACCACCTCGTGCCGTCGGCCCCACCGTTCTCCGGAGCGACTGCCGCAGCGCTGGCGACCGATCGCCTGCGTGTCGGAACCCTGGTGCTCAACAATGACTTTCGCCACCCGGTGGACACGGCGAGGGAGACCGCGCGGCGTCGCGACGGTGACGGGCGGCCGGTTCGAACTCGGTATCGGCGCCGGTCACATGAAGTCCGAGTACGACGCGGCGGGCATCCCGTTCGAAGACGGCGGTGTGCGCGTGTCGAGGCTCGAGGAATCGGCCCGAATCATCCGCTCCCTCCTCGACGGTGACGCCGTCGATGTCGACGGTGCGCACTACCGCGTGCACGCCGACGCCGGCTCCTTGCTGGCGCCTCCCCCGGCCCGGGTCCCAATGCTGATCGGCGGCAACGGCACTCGGGTACTCCAGCTGGCGGGGCAGATCGCAGACATCGTCGGTCTGGCCGGATTCGGCCACAACCGCAACGCCACAAAAGTCGAACTGACCCACTTCGACGCCGCCGGGCTCCAGAACCGCATCGCGGTGGTGCGGGACGCCGCAGGCGACCGGTTCGACGGCATCGAACTCAACGTCTTGATCCAGTTCGTGGTGCACACCGATGACCGGCTCGCGTCGGCGGCCGAACTGGCAACCGTGTTCGGCGGGATCGCACCGGAATTCGTGCTGGAGTCGCCCTTCGTGTTGCTCGGCACGCACGAGCAGATGGCCGAGACGCTGGCCGAACGCCAACAACGCTTCGGCGTCAGTTACTGGACGGTGTTCGACGAACTGGCGGGCCGGCCGTCCACGATGCCGGACATCGCGAAAGTCATCAGCCTGCTGCGGTCCTAGCCTGTCCGTAGGCTGGACATCGATGAGCATTGCTCCCGATACCGCCGTAGTTCTCGACAACCGATTCGCCAGCGAGTTGCCGGAACTCGCGGTGCGCTGGCAGGCCGAATCCGCTCCGAGTCCGCGGCTGCTTGTGCTGAACGAGGCGCTGGCCGGCGAGCTGGGACTGGATGCGGATTGGCTACGCAGCCCAAACGGGCTCGGCCTGCTCGTTGGCACCCAAGTACCCGAAGGCGCCGAGCCGGTCGCTCAGGGTTACGCAGGGCACCAGTTCGGTGGCTGGGTTCCTCGGCTTGGTGACGGCCGCGCGCTGCTGCTCGGCGAACTCGTCGACGCTCAGGGTCAGCGCAGAGATCTGCATCTCAAGGGCTCCGGCCGCACCCCGTTCGCCCGTGGCGGTGACGGCTTGGCTGCCGTGGGTCCGATGCTGCGCGAATACGTCGTCAGTGAAGCCATGCACGCCATGCGCATCCCGACCACCCGATCGCTTTCCGTCGTCGCCACGGGACGTCCGGTGCGCCGCGAGACGATGCTCGACGGGGCCGTCCTCGCCCGAATCGCCAAGAGCCACCTGCGCGTTGGCAGCTTCGAGTACGTTTCCGCCGCAGGCGAGCCCGACGTTCTGCGACGGCTCGCCGACCACGCCATCGCCAGGCATTACCCCGACGCTGCCGACGCCGACAATCCTTACCTTGCGCTGCTCGACGCGGTCATCGCCGCACAGGCCACGCTCGTCGCGCAGTGGATGATGGTCGGATTCGTCCACGGGGTGATGAACACCGACAACATGACGATCTCGGGCGAGACGATCGATTACGGACCGTGTGCCTTCATGGACACTTTCGACCCCAAGACTGTGTTCAGCTCCATCGACTCCTGGGGCCGCTACGCCTATGGCAACCAACCGACGGTGGCCGGATGGAACCTCGCCCGCTTCGCCGAGGCGCTCCTGCCGCTGATCGCCGACGAACAGGACCAAGGGATCGCGCTCGCCACCGCCTCACTCGAGGACTTCCCTCGGCAGTACGCGGCCGCATGGACAGCGGGTATGCGGGGCAAGCTCGGCCTACCCGGGAGTGTCGAAGACGAGGATGTCGCAAGACTGGCCGACGACCTGCTGAAGCAGCTGGAGCTCGACGGCGTCGACTACACCTCGTTCTTCCGCCGCCTGAGCAAGACCGCCCGCGGTGATGCAGAACCAGCCGCAGAAGACGCATGGGTGACACCGGTGGCTCGCCCTGAACCCTGACGCCGACGCGATGGATCGGGTCAACCCCGTCTACGTCCCGCGGAATCATCTCGTCGAGGAGGCGCTCGCCGCGGCGACGGCAGGCGATCTGGAGCCGCTCCAGCAACTTCTGCTTGCGGTCAGCTCTCCCTACGCGGAACGCGCCGGGTTCGAACGCTACGCCGAACCTGCCCCCCAAGACTTCGGCCGCTGTTATCAAACCTTCTGCGGCACTTAGCTGTTCGTAGATCCAGCCGCGCCGAATCTCACGGTACGAACGCCACGGCACGCACCGGCGCACCGTCGGCGTCGATCGGCAATGGGAAGAAGCCGATCGGAATGCGCGAGTCGAGTCCTTCGAGGCCGCGAATATTTTCGACGATGAGTGCGTCGGCGCCGAGCACGACTTGGTGTACCGGAAACCCGGAGTCCGAAACTCCGGTGGGATCGGGACTCAGCGTGTCGACGGTCAGCACATGCATGCCGCGACGGACCAGCTCGGCCGCCGCATCGGGCGACAGCGCAGGGTGATCGAGCGCGGCGTCGCTGCCGAACCGCGCCGCCCACCCGGTGTCGAAGACCACGATCGGCGGAAGCCGGTCGGGCAGGCCGCCGTCGAGCGCCTCCGAAATCTCGTCGAAGCCGTAGGTAGCGCGCGGCGGCAGCTGCCCAAGGTGGATGACCAGCGCATCCCCGACGAGTTCCTGCAGGCCGATCGCCCCCGTGGTGCGGCCGCCCGCGATGCAGTGCGACGGCGCATCCATATGCGTGCCCGTGTGCGAGCCGAGACGCAGGGCCGCCACGTCGACGCCGTCGCGTGCCAACAGGAGCGCGGGCTCGATGTGGACGGCGGGATCGCCGGGATACACCTGCATCCCCGTCGCGATCGGATGGCTCAACTCCCGCATGGCGATGTGCTTCGTCCGCGCTTATGCGACATCGGCGGGCTCGACCGATTCGACGTCGGCAAGGTGCGTGCTCTCCTCACGAGGACGGCGTGCCCGCTCGGGCAACATGGCCAACAGGTAGAGCACAAAGGTCAGGACGAACGCTGGAATGGTGGCACCGATCGGACTCGGCCACACGTACGTCCACAAATAGGACGCCACCGCGCCGATCGCCCATCCCGCGACCGCGATCCAGTTCACTCCTGCCGCGTACCAGTAGCGTCCTCCGCGGCCACCGAGGATGTCTGCGCTGTACGCCGACCGCTTCACCAGGTAGTAGTCGACGATCATGATCGCGAACACCGGGACGAAGAAGGCGCCGATCACCGTCAAGAAGTCGGTGAACTGTGCCAGCAGCCCAAGCCACGTCGACCCGATGATCGAAATCAGGCCAAGCACCAGAGCCGTTGGCAGAAACCGCAGGCGACCACCCATCGGTGCGTTCACCACCGATGTGGTCATGCCGTAAACGACCATCGTGTTGGTGGCCATGACAGACAGGAAGATCACGATCGCCAACGGGGCTCCGAACGCTTCGACAACCGTGGCCGGGTCGAACGGAATTGCCTCGTCATTGTTCAAGATGACGTAGCCGATCGCGGTCACGCCGAGCGTCATCGCAATCACGGTGGACAGGGTGTAGCCGACGCCGGACCCGGCGATCCCGGCCCGGCTCGAGCGCGCGAGCCGGTTGAAATCAGCCGACAACACCGTCCACGAAATCGCCGTGGCGATGACGATGTCGAGGACGGTCACCGGGGTGTAGCCGATCGAGGGGTCGACCGGGATCGCCTGGAATTCAGCCGGGGTGAAACGCGTGAACGCGACGACGAATATCCACGCAATGATCGCGAGCATCAGCACGGCCAGCCACGGCTCAACCCTGGCGATGCCCTCGTGCCCCAAGATCGCGATCAGCACGACGATCGTCTGACAGAGCACGGAGAACAGGATGGGGTTGGAGAACCCGGTCATGCTTTCGACGATGTAGTCGACGGTCACCCCGGCGAGCATGGCCTGCACCCAACTCCAGCCCATGAGGATGACGACATTCGCCGTCACCGGAAGCAGACTGCCCCGTGTGCCGAACGCCCCGCGAGTCAGCGCCATCGTCGGTAGGCCCGTTCGGGTGCCGATGTTGCCGACGAGCGTGAGCACTATTGCGCCGCATACTGTTCCGAGCACGATCATCGTCAACGCGGTGGCGAATCCGACGGCGGGGATCAGGAGCGTGCCGGTCAACAACGTGGTGACGACAAGGTTGGCGGCGAGCCAGATCATGCCGATACGGCCCACCGAGAGAGTTCCGCGGACGGGGCCGGCGTTGTCTGCCTGGGCTTCGAGGCGACGGTCGAGGCGGCTGTATAGCGACATCGCTGCTTCTCCTGGATTGGGTCAACCGGCGGCGGGCGAAAGATGTTCGTGAATGGCGACCAGCCGCTCGCCGTCGGAGCGGAACACAATCGTTTCGCGCTCACGTGTGTGTTCCTCGCCCTCGGCAGTTTCGACAGTGGTTGCGACGTCATGCGAGAAGACGGCGCCGCCCGGGAACGACTGGACGAGCTGATCCGATGACTCGCAGGCACGGACACGCCAGCCGCTCGAGACCCACTCCTGCCACAGCCGCTCGTAGGAGGCGCGGTCGTTCAGCCGGGCGGGTTCGGTGTGGAAGCAGAACGTGGCGTCGGGAGCGAAGCAGGCGAAGTATCGGCCACCGTCGGTTGCGGCGAAGGCTTCCACGATGTTGACGGCTGCGCGGACTACCTCGTCGGCAGTGGGTTCATGTGTCGACATGGCCGCTCCTCGGACCGCCGGAAGTTGGCATATTCGTCAACTCTAGGTACCTCGGCGCAAGATTCGCATCAGGCCCGCGGGTGGGCTTGGTCGTGGACTGCCCGCAGCCGTGCGACCGTGACGTGCGTGTAGAGCTGCGTAGTGGCCAGCGTCGAGTGGCCGAGCAGTTCCTGCACGATGCGCAGGTCCGCGCCGCCTTCCAGCAGATGGGTGGCCGCGCTGTGTCGCAGACCGTGCGGCCCGATGTCGGGTGCGCCGTTGACGGCGGCGACGGTCTGGTGCACGACGGTGCGGGCCTGCCTCTGGTCCAGCCGACGGCCGCGGGCACCGAGCAGCAGCGCAGGCCCCGAGTCACTGGTGGCAAGCGCAGGCCGCCCGTCGCCAAGCCACGCGGTCAACGCGGCCTCGGCAGGTTCGCCGAAGGGAACGGTGCGTTGCTTGTTGCCCTTGCCGAGCACCCGCAGCAGCCGTCGTGATGTGTCGACGTCGTCGATGTCGAGCCCGCACAGCTCGCTCACGCGGATGCCGGTGGCGTAGAGCATCTCAACGATCAACCGATCCCGCAGTGCCATCGGATCACCTTGCTGTGCACCGGAATTAGCGGCGGCCATAGCATCGAGTGCCTGATCCTGACGCAACACGGCGGGCAACGTCCGACGTGCCTTCGGCACCTGCAGACGGGTGGCGGGATCGCCCGGCAACAGCCCACGCCGAGTCGCCCACGCGGTAAAGGTCTTCACCGCGGACGTCCGGCGCGCCAGCGTGGTGCGAGCGACGCCCGCCGCGGCCTGAGCCGCGAGCCACGACCGCAGGACAGGCAGGCTGAGGCTGCTCAGTTGTGCATCAGGCGACCGTGCCGACAAGAACTCGGACAGCGACCGCAAGTCGCCGAGGTAGGCGCGGCGGGTGTGGTCGGAGCGGCCGCGCTCGAGGGCGAGATGCTCGTCGAACTCTTCGAGGATCGCCTCCACCCGCTCACCGTGGCAGACGGGTGTGCGGCGGCTCAGGTGACGCGCCGAAGCGTTTCCGGAGTGAGATCTTTCAGCGTGGGATAGCCGTCGACCGCCATGATCAGGTCGGCCTCGGCCAGCAGCGACCGCAGCACGTGCACAACGCCATCGGTTCCACCCAGCGAAAGCCCATAGGCGTAGGGCCGCCCGACGCCGACCGCGGTGGCGCCAAGCGCCAGTGCCTTGACGATGTCCGCACCGCTGCGGATGCCGGAGTCGAACAACACCGGGATGCCTTCAGCGGCTTCGACGACACCAGGCAGGCAGTCGATCGCCGGTATGCCACCGTTGGCCTGGCGACCGCCGTGGTTGGAGCAGTAGATGCCGTCGACCCCGCCGTCGATCGCGCGCCGCGCGTCGTCCGGATGGCAGATGCCCTTCACGATGAGGGGCAGCTTGGTCAGCGACCGCAGCCACGGCAGGTCATCCCATTTGAGCGGATTTCCGAAGATCTGAGCCCAGCGCATCACGGCGGCCTGTGGATTCTGCTCCGGCGGTTGATCGAGGCTGGCGCGGAACACCGGGTCGCTCGTGTAGTTGCTCAGGCATTTCCCGCGCAGCTGCGGGAAGTTCGCCGTCGCCACGTCGCGGGGACGCCATCCCAGCACCCAGGTGTCCAGCGTGACGATGATGCCCTTATAGCCTGCCGCCTCGGCGCGCGACACCAGGCTGGCGGCCAGGTCGCGGTCGGCCGGCGTGTAGAGCTGGAAAAAGCCTGGGGTGTCGCCGAATTCGGCTGCGATGTCCTCCATCGGGTCCTCGGTGAGCGTCGAGATGACCATCGGAACGCCGGTGCGCGCCGCGGCGCGGGCGGTGGCCAGGTCGCCGTGCCCGTCCTGGGCGCACAGTCCGATAACCCCTATGGGAGCCATGAAGACCGGCGAAGGCAGCTTCATCCCGAAGACGTCGATCGACAGGTCGCGTTCCTTGGCGCCGACGAGCATCCGAGGCATGAGCCCCCAGTTGTCGAATGCCGTTCGGTTCACGCGCTGTGTGCGCTCGTCCCCCGCGCCGCAGTTGACGTATGACCACACCGACGGCGGCATCGCCGCTTGGGCCTTGGCTTCCCAGTCCTCGTACTTCATGGGAAGCGTCGGCACGGTGCCGGAAAGGCCCTGCAGATAGATCTCGAGTTGGTAGTCGCCGAAAGCCATGGGGTTAGCGTGCCAGGCCGGCCGTCAGGCGTTGGCGCCTTCCTCCGCTTTGGCGAGTTTCGCGTCGAGCCCCGGTCATGTCCGCCGGGCCATATCGGCGAGGGTCCATGCGACCACAAGCACCCCACCATCGCATATCTTCCGGCCCGGGGTTTCGGTGCTCTCGTACGTTGTTCCGCAGTCGCGGTATGACCAGGGCTCGCGTGAATTACGCTCCCGCCGGTTATCGGGACGACAATTCATCGAGGAGGGTGCGAAAGGTGATTCGAATTCTTCTGGTCGCGGCGGCAATCGGTGCCGCTGTTGTCGGTGCGGCCCCCGGTGACGGTCGCTGACGAGCCGTACCCGAACTGCAAAAGCGGCAGCCGCCTCACTCGAACGTAGCGTCCGACGCGAATGGCTTGTTCGCATCCACGACGAACATGATCAGCCAATGCAGTTCTTCCCCGCCGCTGCTCGTGACCTCCATCGGATGCTCGGCGGGGCCCCCCGCCAGCGTCTTGCCGGCTTCGACAACGTTCACGCCATGCGGGGTCTGTTGGCTCAACTGACCCTCCAGCACCAAGAACGCCTCGGTGCCCGGATGCGTGTGCACCCCGGACCTGGCGCCTGGCGCCGCGACGGCATGGCTGATGAGCAGCAGGTACTCGGGGGCGGAGACGTCCACCAATGGGCCGATCTCGGTGACCATGCTGCCACCATGCGTCGGCGTCCCCTTGGGACCAAGCGTAAACAGCCAGACCTTGCCCTCCACGTCGGCGGCCAGGGACAACGGACCAGCCGCCGCCTCGGCGTCCGCGAGCGCGGGGAAATGCTCGACGTGCCAATACAGCGGGCCGGCAGGCAACTCGGTGACTGTCTTCTCCGCCACCGGTTCTACGACAAACTCCTCTTGCTCCTCTTGCGCCGTTGGTGTTCCCGTCTGGGTCGTGGGTTCGCTCGTATCCACGGTGCTCGCGCACCCCGACAACGCCAGAGCGCCGGTCGCCGCGAACACCGCTGCCGTGCGCCAGATTTTCCCCCGGCGGTCTTGGCATCCGGATACCGCGATTGCCTGTTCTTTCTGCACTCGACTGCGACAGCGCCGACAGCGCCGAGCGGTGATGCCGCGCCCGGTTCACGCCGATGGATCCGCGCCGACGCGAACACCGCACCGATTAACAGACCAATCACCACAATGATCGGCAGCGAGACGGCCACGACAACCGCGGCACTCATGAGCAAAATGTACGCCGGATTACACCCGCCGCATAGGACGAACCACCTCGACGAGAAGTTGGTGACCGGGAGGTCCAATGCCCGACACGTACGCCACCGTCAACGTGACTACTAGGACGACAAAATGCAGACCTGCCGAGACCGATTTCAGTCTGCGGTGTGTGCAGCAGGATGCCGTTAACGCGGCTTAAGCCGGAAGACAGGGATGTGACGGCCAATTGGGTCTGTGTTCATGCGATAGTCCCTCCAACCGGCGTAGACGTGCTCCGCAAGCCGGTACACGCGGACGTAATCGTCAGGGTCGGTGATCTCAGTCGCCAGGAGTTTCTCGTCACCTAGTTCGCATTCAGGATGCGCCTTGAGGTTGTAGTACAGCTGCGGAACTGGACGCCGCCAGCGGAGTAACTAGCGAGTCGAGGCGGGCAATAAACCTGCGGGGACTACGGCCCGTCGCCGACGCCCTGACTGCCGCGCGAGACGGATGGAGGTGGAATCGCGGGGTCTAGCGTGCCAGGCCGCCCGTCAGGCGTTGGCGCCTTCCTCCGCTTCGGCGAGTTCGCGCTTCCACTGCCGGAATGTCTCTTCTGTGCGTCCGCGGCGCCAGTAGCCGGAGATCGAAGACGCCCATTTGGCATTCACGCCGCGTTCCTTGCGGATGTAGGGCCGCAGGTTGTGCATCACCGTCTGCGCCTCGCCGTGGATGAAGACCTGAACCTGCCCGGGCAGCCAGTTGGCCTCTTTCACGGCCGCGATCAGCGGCGCGTGGTCACCCGCCCGGTCCTCGGACACCAGGTCGGCGCGCCCGCCGCGGTAGATCCAGTTCACCCCGACTCCAGCCGGCGCCTTGAGCGGGATCTCGTCGTCGGGCCCGGCAACCTCGATGAAGACCTTGCCAATCGCGTTGTCCGGCAATGCTTCCAGCGCTGTGCTGATGGCCGGTAAGGCCGCTTCGTCACCGGCCATGAGATGCCAGTCGGCGGCGGGATCGGGTGCGTAGGCGCCACTGGGTCCCATCAGATACGCCGGCTGTCCCGGCGTCGCCGCCATTGCCCACGGACCCGCCACGCCGTGTTCGCCGTGCACGACGAAGTCGATGGTGAGTTCGCGACTTTCGGTGTCCACACTGCGCACGGTGTAGGTGCGAACGGTCGGCCGTTGCTCGGCGGGCAGTTCGTTGAAGCTGTCCAGTGTCAGCGGCTGCGGCAGCGCGCCGACGTCGACGCCGTGACTGACGAAGACGATCTTGACGTAGGCGTCGGTGAAGTCGTTGGGCGTAAACGTGTCGAAGCCGCCGCCGCCGAGCACCACGCGGACGATGTGCGGCGTCAACTGCTCGCTGCGCAGCACCTCGAAGGTGTGCACGGGACGTCCTGCCACTGATCCTCCATCTTGTTTAGCCGACCTCATCGACTATACGAGCGGGACCGGCTACGTGGCTGGCTACGTCTGTCGGCTGAGCTTCCAGCAGCCGTCTTGGCGGGTCACCAAGCCGCACACTTCCAGCATCGACAGCGGGCCAAGCACCTGGGTCGGCGGCATGCCTGACGCGACGGCGATCTGATCGGCGGTGCGGCGGCCACGGGCGGGCAACGCGTCGTAGACCCGCTGCTCGGCCTCGCCGAGACCGTCGAGCAACGACTCGGGCCGCTGCTCGTCCGGCGCGAGTTCGCCGACGCGTCCGACGAGTTCGACGACATCGGCGGCGCGCGTGACGAGATCGGCGCCGTTGCGCAGCAGCGCATGACATCCGACCGACGCCGACGACGTCACCGGCCCTGGCACCGCACACACCGCGCGGCCCAGCGACCGTGCCCACGCCGCGGTGTTGGCCGCCCCGCTGCGGGCGCCCGCCTCGACCACCACCGTCGCACCCGACAACGCAGCCACCAGCCGGTTGCGGGTCAGAAATCGATGGCGCGCCGGACGGATACCGGGCGGGTACTCGCTGACCACCAGGCCCTCTTGCCCGATTCGGTGCAGCAGCGCGGCGTGGCCGGCGGGATACGGGATGTCGATGCCGCCTGCGAGCACCGCGACAGTGAACCCATCGAGGGCGAGGGTGGCGCGGTGCGCTGCGCCGTCGATTCCGTATGCGCCGCCGGACACCACCGTCGACGTCCCGCTCGACCAGGCCGGCGGCCAGGTCCGCCGCGACATGCTCCCCGTACGCGGTGGATGCTCTCGTCCCGACGATCGCGACGGCGCGCTCGGCCATCTCGTCGAGGCGGGCCGATCCGACGACCCACAACGCGAGCGGTGGGTGAGCTTCGCGGTCTCAGCCGGTGATCCACACCGGCGAACGCCGTAAAGGCGAGCAGTGGCCACTCGGGATCGTCCGGCCGCAATCAGTCGCCCGCCGCGCCGCGCCAGACAGATCGAGATCCTCAGCGGCGCTGTCGATCTCGCGACGCGCTTCGGTCCGCCGGGCAAGATCGTCGGCGACCTTGCCGGATTTGATTCGCTCGGCGGCCTCGACCGGCCCCACGCGTTTGATCAAGATCCCAAGCTCCGGACACGGTGGCTCGGCCACACGCGACAGATAGGCCCAGCGCCATGAGCCTCTGATCGGTCATTGCGCACCGCCGGCTTGCCGGAAGCTCAGCGCGGTCTTGACGTCATCAAGCCCCGGTGACGTCCGCCCACCCAGATCGGCAAGCGTCCACGCGACCCGCAGCGTTCTGTCCACCCCGCGGATGCTCAGCAGTCCACGGTCGACCGCGGTCTTCAGCGGTTCCATGGCCTTCGGTTCGAGCCGGAAGCGACGGCGCAGAAGTACGCCGCTGACTTCCGCGTTGGTGCGGATGCCGTGCTGGCCGCCATCGCTCGGCGGCCGCCTCACGCGCGGCCTCCACCCTGTCCCGCACGGCCGCGGTGGACTCGCCGGCATCGGTCGGCGAATGCTCCTGCCCGTTCACGGGGCATGACGACACGCAGGTCGACGCGGTCGAGCAGCGGGCCCGACAACTTGGTCAGATACCGGCGCTTTTCGGCCGAGGTACAGATGCATTCGCGCGGATCCGGTGAGCGCACACGGGCACGGATTGGCCGCCAG
The DNA here is from genome assembly GCA_963734385.1 of uncultured Actinomycetota bacterium. Classification (GTDB taxonomy): domain Bacteria; phylum Actinomycetota; class Actinomycetes; order Mycobacteriales; family Mycobacteriaceae; genus Mycobacterium. The sequence continues at coordinate 250,373 of CAVTHR010000039.1, read as the reverse complement.
CACCAGCTGGAACCGTGCCGGATACCGTGCCACGCCGTCGCGCCGGGCCAGCCGAATCTCCCCGTCCTCCAATGGAGTTCGTAATGCCTCCAGCGCGCTGTTGCCGATCTCGGCGTACTCGTCAAGGAAGAGCACACCGCGATGTGCCCGGCTGACCGCGCCGGGTCGCGCCATCCCGGTACCCCCGCCGACGAGCGCTGCCACGCTGGAGGTGTGGTGCGGCGCCACGAACGGCGGCCGGGTGATCAACGGCGTGTCACCCGACAGCAGGCCCGCCACCGAATGAATCGCGGTCACCTCCAGCGACTCATCGTCGGACAACTCGCGGTAGCACGCCCGGAAGGCGTTGCGCCAGCATCGTTTTCCCGACACCGGGCGGTCCCGTCAACGTCAGGTGGTGTGCGCCGGCCGCCGCGACCTCGACGGCGAACCTGGCGTGGGTCTGCCCGACGATGTCGGCGAGGTCGACTCTCGGGCTCCTGCGCGGTGGTCGGCGCGTCGACCCTCTCGTCCAGTTGAGCCTTGCCCGCCAGCCACGACTGCAGCTGTCCCAATGTCCGTGCGCCCCAGACCTCGATGCCGTCGACCAGGCTGGCCTCGCGCAAGGTTGTCGACCGGAACGACTACGGCGGGCCAGCCTTCGCGTTTGGCGGTCAGCACGGCGGGCAGCACACCCTTGACCGGACGGACCCGACCGTCCAGTGCCAGCTCGCCGAGTAGCACGGTCTTCTCCAGCCGTTCCCATTCCTTTTTGCCGTGTGCCGACAGCACCGCCGACGGCGAGGGCGAGGTCGTAAACCGAACCCATCTTCGGCAGCGTCGCCGGCGACAACGCCAGCGTCAGGCGGGCCATCGGCCAGGTGTTGCCGCAGTTGGTGATTGCGGCGCGGACGCGATCACGCGACTCCTGCAGCGCGGTGTCGGGAAGCCCGACCAGATGGACACCGGGCAGACCCGAGGTGATGTCGGCTTCGATCTCCACGATTTCGCCTTCCAGCCCACGCACCGCGACCGAGAACGCTCTGCCCAGCGTCATCAGCCGACCCCCTGCACGTGCGTGATCTCCGGGCTCCCGCTGCCGGCCGATGCGGACGCCGATGACATCGATGCGCACCGCCGCCCAGCTGTCGTCTTGGCCGGCCAGCCACAGCCCGGCCAGCCGACGCAACCGGCGGACCTTCTCCGGCGTCACCGCCTGCTCCACCCCACCGAACTGGTCACTGGTGCGGGTCTTCACCTCGACGAAAACTACCGTGCGGGCGGCCTCGTCGGCGGCGATGATGTCGAGCTCGCCGTACCGGCAGCGCCAATTGCGGTCCAGCACCTGCAGTCCGATCGACGTCAGGTGATCAACAGCCAGTTGCTCACCCAGCGCACCGATTTCGGCACGAGTCCATGAAGTCATGCCGCCACTGTGCGAGTCGACGACTGACAATCCGGCAGAAATCCGGCGCTGTTATCCACAGTCGGACTTTCATCCACCGGGATGATCGCTACGGCAGGCTGATCAGCAGCACCCCGGCCAGCACCACGCCCGCCGCTATCGCACGGCGCGCACCGAGCCGCTCGCCGAGGAATACTGCGCCGATCAACGCACCGAAGATGATGCTGGTCTCCCGCAGCGCCGCGATGGGCGCCAGCGCACCGCTGGTCTGCGCCCACAGGACGATGGTGTACGCGGCGAGCGAGATGACGCCGCCGGCGAGCCCGTAGACCGCCGATTCGCGGACCGCAGCCGGTAGTTCCCGGCCGCGACGGATCGCCGCGAACACCGCGATCGGCGGGCCTTGCAGCAGGAACAGCCACCCCGTGTAGGCGAACAGCGGCGCATGCATCACGCCCGAGGCCGTCGACCACTGTGTACGCCGCGATCATCAAGCCGGTGAGCACAGCCGCGGCGAGGGCGGGCAGATCCTTGCGACCAGGGCGCCCGCCGATGAAGACCAGCGCGATGAGTCCACCGGAGACTGCGAGCACGCCAGCCAGTTCGGCGACCGGCAGTTCGCGCCCGAGCACCACGACCGAGACCAGCGCGACCACCCACGGTGAGGTGCCCCTGGCCAACGGATACATCTGGCTGAACTCGCCCAGTTGGTAGCTGGCCAGCAGCAGAAGGTTGTACGCCACATGCAGCACCGCGGAGGCGACGATGAACGGCCAGGCGCCGGCGGGCGGCAGCCCCGAGAACGCCACCATCAACCCACCGCCCACCGCATCCGCGACACCGATGAGCGCGAAGCCCACCAGCCGGTCACTTACGGCGTGCGCCAACGAATTCCATGTCGCGTGTAGTAACGCCGAGAAGAGAACGGCGAACACGATCGACAAGGTCACCCGGCACGCTCCTCTTGGCTCCGACGCGACTTCGGCGTGATTCCCCGCGCTCAGCGCCATTAATCACGCCGAATTCGCAACTCACCGGTGAAAGTGTTTGGTTTCGCGGCCGTCAAAAAGCGGTACCCCCGTCCGCAAGGAGGTTGACATGAGCGACAGGTCGGTACACGGTGTGGTCGACAAGGCCACCGACAGTGACGCGTTCGAATACGCCGCCAGGGCCGGGTTCGCGGTCAGCGGTGTCCTTCACCTCATCGTTGCGTTCATCGTCCTGCGCATCGCGTTCGGATCGGCGGCAATGCGGATCAGTCCGGGGCCTTGGCAACACTGGCCAAACAGCCCGGCGGCACGTTCATGCTCTGGTGTCGTGGCCATCGGCATGGCGGCGTTGGCGCTGTGGCACGTCGCGGAGGCCGTCGTCGGCAAGCATCCCGCCGAGCGGTCGCGGTCACAGCAGGACTCCGAGGACCGGCCGGCGTGGAAGCGAGCCAAAGACATCGGCGTCGCCATCCTGTACTTCGCGATCGCCTTCTCCGCCGCTCGGTTCGCGATGGGCAGCGGACAATCAAGCGGTCAGCAGAACGCCGGGATGAGCGCCCAACTCATGCAGTCGGGCTGGGGCAAGTTTCTGTTGATCGCTGTGGGGATCGGAGTCGCGGCGGTCGGCGGCTACCACATCTACAAGGGCGCGTCGAAGAAGTTCATGAAGGACCTCCGGGTGTCGGGCGGCACGGGCATCACCGCCGTCGGCGTGACCGGCTACGTGGCCAAGGGACTGGTGTTCGTCGGCGCCGGCCTGCTCGTCATCTTCGCGACGCTGACGGCAGATCCGTCAAAGGCCGCCGGGGCCGACGCCGCGGTCAAGACGCTCGGCCAGGCGCCATTCGGCAAGATCCTGCTGATCCTGGCCGCACTAGGGATCGCGGCCTTCGGCGCCTACAGCTTCGTGCGAAGCCGGCACGGCCGCATGTAGCGGTCCGCCGTACTGGAACGACTCGACGAGCGCCGCCAACTGTCCCGGTGACACCGCGACGCCGCACTGAGCGCGCAGGTCCGACAGCGGCTGGGCGATGCGCTTGAGGTCCAGGAACTCGCCCGGGTGCGCCAGGAAGTAGGACTGCACGCTCGACTTGGCCTCGCCTGTCGACTGCGTACCTGCATCGCGGTCAGCACCTTGTCGGCATCCGGATGCGCCGCCAGATAGGTGCCGGCATCGGCCATCACTCCGCTGGCCGTGCTGGACAGCCCGGCCGCCGTGCACGGCGCGGCGCTTGCCGTCGGCAGCGCGACCGTAGTGGCCACACCTCCGAGCACGCAGGCGGCAAAAGCGCAGGTAAGTCCGCGGCGTATCGCAGTTGTCGTCCTTCTCATTCGTTCGTATCCCTCGGTGTTGTCGCGGGTGGGTCGTCTGCCGTGGCCTGGACAGGCTGGAGAAAGTCTTTCACGGAGTTGCAGACGATGGCTCCCCGAAAGGATGACCGGTCAATGACAGCCCATGTGCCAGCGGATTCACAGCGATTGATTGACATCCGAGTTCCGAAGGGGCCGACAGATTCGGCGCCTACAAAGGGTATGTTCATTTAGGTAACCCTCAGCTAAAGGGCGCCGGGTTGGCGCGGGAAAGGAACTCCTGGATGCGAGCCCGTTGGAGCCGGATCGCCGCACTTGTGTCGACGGTCGCCGTCGTGGCCGGATTGACCGCCTGCTCGAGCTCAGACGGCGGCGACGAACTGCTCGATCTACAACGCCCAGCACGAGTCGCTGACCAAGGAATGGATCGACGCGTTCACCAAGGAAACCGGAATCAAGGTGACCTACCGCCAGGGCGGTGACACCGAGTTCGGCAACCAGCTCATCGCAGAGGGCTCAGGCTCGCCCGCCGACGTCTTCCTGACCGAGAACTCGCCCGCCATGGCCGCCGTCGAGAAGGCCGGTCTGTTCGCCGACCTGAACCACGACACGCTCGATCAGGTTCCCGCGCAATACCGTCCGGCCACCGGCAAGTGGACTGGCGTCGCCGCACGCAGCACCGTCTTCGTCTACAACAAGACCAAGCTGCAACCCGATCAGCTGCCGAAGTCCATGCTCGACCTGGAGCAGCCCGCGTGGCGGGGCCGCTGGGGCGGCGCGCCGGCGAAGGCGGACTTCCAGGCCATCGTCGTCGGCCTTCCTTCAGCTCAAGGGCGAGCAGGCCACCGCGCAGTGGCTGGCGGGCATGAAGACCAACGCGAAGATCTACAACGACAACATCGCCACCATGAAGGCCGTCAACGCCGGCGAGGTCGACGGCGGAATCATCTACCACTACTACTGGTTCCGCGATCAGGCCAACACCAAAGAGGGCAGCGGCAACACCGCGCTGCACTACTTCAAGAATCAGGATCCCGGCGCATTCGTCAGCCTGTCCGGCGGCGGCGTGCTCAAGTCCAGCAAGAAGCAGGACCAGGCGCAGCAGTTCATCAAGTTCATCACCGGCAAGGCCGGCCAGGAGGTGCTCGAGAAGGGCACCTCGTTCGAGTATCCGGTGGCCAGCGGCGTGCCCGCGAATCCGGCCCTGCCGCCGCTGGACTCGCTGCAGGCGCCCAAGGTCGACCCCTCGACGCTTGACGCCCAGAAGGTGACGGATCTGATGACGAAGGCGGGCTTGTTGTAGGTGGTCGCTCCCCCCGTTTCGCGCCCCGCGGCACCGGTTTCGCGGTCGGAACAGGCCGCCCGCCCCGGCCCGCTCGTCTCGGCGACGGTCGCGATTCTGGTGGCCGCGACGTGCATCCCGCTCGGCTATGTGGCGTGGGGGGCGGTGTCCGTCGGGTGGACCCGCGCCTATGAGCTGGTGGTCCGGCCGCGGGTCGGCGAGCTGCTGGTCAACACCGTCGCGCTGGTCGTCGTCACGGTGCCGCTGTGTGTGGTGATCGGCGTCGGGGTGGCCTGGCTGGTGGAGCGGACGGACCTGCCGGGCCGAGCCTTCTGGCGCCCGTTATTCGTTGCGCCTCTTGCCATTCCGGCCTTCGTCAACAGCTATGCCTGGGTCGGGGTGATCCCGTCCCTGCACGGGCTGTGGGCCGGCGTCCTGATCACGACGCTGTCGTACTTCCCGTTCATGTATCTGCCCGTTGCGGCAACGCTGCGCCGGCTCGATCCTGCCGTCGAGGAATCGGCGCGGGCGCTGGGATCCGACTCGGCCGGCGTGTTCTTCCGTGTCGTGCTGCCGCAGCTGCGGCTGGCGATCCTCGGCGGCGGGCTGCTGATCGGAGTGCATCTGCTCGCCGAATTCGGCGCGTTCGCGATGGTGCGGTTCGACACCTTCACCGTCGCGATCTTCCAGCAGTTCCAGGTCACCTTCGACGGCGCGGCAGGCAGCATGCTCGCCGGAGTGCTCGTGCTGCTGTGCCTGGCGTTGCTGATCGCCGAGGCGGTGGCGCGCGGCCAGGCCAGGTACGCCCGCATCGGCGCAGGCGCACCCCGCGCGGCGACACCGGTCCATCTGGGCCGCAGCGCTTTTCCCGCATCGGCCGGCTCTCGTGGCGTTGACGGTGCTGGCGCTCGGCGTGCCGGTGTGGACGATACTGCGCTGGCTGTGGATCGGCGGCGCCGACGTGTGGGCGCTGGATGACATCGGCCTGGCGCTCGGCCAAACCATCGGCCTTGCCGCCGTCGCGGCGATCCTGACGACGGTGCTGGCCTTCCCCGTCGCCTGGGTGGCGGTCCGATCCAGCGGCGTGCTGGCCCGTGCGGTGGAGGGCGCCAACTACATCACCAGTTCACTGCCCGGCATCGTCACCGCGCTTGCACTGGTCACCGTCGCCATCCACTTCGCTCCGCCCGCTCTACCAGAGCGTGCCGTTGATCGTGTTCGCCTATGTGCTGCTGTTCATGCCCCGCGCCCTGGTCAATGTTCGCGCGGGCCTAGCCCAGGTCCCGCCCGGCCTCGAGGAGGCGTCGCGGTCGCTGGGCAGCTCGCCGTCCGCGACCTTCTTCCGGGTCACGCTGCGGCTCACCGCGCCGGCTGCAGCGGCCGGCGCGTCGCTGGTATTCGTCGCCGTGGCAACAGAATTGACCGCGACGCTGCTGCTCGCACCCACCGGCACCAGGACGCTGTCGATGCTACTTCTGGTCGTTCTCCAGTGAGCTCGACTACGCAGCCGCCGCGCCGTACGCACTCGTGCTGGTAGTGCTGGCCATTCCGTTGACGCTGATCCTGTTCCGGCAGTCGACGAAGGTGGCCGCGCTATGACCACCATGCTCGACGTCCGCGGGCTGGCGAAGTCCTTCAACGGCAACACCGTGCTGGACCATATCGACCTCAACGTGCCGGCAGGCAGCACGACCGCCGTCGTCGGATCGTCGGGCTGCGGCAAGACCACGCTGCTGCGACTCATCGCGGGATTCGAGACACCCGACGACGGGCACGGTCACCATCGCCGGCAGCCAGGTGGCGAGCCCCGAACGCTCGGTGGCGCCCCATCGGCGCAGCGTCGGCTACGTCGCGCAGGACGGCGCGCTGTTCCCGCATCTCACCGTCGGACAGAACATCGCGTACGGGCTGTCGGGCTCCGCCCGCAGCCGCGAGGTCCGCGACCGGGTGACCGAACTGCTCGAAACCGTCTCGCTGGACGGCTCTTACGCGTCTCGCCGACCCCATCAGCTCTCCGGCGGCCAGCAGCAGCGCGTTGCGCTCGCCCGCGCGCTGGCCCGCAAGCCGGTGCTGATGCTGCTCGACGAACCGTTCAGCGCGCTGGACACCGGGTTGCGGGCATCCACCCGCAAGGCGGTCGCACGGCTGCTGGCCGATGCCGGGGTGACGACGCTGCTGGTCACGCACGACCAGGAAGAGGCGCTGTCGATCGCCGACCAGATCGCGGTCATGCGGGATGGACGCTTCACCCAGGTCGGTGCCCCGCAGGACGTGTACCGGCAGCCCAACGATCGCTTCACGGCCGAATTCCTCGGTGACTGCATTTCGTTGCCCTGCACGGTCGTGTCCGGCGCCGCCGAGTGCGCACTGGGCCGAGTGCCCGTGCAGGCATCGGTGGACGACGGGCCTGCGACGCTGGCGCTTCGGCCCGAACAGCTTGTGGCGACCGTTGTTTCGGACAGCGAGGGCCGCGACAGCGTCGGCACCGTGATCGCCACAGAATTCCTGGGGCACGATGTGCTGCTCACCATCGACCCGGCAGGCGATATCCCACCGATCATCGTGCGCCAGCACAGCCTCAATCCCCCGGCCCTCGACGCCAAGGTGCGCATCGAGGTTCTGGGCAAGGGAGTCGCCCTCAAGTGAGCCGGCTCGTCGAGCATCTGCACCACCACGGCGACCGGGTCGCGGTGCTGACCGAAACCGCGTCGCTGACCTACCGCGACCTTGCTGACCGGGTAGCGTCGGTCGCCGCCGAACTCGGCGACTCCCGCAGGCTGGTGCTGCTCGAGACGTGCAACGACGTGCCCACGTTGGTTCACTATCTCGGTGCGCTGGCCGGCGATCACGTGGTGCTGCCGGTGTCCGCCGGGCGCAGACCATTCCGCGGTGCTGCGCTCGTATGACCCCGACGTCGTCATCGACGGTTCCGGCGTTCACGAACGCCGCACGGCAAGCGCGCACCGATTGCACCAGGACCTCGCACTTCTGCTGTCAACATCGGGCAGCACCGGATCGCCGAAGCTGGTCCGGCTGTCGCGCTGCAATCTGATCGCGAACGCGACGGCGATCGCCGATTATCTCGATATCCGCCAAACCGACAGGGCTGCAACGACTCTGCCGATGTCATACTGCTACGGCCTTTCGGTCATCCACAGCCACCTGCTTCGTGGCGCCGGGCTGATCCTCACCGACCGTTCCGTCGTCGACGATGAGTTCTGGACGCTGTTCCGCAGGCATCGCGGCACCTCGTTCGCCGGTGTGCCCTACACCTTCGAGATGCTCGATCGGATCGGCTTCGACGACATCGATCTGCCCGATCTGCGGTACGTCACCCAGGCGGGTGGGCGGCTTGCACCAGAACGCGTGCGCAGCTTCGCCGCGCTCGGCGAGCGCGAGGGCTGGCAGCTGTTCGTGATGTACGGCGCGACGGAAGCCACCGCCCGAATGGCTTACCTGCCCCCAGATCTCGCGCAGTCGCGACCCGGCGTCGATCGGCAGGCCGATCCCGGCGGGTCGTTCACCCTCGAGCCGCTCGACGGATGGTCGGATGCCGACGTCGGCGAGCTGGTGTACCACGGCGCCAATGTCATGATGGGCTACGCGCACGGTCCCGCGGATCTGGCGCTTGGCAAGACCGTCGACACCCTGCACACCGGTGATGTCGCGCGCCGCGCGCCCGACGGGGTCTACGAAGTGATCGGCCGCAGCAGCCGCTTCGTCAAGCTGTACGGCCTGCGCATCGACCTGCAGCGGGTGGAGGCCACGCTCAGCGCGCGACGGCGTGACAGCCTTCTGTACCGACGACGACGAGCGGCTCGTGGTCGCCGCGGTCGGCCGGGACGCGCGTGCCGTACAACGCATTACGGCGTCGGCATCCGGCCTTCCCGCCGCAGCGATCCGCGTGGCCACCATGGACGAACTGCCGCTGCTGCCGTCGGGCAAACCGGACTATCAAGCCGTGCGGGACACCGCGCGGCAGACCCACGAGTCTGCGCAGTCCCCCGTCGACCTGCGCACGTTGTTCGCCGATGTGCTGCAGATCGATTCGCGAACGATCCGCGACGACCAAAGCTTCGTCGACCTCGGCGGAAACTCGCTGTCGTATGTGGCCATGTCGGTTCGGCTCGAACGGGCTCTCGGACGACTCCCGGTCGACTGGCAGCGGCTCCCGCTGGCCGAGTTGGAACGAGTAACGCCCCCGGCACGCCGGTCCTGGCCGTGGCTGGGAGCCACCCTGGAAACCAGTGTGGCGTTGCGCGCGGCGGCCATCGTGCTCATCGTCGGTTCGCACGCCACCCTGTACGAGATGTGGGGTGGCGCCCATCTGCTTCTCGGAATCGCGGGATACAACTTCGGTCGCTTCTGCCTGACGCCGGTGCCCCGCACCGATCGGGTTCGCCACCTGCGCAAGACAATGACGTGGATCGTCGTGCCGTCGGTGATATGGATCGCGTTGGCACTGCTGATCACCGATGACTATCACTGGACGAATCTTTTTCTCGTCGAGAAGTTCTTCGGGCCGGACGACAGCATGACCGCGGGACGGCTGTGGTTCATCGAGGTGCTGGTCTGGATTCTGGTTGCCCTGACCCTCGTATGCTGGCTCCCCGCGGCCGACCGGCTGGAGCGACGGCGCCCCTTCGCGTTCGCGGCGGTCTTCCTGATCATCGGTCTGGCGTTGCGCTATGACCTGGCGGGTCTGCATTTCGGCCGCGATGCGTGGTTCACGATCCTGGCGTTCTGGTTCTTCGCGGTGGGTTGGGCCGCGGCCAAGTCGTCGACGGTGTGGCAGCGGATCGCAGTCACGCTGGCGTTGATCGTGTCTCTGCATGGCTACTTCGGCAACACACATCGAGAACTGCTGGTGCTCGCCGGGTTCTTGCTGTTGATCTGGCTGCCCGCGATCCGATGCCCGGCGTGGATCACCGTTGTCGCCGGAACGGTTGCGGAAGCGTCGCTGTACACCTACCTGACGCATTATCAGATCTATCCGTTGTTCGATGCTCATCCACTGCTGGGCGTCGTCGGGGCGATCGTGGTCGGCGTGTTGATCACCCGACTGGTCAACGCATCGCGCACATGGGTCCGCGAACGGTCGGAGCGCACCGCTACTGCGGCTTCGGTTCCCGCTCTGCGATAAGCCCTTCCTGTGCGACGGTGGCCGCGATGGCGCCGTCGGCGCGGACCAGGCTCCCCGTCACCACGCCCCTGCCACGCGCGGCGGCGGGCGATCTAGTTTCCAGCAGATTCCATTCGTCCGCGCGGACCGGCTGGTGGAACCAGATCGATGAATCTGTCGTACCGCTGCGGTGCGTGCGGGCCTTCATCGAATACCCGTGCACCGCAAGCGCGGGATCGATCATGTACACGTCGATGACGTACGCCGCGACAAGGGTATGCACCAACGGGTCGTCAGGTACGGGAACCGTTGCCCGCCACCAGAATCGCCGCAGAAACTCGCCACAAGGCCGTATCGTCGGCGATTCTGATGTCCAGTTCGTCCAACGGCATCGACGGAGCGGGTCCGGCAGGCCCTGTTCGCTCCAGTGTCTCCGGATCACCGGGCAGGCTCTCCCAGTGCCCGTGTTCGGGTCCGGGCAGGTCGACGGCGAACGACACCGTCGACGTCGTCAAGAGCCTTCCGTCCTGACGGGAGTCGACGCGGCGGGCCGCGGCGGTGCGGCCGTCGAAGACCCGGGCCACCGAATATTCGACGGGTTCTCCGGCCTCGCCTCCGCGCAGGAACTGCAGATGCATGTTGGTGGGCAGGCGCTCGCCTTCGACGGTGCGACATGCCGCGGCCAGGCTCTGCGCGACGAACTGGCCGCCGAACGCCCGCTTGCCCTCGGGCCCGCTGGCAGGACCGATCCAGGTGTCTGCATCGGAACCCCGGTGCAACTCAAGTAATTTCAGCAGCCGGCTCATCGGACGGTGCCTGCTTCGGTGAGCTGGTCGATGTCGCCCCTGCTCAGTCCGAGCCACTCCGCCAGCACCCCGGCGGTGTCGTCGCCGAGCGCCGGTGCGGCCCCCGACCGTGGGTGGTCCCCGTTGATCGACATCGGTAACCCAGGGGCCAGGTATTCACCGATCCTGGGCTGGTCGAGACGGGTGAACATCGGGTTGGCAGTTACCCGTTCGTCGTTGACCACTTCGGCGAAGGTGCGGTACCGCTCCCAGAGAACCGACGCCGCCGACAGCGCGGCCGTGATCTCTGCTGCGGTGTGTGCGGAGAACCACTCGGCGAACAGTCCACTCAGCGCTTCGCGATGGGAGTACCGGTCGCCTTCGTCGGTGAAGTCGGCGTCGAGTGTCTTTGCAAGCGCGGCAACGGCCTTCGCGGTTCCGGTCAGTTCGGTCAGGTCGCGGAAGTGGCGACGCGTCAGCGCGACGATCATGAACGACACCCCGTCGCTGCTGATGAACTCCTGACCGTACTGGCCGTAGATCGAGTTGCCGATCCGCTCGCGGGACGTGCCGTTCACCATCACCTCGGTGAGGAAGCTCAGGTTGCCCGCCGTGGCCAGCGCGACGTTCTCCAGCGGAATGCCGACCCGCTGCCCCTGCCCTGTGGTGTCGCGGTGGCGCAGTGCGGTGACGACCGCCAGCGCCGTGTAGATGCCGCACGCGACGTCCCACGCCGGAAGCACGTGGTTGACCGGAGTGGCCAGTTCCGGCGGACCCGTCACCATGGGAAATCCGAGCCCGGCGTTGACGGTGTAGTCCACCCCGGTGCCGCCGTCGGCGCGTCCAGACACTTCGACGTGGATCAGGTCCGGTCGCAGCCTCGACAGGTTTTCATACGAATGCCATTCGCGCCCGACCACATTGGTGATGAGCACACCGCTGTCGGCGATCAGGCGCTGCACAAGGTCCTGGCCGCCCAGAGAGCGGAAGTCGGCCGCAACCGATCGCTTGCCTTTGTTGAGCCCCGCCCAGTAGATGCTGGTGCCGTCGTCGGTGACCGGCCAGCGGTGGTAATCGGCCGCCCCGCCGACCGGGTCAACCCGCACCACCTCGGCGCCCAGCTGACCCAGTGTCAGACCCGCAAGCGGCACCGCGACAAAGCTGGAGATCTCGACGATCCGGACCCCGGCCAATGGTCGGGTCGGGTCGGGCGTGCCGGTCATCGCGCTAAGTGTAAGCAGCCGCCTATCCGGCGAGTTTGATGGCCGCGGCCTCGATGGTCTCCTCGGACAGCAACACCTCCAGCGCAGCGTCGCCTAGTGGGATGAAGCTGTCCTTGCTCGCGACGCGGTCAACAGCGCCGGTGTAGCCGTGTTGGACCAGCGCGGCGAGGATGCCTTCCCCCACTCCGCCCGTCTCGCGCGTCTCGTCGACGACGAGCGTTTTCCCTGTGACACCTGATTCGCGGAGCATGTCCTCGACCGGCATCGGCGCCAGCCATCGCAAGTCGACGACGCGGGCGCCGATGCCTGCGGATTCGAGCCTGCGGGCGACGCGCAGGCTCATCCGCACGCCGTTCCCGAAGGTGAGGATCGTCAAATCCTTACCTTCACCGTACGTGCGGGCGCGGCCAATCGGCACCGCGGCGGTCGGATAGGTCGCAAGCCACTGCTCGTCGCCGTCGTCGTAGAGGTCGCGCGTGTGGTACAGGGCGATGGGTTCGAGGAAGATGCAGACCATTCCCGACGCTTTCGCCGCAGCGGCGCAGGTGTGCAGCATCGCTGCCGCATCGTCGGGCCGCGATGGCGATGCGATCACCACTCCGGGAATGTCGCGAAGCGCGGCGATCGAGTTGTCGTTGTGGAAGTGTCCGCCGAACCCCTTCTGGTAGCCGTAGCCGGCGACGCGGACCACCATCGGGTTGCGGTACTGCCGATTGGAGAAGAACTGCAGTGTCGCGCCCTCCCCGCGAATCTGGTCGGCGGCGTTGTGCACGTAGGCGAGGTACTGGATCTCCGGTATCGGCAGCAGTCCGGAAACCCCTGCACCGAGCGCCAGCCCGAGGATGGCCTGCTCGTCGAGCAACGTGTCGAACACCCGCGCCGAACTGGTCCGATTGAGCAGGCCGCGGGTCACCCCGTACACGCCGCCCTTACGCGCGACGTCTTCCCCGAAGATGATGGCTTCCGGGTAGCGGTCCAGAATGTCGTCCAGCGCACGGTTGATTGCGAGCGCGACGGTCATCGGCGCGTCCGGATCGCCGGACCTGACCGATGCGGCGAGCGAGGCAGGGACGGCGGCGATCGCCTCTTCGAGGCCGAGCGCGAGGGGCTGCATCACCGCCTGCGCGCTGTCGAGTTGGGAGTCCTCGACAACTTCACCGGCAAGTTCGATGACCTCGGCGCGTTTGGCCTCATAGCGGTCGAGCAGCCTCGGCGGGGGTCAGCACACCCTCTGTGATCAACAGTCTTGCGGTGCGCAACACCGGATCTCGGTCGAATTCGGCCTTGATCTCCTGGGGGCGACGGTAGGCCGATTCGTAGTCGGAACCGGCATGTCCCATGAGCCGGACCATGCGCAAGTGCAGGAAGGCCGGTCGCCGACGGGCTGCGCACGAAGTCGGCCGCCGCGGCGGCAGCTTCGAACGTCGCGGGCAGATCAGTCCCGTCGGCGCTGAAATACGCCAAGCCGTCGCGGTTTCCATAGGTCCGCTCGACCCAGCCCCGCGGTGTCGTGACGCTGATCCCGATCCCGTTGTCCTCACACACGAACAGCAGCGGCATCGGCACTCCCTGGTAGGCCGAGTGCAGCGCGGTGTTGATCGAACCGACCGCGGTGGAGTGGTTGACCGAGGCATCGCCGAAACTGCACACCGTCACCGCGTCGTCGGGCCACTCACAGGTCGACCCCGAGCTTCTTGGCACGCGCGATGGCGAACGCGACGCCGACCGCCCGCGGCAGGTGCGACGCGATGGTCGACGTCTGCGGAATGATGCGCAGGTCATGGCGGCCGAATACCTTGTGCCGCCCACCCGAGATCGGCTCCTCCGTCGAGGCCACGAGGCCGAGCAGCACGTCGCGCAGCGGCTCGCGACCGTCGACAAGGGCGGCGCGGGCCAGGAAGAAGGCACCGGACCTGTAGTGCAGCAGTGCCGGGTCGGTGGGCCGCAGTGCGGCCGCGACCGCGGCGTTGCCCTCGTGGCCCGACGATCCGATGGTGTAGTAGCCCTTGCCCTGCGACCGCAGCCAACGCGCGGCCAGGTCGAGGTGGCGGCTGCCGAGCTGAACGTCGAAGAGCGCCAGGCACACTCGCCTCGTCAACGATGAACCGGCCTCGATCGGTCGGTCGTCCGCCCGTTGCCGCGCGGCGGCGCTCATCGCCGAGATGGTGGCGGTGAAGTACTCGTCGATGGATTCGGCCACGGGGCTCCTGGGCTAGCGACTGATCGTGGGGCGCGCCACCACGTTACGGACGAACGCCACGATCTGCGCGGCGCCGGCCCCGTTCGGGTCCTGGTCGGGATCGTAGATCGCGATGCTGCCGCCGATGCACGACGCCGGCGTGGTGAACAGCGCCATCACCAGATCGGTGAGCTGGTCCCAGGTGAGGCCGCCCGGCTCGTCGGGGAAATCGGGCAGCCCCTGCGCCGGGAACACGACGGGATCCAGCACGTCGAGATCGATGTGCAGCCACCAGCGGTCGACCTGGCCGGACAGCTGCTCGATGGCGCGGCGTCCTGCGCCTGCCGGGTCGTCGGCGGCTTCGGCCAGCGGTGCCACCCAGACGCCGTAATCGGCGAGCGTGCCGACGTTGAACCGTTGCCGCCACGCGTCGTCGCGCGGGCCCAGCACGACAAGGCGGTCGCGTCTCAGCGCCGGTAGCCGGCCGGCGAGTTCGCCGGTGAGCAGGCGTCCGGTCAAACCCGAGCAGCAGCCCGATTTCGGTATTCGCCGCCTCGCCGTCTTCGGAGACATCGAGCGGCATGGTGTCCTCGTGGCCGTCGATGAACACCAGTCCGACCTCGCCGACGTGATCGCGCAGCCCGGTCACGGTTCCGAGCAGCGTCGAGCAGTCGCCGCCGTAGACGATCGGGAGCCTGCCTGCGGTCACCGCCGCCCCGATCCGCTCGTTGAGGGCGTCGGTCATCGCGAGCAGCGCCCGTTCGTTGATCAGCCCGGTCGAAGCGCTGCGTGCCGGGTCTCCTGCGGGCAGGTCCAGGTCGTCGCTGCCGACCACATGGTGGTGTTCGAACGCGTCGAGCAGCCCGGCGTCTCGCAGTGCGCTCGCCGCGCGCGCCTGGTTCCCGGGTCGCCCGTAGCCGTCGAACGGCACTCCGATCAGTTCGATCTCGGCCATGGGCTACCCCTCGATGACCAGAGCGCTGTCGTCCCTGCCGGTCAACAGCACCCCGCGGTCACCGTCGATGATCACTCCCCGAACATAGGTCGTATAGGGCGTGGCGCCGTCGTAAATCTCGTTCTTGACCTCTTCGGCCAGAATCGACCTGCGAGCCATCATGCAGCGATTTCGGCGCGCTCACAGACGCTGAGCGCCGGTTGGCGCGCCGAAATCACACCAACTCGATGGCTTCGGCGATGCTTGGCAGCACCCGGCTGGGCCGGAACGGGTACCGCTCCACCTCATCGCGCGTCGTCGATCCGGTCAGCACCAGGATGGTCTCCAGTCCCGCCTCGATGCCCGCGACGACGTCCGTGTCCATCCGATCGCCGACCATGAAGGTGTTCTCCGAATGCGCCTCGATGCGGTTCAACGCGCTGCGGAACATCATCGGGTTGGGCTTGCCGACGAAGTACGGATCGCGTCCGGTGGCCTTGGTGATCATGGCCGCGACGGACCCGGTGGCAGGCGTCGGACCCTCCGCAGACGGACCGGTGACGTCGGGATTGGTGGCGATGAACCGCGCGCCACCCAGGATGAGCCGGATCGCCTTGGTGATCGCCTCGAACGAGTACGTGCGGGTCTCGCCGAGCACGACGAAGTCCGGCTCGACATCGGTCAGCGTGTAGCCCACCTCGTGCAGCGCGGTGGTCAGGCCCGCCTCCCCGATGACGTACGCCGAACCGCCGGGCAGCTGGTCGCGCAGGAATGCCGCCGTGGCCAGGGCGGACGTCCAGATCGCCGACTCCGGCACCGAGAGACCCGATCGCGCCAACCGCGCCGAAAGGTCGCGCGGGGTGAAGATCGAGTTGTTGGTCAGGACGAGAAACGGCCGCTTCTTCTCGACGAGCCTGGCCAGGAACTCCGCGGCACCCGGAAGCGCCCGTTCCTCGTGCACCAGGACGCCGTCCATGTCGGTCAGCCAGCACTGGGGCGTCGAACGCACGGGCTCAGTCTCTCAAACTCGAGCGCCGGTCCTCAGCCGCACCGGGCTCGACATGTTGCATACTCGTGGTAGGTTATTACCTACCCAGAGTATGTTAGGAATCTCAGATCGGAGGCCACCATGTCCCCCATCGCTACGCGGGTCGTTGACCTGAAGGCGATCTCGGAGCGCTATTTCGCCGCATGGGCGGACCGCGACCCGGACGCGATCGTCGCGCTGCACACCGACGACACCCAGTTCTGGACTCACCTCGGCGGCGACCCCGTCGTCGGCCGCGACGCCGTACGCGCCACATTCGCCGAGTTGTTCGTCCGGTTTCCCGACTTCTCGTTCGAGACGTACCGCGTGCTCTACGGCGAGGACCACTGGGTGCTCGACTGGGCGCTGATATCCGGCGACGCCCGGTTCGACTGCCTCGACGTCGTCGTGGTGTCGCCCGACGGACTCGTCGCCCGCAAGGACACCTTCGTCGACCCAGTTGCAGATGCAGACCGCGATGGGAATGGTGACGCAGTGACGACCGTCGTCAAGCCGGCAGACCAGCTGCCGCTCTATGACCGGCTGCCCGCAGCGCACCTCTTCGACATGCACGTCGAACTGCAACCGGCGCAACTGATCTCCACGACTTGGGCACCAGATTGACGTTCATCACCAACGGCGGCCTGATCGAAGGGCCGAAGACTGCAAGGCGAACTACTGCCCGGCGGCGGTGACTGGTTGCTCGTCGGCACCGACCAGATCGGCCGCATCGACGTCCGCGCCACGCTGCGCACCCACGACGGCGCCCTCATTCACTACGAGACCAGGGGCGTCATCAAAGTGCCCGCCGACGGCCTCGACCGGCTCGCCGCCGGGGAGGTGCTGCCCTTCGACGAGACGTATGTGCGCACCACACCCAAATTCGAGACCGCCGACGACCGCTACCTGTGGCTCAACGAGATCGTGGCCGTCGGCTACAACATCCTGTCGCCGGACCACATCGACTACCGCATCTATGAACTGTTGTAACGGCGCCGCGTGCTGATCAGCCGTTATCGTGAGTTCGTGCCGACCAAACAGGCGAGACGAACCCAGGCAGAGCGCACCGAGGCGACCACTACCGCACTCGTCGACGCTGCACGCGAGCTCTTCGCCAAGGACGGCTATGCGGCGACCTCGCTCGACGCGGTCGCAGCCAAGGCCCGCGTCACCAAAGGAGCCGTTTATCACCACTTCGAGGGCAAGCAGCAGCTGTTCGAGGCGGTGTTTGCGCGCGAGGTCGAACGGCTTGCCGAGGTGATGACTGCCGTTTATGCAACCAAGCGCGACCCGTGGGACGCGTTCGAGGCCTGCTGCCGAGCGTTCTTGGAGGAATGTCTCGAGCCGGGGTTGAGGCGGATCATGCTTCTCGACGCGTTGGTCGCGACCGGTTGGGAGGGCGTGCGCCGCGTCGAGGCGCCCATGCTGCACATGATGGAGATCGCCATCGCCCGGGCGGTGGAGGCCGGCAGGATTGCGCCGCGGCCGGCCGGTCCCCTCGCCGTCTTCCTCTACGGCGCCCTCTGCGAAACCTCGATGAACGTCGCGCGCGCCGACAACCAGAAGGCGGCACACCGCAAGGCGCTCACCGAGCTTGGCCGCGTTCTGGACGGCCTCCGAATCCTCTGATCGGCCCTCGGCACGGCTCGGCGGCGCATTAGTGTGAGCTATCCGACGAGCAGCGAGGTGCACACCATGAGTGACCGCCCGGTTCGATCAGGACGAGCGAGGAAGACCACCGCCAAGAAGGCCAGGCCCGCCGCGAAACGTCCGACCAAGTCCGTCGCAACCAGGGCCGCCCCGGCCAAACGCGCCACCAAGGCCTCGGCTAAACCGAAAGAGGTCAGCGTCGGAACCGACGCCGCCTTCGCCTCCGGAGCAGGACAATCCAAGAGGCGGTTGAAGAACATCTCCGAGGTGCGGCACTTCTTCCGGACCAATGACGTGCCGATCCTCTTCTTCGGCGCCACCCCGTTCAACCTCCTTGGCCTCGACCGGTGGGTCCGCAATTTCACCTATGTGACCTACTACGACGCCTGGGACGGAGCCCATCCGCGGGTGTTCACCCCGACCGACAAGCCGTACCGGGAGTTCGAAAGCGGCGAGGAGATCAACAACTGGCTGCTCACCAATCCCGAAGTGCGGGCATACATCAAGGCCGCGACTCCGCGCGGGATCCGCCCGAAGGTCGCGATGGTGTTCTTCGACAGCGAGACCGAGGACATCTGTAAAGAACTCGGCTACGACCTGATACTGCCTGCGGCAAGTCTGCGCCAGCATCTCGACTCCAAGATCGTCACGACGAAGCTCGGCAACGAGGCAGGCGCACCGAGCGTGCCGAACGTGCTCACCCGGGTCGACGACTGGGCCGGCCTGCAGGCAGTCGCCGAAAAGGCCGGTCTCGGTGACGAACTCGTCGTTCAGACACCGTACGGCGACTCCGGCAAGACCACCTTCTTCATCTCGTCGGAGGCGGATTGGAAAAAGCATTCGGCCGATATCGTCGGCGAAGAGATCAAGGTCATGCGTCGCATCAACAACCGCCCAGTCGCGGTCGAGGCGGTGCTCACCCGGTGTGGCACCGTCGTCGGGCCGTTCATGTCGGAGCTGATCGGCTACAAGAGGCTCACTCCGTCCCGCGGTGGCTGGTGTGGCAACGAAATGTTCCCAGAGGTGCTGACCGGCGAAAGTAGGCGGATAGCAACACAGTTGGTGCGAAGGCTCGGTGACCGGCTGGCCAAGGAGGGCTACCGGGGGTTCTTCGAGGTCGACGTGCTCGTCGACACCGACACCGGTGAGGTGTACCTCGGCGAACTCAACCCGCGGATCAGCGGGGCCTCATCCATCACCAACGTCACCGCAGGCGCCTACGCCGACGTGCCGTTGTTCCTGTTCCACATTCTCGAGTACATGAACGTCGACTTCGATCTCGATATCGACGAGATCAACGAGCGTTGGGAGGAACTGGCGTCAGCCGACGTGTGGAGCCAGATGGTGATGAAGGAGACCGACGACATCGTGCAGCGGCTCACGGCGACTCCAGCCACCGGGCAGTATTCGCTGGACAGCAGTGGTGCGCTGGTGTTCCGCAGGCCCGCGCTGGACTGGCACCAGTTGCAGAACGAAGCGGAGATGTTCTTCCTGCGCATCTACGGTCCAGGCGACTACCGCTGGAAGGGCGCCGACCTCGGCGTGATGGTCACGAAGGGGCGACTGCAGGTCGACTCGGGCGCGGGTAAGACGGCGCTGGCGATTCGCGCGCGCCACCTGATCGACTCGATCCGCGGGGAATTCGCAGGTACACCGATCACCGAACCCACAGCCCCGATCACGAATGTGGGGGTGAAGTCGGGCTGAGCTTCGGGGCGGCGGGCGCGAGCCATTACAGTCGTCGCCATGGTTCTCGGAGGCGACACCGGACGCGTGCCGTCGGACGTGACGCTGGACAACTGGCAGTCGGCGGCCCAACTGCACTGGACGCTTCAGCACGTCACCGACTTTCTCCCCACGGCGGTGATCTCCCGCGGTACCGGACCCGTCGCCGAGCCGCCGGTGACACCGACCGACCTCACGGAAATCCCGCTGTACGACCGCACCAACAGCAAGCGCACCACCGTCGGCGAAGTGATGGCCGCTACCGCAACCGACGGCTGGATGGTCCTCCAGCACGGCAAGGTGCTCGCAGAGCATTACTACGGCGGCATGCAGGCCGATACCTCGCACCTGCTGATGTCGGTCAGCAAGACGCTGATCGCGATGGTGGTCGGTGCGCTCGTCGGCGACGGCGCGGTGGATGTCGACGCGGAACTGTCGCACTATGTGCCCGCCCTGGCTAATTCAGGCTATGCCGGCGCGACAGTGCGTCAATTGCTCGACATGCGGTCGGGGATAGCGTTTTCCGAGGACTATCTAGATCCGATGGCCGAGGTGCGGCTGCTCGAGCAGGCCATCGGATGGGCGCCGCGCACGGTGCCAGATCTGCCGTCGACGATGTACGACTACCTGCTCACGTTGCAGCAGAAGTCTCCGCACGGCGGCCCGTTCGAATACCGGTCATGTGAAACCGACGTACTCGGCTGGATCTGCGAGGCCGCTAGCGGGTTGCGGATGCCAGAGCTGATGTCGCAGACACTGTGGGCCAAGCTGGGTGCGCGTCAAGACGCGACGATCGGCGTCGACCCCGTCGGCACCGGGATGTTCGACGGCGGCATCAACGCATGCCTGTCCGACCTGGCCCGCTTTGGATCGCTGTTCATGGGCGGCGGAACGTCGATGACGGGCGAGCGAGTGGTGTCCCTGTCGTGGATCGCCGACACATTCAAGGGCGGCCTCGACTCCCGAGCGGCGTTCGCCGCCAGCCCCGGCGACAATCGCATGCCGGGCGGTATGTACCGAAACCAGTGCTGGTTCCCGTATCCGGGCAACAATGTGTTGCTCTGCTTGGGAATTCACGGGCAGATGATCTATGTCAACCGCGCGGCGAATATGGTCGCGGCCAAACTGTCGAGCTGGCCACTTCCACAGGATGCCACCAAGCTGTTTCCGACCATCGCCGCCTTCGACGAAATCGCGGCCAACCTGTCGTAACCGCTAGATTGAGCGCGTGGAAAACATCACGATCAACACCCCGGACGGTCCGATCGATGCGCTTCTCAGCGTGCCCGAAGGACAGGGCCCATGGCCGGGTGTGGTGGTGATCCATGACGCGTTCGGCTACCGGCCGGACAATGAACGGATCTCCCGCCGGATCGCGGCAGCGGGATACATCGCCATCACGCCGAACATGTTCTCGCGCGGCGGCATGGCGCGGTGCGTGACGCGGGTGCTCCGCGAGGTGCTGGCCAGGCGGGGCCGTGCGCTCGACGACATCCTGGCCGCACGCGATCACCTGCTCGCCATGCCGGAGGCGTCGGGCGCGGTGGGCATCGCGGGCTTCTGCATGGGTGGCCAGTTCGCACTGGTGATGTCGCCGAAGGGGTTTGGAGCCGCGGCGCCGTTCTACGGCACTCCACTGCCACGTGATCTGAGCGCGACGCTGGACGGTGCGTGCCCGATCGTGGCCAGCTTCGGCCGCCGCGACCCCCTCGGCGTCGGCGCGGCGCCCAAGCTGCAGAAGGTCGTCGACGACAAGGGCCTCGACGCCGACATCAAGGTGTACCCCGACGCCGGGCACAGTTTCGCCAACCAGCTTCCCGCCCAGCCGCTGCTCCGCATCACCGGATTCGGCTACAACGAGGCCGCGACCGAGGACGCATGGTCGCGGGTCTTCGCATTCTTCGGCGAACATCTCTCGAAAGCCGGCGCCGGCGACTGACCGCCAGAGTCAACGCGAAGTCAATTCGCGTTTAACATTTGTGTCGCAGTAACCCAATCTCGCCAATCGGCGCGCCTAATTGTGATGTTCTGCTAATTGTTGATTTCGCGGCTCTCAATAACCGTTGCGGTGGAAGGCGATGGCGATGCCTCGTTCAAATGACTATTCGCGAAAGCTGCATCCATATCTGCGGGTGATCGCGGACGGGGATCAGTCGGTCAACGCCGTTCGGTCGGACGGATCGGTAAGGGTGGCATCCTCGATTCCTGTCGATGACAAGGGCCAGCAGGTCGCACCCATCCACGAGGAACTCGCCCAGCAGGCGGCGTACCTACCGCGGTGGACGACGAACGTCGCCGTGCCTCCGATGCCGAGCCGGGCGCGAAAACGCCGCAAGCCACCTGCCGCAACGGACGCTTTTGTGAACGTGTTCATCGAATTCTTCCCGGAACGACTCGACGAGCCGGCGGGACAAAACGCCATCACGCGGTTGGAGAAGCGGATCAAGACACTGCGCGGCAGCACAGGGCCCGTCGAGACGCAGGAGGTGGCGCGGCGCAACATCCTGTCCGCGACCGTGCCGGTCGCCGCGGTCACCGAACTGGCCGAAGACCCGGCGGTGGCGTTCATCCATCCCTCCGAGCCCCTCGCGATGGACCGCCCCGTGGTGACCGTCGCACCGCCGTCGAAGGAGCCTGCGTCCAAGGCCGTCGGCGATCCCGCGGTCATCGGCCGCGGCGAAGGCGTCCTCATCGGAATCATTGATGTAAACGGTTTCGATTTCGCGCACCCCGACTTCCTGGACGATAAAGGCCGGACCCGATTTGTCGCTATTTGGGATCAGGGCGGCGACTTCCGGAAGCCGCCGAAAGGCTTCACCCGCGGCTCCGAGTTCCGCGCCAACCACCTGAACGCTGCGATAAAAGCGGCTGGCAAGGGCGGTCTGCCGCCCGCAGTCTTCATCGAACGGCAATCGCAAATGCAGGCCGGCTCCCATGGCACTCACGTCGCGAGCATCGCGGCGGGAAATTCCGGAGTCTGCCCGAAGGCCAAGATCGCCGCGGTCCTCCTCGATGTGCCCGCGGTCGATGACGATGTGGAACGGCGACGGTCGACCTTCAGCGACAGCAGCAGCATCGTCGAGGCCGTCGAATATCTTCTCGGCATCGCGCGAGAGCTGAAGATGCCGCTCAGCATCAACATCAGCCTCGGCACCAACGGCGGATCCCACGACGGAAGCGGTGCGGTATCCCGCTGGATCGACGCCCTGCTCGCCGAGCCGGGACGGTCGGTATGCGTCGCGGCGGGAAACGCCGGGCAGGACAAGGCGAAGGCCGAGGGCGACCTCGGCTGGGTGATGGGACGGATCCACACCAGCGGGCGCGTGGCCGCCCGCGGACTCGAGGCCGAGATCGAGTGGACGGTCATTGGTGACGGCATCGAGGACTGGTCCGAGAACGAACTGGAGATCTGGTACGGCGCACAGGACCGGTTCACCGTGTCGGTGAAGCCGCCTGGCGTGACGGAGTGGGTAACGGTCGGGCCGCGCGAATACGTCGAGAACAAAACTCTCAGAAGCGGCGTCCGACTCTCGATATACAACGAGATCTACCACCCCACCACCGGCGGCAACTACATCTCGGTGTACCTGTCGCCCGACTTCAACCCCGACAAGTTCCGCGGAATCCCGAAGGGGATCTGGCGGGTACGTCTGCGCGGCGAGGAGGTTCGCAACGGCACCTTCGACGCATGGATCGAACGCGACGACCCGATGGAGATCGAACGTCGAGGCGAGCGCCGCCTCTTTCGGTTTCCTTCGTTCTTCACCGAACGCACGAACGTCGACTCTCACTCGATCACGTCGCTGGCATGCGGTCACCGCGTCATCGCCGTCGCCAACCTCGATGAGGCACGCGAGCAGATCAACGTCACCAGCAGTCAGGGGCCGACCCGCGACGGCAGGTTCAAGCCGGAGATCGCCGCACCGGGCACGGACGTCTACGCGGCCAACGGATTTGCGACGGACGGCCAGACGTGGATCGGTATGTCCGGCACAAGCATGGCGAGCCCGTACATCGCGGGCGTCGTCGGGCTGATGCTGGACGCGGGCGACAGCCTGACCGCTGCCCAATGCATCGGCATACTTCAGCGCACCGCGCGACCCCTTGCGGGCGCGTCCTACGAGTGGGTCAACGACCTGGGCTTCGGGCGGATCGACCCGGTCGCTGCGGTGCAGGAGGCAGGCACGATCAACAAGCGCGTCGAGATCGGATAAGTCAGATGAAACTGACCATCTACCAGTCGGATAAGGGCGACTGCCTGCTGCTGGAAGGGCAGAGCGGCGAGCTGGTTCTCTGCGACGGCGGCATGGGCACCAGCATGAAGAACCAGGTTCGAAAGGAGCTCGGGAAGCTTCGCACGCAGGGCAGGGAACTCGAGCTGGCCTACATCTCACACATCGACGCGGACCACATCAACGGGGTGCTCCAGCTCCTCGACGACGAGGTGGAGTGGCGCGTCTACGAGCACCACAAGGAACTCAACGACGACACGAAACGACCTCCGTTTGCTCGTCCGCCGGCGATAAAGGGCATCCTGCACAACGGGTTTCGGGACCAGTTGAAGGACAACACCGGCGCGTTGAAGAACCTCATCACCGCGCGGGAAATCGAGAATCTGCTCATCGAATCTGTGCCCGCGCTGGCAGGCACAGACGTGCCCGACCTCGTGAACATGGCGGAGCAGATGCAGGCCATCGCCACCGGCATCCCCGAGTCGCTGAAGGTGGCCAGGCTGTCGGCGGCGGACGTGCTCGACATCCCGATCAACAAGCCCCCCGGCGTGAGCAAGCCGTCACGACTGCTGTTCGCGGGCCAACCCGGTGACCGGTTCTCCTTGGGCTCAATGACATTCACCCTGATCGGCCCGACCAACAAGGAGCTGCAGATGCTCCGCAAGGGCTGGAACAACTTCCTTCGCACCAAGGCGGACCAGATCAAGCGTGTCCAGGCCGAACTGAAGAAACGGATCGAGGAGTTCAGCACCGGGGCGAGGACGGATTCACCGTTCGACCTCGGCGGCTGGGAAGGCATCCCCGACGTTCAAGGCGTCACCGTGCCCAATGTCGCTTCGCTGGTGTTCATGGTCGAAGAGGCAGGCAAGACCCTGTTGCTGACCGGAGACGCACAGCAGGACATCATCCTCGATGGCCTGAAGCGCACCGGCTTCCTCGACGGCGACGACGGCCACCTGCACCTGAATGTCCTGAAGGTGCAGCATCACGGCTCGGAGAACAACATGGACGACAACTTCGCGGAGAAGGTCTCGGCGGACCACTACGTGTTCTGTGGCAACGGCATGCACAACAACCCCGACCTGAGCGTGCTCGACATCGTCTTCCGGTCCCGCGAAAACGACGACAAGAAGTTCCACTTCTGGTTCAGCACCACATCGGAGGCCCAGGAAGAGGCCAGCGCGCGGCGGAAGTACTTCGCGAAGGTGGAAGCACACGTCGAGCAGTTGAAGGAAGAGTCCGACGGTCGACTCACGTTGCACTTCAATCGCAGGGTCGGGACAGCCCTGCGCATCTAGGCCGTCGAGCGACTACTCCGGAAGCCGCAGTTCGGGCTTCTCCACCTCTTCGATGTTCACGTCCTTGAACGTGATCACCCGCACCTGCTTGACGAACCGGGCGGGACGGTACATGTCCCACACCCAGGCGTCGGCGAGCCGCAATTCGAAGTAGACCTCGCCGTCGGCGTTGCGCGGCACGAGCTCCACGCTGTTTGCCAGATAGAACCGCCGCTCCGTTTCCACCACGTAGCTGAACTGCCCCACGATGTCCTTGTATTCGCGGTACAGCGAGAGCTCCATCTCGGTTTCGTACTTCTCGAGATCTTCGGCACTCATCGCTTCAGCAGTCCTTCGTGTTGGTCTAGTCTCATCTTTCCCTACCCGACTTCGCCGCGCTGCGCCGGTTCGCAGTCACCCACCAGTTCGGTCACCACCTTGGTGCCGGTCGGGGTAGCCACACGGCGGACATTGATGAACGAATACCGGTGCTCGCCGCACGGCCCGAGCTGGGCCAGCGCCGCGCCGTGGGCCGGGGTGCTGTAGCCCTTGTGCTCAGCGAAACCGTAACCCGGGTGCTCGGCCTCCATCTTCACCATCAGCCGATCGCGACTGACCTTTGCCAGCACGCTGGCCGCGGCGATACAGGCGGCTGCGGCGTCACCGCCCACCACCGGCAGCGATGGCACCGACAGTCCCGGCACCCGGAAACCGTCGCTGAGCACGTATCCCGGCCGGACGGACAGGCCCGCGACCGCACGCCGCATCCCCTCGATATTGGCCACATGGACCCCGCGCCGGTCCACCTCCGTGGACGGGATGAACACCACGTGATAGGCGAGCGCGTACCGCCGGATCAGGGGGAACAGCCGCTCTCGCTCCTTCTCGGTGAGCTTCTTGGAATCGTCCAGCGCGTCCAGGCTCTCCAGCCGGTTCGGCCCGAGCACACACGCCGCGACGACCAGCGGGCCTGCACACGCACCGCGGCCCACCTCGTCGACGCCTGCCACCGGGCCAAGGCCACCGCGGTACAGCGCCGACTCCAGAGTGCGCAGCCCCGCAGACTTGCGAATCACCGTTCGGGGCGGCCATGTCGCCGGCAACTAGGTCCTCTCCTCTTCGCGCGAGAAGCTCATCGCCGCATCCTTATTGGGTCTGCGGGTCCACCGAGCCAACCCCACCCCATCGCGATGGCGGCCACGCGATGAATCGCGCCTTTCCGATGACATTCTCCAGCGGAATGGTTCCGGCGTTCGGGTCGCCGGTGCATCCGATGTTCTTCTCGAAGTCGACGGGGTTGGCGGCGCAGTGCGCCCGCGAGTCGGCGGAATGCGTGCGGTTGTCCCCCATCACCCACACCCGTCCGTCGGGCACCTTGACCGGCCCGAACTCATCGCCGAGACAGCGGTACTCGTTGATATCGGGAACGTCCATCGTCTGCGGGTCGAGGTAGGGCTCGTTCAGCGGCTTGCCGTCCACGGTCAATCCGGTCGAAACTCGGCACTCAACGGTCTGACCGCCGACCGCAATCACCCGCTTGACCAGGTCATTCTCGTCCGGCGGGACGAATCCGACGAAAGATAGCGCGTTCTGCACCCAACGCACCGTGGTGTTGTCCGAGCGGATCGACTTGTAGCCGACGTTCCAGTTCGGCGGCCCCTTGAACACGACCACGTCGCCGGGTTCGGGCTTGGAGAAGCGGTAGGTCAGCTTGTCGACCATGATGCGGTCACCAACGCAGCCGTTGCAGCCGTGCAGCGTGGGCTCCATCGACTCCGAAGGGATGAGGTACGGCCGGGCGATGAACGTCAGCATCAGGTAGTACAGGCCAACGGCGATCACCACGAGAATGACGCCCTCACGCAGCGCCCCACGCCTGCGCTTCGACTTGTCGGCGGCCTCGGCGGGCTCGTCGGCCTCGTCGCTCGTCTCGGGTTCGTCGGTGTCGAGCGAGCGCTCGGGCGAGGGGTCTGGAGAGTCCGCGGTCACGGGGTCAGCGTATCCACGACGATGGCCGCCACCGCGCCAGCCGCGTCACGTCGGTGGGTCCGGGTCGCGCGCGACCTCAGCGCTTTTCCTTGATCTTCGCCTTCTTGCCGCGCAGTTCACGCAGGTAATAGAGCTTGGCGCGACGCACGTCGCCGCGGGTCACAACGTCGATGTGATCGATGTTCGGTGAGTGCACGGGGAACGTCCGCTCGACACCGACGCCGTAGCTTTCTTTGCGGACGGTGAAGGTCTCGCGGACGCCGCCGCCCTGGCGGCGCAGCACGACACCCTTGAAGACCTGGATACGTTCCTTTGCGCCCTCGATGACCTTGACGTGCACGTTCACGGTGTCCCCGGCGCTGAAGTCCGGAATGTCGTCGCGCAGTGACGACTGGTCGATGAAATCCAGCGTGTTCATCGGTGACTCTTCCTTAGTTTTTCGCGTGTTCACGTCCAACAGCGGGCTCGCGGTGATTCGCGCCGCCGCGCCGATGGATTCGGGCGTATCTGGTGCATCTCGTGGCGGACGGGCCGACCGTCCCCACCTCCCGCACAGACAACTGCTCAATTGTGCCAGATGGGCCGCATGCAGTGAAATCGCGGGCGAGCGGTCCGCAGGCTAGGCTTGGCCGTACGGGCGCGGCTGGTATCAGCCAGCCCGTTTCCCTCTCTGGAATTCTTGGAGGCGACGTATGCGACGGCGGCCGTCGAGGCTGGTCGCGGTGACCGCAGCGGTGCTGGCGGTGGCCGGTTGTGAGGCCCCGGTCTACGGCACGCCCCCGGTCAACCCCGCCGCCCCCCATCTGACGGTGGTCGCGCCGCAGGGCAGCCTGGCTCCGCTGCCAGAACCCCCGCCCGACGAGCCGGTCGCCTCCTTCGACGGCCTTGACGCCCGGACCAAACAAGCCACGGCCGAAGCCGCCAAGCAGGGTGCGGACATCACCACCGTTGTGCTGGACCGCTCGACCGGCCAACGGGTGACCAACGGCAACGGCAGGGGTATCGCCATCGCGTCGGTCGTCAAGTTGTTCATCGCCGACGACTTGCTTCTGAGGGGTCCGCCGTTGTCTCCCGACGACCAGAAGTCGTTTGAGTCGATGCTGCGATCCTCTGACGACAGCGCCGCCGAGGTGTTCTGGAACCGCGGCGGCGGCAGCGCGATCGTCACCCGAGTCGCGGGCCGCTACGGGCTCGAGGGCACCCGGCCGCCGGGCAACGGCAGATGGTTCAACACCATCAGCACCACCGCCGACCTGGTGCGCTACTACGACATGATGCTTGCAGGGGCAGGCGGCCTGCCCTTGGACAAGGCCGAGATGATCGTCAGCAATTTGGCCAAGTCCACACCGACCGGAATCGACGGAATGATGCCGGGGGGCGTGTACCCGCAGCGGTTCGGCATTCCCGAAGGGCTCTATGCCGAGCCGGTCGCAGTGAAGCAGGGCTGGATGTGCTGCGTCGGCTCCGACTGGATGCACCTTTCGACCGGCATCATCGGAGCCGACCATCGCTTCGTCATGGCGATCGGGTCCGACCAGCCGGCCGGTGCGGCCCAGGCCAGGGCCACCATCAGCCAGGCCGTCAAGACAATGTTCCCTGGCGGCCGGATCTAGCCTCAGGACGGTCCGCCGGATGGCGGCCGACAGGTTAGGCTTACATGCCGGTGGGCGCCGTATGGCGAGCCCCGCTCCCTGTCTCAGGATCTGTCGAAGGAGTGCTATGCGTTGGCGGCCGTCGAGTCGGGCGACGGCAACCGCGGCCATTGTGGGTGCGGTGCTGCTCGTTCCCGGATGTGAGGCCCGCGTCTACGGCACCCCGCCGGAAGACACTTCACCGCAGCTGACGGTTGTCTCACCGCAGGGCAACACGGCTCCGCTGCCGGACGCGCCGCCCGCCCAGCCTCCCGCCGCCTTCGACGGCCTCGATGCCCGCGCCAAGCAGGCCACCGCCGAAGCGGCGAAGTCGGGCGCCCACATCACGGTCGTCGTGCTGGACCGCAGCACCGACCAGATCGTCTCCAACGGAGATAACGCGACCTTCCCAACCGCGTCCGTGGTCAAGCTGTTCATCGCCGACGACCTGCTGCTGCAGGAGTCGAAGGGTCAGACGACACTTTCGCCAGCCGACCGCAAGTCACTCGACGTCATGCTGCGCTCCTCCGACGACAATGCGGCGCAGAATTTCTGGAACCGCAGCGGCGGAAGCGCCGTCATCACCCGCGTCGTGGCGCGGTACGGGTTGACGGGAACCACGGCGCCCTACAACGGGCACTGGGACGTAACGACGACCACCGCACGAGATCTGGTCCGCTACTACGACATGCTGCTGGACGGTAGCGGCGGATTGCCGCCCGAACAGGCCAACGTCATCATGGGCAATCTCGCGCAGTCAACGCCGACCGGTATAGACGGCTACCCGCAACGCTTCGGCATTCCCGAGGGGCTCTACGCCGAGCCGGTCGCCGTCAAACAGGGCTGGTTCTGCTGCTGGAACGGTTCCAACCAGTTGCACGTGTCCACCGGCGTGATCGGACCAGAACGGCGCTACGTGATGGCGATCAGCTCGCTGGAACCTGATGACGCCGCTGCCGCCCGCACCACCATCACGCAGGCCGTCAAGACGATGTTCCCCGGCGGAAAGATCTAATCGTCGCCGATCAGATCGGGGCGGCGTTCCCCGGTGCGGGCCTCCGCCTGTTCACGCCGCCACGCCGCGATCTTGGCGTGGTCTCCGGAAAGCAGCACGTCGGGCACATCCAATCCACGCCAGCTCGGCGGCCTGGTGAAGCTGGGTCCCTCGAGTAAGCCGAGATTTTGAGTGGAGTGCGAATCATCCTGGTGCGACGCGGGATTGCCCAGCACGTCGGGAAGCAGACGGACGACGGCCTCGATCATCACCAACGCCGCCGACTCGCCTCCTGGCAGCACGTAGTCGCCGATCGAGATTTCTTCGACCCGCATCCGCCGGGCCGCGTCGTCCACGACGCGCTGGTCGATCCCCTCGTAACGGCCGCAGGCGAACACCAGATGCGCCTCGGCGGTCCAGCGCTCGGCTACCGGCTGGCTGAACAGCCGACCCGCAGGCGAGGGAACAACGAGAAGCGTTTCATCCGAGCATATTTCGTCGAGTGCTTCGCCCCAGACCGGCGCCTTCATCACCATGCCTGGGCCGCCGCCGTAGGGCGAGTCGTCGACGGAGCGGTGCACATCGTGTGTCCACTGTCGCAGGTCGTGCACCCGCAGGTCGACGAGTCCCAGTCTCAATCGCCTTGCCGGGCAACGACTCCCGCAGCGGGTCGAGGTAGCCGGGGAAGATGGTCACCACATCGATACGCATGCGTCAGCTCAGCTCCAGAAGGCCCTCGGGCGGGTCGATCTCGATGGTGTGGTTCGCCAGCGACACCTCGGTGACGATCGCGCTGACAAAGGGCACCAGTATTTCGGCGCCCGCCTCCGATGTCACTGACAACAGCTCTCCTGCCGCTGTGTGCAGAACCTCGTTGACATTGCCGACCAGGCGCCCGTCGGTCGTCACGACCCGCAGTCCCTCGAGCTGATGGTCGTAGAACTCGTCGGGATCGTCGATGGGCGGCAGCGCGTCGGAATCGACGACGAAGACGGTGCCCCGCAACGCATCCGCTGCGTTTCGGTCGGCGACACCGGTCAATCGCACCAGCAGCCGCCCGCTGTGCTCGCGCACAGCGTCGATGACGTATGCACGCTCGGGGCCGTCACCGGACGGTCTTGCGCGCAGTTGGGTGCCTGCCGCGAAACGGGTGTCCGGGTCGTCGGTGCGGACCTCGACCACCAGCTCGCCGGTGACGCCGTGGGCCCTGACGACCCGCCCGACTACCAGGTCCATCGGACCGCTACTGGTCGGTGTCCACCACGTCGACGCGGATGCCGCGGCCGCCGATGCCGGCCACCAGCGTGCGCAGCGCGGTGGCGGTCCGGCCGCCCCGACCGATGACCTTGCCCAGATCGTCGGGATGCACATGCACCTCGACGGTGCGGCCGCGGCGGCTGGTCACCATGTCGACCCGGACGTCGTCGGGGTTGTCCACGATGCCGCGAACGAGATGCTCGACTGCGTCGACGACCACCGAACTCACGATTCCTGGGCCTGCTCGGCGGGCGCGGCGGCGTCGGCACCCTTCGGCGGCGGGCTCCGACTCGTCCTTGACCGGAGCGGCCTCGGCCTCGGTGGCCTGCGGCGCGTCAGCTTCGGCGGCCTTCTTGGCGGGCGCCTTCTTGGCAGGCGCCTTCTTCTTCTTGGACGTGGTGGCCTCGGTGCTTGGACCGCCCTCGGCCTCCGCAATGGCGGCGTTGAACAGGTCCAGCTTGCTGGGCTTGGGCTCCTTGACCTTCAGCGTGCCCTCAGCGCCCGGCAGGCCCTTGAACTTCTGCCAGTCGCCGGTGATCTTCAGCAGTGCCACGACCGGCTCGGTCGGCTGAGCCCCGACCGACAGCCAGTACTGGGCCCGCTCCGAGTCGATCTCGATGAGGCTCGGGTCTTCCTTCGGGTGATACCGGCCGATGACCTCGATGGACCGGCCGTCACGGCGGGTGCGCGCGTCGGCGACGGCGATGCGGTACTGGGGATTGCGGATTTTGCCAAGCCGAGTCAGCTTGATCTTGACAGCCATGGTTGAGCGACTTCTCCTGTGATTGCCACGCTGCAATTCAGCGATCGCGGGCGGGATGCCCGGATCCGGTTTTGCCTTACGTGTGTGACCGCCGCACAGCCGTAGTCGTGCGCCAGACAGCCTGTCATTGTGCCAGAACAGCCGCTACCGGCAAAAATCGCGTGCCGGCGGCGCGTCACAGGATCTTGTCGTAGAGCTTGATCTCCACGCGTCGGGAGAACCGCCAGCCGTCGGACGTGCGGACGAACTCGTCGTCGTACCAGACGCCGACCTGCATGGTCTTGGGCTTGTCGCCCTTGAGCACCATCGGGTTGAAGCAGAACGTGCGGGCGGTGGCGGTGTCGCCTGCCAGCTTGATCGCGGGCAGCCCGAGCATGTGGGCATTCCGCTCAAAATAGGTGGGCAGCGTCTCGGCCAGCCAGGCCTTTATCTGCGGGTAGTGCCCTTCGATGCCCCCGGTGTCGCGATAGTCGATGTAGGCGTCGGGGACGAAGAGCGCGTCCAGCTCGTCGAACTCGCGACGGTCGATGGCCTCCGAGTAGCTGATCAGCAGGTGTTGCAGTTCGAGACGGTCGGAGATCTCTTGCATGCTCAGCATGCGTCGATTGAACACCGGCAAGCTGGCATCCAGGGATCAGGGCTAGGCTGCTCGTTCCATGGGGAGGTTTTTCACCGTCATCGCCGCGTCTGCGAGCCTGTTCTTCCTGTCCGTCGCTCCGCAGGCCGCCGCCGATGCGGACGTCCAGCCGGTCGGCAATGTGGCGCCTCCCGACGGCCCCGCGCCGGCGTGGATCGTCGCGGACATGGACACCGGCCAGGTGCTGGCCGAGCGCGACATGAACGTCGCTCACCCGCCCGCGAGCACGATCAAGACCCTGCTTGTGCTCACCGCGCTCGATGAGCTGCCCAATCTTGACGCGACGGTCGTCGGCACCGAGGCCGACACCCACGTCGAGTGCAGCTGTGTGGGCATCAAGCCGGGTCGCACCTACACCGCGCACCAGCTTCTCGATGCGCTGCTGCTGATGTCGGGCAACGACGCCGCCAATGCGCTCGCCGACATGATCGGCGGCTATGACACCGCGGTGACCAAGATGAACGCCAAGGCCGCATCGCTCGGCGCGCTGGGCACGCACGCGGCCACGCCGTCCGGGCTGGACGGGCCGGGCGGCTCCGGTGCCACCACTCCGCGGGATCTGGCCGTCATCTTCCGCGCCGCGATGGCCAATCCGGTGTTCGCGCAGACCATCACGCAGCCGACGGCGACGTTCCCGACCGACACCGGCGACAAGACGATCGTCAACGACGACGAGATGCTGCACCGCTACCCGGGCACCCTCGGCGGCAAGACCGGATTCACCGACGCGGCGAAGAAGACGTTCGTCGCGGCCGCCGACCGAGGCGGGCGCCGGTTGGTGATCGCCATGATGTACGGGCTGATCAAGGAGGGCGGCCCGACGTACTGGGATCAGGCCGCAGGGCTGTTCGACTGGGGCTTCGCGCAGGACCGGCAGATGAGCATCGCGTCGCTCTAGGCGCGACGACACCAAAAGTTGTTGATCCGCAACGGATCCGAGACCTTCGCGCGGCTAATTCCAGTGCCTGCACAGGATACGCTCAGCCTCCGTGCGAAAGATGTTGGCTGCGTTGATAACCGCGCTCGCATTTGCGAGCTCTGCGGTCATCGGGCCGACCGCGTCCGCTGAGCCTGCCGTTGCGCCTGCCGGTGCGGTATCGGCGCCCGACGGTCCGGCGCAGGCGTGGCTGCTGGCCGACCTGGACTCCGGCCGCGTTCTGGCGTCACGTGATCCGTACGCGCAGCACGCGCCGGCCAGCACGATCAAGCCGCTGCTCGCGATGGTCGTGCTGGACAACCTGCGACCCGACAACTTCGCACGCGCCAACCAATCCCACACCGAGGTCGAATGCTCGTGTGTCGGACTGCAGCCCGGGCAGGCCTACACCACCCGCCAACTGCTCGAGGCACTGCTGATGGTGTCGGGCAACGACGCCGCGAACATGCTGGCCGACATGCTCGGCGGACAGCCCGCTGCGGTCGCGGCCATGAACCGCAAGGCGGCCAGCCTCGGCGCGCGAAGCACCAGGGCCTCATCGCCCTCGGGGCTGGACGGGCCCGGATGGGAGTCCATCACGACGCCCCACGACCTCGCGGTGATCTACCGTGCGGCCCTTACCTATCCGCTGATCGCGCAGATCTTCCAGGAGCGGTCGGCCGAGTTTCCCGGCAAGACCATCACAGCCCAGAACCAGCTGCTGACGCGCTATCCCGGCACCATCGCCGGCAAGACGGGCTTCACCAACCTCGCCAAAGACACGTTCGTCGCCGCCGCACAACGCGGAAACCGCCGGCTCGTCGTCGTGGAGATGTACGGCGACGGCGACCTGTACGGCCAGGCGATAAGCCTGTTCGACTGGGGCTTCAGCCAGCAGTAGTACGTGGGCTATTTGCCCAGCACCTCGGCCTGCGGCGGACAGGACGCGTGGTCCTGGAGATCCTCCCCGCTGCCGCTGTCGGGATTGGCGGGTTCCGCGCGGCCTGCGAGCAGCGCGAAGCCGGGCCGTCCGTCGACGCCGGTGATCCCGACCACGGCCAGGGTCTGCGCGCCCATGGAGTCGCCGGGCATCAGGCCGTCGGCGAGCAGTTCGAACGGGTTCGCCGCGTCCAACTCCGACTCCCACACCGCCATCACCCGATACGGCTGACCGACCAGCGGGACCGGGAACGGTGCCCAGGTCGCCCCGATGTCTTCGGCATGAGTGGCCAGCGCTTCGCGCACGTCGGCGCGCACGCAGTCGACGTGGATGTGCAGCTCATTCTGCGATCGCGTCGCCGCAGAGTTGATCGCCAGGCTCATCCAGTCGCGGGGCAGCGCGCGCCCTGCGCGTTGTTCGACGAAGGTGCGTGCCCGCCATGCGTCGGCGAGGTAGTTCGGCGCATCGGCGGCCAGGATCTGCGGGCTTTCGATGCCGCCGATGCGCTCGGTGGGGATCAGCAGGAACTGGGTCGCGCCGACGAGGTCTTTGAGCACCACGTAGCCGCCGACGAGGTCGACAAGTGCGCAGGGGGCAGGGTCGTTGTTGTGCAGCTGATCGGGCACGCACTGGCCGTGCACGATGTTCCACAGCGCATCGGGGTCGGCGGCGGCCGCAGGCGTGCCACCCTCGATAGCCAGCACGGCCAGAATCGCCGCAGCGGCGCGCCGCAGCCGCACGTCAGAAGACGCGGCCACGCAGGATCACGACGGCGGGATGGTTGACGACGGCCGCGCCCTGCCTCGGGTCGTCGGCGTAACACACCAGATCCGCAGACGCACCGTGCTCCAGCCCCGGCCTGCCCAGCCATTCCCGCGCGGTCCAGCTCGCGGCGCCAAGCGCCTCGGTCGGAGTCATCCCGATCCGCTTCAGCGCGTCGATCTCGTCGGCGATGCGGCCGTGCGCGACCATGCTGCCCGCGTCGGTGCCCGCGTAGATCGGCACGCCTGCTTCGCGGGCCGCGGCGATCCGCGGCAGGCACCGGTCGTACAGATCGCGCATGTGCCGCGCGTAGACCGGATACTTCGCGGCCGCCTCGGCGATGCCGGGGAAGTTCTCGATGTTGATCATCGTCGGCACCAGCGCGGTGCCGTTTTCGACCATCAGCTCGACGGTCTCGTCGGTCAGGCCCGTGCCGTGCTCGATGCAGTCGATGCCCGCGCTGATCAGCCCTGGCAGCGCATCCTCGCTGAACACGTGCGCGGTGACGCGGGCGCCGTTGGCGTGCGCCGCCGCCATGGCCGACTTCAGCACGTCGTCGGACCACAGCGGCGCAAGGTCACCGACGTCCCTGTCGATCCAGTCGCCGACGAGCTTGACCCAGCCGTCGCCCCATCGCGCCTGCTCGGCCACCGCGTCGGGCAGTTGCGACTCGTCGTCCAATTCGATCGCGAAATCGCGCTGATAGCGCTTCGGCCGGGCCAAGTGGCGCCCGTGCCTGATGATGCGGGGCAGGTCGTCGCGGTCGTCGAGGCTGCGGGTGTCGATCGGCGACCCGCAGTCGCGCAGCAGCAGTGCGCCGACCCCGCGTTCGGTCTCGGCCTGCGCGATGCACTCGTCGAGGTCGTCGACGGGGCCGTGCTCGCCGAGTCCGACGTGGCAGTGCGCGTCGACCAGGCCTGGCACGATCCAGCCGCCGTCGAACACGGTTTCGGCGCCGGCCACCGGCTCGGCGCTCAGAACGCCGTCGACGACCCACCACTCCACCGGCTCCTCGTCGGGCAACGCGCGGCCACGGATGTGAAGCGCGGTGGAGGTGACCAAGTCAGTCGGTCCCGATCAGTTCTTGGGGAACTTCAGCTTCGACAGGTCGATGTCGGCCAGGCCCGGCGGCAGCTCGTCGAGACCCTTCGGCATGTTCGGACAGGTCGGGGAAGCCTTCCGGCACGCCCGCCACCGAACGGGCTCCGCACCTTCGGTGGCGTCGGGCCCCTGCCCTTCTTGCCCTTCTTCTTGTTCTTGCCGCCCTTGCGGGAAGAACCCTTGCGGCCGAACGGCATTCCCATCTGGCCGGCCATCTGCGACATCATCTTGCGGGCCTCGAAGAACCGGTCGACGAGCTGGTTGACCTCGGAAACCGTCACCCCGGAACCGTTGGCGATCCGCAGCCGCCGCGACGCGTTGATGATCTTCGGTTCGGCCCGCTCGGCGGGCGTCATGCCGCGAATGATCGCCTGCACACGGTCGAGCTGGCTGTCGTCGACCGCGGCGAGCGCGTCCTTCATCTGACCGGCGCCGGGCAGCATGCCCAGCAGGTTTCCGATCGGACCCATCTTGCGGATGGCCAGCATCTGCTCGAGGAAGTCCTCGAGCGTCAGCTCACCCGAGCCGATCTTGGCCGCGGCCTCCTCGGCCTGCTGGGCATCGAAGACCTGCTCGGCCTGCTCGATGAGGGTCAGCACGTCGCCCATGCCGAGAATCCGGCTGGCCATCCGGTCGGGATGGAAGACGTCGAAGTCGTCGAGCTTCTCACCCGCGGACGCGAACAGGATCGGCACGCCGATGACCTCGCGAACCGACAGCGCGGCGCCACCGCGGGCGTCGCCGTCCAGCTTGGTGAGGACCACACCGGTGAAGCCGACGCCCTCGCGGAACGCCTCCGCGGTGGTCACGGCGTCCTGACCGATCATCGCGTCGACGACGAACAGCACCTCGTCGGGATCGACGGCCTGGCGTATCGCGGCAGCCTGCGCCATCAGCTCCTCGTCGATGCCGAGCCGGCCCGCGGTGTCGACGATGACGACGTCGAAGTGCCTGGCCCGCGCCTCGGCGAGGCCATCGGCGGCCACCTTGACCGGATCACCGGGTGCGGCGTCCGCTGCCCCCTCGGCTGACGCGCCGGGGTGCGGCGCGAAGACTTCGACGCCGGCTTGCCCGCCGACGACCTGAAGCTGGTTCACCGCGCCGGGGCGCTGCAGGTCCGCAGCCACCAGCAGCGGTGTATTGCCCTGTCCGCGAAGCCATTTGGCTAGCTTGCCGGCCAGCGTGGTCTTACCGGAGCCCTGCAGGCCCGCCAGCATGATCACGGTCGGCGGGGTCTTGGCGAACGCCAGTTGGCGGGTCTCGCCGCCGAGGATGCCGACCAGTTCCTCGTTGACGATCTTGACGACCTGTTGGGCCGGGTTCAGCGCGCCGGAGACCTCCGCGCCCTTTGCGCGCTCCTTGATGCGGGCGACGAACGCGCGCACCACCGGCAGCGAGACGTCGGCCTCCAGCAGCGCCAGCCGGATCTCGCGGGTGGTCGCGTCGATGTCGGCGTCGGTCAACCGCCCCTTGCCGCGCAGCCCCGACAGGACACCGCCCAACCGGTCAGACAGGGATTCAAACACGGCGCCCAGCCTAGCTGGGACGCGAATACGAGGTCGGCGCGTGTTCGGCCGTGAGCCGGTTTCCTGCGCGCCGGATTCCCCAGCCGGCTCCGGTACGAACCGCGCAGTAGCCCGTAGGGCCGATACTGTCCGGCGCGTCAGGCGGATCACGCTCACCCATGGAAATGGAAGTAACACCTATGTCAACCAAAACCAAGCAGAAAACGATGGTTGCCGGCTCGGCAGCGGCGATCAGCGCAATCGGCCTGCTCACGGGCCCCGCGATCGCGCAGGCGCTCCCGATGATCCCTCTCGCCCCGGTCTGCAGCTTCAACGGGACTTACGTACTCAACCAATCCAACGGTTTCCGCGTGGAGTTCCCGTGGAACGGCGCATCGCCATCAGGGACGGCAATCGCCTACGGGAACGACCAGCAGCCAAAGCTCACCGGACCTGTCACGGGTGGTATCACATCGGCCAATGAGATCGCGGTGCTCATTGACGGGCGGGCAATTCTCATGGGCAATACGTGGGAACCTCGATCCGGTGGGAACGTGCGCGGCGGGTTTAACCAAGACTTGGGGGCGTCGGGGAATACGGCGACCTGGGACTCCGTAACACCGTTGACGTGCGTCGAGGCCCCGGCTCGCACGAGCAAACCGGTTCCGGAACGGCGGACCGGTTACGCCGGCTGCGCAAAAGGCGACAGTGAAGCAACGTCGGATGTTTACGACGCCATCTCCGGTGACAGGATCGAGGCGCCGTTCGCCCTCGCAGTTGGCAAGCAATACGAATCTGTTCAGCCCTGCGCCGACAGTTGGTGCCTACTGAAGATTCGCCGCACCTCCCCGCAGGCTGGCTGCGCATCGGGCGTCTGAGTGGCGGTAAGCACGATGCAGGCCGATAGGGCGTGGCGCTGACTACGCCCTATTGGCCGTTCAGCTGGCTTCGGATACCGGCTTCGCGGGCGGCGGGGTGGGCAGCACCGCGTACAGATCGCGTTCGATCTCGTCGCGGATTTCGGCGGGGTCGCCTGCGGTGACGATTCCGAACAGGTCGACGACCGAAGAGCCGAGCGTGGTGACCTTCGCCCAGGCGATGTCCACACCGTCACGCTCGAATACCGCCGTCAGCCGCGCCAGCAGGCCCGCGCGGTCGGTGGACCGGATCTGCACCACCAGCTCGCCCGGCTGGGCGCCCTCGGACCACAGGATCCGCGGCGGCGCGGCGGCGTGGTTGATGGGCACCGCAGCCAGCACCTCGCCGGCGCGCGCGGTGCCGTGCTGTGCGGAGTCACGGTCGCGGCGATCCAGCGACGCCAGCACGTCGAGTTCACCGTCGAGGGCCAGAATGAACTGCTGGCGCAGCAGCTCGGCGGCAGGCGGCGAGCCGAAATGCGGTGAGACGACGAAGGTGTTGATCGCCGAGCCTTCGTGACCGTTGACCGACGCCGAATGCACGCGCAGTGAGTTGAGCGCCAGCACTCCGGCCGCCTTGGACAGCAGACCGCGCCGGTCCGGCGCGATCATCGTCACGTTGTAGATGTGCGGGCTGTCGCCAGGGGTCATCTCGACATGCACACCTACGGTCGACGCCAGCGAAAGGTAGTGCGGATCAATGGGATCGGGATGCGGCAGCGGCTCCCCCGCCATGACAAGCCTGCAGCGCCGCACCAGGTCGCCGATCAGCGATGACTTCCAGTCGCCCCACACGCCGGGACCGGTCGCCAGCGAGTCGGCTTCGGCCAGCACGTGCAACAGCTCCAGTAGTACAGCGTCGCCCTCGAGCGCGTCGACGACCAGTTCGATGGTCTTCGCGTCCTGCAGGTCGCGGCGAGTTGCGGTGTGCGGCAGCAGCAGATGGTGGCGCACCACTTTGGACAGCACCTCGATGTCCGACGGCCACAGGCCAAGCCGGGTGCCGATCTGCGTGGCGATTTCGGCCCCGATGACACTGTGGTCTCCGCCCCTGCCCTTTCCGATGTCGTGGCACAGCGCACCCAACAACAGCAGATCGGGGCGGGACACGCGGGTCGTGAATGCGCTTGCCCGCGAGACGGTTTCGACGAGGTGACGATCGACCGTCCAGATGTGCACGACGTCACGAGGCGGCAGG
This sequence comes from uncultured Actinomycetota bacterium, assembly GCA_963734385.1. GTDB lineage: Bacteria > Actinomycetota > Actinomycetes > Mycobacteriales > Mycobacteriaceae > Mycobacterium. The sequence goes on along the minus strand of CAVTHR010000039.1, from coordinate 210,643 downwards.
TCCCGCACCGCACCCCACTCGGGGAACAGCCTGCCCCACAGGCCGGTGCGGTCCAGTGCCTCGATGGTGGCCACCGCGGTCGGCCCGGCGGCCAGCATCACCAGCAGGTCCTTGAGCGCCTGGCGCGGCCACGGTGTTCGCAGTTCGGGCGCATTCTCGCTGAGCCGCGCCAGGGTCGACGCCGCCATCGGCAGGCCCGGTGGTCGCCGACGCCGCGGCCACCCGCAGGATCAGGCCGGGGTCGCGCTCCGGGCGGGCGTCGCGGGCCAGGATGACCTCGCCGCCGAACTCGATGACGCCTTCGTCGAGCGGACGGCGTACCGGCCGGCGGAACGCGGCGAGCCCGCGGCGCGGCAACGCGTTGGCCGGCGGTGCGCAGCCCGGCATCGACGTAGAAGCTGATGGTGCGTGCAGCGTCGGAAAGCATGCGCGCCAGGTCGAATCGGTCACCGATACGCAGCGCGGCGCCGATCTCGTCGGCGTGCTGGGCCAGCAGGAGTTCGCGGCCGCGGCCGGACACCCGGTGCAGCTCGGTGCGTACGTTGAGCAGCGCCAGGTGCGCCTCGCCCAGCGTCTCGGTCGGCGAGGCCAACGACCGGCTGGGATACACGTCGGCCAGCTGGGCGATCGCCAGCGCGTTGAGCAGCTGGACATCGCGCAGTCCACCGCGGCCGGTCTTGAGGTCGGGCTCGGCACGGTGGGCGATCTGGCCGCTGCGCTGCCACCGCTGCTGGGTGTGCTCGACGAGTTCCTCGAAGCGCGAGGCGATTCCGGTGCGCCACTGCCGACGCGCACCTCCGACCAACAACGACGACAGGTCGGCGTCGCCTGCGATGTGGCGAACCTCGAGCATCGCCAGGCCGGCCGAGATGTCCTCGCCGGCAACCTTGAGCGCCTCGGGCACGGTACGCACACTGTGGTCGAGCCGAATGTTGGCGTCCCACAATGGATACCACAACATCTTCGGCGACCTCGCTGACGACCTTCTTGGGCAGGTTGTCGTGCAGCAGCATCAGGTCGAGATCGGAGTACGGCAGCAGTTCTCGGCGGCCCAGTCCGCCGGTGGCGACGATCGCGAAGCCGCTGGTTTCGGTGATCCCGATCTCGGCGGCCTTGGTCGATGAGCCAGAATTCGTGCAGGTCGAGCAGTGCGTCGCGCAGCGCCGCGGAATCCAGGTGGTGCGAACCGGCCAGCAGCTGTTCGACTGCTGCCGTCAGGTCGGTGGCCGGCCTTTGACGAGCCCGCCGCCGGACGCTCCCGATCGAGGGAGCGCCGGCGGCGGAAGTTGGTTTCTGCTCTGTCATTTCGAGTCCTCCCCCGGCCCTTACCTATTAACGCTCCACGGTGCTCTGCCGGGAGACGACGTCTCAACTCACGGTTGGCTCAAAGGGCGTCGGACCCCCGCTCGCCGGTGCGGACCCGGACCACGGTGTCGACCGGGCTCACCCACACCTTGCCGTCGCCGATCTTGCCGGTGCGCGCGGCCTGCACGATGACGTCCACCACCTTGTCGACCGCGGAGTCGTCGACAAGCACCTCGATACGCACCTTCGGCACGAAGTCGACGGAGTACTCAGCGCCGCGATACACCTCCGTGTGGCCCTTCTGGCGCCCGTAACCCTGCACCTCGCTGACGGTCATGCCGAGAATTCCCGTCTGCTCGAGGCCGGTCTTGACGTCTTCGAGCGTGAACGGCTTGACGATCGCAGTGATCAGCTTCATATTCCCTTATCCCTCCACGCCGGGGTGACGACCGAGAGTCGAGCCGGCTCCGACTGTTGCGAAGTCATACCCGGTTTCGGCATGTTCCGTTTCGTCAGGTCCAGTCGATTCATCTTCCTCATCAAGGCGCAGTCCAACGGTGAATTTCACTATCAGAGCCAAGATAGTCGGTAGCGATCGCGCAATAGACCAGAACCGCGCCTGCGCCTACCGCCTGCCGCCACAGCTGGTCGAATCCGCCGCCGTAGAACAATCCGGCGACACCCGCGCCCGTCTCCGGCGCGGCGACAAGACCGATCAGCAGCGTGCCCGACAAGACCGCCGACCAGGTGCACGCCGACCACGTCGAGCGAATCGTCATACCCGAGTTTGTATTTCAGGCCGACAGCAAGGGCGCACAGCACACCGGCGACGACGCCGATCACCAGCGCACCGACCACGTTGACCGACGAGCAGGACGGCGTGATCGCGACCAGGCCCGCGACGATGCCCGAGGCGGCGCCGAGCGAGGTGGCCTTGCCGTCGCGGATGCGCTCCGTGAGCAGCCAGGCCAGCATCGCTGCCGCGGTCGCGACCGTCGTGGTAACGAACGTCGAGCCCGCGAGGCCGCCCGACGACGGTCGCCGAACCGGCGTTGAAGCCGTACCAGCCGAACCACAGCAGACCTGCGCCGAGCATGACGAACGGCAGGTTGTGCGGCCGCATCGGCGTGCTGCGGCCAGCCCTTGCGCTTGCCGAGGATGATCGCCAGCACCAGACCCGCGGTGCCGGCGTTGATGTGAACCGCTGTGCCACCGGCGAAGTCGATCGCGGCGAGCTTGTTGGCGATCCAGCCGCCGGTCTCCGCGGTGCCCCCGTCGAACGAGAACACCCAGTGCGCGATCGGGAAGTACACAAAGGTCGCCCACAGGCCCGCGAACAGCAGCCAGCCGCCGAACTTGATTCGGTCGGCCACCGCGCCTGAGATCAGCGCGACGGTGATGATCGCGAACATCAACTGGAACGCGACGAACACGGTCGCGGGCAGCGTGAACACCAGCGGGATGTCCACTGCCGCGGCCGCCTCGACGCCGGCGCTCGGGTCGGCGACGACTTCGGCCGCCGCATTCCCGCCGATGAGGCCCTTCAGACCGAAGAACTGTGCGGGGTCGCCGAAGAGATTGCCGACATCGTTGCCGAAAGCAAGCGAGTAGCCGTACAGCACCCATAGCACCGTCACCACGCCCATCGCGCTGACGCTCATCATGATCATGTTGAGCACGCCCTTGGCGCGGACCATGCCGCCATAGAAAAAGGCCAGGCCCGGCGTCATCAGCAACACCAGCGCGGAGCTTGCCAGCATCCACGCCGTGTCACCGGTGTCCGGTTGACCCAATATCGGGAATTGGTCCACTCGCAGTTTCCTCCTTCGACAAGGCAGGGCCGCAAAGGTTTTACGGCCATCGACCTGGTCCAAGACTTTGCTGAGTGGTTGTTTCGTCTAAGACGCCTTGGCGTTTCGCTCGTGTGAACGGATCCGCCTGTTACGTTTCGGCGGTGTTACATCGCGCGGTTTCGGCGCGGTTTCGTTAACCGAGAAGCGCGTCGACGAACGCTTCGGGCTCGAATGGGGCGAGATCGTCCGGGCCTTCGCCGAGACCGACGAGCTTGACCGGCACGCCCAATTCCTGCTGCACGCGAAACACGATTCCGCCCTTGGCGGTGCCGTCGAGTTTGGTCAGGACGACACCGGTGATGTCGACGACGTCGGCGAACACCCGCGCCTGCGCCAACCCGTTCTGCCCGATCGTGGCGTCCAGCACCAGCAGCACCTCGTCGACCGCCGCGCGCTTACTCACCACGCGCTTGACCTTGCCGAGTTCGTCCATCAGGCCGGTCTTGGTGTGCAACCGTCCCGCGGTGTCGATGAGGACGACGTCGGCGCCGCATTCGATGCCCTTGTCGACGGCGTCGAATGCCACCGATGCGGGGTCGGCGCCCTCTGCTCCGCGGATCACCTGCGCGCCCACCCGCGACGCCCAGGCCTGCAGCTGGTCGGCCGCGGCGGCCCGGAACGTATCCGCGGCGCCCAGCACCACCCGGCGCCCGTCGGCGACCAGCACGCGGGCCAGCTTGCCGACCGTGGTGGTCTTGCCGGTGCCGTTGACGCCGACGACGAGCAGCACCGACGGGTGGTTGTCATGCGGCAGCGCCTTGACGGCGCGGTCCAGATCCGGATGAAGCTCGGCGATCAGCACCTCGCGCAACACGGCGCGGGCGTCGGCTTCGGTGCGTACCCGGCCGCTGGCGAGCCGTTCCCGCAGCGCTGTGACGACGGAGTCGGTGACGACAGAGCCCAGATCGGCGACCAGCAGGGTGTCCTCGACAGCCTCCCAGGAGTCCTCGTCGAGGTCGCCGCCGCCGAGCAGCCCCAGCATGCTGCGGCCCAGCGCGTTCTGCGATTTGGCCAGCCGTCCGCGCAGCCGCTCGAGGCGGCCCTCAGGCGGCGCAATGGCGCCGACATCGGGCGCAGCGGGGGCTTCCTCCTCAATCTCTTCGATTTCGGGAGCAGCGGGCGCGGTCGGCGGCTCGGGCAGCTGCACGTCGGCGATCGGTCGCTTGGGCGCGTCACGCGGGATTGTGGCGTCGTCGCCGACGGCGGGCAGCCCGCTGGTGTCCAGGCGGTCCGGCGGGGTCTGGGTGGTCGGTGGCGCCGCCGCAGGGGCTGACGATTGTGTGAACGTGATGCCCGAAGAAGCGGTGTACCCGCCGGACCGGTCGACCGGTGTGGCAGTGTCTGTGCTGGTGGACGAGTCGAGGCTGACCTTGCCGCGGCGGAATCGGACCAGGCCGTACACCACAAGAGCAGCGACGACCAGAACGGCGATGACCGCGATTGCGATCCATAGACCCTCGGACACCGTGTCATTGTCCCAATGTGGGTAGACGGTGAGCATGCAGCCCGCAGGTAACGGCATGGAGTCCCGCAAGGCCAGGCACATCGACGTGTGCCTGACCGAGGCGGTGGACTACCAGACCGTGACGACCGGCCTGGAGCACTTTCGGCTGCCGTACAACGCGCTGACCCAGACCAGTTTGGGCGCCATCGACCTCGGCACCGAGTTTCTCGGCGTGCGGCTGGAGGCGCCCGTGCTGATCGGAGCCATGACCGGCGGCGCCGAGCTCTCCGGTGTCATCAACCGCAACCTGGCCGCCGCCGCCCAGAAGCTGGGCATCGGCATGATGCTCGGCTCTCAGCGCATCATGTTGGGCGACGATGGTGCGACGACCAGCTTCACGGTTCGCGACGTCGCGCCCGACGCGCTGCTGATCGGGAACATCGGTCTGGCCCAACTGTCCGACGAGCTGGTGCCGGATCTGGTTGACGCCCTCGACCGTGTCGGCGCGAATGCGCTTGCCGTACATACCAATCCGCTGCAAGAAGCCATGCAGCAGGAGGGCGACACCGACTTCTCGGGCTCGATAACGCGGCTTCGCGACGTCGCTCGGTCCATCAATTATCCGGTGATGCTCAAGGAGGTCGGGCATGGCATCGGGGCTGCGGCCGCCGCCGAACTGGTGGACTGCCCGATCGCGGCCGTCGACGTCGCCGGAGCTGGCGGGACGTCGTGGGCCCGTGTCGAACAGTACGTCCGCTACGGCGAGATCCGGTATCCGGCGCTGGCGGAGTGGGGCATTCCGACCGCACAGGCGCTGCAGGAGGTCCGGCACACGTTGCCCGATGTGTCGATCGTCGCGTCCGGCGGCATTCGCACCGGAATGGACGCCGCCAAGGCGTTGGCGATGGGAGCCGACGTCGTCGCGGTGGCGCGCCCGTTGCTTGCTCCGGCCATCGAATCGACGGCGACCGTGCTGGATTGGCTTGCGAACTTCATCGCCGAGCTGCAGATCTGCCTGCACGGCTGCGGCGCGGCGAACCTGTCGGCGCTGCGGCGCCGCGGCGTGACGCCCATCCGGTAGCCCGCCACCGTCAGCCCGCGGTGACCAGCTCCTGCCCCCGCATGCGCTGCGAGATCACCGCGGTGATGCCGTCGTCGCGCATCGTGACGCCGTAGAGCGCGTCGGCGACTTCCATCGTCGGCTTCTGGTGGGTGATGACGATCAGCTGCGAACGCTCCCGCAGCTGCTCGAACAGCCCGATCAGACGGCGCAGGTTGACGTCGTCGAGCGCGGCTTCCACCTCGTCCATCACGTAGAAGGGCGACGGCCGAGCCCGGAAGATCGCCACCAGCATCGCGACCGCGGTGAGCGACTTCTCGCCACCGGACAGCAGCGACAGCCGCTTGATCTTCTTGCCGGGCGGTCGAGCCTCGACCTCGATGCCGGTGGTCAGCATGTCCTCGGGATCGGTCAGCAGCAGCCTGCCCTCTCCGCCGGGGAACAGCGCCGAGAACACCCCCTGGAACTCGCGCTCGACGTCGGCGAAGGCCTCAGTGAACACCTGCAGGATGCGGTCGTCGACGTCGGCGATCACATCGAGCAGATCCTTGCGGGCCCCCTTGACGTCTTCGAGCTGGGTAGACAGGAAGTTGTAGCGCTCCTCGAGCGCGGCAAACTCCTCCAGCGCCAACGGATTAACGCGTCCGAGCTCGTTGAGTTCACGGTCGGCGCGTTTGGCGCGGCGCTCCTGGGTCGGTCGGTCGAACGGCATCGGGGCGGGCGCCATCACCTGTTCCCCCCGTTCGCGAGCCTGCTCGTACTCGGCCATCTCCAGCTCCGACGGCGGCAGCGGCACGTCCGGTCCGTACTCGGCGATGAGGTCGGCGGTGGCCATCCCGAACTGGTCGAGAATGTTTTGTTCGAGCTGCTCGATGCGAAGTGCCGCTTGCGCTTTGGCGACTTCGTCGCGATGCAGTGCTTCGGTGACGGCGGCGATCTTGGTGCTGAATTCGGAGACCAGCTCACGCGCCTTCGCCAACGCGTCAATCCGTTGGTGACGCTCGGTGGCCAGCGCGTCGCGGCGACGCGAAGCGACGCCCACCGTCGCGCTGAGTCGCTGCGCCAGGCCACGGCCGGACTCGGCCACCGCCGCTGCCACCGCTGCGGCGAGCTCGCGGGCCTCCCGCGCGCGCTGGGCCCGCAGCCTGGCCTCCCGTTCGGCCGCCGCCGCTCTGCGCAGCGAATCCGCCCGCCCGCGAACAGCATTCGCCCGCTCCTCGGCGGTGCGGACCGACAGCCGGGCCTCCACTTCGGCGGCCCGTGCGGTTTCCGCGGCGGCCACGGTCTGCTGCCGCTCCGCAGGCGCGGCGTCGAACAGCGGTGCCTGCTCGGCGTTGGCCAGGCGCTGTTCGAGCGCGGCGAGTTCCTCGACGGTCTGGCCGCGGCCCGTCTCGAGCTCGTCGCGCTGCCGGATCAGCCGCTGCCATTCCTCGTCTGCCGTGCGGGCATCCTGCCCGAGCCGACCAAGCTGTTCATAGATCGCCGAGATCGCGGCGTCGGACTCGTTGAGCGCGGCCAGCGCCTGCTCGGCGGCGTCTTGACGGGCCTTCTGTTCGGCCAGCGCACCCGACAACGCGGCGCCCAGCTCGCCGGTCTGATTCTCCGCAGCGGCCAGCTCGTTGCGGGCCTTCTCCACCTCTGAGGTGAGTTCGAGCGTGCTGGGCTTGCGGTCCGAGCCGCCACTGACCCAGCCTGCCCCGACCAGGTCACCGTCGGCGGTGACGGCGCGCAGCTGCGGGCGCGCGGCCACCAGCTCCAGCGCCGCAGACAGATCGCGCACCACCACGACGCCGGACAGCATCGCTGTGAGCGCGCCGCGCAGCCGCGACGGCATGTCGACCAGATCCGTCGCCCACAACGCGCCTTCGGGCGGCGGCCCGGCCGGCTCCTGTGCTTCGGTGGGCCAGTCACCGAGCACGATCGCGGCGCGGCCACCATCGGAAGCCTTCAGCGCCGCGACCGCCGAGCGCGCAGCACCGAAGTTCTCTGCGGCCACGGCGTCGGCTGCGGCGCCCATGACGGCGGCAACCGCCGCTTCGTAACCCGGGCGCACCCTGACCAGGTTCGCGACCGAGCCGAAAAGTTCTGTGCCGGTGAGGTTTTTCTGCAGCCAGGCGGCGCCGTCCTTGCGGTCCAGGCCGACCGCGAGGGCGTCGATGCGGGCGCGCAGCGATGCCACCTGACGCTCGGCACTGCGCTCGGCGGCCTGCAGTTCCGCGACGCGCTCATCGGCGAGCCGCAGCGCGGTCACCGTCCGGTCGTGGTGTTCGTCGAGCCCGACCTCGCCCGCGTCGAGTTCACCGACGCGGCCCTGCACCGTCTCGAACTCGGCCTGCGACTGCTGCGCCCGGGTGCCCGCCTCCTCGATGGTCTCCGTCAACCGCGCGACGGTCTCGTCGATGGACTCGACGCGGGTGCGCATGGTGTCGACCTGACCGGCCAGCCGGGCCAGTCCTTCCCGGCGGTCGGCCTCGGCGCGTACCGCCGCCAGGTGTGCGCGTTCGGCCTCGGCGGCAATCCGCTCCCGCTCGCTCAGCTCGTCACGGGCGGCGGTCAGCCGGTCGCGGCGACTCGGCAAGCTCGGCGAGCAGCTGCCGCTCGTGCGCGGCGACCTCATCGGCCTCGGCCTCGAGAGCTTCGGGATCCGCGCCGGTGGATGCTTCCGGTTCCGTCTCGAGATGCTGGGCGCGCTCGCTGGCGATCCGGACCGTCGCGCTGACCCGTTCGGCCAGCGCCGACAGCCGGAACCAGCTCTGCTGTGCGGCCTCGGCGCGCTCGCTGAGCCCGGCGACCGCCGATTCGTGCGTGTCGAGTTGGACGGTGGCGGCTTCCAGCCGGGTGGTCATCTCGTCGTGTTCGCGGCGCAGCGATGTCTCGGCCTGGTTGGTGTCGTTGAATTCGCCTCTGCGGGTGACGAGGTCGTCTGCGGCCAGCCGCAGCCGCGCGTCGCGGAGGTCGGCCTGGATGGTCTGCGCGCGGCGCGCCATCTCGGCCTGTCTGCCCAGCGGCTTGAGCTGGCGGCGCAGCTCGGTGGTGAGGTCGGTCAGCCGAGCCAGGTTGGCCGACATCGCGTCGAGCTTGCGGACCGCCTTCTCTTTGCGCTTGCGGTGCTTGAGAACACCCGCGGCCTCTTCGATGAACGCGCGCCGGTCCTCAGGACGGGACTCGAGGATTTCGGAGAGCTTGCCCTGTCCGACGATGACGTGCATCTCGCGGCCGATGCCCGAGTCGCTGAGCAGTTCCTGTACGTCCATCAAACGGCAACTGCTGCCGTTGATTTCGTATTCGCTTCCGCCGTCGCGGAACATCCTGCGGGTGATCGACACCTCGGAGTACTCGATCGGCAGCGAATTGTCGGAGTTGTCGATCGTGACGGTGACCTCGGCGCGGCCCAGCGGTGGCCGCGACGACGTGCCTGCGAAGATGACGTCTTCCATCTTGCCGCCGCGAAGCGTCTTGGCTCCCTGCTCGCCCATCACCCACGTCAGCGCGTCGACGACGTTCGACTTGCCTGAGCCGTTGGGCCCGACCACACAGGTGATGCCCGGCTCGAAGCGCAGAGTCGTCGGCGAAGCAAAGGACTTGAAGCCCTTCAGCGTCAGACTCTTGAGGTGCACGACGTGCCACACTACAGCCGCGCGGGCTATCGCTCGGTGAACCCCGAGAGCGCGTCGCCAGGTTCTGTCCAGTCGGCGACGACTTTGTCGACCTGGCCCGGCGTGCTGCCGCTTTTCAGCAGGTCAAGCAGGCGCTCGCAGGCATCACGCGGACCCTGCGCGACCACCTGAACACGGCCGTCGGGCCTGTTCGACGCGTATCCGGTCAACCCGAGTTCCAGGGCTCGAGACCGGGTCCACCACCGGAAGCCGACGCCTTGGACGTAGCCGTGCACCCAGGCGGTCAGCCGAACCTCAGCTAACTCCTGCATCATGAACCTCAAATGTCACTTTGGTCCCGGATTTCAAGGTGCGACCGACAGTACAAACCTGATCGATCGCCCGCTCCACGACCGTGAGTACCCGTGCCACCTCGTCCTCGGACAGCCCGGACAGGTCGAGCTCCATGTGTTCTTCCAGAAGCGGATAGCGCTCCTGCTCGCGGTCGGCAGCGCCGGACACCTTGATCGTCGTCTGATAGTCGTCGCCGAGGCGCCGTCGCAGTGGCGCGTCGCTGCTCATCCCGCTGCAGGCAGCGAGCGCGATCTTCATCAGCTCGCCTGGCGTGAACACGCCGTCGACGTCCTCGTTGCCCACCAGCACCTCGGCACCGCGCGAGCTGCGCCCGGTGTAGCGGCGCACACCGGTGCGCTCGACCCACAGTTCCGTCATGCTCCCTTTCTACAACCCGCCGCGAAACGGAATTCCAGCAGCGGATTTCGGCGAGTAGCCACCTGCCGGAATTCCGTTTCGCGGGAATCAGGCCCGGCGCGGTCGCGGGCGGGGCTGGCATTTCGGGCAGTAGTACGACGAGCGGTTCATGAACTTCTCCCGCCGCATCACCGCGCCGCAGCGCCTGCACGGCTCGCCCTCGCGACCGTAGGCGTCCAACGACCGCTCGAAGTAGCCGGACTCGCCGTTGACGTTGACGTACAGCGAGTCGAACGACGTACCGCCCTGCCCCAGCGCCTCGGTCATCACGTCCGCAGCGGTGTCGAGCAGCTCGCCGAGCTGCTTACGGGTCAACGACGACGCCGGCTTTCCGCCGTTGATCTTGGCCCGCCACAGTGCCTCGTCGGCGTAGATGTTGCCGATCCCGGATACCACGGTCTGGTCCAACAGCTGACGCTTGATCTCAGAGTGCTTGCGCCGCAACGCCGCAACGACGGCGTCGCGGTCGAACATCGGGTCAAGCGGGTCACGGCCGATGTGCGCGACTGGCACAGGCACGTCGGAGCCGTCGACGGTGACCAAGTCGGTCAGCATCCAGCCGCCGAAGGTGCGCTGATCGACGAAGGACAGCGCGGTGCCGTCGTCGAGCAGGGCGGCGATCCGGAGATGACCCTCGTTGGGCACTTCGCCGAGCAGCATCTGACCGCTCATTCCCAGATGCACGACCAGCGCAGAGCCGTCGTCGAGTGTCAGCCACAGGTACTTGCCGCGCCTGCCGGTACCGGTGACACGGCTGCCCAGCAGCCGTGCGGTCAGGTCTGCTGGGCCGGCCTCGTGACGCCGCACGGCACGGGGATGATGCACCCGCACAGCGGTGATGGTCTTGCCCGCCACATGTGCCTGCAGTCCCCTCCGAACGACCTCTACCTCGGGGAGTTCAGGCATCTTCGGTTGGGGCGGAAAGCGCCGTCCACGCCGCCGCGGCCGCCTTCAGCTCTGCTTCCTTCTTGGTCCGGCCGACACCCCTGCCGTATTCGGTGTTCATCACGACGACCGTCGCAGTGAACTCCTTGTCGTGGTCGGGTCCGGTTGCGGTCACGAGGTAAGACGGCGCACCCATACCGCGCGCGGCGGTCAGCTCCTGCAGGCTGCTCTTCCAATCCAGGCCCGCGCCCAGCGTCGGCGCCGTTTCGATCAGGTCACTGAACAATCGCAGGATCGACCTCGCGGGCAACCGCCATGCCGTGCTCGACATAGATTGCGCCAAGCAAAGATTCGACACCGTCGGCGAGAATGCTCGATTTGTCGGCGCCGCCGGAGTTCTCCTCGCCCTTGCCCAGCAGCAGGTGGGCGCCGAGGCCCTTATCGGACAGCGCGCGACCGACGTCGGCCAGCGCCTGGGTGTTGACGATGCTCGCGCGCAGCTTGGCCAGATCGCCCTCCGAGCGATCGGGATGCCGGTGGTAGAGCTCCTCGGTGATGGTCAGCCCGAGCACCGCGTCGCCGAGGAACTCCAGCCGCTCGTTGGTCGGCAGCCCGCCGTTCTCGTAGGAGTAGCTGCGGTGCGTCAGCGCCATGGTGAGCAGCTCGTCGGGCAACTCCACCCCGAGGGCCTTGACCAGCGCGGCACGATCACCCGTCACTTGTCGTCGGTCTCCAGCTTCGAGGCGAGCTTCGCCCAACGCGGGTCGATCTTCTCGTGACGGTGTCCGGGCTCGGCCGTCGCCATCGGGATGCCGCAATCGGGGCACAGCCCTTGGCAATCCGGCCCGCACGTCGGCGAGAACGGCAGCTCAAGCCCGACGGCGTCGACGATCGCCTGCTCGAGGTCGATGGTGTCGTCGACGACGTGTCCGACCTCGTCGGCCTCGGTGGTCGCCTCCGTGGCGCTGCCCGGGTAGGCGAATAGCTCGGTGAGGTCGATCTCGACATCTCCGGTGATCGGCGTGAGACAGCGGGCGCATTCCCCCGTTGTGGGAGCAGACACCGTTCCGGTGACAAGCGCGCCCTCAGAAACGGACTCGACCCGCAGATCCAGCTCGATGGGCGCGCCTTTGTCGATGGCCATCAGCTCGACGCCGATGCGTGACGGGCTTGGCACCGTTTCATAGATGGTCATCATCGACCCTGGCCGCCGGCCGAGACGAGAGATGTTGAACACGAGCGGCGAGCGGGATTTACGTTGCGTCGCCATACTCCGATGGTACGGCGACGGCCCTGCTGGTAATCGGGGTGGCTAGCGCGCCACGTAGTCGTGTGTGCCCGCTGCGGTGCGCAACTGATGGCGGCCACGGCCTACCGACCGCAGCGTGCCGTTGAGGAACTCCTCGAACTCCCCGAGCTTGCTGTCCACGTAGATGTCGCACTCACCGCGCAGCCGGTCGGCCTCGGCGTGGGCCGCGTCGATGAGCCGGGTCGCCTCGGCGTTCGCCGACTGGACGGTCTCGGTCTGCGACACCAGGCGCTGCTGCTCCTTGATGCCCTCCTGGACAGCCTTCTCGTAGGAGAGGTTGCCGCTCTCGATCAGGCGATCTGCCTCGGCCTTCGCGCGCCCGGCGCTGGCTTCGTACTCGCGCTTCGCCGTCGCGCTGACGCTGGCGGCCTCCTCCCGGGCCTCCCCGACCATCCGCTCGCTGTGCTGGCGCGCCTCGGCGACCATCCGGTCGGCCTGGGACTTGGCGTCGGCCAGCAGCCGGTCCGCCTCGGTGCGGGCGTGGTTGAGCATCGAGTCGGCTTCCGCGCTGGCCGTCGCGACCATCGAGCCGGAATGCTCCTTGGCCTCGTTCAGCAGCGAATCGCGCGCGTCCAGCACATCCTGGGCGTCGTCGAGTTCGCCGGGAATGGCGTCCTTGATGTCGTCGATCAGCTCGAGCACGTCGCCACGGGGCACCACGCAGCCTGCTGTCATAGGCACGCCGCGAGCCTCCTCGACGATCGCGCCCAATTCATCGAGCGCTTCAAATACTCGGTACACGGCACACCCTCCAGGCGTAGTTGTTGTTACCAGTGTGCCTGGTGTTACCCCTGTGACTCCGGCTATCGCCGCCGGTGTGTCGCCGGCCGGCTTACCAGGAGCCCACCCCAGGCCCGCCTCTTTTCGGCAACATTATGTCAACAGCCGCGCAATTCGCCCATCGGCGGCAAAGCAAAGACCGCCCGAGCACCCAAAGGGTCGAGCGGTCTTTGCCTGACGAACGGATATTCGTTACTTGACGGCCTGCTTGATCAGATCACGCGCGCGGTCGAGCATCGATGCGAACGGTCCGAGCGCGAAATTCACCTTGGCCGACTCGACGCCGGCATGAGGACGCGTCGGCGCGATGGCCTCGGCGGCCTGTACCGCCGCCGCCATCCGCTTGCGGTCCTCGGCGTCGAGTTCGCGGCTGCAGCTTGTGAATTCCTCGGTCTCCTCGTGCTCGGCATGCTCGAGCACGGCGTCCCGGAACTTCTCAGCTCGGTGAGGAACTCCTGCGAGCCGATGTCCATGCCCTCGAGCTTCGGACAGCTGCTGCTTGGCCTCGTGCTCCTCGTGCACCGGGCATCGACGATCGCCTCGCCGTCGGCGATCTCATGACGGGCGCGCGGATGGACCACCATTTCCTCGGCGGTCTCGTGTACCGCCAGCAATTTGCGCAGCTCGAAGAAGGCCTTCTCGCGCGCTTCTGTGGTCGTATGCGGACAGCACTTCTTCGAACATGTCCTTGATCAGATTGTGCTGTCCGTTGAGGAATTTGACGACGTCATCGGTCGACTGAACAAATGTTTCAACCACGGCAATTATCTCCGATTTATTCGGTGGTTTGGGTGGCGCGATGGGCTGTGCGCCTTCTGCTGTATACCCGCAGGCGGACCGGACTAACCCTTGAGCTTGGCCTGCAGCCGCACGTTCACCGGTTCGGGCAGCAGTTCCGAGACGTCGCCGCCGAGCGTGGCCACCTCTTTGGCCAGTGACGAGGACACGAACGAATACTTCGGCGTGGTGGCGACGAAGAACGTGTCCACCCCGGCGATGTGCTTGTTCATCTGCGCCATCTGCAGCTCGTATTCGAAATCGGTTCCGGTGCGCAGCCCCTTGACGATCGCGGTGAAACCTCGCGCCTTGACGAAGTCGACCACCAGGCCCTCGCCGGACTCCGCGTGCAGGTTGGGCAGGTGGCGTGTCGACTCGTCGATCATCGCGATGCGTTCGTCGAGGTCGAACATGCCGGACTTGTTGGGATTGACCAGCACGGCGATGATGACCTCGTCGAATTGGGCCGCGGCGCGCTCGAAGATGTCGATATGGCCGAGGGTCACCGGGTCGAACGATCCGGGGCATACCGCGCCGCTCATGGTCGATGACCGTAGCACTGCAGGTCAGCTCGACAGCTGTGCCATCTCCAGGCGGGTGTCGCCGTATTTCCGGTCCGTCCACACGGTCCACCCGGCAGGCCACCGCAGCGGCGGCCCGGAGGCGGCCCGCTCGACCACCGCGACGGTTCCGGTCACCGCCCACCCTCGCGTCGTCAGCGCGCCGATCAGTTCTTCGATCTCGACGGCATCGACGTCGTATGGCGGGTCAGCGAGCACCAGGTCGACGGGCGTTGTCGGTGCCCGCCGCGAGCACCGACGCGGCGGATGCCGCGCCGCAGCGTCGCTCCCGCGACACCGAGCGCCTTGATGTTCTGCCCGATCACCGCCGCGGCCCGCGGATCGGACTCGACGAACACCGCAGCGGCCGCGCCGCGCGACAACGCCTCCAGCCCGAGCGCTCCTGAGCCTGCGTACAAATCGAGCACCGATGCGCCGCGGAGGTCCACCCGCGCCACCAACACGTTGAACAGGGACTCGCGCACCCGGTCGGTCGTCGGGCGGGTGCCGCGAGCTGCGGCACCGCGATGCGCCGCCCGCCCAGGCTGCCGGCGACGATGCGGGTCAGCTCACCACCACCAGTAGGTCACCACCCTCGACCTGTGCGGTCTGCGATACGGCGATCCGGTCGACGGTGCCTGCCTTGGGCGCGGTGATCGCGGCCTCCATCTTCATCGCCTCGATGGTGGCGATGGTTTGTCCGGCACTGACCGCGTCACCGGACGCCACGCGCGACGGTGACCACGCCGGCGAACGGCGCGGCGACGTGATCCGGGTTGGATCGATCGGCCTTCTCTGCGGCGGGCACTTCGCTGGCGATGCTGCGGTCGCGAACCACCACGGGACGCAGTTGACCGTTGAGGATGCACATCACCGTGCGCATGCCCCGCTCGTCGGGTTCGGAGATCGCTTCCAGCCCGATCAGCAGTTCGACACCGCGCTCGAGCATCACCCGGTGCTCGTCGCCGTGCCGCAGACCGTAGAAGAACTGGTTCGCCGACAGGCTCGACGTGTCTCCGTAGATATCTCGATGTGCGTCGAATTCCTTTGTCGGACCGGGAAACAGCAAGCGATTCAGTTCGGCCTGACGCTTCGGTCCCGCAAGCGCGAGCGCCGCCTCGTCATCCGGCGTGAGCTCTCGGGTCGGCTTGGCAGGCGGGCGCCCGGCCAGCGCCTTGGTGCGCAGCGGCTCCGGCCACCCGCCGGGCGGATCGCCGAGCTCGC
This sequence comes from uncultured Actinomycetota bacterium, assembly GCA_963734385.1. GTDB lineage: Bacteria > Actinomycetota > Actinomycetes > Mycobacteriales > Mycobacteriaceae > Mycobacterium. The sequence goes on along the minus strand of CAVTHR010000039.1, from coordinate 195,079 downwards.
CGCGGAGAAACTCGATGACTGAGTCGGGAATGTCGAATCGCGCCGGGTCGGAGGCGAATTCGTCGGCGCTGATGCCCGCGCCGACCAACGCCAACGCGAGGTCGCCGACCACCTTCGACGACGGCGTCACCTTCACCAACCGACCGAGTATCCGGTCGGCCGCGGCGTAGCTCTCCTCGATCTGCTCGAACCGGTCACCCAATCCGAGAGCGATGGCCTGCTGCCTGAGGTTCGACAGCTGACCTCCGGGAATCTCGTGGTGATACACCCGGCCTGTCGGGAAGGTAGGGCCGGATGCCGCAACATCAAAGGGGGCGTAGACCTTTCGCAACGCTTCCCAGTACGGCTCGAGCTCGCAGACCGCGGCAAGCGACAGCCCCGTGTCGTATTCGGTGTGCGCGGTGGCGGCCACGATGGACGACAACGCGGGTTGGCTCGTGGTGCCTGCAAGCGGTGCGGCTGCGCCGTCGACGGCGTCGGCGCCTGCCTGCCATGCCGCCAGGTAGGTGGCCAGCTGACCGCCGGGGGTGTCGTGGGTGTGCACATGCACCGGAAGGTCGAACCGACTGCGCAGCGCACCGACCAGTGCGGTCGCGGCCTGCGGCCGCAATAGCCCGGCCATGTCCTTGATCGCCAGCACGTGCGCTCCGGCGTCGACGATCTGCTCCGCCAGCTTCAGGTAGTAGTCCAGCGTGTACAGGTTCTCGCCCGGGTCGGACAGGTCGCCGGTGTAGCTCATCGCGACTTCGGCTATCGCCGTGCCACTTTCGCGCACCGCGTCGATCGCCGGCCGCATCGACTCGACGTTGTTCAGTGCGTCGAAGATGCGATAGATGTCGATTCCGGTGGCCGTCGCCTCGTCGACGAACGCCTTCGTGACGAGCTCGGGGTACGGGGTATAGCCGACGGTGTTGCGGCCGCGCAGCAGCATCTGCAGGCAGATGTTGGGCACGGCTTCCCGAAGCGCCGCCAGCCGCTCCCACGGGTCTTCCTTCAAAAACCGCAGCGCCACATCGTAAGTCGCGCCGCCCCAGCATTCGATCGACAACAGCTGTGGCGTCATCCTGGCGATGTACGGCGCGATCATCAGCAGCCCGGTCGTGCGCAACCGCGTCGCCAGCAGCGACTGGTGCGCATCGCGGAAGGTCGTGTCGGTGACACCGACGGACTTGGATTCTCGCAGCCACCGCGCGAAACCTTCTGGCCCCAATTCGGTCAGCCGCTGCTTGCTTCCATCCGGCGGCGACGCCTCCAGATCGATCTCGGGAAGCTTGTCCTGCGGGTAGACCGTCGACGGGCGCGGCCCGTGCGGCTGGTTCACGGTGACGTCCGCGAGGTAGTTCAGGATCTTGGTGCCGCGATCGGCAGGGGTGCGAGCGGTCAGCAGGTATGGCCGCTCGTCGATGAACGAGGTGGTGACCCGTCCGGCCCGGAAATCGTTGTCGGCGACGACCGCCTGCAGAAACGGGATGTTCGTCGACACGCCCCTGATCCGGAACTCGGCCAGCGCGCGGCGGGCGCGCGCGATCGCCGTGGCGAAATCACGCCCGCGGCAAGTGAGTTTGACCAGCATCGAGTCGAAGTGCGCGCTGATCTCCGCGCCCGAGGTTGGTGCCGCCGTCCAACCGGATGCCCGCGCCGCCGGGTGTCCGGTAGCCGGTGATGCGGCCGGTGTCGGGCCGGAAGCCGTTGGCCGGATCTTCCGTGGTGATCCGGCACTGCATTGCCGCACCGTGCACGACGAGCTTGTCCTGGCGCAGCCCGAGCTGCTCGAGCGTCTCGCCGTCGGCGATGCGCATCTGACTGGCCACCAGGTCGACGTCGGTGATCTCCTCGGTGACGGTGTGCTCCACCTGAATCCGGGGGTTCATTTCGATGAACACGTGATGCCCGCGCTCGTCGAGCAGGAACTCGACGGTGCCCGCATACGAGTAGTTGATCTGGCGGGCGAACGCGACCGCGTCGGAGCAGATCTTCTGTCGCAGCTCCTCGGGAAGGTTCGGCGCGGGCGCCAGCTCGATGACCTTCTGATGGCGGCGCTGCACACTGCAGTCACGCTCGAACAGATGCATCACGTTGCCGTGGCTGTCGGCCAGGATCTGCACCTCGATGTGGCGCGGGTTGATGACGGCCTGCTCGAGGTAGACCATCGGATCGCCGAACGCCGACTCCGCTTCCCTGCTGGCGGCTTCGATGGCCTCCGGCAGCGCGGCAGGGTCGGTCACCCGACGCATCCCACGACCGCCGCCACCCGACACCGCCTTGACGAACAGCGGAAACTGCATGCCCGCAGCGACATCCACCAGCTCGTCCACCGACGCCGACGGCGCCGACGACGTCAGCACGGGCAGGCCGGCCGAGCGCGCGGCCTCGATCGCGCGTGCCTTGTTGCCCGTCAACTCGAGAACATCGGCGCCGGGTCCGACGAAGGTGATACCCGCCGCGGCACAGGCCGCGGCCAGATCGGGATTCTCCGACAGGAATCCGTACCCCGGGTAGACCGCGTCGGCGCCCGCATGCTGCGCGACCCGGATGATTTCGTCGACCGACAGGTAAGCGCGGACCGGATGGCCGGTCTCCCCGATCTGATACGACTCGTCGGCCTTCAGCCGGTGCTGCGAGTTGCGATCCTCGTGCGGATACACCGCGACGGTCGTGATGCCCATCTCGTAGGCAGCGCGGAAGGCGCGAATCGCGATTTCCCCGCGGTTGGCCACCAGGATTTTCGAGATCACTCGCGTACCCTAACGCCGACCCGCTGCGGTGCGCCTAGATCAGCGTTGACCAGTAGTTCCAGAACCGCACCAGGATCATCAGGATCAGCGCGGTGAACCAGAGGGTGACCAGCGACCAGCGCCACTGGTAGATGAACCGCGCCGGCCCGCTTTCAAGCCGTGGCTGCAGCGCGATGGACGACACCACCACGAGCAGTGGGATGGTGACGGCCCAGACCACCATGCAGTACGGGCACAGCGCGCCGATGCGGTAGAGGCTCTGGAAGATCAGCCAGTGGATGAACGCGACGCCGAGCAACGTGCCGGCGGCCAGCCCCGCCCAGTACCACCGCGGCAGCCGCACCTTGGCGACCGCCAGCACCCCGGTCACCACGACGATGGTGAAGGCGACGATGCCGATCAGCGGGTTCGGGAAGCCGAACGCCGAGGCCTGTGGGGTGACCATCACCGACCCGCACGACAGCACCGGGTTGATGCTGCAGGACGGCACGTAGTCCGGGTTGATCAGGATCTCGATCTTCTCGATCGTCAGCGTGAGCGCCGCGGCCAACCCGAGAGCGCCTGCGATCAGCACCCACAACGCGCTGGCGGTCCGCACCTCGACACCCGGCCGGTCCTGTTCGGTCGAGGCCTCGGCAGGGCTGTCGGCGGTGACGGTCACGGTGCGGCCCCACCCGGCGGCGTCGGATTGGGCGCAGCGGGCGCGGTCATCAGGCCGGGGACATCGCCGACGATCTCCTTGACCTTGGCCACCAACTCCGTCGGGTTTCGTTGCCTCCGTGATGGCGAACTCCTCGCCGTTGATCTTGATCGTCGGCGTGGACTGGATCCCCGTCGCCGCGGCCAGGCCCTGGACCATCGGGACGTATTTGCCCTTGTTGATGCAGTCCGCCACGGTGCCCCCGGCGCCGGCCTGCCGCGCGACCTCGACCAGCCGGGAGTCGTCGGGGAAGCTCCCCCCGGTCTCACCGGGCTGCTGCGCATACAGTGCGGCATGGAAGCGGCGGAACGCGTCCTTCGACTCGTCGGCAACGCAGTACGCGGCGCCGGCTGCGCGCGAGGAGTAATTCTGGGTGCTCGGCGAGTCCAGGATCGCGACCATGTAGTAGTCAGCAGCGATCGCTCCGCTGTCGATGAGCTGGTTGATCGTCGGGCCGAACTTCTGCTCGAAATCGCCGCAGTGTGGGCACAGGAAATCCTCGTAGAGCGAGACCACGGCCTTCGGGTCGGAGCTGCCCTCCTTGGTGACCAGCTTGCTCGATGTCACCCGGATCGACTGGGCCTCGCCTGCCGCTGGCTTCTTGTCGGCCGACGTCACGATGTAGAGCACCAGTCCGACGCCGACGAGCACCACAATCGCGGTCAGGCCGATCTGAATCAACAGATTGCGCCTGCGGTCGGCGGCGTTGAGGTCGTAGCGGGCGTTCTTCTTGGGTTTCGTGGCCACGGGGTTAAGCGTACCGGCGGGTTCTCGACGGTTTGTCAGCTGCGGCTGAGATGCGCGCGCAAAGCCGAAATGATGTCGGCTGTCGCCGTCGCGCTGGCACCACCGAGGGTAAAGAAGTCGGTGAAGGCGTGTATCAGCGAACCGTATTCCCGCGCGTCCACCGCGTTGCCTGCCGCACGCAACGCGTCGGCGTACTGGCGGCCCTCGTCCCGCAGCGGATCAAAGCCCGCGGTGACGAGAATGGCGGGCGGCAGCCCGGACAGGTCGTCGGCCAGCAGCGGCGACACCCGCGGGTCGGCAGGGTCGACGCCCGAACCCCCGACGTACTTGTCGTCGCAAAAGTCCATGTCCCAGCGGCGAAGGAAGCACCCGTCGGCGAACAACCCCTGCGACCGGGTCCGGCCGGCGTAGTTGGTGATCGGGTAGAGCAGCAGCTGCAGGACCGGCGGTGGCGCGCCGTCATCGCGCGCGCGCTGGGCACCACGGCGGCGAGATTGCCTCCGGCGCTGTCCCCGCCGACGGCGACCCGGCTCGGGTCGGCGCCGAGCTCGGCGGCGTGGTCGCGGGCCCAGAGATATGCCGCGTATGCGTCTTCGACAGCGGCGGGCGCCTTGTGTTCGGGTGCCCACCGATAGTCGACGAAAAGCACGTGGACGCCGGCGTCCTGGCAGATCACCTCGGCACAGATGACCGTGCGTTTCGAGGCCGCCGACGACGAACCCACCGCCGTGGTAGAAGACCAGCAACGGCGCGCCGTCCTCGTTCGGCCGGTAGTGACGCGCGGGGATGTCCCCTGCGGGGCCCGGCAGTGACATGTCGGTCCAGGAGATATCGACTCTCCTGCGGGGAAGCTGCCCTGCCACGGTATTGATCAGCGCCGCGCAGTAGCCACGTCCTCGCTCGATGATCAGCCCCCCGGAGCCTGCGGCGCGCTGCGAGGCCAGCACGAGCTGCATCGTGATGTCGAGGGTGTTGCCGTCGATGGTGACCGTACGGCCGCCCATCATCAGCCGCTTCATTCGATCGGGTATGTGCGGCATGGCGTGCAGCGTCCCGTTCCGAGGACGTTGAGGACCCTGTCCCGGACGCCGGGCTTGCCGTCGAAGTCTCGGCGTCGACGGAGGTCACAGGTCGCGCTGGCAGACTTCGAACCATGGCTTCTCCCTCGGTGATCCTGAACGACGGTAATTCGATCCGTAGGTCGGGCTCGTCGTTTTCAACGACAACACCTGCGGATACCGGTTCATTCGCGATCCGTGCAGGCACTGATTAGGTGACATATCCAACTCGGTAATATCGTCTTCCCTGAGTCAATGGCCCAATAACTTTCGCAGGATAGGTAGACATGACGTCGGCGGCGATTCCCACCGTCACTCTCATCGACGACCACACGATGCCGGTAATCGGTCTGGGTGTCGCGGAACTGTCGGAGGACGAAACCGAGCGAGCGGTATCGGCCGCGTTGGAGGTCGGCTACCGGCTCATCGACACCGCCTCGGCCTATGGCAATGAGGCCGCGGTCGGCCGTGCGATCGCCTCATCGGGCGTGCCGCGCTAGGAGCTGTTCGTCACCACCAAGCTGGCCACCGAGGACCAGGGCTTCCAGTCGTCACAGGACGGCCTCAAGGCAAGCCTGGACCGCCTCGGCCTCGACTACGTCGACCTCTACCTGATCCACTGGCCCGCTGGCGAGGAGGGTAAATACGTCGACAGCTGGGGTGGCCTGCTGTCATGTCAAGGGCGAGGGCCACACCCGATCGATCGGCGTGGCCAATTTCCATGAGGAGCACCTGTCGAACATCATCGACCTGTCCTTCGTCACCCCTGTCGTCAACCAGATCGAGCTGCACCCGTTGCTGAATCAGGCCGCGCTGCGAGCGGTCAACGCCGGCCGCGGGATCGTCACCGAGGCTTACGGCCCGCTGGGTGTCGGCCGGCTGCTGGACAACCCGACCATCGCCTCGGTCGCCGAGGCGCACGGCAAGTCACCCGCACAGGTGCTGATCCGCTGGAGCATCCAGCTGGGCAACGTCGTCATTCCCCGGTCCGCGTCACCGGAGCGCATCAAGGAGAACCTCGACGTGTTCGACTTCGAGCTCACCGACGACGACATGGCGACGCTGAACGGCCTCGATGACGGAACGCGGTTCCGCCCGGACCCCGAAACCTATACCGGCACTTAGGTCTCCGCGAGAAGACGCAAAAGCTCCCGAAAGCGGCGTGTCGCGGGACTTTTACGTCTGCTCGCCATCAGCTCGTCGGGCATGTCGCGGCGGCTTCGCGCAACACGCCCGCCGACGGCGCATCGACCGGCAGCCCGTAGCCTCGCAGCACCGCGATGAACTGCATGGCGTACTGGCACCGGAACGCGGCGTTGGGCGGCATCCACAGCGCCGGCTCCGAATCGCCCTTGTCCTGGTTGGCTTGTCCCTGCACCGCAAGCAGATTGGCCGGGTCGTTGGCGAAGCGCAGCCGCATGTCGTCGGGCCAGTTTCGGGCACCGAGGTCCCATGCCAACGCCAACGGCACGATGTGGTCGATCTGCACCGATGCGCCGACCTGGTTGCCGCGCACGAACGCGACGGTGGCGTTGGTGTACGGGTCGTGCAGTGTGCCGGTGGCAACGGCGTTGGGGCACCGCTTGATCGGCACATACGTCTTGTCGACGAGGTCACGGTCGAGAATGTCGTTGCGGGTGTCACAGCCGTTGTGGCCGCCGGGGCCGGGTTGTCGTCGGACCACGATTCACCAAACGCCGCCCTGCGGTAGTCGAAACCGCGGATACGCAACGGCACCTCGGTCACGCCGGCCAGCACGTCGACACCCGACGTGACGGTGGGAACGTCGGCTTGCGCGACGAACCACGCGGTGCGCTGATCGGCCGACGCGACCGTCTGATACGCCACCACCATGGCCAGCGCCACCGCCATCGCCAACCACATCAGCCGCTTCCGGCTCATGACTTGTCCAGGTACTCGACGCGCTCGGTATCGGTGAATTGGGCCGCCAGAAGCGCCATTCCGGGATCGTCGGGATTGTTCTCGTAGTGCGACTGGCAGAAGTCGCGTGCCGCTTCGATGATCTCGCGGTGGTCGAACAGCGACAGGAACCGCAGCGAGATCGCCCGGCCGGATTGGCTGTATCCCAACACGTCTCCCTCGCGGCGCTCCTTGAGGTCGAGGTCGGCGAGCTCGAAGCCGTCCAGCGTGCCCGCAACCGCTTTCAGCCTTTCCCCCGCCTTGGATTGTTCCGGCAGTTTGGTCGCGAGCAGACACAGGCTGGCGTGCTCGCCACGGCCGATGCGGCCGCGCAACTGATGCAGCTGGCTGATGCCGAACCGGTCGGCATCCATCACGAACATGACCGTCGCGTTGGGGACGTCGACGCCGACCTCGATGACGGTGGTGCACACCAGAACGTCGATCTCGCCCGCGCGGAAGGCGGCCATCACAGCGTCCTTCTCGTCGGCGGACAGCCGGCCGTGCATCAAGCCGAGCCGCAGTCCGGACAGCGGTCCGTGGCCGCAGATGCTCGAACAACTCGACCACCGTGGTCGCCGGCGGCCCGCTCGGTCTTCACCGTCGCTGCTCTTGTCGGTCTCATCGATACGTGATGCCACGACGTAGGCCTGGCGACCAGCACCGCACCTCTTCGATGATGCGCTGCCCACGCCCGATCCAGCCATTTGCGTTGCTGCGTAATGAAAATCGTGTTGGTCGCGATCGGCTGGCGGCCACGCGGCAGTTCGCGCAGCGTGGAGGTCTCGAGGTCGCCGTAGACGGTCAGCGCGACGGTGCGCGGAATCGGGGTGGCGGTCATGACCAGCAGGTGCGGGTGTCAGACCTTCGGGCGCCTTGGCGCGCAGTCGATCCCGCTGCTCGACGCCGAACCGATGTTGTTCGTCTACCACCACCATGCCGAGGTTGTTGAAATCGACGGCGTCCTGCAGCAGCGCGTGCGTGCCGATGACGATCCCCGCATCGCCGGACGGCGACCTCGTCGCGCACCTGCTTCTTCTGCTGCGGCGACATCGATCCGGTCAGCAGCGCCACGCGGGTCGCGTTCTCGGCGCCGCCGAGCTGGCCGGCCATCGCCAACGGCCCAAGGACGTCGCGCACAGAGCGGGCATGTTGCGCGGCAAGGACTTCCGTCGGAGCGAGCAACGCGCATTGGTAGCCCGCATCGATCATCTGCAGCATCGCCAGCACCGACACGATGGTTTTTCCCGAGCCGACCTCACCCTGCAGCATCCGGTTCATCGGACGGGTTCTGCGCGAGTTCTGCTGACAGCGTTTCGAGCACTTCCCGCTGGCCGTTGGTCAGTTCGAACGGCAAGCTGCTCGCGTGAGTGCCGCGAGCAGCCCGTCGTTCTTCCTCGGCGCAGGCGGCCCGGATTCGCCCAGTTCACCGTTGCGGCGGGCCACCAATGCCCATTGCAGCCCGAGCGCTTCGTCGTAGGTGAGGCGCTCGCGCGCACGTCCGCTCGGCTGCGGTCTCGGCGAGATGGATCGCACGAAGTGCCTCGTCCTCGGATATCAGATTGCGCTCGTCGCACAAGCGATTCCGGTAGCGGATCGCCGACAGGGTCCAGCACGTCGAGCACCTGGCGGACGCAGGCGTAGATATCCCAGCTCTGCACCTTCGCGCTCGCCGGATAGATCGGGAAGAAGTCGCGCTCGAACGCCGAAGGAGTTCGTCGCCGTTGGCCTCCCGAGTCGTCGGCGATCTTCTTCAACGACTCGCGTGCCGATTGTCCTTACCGGTCGGAATTCAGCACGAGAAACGCCGGATGCGTCAATTGCATTGTGCCCTTGTAGTACTCCGACCTCGCCGGACAGCATCACGCGGATGCCCTCGGGCAAGCTCCTCTTCATGCATTTCGCGTTGAAGAAGGTCGCCGTCACCTTCGGTCGGCGGTTCCCGAGCGTGACGACACAGGTATTCGCGCTTTGGGTCGCTTGTTCGTGCCAGTCGCACTTCGGCCTTGGTGATGGTGTCGACGAAGGTGACGTGCTCGCCTTCCTCGAGGTCGGCTCGTCGTCCTCCCCACGCACTGTCATGCCCTCGTTGTACTTGCGCGGGTAATGCCGCAGCAGATCGTTCACCGTGCGAATGCCGAAGTACTCCTCGAGCTGGCTGGCGCCTTGCTCGCCGATGACGAAATCGAGCCGGTCATTCAGCGCGACCACGGTTACTCGACCCCGATCAACAAGGCGTCGCCGCGATGGCCGGTGTGGTAGGTCACCAGCTCGGTGCCGAGGTGTTCGCGGTGGACATGCTCCTGAAGTGCCTCGCCCGACAGCGGGATCCACGCCGGCTCCGCTCAGGACGGTGACCAGCTCACCGCCCGCGACGAGCAGCAGGTCGATCAACCCGGCGCCGGCGGCGGTGATGTCCTCGCCGACGATCAACACCTCGTCGCCGCGCGATGCCGAGGCCGTCACCGGGCCGACAGGTTCCCGCCCACGTCAATGCCTCCTCGGTGGCGATCCGGACTGAGCCGTGCCGCGCACCCGCGGCGGCACGCGCCATCGTGTAGCCGTCGTCGACGGCCTGCCGGTCGGCGTCGTGCACGGCCAACGCGGCCAGTCCCTGCACCATCGACCCGGCAGGCACCGGCACCACGTCGATCCCCCAGCCGATCGCGGCGGTGCACCCCGCCACCAATTCCTCGGCCGCGACGAACCCGTTGGGCAGCACCATGATCTGGGCCGCGTCCGCGTCGACGAGACCGCGCAACAACTGCTTGGCGGTCACCGCGGACGTCGGGTCGGTCGCATGGGGATCGGGCCGCAACACGTGCGCTCCCTCGCCGGCGAACAGCTCTGCCGCTCCATCACCGTCGACGACGGCGAGCACCGCTCGCTCGCGGCTCCAGCCGCCTGGCGCGTGTGTGCTCGCGCCCCCGGTGAGTGCGGTGATCTGAATCCGGCTCGGGGTGCCGAACGTCAGTGCTGCCTCGATGGCGCCGCCTGCGTCGTCCGAATGGACGTGCACCGAATACCGCCCACCGCCGTCGGACCCGGATGCCGCGATGGCGACCGAGTCGCCCAGTTCGTCGAGTCGCTGACGCAGATGCTCGACCCCGTCGGGTTCGCAGCCGGTCAGCAGGTACATCACCTCGAAACGCGGCGGAGCGGGCGATGCGCCGGTGACTACGGGTGTCCGGCGGCGACGGCACGTACTCGTGGCGGCTCGGAGCGTGACCGGACACGGTTCGCGAGAGGGCGTCGAGCAGCACGAGCAGGCCGCGGCCACCGGCATCGACCACGCCGGCATCGGCGAGCACGTCGAGCTGCTCGATGGTCTTGTCGAGTGCGACCACCGCCGCATCCGCCGCTGCGGTGACCACGCCGCCGAGGTCGGCACCGTCTGAGCCGGCGTCTTCGGCGGCTTCGGCGGCCGCCTGCAGCACCGAAACGATGGTTCCCGGCACCGGAGCGCCCATCGAGGCGGCGACCAGCCCGACCGCGTGACGCAGCGCGGCGCCGAGAACTGCGCCATCGATCTCTGTGAGCTCGCCGTCGCGCTCGGCTGCGGCTTCGGCGGCGACGTCAGCCAGTCCGCGCAGAATCTGGGAGAGGATCACCCCGGAGTTGCCACGAGCTCCGTGCAGCGCGCCTTCGGCCAGGGCCGCGGCCACCCGCGCCACGTCGCCGTTTCCGTGGGTCGAGGCGTCTGCCTGCGCCCATGCCGCGCGCATGGTGAACAGCATGTTCGTGCCGGTGTCGGCGTCGGCGACCGGGAAAACGTTCAGCCGGTTGATCTCGTCGGTATGGGCGATCAGGTCCCCCACCGAGGTGTGGGCCCAGTCCCGAAGGGCTGACGCGTCCAGCCGCCGACCCGACTCGCCCAACTCAGACCCACCTCCACCCCATTGACGGACCTCCCGGTGGGCGCCAGCCTATCCACTGCACCGGACATCACTGGCCACAACGACACGCCTGGTCCGCAGCCGGTGGAGATCGTTTTGGCGTTCGCTTGGCGGCCCGGTATCCTGGTCAGGTTGTCGGGTCACCCGTCCGCGGTCGTTGACCCCATAAGTACTGATTCGAGGAGTTCTCCATATGGCTGCCGTGTGCGATATCTGCGGGAAGGGCCCCGGCTTCGGCAAGTCGGTGTCGCACTCCCATCGCCGGACCAGCCGTCGGTGGAATCCGAACATCCAGACGGTGCGCGCCGTGACCCGTCCTGGCGGCAACAAGAAGCGCATCAACGTCTGCACCTCCTGCATCAAGGCAGGCAAGGTCACCCGCGGCTAGTCCGCACCACTCGAAACTGCGGCCAGATCGCGATGTCATGCGATTCGACGATCTCCCCGCAGGCTCGACGTGTATTAGCGCAGAGTAGCTAAGGCAGACGCCAGTCGATCGGGTCGGCGCCCATCTTCTCGAGCAGTTCGTTGGCGCGGCTGAACGGACGCGACCCGAAGAATCCCCGCGACGCCGACAGCGGCGAGGGATGCGGCGACTCGATCGCGACACACTCACTGCCGTCGAGCATCGGCTTGAGCGTGGACGCGTCACGGCCCCACAGCACTGCCACCAACGGCTGCTTTCGCGCCACCAGCGCGCGGATCGCGCACTCTGTCACGGCCTCCCAGCCCTTGCCGCGGTGCGACGCCGGGTTGCCCGGTCGCACGGTCAGCACCCTGTTGAGCAGCATGACCCCACGCTCGGCCCACGGCGTGAGGTCGCCGGTGGCCGGTGGCGGATGGCCCAGGTCTTTGCCGTATTCGGAGAAGATGTTCTCCAGGCTTCGCGGCAGCGGCCGCACGTCGGCGGCCACCGAAAAGCTCAGCCCCACCGCATGCCCTGGCGTCGGATACGGGTCCTGCCCGACGATCAGCACCCGCACCTGGTCGAACGGAAAAGTGAAGGCGCGCAACACGTTCTGCCCAGACGGGAGGTACCCGTTGCCCGCAGCAATCTCGGCCCGCAGGAATTCCCCCATCTGCGTGACCTGACCGCCGACGGGCTCCAGCGCACGCGCCCAGCCTTCCTCAACGAGCTCACTCAGGGGGCGTGCGGTCACGACAGATCAACCTAGCGGCTCGGCTCACTGGAACGACTGCCAACCCGGATTTCCATGCCACGCGTCGCCATCGACCAGCACCCGCGGCGGGCCGTCGATGACGGTGCCGATGACGCGCCAGCCCTTCGGCGGCGTTCCGGGAAACGTTGCGACCAAGGCATGCTCTTCGCCGCCACCGAGCACCCATGCCCACGCATCGGCGTCCGCTGCTTCGGCGGCGGCGGACAGGGCGTCGTGGTCTGCCGTCAGCGCCCCAGTGGACACATTGATGCCAACGCCGGACGCGGCGGCAATGTGGTTCAGGTCGGCTATCAGCCCGTCGGAGACGTCCGTCATCGCCGTTGCACCTGCGTCGGCGGCGACCCGACCCTGTCCGTACGGCGGTTCCGGCACCAGATGTCGGTGGCGAAGGTCATCGAATCCATCAATACCGTTGTGCCACAGGTGATATCCGGCCGCGGAATGGCCAAGCCCGCCGACAACGGCCAGTGTGTCCCCGACCCGCGCGCCGGACCGCAGCACCGCTGTGCGTCCGCCGAGATCGCCGAGCACGGTCACCGAGATCACCCATTGCCTGGCGCTGACCAGGTCACCGCCCACGATCCCTGCCCCGAATCTGGCGGCCTCCTCCCACATGCCGTCGGCGAGCTCGACCGCCTGCGCGGCCGGAGTGTCACCCGGCGCACCGAATGCGACGACGAACGCCGTTGCGACGGCACCCATGGCCTCGATGTCGGCAGCGTTCTGCGCGATGGCCTTTCGGCCCACATCGTGCGGCGACGACCAGTCAAGCCGGAAGTGCCTGCCCTCGACGAGCATGTCGGTGGACACCACCGTCTTGCCGTCCCCCGCGACGACCACCGCGGCGTCGTCACCCGGCCCCACGGCTACCACCCGCGGCTGGCTGCGGCCCGCCACGAGCTGTTCGATGACGGCGAACTCCCCCAGCCCGGCCAGGCTCTTGGCCGGCTCCTCGCTCGCCATGGCACCTCCCGCCGACGTTCCGTGACAACTCTAGAGTTGCCCGTGTGCCATCCGCGACCGACACCGGCAGCGACGGGCCGCCGCGGTCCGTACTGATCGCGGCGGTCGCGGTTGCCGTCGTGGCGATCGCCGCGGTGCTGACGATCGCGGTCGTCCAGCAGTCGTCACCGCAGCAGCAGCCGGTCCCGATCGCGGCGGTGCCCGCGCCAAAGGCAGACAGCCCGGAGTGCCGCGCGGTGACGGCAGCGCTGCCCGAACAGCTGGGCGATTACCGGCGCGTGCCTGCGGCCGACCCCGCACCCGCGGGCACGGCGGCATGGCAAGCGGCGGCCGACGCCGAGCCGGTCATCTTGCGTTGCGGTGTCGAGCGCCCGGCGGAATTCGTCGTCGGCGCACCCATCCAGGTGGTCGACGCCGTGCAGTGGTTCGAAGTGGCCGACGAGGGACGGAGTACCTGGTACGCCGTCGACCGCCCCGTATATATAGCCCTGACGCTGCCGGGCGGGTCGGGCCCGACGCCGATCCAGGAGATCTCCGAGCTGACCGCGCGGACGCTCCCCGCCAAACCGATCGATGCGGCACCCGCGCGTTAGCGCAGCCCGGTGCCCCGGGCCAGCGCGGTTTCCACCATCGCCGCCAGCAACGTCGGATAGTCGACGCCGCTGGCCGCCCACATCCTCGGGTACATCGAAATCGTGGTGAACCCTGGCATCGTGTTGATCTCGTTGACCACAGGCCCGTCATCGGTCAAGAAGAAGTCGACGCGGGCCAGGCCCTGGCAGTCGATCGCGCGGAATGCCCGGATGGCAAGCCGTCGCACCTCGTCGGCGACGTCGTCGTCGATCTTGGCGGGCACATCCAGTTCCGCGGCGTCCTCGAGATACTTGGTGGCGAAGTCGTAGAACGCGTCCTCGCGGCCGCGCACGCCCGCGACCCGGATCTCGCCGACGGTGCTCGCTTCGACCCTGCCGTCGGGAAATTCCAGCACGCCGCACTCCAGCTCGCGACCGGGCACCGCCGCCTCGACAATCACCTTGGGGTCGTGCCCGCGGGCATCGGCGATCGCGGCGGGCAGCTGATCCCATGCCGTGACCCGGCTGACGCCGATTGACGAGCCGCCGCGCGCCGGTTTGACGAACACGGGCAGCCCGAGCCGATCGCGCTCCTCGAGTTCCAAAGTCTGCTGGTGTGGCCGCAGCACAGCGTGGTCGCCAATCGGCAGGCCCTCGGCGGCGAGCAGCTTCTTGGTGAACTCCTTGTCCATCCCAGCCGCACTGGCCAGCACACCCGCACCGACATAGGGCACGCCTGCCAGCTCGAGCAGGCCCTGGATCGTGCCGTCCTCGCCGTAGGGTCCGTGCAACACCGGGAACACCACGTCGACAGAGGCCAGCAGCTCTCCTGCCGCCCCTTGGCCGAGGGACAGCAGTTCACCGCTGCGGCCCGGGTCGGCCGGCAGGGCCAGCGCGGTGCCTGACGCGCCACTGACCTCGGGTAGCCGACCGTCGGTGATCGCCAGAGTGTCGGGCCGGGCATCCGTCAGCACCCACGAGCCGCCAGGGGTGATACCGACCGCGACCACCTCGAACCGCTCTGGATCGAGGTGCCGGAGGATGCTGCCAGCGGAAACGCACGAGATTGCGTGCTCGGAGCTGCGTCCGCCGTAGACAACGGCAACACGGACGCGGCCGGCGGAGCCGGGCTGGTGGCGGGCAGTCACAACCTAGAGAGGCTACCGTCCCCGCCTAGAGCCGCATGATCTACGGTTGCGACCTGGTCAAACGCGGGAGAAGTCGATTCGAGATCTGGGCCTTGCTCTCCTGGTGGCACGGCGCTGAAGCCGGGCGCTGTTACCTCAGCGCAGCGCGTGTTCGATGTCGGCGATCAGGTCCTCGGTGTCCTCGATGCCCGCCGAAATGCGGGCGAAGCCCTCTGCGACCGGGTCGCGCCACCTGGCACGGCGGTCCACCGATGTGTGGATGCCGCCGAAGCTTGTCGCCGAGATGAGCAAGTCGCTGTTCTGCACCAGCGCATGCACCGCTGCGGCGCTCTCGAGCTCGACCGCCACGATCCCGCCGAAGCGCTTCATCTGCCGGTTGGCGATCTCGTGCGACGCGTCGTCGGGCAGGCCCGGATACCGCACCGATCGCACCGCGGGATGTGCGCGCAACATCAGCGCCATCGCCAACGCGTTCTGACACTGACGCTCGAACCGCAGGCCCGCGGTGCCGATGCTGCGCAAGACCAGCCAAGCCTCGAACGCACCGAGGATCGGACCGGCGAGCCGCCGTTCGTGCTCGATGGCGGCCATCTGGTCGACGTGACTACCCGCCACGTATCCCGCGAGAAGATCGTGGTGACCCGACAGAGTCTTGGTGGCGCTGGCCACCACGAGGTCGGCGCCCAGCGCCAGTGGCTGCTGCCCGAGCGGCGTCGGCGTGGTGTTGTCGACGACGAGCGTCGCGCCGTCACCCCGACACGTCATCGCCAGACGGTGCAGATCGACCACATCGAGGCCGGGGTTCGACGGCGTCTCGGCAAGTACCACGTCGGCACCGGACGCGGCATCGATGATGTCCGCGCATTTCGCTTCGATAACGGTGATGCCTTGAGGTGCAAGATATTCGGCTGCATATCGGCGCACCTGGTAATAGCCGTCACCGGGCACCACGAGCGTAGTCCCCGGTTTGGTGAGCGCTCGCAGCGCCGACGTGATCGCCGCCATCCCCGAACCGAACGTCAATGCCGCCGCGGCGCCCTCCAACTCGGCCAATGCCGATTCCAGTTGGCGCCAAGTGGGATTGTGATATCGCCCGTAGCTGTCAAGCGAGTCATCCTCGCTCGGCGGGATGTGATATGCCGCCGCGAGGACCGGCGGCGGTGCGACCGGCGACCCCGGAATCGCTTCCAACCCACCAGCTTTGACGCTGCGAGTGGAATCACCGTATAGGCCGTCCATGCCGGCTATTCCGGCTTGGTGCTGCGGCCCAGCAGCAGCGCGACCGCCTCGTTCACGGACAATCCCCTGTGGCACACCCGATGTACCGCGTCGGTCAGTGGCATCTCGACGTCGTAACTCGACGCCAGCGCCAACACCGATTCGCACGATGTGACGCCTTCTGCGATATGGCCACCCGCCGCCAGCTTCGCCGCTTCCAGCGATTCGCCCTTGCCGAGCCGAGAACCGAACGTCCGGTTACGCGACTGCGGCGACGTACACGTCGCAACGAGGTCGCCCACACCGGCCAGGCCTGCCAGCGTGGCCGGCTTGGCCCCCAACGCGATTCCCAGCCGCATGACCTCGGCCAGACCACGGGTGATGATCGCCGCCCGCGAGTTCTCCCCCATCCCGATACCCGCCGCCATGCCACACGCCAACGCGATCACGTTCTTGCATGCGCCGCCGACCTCGGCGCCGATGACGTCGGCATTGGTGTACGGCCGGAAGTAACGGGTGGCCAGCGCTCGCTGCAGAGTCACCGCGCGACCGGAGTCGGCACAGGCTACGACGGTGGCCGCGGGCTGTTCCTCTGCGATCTCGCTGGCCAGGTTGGGGCCGGTGACGACGGCAACCCGCGACGGGTCTGCGCCGGTGACCTGGACGACCACCTGGCTCATCCGCATGAGCGTGTCGAGCTCGATGCCCTTGGCCAGGCTGACCAGCGTGACGTCGTCGCCGAGCTTGTCTGTCCAGTCCGTGAGATTGGCCCGAAGCGTCTGCGAAGGCACCGCGAGCAGTACCGTGCAGGCGCCGGTCAGCGCTGCGGCGGCGTCGCTGGTGGCGCGGATCGTCTTCGGCAGCTCGACGTCACCGAGGTATCCGCGGTTGCGATGAGTGTCGTTGATCTCGTCGGCAAGCTCGGGGCGCCGGGCCCACAACGTCACGTCGTTACCCGCATCGGCCAGCACTTTGGCCAGCGCGCTTCCCCACGCGCCGGCTCCCATGACTGCCGCCTCGACCACGGTTTCAACCCTAGCGCGGCGCCTCTGCCGGACGTCTCGACTGCCGCAGCGGCCTGGACTGGCAGGATGAGAGACCATGAGCGGCACGCACGCCGGCGCGCCGGCTGACGTCGGATTGGTCATCGCCGTCAAGCGGCTGGCCGCCGCCAAGACGAGGCTCGCCCCTGTGTTCTCGGCAGCGACCCGGGAAACCGTGGTGTTGGCCATGATGGTCGACACCATCAAGGCCGCGCTGGCGGTTCCGGCGCTACAGAGTGTCACCGTCGTCACACCCGACCGGATTGCTGCCGACGCCGCGCAGGAGTTGGGCGCGCAGGTGCTCACCGACCCGACACCGGACGGCCACCGTGATCCGCTGAACAACGCGATCGCCGCAGCGGAAGCCGTTGTGCGCGAGTACACACCGAATATCGTTGCGCTGCAAGGTGATTTGCCGGCGCTTCAACCGCAGGAACTGGCCGAGGCGATCGTCGCCGCCCGCGGATACCCCCGCAGTTTCGTCGGTGACAGGCACGGCACTGGTACCGCCGCACTGTTTGCCTTCGGCGTACCGCTGGAACCTGAGTTCGGAACCGATTCGGCCTTACGGCATGCGCATTCGGGGGCCATCGAGCTGACCGGGGCATGGCCGGGATTGCGCTGTGACATCGACACGCCCGACGACCTCATGGTGGCTCGGCGGCTACGCGTGGGCTCGGCGACGTCGCAGGCCATCGGAAGGCCAAGGTAAACAGCTATCGACGGATATTGGTCGTCGGTAGCAGTTCGACTGGTGGATGAGGAATGATCAAAGGGATGACCGAAGCCGAGGCACAAGTTCGACCCGACGACACCGATGTGGTGCGGGGTGATTCGGCGCCGGAGGCACCACCTGCGGCGACGGCACCCGCAGTCGACAATGCGCTGCCAGAGGACCGGTATCTCAACCGCGAACTGAGCTGGCTGGACTTCAACGCCCGGGTGCTGGCGCTGGCCGCCGACACCTCGCTTCCGCTCCTGGAGCGAGCGAAGTTTCTCGCGATCTTCTCGTCGAACCTCGACGAGTTCTACATGGTCCGGGTGGCCGGCCTGAAACGACGCGACGAGATGGGTTTGTCGGTACGGTCCGCGGACGGCCTGTCGCCCCGTGAACAGCTGCGGCGCATCAGTGAACGCACGCAGCAGATTGCCAGCAGGCACGCGGATGTGTTCCTGAACTCGGTGCGGCCCGCGCTGGCGGACGAGGGCATCGTCATCGTCACGTGGGCCGAGCTCGACGATGCTGAGCGGGACCGGCTGTCGACCTACTTCCACGAACAGGTTTTCCCGGTGCTCACGCCGCTGGCTGTCGACCCTGCTCATCCGTTCCCATTCGTCAGCGGGCTGAGCCTGAATTTGGCCATCACCGTGAAACATCCCGACGACGGCGGTCAGCACTTCGCCCGAATCAAGGTGCCCGACAACGTCGACCGCTTCGTCGCGCTGGACAGCCGCCGGGATGGCGAGTTGCGGTTCCTGCCGATGGAGGAACTGATCGCGGCGTTTCTCACGGTGTTGTTCCCCGGCCTGGAGATCGTCGAGCACCATGCGTTCCGCATCACCCGCAACGCGGATTTCGAGGTCGAAGAGGACCGCGACGAAGATCTGCTGCAAGCGCTCGAGCGTGAGTTGGCCCGCAGGCGATTCGGCTCGCCCGTGCGGCTCGAGGTCGCCGACGACATGACCGAGAACATGTTGGAGCTACTGCTGCGCGAACTCGACGTGAACCCCGGCGATGTCATCGAGGTGCCCGGGCTGTTGGACCTGTCGTCGCTGTGGCAGATCTATGGCGTCGACCGTCCGGAGTTGAAGGATCCACCGTTCGTGCCCGCCACGCCGCCCGCGTTCGGCGAACGGGAAACACCGAAGAGCATCTTCGCCACTCTGCGCGACGGCGACGTGCTCGTGCACCACCCGTACGACTCGTTCTCAACGACTGTGCAGCGGTTCATCGAACAAGCCGCCGCTGACCCGAACGTACTGGCGATCAAGCAGACGTTGTATCGCACCTCCGGTGACTCGCCGATCGTCAACGCACTGATCGACGCCGCGTCGGCAGGCAAGCAGGTCGTCGCGTTGGTGGAGATCAAGGCGCGGTTCGACGAGCAGGCCAACATCAAGTGGGCCCGGGCGCTTGAACAAGCGGGCGTGCATGTGGTGTACGGGTTGATCGGATTGAAGACGCACTGCAAGACATGTCTGGTGGTGCGCAGGGAGGGTTCGGCGATCCGGCGCTATTGCCACGTTGGCACCGGCAATTACAACCCGAAAACAGCTCGGCTGTACGAGGATGTCGGCTTGTTGACCGCCGCACCCGATATCGGCGCCGACCTGACCGACCTCTTCAATTCGTTGACCGGCTACTCACGCAAGGACTCCTACCGCAACCTGTTGGTCGCTCCACACGGTGTGCGCAAAGGCATCATCGAGCGCATCGAACGCGAAGCCGCGGCGACGCGGGATGGCGCCGAGGGCCGAATCCGGCTGAAGGCCAATGCGTTGGTGGACGAGCAGGTGATCGACGCGCTTTATCGGGCGTCACAGTGCGGCGTGCGGGTCGAGGTGGTGGTGCGCGGGATTTGCGCCCTGCGTCCGGGCGATCCCAGGTTCTCCGACAACATCGTGGTGCGGTCGATTCTCGGCCGATTCCTCGAACACTCACGGATTATTCATTTCCGCGCCATCGACGAGTTCTGGATAGGCAGCGCCGACATGATGCATCGTAATCTCGACCGACGGGTCGAGGTGATGGCTGAAGTGAAGGATCCGAGGCTGAAGGTCCAACTGGACGAGATGTTCGAGTCGACGATGAACCCGGCCACCCGGTGCTGGGAGCTCGGCCCCGACGCGAGTTGGACGGCCTCACCGCAGGAAGGCCAGACCGTGCGCGACCACCAGGTGTGGCTGATGGAACGCCACCGGCATCCTTGACATCCGCCTCGCGGTGCGAGACCACCTGCAGGAGTTGAGGTGCCAAAGCAGACGCCCACCACCGATGACGTCCCGGTGAACAAGGCCGTAATGGCGGCGGGTGCCGTGTTGTGGCGCTCCAACGGCGATTCGGAGCCGGAGGTGGCGGTGATTCACCGCCCTCGTTACGACGACTGGTCGCTGCCCAAGGGCAAGGTGCATGCCGGAGAGACGGAACCGGTGACGGCCGTGCGCGAGGTGCACGAGGAAACCGGCTACTGCTCACACCTCGGCCGGCGGCTGGCATCGGTGAGTTATCCGGTCGAAGAGGGCATCAAGAAGGTGCGGTACTGGGCTGCGCGCAGCAGTTACGGCCAGTTCACGCCGAATGAGGAAGTCGACGAGTTGAAATGGCTGCCGATCGCGGCCGCGATCAAGCAACTCGGATATCCGCACGACCGCAAGATCGTGCGCCGGTTCGCCAAGCTGCCCGTCGACACCAAAACGATTTTGATCGTCCGGCACGGCACCGCGGGAAGCAAGTCCCGGTACAAGGGAGACGATCGGATGCGCCCGTTGGACAAACGCGGTCGCGCCCAAGCCGAATCTCTCGTCGGCCAATTGCTTGCATTTGGTGCCGACACGCTTTACGCCGCGGACCGTGCGCGCTGCCACCAGACCATCGAACCGCTGGCCGAAGAGCTCGGCGTGCGAATTCACAACGAGCCGCTGTTGACCGAGGAAGCCTACGCGGACGACCGCAAAGCAGCTCGCCGCCGCCTTCTCGAGATCGCCGCCGCCGAAGGCACACCGGTGATCTGCACGCAGGGAAGGGTCATCCCGGATCTGATCGAGTGGTGGTGCGAACGCGACGGCGTGCGTCCGGACAAGTCACGCAACCGCAAGGGCAGCACATGGGTGATGTCATCATGGCAGGGCCGTCTGGTGGCGGCAGACCACATCGGTAGTCCGTTGGCCACCAAGAAATAGTTAGTTGGATGCGAACGGGGCGGCTATAAGTTCTGCCAGTCGCGATGGTTGATCGAACTGGACATAGGTGCGCGCATCGTCGATCATTTCCAGCCGTGCGCGCGGAAGTGTCCGGGCGAGCCGTTCGGCGTCGCGGATTGGAAAGAACCGGTCGCGAGCACCCCATGCGATCAGAGCCGGTCGATCGAAAGTAGTCAGTCACTCGGCGGCTGCAAGGGTGTGTTCAGGCGAGATCCCTTGCAATACTGCGCGCAGATCGGCGCGGATGCGGCGGTCGTGTAGCGGCGCGAACCAGTTCACCAACGACTCGTCGGCAGCGGCCGGACCGTCAAGGGTGCGGCCGCCATCACGGCACGCCTCACGGCCGCGCGCGCAGCATGAGATCGAGGCCCGCGATGGAACCCGGGATGTGTGCGCCGGCGGCTTCGATCACCCGAAATGCGCCCGGCGGAAAATGCTCGAACGCATCGCAGTTGGTCAGCACGAGGCGGTCGACGACCTCTGGGTGGTTCGCGCACAGAATTTGGCATAGCGTGCCGCCGGTGTCATTGCCGACGACCGTGCCATCACGTAGCTGTAACTGCTCGATGACCTCGGTGATCATCGCGGCGAGACCGGGCGGCGATAGATCAGCACCGTTCATCGGTGTCCGATGTGCACCCAACGGAAGATCCGGCACTATGCACCGTCCCCGACCCGCGAGCAGAGGAACCAATTGGTCCCACACACACTGCCGTTGACAAACAACCCGTGGATCAACACGATTGACGGCCCACTGCCGTGGTCGCGGTACTGCAACAAGCAGTGGGAGAGGCTGATTTCGGGGATGAGCCGAATCCTCCGATTCAACTACGCGACAAACGCCTAGATAGAGCCTAAGTCACGTTGGAGGTCTCGCGACACGCAGATACGCCGTGGGTCGCGATGACCCACGGCGCATCTGATCAGAAATTACCTGCGGCCCTTCTTGGCTGCGGTCCTGCGCACAGCCTTCTTGGCAGCGGACTTCCGGGCAGCCTTCTTGCCTGCGGCCTTCCGGACAGCCTTCTTGGCAGCGACCTTGCGGGCGGCCTTCTTGCCTGCGGCCTTCCGCACTGCCTTCTTGGCCGCGGTCTTCCGCACAGCCTTCTTGACCGCGGTCTTCCGCACAGCCTTCTTGGCAGCAGACTTCCGCACAGCCTTCTTGGCCGCGGACTTCCGCACAGCCTTCTTGGCCGCGGTCTTACGGACAGCCTTCTTCGCAGCGGCCTTGCGAACGGTCTTCTTCGCCGCCCTCCGAGTTCCTCCGCTACCACTTCCACGCTTCACTGCAGGTCCTTCCGCCGGGAGGCGCTGTGCGCCAGAGACAACCGCTTTGAACTGAGCGCCGGGCCGGAATGCCGGCACGGACGTAGGCTTCACTTTCACCGTCTCGCCAGTACGCGGATTACGCGCCACCCGCGCTGCACGACGGCGTTGTTCGAATACGCCGAAACCGGTAATGGTGACACTGTCACCCTTATGCACCGCACGCACGATCGTGTCGACAACGTTTTCGACCGCATCGGTAGCCGAGCGGCGGTCGACGTCCATCTTCTTCGTGAGTACGTCGATCAGCTCTGCTTTGTTCATGCAAAACCTCCACACCAGTGATCCACCTTGGACCAACTAGACACACACGGTAATACGACACACCACTGATTTCCAAGAGCCACGCGCAATTTCAGTTCGTTGCTGGCGCGATTTTTCGCAATCCGCTTGCCGCGCTTGGCCGCTGGCGGAGGCCTCAGACAACCGGTTCGAAGGACCCTAATTCCGGTTGCTTCGAGTGCTATCCAGGGGTGGGAAGCGTGTGTGGTTTCCAGTCCGGACGCTTGGATTCATAAGACTCGATATTGTCGAGTTTTCGCAGCGTAAGGCCGATATCGTCGAGGCCTTCAAGTAATCGCCAGGCCGTGTAATCGTCAATCTTGAACGGCAGCAGGACCGTTCCTGCGGCCACATTCCGATCTTGAAGATTCACAGTGATTTCCAGCCCCGGTTGCTGCTCGATCAGCTTCCACAGGAGTTCCACATCATCTTGAAAAACTTCTGCCGCGAGTAGCCCCGACTTACCGGCATTCCCGCGAAAAATGTCCGCGAATCGAGACGAGATAACGACGCGGAAGCCGTAGTCCATGAGCGCCCACACCGCGTGTTCGCGCGACGACCCGGTGCCGAAATCAGGTCCGGCGACCAATACAGAACCCCTATCGAACGGGCTCAAGTTGAGAACAAACGACGGGTCGCTGCGCCACGATGCGAACAGACCGTCCTCGAAACCCGTTCGGGTGACCCGCTTCAGATACGACGCCGGAATGATCTGGTCGGTATCGACATTCGACCGCCGCAGAGGTACTCCAATGCCGGTGTGCGTGCGGAACGCTTCCATTCTGTTCTCCCTCTATCGGCTCAGGTCTGCGGGTGACGACAACGTTCCGCGCACGGCGGTGGCCGCGGCGACCGCGGGCGACACCAAATGTGTCCGGCCGCCCTTGCCCTGCCTGCCCTCGAAATTTCGGTTGGATGTCGACGCGCACCGTTCTCCAGGCGCCAACTGATCGGGGTTCATGCCGAGACACATCGAACAGCCTGCCTGCCGCCACTCGGCGCCGGCCGCGGTGAAGATCTCGCCGAGTCCTTCCGATTCCGCCTGCGCGCGCACCCGCATCGAGCCGGGCACAACAAGCATCCGTACTCCGTCTGCGACCTTGCGATCCCGCAGAATGTCGGCGACCACACGCAGGTCTTCGATGCGTCCGTTGGTGCACGAACCGACGAAGACGGCATCCACGGCGATGTCACGCATTGCCGTGCCGGGCTGAAGATCCATGTACGCCAGTGCCTTCTCGGCGGATTGTCGCGTGCCATCGTCGGGCATCAGTTCGGGATCGGGCACTGACTCCGACAGCGGCACGCCCTGACCCGGGTTGGTGCCCCATGTGACGAACGGGCTCAGCGTCGCGGCGTCGATGTACACCTCGGTGTCGAATTCGGCGTTGTCGTCGGTGCGCAATTGGTCCCACGCCGCGAGCGCGGCGTCCCAGTCCGCACCCTTCGGAGCATGCGGCCGCCCGTGCAGGTATTCATACGTTGTTTCATCGGGTGCGACCAAGCCTGCGCGTGCCCCGGCCTCGATACTCATATTGCAGATCGTCATCCGGCCTTCCATCGAAAGTGATTCGATGGCACTGCCCCGGTATTCGATGACGTGGCCCTGCCCACCGCCGGTGCCGATCTTGGCGATCACCGCCAAGATGATGTCTTTTGCGCTGACGCCTGCGGGCAGTCGGCCGTCGACGTTCACTGCCATCGTCTTGAACGGTCGCAATGGCAGCGTCTGGGTCGCGAGCACATGCTCGACCTCCGACGTGCCGATGCCCATCGCGATTGCACCGAAGGCGCCGTGCGTTGAGGTGTGACTGTCACCGCAGACGACCGTCATCCCCGGCTGTGTCAGACCGAGTTGCGGTCCGATGATGTGCACGATGCCTTGTTCGAGGTCGCCCATCCGGTGCAGCCGGATGCCGAACTCTTCGCAGTTGCGTCGCAGCGTCTCGACCTGAGTGCGCGATACCGGATCGGCGATCGGCTTGTCGATGTCGACCGTCGGCACGTTGTGATCCTCGGTGGCGATCGTCAAGTCCGGTCGCCGGACGCCTCGGTCCGCGAGACGCAACCCGTCGAACGCCTGCGGGCTCGTCACCTCGTGCACGAGGTGCAGGTCGATGTAAATCAGGTCGGGTTCGCGGGCGTCGCCGATGCCTGCGCCCGTGGCGACGACGTGG
Source organism: uncultured Actinomycetota bacterium (assembly GCA_963734385.1). Classification (GTDB taxonomy): domain Bacteria; phylum Actinomycetota; class Actinomycetes; order Mycobacteriales; family Mycobacteriaceae; genus Mycobacterium. Next base: position 170,192 of record CAVTHR010000039.1, on the reverse strand, counting down.
TCGTCCCATATCTTCTCCGCCATCGTGCGTGGCGGCGCTTCGGTCGTCATACTTGACTATCTCACAATCTGGAACAAGAGTATCTCCCTGTGAGACAGGATAGCGGCATCGGCGTGCTGGACAAAGCGGTGGGGTTACTGCACACGGTCGCCGATACCCCGTGCGGACTGGCCGAACTCTGCTTGCGAACGGGCTTGCCGAGGGCTACCGCGCACCGGCTCGCCGCAGGACTCGAGGTGCATCGACTGCTCGCCCGCGACGCCGAAGGCCGTTGGCGGCTCGGCCCGGCTCTGGTCGAATTGGCGGGCCAGGTCAACGACCCGCTGTTGGCCGCGGGTGCCGTCGTGTTGCCGAGGCTGCGCGAGATCACCGGCGAGAGCGTGCAGCTCTACCGCCGCGAGGGCACATCGCGAATCTGTGTGGCCGCGCTGGAACCTCCTGCCGGCCTTCGGGATACGGTGCCGGTCGGCACACACCTGCCGATGACTGCAGGTTCGGGGGCGAAAATTCTGCTGGCCTACAGCGATCCCGCCACACAGCAAGCCGTGCTGCCGACGGCAAAGTTCACCGACCGCACACTGGCAGAAGTGCGCAAGCGTGGCTGGGCGCAAAGCGTTGCGGAGCGTGAGCCGGGAGTGGCAAGTGTCTCCGCGCCGGTGCGCGACGGACGGGGCGCGGTGATCGCGGCGGTATCGGTGTCGGGACCGATCGATCGAATGGGCCGCAGGCCGGGCGCGCGTTGGGCTGCAGACCTGCTGGCGGCCGCCGACGCAATGGGCCGCAGGCTGTGATCTGGAAGTGGTACCGGTACCCCCGATGGTGTTTTGTTTCAGGACATACGCATGGGGTGTCGCAACACATCCGCATAGGTTGAGCGGCCGATGTTCTGTGGGTGTCGAAGGCTCGTTTGGTCATCACCGCCGTCATCGTCGAAGGTCGTAGCCAATCCGAGGTGTCTCGGGAGTACGGCGTCTCGCAGCCATGGATATCGCGGCTGGTTGCGCGGTACCGAGCCGAAGGTGAGGCGGCCTTTGAGCCGCGATCGCGGCGCCCGCATACCAGTCCAGCTCGGCTGGCTCAATCGAGCATCGACTTGATCATCGAGCTGCGCGAAAAACTGTCGGGCAAAGGCCTCGACAACGGCCCACACAGATCGCCTGGCATTTGCAACACCACCACGGCGTGATCGTGTCTGCAGCCACGATCAGTCGCCACCTACACGCCGCTGGCCTGGTGCTGCCCGCACCGGCCAAGCGGCCCAAAGCCTCCTACATTCGCTTTGCCGCCCAGCTACCCAACGAACGCTGGCAGGCCGACTTCACCCACTGGTGGCTGGCCGACCGAACTCACGTGGAGATCTTGTGTTGGATCGACGACCACTCTCGCTACGCCATATCCATCACGGCCCACCACCGGGTCACCGGACCAGTAGTCCTCACATCATTCCGTAAAGCCGTTGAATTGCATGACATTCCGTTCTCCACACTCACCGACAACGGCATGGTCTTCACCACGCGCCTTTCCGGCGGCAAGGGCGGACGCAACGGATTTGAGCACGAACTGCGCCGCCAAGGAGTCGTGCAGATCAACTCCACACCCAACCATCCGACCACCTGCGGCAAAGTGGAACGCTTCCACCAAACCCTCAAAAAACATCTCATCGCCCTGCCGCGCGCGGCCACACTCACCGAACTGCAAAGTCAGATCGACGACTTCGTTGAGGAGTACAACTATCGCCGGCCCCACTGCTCGCTGCCCCACCGCGCCACCCCCGCGACCGCCTACACCGCACGGCCCAAAGCCCGCCCCGGCGAACGCCTCGACGCCCACCGTCGAGTACGCACCGACCGTGTCGACGACAGCGGCACCGTCACCCTGCGCGTCGCCGGACGCCTCCACCACATCAGCATCGGCAGAGCCCACGCCCGAACCCACATTTTGATGCTGGTCCAAGACCTCAACATCAGAATTATCAACGCCGCCACCGGAGAACTACTCCGCCAACTAACACTCGATCCCACCAGCGACTACCAACCCCGAAAGAGTATAAATAAGTACCCCCGATGGGATTCGAACCCACGCTACCGCCGTGAGAGGGCGGCGTCCTAGGCCGCTAGACGACGGGGGCTAGAACTTCATCCGAAGGGCCAGCATAACTCAGGAGCCAATGGCAGACCCAATTCGTTTGAGCTGCTGGGGTACCAGGACTCGAACCTAGAATGGCGGTACCAGAAACCGCTGTGTTGCCAATTACACCATACCCCATCGGCCGCCCATAACCACAGGTCACAGGCTATTTTCGGACCAGACAAACGGCTGGCGAACCTGCCGCGTGTCATTCCGGGCCGACGTGCAGATTACCAAAGATTCTACGTCGTCTTCTCACGCGTCGGCCGCTGCTGCGGCTGCGCGGTCGCGGCCCGCGCTGAGCCGGTCAAGACTGCGGTCACGGCCGAGTAGCTCCAACGACTCGAACAGCGGCGGACTCACCGTTGCTCCGGTGGCGGCCACCCGGATCGGACCGAACGCCTTGCGAGGCTTGAGCGCCAGGTTTTCCAACAGTGCGACCTTGAGGGCCGATTCGATCTTGTCGGCCCTCCACTCCTCTATCCCGTCGAGCGCTCTGGATGCGGCGTCCAGAACTGGGCCCGCTTCAGGACCGAGTTCTTTCGCCGCGGCTTTCTCATCGAGCGCGAACTCCTCGTCGTTGAGGAACTTCAGCAAGTCCCACGCGTCGCCGAGGACGACGATGCGGGTCTGAACCAGCCGGGCGGCCTCGGCGAACTGCTTGTCGTCCAGCGCAGTGTCGTATGCGTGGGCATCGAAGTACGCGCGCAGCCGTTCGGTGAAGTCCTCCTCGGTGAGCAGCCGAATGTGGTCGGCGTTCAGCGCGTCGGCCTTCTTCTGGTCGAACCGCGCGGGATTGGAGTTGACGTCGACGACGTCGAAGGCCGCCACCATTTCGTCGAGGCTGAACACGTCCCGGTCATCGGCGATCGACCAGCCCAGCAGCGCCAGGTAATTCAGCAGCCCCTCCGGGATGAAGCCGCGGTCGCGGTGCAGGAAAAGGTTGGACTGCGGGTCGCGCTTGGACAGCTTCTTCGTGCCCTCGCCGAGTACGGCGGGTAGGTGACCGAACTCCGGTACGCGATCGGCCACACCGATCCGGATCAGCGCGCCGTACAGCGCGATCTGACGCGGTGTGGACGACAACAGGTCGTCTCCGCGCAAGACATGGGTGATCTTCATGAGCGCGTCGTCCACCGGATTGACCAACGTGTACAACGGGTCTCCGTTGGCACGGGTCAGTGCGTAGTCCGGCACTGTGCCCGGCGCGAACGTCGTTTCGCCACGGACGAGGTCATGCCAGGTGATGTTTTCGTCGGGCATTCGCAACCGCAGCACCGGCCTGCGGCCCTCGCTGCGGTAGTCGGCACGCTGCTCGTCGGTCAGATCGCGATCGAAATTGTCGTAGCCGAGCTTCGGGTTTCGGCCGGCGGCAAGGTGTCGGGCCTCCACCTCTTCGGGTGTGGAGTACGCCTCGTAGACCTCCCCCGCGGCCAGTAGTCGGGCCACCACGTCGCGGTAGATGTCGCGGCGTTCGGACTGACGGTAGGGGCCGTAGGGTCCGCCCACCTCTGGACCCTCGTCGTAGTTGAGGCCGAGCCAGCTCAGCGCGTCAAGCAGCGCGAGATAGCTTTCCTCGCTGTCGCGTTCGGCGTCGGTGTCTTCGAGCCGGAACACGAACTGGCCGCCGACGTGGCGTGCGTACGCCCAGTTGAACAACGCGGTGCGAATCAGGCCCACATGCGGGATGCCGGTTGGCGACGGGCAGAACCTGACGCGTACGACCGTCATGACTTTACCTTGCGCACAACGGGATTGGTGAGAGTACCGATACCTTCGACGGTGATGCTCACGGTGTCGTCGTTCTCGATCGGGCCGACGCCGTCCGGCGTTCCGGTGAGGATGAGGTCGCCGGGCAGCAGTGTCATCACAGCCGAGATCCACTCCACGATCGCGCCGACATCGTGCACCATCAGCGATGTCCGGCTGTTCTGCTTGACTTCGCCGTTGACCTCGGTACGGATCGCGAGATCCGATGGGTCGACATCGGTGACGATCCATGGGCCGACGGGGCAGAACGTGTCATGACCCTTGGCGCGGGTCCACTGGCCGTCCTTCTTCTGCTGATCGCGTGCCGAGACGTCGTTCGCAATGGTGTAGCCGAGGATGCTGCCTGCCGCCTGGGCTGCTTTGACGTCCTTGCACGGCCTGCCGATGACGACGGCCAACTCACCTTCGAAGTGCACGGGGTTGGCGTCGGCAGGCAACTGGATCGGCACGTTCGGGCCGACGATCGCGGTGTTGGGCTTCATGAAGATGATCGGATCGGTGAACTCACCGCCGCCCATCTCGGCGATGTGCGCGGCGTAGTTCTTGCCGATGCACACCACCTTGCTTGCCAATATCGGAGCCAGCAGCCGAACGTCTGCCAGCGGCCACTGCCTGCCGGTGAACGTAGGGCTACCGAACGGATGCTCGGCGATTTCCCGGACGACTGCGGCCGGGTCGTCGGGCGATCCCTCGATGCTGACGAAGGCAACCCCGTCGGGGCTGGCGATTCGGCCTAGGCGCATCATCCCAGCCTAATGGGCGGCGGTGCGGCTACCGGCACCCAGTCCCCATCATGGCTGTCTCAATATATAAGACGATGATTCAATAGAGTGAGATCGCTGTGCCACGATGGGGTCATGTCCGTGGAGACGATCGGCACGCTGCGGCGCTGGTCGATGCTCGTGATCGCACTGACCGCGACGTTGTGCGCGAACGTGTTCATCAACGGCGCGGCGTTTCTCATCCCGACACTGCATACCGAACGTCATTTGGACCTGGCCACGGCGGGCCTGCTGTCGTCGATGCCCAGCTTCGGCATGGTGGTCACCCTCATCGCGTGGGGTTACGTCGTCGACCGCATCGGCGAACGCATCGTGCTGGCGCTGGGCTCCGCGCTGACCGCGGGCGCCGCGTTCGCGGCGGCGTCGGCGCACTCACTGGTCGCGGTCGGTGTGTTTCTTTTCCTTGGCGGCATGGCAGCCGCCAGCAGCAATTCGGCCAGTGGCCGTTTGGTGGTGGGCTGGTTTCCGCCGCACCAACGCGGCCTGGTGATGGGAATCAGGCAGACGGCGCAACCTTTGGGAGTCGGGCTGGGCGCCTTGGTGATTCCGCGTCTGGCGGAGAGCCACGGGGTGTCGGTCGCACTGTTGTTCCCCGCGATCGTGTGCGCTGTGTCGGCGGTCGTGTGCGCGGTGGCCGTGAAGGATCCGCCGCGGCCTGCGCGGGCAGAGGCGAGCGAGCAGGAGCTCGCCAACCCGTACCGGGGCTCTGCGGTGCTGTGGCGCATTCACGCGGTCTCGGTCCTCTTGGTGGCCCCCCAGGTAGTGGTGTGGACGTTCACGCTGGTGTGGTTGATGACCGAGCGCGGCTGGTCGGCAGGGTCCGCGGGCACGCTCGTGACGGGCGCGCAGCTGCTCGGCGCCGCGGGCCGAATCGCGGCAGGCCGGTGGTCGGACATGGTGCGCTCGCGGCTGCGACCGATCCGCACCATCGCACTGGCGGCGGCTGTTTCGATGGGCCTGTTGGCGCTCACCGACTGGCTCGACTCCCCCATCAGTGTTGCGGTGATGATCGTCGCGTCGGTGATCACCGTGTCCGACAACGGGTTGGCCTTCACCGCCATCGCCGAGATCGCCGGGCCGTTTTGGAGCGGGCGCGCGCTCGGTACCCAGAACACCAGCCAGCTGCTTACCGCAGGCGTCGCGCCGCCGGTGTTCGGCGCGTTGATCGGTGTCGCGGGCTATGCCGCGGCGTTCGCGGTATGCGCGCTCTTTCCCTTGATTGCGATACCGCTGGTTCCCGTTGACGCGGATCCGCTCCTCACCGGCCGTGTTTGACATATCCTCCGCTCGTGGCCACGGCGCTGGACATCATCGAGGGATACTTCACATGCGAATTCACCACGTTGGCACGCGATGGTTCGCCAGTGACGTGGCCGGTTTCACCGCGCCTTCTCGCGGACGGCCGGTTCCTCACCACGACAAGCATCGGGATGCCGCAGAAAGCATTCAACATCAGGCGTAATCCGAAGGTGAGCATGCTGTTCTCGGAGCCGACCGGCAGCGGTGTCGCCGAGCCTGGTGCGGTTCTCGTTCAAGGAGATGCGACGGCTGAGGATCGAATCGTCACCGACATTTCGGCGGATCCTGACTTGGAAGCACTGTCAGCCACGATCATGGGGCGCCAACCGGCGGGTGCGTTCTGGAGCTCGTGGCTGGGCAAGCGAGTGCTGCCTGCGTATTACCAGCGCATCCTGATCTATGTGACCCCGCGACGTGCGCTCTTCTGGCCAACCCGCGATTTCTCAGCAGCGCCAGAAGAACTCGATCTCAACGTGGTGCACCGTGTGGACTGAAGCGGCGAAGTGGCTCGGTAAATTCGAGGAAGCGGTTTTGACCGTGACTGACGGCGATGGATATCCCGCCAGTGTGAGAGTGGTGACCCGTACTTACGACACCGGTACGGGCGAATTGCGTGTGATGCCGACGGATGCCCTGCATGCCATCGAGGGTCCGGCCAACCTCTTGTGCCACTCACACGATGAGAAGCTGTGGAATCTCCAGATGATCACGATAAAGGGCACGCTGGAGAAGCGTGTTGATGCATGGATTTTCAAGAGCAAGAGCTTTGAGCCGCCGTCGAAGCTGGCTGTGCTGGATTTCGTCAGACGCGCGCGTAGGTCGGCCCAGAGAGTACCTTGACAAGCGCGGTCTCGCGCCCCCTCAGGTGAACTGGGCGGCGATCAAAGAAATTCAACGCCGCGCCTAGCCGGAACTTCGAAGTCGTCACTGCGCCTCCAGATTCTCAGCGCATCGGTCGAGCGCCGCGACCAGCTGACGTCGCGCGCTCGCTGAGACGCCTTGGAGCATGGACGATTCCACTTCCATCACCGCACTGTGGGCGGCTCCGAGGCGTTTCGCGCCTGCCGGAGTGAGCTCGAGAGAACGCGCGCGGCCTCGCGGCGGCAGGTTGGCGTCCCTGACGAAACCTGCCGACCTCAGACCCGCAAGCAGGTCTTGAAGGGACTGGCGCGTCACGAAACACAGACGCGCCAACTCGGCGGCCGACGCCTCAGGATGGTCAGCCAGCGCCCGCATCGCCGAATACTGAGCCATCGACAGGCCACTTGGCCGCAGCGCGGCGTCGCATCGGCGACGAAGCGACTGCTGCACTCGTTTCACCAGGTAACCGGCGGCGCGCTCGGTTTCGGATCGACTCATGACAGGAACCTTACATTAGTGATACAGTCGACTTTGTAAGGAACCTGACAAATGGGAGGCGACAATGACCACGATCCGCCAACACAGCGAGTACGCGACCCTGATCAACGTGTTCACGGTCGAACCCGAGCACGCGGGAGAATTGGTCGCATTGTTGGTCTCGTCGACCGAGGAAGTGATGCAGCATCAGCCCGGCTTCCGTTCGGCGAATATCCACCTCAGCACCGACCGCACCCGCGTCGTGAACTACGCGCAATGGGACAGCGCCGAGGCCTTCCAGGCGATGTTGTCCGACGCCACCGCACGCGAGCACATGGCGACTGCGGCCGCAATCGCGATCGACTTCGATCCGCACCTGTACACCGTGGAATCGGTGCACGGTCGAGAACGTTAACTGGGTGCGCCGTGGAGTCGCCGCCGATAGCGCCGCTGTCGTACGAGCGCCGAAGAGGGCAACGATCAACCGCTGCGGCAGCGGCACACCCGCCATGAAGATTCGCCGCTCATCAGGAGTCGCCCCGTCGAGGACGAGCCCACCCAGCACTATCCCGAGGTGCAGGTTGCGAGCCGACAGGAAAGACGCGCCGCGTTTGGTCGCCGCCGCCCACTCTTCGCGGGTCAGGTGTTCCTCGATGATCGGTAACGCCGCGCGTTCCTCGTCAGCAAGATGTTCGTCGATTCGGGTGGAGAGTTCGGTGACGGCGGTCAGCAGTTGGCGACTCAATGCGGCGTCGGCCGAATTCTTCCACGCAGGCAGCAGCGACTCGACACGTTCGACCGCTGCCGCGATGCCGTTGTGCTGCTCGACCATTAGCCGAAGCTTCGCCCCGTCGGGCACTCGGGATTCCAACTTGGGCCACACCAGTGTCGTCCTCGGCGGCGTGATGGTGATGCAGTGCAGAAAGAATGAAGCTCAGATGATTGCCAACCACTCGAGCGCGCGAGACATCGTCCGCAGCGACACCTTCGATCAGAGCCGACATGTCGTGGAACTCGCGTCGGAACACTCGGTGAACCAGCAGCATGTCCAGCGTTCTATTCGACATCGCACACTCCGAGTTAGTGATTACAACGAGGACATGATCCGTTCGCCGACCTCCGTGGTCGACAACTTCGCATCACCGCGGGTGGCCAGATGTTGCTCCACGGCCTTGTCGACGCGCGCCGCGGCGTCGGCCTCGCCGACATGGGCAAGCAGAAGTGCCACGGACATGATCGCCGCTGTGGGGTCGGCGATACCCTGCCCCGCGATGTCGGGCGCGCTGCCGTGCACCGGCTCGAACATCGACGGATTCGTCCGCGTCGCATCGATATTGCCGCTGGCCGCCAGCCCGATGCCGCCGGACACCGCGGCGGCCAGATCGGTGATGATGTCGCCGAACAGGTTGTCGGTGACGATCACGTCGAACCGGCCCGGATCGGTGACCATGTGGATGGTGGCCGCGTCGATGTGCTGGTAAGCGATCTCGACGTCGGGATACTCCCGGCCGACCTCGTCGACCACCCGCGACCACAGCCTGCCTGCGTACGACAGCACGTTGGTCTTGTGCACAAGCGTCACGTGCTTGCGTCGCTCGGCGGCCCGCGCGAACGCGTAGCGGGCGACACGCTCGACGCCGAACGCGGTGTTCAGGCTGACCTCGGTGGCCACCTCGTGCGGTGTGCCTACTCGGATGACGCCACCGGTGCCGGTGTAGGGACCCTCGGTTCCCTCCCGGACGACGACGAAGTCGATCGGCGGGTTGCCGGCCAGTGGGCTGTCGATACCCGGATACAGCCGCGAAGGGCGGAGATTCACGTGGTGGTCGAGTTGGAAACGCAACGTCAGCAATAACCCTCGCTCGAGCACACCGCTGGGCACGGACGGATCGCCGATGGCGCCCAACAGGATCGCGTCGTGACCCTTCAGCTCGTCGACGACGCCGTCGGGCAGCGCCTCCCCCGTCGCGTGATAGCGCCGGGCACCGAGGTCGTACTCCGTCTTCTCGACGCCCGGGAGCACTGCGTCGAGCACCTTGACGGCCTCACCGACCACCTCCGGGCCGATGCCGTCGCCGGCGATGATCGCCAATTTCACGACAGATCAACAACTTCCAGCATGTTGGCGCCGACGGCGTCGGCGATCGCCGCCCGCAGGTCTTGCGGCACGTTGCGGTCGATCCGCATGAGAATCGTCGCACTCGCCCCTTCGGCGTCCTCGCTGAGCTGCGCGGCGTGAATGTTGATCCCACCCGAACCGAGCAGCGTGCCGATCTTGCCGAGCGTCCCCGGCTGGTCGGCGTAGTTGATGATCAGGTTGATGCCCTCGGCGCGCAGATCGAAGTTGCGGCCGTTGATCTGCACGACCTTTTCCACCAGCTGCGGACCAGACAGCGTGCCGGCCACGTTGGCCACCTGGCCGTCGGAACACACCGCCCGCACGTCGACCACGCTGCGGTGGCTGGGGCTTTCGGTCGCGGTGCTGATGCTCGCCTCGACGCCGCGCTCGGCGGCCAAGGAGGGTGCGTTGACGAATGTCACCGGGTCTTCGATCACCGAGGAGAACAGGCCGCGCAGCGCCGAAAGCCGAAGCACCTCAACGTCTTCAGATGCCAGCTCTCCGCGGACCTGAACCGAGATCGATACCGGCAACTCAGCGGACAGCACACCGATGATGAGGCCGAGTTTGCGTACCAGGTCCAGCCACGGCGCCACCTCCTCGCCGACCACTCCACCGCCGACGTTGACCGCATCGGGCACGAATTCACCTGCCAGCGCGAGCTTCACGCTCTCGGCGACATCGGTGCCTGCGCGGTCCTGCGCCTCCGCGGTCGACGCGCCCAAGTGCGGGGTGACGACGACCTGCGGCAGGTCGAACAATGGGCTGTCGGTCGTCGGTTCGGTGGTGAACACGTCGAGGCCTGCGGCGCGGACGTGCCCGCTGGATACCGCTTCGGCGAGCGCCTCCTCATCGACGAGCCCGCCGCGCGCCGCGTTGACGATGATCACACCGGGCTTCGTCTTGGCCAGCGCCTCCTTGCCGATCAGTCCGGCGGTCTCGGGCGTTTTCGGCAGGTGCACGGAGATGAAGTCGGCCCTCGACAGCAGCTCGTCGAGTGTCAGCAGCTCGATGCCCAGCTGCGCGGCGCGGGCAGACGACACGTACGGGTCGTAGGCCACCACGTGGGTGCCGAACGCGGCCAGCCGCTGTGCGACGAGCTGACCGATCCGCCCCAAACCCACAACGCCGACGGTCTTGCCGTAGATCTCGGTGCCGGAGAACGACGACCGCTTCCAGGTGTGTTCACGCAGCGATGCGTCGGCGGCTGCGACTTGCCGCGCTGCGGCCAGCATCAGCGCCAGCGCGTGCTCGGCCGCACTGTGAATGTTCGACGTGGGCGCGTTGACCACCAGCACCCCGCGCGCGGTTGCGGCGTCGACGTCGACGTTGTCGAGCCCGACGCCTGCCCTGGCGACGATCTTGAGTTTCGGCGCCGCGGCGAGCACCTCGGCGTCGACCGTCGTCGCAGAACGGACAAGCAGCGCGTCGGCCTCGGGCACGGCGGCCAGCAGCTTTTCTCTATCCGGACCGTCGACCCAGCGGACTTCTACCTGGTCGCCGAGGGCGGCGACGGTGGATTCGGCCAGTTTGTCGGCAATAAGAACTACGGGAAGACTCACCCGGCCAGCCTAATGGGCTTGAATTGCGGGATGGACGTGACCGTCGTCGGCAGCGGACCAAACGGGCTGGCCGCCGCTGTCATCTGCGCAAGGGCGGGTCTGGCGGTGCAGGTGTTCGAGGCCCAGCCGACTCTGGGCGGCGGCGCGCGCACCCTCCCCGACCCCGAATTCTCCGGCGTGGTCCACGACATCTGCTCGGCCGTGCACCCGCTGGCACTGGCGTCACCGTTCCTGGCCGAGTTCGACCTGCCCGCCCGCGGCGTGCAGTTGTCCGTCCCGGAGGTCTCGTACGGAAATCCGCTGCCGGACCGGCCCGCCGCGATCGGATATCACGACCTGGACCGGACCTGTGCGGAGCTGGAGGTCGGCGCGTCGTGGCGGCGTCTCTTCGGACCGCTGGTCGAACACGACGAAGGCGCGCTGGGATTCTTCCTGGGTGACAAGCGGTCCCTGCCGCCGGATCTGGTGACCACGGTGCGAGCCGGTCTGCGGGTGTTGGCCCAGGGCAGTCCCGCGTGGGGCCTACTTCGCGGCGAGGACGCGCGTGCGCTCTTCACCGGCGTTGCCGCGCACACGATCTCGACGATGCCATCGTTGGTCTCGGCGGGAGCCGGCCTGATGCTGGCCACACTCGCGCACACCGTCGGCTGGCCGATCCCCGTCGGTGGCAGCCAGGCGATCCCCGACGCGTTGATGGCCGACCTGCGCGCACACGGCGGCACTATCACGGCAGGCCAGGAGATCACCGAGCCGCCGAGTGGAGTCGTGCTGTACGACACGGCTCCGACCGCGCTGCTTTCGATTTACGGTGACGCCGTTCCCGCGCGATATGCAAAGGCCCTGCGCCGCTATCGATTCGGACCCGGGGTGGCAAAGGTCGACTTTGTGCTGTCCGGCGAAATCCCGTGGCAGGATGAGCGGCTCGCGCACGCGACGACGTTGCACATGGGCGGCAGCCGCACGCAGATGGCGCACGCCGAGCGCGAGGCGGCCGCAGGCAGGCACGCCGAATGGCCGATGATCCTGGCCGCCCTGCCACACCTCGCCGATCCGAGCCGCGTTGACGCGCAGGGCCGCCGCCCGCTGTGGACCTACGCCCATGTGCCTTCGGGCTCGCCGGTAGACCAAACAGAATCCGTGACAGCCGTTTTCGAGCGCTTCGCGCCGGGTTTCCGCGACATTGTCGTGGCGGCCCGCAGCACTCCGGCCGCCCATCTCTCCGATTACAACGCCAACTACGTCGGCGGCGACATCGGCGTCGGCGGTAACACGCTCTATCACGCGCTAGCGGGTCCGACGCCGCGGCTGAGCCCGTGGACGACGCCGATTCCCAAGGTGTACCTGTGTTCGTCGGTAACGCCGCCCGGTGGCGGCGTACACGGCATGGCGGGCTACTACGCCGCCCGCACGGTGTTGCGCCGCGAGTTCGGCGTCAAGAAGCTGCCCAGGCTTTCGCCCTGACGATGACCGACCGGGAAGAACTGTCGTGGGAGCTTTTCGGCTCCGGCGCGAATGAACTGGCGTCCCACGTCGTCGCAGACGGCTACACGCCCGATCTGATTCTCGCCATCGCCCGCGGAGGACTGTTCGTCGCGGGTGCGCTCGCCTACGCGATGGAAGTGAAGAACGTCGCCGTCATGAACGTGGAGTTCTACACCGGCGTCGATGAGCGCCTCGATGTGCCGGTGATGCTGCCGCCGGTTCCCAGCACAGTCGACCTCGGCGGTGCGCGCGTCCTGATCGCCGACGACGTGGCCGACACCGGGGCGACACTGCGGTTGGTGCGCGACTTCTGCGCCGACCACGTTGCAGACGCCCGCTGTGCCGTGCTCTACCAGAAGCCCCAATCAACCGTCGACTGCGAATACGTCTGGCGCCGGACCGATCGTTGGATCAACTTCCCGTGGTCCGCCCCGGCCTAGGCTTGATGCATGAGCAAGCTTGCCGTCATCTACTACTCCGCCACCGGCCACGGCACGTCGATGGCCAAGCGGGTGGCCACCACCGCTGAGGCCGCAGGCGCCGAGGTACGGGTCCGCCACATCGCCGAGACGCGTGACCCGGAGTCGTTCGCGCAGAATCCGGCGTGGACGACCAACTACGAGGCGCACAAGGAGTTACCGTCCGCGACCGGCGACGACATCGTCTGGGCAGACGCGGTGATCTTCGGCTCACCGACGCGATTCGGCTCGGTCGCTTCGCAATTGCGTGGCTTCCTCGACTCGCTCGGCGGGCTGTGGTCGCAGGGCAAGCTCGCCGACAAGGTGTATGCGGGGTTCACCTCGACGAACACTGCGCACGGCGGCCAGGAGACCACGCTGCTCACGCTCTACATCACGCTGATGCACTTCGGCGGCATCATCGTGCCCCCTGGTTACACCGACCCGCTGAAGTTCGTTGACGGAAACCCGTACGGCGCGAGCCTGACCGCCACCCACGACAACATCGCCGAATTCGACGCCGCCACCATCGACGCGCTCGACCACCTGGCCAAGCGCGTCGTCGCCGTCACCGACCGCCTCACCGCATAGCGATTTCACAGAGTGAGCGGGGTCGGCGGGACCACGACATCGACGCGCCCGGTGTCGACGTCGTAAACCAGCCCGGATACCAGGAAGTCGCTGCCGTGGATCGTTTGCAGGATCACGTCGACGTCGACGCGCACTGAGCCGGCCGGGTCGGAGACGGATCTGCCCTCCAGCTCTGCAACCGGGATCTCGAAATATTCGGCCAGCAGATCGGGAAAGGACGCGAGATCGGTCATGCCGCAATCGGTGTGGTGCAGGATCACCAAGTTCCACGTTCCCGGTACGCGGGTGTCGGCATTCGCCTGCCCCACCTTGCCGAGCATCGCCATCGTTCGCAGGGTCGCGGGTGTGATGCGGCCGCCCACGTTGCGGATGATGGCGGCCTCACCGTTGTCCAGACCCAGCACGTGACCGGGGTCGACGCGTGGATCTACGCAACAGACCACCATCATGTTGCCGCGCGGGCTGATGGTGAGGTCAGCCGTAAAGCCGTCGGACGCGAAGCCTGCGTTGCGCTCGACAAGGTCGTCGACGTCGGTCATGGCTCACCTCTCAGCGATTTCGGCGCGCTCAGCGACGCTCAGCGCACGCGAGCGCGCCGAAATCGCCACGGAAACCTCCGCTAAGCGGTTTCGGTGATGGGGCGGTCGACCCAGCTCATCAGGTCACGCAGCTTCTTGCCGGTCACCTCGATCGAGTGCTCGGCGTTCTGCTTGCGCAGATCCTCGAGTTGCTTGTTGCCGCCCTCCACATTGGCGACCAGCTTCTTGACGAAGGTGCCGTCCTGGATCTCGGTGAGGATCTGCTTCATTCGCTGCTTGGTGTCCGCGTCGATGATCCGCGGGCCGGACAGGTAGCCGCCGAACTCCGCGGTGTCGGACACCGAGTAGTTCATCCGCGCGATGCCGCCCTCATACATCAGGTCGACGATCAGCTTCAGCTCGTGCAGCACCTCGAAATAAGCCAGCTCGGGCGCGTATCCGGCTTCCACCATCACGTCGAAGCCGGTCTTCACCAGCTCCTCGGTGCCACCGCACAGCACCGCCTGCTCACCGAACAGGTCGGTCTCGGTCTCGTCCTTGAACGTGGTCTTGATCACGCCGGCGCGTGTGCCGCCGATGCCCTTGGCATAGGACAGCACCAACGCCTCACCCTCGCCCTTGGGGTCCTGCTCGACGGCCACCAGGCATGGCACGCCCTTGCCGTCGACGAACTGCCTGCGCACCAGGTGGCCCGGGCCTTTCGGCGCCACCATGCCGACCGTGACGTTGGCAGGCGGCTTGATCAGATCGAAATGGATGTTGAGGCCGTGCCCGAAGAACAGCGCGTTGCCGTCTTCGAGATTCGGCTCGATGTCGCTGGAGAAGATGTCGGCCTGCGCTGTGTCGGGCGCCAGCAGCATGATGACGTCGGCCCACTTGGCGACCTCGGCGGGCGTGTCGACGTCGAGGCCCTGGTCGGCGACCTTCGCCCGAGACTTCGAACCTTCCTTGAGGCCGACCTTTACCTCGACGCCCGAGTCGCGCAGGCTCAACGAGTGCGCATGGCCCTGGCTGCCATAGCCGATGACACCGACCTTGCGACCCTGAATGATCGACAGGTCCGCGTCGTCGTCATAGAACATCTCAACTGCCACTTGAATCTTCTTTCTTGTCTATCCCTTTTGGGCTTACTTGACGGTGCCGATACCGCGCGGACCGCGCGACAGCGACACCACTCCGGACTGCACGAGCTCACGGATGCCGTACGGCTCCAGCACGCGCAAGAACGCCTCCAGCTTCGCAGGTGTACCTGTGGCCTCGATCGTCAACGACTCCGTCGATACGTCGACGACCTTGGCGCGGAATAAGTTCACCGCCTCGATCACCTGGCTGCGGGTGTTCGCGTCGGCACGGACCTTGATCAGTGCCAGTTCGCGTGACACCGAGTTGTCCTCGTCCTGCTCGACGATCTTGATCACGTTCACCAGCTTGTTCAGCTGCTTGGTGATCTGTTCGAGCGGCGACTCGTCGACGCAGACAACGATGGTCATCCGCGACATGTTCTTCTGCTCGGTGGCGCCGACGGCGAGCGACGCAATGTTGTAGCCGCGCCGCGAGAACAGCGAAGCCACGCGGGCGAGCACGCCGGGCTTGTCCTCGACGAGCACCGACAGTGTGTGGGTAGGTGTGGTCATCAGGCGTGTCCCTCTTCGGGATCGTCGAACAGCGGCCGGATGCCGCGGGCCGCCTGGATCTCGTCGTTGCCCGTGCCCGCGGCCACCATCGGCCACACCTGCGCGTCGGCGCCGACGACGAAGTCGATCACCACCGGCCGGTCGTTGATGGCGCGGGCCTGGTTGATGACGTCGACGACGTCTTCGGCTCGCTCACAACGCAATCCGACGCAGCCCAGCGCCTCGGCCAGCTTGACGAAATCGGGGATCCGATGCGAATGCGTCGACAGATTCGTCTGGCTGTACCGCTCTCCGTAGAACAACGTCTGCCATTGCCGCACCATGCCCAGGTTGCCGTTGTTGATGATGGCGACCTTGATCGGGGCGCCTTCGACGGCGCAGGTGGCCAACTCCTGGTTGGTCATCTGGAAACAGCCGTCGCCGTCGATGGCCCACACCTCGGCGTCCGGGCGCGCGAACTTCGCACCCATGGCCGCGGGGACCGCGAAACCCATGGTGCCGAGCCCGCCTGAGTTGATCCACGTCCGCGGATTCTCGTAGGAGATGAACTGCGCGGCCCACATCTGGTGCTGACCCACCCCGGCGACGTACACGGCGTCGGGGCCGGCGATCTTGCCCAGCTGCTCGATCACGTACTCGGGAGACAGGCTGCCGTCGCTCTGCGGCCCGTAGCTCAGCGGATAGGTCGCCTGCACCCCGCGCAGGTATTCCCACCAGCTGTCCATCTTGATGGAACCGGCCACCGTGCCGTCGCGGCGCAGCGCCTCGATGCAGGTCGGTGATGACGGCCTTGACGTCGCCGACGATCGGCACGTCGGGGTTGCGGTTCTTGCCGATCTCTGCCGGGTCGATGTCGGCGTGGATGACCTTCGCCTCGGGCGCGAACGAGTCCAGCCTGCCCGTCACCCGGTCATCGAAGCGGGTCCCCAATGCGATCAGCAGATCGCTGCGCTGCAGCGCGGCCACCGCGGCGACCGTGCCGTGCATACCCGGCATGCCGAGGTTCTGAGGAGTGGCTGTCCGGGAAGGCGCCACGGGCCATCAGCGTGGTGACCACCGGGATGCCGGTCAGTTCGGCCAGTTCCCGCAGCTGCTCGGTGGCGTCGCCGCGAATGACGCCGCCGCCGACGTAGAGCACCGGCTTGCGTACCGGCCCGATCAGCTTGGCCGCCTCGCGGATCTGCCTGTTGTGCGGCTTAGTGTTCGGCTTGTAGCCCGGCAGCTCGATCCGCGGTGGCCAGCTGAACGTGCACTGGCCCTGCAGAACGTCCTTGGGGATGTCGACGAGCACCGGGCCCGGGCCGGCCGGACGCAGGCGATGTGGAACGCCTCGGCCATCACCCGCGGGATGTCGTTGCCGTCGCGCACGAGGAAGTTGTGCTTGGTGATCGGCATCGTGATGCCCGAGATGTCGGCTTCCTGGAAGGCGTCCGTGCCGATCAGCCCGCGACCGACCTGACCGGTGATCGCGACCACCGGGATCGAGTCCATGTGGGCGTCGGCGAGCGGCGTGACCAGATTGGTGGCGCCGGGCCCCGACGTCGCCATGCACACACCGACCCTGCCGGTGGCGTGTGCGTAACCACTGGCCGCATGTCCCGCGCCCTGCTCGTGGCGGACGAGAACGTGCCGAAGCTTCTGCGAGTCGAAAAGCGGGTCGTAGACCGGCAATACGGCACCGCCAGGGATGCCGAAGATGACGTCGACGTCGAGCTCCTCCAACGACCGGATGACCGACTGCGCTCCGGTGAGTTGTTGCGGGGCAATCTTGTTCGGCTGGCTTGACGGGCCGTGACCGGCTGCCTTCGCTGCGGGTTTCGCAGCGTCGGGCGCGGTCGACTCCCCGTTCGGCGGGGTCGCCGACCGATCCGGGGGTCGTGTGGTTGGTGCGCTCACGATTTCCTCGATTTGTTTGGTTGTTTCTCCGGGTTTCTCAAATCGCTGCTGGGGCAACAAAAAACCCCCGTCAGCGGGCCGCTGTACGAGGGTTGCGCGTTGATACTGGTGACTATGCCCGAGTAAGGGCTAGCGCGGTATCAACGCGCAACCCAATTACTACGAGCTGTCCCAGGTTCTGCACAACAGTCGACGGTAGTCTCCGTACTGGTCAGCCGTCAAATTCCTTAGCCGCTCGGCGCAATGGGACGATGGCACGCGTGACTTCGCACCCGCCCTCGGCGCCGGCCGAACCGATCGTGATCCGGATATCCCCGATGGCTCATCTCGCTGTCGGCTTCTTCGCGCTGGGCATGTTGGCTCTGGTGTTCAGCGGGCCGCCGTGGGTGCGCACTGTTGCTGGTCATTCCGGTGCTTCTGTCGGTTTACATCGTCCGGCTGCGCACCGTCGCCGATCGCGACACCGTGACCGCCCGCAGCCTGCTCGGAAGCGAGACCGTGCGCTGGGAGGATATCGAAGGGCTTCGGTTCGGCAGGACCTCGTGGGCGCGGGCGCAGCTCAAAGACGGCCGCGACCTGACGCTTCCCGCCGTGACATTCGCGACGCTGCCGCTGCTGACAGACGCCAGCGCGGGCCGAGTGCCCAACCCGTATCGCTGAGCGTTACGCCAGCGGGTTGCCCCCGTTGAGGAACACCCACAGCGCGACGCCTACGCCGATACCTACTAACAGGGCGACGAACGAGCCGATGAACGGCCGGCGGGCCCAACCGCGCCCGCGTCCAACCCGTACCGACCGGGTCCGGCCAGGATGATCGCGACGACCGCGACGACGAGGATGACCTTGTACTCGTGTCCGTCGGTGAGGAAATCCGACAGCCTGGCCTCTTCGTGCGCGGCGGTTGCCTCCACCAGCAGTCCGTTCACCAGGTACGCCAGTGCGCCTGCAGCCGCAAGCGGCGTGAACAGGCCGAGAATCAGCAGCACGCCTGCGAGGATCTGGGCCCCGGTTGCCGATATAGGTCAGCATGTCGGCGTGCTTGAATCCCATCGCCGTCAGCTGGTCCTCGAACCCTTCCAGGCCCGGACCGCCCCACCAGCCGAACGCCTTCTGAAGGCCGTGTGCGACGAGAAGCGCGCCGACCGCCCAGCGCAGCAGCATCAGGCCGAGGTCCTGAGTACCGCGGCGGTCGTCCGCCCGGCGCGGTCCAGTAGCCGGGGCCGACATCGGAGGGTTGCGCGTAGGTGGACATCGGCTGGCTGTCCCCCTGCTGCACGTACGGCAGCGGTTCGGGGTCCCTGATCAGCCCAAATCCGGGCTGCGGACCCGACTTGTAGTTCGGGATGGCGGTGGTTTCGAAGTCACCGGCATAGTTCGAGGAGGGCAGATCGTCCTCGGGGTCGACCAGGCTTGCCGACGTGGGCCGGCCCAGATCGTCGGGCCGCTGCCATTGAGGATGACTGGTCACCAGCCAAGGGTAAGTGCTGATGATCGGTGAATCGAGGATTGGCGCGGCGCTTTTGCGACACGTATTCGCGGGCATGCAGGCAACGCACCCAAATGCCTGCGTGGCGCGAATCGCCGAACAATCCGTAACCTGGCGGGCATGAACCTGCGCGGGCCGGTACGAGTCGTCGTTGCGCTGTTGTGCGCCGCGTTGCTCGCGCTGTCTGGATGCGCGCGATTCGACAACGCCCAGTCGCAGCCCTTCACCACCCTGCCCGAGCTGCGGCCGGGGCCCGCCCTCGACTCCCCCGCCGCCGCCGCCATTGCCGCCCAAGCCGTTCCCGAAGGAGTGCCCAGCGCCGGGGGTGATGCAGGGCTGCCTGGAGAGCACCAGCGGCCTGATCATGCTGCCCGACAGCCAGTCCGCACTGGTCGCCGAGCGGGAGACCGGCGCGGTCAAAGAGGTCTCCGTCCGGGCAGAACCCAAGGTCAAGACGGTGATTCCGGTGGACGGAAGCGGTGACGGCGGGCTGATGGACATCGTCTTGTCGCCGACCTATTCGCAGGACCGGCTGATGTATGCATACATCAGCACGCCGACCGACAACGAGGTGATCCGCATCGCGGACGGCGACGTCCCGAAGCCGATCTTCACCGGGATTCCGAAGGGTGCCACCGGCAATATGGGCGCCCTCATGTTCACCAGCCCGACCACGTTGGTCGTGCTCACCGGAGACGCAGGCGACCCCGCACTGGCCGCCGACCCGGCTTCGCCTGCGGGCAAGGTGCTGCGGATCGAGCAGCCGACGACGGTCAACCAGGCGCCGCTGACCACCGCGGTGAGCGGGCTGGGCGCGGGCGGCAGCTTGTGCAACGACCCGTCGGACGACTCGATGTACATCACCGACCGCACCCCGACGGCCGACCGGCTGCAGCGCGTCACCAAGGATTCGAAGGTCTCCACCGTCTGGACCTGGCCCGATAAGCCCGGTGTGGCCGGGTGTGCCGCGCTGGACGGGACGGTGCTGGTCAACCTGATCAATACCAAGCAGACGGTGGCTGTCCGGCTGGCCCCCGACACCGGCTCGGTGACCGGCGAGCCGGAGGTGGTCCGCCAGGACGTGCACGGCCACGCGTGGGCGCTGGCGATGTCGCCCGACGGCAACGTGTGGGGCGCGACGGTGAACAAGACCGCCGGTGATCCCGAAAAGCTCGACGACGTCGTGTTCCCGGTGTTCCCGTCGGGTGGCGGCTTCCCGCGCAGCAACGCCGACAACACCTAGCGAACTACGGCCGAACGCGCTTCCTGTCAGGCGTGGGCGGCGAGTCGCTCCCGAGCCTCGGCAGGCGTGACCGTCTGCGGTAGCGCAGGCGGAGCCCGCGGTCAGGTGCTGGGACAAGACTTCCGCGGTGTGCGGAACCAGCCGACGCGCCATGGCCAGCATCGGACGGGAGTTGGCGGTCGAGAGTGCCCGGACCATTGCCTGCGCCACTGGGGCAACGGCCGCGTCGACGGCGGCGGGCTGATCGAAATTGCCCATGCGGCGCATCCATTTCGGAAGAGTCGCGATCGCCGCGGGTGCCATGATCCGGCTGCCCGCCCACAGCCGGACTCCGCGGTCGGGTGGCGTCCAGAGCAGGTAGCTCATCGCCCGATCGGCATGCTCGGAGGTGCACAGGTTGCCGCGCACGTCGGCGAAGTACTGCCGAACCTCGTCTCGCGACGCAGGCACGTCGGCCGGCTTGCAGGTCTGCAGTTCGGCGGCGATCCGCGACTCGGCCCAGAACCGGGACTCCTCTGCCTTCGACAGTGGCCCCGGTCCGTACCGCTCGTAGCACTTCAACACCGAGTGCCAACCGGTGATGTGGATCCACAGCTGCGCCTCGGGATTGTTGGCGCTGTAGCGCGACCCACTGATCGGCTCGATGCCCTTGGCCTTCGCGTGCACCCGCATCAACGCATCCGACACCTCGATTGCGGTGCGGCCATCGGCGACCGCGACGGTGAGGAAATACGCCAGCGTGCGGTCGAGCCGTCCGGAGGGGTCGGTGTAGATGCCTGCGCTGTCGGCGACGGCGGCGGCAAGGAACGGGTCGAAGTGCTCGAGGACCACGGCGCGCTGAAAGCCGATCAGGGCCGTCGGTGAGGCCCACACCTTCCAGCTCGGAGAGTCGGGTCCGAAGAACCCGTAGTCGTCGCGCCGAATGGACTCTCCCCATGTCTACCTCCGCTTTCGTGCGAATACAACGCCACCGTAACAATTGGCGGAGTCGAATACAACGGTGGCGTAATATTGGTCACATGGCAGTCGCAGCCGGCACGCAAGTACGCTCCGCGCCTGCCGCGAGAGCAGCGCCGCGAGCAACTTCTCGATGCGGCGATGACGGTGCTGGGCGACTGCCAGCTGCATGAGCTCAGCATGGAGGCTGTCGCGCGAGGCGGCGGGCGTGGGAAAGCCGGTGTTGTACACCGTGTTTCGCACCCGCGGCGATCTGGTGGCGGCGCTGCTACGGCGCGAGCATCAGCGCGGCATCGAGCAGGTGCGCGCCGCGATGCCAGACGACCTGACGGTGCGGGGGCCGACGGGTGCCTATGCGGGGACGGTGTCGGCGTTCCTGCAGGTGGTGCTCGAGAACCCCGCCCGTTGGCGGCTGATCCTCACGATGCCCGACAGCGCTCCCCGCGAGTACCGCGACGCGCTGCGACACGCACGGTCGTCGATACTGGCGCAGGCCGAGCAGCTCGCGAAGGCGGGGATCGCATTGACTCCTGCGCTCACGGGGCTCGACCCGGTGCTGCTTGGGCACACCATGCTGTCCTTCGCCGAGATGCTGGGACGGCTGGCGGTCAACGATCCGGATACTTATCCGCGCGAACGCCTCGAGGACTACGCCCGCACCGCGATGGCTCTGCTTGGCGGTCGACGCTAGATCAGAGCCGAAGTACCGGATTCGGTTGATTCCGCCTGTTGCGCTTTGCGATTTCGCAAAATATCACGCCGCGGCCCGACGGTGTGGTGACCGACGCACTGACCGTATCGCCTGCGGCGATCAACTTGGACCAGCGGCCGTCACGCAACAGATCGACGAGATCGCCGATCGCAAGCGGCGTGTCTTCACCGAGGCTGACGGCGGCACCGCGCACCGCGCGCCGTGCTGCCATCTGGTCACCAGCCACCGCCGCGTTCAATAGAGTCTCCACGCGTCGCTTGTGCCGCTTACCGGCTCGCCGGAAACCGGAGAGGAAACCCGCTGTGCCCCCGAGGCCTTGGTTGCGTATCAGACTTGCGCCGAGGCGGACGGCCGGCGGCAACGACTTCACGCCCTGGCCGAGCATCTGCACCACCATCACCGGCAATTCCCAATGCGCGCAGAGCCGCTCGACCGCCCACTCGCCGTCCGACTCGCGCAGGTGATAACGCAGATGCATCGGCACGTCCTGCGCCACGCCTGCGGCCATCACGATTTCGAGCATCAGGTCGCGGACCACCGTCGCGCCAACGACCACGTCGACGTCACGGTGGAAGATGATCTGCCGCGGGGAGATGAACGTGTCGTAGAAACGACCGATCTGGTCGTGACCGACATGCGGACGCGAGCCATACGGGTCCTCCACGCGTCCGTCAGCGGTGAAGAGACCGACCCATGCTGCACGGTCGTGTATCGCACTCGCGGCCGGTGATCGCTCGACGACAGCCAGAAGTTCGGCGCTGACCGCCGTCATCAGGTGCAGGCCGCCAACACCAGCTCGCGCACGCGGGCCGCGTCGGCCTGACCCTTCGTTGCCTTCATCACGGCGCCGACGATGGCGCCTGCGGCCTGGACCTTGCCGCCGCGGATCTTTTCCGCCACATCAGGATTGGCCGCCAGTGCCTCGTCCACCGCGGACTGGAGCGCCGAGTCGTCGCGCACGACCTCAAGTCCGCGACCCTTCATCACCTGCTCGGGCTCACCCTCGCCCGCGAGTACCCCCTCAACGACCTGGCGGGCCAGCTTGTTCGACAGCTTGCCGCCGTCGACGAGCTTCACCACTTTCGCGATCTGTTCGGGCGTGATCGGCAGCGCATCGAGTTCCACCCCGGCCTCGTTGGCCTTCTGCACCAGGAAATTTCCCCACCACGCCCTTGCGGCCTCGCTGGACGCGCCCTGTTCGACTGTGGCGGCGACGAGTTCGACAGCGCCCGCGTTGACAAGGTCGCGCATGACCTCGTCGGAGACCCCCCAGTCCTGCTGTGATGCGCTTGCGCTGCAACCACGGAAACTCGGGAATGGTCTGCCGCAGCTTCTCCACGAACTCGGCTTCGGGCGCGACGGGCTCCAGATCGGGTTCGGGAAAGTAGCGGTAGTCCTCCGCCGTCTCCTTGCTGCGACCCGGCGATGTGTAGCCGTCCTCGTTGAAGTGCCTGGTCTCCTGATGAATTCGGCCACCGGATACCAGAACCGCCGCCTGTCTGCGCATCTCGTAACGAACCGCGACCTCGACGCTCTTGAGAGAGTTCACGTTCTTGGTCTCGGTGCGGGTGCCGAATTCGGTTGCCCCGACCGGTTTCAGTGAGACGTTCGAGTCACAGCGCATCGAGCCCTGGTCCATCCGCACATCGGAGACACCCAGGGACCGCAACATATCCCGAAGTGCCGTCACATACGCGCGGGCGATCTCGGGCGCGCGTTCTCCGGTACCTTCGATCGGCTTGGTGACGATCTCGATCAGCGGCACACCGGCGCGGTTGTAGTCGATGAGCGACGTGGTCGCACCCGCGATCCGGCCGGTTTCGCTACCGAGGTGGGTGAGTTTTCCGGTGTCCTCCTCCATGTGCGCGCGTTCGATCTCGACTCGCCACGTGGTGCCGTCGTCAAGCGGAACTTCGAGGTGGCCGTTGATCGCGATCGGCTCGTCGTACTGCGAGATCTGATAGTTCTTCGGCATGTCCGGGTAGAAGTAGTTCTTGCGGGCGAACCGGCACCACGGCACGATCTCGCAGTTCAGCGCCAGCCCGATCCGGATCGCCGACTCGACGGCGGCCTGGTTGAGCACCGGCAGCGACCCCGGCAGGCCAAGGCACACCGGACACACCTGGGTGTTGGGCTCCGCGCCGAACCGATTGGCGCAGCCGCAGAACATCTTGGTCGCCGTCGACAGCTCGACGTGCACCTCCAGGCCGAGGACCGGCTCGTAGCGCGCGACAACATCGTCGTAGTCGAGCAGTTCGGCGGTGGATGCAGCGGTCATATGACCGATCCTAGTGGGTCACCTTCTTGCGCGAGCAGACGCTAAGGTCCCGCTCCACCTGGGACTATGCGGACTTTTCCGTCTTCTCGCGAGGTAAATCAGCCGAAGAATTCGGCGGCGTCGTCGTAGCGGCTCTGCGGCACCAGCTTCAGCTGGCGCACGGCGTCGGCGAGCGGCACCCGACCGATCTCCTGTCCCCGCAGCGACACCATCATCCCGTACTCGCCCGCGTGTGCGGCGTCGGCGGCGTTGACCCCGAATCGAGTGGCGAGCACACGGTCGTACGGAGTCGGCGTGCCGCCGCGCTGCACATGGCCGAGCACCGTGACCCGCACCTCCTTGTTGATCCGCTTCTCGACCTCGCTGGCCAGTTGCTGGGCGACGCCGGTGAACTTCTCGTGCCCGAACTCGTCGATTCCGCCTTCGCGCAACTTCATTGAGCCTTCGGCGGGCTTGGCGCCCTCGGCCACCACGCAGATGAAATGCGCATCGCCGCGAACAAAGCGCTGTTTGATCAGCCGGCACACTTCCTCGACATCGAACGGCTGCTCGGGAATCAGTGTCATGTGCGCACCCGAGGCCAGGCCGGAGTTCAACGCGATCCAGCCTGCGTGCCGTCCCATCACCTCGACGAGCATCACCCGCTGATGCGACTCTGCGGTGCTGTGCAGGCGATCGATGGCCTCGCTGGCGACGCCTAACGCGGTGTCGTGGCCGAACGTGACGTCGGTGCAGTCGATGTCGTTGTCGATCGTCTTGGGCACGCCGACCACTGGAACGTTCTCCTCGGACAGCCAGTGTGCCGCGGTGAGTGTGCCTTCACCGCCGATCGGGATCAGTACGTCGATGCCGTTGTCGTCCAACGTCTGCTTGATCTGCTCCAGGCCCGCCCTCAGCTTGTCCGGGTGCACTCGGGCGGTGCCCAGCATCGTGCCGCCCTTCGCGAGCAGACGGTCGTTGCGGTCGTCGTTGCGCAGCTGGATGCGACGGTCCTCGAGCAGGCCACGCCAGCCGTCCTGGAACCCCACGACGGACGAGCCGTATCGCACGTCGCAGGTGCGAACGATCGCCCGAATGACTGCGTTCAGACCCGGACAGTCGCCGCCCCCGGTCAGAGTTCCGATGCGCATGGTGCCTATCTTGCCCGCTAACCGACGGCTTCACACGGCCGTTGGAAGCGAACCCCGTGTGGCCTCGTAGGCGGCGCCGACGCGGTAGAGCCGGTCGTCGGCCAGCGCCGGCGCCATGATCTGCAGCCCGACCGGCAGGTTGTCGTCGGGAGAAAGACCCGACGGCACCGACATGCCGCAGTGCCCGGCCAAGTTCAGCGGCAGCGTGCAGAGGTCGAACAGGTACATCGCCAGCGGATCGTCGACCTTCTCCCCCAGCGGGAATGCTGTGGTGGGGGTGGCGGGCGACACCAGCACATCGACTTTCTGATACGCCTGGTCAAGATCGCGGGCGATCAGCGTGCGCACCTTCTGCGCCTGGTTGTAGTACGCGTCGTAGTAGCCCGCCGACAGAGCGTAGGTGCCGATCATGATGCGGCGCTTGACTTCTGGACCGAAGCCGGCCGCACGGGTCAGCCCCATGACCTCCTCGGCGCTGTGGGTGCCGTCGTCGCCGACCCGAAGGCCGTAACGCATGCCGTCGAACCGGGCCAGGTTCGACGACACCTCCGACGGCAGGATCAGGTAGTAGGCCGGAAGCGAGAAGTCGAAGTGCGGGCAGTCGACTTCGGACACCTCGGCCCCGAGCTCGGTCAGTTTCTCGACCGCCGCGTTGAATGACGCCAGCACACCGTCCTGGTAGCCCTCACCGCGCAGCTGGCGGACCACACCGATCTTGATGCCGCGCAGGTCGCCGTCGGCGCCGGCCCTTGCCGCTCCGACGATGTCGGGTACCTCCGCGTCGATCGAGGTCGAGTCCTTCGGGTCATGCCCGGCGATCACCTGGTGCAGCAGGGCGGTGTCGAGCACCGTGCGCGCGCACGGCCCGCCCTGGTCCAGCGACGACGCACAAGCGATCAGGCCGTATCGCGACACCGTGCCGTAGGTGGGCTTGACACCGACGGTCGCGGTCAGCGCCGCGGGCTGGCGGACCGACCCACCGGTGTCCGACCCGATGGCAAGCGGCGCCTGGAACGCGGCCAACGCCGCCGCGCTGCCGCCACCGGATCCGCCGGGCACCCGCTCGACGTCCCACGGATTGCGGGTCGGGCCGAACGCCGAGTTCTCGGTGGACGATCCCATCGCGAACTCGTCCATGTTCGTCTTGCCCAGAATCGGGATGCCCGCCGCCCGCAGCCGAACCGCGACGGTCGAGTCATAGGGCGACGTCCATCCCTCCAGGATCTTCGATCCGCAGGTGGTCGGCATGTCGGTGGTGGTGAACACGTCCTTCAGCGCCAGCGGGACCCCGGCCAGCGGAGACGGCAGTTCCTCACCCGCGGCCACCGCGTCATCGACGGCGGCGGCCGCCGCCAGTGCCTGCTCCTCCGCGACGTGCAGGAACGCGTGATACTGGCCGTCGGTCTCGGCGATGCGGTCCAGGCAGGCGCGGGTGACTTCTGCCGACGACACCTCCTTGGCGGCGATCTTCTCACCCAGCGTCGCCGCGTCCAGCCTGACAAGATCGGTCTCATCTCGCGGGCTCCCCCAGAATCCGCGGGACCGCGAATCGGCCGTCGACCGCCTTGGGCGCCTGCGCCAACGCTTGCTCCTGTGACAGTCCCGGTTCGACGACGTCCGGCCGGGTGACGTTGACCGACTCGAGCGGACTGTCGGTGGCCTCGACGTCGGTGACGTCGACGGCCTGAATCTGGCTGACGTGCTCGAGGATGGCATCGAGCTGGCCGGCGAAGCTGTCCAGCTCGGAGTCGGTCAGGGCAAGCCGAGCCAGGCGCGCGAGGTGGGCTACCTCGTCTCGGGAGATCTGCGACACGACACGCAAGCCTAGTCATGCCCAGTAGCGGCCGACGCAGGTGCCAGGAGCCGGAATGCTGAGCCGCCAGCCCTGTGCAACAGTGTGCGCGTGCCTTCGTATCTGCTGCGGGTCCAGCTGGAGGATCGACCAGGCAGCCTCGGTTCAGTGGCCGTGGCGCTCGGCTCGGTGGGCGCCGACATTCTGTCCCTCGACGTCGTGGAGCGGGGGCCGGGCTATGCGATCGACGATCTGATCGTCGATCTGCCTGCAGGCGCCATGCCCGACATGTTGATCACCGCCGCTGAGAACCTCAAAGGTGTGCGGGTGGACAGCATTCGCCCGCACATCGGCCTCCTCGAGGCACACCGCGAGCTCGAGCTGGTCGACCACATCGCCGCGGCGCCCGACAAGCACGCGAAGCTACAGGTCCTGGCCGACGAGGCACCACGGGTGCTGCGGGTCGGCTGGTGCACCATCGTCCGGCTGACCGAATCCGGCATCCACCGCGCCGTCGGAAGTTCCAGCGCACCAGAAACCCACACCAACGAGGTGCCGTGGCTGCCGATCGACAACGCGAAGGCGCTCGATGGCGGCGCGGATTGGGTGCCGCAGGTGTGGCGGGACATGGACACGACGCTGGCCGCTGCGCCGCTGGGTGATGAGCAGACCGCGGTGGTGTTGGGTCGGCCGGGCGGCCCGGAGTTCAGGCCGTCGGAGGTGGCCCGGTTGGGTTATCTCGCCGGCATCGTGGCAACGCTGCTGCGCTGATCCGATCCGGTCAACCGCCATTTGGACCGTCCTCCAACAACCTTCGAAACCCATCCTCGTCGAGGATCGGCACCTCGAGCTCGACGGCCTTGTCGTACTTCGATCCCGGTGAATCGCCCGCCACCACATAGGCGGTCTTCTTCGATACCGAACTGGCGGCCTTACCGCCGCGCGCGACGATCGCCTCCTTGGCGTCATCGCGCGAGAAGTTGGGCAACGAACCGGTCACCACGATGGACAGCCCCTCCAACGTGCGCTCGATGCTGGCATCGCGCTCATCGGCCATCCGCACGCCCGCAGTTCGCCACTTGTCGACGATCGCGCGGTGCCAATCGACGGTGAACCACTCCGTGACAGCGGCGGCGATGGTCGGCCCGACGCCTTCGACGACCGACAGCTCCTCTTCGGACGCCGCCATCACGGCGTCGAGGCTGCCGTATTCGGTGGCCAGCGCGCGGGCGGCCGTCGGGCCGACGTGGCGGATCGACAATGCGACGAGCACGCGCCATAGGGGTTGCGCCTTGGCCTCGTGCAGGTTCACCAGCAGCCGCTTGCCGTTGGCAGACAGATTGCCGTCTTTGGTCTTGAACAGGTCCGTGCGCAACAGATCCTGGCTGCCGAGCGTGAACAGGTCACCCTCGTCGGTGATGACGCCGGCCAGCAACAGTGCGACCGCCGCCTCATAGCCGAGGCCCTCGATGTCGAACGCGCCGCGACCGGCGACGTGGAACACCCGCTCCCGCAGTTGCGCCGGGCACGATCTGGTGTTGGGGCAGCGGATGTCGGCGTCGCCCTCCTTGGTCGGCGCCAGCTTCGTTCCGCACTCGGGACACGTTGTGGGCATGACGAATTCGCGTTCGGAGCCGTCACGCAGGTCGACGACGGGTCCCAGCACTTCCGGGATCACGTCGCCGGCCTTGCGGATCACCACCGTGTCGCCGATCAGTACGCCCTTGCGCTTGACCTCCGACGCGTTGTGCAGCGTGGCCTGGCTGACGGTCGACCCGGCGACCTTGACGGGCTCCATGAAGGCGAACGGGGTGACCCGGCCGGTGCGCCCGACGTTGACCTTGATGTCGAGCAGCTTGGTGGTCGCTTCTTCCGGCGGATACTTGTAGGCGATCGCCCAGCGCGGTGCCCGAGACGTCGAGCCGAGTCGCCGCTGCAGGGCGACCTCGTCGACTTTGACCACGACACCGTCGATTTCGTGTTCGACGTCGTGCCGGTGTTCGCCCCAGTAGGCGATGCGTTCGGTGACGGGCTCGAGGCCCTGCACCCTGGCGGTGTGTTCGGAAACCGGCAGGCCCCACGTTTTCAGGGCGCGGTATGCGTCGTGCAGCGTCTTCGGCCTGAAGCCCTCAGCATGGCCGAGGCCGTGGCAGATCATCCGCAGCTTCCGGCGTGCGGTGATGGCGGGATTCTTCTGCCGCAGCGATCCGGCCGCGCTGTTGCGCGGATTGGCGAACGGTGGCTTGCCCTCTGCGACCAGGCCCGCGTTGAGATCCTCGAAGTCGGCGACGCGGAAGAAGACCTCGCCACGCACCTCGAGCACCCGCGGCACCGGGAACTCCTTTGATCCGCTGAGCTTTTCGGGCACGTCGTCGATCGTGCGGGCGTTGAGGGTGACGTCCTCGCCGGTGCGACCGTCGCCCCGGGTGGCCGCGCGCACCAGCTTTCCGTCGCGGTACACCAGTGCCAGGGCGACGCCGTCGATTTTCAGCTCGCAGAGGTAGTGCGCGTCGTCCCCGATCTCGCCCTTGATGCGCCCGGCCCAGGCCGCGAGCTCCTCGGGAGTGAAGACGTTGTCCAGGCTCAGCATCCGCTCGAGATGGTCGGCGGAGGTGAAGTCGGTGGCGAAGCCCGCACCGCCGACCAGTTGCGTCGGCGAATCGGGGGTCCGCAGCTCGGGGTGTTCGTCTTCGAGGGCCTGCAGTTCACGCAGCAGCTTGTCGAAGTCGGCGTCGGAGATGATCGGTGCGTCTCTGACGTAGTACCGGAACTGGTGCTCACGCACCTCGTCGGCCAGTTCCTGCCAGCGGCGGCGCAGATCGGCGTCCGGGGCTTCCTCGGCTTGTTCGGCCAGTACCTTGCGCGCCTCGGGCGTTGCCTTGCGGGTCACACTCGCAGGCTAGCCGAGCCATCCGACACCGAGACGACCCGTCCACGCCGCCGCCACCAGCACATTTGACATTATGCAGGTAGATACCTGCATAATGGGCTGGTGGCGGACGACCGGATGGACAAGGTCTTCAAGGCGCTTGCCGATCCGGGCCGGCGACTGCTGCTGGATCGGCTGCGACAGGACAACGGGCAGACGCTCGGCCAACTGTGTGAGTACCTGGAGATGGCGCGGCAGTCGGTGAGCCAGCATCTGTCGGTGCTCGAGTCGGCCAATCTGATCAGCACCGTGAAGCGCGGGCGACTCAAACTGCATTACCTCAATCCCGTTCCGCTGCACGAGATTGCGCAACGCTGGATCCAGGAATTCGAATATTCGCGGCTTCACGCGCTGCATGCGCTGAAGCAACAGGCAGAGGAGGCAGAAATGACCGGGACGGCCGACAAGCCGACGTTTGTGTACGTGACGTATATCCAGAGCAGCCCGGAGACAGTCTGGAAGGCGCTGACCGACGCAGACCTCACCGCTCAGTACTGGGGGCACAGCAATGTGTCGGACTGGCTGCCGGGGTCACGCTGGGAGCACGTGCGCACGGACGGATCGGGGATCGCCGACGGCGTGGGCGAGGTGATCGAGGTGGCGCCGCCGCGGCGGCTGGTGATGACATTCGGCGCCCCGGAAGAGTCAGGATCAGCCGTCGCTCGTGCGCTTCGATATCGAACCGCACGGTGACATCGTCCGGCTGACGGTGACGCACGAAGCCCTTGCCGACGCGTCGGATTACGAGGCGGCAGCGGCAGGCTGGGCAGCGGTCATGTCGAACCTGAAGTCGCTGCTGGAGACCGGGCGCGTGTTGCCGCAGGCGCCGTGGGAGATGCACGCGGAGCTGCGCGCCGAACGGATGCGCGCCAACGGGTAGTTTGGCGACATGCCGCACCCGATCATGTTCCGCGACAACGACCCCGGTCTCGCGGAGGTACGCAAGATCGCGCTGGGCTTCCCCGAAGCCTTCGAGAAGATCTCCCACGGCAGACCGGCGTTCTTCGTGTCGAAGATGTTCGCCATGTACGGGGGCAGCGCCAAACCCGAGACCAAGGGTGAGTACATCCAGTACCCCCAATCGATCATGGTCAAGGTCGACGACAGCGACCGCAAGGCGCTCGAAGACGACACCCGGTTCTTCTATCCCGCGTACCTGGGGCCGGCCGGCTGGCTCGGGCTGGACTTCACCGCGACGAAGAAAGTCGACTGGGACGAGGTGACCGAGTTGGTCGACGCGTCGTTCCGGATGGTCGCGCCCAAGAAACTGATCCGACAGCTCGACGAAGCCTGACGTCGGCGCACAGCCGACCGTGGTTCTATCGAGACCATGAGCTTCGCCAGCCCGTTTCCCGACGTCGAGATCCCCAGCGCCAGCGTCTACGAATACCTGTTCGGCAACATCGACGACGGCGACGCCGACCGCATCGCGCTCGTTGATGCGAAATCGGGTAGCGAAACCAGCTACCGCGACATGGTTGCGCAGATCGATGCCTTCGCCGGAGCCCTTGCAGGCCGCGGTATCGGCGTCGGTGATGTGGTCGGTCTGCTGGCGCCGAACAGCTCCGCGTTCGCCATCGCGTTTCACGGCATCCTGCGCGCAGGCGCGACGGCCACGACGATCAACGTTTTGTTCACCGCGAAAGACATCAGCAAGCAGCTGAAGGACTCACAAGCGAAAATGCTGATCACGGTCGGCCCGCTGCTGCCCGCGGCCAAGGAGGCCGCCGCCGCGGTCGGCATGCCCGACGACCAGCTGGTGGTTCTCGACGGCCCGGGCGAGGCGCGAAGACGGCCACCCCAACGCCGCGGACCTTCTTGCTGCGGGGGCCGGGGCGCCGACAGCGAGCTTCGACCCGGCGACGCACCTGGCGGTGCTGCCGTACAGCTCGGGCACGACAGGCAATCCCAAGGGCGTCATGCTGACCCATCGCAACCTGGTCGCCAACGTCGCGCAGACCCAACCGGTGCAGGACGTTGATGCCGATGACGTGGTCATCGCGATCATGCCGTTCTTCCACATCTACGGGATGACGGTGCTGCTCAACGCGGTACTGTATGCCCGGGCACGCCTGGTCATGATGCCCAGCTTCGATCTCGAGGAATTCCTCGGCAACATCCAGAACCACAAGGTGACCATTGCCTACATCGCACCGCCGGTCGCGGTGGCGCTGGCCAAGCATCCGCTGGTGAACAAATACGACCTGTCGACGCTGCGAGGCGTCCTGTCCGGCGCGGCGCCGCTGGACGAAGAACTGGGCCACGCCGTCGCGGACCGCATCGGCTGCCGCGTCGTGCAGGGGTACGGCATGACCGAGCTCAGCCCCGTCAGCCATTGCACGCCGTTGGACGGCGGCAAGCGTCTCGTCGGCTCCGTCGCTCCCATCGGCGCGGCCGGTTGGACGGCGGCCAACTCAGCCTCCAAACTCGTCGACTCCGCGACAGGAGACGAAATCGAGGTTCCCGACAACGGACTCAGTGAGACCGGCGAGTTGTGGTTCAAGGGCCCGAACGTGATGGCCGGCTATCTCGGCAACGAGCAGGCGACCAAGGAAACCATCGATGACGACGGCTGGCTGCGCACAGGAGATCTGGCCCGCGTCGATTCTTCCGGCTGCGTCTACATCGTCGACCGGCTCAAGGAGCTCATCAAGTACAAGGGCTATCAGGTGCCGCCCGCCGAACTGGAGGCGTTGTTGCTCACCCATCCTGCGATCGCCGACGCCGCCGTCATCGGCGTCATCGACACGGAATCGGGCGAAGAGGTGCCGAAGGCGTTCGTGGTCAAGCAATCCGGTACCGAGCTCACCGAGTCCGAGGTGATGGAGTTCGTCGCAGGCGAGGTCGCACCGTACAAGAAGGTCCGTCAGGTGGAGTTCCTCGACGCGATACCCAAATCGGCGTCGGGCAAGATCCTGCGCAAGGATTTACGTCAAGAATCAAGTACGGGCTGAGTCCTTCAGCGACTGCGCCGCGCGCGCCTGCCGGAAGCCGAGCGCGGCGCCGATCGCCGGTATCAGGATCAGCCCGGCGAGCCCGGCCAGCGGGTCGGTGACGGTGTCGATCGTCGACGTGCCGAGTTCGGCCACCAACGGCGCCGCAGGACGAATTCGTTCAACCGGCGGAAGCGGTGGCGGCAGAGGCGGAATGTTGATTTCGATTGCGGCGGGCACGGCGGGCGGTACGGCGTCGGGCGTGCCTGGAGTCTGGAGTGAACTATCCCGCAAGATCTCGCGCATACGCTCGCTTGCGGTCATGGGGTCGTGGACTCCGGGCGACCGGCCGTTTCCGATCACCACGCGTGGGGCATCGGACAGCTGCCGCAGGCGGCGCCGCATAGCCGGACCCTGCCCGGGGTGCGGCGCCTGCCGCGTTGCCACCAACGGGTTCATCGGCGACGGCCGCAGACCGCAATGCGATCTGGCCCTCCGGAGCGAGGCTCTCCACGACGGCAAGGTCTTCGAGGTCGTTGCCGCCGGTTCCGAGCTCCATCAGCGGCGGGCTGAGGTCCGGCTTCGGACCGTTGTCGGGGCTGCTGCCGGGGTTGAGGACGCCGTTCACGAAATCGGAGACACGGCGTACTGGTCCGTTGCCCAGGCGATTCGAAGCGTTCTTCCGGTCATCATTCTTGGAATACGAGCCTGATCCGTGCTTGTCGGCAACCGCCTGCGCCGGATTCGGACCGACGATCAGCAGAGATGCCGCGACCACACCCGCACTCGCCGCACGGCGAAGAGTCGACTGCGTCACGATCCCTTCCCTACCAACTGGCCGCTTCCTGACCAACTAGGGGCTTGCTTGCCTAACCCGCTGTCTCGCCCTTGCATTGTTGCATAGTTCTTTGCCCGGCAAACGCCTAATTCAAGATCGCCGTGGGGTCGTCGGCGATGGTGTCGGCCGCTTTCTGGGCGAGCTCGATCGCGGTGCGGGCCCACTGCACGGTCGATCCAGCCATGCCGCACGCGGGCGTCACGCCGATCCGCTCGGGCAGCACGTCGCGGGGAAAGCCGAGCCGATCGGTGAACGTGACCACCGACTTGGCCACCTGCTCTGCCGACGGTCGATGGTTGGGCGCCATCGCCGGAACGACGCCGAACATCACGGTGCGGCCAGACTCGACGAACTCGCCGACGCCGTCGAAGTCGTCGGCAGTCAACGTCGACAGGTCGAACGAGACCGCGCTGACCTCGCTGCGCTGGAACAGCGACCACGGCAGAGCGGCTGCACAGCTGTGTATCGCCACCTCGCCGCCGACGATGGCCACGCAGTCGTCGAGCAGCGCGGCCGCGACCGATTCGTCGACGGGATGTACAGGCGCCAGACTGGTGACGCCGGTGAGTCGGCCAGCCAAGGCCGCGGGCAGGGTCGGTTCATCGAACTGGACCACCGTCGCGCACTCCAGCCGCCGGGCCACCTCGTCGCGGTGAGCGGCAACGCCCTCGGCAAGCGATCTGGCCAGATCGCGGACGGCGCCGGGATCGGTGATCGCGCGGTGCCCGTTGGCCAACTCCAACTGCGCCGCGAGCGTGATCGGTCCTGCTGCCTGCACCTTGACGGTCTTCTGCGCTCCACGCAGACCGGCCTTCTCCCATGCCTCTTCGAGGGCGTCGATGTCCTCGGCGAGCAGGCTGACCGCGCGTCGGGCGGCTGCGCTGCGTCCAGCGCCGATGCGGTAGCCGCGGGGCATGGTGTCGATGGCGATGTCGACGAGCAGCGCGCCGGTCCGGCCGATGAGGTCGGCCCCGATTCCGCGGGCAGGCAGCTCCACCAGATGCGGCAGCTTGTGCAGTTCCCCGACGACCACCTCGGCCGCCTCGCGCGGTGCTGTTCCTGGCCAAGATCCGATGCCGGTTGCCGCGGCGAAGGCGCGCACGTGAGGAGTCACTTCTCCAACACTATTCGCCACATGAGCCCCACGCGTTAGTCTGCGAACCGGGAAGGGGTTCGACCATGCTCGCGACGACCGGCCGACTGGCGGCGGTGTGTGCCGCCGCATTGGTGGCTGCCGGGTGCGCGCAATCCATCCAGGGCACCCCGATGCGGGCCGCGCCGGGCATCGACGACGAGTCACGGTCTCCTATCGACGTCGAGTCGGTGATCCTGGACCAGGCCCAGATGCGGGCGATCACAGGCGCTGGCGAGAAGCTGACGATCGTGCCGAGCATGGACGGCAAGATTCCCGTCGACGTCAGCGATCTGATGAATGAAACGCCGCAGGAGTGCCAGTGGTACTTCGCCGAGTCGCAAACGTTCGGGCCCGAGGTCGAAGAGTTTCACAAGACGACATTTCAGAATCCGCCCGACGGCGGGCTGATCTCCGAGGGCGCCGCCGCATACCGCGACCCGGAGACCGCCCGGAAGGCCTTCGCCGACTTGGTCGGCCTCGTCTACGACTGTGGGTCAACGGAACTCGGCTCGACGTTCATCGGTGAGTGGACGGCAGATGCCGACACACTGCGGATGCGGTCGTCCGGCACGTGCGGCCGCGACTACCGGGTCAAGAACGTCGTGCTGGCCGAGGTGTCGTTCTGCTCGTTCCCCGAGTCGGTACCCGACATCGTCATGACGAACATGATCGACAAGGTGCCAGGCTGAGAACTACGCGGCCTGCGCGATGGTCGCGCTGCCGATCACTTCATCGCCGTTCACGTCCGGACGGTAGAGCACCATGGTCTGGCCGGGCGCGACGCCGCGCAGCGGGGCGCGCAGATCCGCGGTCAGTCGGCCGTTGCGCAGCTCTGCCACGGCGTCCGCGATGCCGCCGTGGGCGCGCACCTGTACGGCGCATTCCACTGGTCCGTGCGGTGCCTCGCCCGAAGTGAACACCGGCTTCTCGCCGGTCAGGGTCCACACCTCGAGGTCGGCGGCGGCGCCGACATGCACGGTCGCGGTGTCGGCGTCGATGGCCGTCACGTAACGGGGACGCCCGTCGGGGCCGGGTCCGGCGATGCCGAGCCCCTTGCGCTGGCCGATGGTGAAACCGTGCACGCCCTCGTGTTCGGCCAGCACGGTGCCGCAGGCATCCACCACCGCGCCGCGGCGCACGCCGATGCGGGTGCCGAGGAAGGTCTGGGTGTCGCCGGACGGGATGAAGCAGATGTCGTGGCTGTCGGGCTTCTCGGCGACGGCGAGGCCGCGACGTGCGGCCTCCTCGCGGATCTGTGGCTTGGGTGTATCGCCGATCGGAAAGAGCGCATGGCGCAGCTGCTCGGCGGTCAGCACACCGAGCACGTAGGACTGGTCCTTGTCGGGGTCGACGGCGCGTCGTAGCCTGCCGTTCGACAACCGCGCGTAATGGCCGGTCGCGACGGCGTCGAAGCCGAGTGCGAGCGCCCTGGCCGACAGCGCGGAGAACTTGATCCGCTCGTTGCACCGCACGCACGGGTTCGGCGTCTCGCCGCGGGCATAGGACGACACGAAGTCATCGATCACGTCCGATTTGAACTTGTCCGCGAAATCCCAGACGTAGAAGGGAATGTCGAGCACGTCGGCGACCCGGCGGGCGTCGCCCGCGTCTTCTTTCGAGCAGCAGCCCCGCGACCCCGTGCGTAGCGTCCCCGGCGACGGTGACAGCGCCAGGTGCACGCCCACTACGTCATGGCCTGCGTCGACCATCCGGGCGGCGGCGACCGACGAGTCGACGCCCCCGCTCATCGCGACCAGAACCCGCACTACTCAACGACTCCCGAACTGGCCAGCGCGGCTTGCCGCGCCCGCTCCACCGCACCGGGCAGCACTTCCAGTGCGGCGTCGACATCGGCGTCGACACTGGTGTGGCCCAACGAAAGCCGCAGTGACCCACGGGCGCTGGCCGGATCGGCCCCCATCGCGGTCAACACATGCGAGGGCTGCGCGACACCGGCCGTGCATGCAGAGCCCGTCGAACATTCGATGCCCTTGGCGTCCAACAGCATCAGAAGCGAATCACCCTCGCAGCCGCGGAACGTGAAGTGCGCGTTACCCGGAAGGCGTTGCGCGCCCGTCGCGCCGTTTAGGTCAACGTCGTCGATGCTGGCGAGCACACCGTCGACCAGGCGGTCGCGCAGCACCTGCACGCGCGCGCTGGTGGTCTCCATGCCCTCGATCGCTATCTCGGCGGCGACAGCCATGGCCACCGCGCCTGCGACATCCGGTGTGCCCGACCGGACGTCCCGTTCCTGTCCGCCGCCATGCAGAAGCGGCACGCATGCGGTGTCGCGGCGCAGCAGCAGCGCGCCGACACCGGTCGGGCCGCCGAACTTATGTGCCGCGATGCTCATCGCCGACAGGCCGCTGGCAGCGAAATCGACGGTATCTGGCCGGCCGCCTGAACGGCATCGCTGTGGATCGGAACATCGAATTCAGCGGCCACCGAAGCCAATTCCGTCAGCGGCATGATGGTGCCGACCTCGTTGTTCGCCCACATCACCGACACCAGAGCGACGTCGTCGTGGTCCTGCAGTGCTTCGCGCAGCGCGGCAGGCGCGACCGAGCCGTCGGATGCGGTGGGCAACCACGTCACCTCCGCACCTTCGTGTTCGGCGAGCCATTCGACCGAGTCCAGCACCGCATGGTGCTCGACGGCGGTGGTGACGATGCGCCGACGACGCGGCTCGGCGTCGCGGCGGGCCCAGTAGATGCCCTTGACCGCCAGGTTGTCGCTCTCGGTGCCGCCCGCGGTGAAGATCACCTCGGACGGTCGCGCGCCCAGCAGCTTGGCCAGCGTCTCCCGCGATTCCTCCATCCGGCGCCGAGCCGCGCGACCGGTGCCGTGAAGCGACGACGCGTTACCGACCGTGGCCAGCACAGTCGCCATCGCCTCGATGGCAGCCGGGTGCATCGGGGTGGTGGCGGCGTGATCCAGGTAGACCGACTTGTCAGTGGTCATAACCGTCTAAGGATAGCCGCCGGGAGCGGCTGCCCTGAATGCCCGGTCAGGCGACCAGCGCGTGCCCGTGCCCCCGTCGCGCCGGGTCCCCGCGGACTGCGGTCTCGCAGCGGGCGGCCAGGTCGCGCCGATCCGTTCCGGGCAACTGCAGTGACTCGACCTGTACGTGCACGATGGTGCGCCGAGCTGTGACGAGTCGGCGGATCGACGCGATCAACGTGTCGTCACCGACGTAGGCGGCCACGGTGGACGGCTTGCCGTCGCGGTGGTGATAGTTCAGCCGCAGCGGCTGCACCGGCCTTCCCGCGTCGACGGCGGCCTGGAACATCGCGCGCCGAAACGGCCCGTACGCCAGACCGCACCACGTCGTGCCCTCAGGGAAGGCCACCACGGTCTGTCCCGCGCGCAGTCGGGTGGCCACCATCCCGACGACGTCGGGCAATCGGCGCAGACTCCCGCGTTCGATCGGGATGACCTTCATCAGACGCGCGGCGATGCCGAGACCGGGCCAGCTGATCATTTCGGCCTTGGCGACGAAGGACCCCGGCATCACTGCGCCGATGGAGAAGATGTCGACCCACGACACGTGACCGCTCACCACCAGCACGCCACGCAGATTACGAATCGGCCCGCCGGACACGGTGATTCGCACGCCCAGCGCGCGCAGCATCAGCCGGCAGTAGCCCCGTTGGATGTGCGACCGGCCTGGCATCGGAATCGCGAGGAGCGGAACAGCGGAGAGCAGGATGACCGCAAGGGTGGCCCGTACGGCCACGCGCGCGGCCACCACGACCGGCCTGCCACTCGGCGCCGCGCCCGCGGCTACACAACTGGCGTCACACGTTGCGCGGGGGACCCAGGGACTGTCCTGCTCGCTCCTCGCGTCCGCGTCGGCGCTCACGACGCCATCCCCTCGGCCATATCGCTTGCCGCCGCCACCGACCGCAGTCGTTTCAGGTATCGAGTGTCGGCCCTGCGTTTGTCGAGCAGTGCAGGGAAGTCGCCGACGCCGAAGTCCGGGTCATGCGCAGGCTCCCCGCAGACCTGGGCACCGAGGCGTAGGTAGCCACGCATCAGCGGCGGAACGGACACCCGCGCGGGCGGGTCGATGTCGTCGAGGCCGTTGCCGTCGATCGTCACCGGGCGGTACGGGTACACGGTGTACTCGGCCGCGGCGGCGTGCCTGCGCAGTACGAAGTCCCGGACGCCGCGGATCTGGCTGCCTCGCGTCCCATCCGAATCGTCGACGGGGACCGATACGCAGCCGGTGACGTAGTCGTAGCCGCACCGGTCGAGGTAGGCAAGGATGCCCGCCCACATGAGTAGCACCACCCCGCCGTTGCGGTGATCATCGCGGACCACGGCGCGGCCCATCTCGACCAGCGACGGCCGCAGCTGATCCAGGCCGGTGACGTCGAATTCCGTTGCCGTGTAGAGCCCCCCGGCGGCGATGGCGCCCGGCGGTGGCAGCATGCGGTAGCAGCCGACGAGCTCGCCGGAGTTGTCCTCGCGCACCAGCAGGTGATCGCAGAACTCGTCGAACCGGTCGGCGTCTCTGCCGTCGGTGGCGCCTTCCAGCGCGAAACCCGGCTCGGAGGTGAATACGTCATAACGAAGTCGCTGCGCAGCTTCGATGAGCGCAGGGTCGGTGGACAGCAGCAGTGTGTAACGCGGCGCCGATGACGTCGTAGTCGCCGGGCCGCTCGGTTGGTCAGCGGCTATCAGGACTGAAGCGGTGCTCACGAGTGCACGGTCGCCCAGCCGTCTCTCGAAACGGCATCGTCATGGTGACGTGTCCATGAACGGCGCGAGAAGACGCAAAAACCCCCGACACGCCGAGCGTGCGGGGGCCTTTGCGTCTTCTGGCGATTAACCCTTGCGGGTCTTGACCGCCTCGGTCAGCTGCGGGGCGACCTTGAACAGGTCGCCGACGATGCCGAGGTCGGCGATCTCGAAGATCGGCGCCTCTTCGTCCTTGTTGACCGCGATGATCGTCTTGGACGTCTGCATGCCCGCGCGGTGCTGGATCGCGCCCGAGATGCCAAGGGCGATGTACAGCTGCGGCGACACGGTCTTGCCGGTCTGGCCCACCTGGAACTGGCCCGGGTAGTAGCCGGAGTCCACCGCGGCACGGGACGCACCGACGGCAGCGCCCAGCGAGTCCGCCAATTCCTCGACCACGTTGAAGTTTTCAGCGCTGCCGACACCGCGGCCTCCGGAAACCACGACAGTGGCCTCGGTGAGCTCGGGGCGGTCACCGGCGACGGCCGGCTCACGCTTGACGATCTTCGTGGCGTTCTCGGCCTGGGCGGGAACGTCGACCTTCACCACCTCGCCGGCGCCGTCGGCGGCCTCAGCCTCGACAGCACCTGGACGAACCGTGATCACCGGCGTATCGCCCGTGGCCTCGGCGTCAACGGTGAACGCGCCGCCGAAGATGGAGTGGACGGCTTTGCCGCCCTCCTTCACCTCGACGACGTCGGTCAGCACACCCGCGCCGATGCGCGCGGCCAGACGGCCCGCGATCTCCTTGCCGTCCGCCGAAGCGGCAAGCAGGACCCCGGCAGGGCTGGCGGACTCCACCAGCGATGCCAGCACGTCCACGAAGGGCGTGACGAGGTAGTTCTCGGCGTCGTCGGACTCGGCGACGTAGATCTTCGCCGCACCGGCGGCCTTCAGCCCGTCGACGAGCCCGTCGGCCGTGCCAGGCTTGGCGACCACGACGGCGGACGGCTCGCCCAGCGCGCGGGCGGCGGTGATCAGTTCAGCGGTGACCTTCTTCGGTGCACCTTCGGCGTGCTCGACGAGCACAAGTACTTCAGCCATGTGTCTTCTACGTCTTTCGGTGTTTTAGGGAAAGG
Source organism: uncultured Actinomycetota bacterium (assembly GCA_963734385.1). Lineage (GTDB taxonomy): Bacteria > Actinomycetota > Actinomycetes > Mycobacteriales > Mycobacteriaceae > Mycobacterium. The sequence goes on along the minus strand of CAVTHR010000039.1, from coordinate 129,340 downwards.
GCTAGATGATCTTCTGGGCAACCAGGTACTCGGCGATCTTCGTGCCGCCGTCGCCCTCGTCAGTGACCTTCTCGCCCGCAGTCTTGGGCGGCTTCGGGGTGGCCGAGCTCACCTTGGTGCCGGCGTTGGAGACGCCGACCTCGTCGGACTCGACGCCGATCTCGGCCAGCGTCAGCGTCGTCACTTCCTTCTTCTTGGCGGCCATGATGCCCTTGAAGGACGGGAAGCGCGGCTCGTTGATCTTCTCGGTGACACTGACCACGGCGGGAAGCGGCGCCTCGACGGTGAACACGCCGTCGTCGGTCTCGCGTTCGCCGGTCACCTTGCCGCCCTCGACGGACACCTTGCGCAGGTGGGTGAGCTGCGGCAGCCCCAGGTACTCGGCGATGATCGCAGGCACGGCCCCGCCGACACCGTCGGTGGCCTCGTTGCCGGCGATGACGAGCTCGGTGCCCTCGACGGTGCCAAGCGCGCGGGCCAGCGTCCACCCGGTCTGCACCATGTCCGAACCGTGCAGGCCGTCGTCGAGCACATGCACGGCCTTGTCGGCACCCATCGACAGCGCCTTGCGGATCGCCTCGGTGGCGCGCTCGGGGCCGGCGGTCAGGACCGTGACGGTGCTTTCGGTGCCGTCGGCGGCTTCCTTCTCCTTGATCAGCAGCGCCTCTTCGACGGCCCGCTCGTTGATCTCGTCGAGCACGGCGTCGGCGGCCTCGCGGTCAAGGGTGAAATCGCCGTCGGACAGCTTGCGCTCCGACCACGTGTCTGGGACCTGTTTGATCAGGACCACGATGTTCGTCATGAGTCTGGTTCGTCCTCCTCGAGGAGACCGGCGGTCGGCCCCCATACCACGTTTGAAAGAGTCGCCACCATGTTACTCGCCGGTAACTTAAGGTGGTTCGCACGAACACCATAGCTGGTCGAAGTTTGTGACCTGGCCTCGCCTTAATCTCCCGAACCGTTCGCGAACCGGCCACTGACCGCGGTCCTGGGTTAGCCTGCCTTTGCAATGAGCTCATTTGTCACCGACGGTCCAGCCGGCCCGGAGGATGCTCTGCCACTGACCGGGGAGCGCACGGTTCCCGGCCTGGTCGAGGAGAACTACTGGTTCCGCCGCCACGAGGTGGTCTACCAGCGGTTGGCCGACCGGTGCGCAGGTCGCGACGTCCTCGAGGCGGGGTGCGGTGAGGGCTACGGGGCCGATCTGATCGCCGGCGTCGCCCGCGTCGTGATCGGGCTGGACTACGACGAGGCGACGGTGGCCCACGTCCGCGCGAATTACCCGCGGGTGGACATGCGCCACGGCAATCTGGCGGAGCTGCCGCTGCCCGACGGTGCAGTCGATGTCGTGGTGAACTTCCAGGTGATCGAGCACTTGTGGGATCAGCCACAGTTCGTCGCGGAATGCCTTCGGGTGCTGCGGCCCTCCGGCCTGCTGATGATGTCGACGCCGAACCGGGTCACCTTCTCCCCCGGCCGGGACACGCCGATCAACCCGTTTCACACCCGCGAGCTCAACGCCGCCGAACTGACCGAGTTGTTGGAGTCGGCCGGGTTCGCGCTCGAATCGATGCAGGGCGTCTTCCACGCCCCCCGGCTGGCGCGGCTGGACGCCAAACACGGCGGCTCGATCATCGACGCGCAGGTTGCCCGCGCGCTGGCCGATGCGCCGTGGCCCGCGGATCTCCTGTCCGACGTCGCCTCGGTCAGCGTCGACGATTTCGACTTGTACGACGCCGGTGAGCGCGACATCGACGAGAGCCTGGACCTGGTCGCGATAGCGGTACGGCCGTGAAGCGAGCCGGTCCCGGGTCTCTTCACCCTCGTCCTGCACACCCACCTGCCGTGGTTGGCCCACCACGGTCGCTGGCCGGTCGGTGAGGAGTGGCTCTACCAGTCGTGGGCGGCGTCGTACCTGCCGCTGATGCGGGTACTGCGCAGGCTGGCCGACGAGGATCGTCGTCACCTGGTGACGCTGGGCATGACGCCGGTGGTCACCGCACAACTCGACGACCCGTACTGCCTGACCGGCATGCATCACTGGGTGGCCAACTGGCGACTGCGCGCACTGGAAGCGACGACTCTGCGGGAACCGTTGCGCGAGTTCGGTGTTCGTGAGCTGGCCGAAGCCGATCGTGCGCTCGACGAATTCAGCACGCTGTGGCAGCACGGTGGCAGCCCGCTGCTGCGCGAGCTGGTCGACGGCGGCACCATCGAGTTGCTCGGCGGGCCGCTGTCGCATCCGTTCCAGCCGCTGTTGAACCCGCGGCTGCGGGAGTTCGCGCTGCGCGAAGGGTTGGCCGATGCCAAGCAGCGCCTGGCGCACACCCCGGCCGGCATCTGGGCACCGGAATGCGCGTACGCGCCGGGCATGGAATTCGACTATGCCGCAGCCGGAGTCGGGCACTTCATGGTCGACGGCCCGTCGCTGCACGGCGACACGGCGCTTGGTCGACCGGTCGGCGACTCCGACGTCGTCGCGTTCGGTCGCGACCTCCAGGTGTCCTACCGGGTGTGGTCGCCGAAGTCCGGCTACCCCGGTCATGCCGCCTACCGCGACTTCCACACCTACGACCATGTCACCGGGCTCAAGCCGGCACGGGTGACCGGGCGAAACGTGCCTGCGGACGCCAAGGCGCCCGTACGACCCCATGCGGGCGGAGCGCGCCGTCGACGGGCACGTCGCCGACTTCGTCGAGGTGGTGCGCCAGCGACTCGTCACCGAAACCGACCGGATCGGGCGGCCCGCCCATGTGATCGCGGCGTTCGACACCGAACTGTTCGGACACTGGTGGTACGAGGGGCCGGTGTGGCTGGAGCGCGTTCTGCGCGCGTTGCCCGCCGCCGGCATCCGCGTCGGCACGCTCTCCGATGCAATAGCCGACGGGTTTACCGGAAATCCCGTCGAATTACCGCCCAGCTCTTGGGGTTCCGGCAAGGACTGGTCGGTGTGGTCAGGTGAGAAGGTCGCCGATCTGGTACAGCTGAACACCGAAGTCGTCGACACCGCGCTGAGCACCGTGGACAAGGCGTTCGAGCAGAACGCTTCGGTGGGCGCCCCGGTCGCGCGCGACGTCGTCGCCGACCAGATCTTGCGCGAGACGTTGCTGACGGTGTCGAGCGATTGGCCGTTCATGGTCAGCAAGGACTCCGCCGCCGACTACGCCCGCTACCGCGCGCATCTGCATGCACATGCCACCCGCGAGATCGCGGGTGCGCTCGCGTCGGGGCGCCGTGAGCAAGCCGAGCGGCTGGCGGCAGGCTGGAACCGCGCCGACGGCCTGTTCGGCGCACTCGACGCACGAAGGCTCCGTCGACCATGAAAGTCCTGATGGTGTCGTGGGAGTACCCGCCGGTGGTGGTCGGCGGCCTCGGGCGGCACGTGCACCAGCTGGCCACGGCGCTGGCTGCCGCCGGACACGAAGTCGTGGTGCTCAGCCGCAGGCCGTCGGACACCGACCCGAGCACGCATCCGTCGACCGACGAGGTCAGCGAGGGCGTGCGGGTGGTCGCCGCGGCACACGACCCGCACGAGTTCGACTTCGCAACGGACATGATGGCGTGGACGCTGGCCATGGGCCACTCGATGACCCGGGCCGGGCTGGCGATCAACACGCCGGGCAGGCGTTCCAAGCCGTGGCGTCCCGATGTCGTGCACGCGCACGACTGGCTGGTGGCCCACCCGGCCATCTCGTTGGCCGAGTTCTTCGACGTGCCACTGGTTTCCACGATCCACGCCACCGAAGCCGGCAGGCACTCCGGCTGGGTAGCGGGCCCCATCAGCCGCCAGGTGCACGCCGTCGAGTCCTGGCTGGTGCGCGAGTCCGATTCGCTGATCACATGTTCGGCATCGATGCGCGACGAGATCACCGAGTTGTTCGGGCCGGGCCTCGCCGAGACTCGGGTCATCCGCAACGGAATCGAAGCCGAACGCTGGCCGTTCGCGAAACGGCGGCCGCGGTCGGGTCCGGCGCACCTGCTGTACCTGGGCCGGCTGGAGTACGAAAAGGGCATCCACGACGCGATCGCCGCGTTGCCCCGAATCAGGCGCACCCACCCCGGCACGACGCTGACGATCGCGGGAGATGGCACTCAGTATGAGTGGCTTGTCGAGCAGGCCCGAAAGTACAAGGTGCTCAAGGCCGTAACGTTCGTCGGCCGAGTCGACCACGCGGGCCTGCTGCAATTGCTGCACAGCGCAGACGCGGCCGTGCTGCCCAGCCACTACGAGCCGTTCGGCATCGTCGCGCTGGAGGCTGCAGCCACTGGCACCCCGCTGGTGACGTCGAATGTCGGCGGGCTCGGCGAGGCCGTGATCAACGGGCAGACCGGGATGTCCTTCCCGCCGCGCGACATCGCCGGCCTGGCCGCGGCCGTCCGGGCGGTCCTCGACGACCCGCAGGCGGCCCAGCAGCGCGCGATCGCCGCACGCGAACGGCTCACCTCGGACTTCGACTGGCACACTGTCGCCGGCGAGACGGCCCAGGTGTATCTGGCGGCCAAACGCGGTGAACGCCAACCCCACCCACGCAGGCTGATCGTCGAGCACGCACTTCCCGACCGCTGATAGTTCGACCGGCATCGAATCATTCCGCACATAGCGTGCGGCTATGGGCACAAGCAGGATCACTTACCGGTCACTTCTCACGTTGATAGCGGCATACCTGGGCCTTTTCGTCGGGCTCATCGACGCCAACGCGATCAACCTGGCCCTGCCCGCGATCCGCGACGATCTCGGCGGCGGCATCTCCGGTGCGCAGTGGACGGTCGACGCCTACAACATCACGTTCGCAGCCACGCTCCTGACCGCCGGGTCATTGGGTGACCGGTTCGGCAGGCGCAGGTTACTGCGTATCGGGTTGTCGGTCTTCGTCATCGCCTCGCTGGCGTGCGCGGCCGCACCGTCGCTACCACTGCTTCTGACCGCACGCGCGGTGCAGGGCCTCGGCGCAGCACTGATGTTGCCGCAGGGCCTGGCGATCGCCGCCGCCTCCTTCCCCGACCCGATCGAAAGAGGCAGGGCAACTGCGGCGTGGGCGATGGCCGCGGCGATGAGCACGGCGATCGGCCCGATCCTGGGCGGCGTGCTCACCGACACCACCGGCTGGCGCTACATCTTCTGGTTGAACGCGCCCGTCGGCGGCCTTGCACTGCTGATGACCTACCTCTACCTGCCGGAATCCCGAGATCACGAGGCGACACACGTCGACATCCGCGGTCAGACACTGGCCATGCTCGGCCTCGGCACGCTGACGATCGTCCTCGTCGAGGGCCGGACAATGGCGCCCGTCTGGGCCATCGTGCTTGCCGTCGTCGCCGTCTCGGGAATCGCGGCGTTCGTGGCCAGCCAGCACCGCGCCGCTGCGCCGATGCTGCCGCTCGACCTGTTCCGCAGCCGCCGATTGACTGCCGCACTGGTTGCCACGTTGACGATGACGTTCGGCATCTACGGGCTGCTGTTGGTGAATAGCTTTGTGTTCCAACAGCAACGCGGCGCGAGCGCCCTGGCCACGGCCCTCTGGTTCCTCCCGATGCCGTTGACCTATCTAGTGCTGATCCCCTTCGTCAACGCGATGGCGCATAGGACCGGGCCGCGGATGCCGATGACGGCTGGTTTGGGCTTGATGGCCGCAGGCTTGCTGCTGTACGCGGCCGTCGGCCCGCACGCCGAGGTATGGCTGCTGGAGCTGTGCTTCGTGTTGGCAGGCGCGGGCCTGGCGCTCAACACCGGTCCCGCGGTGGGGCTTGCGATGGCCGCCGTTCCGCTGCAGCGGGCCGGACTGGCCTCCGGCGTGGTGAATCTGGCCCGCCTGGTGGGTATCACTGTCGGTGTGGCGGTGTTGGGTAGTGCCATGGCGGCCGTCGGCGCGCAGATTGCGATGCTGCTGGGAGCCGCGGTGCAGGTGGCGGGCGCCGTGGTGGCGTTGAGATGGGCGCAAGACGAGTCGGCCTCATCGACGAAGGAGGTGTGCCATGCGTGACGTCGCGCAATTGCCAACGCGTGGAGACGCCGACATCGCCGCGGTGGCCTCCCTGCTGGCCGACCCCGCGCGGTCCAAGGTGCTGCTCGCCCTCGACGACGGCCGTGCGCTTCCCGCCAGCGTGCTTGCCGACGAGGCGGGCATCAGCCGTCAGACCGCCAGCAGTCACCTGGGCAAGCTGACCGACGCCGGGCTGCTATCAGTGGAGACGCACGGCAGGAACCGCTACTACCGGCTGGCCGGTCCGGAGGTCGGCGAGCTGCTCGAACACCTCGTTCGGCTGGCGCCGCCGCGTCCCGTCCGCTCGCTGCGGGAGGGCACGCGGGCGGCCAAGCTGCGGTCGGCCCGCACCTGTTATGACCACTTCGCCGGCCGGCTGGGTGTGCAGATCATGGGCAGCTTGTTGGACCGCGGGGTCCTCGTCGGCGGAGACGGCCGCTACGACCCGCAGCGCGACAGCCACGACGCGCTGAGCAGTCCAGGCCACGACGTCCAGTACGAGCTGACCAATGACGGGCGAGACTTCCTCACCGAGGTTGGTATCGAATTGCCAACGAGCAGAAGGCCGCTCGTGCGTTACTGCATCGACTGGACGGAACAACGTCACCATCTGTCCGGCGGATTGGGCCGCGCCGTTCTGGACCGGTTCCTTTCAGCGGGCTGGGTGAAGCGGGTACCTCGGGGCCGCGCGGTGACGGTGACCGACGACGGTCGAGCAGCGATGGCCGACGCGTTCGGCATCGACTGGGCCGCCTGACCGCAGGCTCGCGACATTTCCTTCCTGTGAGGATGCTTGACATCTGCTGTCAGGCAAACCTTTTACAGACATCTTGTTGGCCGTATTCAGCCAACTTCAGGCGCCCGTCGGCAAAGATGTCCCAAGAATCCTCCAAGAGCCGCATCGGCAACCTCATGGGGCCACGGCTCAGAACCAGGCCCCAGATATGTTCGCCGGAAAGGAAATCGACATGACGGTCTTCGCGCGCGCAGGGACGACTCTTGCGCTCACAGCAATAGTGAGCGCCTTGACCATCATCGGCGTGACTGCGCCCGCACACGCAGACTCCGACTACCAACTGTTTCAGTCCCCATCGGGAAGCATCAGATGCGAGACGACCACCAGTTACAAGGGTGTCCCCTACGCGGACTGCACAGTTCGAGATTCCGCCTATGCAGCCTCGGCGGAACAATGCCAGATTCCCGGTTCGGTCAATCCGCAATTCGTGCTCACGCAAGGCGGCACGCCAAACCTGTCATGTGTCGCGAGGTTCTGCGGAACCACCATGGCCCACTCTCGATTTCGGCCAAACACGCTCGGTCGGCACGATCACCTGCGACAGCGAACCTGCGGGTGTGACATGCACCGACACTGGAACAGGCCGCTTCTTCCGTATTTCGGCTGAGTCCTACGACCTCGGCTGACGGGAAGGACCCACAAATGATCCTCAATCATCGAATCAGTGTTGTCGGCCGCGGTCGGAGCCGCAGCGCTCGCGGCCGTCGTCGGATGCTCAAATGCCGACGCACCAACCGGTTCCGGCATGTCCACCACCGGGCCATCCGCGTCTGCGTCGACTCAGGCCGCGGCCACCCCAGCTGCGCCACAGTCCCCCGCCTCTCCGACCGAAGCGAAGGCCAGGCCGGTCGACGTCACCGTCGCGCCGGACGGAGACACCACAGTCCGCCTCGGCGGCCCGCCGATGCGCTTCTCCGTCACGCTGGTCAACAACGGGCCCGACATCCCCCAGGTGGGACTCGTTGTGTCGCTCGGTCATTGCTCATGCGGCCCACCGGGGGCCAGCATGATGGCCAAGGGCTCCATGCACATGCTCGACCCGCAGACCGATGAGTGGGTGAAGGTGCCGTACGTCCGCGAGGGAACGGGCATGGACTACATCACCGCCAACTTGGTTCCGCCGTTCCCCCTCGCTCACGGTCAAACGGTCTCGTATCAACTCGAAATGCAGCTCGACGCCGACCAGGACTACATCACCAACGGCGAAACCGCGATCAGTGCGACGCTGACCGACCCCGACGATCCCATGGAGGGCGACCGTCTCGGCGGCGGTTCCTACCACCCCATCACCGTCGAGGTGTAGCCGCGTTGACTCTGCGCTGCGGGCATCAGCTACTCGAACTTCGTCGCACTGGGCGCAGAGTCAACGAGAAAGCTAGCGGGAGGCTTTCTTTCGCTCGATGTCGGCGAGAGCGGCCGCCAGCTTGGCGCGCTCGGCCGCAGAGGTGTCCCACGCCAGCTTGCGGTTCTTGACGACCTTGGCCGGCGCACCCACTGCGATCGAGTAGTCGGGGATGTCGCCCTTGACGACCGCGTGCGAGCCGAGCACGCAGCCCTTCCCGATGGTGGTGTTGCGCAGGATGGTGACCTTGGTCGCGATCCAGGTGTCGGGACCGACCCGCACCGGGCCCTTGAGGATGCCCTGGTCCTTGATCGGCAGGTTGATGTCGTCCATCCTGTGGTCGAAGTCGCAGAGGTAGACCCAGTCGGCCATCAGCACCGAGTCGCCCAGCTCGATATCGAGGTATGTGTTGATCACGTTGTCCCGGCCGAGCACCACCTTGTCCCCGAACCGCAACGATCCCTCATGGCAGCGGATCGTGTTCTTGTCACCGATATGAACCCAGCGCCCGATCTCCATCGTCGACAGCTCCGGGGTGGCCTGAATCTCCACTCCCTTACCGAGAAACACCATGCCCCGGGTGATGATGTGCGGGTTCGCGAGCTTGAATTTCAACAGCCGCCAGTAGCGCACCAAGTACCACGGCGTGAATGCGCGGTTGGCGATCACCCACTTCAGCGAGTCAAGCGTGAGGAATTTGGCCTGGCGCGGGTCGCGGAGCCGTTGACCCCGCCAGCGCTTGTGCAACGGCGCTCCCCACATCGTCGTCATGGCCGGAAAGCCTACGCGAGCGCTGCAACGCGCAACGGTTACCCTCACGTGGGCCCGAAGAAAGGAAACCGTGTTCCGGCGACTCATCGTGTTGGCGTCAACTGCGCTGATCACGGGTGTGCTGGCCGGTTGCGGCAACACCGACTCCTGGGTCGACTCCCACGCGGCGGACGGCTGGCCCGCCCAATACGGCGACGCCGCCAACAGCAGCTACGCCCGCGTGCCCGGGGCCGAAGCGCTCAACCTCGAATGGAGCCGCTCGGTCAAGGGCGAACTGGGAGCCGCCGTCGCGCTGGGGTCGGGGCACTACCTCGCGGTCAACGCCCAGACCCTCGGCGGGTGCTCGCTGATGGTGTGGGAAGCCGACAACAACGCACGCCAACGCTGGTGCACCCGGCTGTGGCAGGGCGGCGGATCCTCGAGCCCCTTGTGGGACGGCTTCGACAACCTCTACATCGGTCAGCCCGGCGCGATGATGTCGTTCCCGCCGACGCAATGGATCCGGTGGCGGCAACCGGTGATCGGAATGCCAACTACGCCAAGAATTCTCGCGCCCGGACAGCTTCTGGTGGTGACGCATCTGGGTCAGGTTCTGTTGTTCGACGCTCACCGCGGCACCGTGATCGGCACCCCGCTCGATCTGGTGGCCGGCGTCAACCCGACCGACTCCCAGCGCGGCCTGGCGGACTGCAGGCCCGCACGGCCGCGCTGTCCGGTCGCCGTCGGCCCCCGCTTTCGCGGCAGCCGGCGGGAATCGTGGTGGTACCGGTATGGCAGCCCGGTGCCCCGCGCCTCGGTGCTCGTCGGGCTGAAATACAACGCCACCAAGAACCCGAGGTTGTCGGAGGCCTGGATCAGCGACGCCGTCAAGGCCGGTGTGATCTCCAGCCCGGTGGCCTCCGCCGACGGATCGACGATCTATGTCAACGGCCGCGACAACAAGCTGTGGGCGCTCAACACGTCCGACGGAAAGCCGAAATGGTCGACGCCGCTCGGACTTCCTCCCACAGACCCCGCCGTCGGTGTCGCCCGAGGGCCTGATCATCTGCGGCGGCGGACCCGACACCAAGCTGGTCGCGATCAGGGATGGCGGGGACAACGCCGAGGTGGCGTGGACCCGCGACGACGTCGCACCGCTGACCACGTCCAGCCAGGCCGGGACCCACGTCGCCTACAGCGTCGTCCGCGACGGCGACGACGGCCAGGCGTTCTGGTGTTCGACCCCGCCGATGGCCGCACGGTGAACAGCTATCCGCTGCCGGAGGCGGAGGGATGGCCCGTTGGGGTGTCGATCGGCCACGATCGCCGGGTGGTCATCGCCACCAGCGCCGGCCAGGTGTACGGATTCGGACCCGCTTAGCGGCGGTTAGGCGATCATCCTGTCGACGGGTGCACGCGGAATCGTCACCGACAGCGCGCCCGCCGACTCCGGCAGGATCGCGCCCTGGCCGAAGAAGAAGATCAGCGTGTCGTTGGTGATCGCGAAGTTCTCATAGGTCGCGGGATTCAGCCCCACCGCGGGCGAGATCGCCGGCGGCTGACCTAGCTGCTTCTCCAGCTCCGCCTGCACGAGCGGGAAGATCACCGGCCAGGGGTTGGTGCCCGGCTGGAACAACGGCTGCGTCTTCTCGTGGCCCGCAGGGTCGAGCACGATCGGCCAGCGGAGGCCCTGATCCCAGTTGAACGCCTTGTAGAAGGTCTGCGGGTGCGCCCCACCGACGTCCTGGAAGACCTTGAACACCACCGACTGGTGCCCCTGGGCGGCACCGCCGAGTTGTACTCGGTCGGGGTGACCTCAAGCTGGTAGGGCATGGTGCGCGAGTCAGGCATTTTCGCGACGTTGACGAAGCCGTCCCGAGTCTGTTTGACCCAGTCGAAGACCGCCTGCACGTCCGGATAGTCGGCCGGGTAGGAGATGCGCAACGAATACCCGGCGTCACCGTCCTGGATCACGCAGTTCTGCCCGGCGAGGCCTCCGTTGAGGTCCGAGCACTTCGGCGGCGCGGCCGACGCGGGAGCCGCAACGGAACCGGCGAACCCGAGAGACACGGCCGCAATGGCAGCGAGAACCGACAAGGGAGTACGCATCGATGAAATCCTCCGGAGCCAGAGCGGCACCGTAGCCGCCGACGTCACAATACAGGCGAACAGAAACCCCGAGACATCACCGCGACGGTCGGCAGATGAATGCCGTTGCCCGACTTGCCGTGCCGGAGCCGATACGGGTGATGACCACCGCGACCTGGCGGCCCCCCCGCAACCGAAGCCTGCGGCGGAGCGCATCGGGGTCGATGTCGACCCCGCGTACCAGAATCTCGACGGCGCCTGCGTCGTGCGCCGACAGGGCCTGACGCAGCCGCTTCTCGCTGTAGCCGAGTTCGTCGAGCACCTCGAAGCCGCGCACGCCGTCGGGCAGCCGGTCTCCTGACAAGTAGGCGATGTCGGGGTCGAGCTGCCAGAGCCCGTGCCTTACGGCGTAGTGACGCACCAGCCCGGCACGGACCACCGCGCCGTCGGGGTCGACGATCCACCGGCCTGCTGGTGCCGACCCCGCAGTCGTCGGGTTCGGCGTCGGTGATCTGCTCTTGAGCGTCGAGCAGGGTGGCACGGCGACGAACACCCGCTTCTGCCAGGCCGGACGACCATAGACACGCCTCACGCACACTGCCGTCCAGCGAGACACCTCGATCTCGCCGCGGAAACCGAGCCGGTCGACTTCATCGAAATCGATTCCCGGAGCGCACTTTACGACGAGATCACGGTCTCGATAGACCTCCAGCAGCCGGTCCAGTGGCGGAGTGTAGTCACGCGGGTCGAACCGTCGACGCCCTGATCGCCTGCGGGCCGGATCGGCGAGCACGACGGCGTCGCGGGTGACGGGCCGCAGTGCGTCCGCGCGGCACAACGCCACATCGCCGACGTTGTGCCTTGCCATCGCGAGCCGCACCGGATCGATGTCGCTACCCACCACATCGGCGGCCGAGTTGCGCAGTGCCGCAAGCTCTGTGCCGATCGAACACGTGACGTCGTGCACCGTGGCGCCTGACAATCGGCGGGCCCGGTGCTCGGCGACGAGCTCGGCGGTGGCCTGTTGCAGCGCGTCGTCGGTGAACAACCAATCCGACGGATCGGCGAACTTGGCCTTCGCCCGCCGGCGCAGCAGCACGGTCTCGACCAGAATCGGTGCGTGCTCACCGAATTGCCTTCGTACCGAGGCGATGTCGGCGATCCGAGTCGCGTCCGTCAACCCGATAGTCGTCGACATCGCGCAGCGCCTGCGTGCCCGCCTCGCTTCGCAGATAGGCGACGGCATCGATGCCGAAATCTACGACGGCTTGACCCCGGTGACCATGACGTTGTAGAACCAGCCCTTCGGCACGACACGGCGCCAGACGTTTTCGTCCACCCACGACAACGTGGTCCAACTGCCAAACGCAAACTTGGCCCAGCCCCAGCCGAGCTTGCCGGGCGGCACTGTCGACTCAAAGGTTCGCACCGGCCAGCCCAACATCGCTGCAGTGAACTCGTCAGTGGCGGTGCTCACCTCGACGGCGCCCGCGTTCGTCGCCATTTTTTCCAGGTCGCCCGGGTCGAAGGTGTGCAGGTCGACGACCCACTCCAGGGCTGCGGCCCGCGAGTTCTCGTCGAGTTCGGCCTGCGGGCGCCGCCAGCTGCTGAGCCCTGGCAGCTTCATGGCACGGATCGTGACGTTCCAGGTCAGGTTTGCAAGCGTGCGCGCATAGCCGTTGCCGACAGTGGTCGGTTCACCGGCGAACACGAACCGTCCGCCCGGCTTGAGCACCCGCACCACCTCGCGCAGGGACAACTCCACGTCGGGAATGTGATGGAGCACGGCGTGCCCGACGACCAAGTCGAAGGTGTCGTCGTCGTATGGGATGCCCTCGGCGTCGGCGACCCTGCCGTCGACATCAAGGCCGAGGTTCTTGCCGTTGCGCGTGGCCACCTTGACCATGCCCGGAGACAGGTCGGTCACCGAGCCGCGCCGGGCCACGCCAGACTGAATCAGGTTGAGCAGGAAGAACCCGCTGCCGCAGCCCAGCTCCAGTGCCCGGTCGTAGGGCAGATTGCGCTGCTCCTCCTCGGGGACGATGGCGTCGAACCGGCCTCGCGCGTAGTCGATGCAGCGCTTGTCGTAGGAGATCGACCATTTCTCGTCGTAGGACTCGGCCTCCCAGTCGTGGTACAGCACCTGGGCGAGCTTGGAGTCGCTGCGGGCCGCCTCCACCTGCTCCGCTGTGGCGTGCGGATTGGGGTCCGGGTCGGTCCCCGGCGACATCGAGTCGAGCGTCGGATTCCTCAAAGCTCATGCAGGGCAGCCTAACGGCCGGTGCCAAATGAGGCCTTGGCGGCGGCCAGTACCTGCGACGGATAGTCGACGAACCTCTCCGCCCAGGCCATGGCGGCGTCGTACACGGCGTCGGGGGCCACCATCTGGTCGATCAGGCCAAGGGCGAGCGCCTCCTTGGCATCGACGAACCGGCCGCTGAACACCAGATCCTTGGCCTTGCTCTCGCCGATCGCGCGCACGAGCCGGGCGGTGCCGCCGGGAGCAAAACCGTCGAGGATCTCGGTCGCGCCGACCTTGACGTTGTCACCGGCCACCCGCCAGTCGGCGGCCAGCGCCAGTGTCAGCCCGCTGCCCAGCGCGTATCCGGTGATCGCTGCCACGGTCGGTTTCGGGATCGCAGCCGACGGCGTCGAACGCCTGTCGACCGACTTGCGCGGCCCCTGCCGCCTCGTCCGCATCGAGGGTCTGCATCACCGCCACGTCGTCGCCTGCAGAGAAGATCTCGTGTCCGCCGAAGACGATCACCGCTGCGACGTCGTCGCGCGCACCGAGTTCGTCAGCGGCGGAGATCGATCTCGCGGCACACCTGACGGGTCAGCCCGTTGGTCGGCGGACGCGACAGCAGCAGGGTCGCGACGCCCGGGTGCTCGTCGAAGGTGTGGATGCTGACGAATTCCCTCACGGGGTGCGCCCCCCGAGCGCCTGGTTGTAGCGCTCGCCGTCGAAGAACTCGAACTCCAGGTTGCCGTCGGTCAAGCTCATGTTCGGCGAGACGGGGACGATCCTGCGTTCGACCGCCAGCACTTCGGCGACCGTGCGGCCTGCCAGCGCGTCGAGCTGCGTCCACGTCGGCGGCAACAGGAAGCTTCGCTGAGCCACGAAGTCGTCCAGGGCGGCTTCGGGCGTGATCCAGGCGGCCTGGTCGGTTTCGGTGTTCTCGCCGTCAGCGTGCTGGCCGTCCGGAAGCGCACCGACGAAGAAATAGGTGTCGTAGCGGCGGGTGCGCTCCTCCTTCGGGGTCACCCAGTTCGCCCACGGACGCAGCAGGTCGGCGCGCAGCATCAGATTCTCGCCGCGCAGGAACTCGCCGAATGACAGCTCTTTGCTCTCCAGCGCGGCCCGCTGGTCGCGGTAAGCCGACGCATCGTCGACGAGTATGTCCGGATCATTGGCAGCGCCGGCGAACAGCACGCCGCACTCCTCGAACGTCTCCCTCGCCGCGGCACACACCAGAGCCTCGGCCAGGTCGGCGTCGACGCCCAGCGCACCGGCCCACCAGTCCTTGTCGGGTCCGTGCCACGCGATGTCGGCGTTGCGGTCGCGGTCGTCGACGCCGCCGCCCGGAAACACCATCACCCCGCCGACGAATTCCATTTGTCGATGCCGCCGCATCAGGAACACCTTGATGCCGTCGGATGTGTCCCGGATCAGCATCACGGTCGCGGCGGGCCGCGGGACGAGGGGGTCTTCCGACATCAACGCCTCCTGTGCGCCGCTCGGCTTCTCGTGCGCCGGGCGAAATACCGGCCGTCGATGATTCGAGCGCGATCGACTGGCCGAACGCCCTGGACAGGGTCTCCGAGGTCAGCACGTCTCGCAACAGCCCGGCGTCGACCACGCGTCCCTCCGACAGGATCAAGGCGTGGCTGAATCCCCGGGGATCTCCTCGACATGGTGGGTGACCAGCACAATCGCCGGGGAGTCCGCGTCGGCGGCCAGGTCCTCCAGCCGCGCAACCAGCTCCTCGCGGCCGCCGAGGTCCAGTCCCGCGGCCGGCTCGTCGAGCAGCAGCAGCTCCGGGTCGGTCATCAACGACCGGGCGATCAGCACGCGTTTGCGTTCGCCCTCCGACAGCGTCTCGTAGACGCGCTCGGCCAGGTGTTCGGCACCGACGCTCTCCAGCATGTCGATGGCCTGCTCGTAGTCGATGTCCTCGTATGTCTCCCGCCAGCGACCGAGCACCGCGTATCCCGCCGAAACGACGAGGTCACGCACCATTTCGCCCTCGGGCACGCGTTGCGAAAGCGCTGAACTGCTCAGCCCGACGCGGGAGCGGAGTTCGGACATGTCTGTGCGGCCAAGGCGTTCACCCAGCACATAGGCGGTGCCGGTGGTGGGATGTTCCAGCGCGGCGGCAATCCGCAGCAGCGTCGTCTTGCCCGCACCGTTCGGACCGATGACCACCCAGCGTTCGTCGAGCTCCACCGACCAGGTGACCGGTCCGACGAGGTTCTGCCCTCCGCGACGCAGCGTGATCTTGGCGAAGTCGATCAGCAGGTCGGGGTCGGGGCCGTCGCCTCCGGAGTCGGACACTCGCTCATCGTAGTGACTTGGGCGGCCGCGACGGACGACCAACCGCTGCTTGCCAAGACGCTCTTCGGCGTGATCCATACGAAGAATTGGACAAGCGGACCGATGCCGAACGCGTACAGGAGGGTGCCGACGCCGACGGTCCCGCCGAGCAGCCATCCGACCGCCAGCACCGTGGCCTCGATGGAGGTCCTGACCAGCCGGACCGACAGGCCGGTGCGGACAACGAGCCCGGTCATCAGCCCGTCACGCGGGCCGGGGCCGAGGCCGGCGCCGATGTACAGCACGGTGCTGATCGCGTTGAGCACGACGGCACCCACCATCATCGCGATGCGCACCGGGAGCGAGGACGGCGTGGGCAGCAACGCGAGCCCGGTGTCGACGGTCACCGCGATGACGATGACGTTGGCGATGGTGCCGATGCCGGGGCGGTTGCGCAGCGGGATCCACGCCAACAGCACCGCAATACCGACAACGGCGGATGCGATGCCGATCGTCATCGGTGTCCTCAGCGCCAGTCCCTGGTGGAACACGTCCCACGGGTCCAGCCCGAGTCCAGCGCGCACCATCACCGCCATGGAGAAGCCGTAGCCGATCAGCCCGAGCAGCAGTGCGCTGCCACGCACCGCGGCGCTACGCATGGTGCGGGAAGCGAATCCGTATCAGTTCGATCTCGCGAGCCACCCGTTCCGCGTCGCGGTCCAGGAACTCGGCCGGCATGCGCTCGGCCGGTTTGAAGATCCTGCCCAGTGGGCCAGCCAGTTTGGATGTCCAATTCATGCTCATGACCAAATAATGCGTCCAACTGGCTTGTTATTCCATAGCCAGTTGAGCCATACTGGCTTGCAAATGACCGTAGAAATGCCCGCCAGAGCGCTGGATGTGGACCTTTTGGCCCGCGAGCTCGGCAACTGGCGCACGTCCAGTCGTAGCGGCCCGGCCTATCACGGCTTGGCCGACGCGATCCGGCTGCTCATCGTCGACGGGCGCCTGCCCGTCGGCGCCCGGTTGCCCAGCGAGCGGGCGATGGCCGACACGCTGCGGGTCTCCCGCACCACCGTGACGGCCGCGTACGCGAAGCTGGGCGAGGACGGCTATCTCAATGCCCGTCGCGGCGCCCGCAGCACCACCGCCCTCCCCGTATCACCGGCCGTCACCGTCGAGGCCACCACACCATCCATGAGCCTTGCCGCTGCGGCGCTTTCGGCGCCCGCCGCCGCGGTGACCGAGGCGTTCGCCGACGCGACGCGGGATATCACGCCGTACCTGCACCAGGTGGGCCACGAACTCATCGGTGTCAACGAGCTGCGATGTGCAATCGCCCAAAGGTATTGCGAGCGCGGCCTTCCCACCGAAACCGACGAGGTGCTGGTCACCACCGGCGCGCTGCACGCCGTCAACCTGATCCTGACCACCTACGTACAGCCCGGCGACCGGGTACTCGTCGAGCAGCCGACCTACCACGGTGCCATTACCTCGATCACCACCGCAGGCGCACGACCCGTTCCCGTGGCGATGACCGAGAGCGGCTGGGACCTCGACGCGATACAGGCCGCGGTGCATCAACTGTCGCCGAGCCTGGCGTACCTGATCCCGGACAACCAGAATCCCACCGGGATGACGATGCCCGCACGGGACCGAAAGCGGTTGGCAGGCATCATCGCCGAGACCAGGACACGCACCATCATCGACGAAACCATCCTCGACATGTGGCTCGACGAACCGGTGCCTGCGCCGATGGCCGCGGCGATGACGACACGGCGAGACCTGGTTCTCACGGTGGGTTCGATGTCGAAGTCGTTCTGGGGTGGCCTGCGGGTCGGCTGGATCCGCGCCGAGCGCGCCACCATCGCCACGATCGCCGCGCTGCGCCCGTCGATCGACATGGGTACCCCGGTCCTCGAACAGTTCGCCGCCGCACGGCTTCTCGGGAAGCGCGACGAGCTGCTGCCGGAGCGCCGCGAGATACTTCGGGCACGACGCGGCTATCTGCTGTCGCTGCTGGACCATCACCTGCCCGACTGGGAGCCGGTGGCCGGCGAAGGCGGCATGTCGCTCTGGGTCCGGCTGCCTGCGCCGATGAGCACCGCGTTGTCGGCGGCTGCGTCGCGCCTCGGCCTCGAGCTGCCCGCCGGACCGCGCTTCGGTGTCGACGGAACCCTTGAGCGCTTCGTGCGGGTGCCCTACGCACTGCCGGAGGACCAGCTATCGGCGGCCATCGAACTGCTGGCCCGGGCGTGGCACAGCGTCACCGGGTCCTCCGCGCCGGAGCCGACCACCGTCGTGTCTAGTCGTCGGGAATCTCGACCCTGCGGAACGTGCCGTCGATCGTGTCGGCGGCCTCGATCTCCCCGCGAGTGATACCGAGGATGAACAGCACGGTGTCCAGATACGGATTGCTCAGCGTTGCATCGGCCACTTCACGCAGCGCCGGTTTGGCATTGAAAGCCACTCCGAGGCCGGCGGCGGCCAGCATGTCCATATCGTTGGCGCCATCGCCGACGGCGACCGTCTGCTCCATCGGAACCCCGGCCTGCTGCGCAAAGTCCCTCAGCGCCTTGGCCTTTCCAGGTCGATCGATGATCGGTCCGATGACTCTTCCGGTGAGCTTGCCGTCTACGATCTCGAGTTGATTGGCCGCAACGAAGTCCATCTCCAGCTCGTGGGCGAGCGGCTCGATGACTTGGCGGAATCCGCCCGAAACGATGCCGCAGTGAAACCCCAAGCGCCGCAACGTCCGCAACGTGGTGCGCGCCCCTGGGGTGAGCTCGATCTGTTCTCCGACCTCCTCGAGCACCTCGGCGGGAAGTCCTGCCAGGGTCGCCACGCGACGGTTCAGAGACTCGGCGAAGTCCAATTCGCCCCGCATGGCGGCCTCGGTGATCTCGGCCACGGCCGCGTGCGCACCGACCTTGTCGGCAAGCATCTCGATGACCTCGCCCTGGATGAGGGTGGAGTCGACGTCAAACACGATGAGCCGCTTGGCCCGCCGGGCCAGGCTGTAATCCTCGAGTGCGATGTCGACACCTTCTCGGACAGCCACCTGTGCCAGCGTGGTCTGCAACTGTGTGTATGCACCCCCCGGTGGCACCGAGACCCGCAGCTCCAGTCCTGTCACCGGATAGTCGGACACGCCGCGGATGAAGTCGATGTTGACGCCAAGAGCGGCCACTTCCCTTGCCACCACACCGAACGCCTCGGCGGTGATCGGCCTGCCGAGCACGACGATGCTGTGGGTGGACGGCTCCCGCATCACCGGCTGTTCGGCGCTGCGCTCGATCGTCACGTCCAGGCCGACGCCGTGAATCGCGTCTTCGACCTCTTCGCGCAATTCGGGTCCGCCCGCCGCCTCGGCTGATCCGGATACCAGCACGCCCAGCGTCAAGCGCCCGCGAATGACCACCTGTTCGACGTTGAGCAGCTCAACCTTGTGCCGCGAAAGGACTTCGAAGAGCGCAGATGTCACGCCCGGCTGGTCGACTCCGGTGACGGTGATCAACACCGACACCTTTGGCGTGCTCACGCCTTGCTGGCCCCCCGCGCCGACATCAGGTTCGGACGTTCTCGCCGTCAAGCCGAGTCACGTCACCGTCCGCAGGGCCGTGGCTGCGCCCGATGTGCGCCTCGGCGCGCATTCGGTCCACCATGTGCGGATAGTGCAACTCGAATGCCGGCCGCTCCGAACGGATCCGGGGAAGCTCGGTGAAGTTGTGCCGTGGCGGCGGGCAGCTGGTGGCCCACTCCAGAGAGTTGCCGTAACCCCAAGGGTCGTCGACAGTCACCGGCTCGCCGTAGCGCCAGCTCTTGAACACGTTCCAGGTGAACGGAATCGTCGAGACGCCGAGCGTGAACGCGCCGATCGTGGACACGACGTTCAGCGTGGTGAATCCGTCGGTCGGTAGGTAGTCCGCGTACCGGCGGGGCATGCCCTCGTCGCCGAGCCAGTGCTGCACAAGGAACGTGGTGTGGAAGCCGATCAACGTCAACCAGAAGTGCAGCTTGCCCAGCCGCTCGTCGAGCAGCCTTCCGGTCATCTTCGGGAACCAGAAGTAGATGCCCGCGTATGTGGCGAACACGATGGTGCCGAACAACACGTAGTGGAAATGTGCGACGACGAAGTAGCTGTCGGTGACGTGGAAGTCGATCGGCGGGCTGGCCAGCAGCACACCGGACAGGCCGCCGAGCAGGAACGTCACCAGGAAGCCCACCGAGAACAGCATCGGTGTCTCGAATGTCAACTGGCCCTTCCACATCGTGCCTATCCAGTTGAAGAACTTGATACCGGTGGGCACCGCGATCAGGAAGGTCATGAAACTGAAGAACGGCAGCAGCACGGCGCCGGTGGCGTACATGTGGTGCGCCCACACCGCGGCCGACAGCGCCGCGATCGACAGCGTCGCGTAGATCAGCGTGGTGTAGCCGAAGATCGGCTTGCGGGAGAACACCGGGAAGATCTCGGTGACGATGCCGAAGAACGGCAACGCGATGATGTAGACCTCGGGGTGGCCGAAGAACCAGAACAGGTGCTGCCACAGCAGCACACCGCCGTTGGCCGGGTCGTAGACGTGTGCGCCGAGGTGGCGGTCGGCGGCCAGGCCGAACAGCGCGGCGGTCAGCAGCGGGAAGGCCAGCAGCACGAGGATCGACGTCACCAGGATGTTCCAGGTGAAGATCGGCATCCGGAACATGGTCATGCCCGGCGCGCGCATGCAGACCACCGTGGTGATCATGTTGACGCCGCCGAGAATGGTGCCTAGACCACCGACGGCCAGGCCCATGATCCACAGGTCGCCGCCCGCGCCTGGCGAGTGGATGGCGTCGGTCAGCGGGGTGTAGGCGGTCCAGCCGAAATCGGCGGCGCCGCCAGGGGTGATGAAGCCGGCGATCGCGATCGTCGCGCCGAACACAAACAGCCAGAACGACAGCGCGTTCAGCCGAGGAAACGCCACGTCGGGTGCGCCGATCTGCAGCGGCAGCACCAGGTTGGCGAACCCGAACACGATCGGGGTGGCGTAGAACAGCAGCATCACCGTGCCATGCATGGTGAACAGCTGGTTGAACTGCTCGTTGGACAGGAACTGCAGGCCCGGCAGCGCGAGCTCGGTGCGCATGAACAACGCCATCAGCCCGCCGATGAAGAAGAAGATGAAGCAGGCGACGCAGTACATGATGCCGATCAACTTGTGATCGGTGGTGGTCACCAGGTTGTAGACCAGGTTCCCCTTCGGGCCGAGACGGGCCGGGAATGGACGGCGGGCCTCGAGTTCTCCGATCGGGGGCGCTTCGGCTACCAACAGGTCCTCCAAACGTCTCTACGGGCATGCCCGCGATGCTGCTGCCCGAATCTTATCTCTCGACGGGGCCTGTGTCGGCTTGGGTCCTACAAACGGTCGTAATTGATTTGGCAGGGTCACTGACTGTGTCGTTTGTTGCGGCAAAACGCGGGACGCGGCCGCAACAAACGACACGAATACGGGCAGCTGTTACCGTCGGCCCCGTGCTGAACCGCCGTCCGGCGCCGGGTCCCATCGCAGCCGCCGCGGCCGTGCTGACCGCCGTCGTAGTGACCGCGCTCGGCGGCTGCGGCAAGCTCGGCGCGAACTCGCCTGCGCCGGTCAACGAGCCGTCCTTGATCACCAGCACCACCAGAATCGCCGGCGCAGGCGTGCTGGGCAATCAGCGCAGGCCCGACGAATCCTGCGCGCCCGACCCGACGCCGGTCGATCCCGGCGAGGGTGACCGTGAAGTCCGTCACGCGGCAGGAAGCACCGTCGTGCGGGCAGACCCGCAGCGAATCGTGGTTCTCGCGGGAGACCAGCTCGACGCGCTGTGCGCCCTCGGACTGCAGTCCCGCATCGTCGGTGCTGCGCTGCCGGACGGCTCGGAGCGCCAGCCGTCGTATCTCGGCACCGTCGTGCACGACCTCCCCGCGGTGGGCACCCGCAGCGCGCCGGATCTGGACGCGATCCGTGCGGCCAAGCCCGATCTGATCCTGGGATCGGAGGCGCTGACACCGGACGCCTATCCGGAGCTGTCGGCGATCGCGTCGACGGTCTTCACCGGCGCACCCGGCGCCGATTGGGAGGACAGCCTGCGAACGGTCGGCGCGGCGACCTGGCGGGCCGACGCTGCGAACGGCTTGATCGACGGCTTCACCGCGGCCGCCGACAAGACCGGCGCGGACAACGACGCCCCGCACTTCCAGGTCTCGGTGGTGCAACTCACCGACAACACGATGCGGGTGTACGGGCCGGACAGTTTCCCCGGCAGCGTACTGGCCGATGTCGGGGTGGATCGCCCTGCGGCACAACGGTTTACCGACAAGCCGTTTGTCGAGATCGGCACCACCGAAGAAGACATGCAGAACTCCGCCGACTTCTCCATTGCCGACGGCGACATCGTGTACGTCTCTTTCGCGTCACCGGCTGCCAAGGACCGTGCAGGCGAGGTGATGGGCAGTGACGCCTGGCGCAAACTGTCCGCCAACAAGGACAACCGGGTCTTCATCGTCAACAACGAGGTGTGGCAGACCGGCGAGGGCATTGTCGCGGCCCGCGGGATGCTGACCGACCTGCGCTGGGTCAACGCTCCGATCAACTAACGTCGAACAGGTGATTCACGTCCTCAAGTCGACCTACTCGCAGCCACCCGATGTGATCGAGCAGACTCGTCCCGCCCATCTCGAGTTCTTGAAGGACGAGATTGCAGCGGGCCGCCTTCTTCTTGCGGGTCGACAGGAGGACGGTTCCGGCGGGGTGCTCATCACGGGTGATATCAGCACCGACGAGGCACGCGACATCGTCGACCGCGACCCATACACGCAGGCAGGCGTGGCCAACTACGAGCGGCTGTCCTTCAACGGCGCCTTCCGTGCGCCGGGACTCTAGGAGCAACTTCACAGCTGCGAACGGATTACCGCCAAGTCGTCGGCGGTTCTATTTAGATAGCCGCAATGTCGCGGCAACCCCACTAGCTCGTTGAGCTTGTTTTCTCATGCCACGGGAGAGGTGCCATGACGAACGCCGTGTCCGCTTACGCAGCGACATCCGCAACGAAACCGCTAACCAAGACGACGATTACCCGCCGCGACGTCGGACCGCACGATGTCGCCTTCGACGTCCACTTCGCGGGGATCTGCCACTCCGACATCCACACCGTCAGGTCCGAATGGGGCCATCCCGCCTATCCGGTCGTGCCCGGCCACGAGATCGCCGGTGTTGTCACCGAGGTCGGTTCCGACGTGACGAAGTTCAAGGTCGGCGACCGCGTCGGCGTCGGTTGCTTCGTGGATTCCTGCCGTGAGTGCGAGAACTGCCGAGCCGGGCTGGAGCAGTACTGCACAGGCCCCGGAGGCCTGGTCGAGACTTACAACGCCGTCGGTAAGGACGGGGAGAAAACCTACGGCGGCTACAGCGGCGCCACCGTCGTCGACGAGAACTACGTGTTGCGCATCCCGGATGCCCTCCCCCTCGATGCCGCCGCGCCGTTGCTGTGCGCCGGTATCACCACCTACTCGCCGCTGCGGCACTGGAATGCCGGACCTGGCTCGCGCGTCGCGGTGATCGGCCTCGGCGGGTTGGGCCACGTGGCCGTCAAACTGGCCGTGGCGATGGGCGCAGAAGTCACGGTGCTGAGCCAGTCACTGAAGAAGATGGAAGACGGTCTTCGGCTGGGCGCGAGCCACTACTACGCCACCAGCGACCCCGACACCTTTACCGAACTCGTCGGCTCGTTCGACCTGATCATCAACACCGTTTCGGCGAAGCTGGACTTGAACGCATACATGGGCCTCCTCGCCGTCGACGGCACCCTGATTCAAGTCGGGATGCCCGAGCACGCGATGGAGGTGGTGGCCCCGACGGTGGTCTCCAAGCGGCGCAGCCTATCCGGGTCGATGATCGGCGGCATCGCCGAGACCCAGGAGATGCTGGACTTCTGCGCCGAGAATGACGTGCAACCCGAAATCGAGGTCATCGCACCGGATTACATCAACGAGGCCTACGAGCGGGTGATGGCCAGCGACGTGCGGTACCGCTTCGTCATCGACACCGCATCGCTGCGCAGCTAGGCGGTCGGCTGGTCGAGACCGGCCAGCGGCCAACCCGCAGCGGCCAGTTTGGCGGCCACCCGCTGGATGTTCTCCGGACCGGCGTCGTGTTGGGTGACTTCGGAGATGAACTCCGCGATCTCGTCGCGGGAGATCTCGCCGTCGGCCAGCGCGGCCCCGCCGCCATCGGTGAGGTTGCGGACGACCTCTTTGACCTGATCTTCGGTCAGCGGTGTGGCGCGCAGCAGCGCCAGCAGCGGGACCCGGTCAGGTCCCGGCACGCCCTCGGGGTAGCCGGCGCGAAGCCATTGCAGGATCGAAGCAAACAGCGACGTCGTGGTCACGCGCTCAGTCTCGCGGTGCGGTGGCATCGCCGCCAGCGACGGCGGCACAGTTCCCCGGCCATTCACCGGCCGTTCACCGCCCGATTTGCTCGTTGTGCATCGACTCGATCACCGCTCGACCAGCGGCAGGCTCGAACTGAACCGCTGTGGCGGCCGCCCTGCTTGTAACCTCACGGGTGCTACCCGAGATGATTGAGTTGATGCGCCGACTGCGGAGCACTACGAGTTAGGGGTCGAAGGTTTTCGCCTGGTGGGGTCGAACGGTATACCGCTACCGATTCGTCGTGGTCGCAGTCATGGTGGCGCTCTGCCTCGGCAGCGGCATCTACGGCAGCAGCCTGGGCCAGCACGTCACGCAGAGCGGCTTTTTTGACGACGGCAGCGAATCGGCGCAGGCATCGCGACTGGGCGACAAGGCGTACGGCAGGGACACGTCCGGACATATCGTCGCGATCTACACCGCTCCCGAGGGCAAGACCGTTGACGACCCGGCCTTCCGCAAGAAGGTCCTGGACAACCTCGCTCAGGTCGAGAAGGACCACCCGGACCAGATCATCCGGTCCATTGGCTACTTGAAGACCCCGGATGTGCTGCGCAACATGGCCGACGCGTCGAAGAAGCACGCGTTCATGTCGATTCAGCTCAAGGGCGACAACGACGACCTGATCCTCAAGAACTTCAAGCAGGTCCAGAGTGAGTTGGCCGATCCCGGCGTCGATGTGCAGCTGGCCGGCTTGTTGCCGTTGGCCAACGAGCTGACGGGGACCATCGCCACAGACCAGCAGCGGGCAGAGGTGCTCGCCATGCCGCTGGTGGTGGTTCTGCTGTTCTTCGTGTTCGGCGGTGTGGTCGCTGCGTTCCTGCCTGGGATCATCGGCGGCCTGACAATCGCGGGCGCACTGGGCATCATGCGATTGACTGCGATCTCTGTGCCGGTGCACTATTTCGCGCAGCCGGTGGTCACGCTGATCGGCCTCGGTATCGCCATCGACTACGGATTGTTCGTCGTCAGCCGCTTCCGCGAGGAGATCGCCGAAGGCTACGACACCGAAACTGCCGTCCGCCGCACAGTGGTGACGGCCGGGCGCACCATCGCGTTCTCGTCATTGCTGATCTCAGCGTCCGTCGGTGGCCTACTGCTGTTCCCGCAGGGCTTCCTCAAATCGCTCACCTACGCCATGATCGCCTCGGTCACGTTGGCGGCACTCCTGTCGATCACCGTGCTGCCCGCCATCCTGGGGATGCTGGGCCCAAAGGTCGACGCCCTGACCGTGACCACTCTCCTGAAGGTGCCTTTCCTGCGGGACTGGCAATTCAGCAACCGGCTGATCACCTGGTTGGGCGCAAAGCTGGAGAAGACCAAGACCAGCGCAGAGGTAGAGAACGGATTCTGGGGCAAGTTGGCGGACCGCGTGATGAAACGTCCGCTGCTGTTCGCAACCCCCATCGTCATCGGTCTGATCGTGCTGATTCTTCCGCTGGGCAATCTGGCCCTTGGCGGCATCAGCGAGAAGTACCTGCCACCGACCAACTCGGTGCGCCAAGCGCAGGAGGAGTTCGACCGGACGTTCCCCGGGTTCCGCGTCGAGCCGATCACGCTGGTGATCCAGAGCACCGACGGCCGGCCGGTCACCGACGCCGAGGTCGCAGAGGTTCGCAGCGAAGCGATGTCCATTCCAGGATTCAGTACGCCGAACGACGACCCCGCCAACATGTGGAGGGAACGCCCATACCTCGACGGCGCATCGGAAGACCCGTCGGTTCGGGTGATTCAGAACGGCTTGGTCAACCGACTTGACGCCAAGTCGAAAGTCGATGCGCTGAGGGCACTCCCGCGGCCGCACGATCTGACCTTGTTGGTGGGCGGCACACCCGCGCTCGAACAGGACAGCGTTGCGACGATTTCCGCGAAGTTGCCGCTGATGATTCTCATTGCGGTTTCCATGACCACGATCCTGATGTTCCTGGCTTTCGGATCTCTGGTGTTGCCGATCAAGGCCGCGCTGATGAACGCGCTGACGCTCTGCTCGACGCTGGGCGTCCTGACGTGGATATTCATCGACGGCCATTTCTCCGGCTGGCTGAATTTCACGCCCACCCCGTTGACGGCTCCGGTGATCGGGCTGATCATCGCGGTGATCTTCGGCCTCTCCACCGACTACGAGGTCTTTCTGGTGTCCCGCATGGTCGAGGCCCGCGCGCGCGGAATGACCACCGAGGAGGCCATCCGTCACGGCACGGCGACCACCGGCCGCCTCATCAGCGCGGCGGCGCTGGTGCTCGTCGTGGTCGGAGGGGCGTTCGCCTTCTCCGATTTGGTGATGATGCAGTACCTGGCGATCGGATTGATGACAGCTCTGCTGCTCGACGCGACCGTGGTCCGCATGTTCCTGGTGCCGTCGGTGATGAAGCTGCTCGGCAACGACTGTTGGTGGGCGCCGCAGTGGATGAAGCGACTGCAGGAGCGGATCGGTCTGGGTGAGATCACTCTGGAGGACGAACGCAAGGCGGCAGTGCCGGCGCCCGCCCCCGAACAGTTGGACGAGTCGTTCGCGTTCGGAACGGTCGTCGGGGCGGGCGCGCGCCCGAGGCCTCTCGACCCGACCCGTCCGACTGCGGCGGCTCTGGTTCCCTCGGCGGTGGCCTTGGCAGAGAGGCCGCTAGCAGAGACGACGACGCCGATCCCGACGATCGGTGGCGACGGCGATGGGTCTGCGCCCGACGAGCCGGACGGCGACGGCGAAAACGCGCCGGAACAGCCCACCGACGATGACGAGATACCAGCGGGCGAGGCGACCGAGGAACCCGCGGCCGACGACACGGAGCCGGACGCCGACGACGACGCAAACACATCGGACGAGTCGACCGAGGTCGACGAAAACCCGCCCGGACGAGTGCCCGACGAGCCGCCGGCCGACGACACCGAGACGCACGGGACGGACGCCGACGACGCGACCGCGTCGGACGAGGCCGACGACGACAAAACCCCGTCGGACGAGTAGCCGCGCTGCGCTTTTCGGCCACAGCGGCGCGCTGACTGGCTAGTCCGTCTTGTGGTGACGCCATAGCGTTGGTTGATGTCCATGGTGACGAACAAATCCGGGGCCACGGATGGCCGCTGCAATGCGTATGACGCAATAAGGATCATCAGGACCTACAGGACCTGTGAGTTCAGCACCGTGTCCCGTGATGGCATGCCGCAGACATGGCCGGTGAGCCCGCTGTTTATGCAGGATGGCCGGTTCCTGCTGAGCACCAGCATCGGATTTCCGCAGAAGGCGTACAACATCCGTCGCAATCCCAAAGTGAGCCTGTTCTTTTCGGAACCGACCGGCAGCGGACTGTCTAACCCAGGTGCCGTACTCGTACACGGCGACGCCGTGGCGGAGGATCGGGTGGTCGTCGACATGGCATCCTCACCGGAAATGACCGACCTGTTGCGTACGGTGATGGGACGACAGCCGTCGAGCAAATTCATGAGTTCGCTCCTCGGACGCCGGGTATTTCCCTCCTACTATTGGCGGCTGGCGATCTATGTGACGCCGGTGAAGGCGTTCTTCTGGCCCACAAGGGATTTCACTTTGCCGCCGGAACCACTCGACTTGGAGGAGCTTCGCCATGTGGCGTCTGGCCGCTGAGTCGCTGATTCGGTTCCCTGAAGTGATTGTCACCGCGATGAGCAATGAGGGATATCCGGTCAGCGTGCGGCAGCGATCACCGCGTTATGACGGCAGAACCGGCGAGATGCCCGTGCGGATACCGGAATCCGTTGCGGTAGCGGCAGGCCCGGCGAACATCCTCGCCCACTATCACGACGAGAAGCTCTGGAATCTTCACATGATGCAGATCAAGGGTTATCTCGAAAAGCGTCAGGAAGACTGGGTTTTCGTCAGCACGGCATTCACGCCACCAGCCCAGGGACAACTCAGATCTCTCTGGCAGATGGCGAAGGCCATGCGGAGTGGCTCGCGCCGGTATCTCGCCATGCGCCGATTAGAGCGCCCGAGAGTGAATTGGGCCGTCGTCAAGCGCCTGCAGCGACAAGCACGTTTCGGACCGATGAATGAACCCTGTCGTTCAAAAGGGAAGTTCCGCACTCGCGACGGCGAGATCGGCGGCTTCTGTCGAGGACAAACCCCCGTGGATGAACGCTTACGGCGAGCTCGGCCCCACCAGCGCCGCAATCACCGCCGAGGTTCACCTTCATCAACGCGAATTCCAATCACTGATAACAGAACTCGCCGACAATGCCGGATGCTCGGCGGCTGATGCACACGCGATCTACCTCCTGCCGAGGGAGCGGTTGCCGTCGCTGCAGTGCAGCACCGCGTTGTACCCGCACAAGATGCTCGGCAGGCAGCCTGGCGTCTTCTTCAACCCGTGGCAAGCGCCTGACACACCGGTATCCCCACTGAATGTCTGCCAATTGGCGCGATTTGATCGACGCGTGGCACACCATCTGCTACCGACCACGTCTCCTGATGGCGATCATGGACCAGAACCGGAGAAACGGAGGAGCCATGGCGCTCGAACTGCGTCCCAATTGCGAATATTGCGATAAGGACCTGCCGCCCCATGCCCCTGACGCCATGATCTGCACCTACGAGTGCACGTTCTGCGCTGATTGCGTGCAGAGCATCGCGAACGTGTGCCCGAATTGCGGGGGCGGCTTTGCGCCAAGACCATTTCGCCCTACCAAGGAGTGGCGACCCGGGCTGTCGCTTGCGCTCCGGCCTCCATCTGCTACGCGAGTTCATCTGTCCTACAGTCAATCTGAAGTCCATGCCTTTTCTGAGCAAGTGCGATACCTGCAGCCAGGAGATCGCTAGCTCGACCGCTGCGCAGGCGAACGCTCCACGGCTCCTGTTTGAACAAAACGCGGCACGGTTCTCAGCGACAGTTCATCGGGGACTCGCCGACGTCCAAGCGCTAGCCGAGAGCCAACCAGTCGGCTTGTCCGTTGTTTTGCGGTCGCGCTGACGAAAGGGGCGGCTCCCTGACGCTCGCGAACCGCTTAGAAGTCCCAGTCCTCGTCTTCGGTGTTGACGGCCTTGCCGATCACGTACGACGAGCCCGACCCCGAGAAGAAGTCGTGGTTCTCGTCGGCGTTCGGTGATAGTGCCGACAGGATCGCCGGATTCACGTCGGTCTCGTCGCGCGGGAACAGCGCCTCGTAGCCGAGGTTCATCAGCGCCTTGTTGGCGTTGTAGCGCAGGAACTTCTTGACGTCCTCGGTGAGCCCGACCTCGTCGTAGAGGTCCTGGGTGTACTCGCACCTCGTTGTCGTAGAGCTCGAACAGCAGCTCGTAGGTGTAGTCCTTGAGCTCGGCCTGCCTGGCGTCGTTCTCGAGCGCCAGCCCCTTCTGATACTTGTAGCCGATGTAGTAGCCGTGCACGGCCTCGTCGCGGATGATCAGCCGGATCATGTCGGCGGTGTTGGTCAGCTTGGCGCGGCTGCTCCAGTACATCGGCAGATAGAAGCCGGAGTAGAACAGGAAGCTCTCGAGCAAGCGTGGAGGCCACCTTGCGCTTGAGCGGCTCGTCACCCTTGTAGTACTGCATGACGATCTCGGCCTTGCGCTGAAGGTTCGGGTTCTCCTCCGACCAGCGGAACGCGTCGTCGATCTCGGCCGTCGAGCACAGCGTGGAGAAGATGTTGCTGTAGCTGCGGGCGTGCACCGACTCCATGAACGCGATGTTGGTGTAGACGGCCTCCTCGTGCGGGGTCAGCGCATCGGGGATCAGGCTGACCGCGCCGACCGTGCCCTGGATGGTGTCCAGCAGCGTCAGGCCGGTGAACACCCGCATGGTCATTTCCTTCTCGTGGGCGGTCAGCGTCCCCCACGACGGGATGTCATTGGACACCGGAACCTTTTCCGGCAACCAGAAATTGCCGGTCAGCCGGTCCCAGACCTCGGCGTCCTTCTCGTCCTGCAGCCGGTTCCAGTTGATCGCCGAGACGCGGTCGATGAGTTTCATGTCGCCCACTGGAACCCCACTTCACCAGGATTTTGATTGTCTATAGCGGTTCTATAGCCCGACACAGACACTACCCCTGGGGTGAGACAACCATCGGCAACACAACATCGTGTGTTGGCGTGTCGCGGGCTATCCCGGCGAAGCAACCGCCGCTTGCTGACCGACCCCGGAGAACTTGTACTCATCCATCTTGAATTTGCGGGTCGCCAGCCAGTACTCCCAGGTGAAGCCCGACCACAGGGACCGGTTGACGCCGTGGTCGTCCATGTACCAACTCTGGCAACCACCGGTGTTCCACACCGTCGTGGCCAGGTCGCGCTGGAGTTCCTCGTTGAACTGATCCTGCGCGTTGCGAGTCGGCGCCAGCGCTTGGGCGCCCAGTCGATCAGTGGCACTGATCGCGTCCGCGACATAACCGATCTGCGATTCGATCATGAACACCACGGAGTTGTGTCCCAGGCCGGTGTTCGGCCCGAGCAGAAGGAACAGGTTGGGCACGTCGGCGACGGTGATGCCGCGGTGGGCCATCACTCCCTCGCGGTTCCATCGATCGCCGATGTCTTCCCCGCGTGCGCCCTTGATGTCGAGATAGGCGTACCAGTCGGTGACGTGGAAACCGGTCGCGCACACGATCACGTCGACTTGGTGTTCGGTGCCGTCGACGGTGACGATGGCGTCTCCGGTGACCCGCGCTATCCCCTCGGTGATCACTTCTGTCTTGGGGTCGGCGACGGCCTGATAGAAGTTGTCCGAGATCAGGATCCGCTTACAGCCGGCACGGTACGTCGGCGTGAGTTTCTTCCGCAGTTTCGGGTCAGCGACGTATCGCCGCATGTTCAGTTTGTAGTACTGCTCGGCGAACTTGAGCAGCCCCGGATGCTTGGCCAATGCAAACGCCCTGGCGTCCAGCATCCAGTAGGTGGCCGTCCGAAGCGCCGCGCGCACCCCCGGCACGTACTTGAAGGCCCGCTTCATCGGGTCCGGAAAGGCGAAGTTGATGCGTGGCTTGATCCACGCAGGGGTGCGCTGATAGAGCTGCACCTGACCGGCGATCTTGACCAGCTCGGGAACCACCTGGATCGCACTGGCACCGGTTCCGATCACCGCAACGCGCTTACCCGTGAGGTCGACGGTGTGATCCCACTGGGCGGTATGAAACACCGGGCCGTGGAAGTCGCCGAGTCCGGCGATGTCAGGCAACGACGGAATATGCAGCGCCCCTGCACCCGAGATGAGGAACTGGGCGACATACTCCTCGCCGCTCTTGGTGAAGACGTGCCAGCGGTACTCGGAGTCATCCCAGTGCGCGCGGTCGACATGCTGGCCGAAGCGGATGTAGCGCTTCAACCCATACTTGTCGGTGACGCCCTTGAGGTACGTGAGGATGTCCGGCTGGTACGAGAAGACATGCGGCCAATCGGTTTTCGGTGCAAAGGAGAACGAATAGAGGTGCGACGGCACATCGCACGCCGCGCCTGGATAGGTGTTGTCCCGCCAGGTGCCGCCCACATCGTCGGCCTTCTCCAGAATCAGGAAGTCCACGCCCTGCTTCTTCAGCGCGATTCCCATGCCCAGCCCGGAGAAGCCGGTCCCGATGATGAGCGCGCGTGTGTGCACGGCCTTCTGCTCTGCAGCGGTCATGTCGGCGATTCCCCTACCTTCGGTGTGGCCCAACCCGGGAACAGCGGTACCGGGTAATTCGTCGACCCAGTGTAAGCCCCGTCACATCGCTGCGGAATTGACCAGACCGTGCTTGAGCGCATACATGCTGGCACCGATGCGGTTGGAAACACCGATCTTGGCGTAGGTGCGCTCGACGTGGTTGCGCGCGGTCTTTTCGCTGATCACCAGCGTTTTCGCGATCTCCTTGTTCGACGCCCCCCGCGCCACAAGGCAGAGAACCTCGATTTCACGTGGGGTCAGCCCGCCCGGCCGGATGTTCGGTCGTTCGGCGCGATGGCCCGCCGCGCGCAGCACCGCCTCGACCGCCGCCGAGTCCAGTTCACCTGCCTTGACGCGGTCGCGCACGCGCCGGGCCGCGGCGTCGGGTGACTGCGGCTCCCGATAGGGCCTCGGCTCGAGCGCGGACTGATAGCTGACCGCAGCAGCGAGCACGCGGTCGGCCATCGGCAGCGCCGCGTCGGACAGACCCCGTGGATACCCACTGCCGTCCACGCATTCATGGTGGTTTCCGGCAAGCTGGGCGACCTGCTCGAGGCCCGCCACTTGGCTGAGGATGCGCACCGTCATGTAGGGATGCAGCCGCATCCGTTCGAACTCCGCCGCGCCCAACGGCCCCGGCTTGGACCAGATCTGGTTGGACACCCCGATCCGGCCCAAATCGTGCACGTGTCCGGCACGTCGGATCAGGGCCACCTTGTCGGCCTCGAGGCCGGCCGCGGTCGCGGCGTCGGCGGCAAGCGCCGCGACTGCCCGCGAATGACCAAGGGTGAAGGGGCATTTCAGGTCGACGAAGTCGCCCAACGCGACGAGCAATGTGTCGAGCGCATCTTCGTCCAGCCGGGTTCCCCGGTCGGGGGCCTCCCTCAGCGCCGCCGCCCACACGTCGCCGGCAGGCGGACCCGTGAGGATCTGGTCGGCATCCGCGGTGACCAGATCGACCAATTGCGGATCGAACTGGCCGCCCCTGCGACTACGGGCCATCGCGATCGCGCCGTCGACGCCGTAGGACCGCTGGTGCACCTCCAACATCTCGGCGAGCTGAGCGACGCGCATTTCGATGGGAATCGCGTCACCACTTGCGCCTGCGGGCAGCCCGCCGCCGTCGTAGCGCTCGAAGGTGAACGCCAGCGCCGCCTGGACGTCGGTGCTCAACCCGATCTGGTCCGCCAGCAGACCCGCAGACGTGCAGTGCGAGTGGATCAGGCGACTGAAATGACCGCGGGCGTTGGCCAACAGCGATGCCATCACGCTGAGTCGGCGCATGAGCGACTCGCCGCGCGCGATATTGCTCAACAGGAACCGTTGGTATGGCAGGCCCGACCAGTCGACGAGATACGAGTCGTGACGCACCGCGATGTCGTCGCCGAACCACTGCGCGTATTCGTGCGAGTCGGCGTGACAGCCGATCCACATGATCAGCGTGGCGTAATAAGTGCAGTCGCGCTGCGTGCGGGTGAGCCCGAAACGATCGGCGATTCTCGTCGCGATCAGCGCCGAACGCAGCATGTGCTCGGCCGGTTGGCCAAGGCCGAGGTCGATGGCCACCGACAGCGCCGCCAACACCTCGGCCCGGCTTGGCGCGGGCCGAGGTGCCGGAGCGGCCGGTTGTGACACCATCTGCAAATTGTGCCGGTCGGAAACCACTTGGTCAGCCGATCAGCGCAGTGTCACCGGCGGCGATGTGCACGGTCTCGTCGAAGGTCTCGAAATGACCGGTGCCGATCACGCAGATACCTCTCTGCGGCGGGCGGAAGTCGGCCAGCCGCGCCTGCTCGGTCAGCCGTCCGATCGGACCGAGGTCCTCGCCGTTCAGCAGCGCCCGCGATGCGGACACAGCCCACACCTTTCTCGGCGCGACCATGAAACGCTGACCGTTGGGGGCAGCCCCGGCGAGCCGAATGTCGCCCGCGCCCAACGTCATTCCGGCAACGCGGCCGATGAGGCCGAGCATGCTCTGGTTGGTCCACGCGGTCTCCGGCAGCCACCCGGCGACCTTGGTCAGCAGCCGGCTTGCGAACGTCGACTGCATATG
The DNA here is from genome assembly GCA_963734385.1 of uncultured Actinomycetota bacterium. Taxonomy (GTDB): domain Bacteria; phylum Actinomycetota; class Actinomycetes; order Mycobacteriales; family Mycobacteriaceae; genus Mycobacterium. The sequence continues at coordinate 95,746 of CAVTHR010000039.1, read as the reverse complement.
GACCGACCAGCAGAGCAACCCGGGGATGGATACGCGGAACCACCATGGGGTGATCCAGGTGATGTCGATGTCGCACTGGACGGCGTCATTGCCGGTGGCCGAGCTGAAGTAGCGTGCGCAACTCTGCGCGGCCGGGGTGGTGGCGTAGAACGTCCAGTTGCCCGCCGGATCGCGATGCCACACCGACAGATAAGCCGGTGCGAACGACGCTGTCGGGAAATGGCGCAAGGCCAGATAGTGGCCACTTTCAAAGGGGAGCCCCATGACACCGAATCCGGCGAATCGCTCGTCGTCCCCGCCCGGCAGGACGGGATTGTCGATGACGGCCTTCACGGCGTCGTGGGGGGTTTGTGTTTTTGTCATGCACCGATGGTCGTTTTCACGACCACATCAGCGCATGAGGCGATTGCCTCAAATATGAGGTCAGGCCACGGATTCGCGGCGGCGGACGCCCTCGTGCAACGGCAGATCGGGATCGATCTTGATGCCGAGCAGCTCGCAGGTCCCGTTGATGGCGCCGACCATGATCGTCGTCAGGTGCGCGACGAACTCGTCGGGCGGCATCCGCCGCGGGCTGTCCTGTTCGGAACCCAGCCACCAATCGGTCGCCGACGCCGCGGTGCCGAATGTGGCGAACGCCGCGAGTTCGATGGCCGCGCTGTCGAGCTCCATCTCGCGCAGTTCGTTGTTGAACATGTCGGCCATCGCCAGCGTGATGCCGCGGCCCTCGTTGAGCGCCCGCATCGCCGACTCGTTCTGTTGCGCGAATCGGCCCTGCATCAGGAACCGCACCACGTTCGGATGCTCGTCGACCAGCCGCACGTACTGCTCGACGCTGCCGCGGATCACCTCGCGTGCCGGGTCGGCGGTCAGGTTGATGGAGGGGAAGATCGCCGCCCAGAGCATGTCGCGCAGCCGTTCGCCGATGGCCTGGAACAGGTCCGACTTGTCGGTGAAGTGGCGATAGATCTTGGGCTTGGCGGTGCCGGCCTCTTCGGCGATCTCGCGAAGGGACAGCTCCGGGCCCGAGCCGGTCGAGCGCCCGGAAGGCGGCGTCGACGATCTCGGACCGCACCTTCTTGCGGTGTTCGCGCCAGCGTTCACTGCGGGCGTCGACCTTGACGCCCGGTTCATGACCGGAGCGTGACCTCGACCTTCCGCGCATCCGAATTACTCTACCCGCCTGGAGGTCGCTGACCTGCTCAGACCGTGCCGGAACACGCCATGGACCGGCCCGACCGGGAGCTTTGGCCGGGGAGATGACCCTCGTCGGCTTGGGTACTATCTCTGCGATAGTCCAACGATGAGACGAGAGTTATGACGCAGCGATACGACCTGGTCATCGCCGGTGGGGGGCCGTCTGGTTCGGCCGCCGCGTGGCAGGCGGCGCAGACCGGCGCGAAAGTCGTCGTGCTGGACAAGGCCGATTTCCCGCGGGACAAGCCGTGCGGTGACGGCCTCACCGCACGCGCGGTCAGCTATCTGCAGAAGATGGGCCTGGCCGACGAGGTGTCCACTTTCCACCGGGTCAACCGGGTGACGGTGTTCAGCCCCACCCAGTGGGAGCTGTCGTTCCCGAAGCGCCCGGGCATGCCCGATCACGGCCACACCGTCAGCCGCACCCATCTGGACACGGTGCTGCTCAAGCACGCCGAATCAGCAGGCGCCGAGGTGCGTCAGTCCGCCGAGGTCGCAGGCCCCGAGTTGGACGAGAAAGGCCGCGTCGTCGGCGTCGTGCTCAAGGGCGGCGAGAAGGTCTACGGCGACGCGGTGATCGCGGCCGACGGCGCCTACTCCCCCATCAAGCGGGCGCTGAAGATCGACTCGGAGTACAACGGCTACTCGGCGATCGCGATCCGCTCGGAGATGCACGCCAACCGACCCGACTCCGACAGCCTCGACATCTATCTCAAGCTGGCGTTCCAGGGCGACCAGCTGCCGGGCTACGGCTGGGTGTTCCCGATGGGCAACGGCGTGTTCAACATCGGGCTGGGCTACGTCAACAGCTACAAGAACTGGCAGTCGATCAACGCGACCCAGTTCCTCGGCGAGTTCCTGCGGACGCTGCCGGGCGATTGGGAGCTGCCGCCGATCGAGGAACTGAAGAAGAACAAGAGTGTGCGCGCGTGGCGGCTGCCGATGGGCTTCACCGCATGGCCGCCGTGGCGACCCGGGGTGCTGTTCACCGGCGACTCACTCGGAGCAGGCAAGCCGGCCTCCGGCGCAGGCATCTCCAAGGCGCTGGAGTCGGGACTGGCGGCGGGTGAGTGCGCGATCGCGGCGCTGCAGAACGGCGGTCCCGACGACTTCACCAACTACGCGCTGCGGATGGAAGCGGCCTGGGGCAGGGAGTACAAGCGCGGCAGGTATTTCCACAAGCTCGCAGGCATTCCGGCCGTCGCGAACACCGGCATCAAGTTCATCGACAACGGCTTCTTCCGCGACCGGATGCTCAAGGCGCTGTACAAGAAGGCCCAAGGCCCGCAGCACACCTACAAGTAGGTCCTCGCACTCCGACGGACGTGGATGTCTGCCGATCGTGTGGCATCACAGTCGGAATCGGCGGTGACGCGCACCCGGACGGGCTTGCCGGTGTCCGCGTCGACGAATGACAGCGGCGGCGTTCCGTCTTGCAGATAGGTGTCGCCCCACTGCACCAACGCCAGGAAGACCGGCAGCAGATCCTCTCCTGCCGGCGTCAGCCGATACTCGTCGCGGGACCGCTTTCCCGGTTCTCGGTAGGTCGCTCGAGCGACGATTCCGGCCGACTCCTGCTCGACGCGGGCGCGCGGGTACGCGCCCTCGTGCACAAGATCGACGGTCGATCCGACGCGCTCGCGGCGATCGGCGCAGAGGTCGTCGAAGGAGACCTGCTCGACTTCCACGCGGTCAGCTCGGCGATGGCGGGAGTCACCGCCGCCTACTTCTGCTATCCAATCGCGCCCGGCGGTCTCTTGCCGGCCACCACGATCTTCGCCCAGGCGGCCAGCGAGGCCGGCGTCGAGGCGGTGGTCAACATGTCGCAGATCTCGGCGCGGCGCGAAGCCAAAAGCCATGCCGCACAGCAGCACTGGATCGCCGAACGTCTGCTTGATCGCTGTGCTTTCATCACCACGCACCTACGCCCGACGTTCTTCGCGGAATGGCTCAGATGGCAGTGGCTCCGCGATGACAACGAGGGGGTGCTGCAGTTACCGTTCGGAAACGGCCGTCACGCTCCCGTCGCGGGCGCGGACCAATCCGGTGTGATCGCAGCCATCCTGCAGAATCCCGCTCCGCATGACCGCCAGATCTATCCGCTGGTCGGCGCCGAAGAGCTGGACCACTACGGCATCGCGGACCAAATGGCCGATGACGTTGGGAATCCCAGTCCGCTACGAGCCGGTGAGCATCCCGGCCTTCGCCGCCGCTCTGACCGGCCAAGGGCACAGCGACTTCCTCGTCCAACACCTGACTAACGTCGCCCAGGATTATCAGGACGGTGTCTTCTCCGGGGAGAACAACCTCGTCGAGGTCATCAGCGGGCACAAGCCGATGACGGTGGCCGACTACGTCAACGCCAACCGCGCCGACTTTGCCCACGACAGGCGAATCACATTGCGCGAGCAGGCCGTCGGTTCGCACAGGTAGTCCACCGATGCGGCCCGTCGTTGCGTGTCGTCGTCACCGTGTCAGGATGACGCATGGCCCGGGGCCCCGGCATGACCGACGGCGATTGCTTCGGCAGTGTTCTGCTCCACGACGAGTTGTGGCGGTCGCTGGCGTCGCTGAACGGACAGAGTGTGCCCTGGGTACATGGCTGCGGCCTCGAAAACGGCCATCATGGCGATCACGGCGCACCTGTGGACCAGGTGGAAGGCGAACCGCAACAATGGATTCGCTGGGCAAACGCCGGACCGGCGCGTCTGGAACGTGTTGAGCCGTCCTCGCCGGGGAGGCACACCAGGCCACTCGAATCACCCACCGATGCGTCGCCCCAGCCCGTCGAAAACTCCCGCGCAGACCGATCGGGTGAGACCGTGTTGCCGGGACCGGGCTCACAGTCCGAAGCGCTCTGGGCCATTGCAGCCGCCCTCGAGCGTTTGGCTGATGTTGTCGCCACCTTGGCCAGCGAGAATCGCGGGCCCCGATCATGAGTAGTGTCTGAACGACGTCACTGGAACAGCTGGCTGACCTTGATCATCAGTTCGTACAGGCCGTAGCCGAACGGGATGCTCACCCACAGCCAGGCCAGGGCGATGTACACCTTGGGCACCGTCGACTCGTAGTCGCGTAACTCGACACCGGCTGTCTGGTCGGTCATCGTGTGGCCTCCTGAAGTTCCTTGGCGCGTTCGCTGGACACGCTCGGTTCATGCCATTTCTCGTTGACCGGTTTGATGAGTTCGTTGCACACGAACGCGACGAGCAACAGCCCGATCATGATCGAGAACGACATCGTGTAGAGGGCAGGCCCGTCCTTGCCCGCCGCCTGCTGGCTGTCGGCGATGGCGTTGACCATGATGGGTCCGAGGATGCCCGCGGCCGACCACGCGGTGAGCAGCCTGCCGTGGATGGCTCCGACCTGATAGGTGCCGAACAGGTCGCGCAGATAGGCGGGGACGGTCGCGAAGCCTGCGCCGTAGAACGACAGGATCAGCAGCGTGCAGAGTATGAACACCATCTTGTTCGAGTCCTGCATCAGCGTGATTGTCAGGTACAGCAGCGCCCCCACACCGAGGTACATCCGGTAAACGTTCTTGCGGCCGATCTTGTCCGAGAGGCTGGACCAGCCGATGCGTCCCAGCATGTTCGCCAGCGAAAGCATCGCGACGTAGCCCGCGGCCGCTGCGGTCAACGCTGCCGCCGCGGCGGCCGGTGCCGGGAAGAAGTCCTGGTAGATCGGCGAGGCCTTCTCCAGGATGCCGATACCGGCAGTCACGTTGAAGCACAACACAATCCACAACAGCCAGAACTGCGGCGTCTTGATCGCGTTGGTGGCCGAGACCTGGCCTCCGGTGACGATCGAGTCCTCCGCCGCAGGCTGCGGCGTCCATCCCTTGGGTTTCCAGTCATCCCTCGGCACCCGCACCAGCAGCCAGCCCAGTGACATCAACACGGCGTAGCCCAGCCCATGCACCAGGAAGGTCTTGGCGATGCCCATCGATTCGCTGCCGAACAGGTCGAGCATCGCGGTCGACCACGGCGACGCGATCAGCGCGCCACCGCCGAACCCCATGATCGCCAACCCGGTCGCCATCCCCGGCTTGTCGGGGAACCACTTGATCAGGGTCGACACCGGCGAGATGTAGCCGATGCCCCAGCCGATGCCGCCCACCAGCCCGTAACCGAGTAACACCAGCCAGTATTGGCGCATCGCCAGCCCGGCGGAGCCGATCAGCCAGCCACCGCAGAAGCAGCACATCGCGGCGAACATCGCCATCCGCGGCCCGTTGCGGTCCACCCATTTGCCGAAGACCGCCGCCGAAAGCCCGAGCACGACGATGCCGACCGTGAACGGCAGGGCGCTGAGCGTGCCCGAGATGCCCAGCGCTCCTTCCAGCGGTTTCTTGAACACACTCCACGAGTACGCGGCACCGATCGACAAGTGGATCGACAGCGCGGCGGGCGGAACCAACCAGCGGCTCCAGCCCGGTGGGGCGACGATGCGTTCCCGGCTGAGGAATGACGCGGACACGTTGGAGCCTCCGTTGTTAGGTGATCGGGGTCACCAAAGTTGTGTACCCACGACGTCGGCCGTCCTCACACCCAATCACCAGGAATCCCCTAACCCCCTATCGAAATAGCCGGTCAGAGCCCTAATCGCGCTGCTGAGCGACGGGCAACGGCCCCGTTTTGGGGATGGCCTGCGCGCCAGAGACTTACCGGCATGAACATCAAACGACTTCTCGCGACAGCCGCGATGACCGCGGGCCTGGCGATCGGACTCGCCGCGACCGCGGGCGCGACACCGGCAGACGACTTCTGGGAGTGCGCCGGGGATCATCAAGACACCGACGGCATCGGCGTCTGCTGCGTCTTCTACGGCGGCACCTATGACGAAGGATCCGGCGAATGCTCGGGATTACCCCGAGGCCACGGTCGAGCAGGTCGACCCCGGCCCGAAGACTCCCCCGAAAAGGCCTGTGCTGACGCGCCTGCCCGACCTCCAGGCAGTTTCCGTCGCGTAGCGCAGCCCGGCCGAGTGTGGGCTTATTTGCACGTTGCTTCCGCACACACCTGCGTGCATCAGGCCCACACTCGGCCCCCGAAGCCCAATTACATTGCGGCCGGATGATATCCGCGATGCCTCGCGTTGTACGACAAGTGATCCAGCCGGCGCACACCGTCGCGACCGATTGGCATCTGTGGCTCGGGTTCTTCGGCGCCTGCATCGCCATCGCGTTCTCACCGGGCGCCGGGGCAATCCAGTCGATGTCGGCGGGTCTGGCCCATGGCCTGGCGCGCTCGTATTGGAGCATCGTCGGACAAGAGTTGGGCCTGCTCTTCCAGTTGACCCTGGTGGCAGCGGGTTTGGGCGCAGTCGTCGCGAAGTCGATCGTCGCGTTCACGGTGATCAAATTCATCGGGGTGGCCTACCTGCTGTACCTCGCGATACGGCAATGGCGTGCTTCGGGCCGTGATCTACGTGAACAGATCAGCGGGAAGCGGCCGACGGGCAGCGGATTGCCGCTGCTGATGCGCGGATTCCTGGTCAATGCCACCAACCCGAAAGCGCTGATCTTCTACCTGGCCGTGTTGCCGCAGTTCGTCGACCCGCATGCCGCCCTGCTACCGCAATACCTGGTGATCGGTGCGACGTTCATCGTTGCCGACGTGATGGTGATGAGCTTGTACGCCGGTCTGGCGACCAAGCTGCTGCGCCTGTTGGGAGCACGACAACAGTTGATGCTGAACCGCTTCTTCTCCGGCTTGTTCGCCACCGCAGCTGTGGTGCTCGCGCTGGTACGCCGCGGCGCCACCGTCTGACGCGGAGACGACGTCGAATCTCATCTATTCGGATGACGACTGTCGACGGCGCCGCGCGTATATTTCTGCGATCTCGCGAGCGAACCGGAAGGGGTCCTCCGATGTTTCGCATGTCCACCATGGCCAAAATCCCGCTGGCGATCGTCGCTGCGGCGGTCACTGCGGCGGGATTGATGGCCGCACCCGCGGCACACGCTGAGAGGTACTGCACGATCCCCGGGAATTCCTTTGAGGTTCACCAGGCCAACGACGCCGGCTATGACACCATCGTCGACGTCGACGGACCATATCCAAACTATTTCGGGCCGAGGGGGCTTTCCCGAGCCACCCCGTCACAGGCCACCTACGGAAACGTCGATGGCTACTACGGGCCAACCAGCGGCTATGTCGAATTCACGATCAGCTGGGACGAACCGAAGACCTTTGCCCGGTTCACCGGCACGATTTACCCCGACGGCATCGCGCGGGGCAACTCGATCGGAGCAGAGGTACCGATCAATTTGTGGAAACAGGGCCACTGGGAGTCGACGACCAAGTTCGACTGCAAGGACGACCCTGCGCAGGCTCCGCCGCCACCACCCGAAAAGAAACCGCTTCAAGGCCCTACCGTCACAACGGACACCGAACTCACGGGTGTGAGGTTCACTGTCACCGACCGCAGCGGTGTCGCGTCCCAGTGCACCTATTCGTCCGAGGGCTTCGACAAGCAGTTCGCCTTGCCCGCCAATGGCACTGTCGACGTGTTCGTTCCGGCCATTCGGCAGTTCCGGAACCGGACCGGCACGATCACCTGTGACAACGGGACGAGCGCCCCAACGACTGTCTTCTACTGAGCTACCGCCTGAACGTATGTTGTGGCAGTGAGTGCATTTGTGATTTCGGAAGTGCGGATCATCGACGCGGACGCGGCCAAGCGCTATATGGCGCTGGCTGAAGCGTCAATCGCGCGACACGGTGGCCGGTATGTGGCACGCGCCGCCGTCCCGGTTGTGCCAGAAGGTGACTGGGATGACGGTCGACGAGCAGTCATCGTTGAATTTCCAACGATGGCGAAGCTGAGGGCGTGGTACGCATCCGATGACTATGCGGAGGCGCTGGCGATCGGCAAGTCCGCGCTAGATCGCCGGCTCCTGTTCGTCCCTGGTGTCGATAACTGACTGCGCTGTCACTAGGTGGACCTAGTCGTTCGTGGAGCAGATCAAGGCGGCAACCGCAGCGCGCACCTGACGTTCGGTGTGAACGCACCAACATCTACAAGGTGCCTGAGCAATCACTAAGTGGAAATAGCCGGGGGACTATCACTCGTGCCCCAGCGGCGGTGGGATCAGCAGTACGCTCATGCCATGGCGGAAACGTCATACGCCAAGTGCGGCGATCTGAGCCTGGCGTATCAGGTGTTCGGCGACGGGCCGGTCGAGCTCGTCTTCGTCGGGCCGATGGTCTTCCACGTCGAGCTGTTCTGGGCCATCCCCGAGTTCAAGGCCTTTTTCGATCAGCTCGCCACATTCTGTCGCGTCGTGATGTTCGATAAGGCCGGAAACGGGCTGTCGGACCCCATCCCCAAAGTTCGTTTGCTTGAAGAGCGAGCGGCCGAGATCGAGGCCGTCATGGACGCCGTCGGCTTCGCAAAGCCCGTCGTATTCGGTTTGAGCGAGGGCGGCCCACAGGCCATCGCGTTTGCGGCAAAACGACCGGAGCGAACGCGGGCGCTGATCCTCTACGGCTCATTCGCGGCCATGCCCGGCGCTAGCTGGGACGACTTGGATTGCGACCCGGCCGAGCTGTGGGCGCGCGCCCTTGCCGAGCTGGGTGAGGACTACACGCCGTCGACGAAGCAGATCGCCCGCGCGCAGGAAATCGGCCGCGCCGCCCGCTCGGCGTGGGGCAGCGGCGCAACAGCGAAGGCTTTTTTCCCGTCGGTCCGGTCGATGCGCCAGCTCGCCATGGTCGAGCGCATGTGCGCCAGCCCGGGCATGTACCGAGCGACAACGGAATCGAACCTCCGCATCGACGTCCGGGCGATCCTGCCGACGCTCTCCGCGCCAACCCTGGTCATCCATGCCCGCGACGACCTAGTTCCGGTGCAGAACAGCAGGTACCTCGCCGACCACATTCCCGGCGCGCGGTACCTCGAGGTCGACGGCGCGGACCACGCACCCTGGTTCACCGAGCCCGACACGATCCTGACCGAGATCGAGGAGTTCCTCACCGGCAGCCATGCCGCGCCGCCGCAGTCCCATCGCGCCCTGCGCACCGTGCTATTCACCGACATCGTCGCCTCGACGCAGCACGCCGCAGCGACCGGCGACGAACGGTGGCGCGCGGTGCTGCACCGCTTCGGTGAGATCACCGCCGACCTCACGCAACGATTCGGCGGCACAGTGGTCAAGAGCACCGGCGACGGCCACCTCGCCACTTTCGACGGCCCGACGCAGGCCATCCGCTGCGCCGAAACGTTGCGCGCGGACGCCGAGACGCTGGGCATCCAGATCCGCGCCGGCATCCACACCGGCGAATGCGAACTGCTGGACAACGACATCGGGGGCATCGCAGTACACATCGCGGCGCGGATCTGCGGCCAGGCCGGCGCCGACGACATCCTTGTCTCCCGCACCGTGCGTGACCTGGTCGTCGGCTCGGGCACTGGCTTCGAGGACCGCGGCAGCGTCGAGCTGCGCGGCGTGCCCGGCACCTGGCAACTGCTGGCGGTGGATCGCCACGGCGCGCGGGCGGGATCGGCCGAGGCAGAGCTGGCATCAATGCCGACCCCCGGCCGTCGGATCGCGATGCGCCGCTCGGACCGCGCCGTGGAGATGATCGCCAGGCGGACACCGTGGATCCTGCGCGGGATGGCCCGCCTCGCCCCGGCTGCCGACCGCCGCTGAACAGCTGGAGTCAGCGCGGTTGGAGGTGTCCGAGTCCTCGACATCGTTGACAGGTGAGTCGCATTCAGATACCACCGACGCCGGTGCATCCGTGCTGGACCCCACGTTCACGAGCTGCCTGAGTCACTAGGCGTAATTACCCAATGTCCGAAAGTGAAGCGTCGGCCCAGATCACTGGTATATCCGGCGGGTTTATCGGCACACTGAGGCTCAGCGAGCGCACCGGCAAGAGCGGGATGGTCTGCACCATCACCATGGCCGGGATCAAAGAGCTGGAGAGCCGGGAGCTGCTCCAGCTACCACCCCCAGTGCTTCCCGCCGTGACGCCAATCCCCACACCCGTGCCCAGGATTGCAGCCCCAGTGGCCCCCGGGGTCCCAGTCCACCCAGCCCGGGCCCGAGACGCAGGCGGTCCAGATCCAGCCGTTCCAGCAGAGGCCGTCGTCATTGGCCTGGGCCGTCGGTGCCCCGGCGAGGGCGATGGTCGCCGACATCACGAGCGTGGCGAGGGTGACGAGGATCTTCTTCATTGGTACACACCTCCCGAAGGTGTGTACCCAGTTTAGGCCAGCCGGTCACTGTAGCTGACTGCTCGGTTCGGGCCCTACAGCATGCAGGAGACGCAGCCCTCGACCTCGGTGCCCTCCAGGCGCCATCTGGCGCAGCCGGATGTAGTACAGGGTCTTGATTCCCTTGCGCCACGCGTAGATCTGCGCCTTGTTCAGGTCGCGGGTGGTGGCGGTGTCCTTGAAGAACAGCGTCAGCGACAGCCCCTGGTCGACGTGCTGGGTGGCCGCGGCATAGGTGTCGATGATCTTCTCGTAGCCGATCTCGTAGGCGTCCTCGTAGTACTCGAGGTTGTCGTTGGTCAGGTACGGCGCCGGGTAGTAGACGCGGCCGATCTTGCCTTCCTTGCGGATCTCGATCTTCGACGCCACCGGGTGGATCGAGCTGACGTGGAGTGGTTGATGTAGGAGATCGACCCCGTCGGCGGGACGGCCTGCAGGTTCTGGTTGTAGATGCCGTGCTTGCCTGCACCGACTCCTTCAGCTCGCGCCAATCGTCCTGCGTCGGAATGCGCACGCCGGCGTCGGCGAACAGCTGGCGCACCCGGTCGGTCTTCGGCTCCCACACCTGATCGGTGTACTTGTCGAAGAACTCGCCCGACGCGTACTTCGAGTTCTCGGGAAGCCCTTGAAGTGCGAGCCGCGCTCGATCGCGATCCGGTTCGACGCCCGCAGCGCGTGGAACAGCACGGTGTAGAAGTAGATGTTGGTGAAGTCGATGCCCTCTTCGGACCCGTAGAAGATCCGCTCACGCGCCAGGTATCCGTGCAGGTTCATCTGCCCGAGGCCGATCGCGTGCGAGTCGTTGTTGCCCTGCTCGATCGACGGCACCGAGTAGATATGCGTCTGATCGCGACACCGCGGTCAGCGCGCGGATCGCCACCTCGATGGTCTGCGCGAAGTCCGGCGAGTCCATCGTCTTGGCGATGTTCAGCGAACCGAGGTTGCACGAGATGTCCTTGCCCACCTTGGAGTAGGACAGGTCGTCGTTGAACACCGACGGCGTGGAGACCTGCAGGATCTCCGAGCACAGGTTGCGAGTGCGTGATCTTGCCCTCGATCGGGTTGGCCCGGTTCACCGTGTCCTCGTACATGATGTACGGGTAGCCCGACTCGAACTGCAGCTCCGCGATCGTCTGGAAGAACTCGCGCGCCTTGATCTTCGACTTGCGGATCCGCTTGTCGTCGACCATCTCGTAGTACTTCTCGGTGACGTTGATGTCGGCGAACGGCACACCGTAGATGCGCTCGACGTCGTACGGCGAGAACAGGTACATGTCCTCGTTCTTCTTCGCCAGCTCGAAGGTGATGTCCGGGATCACCACGCCGAGCGACAGCGTCTTGATGCGGATCTTCTCGTCGGCGTTCTCGCGCTTGGTGTCGAGGAACCGGTAGATGTCGGGGTGGTGCGCGTGCAGGTACACCGCGCCCGCACCCTGGCGGGCGCCGAGCTGGTTGGCGTAGGAGAACGAGTCCTCGAGCAGCTTCATGATCGGGATGACGCCCGAGCTCTGGTTCTCGATCTTCTTGATCGGCGCGCCGTGCTCGCGAATGTTGGTCAGCAGCAACGCAACTCCGCCGCCGCGCTTGGACAGCTGCAGCGCCGAGTTGATGGAGCGCCCGATGGACTCCATGTTGTCCTCGATGCGCAGCAGGAAGCAGCACACCGGCTCGCCGCGCTGCTTCTTGCCCGAGTTGAGGAACGTCGGGGTGGCGGGCTGGAACCGGCCGTCGATGATCTCGTCGACCAGCTTCTCGGCCAGCTGGTCGTCGCCGGCGGCGAGCGTGAGCGCGACCATGCACGACGCGGTCCTCGAACCGCTCCAGGTAGCGCTTTCCGTCGAACGTCTTCAGCGTGTACGAGGTGTAGTACTTGAACGCGCCGAGGAACGTCGGGAACCGGAACTTCTTCGCGTAGGCCCGGTCGATCAGCGACTTGACGAAGTTGCGCGAGTACTGGTCGAGCACCTCGCGCTCGTAGTAGTTCTCCTTGATCAGGTAGTCGAGCTTCTCGTCCAGGTTGTGGAAGAAGACCGTGTTCTGGTTGACGTGCTGCAGGAAGTACTGGTGCGCGGCCTCGCACGTCCTTGTCGAACTGGATCTCGCCGTCGGCGCCGTACAGGTTCAGCATCGCGTTGAGGGCGTGGTAGTCCAGCCTCGCCGGGCACGAGCGCCGGGCGCGGCGGAGGCTACAGGCTCTGCAGCTGTGACGGTTGGTGCCACGTCTGTTCCTTCCAGACAGTCAGCCAATCCCGCGCGGACGGCGTCCACGTCCTCGGGGGTTCCCATCAGTTCGAAGCGGTACAGGTACGGAACCCGACACTTGCGTGGAAATGACGTCTCCGGCATAGCGAACTCGTCACCGAAGTTGGTGTTGCCCGCGGCGATCACGCCGCGGATCAGCGACCGGTTGTGCTCGTTGTTGAGGAAGCGCGATGACCTGCTTCGGGACGTAGCCCCCGTCGCCGATGTCCGGTGTGGCGCGCCCACCCCCGTAGGTGGGGACGACCAGCACGTACGGCTCGTCGACCTCGATGCGTCCGTGCAGCGGGATCCGGATCGCGGGCAGCACCCGAGCCTCTCGACGAATCGGTGGGTGTTCTCCGACGCGCTGGAGAAGTAGACGAGGTTGCTCATCCTGATTCTCCTTCCTGACTGCCGGAAATCTGCTTATGCGGTGAGTACCCCGGTCGCCGTCCAAGCGCCTTGATGCGGTCGGGACGGAAGCCCGACCAGTGCTCGTCACCGGCCACCACGACGGGCGCCTGCAGGTAGCCGAGGGCCATGACGTAGTCCCGCGCCTCGGGGTTCCTCGGTGATGTCGACCTTGTCGTACTCGATGCCCTGCCTTGTCGAGCGCCCGGTAGGTCGCGTTGCACTGCACGCAGGCCGGCTTGGTGTAGACGGTGATGGTCATCGCGGTACGTGCTCCTCTGCGGACGGAACGAGCTGGACTGGCAACTGATCGGATAATGCTCTTCGCTGAGGTTCAGCGACCCGCGGCCCTCAAAATTCCGGCCGTCCGGGGTGCCTTTGTCCGCCGAGTCGTGGGAACCGATTCCGCCGGATTCTGCGCTCCGGCCGACCCTCTGAACTCTGGAAACCGTGGGGGTCTGTCGGTTCGCCAAACACTACACCTAGTGTCCGACAATCAGAAGGGATACCACATGTTCTAAACAACATTCGTGAAATTCCCTGGTCGTAAGCGCCTCGCCGGTTCGATCGTCGGCGTGTCGCACGTCACATTCTGGGCCGTGTCGTCCGGTCACCGATCTGTCTACCATCCAGCACCGACATCTATCGGGGCGCAGAACCGTCACGGTGACGTAACAGCAAAGCCGCCGGAGGGTCTCGATCGACCCGTCCGGCGGCTCCGTGCTCAGGTGCGTCAGCCGACCTCGGCGGCCAGCTTGCCAACGATGTCGCGCAGGTTCGCGGCGACCTCGGCGTTCTCCCTCGGGTGCTTCCCGTCGAGCGACTTGACCGGCACCGACAGCTTGAGGTCCTCGACCACCCGCGGCCCGGCGATCGCCGAAGGACTTGCGGGTCTCGTCGTGCGCCCACACCCCGCCGTACTGGCCCGATCGACGCGCCGATGACTGCCATCGGCTTGCCCTTCAGCGCGCTGTTGCCGAACGGGCGCGACAGCCAGTCGATCGCGTTCTTCAGCACGCCGGGGATGCTGCCGTTGTATTCCGGGGTGACGACCAGCGCGGCGTCGGCAGCCGCGGCGGCCGCGCGCAGCGCCACCACGGACTGCGGGCACCTTGTCGTTGTCGATGTCCTCGTTGTAGAAGGGCAGGTCGCCCAGCCCGTCGAACACCTGTCACCGTCACCCCGTCCGGAGCGGTCTCCGCAGCCAGCTCGGCCAGCTGACGGTTGATCGATGCGGCCCGCAGGCTGCCGACCAGCGCCAGTACCTTGACGTCACGCCATCCCAGTTCCCTCCAATGTGTTGGTTTCCATCCTCGCACGAGTTAAACGGACTGCGGTCCGATTTATTCCGGCTGGGTTAAAGTGCAGAAATGAGCCTCGAAGAGCTCGGCGGGCTGCCGGTGTCCGCTCCGCAGGAGCGGGGCGACGCCGCACGCAACCGGTCACTGCTGCTCGATGCCGCACGCCGGCTCATCGCCGAGCGCGGCGCCGATGCGGTCTCGATGGACGACATCGCCGCGGCCGCAGGCGTCGGCAAGGGCACGGTGTTCCGGCGGTTCGGCAGCCGGGCCGGGCTGATGATGGTGTTGCTCGACGAGGACGAGCGGGCCAGCCAGGAAGCGTTCCTGTTCGGGCCACCGCCCCTTGGACCGGAGGCGCCGCCGCTGGAGCGGCTGCTGGCATTCGGCCGCGAACGGCTGTGCTTCGCCAGAACCCACCATGCACTGCTCTCGGCGGCCAACCGGGATCCGCAGAGCCGCTACAGCGCCCCCGCCGTGCTGCAGCACACCCATGTCCGGCTGCTGCTCGACACCGCGGGCACCAGCGGGGACCTCGACGCGCAGGCCGACGCGCTGCTGGCGCTGCTCGATGCCGACTACGTGCATCACCAGCTCACCGATCGCGGCGAAACGCTGGAAAGCCTCGGCGACGAATGGGAGAGCTTGGCGCGCAAGCTCTGCGGCAAGTGACATCGCGCTGGGTCCTGCACGTCGACCTCGACCAGTTCCAGGCTGCTGTCGAAGTGCGCCGGAACCCCGAACTCGAAGGCCTGCCGGTCATTGTCGGCGGCAACGGCGACCCCACCGAGCCGCGGAAGGTCGTCACGTGCGCCTCGTATCCGGCGCGCGAATTCGGCGTGCACGCCGGTATGCCGCTGCGCACGGCGGCACGCAAGTGCCCTGACGCGATTTTCCTGCCGCTGGACACGGCCGCCTACGACGAAGCCTCCGAAGAGGTGATGGGCTTGCTCCGCGATCTCGGCCACCCGGTCGAGGTGTGGGGCTGGGACGAGGCCTATGTCGGCGCCGAGGTCGACGAGCCGCTCCAGTTGGCGGAGCAGATTCGCGAGGTCGTCGCGGCGGGGACCGGCCTGTCGTGCTCGGTCGGCATCAGCGACAACAAACAGCGCGCCAAGGTGGCCACCGGTTTCGGTAAGCCGGCAGGCACATTTCCAGCTCACCGAGTCCAACTGGATGGCGGTGATGGGCGACCGCGAGGTCGACGCACTGTGGGGCGTCGGACCCAAGACGGCGAAAAAGCTTGCCGGACTTGGCATTACCAGCGTCGCGGATCTGGCCGCCACCGACGCCACCCTCCTGACGTCGACGTTCGGGCCCACGACTGGTCTGTGGATCCTGCTACTGGCCAAGGGCGGCGGCGACACCAACGTCAGCGCCGAACCGTGGGTGCCGCGCTCGCGCAGTCACGTCATCACGTTCCCCCGCGACCTGACCGAACGGGGCGAAATCGAGTCGGCCGTTATCGACCTCGCCGGCCAGACCCTCGCTGAGATCGTGGGCCAGGGTCGCGTCGTCACCCGGGTGGCCGTGACGGTGCGCACCAAGACGTTCTTCACCAGAACCAAGATCCGCAAGCTACCGACCGCGGGCATCGACGCCGATGTCATCACGAGGACGGCGCTGGAGTTGCTCGATCAGTTCGAACTCGACCGCGCGGTTCGGCTTCTCGGCGTCCGACTGGAGCTGGCGCCACCACCGGGCGGGTATTGAGTCATACCTTGGGCATACCCTCGCGGCATGCTGCAGACGGTCGCGATCCGGGGTTACCGTTCGCTGCGCGACATCGTGATGCCAATGCGTCGGCTTACTGTGATCACGGGTGCCAATGGCACCGGCAAGTCCTCCCTGTATCGCGCGCTGCGGCTGCTGGCCGACTGTGGGCGCGGCGAGGTGATCGGATCGCTTGCACGGGAGGGCGGCCTGCAGTCCGTACTGTGGGCGGGCCCCGAGGGTCTCGGTGGCGCGAGACGCACAGGAAGGGTCGAGGGCACCACCCGCACCGGTCCTGTCGCCCTCGAACTCGGTTACGCATCAGACGATTTCGGCTATCTGGTCGACCTGGGGCTGCCGCAGATGGCCGGACACCGTTCGTTGTTCGCACTCGACCCCGAGATCAAGCGCGAGACCGTATTCGCAGGCCCGGTGATGCGGTCGGGTTCGACGCTGGTGCGTCGCAGCCGTGAGTACGTCGAGGCCAAAGCGGACACCGGGCGGGGTTTCGACGAGCTGACGCGGTCGCTGCCGCCGTATCGCAGCGTGCTCGCCGAATACGCGCACCCGGGCGCACATCCTGAGCTCGCAGCGGTCCGTCACCGGCTGCGGAGTTGGCGGTTCTACGACGGGTTCCGGGTCGACAAGGACGCGCCGTCACGACGTCCGCACGTCGGCACCCGCACGCGCGTGCTCGCTGACGACGGCAGAGATCTGGCGGCGGCGGTTCAGACGATCATCGAGGCCGGGTTCGACGACTTGCAGCGCGCCGTCGCAGAAGCCTTCGACGGCGCCACCCTGTCCGTCGCCGTCCACGATGGGCTTGTTCGACCTGCAGCTCGAGCAGCGCGGAATGTTGCGACCGCTGCGGGCAGCCGAATTATCCGATGGCACACTGCGATTCCTGCTATGGGCGGCCGCGCTGCTCAGTCCGCAGCCCCCGTCACTGATGGTGCTCAACGAGCCGGAGACCTCGCATGCACCCAGACCTGGTGCGGCCGCTGGCGACGCTGTCCGGCCGCGGCGGCGCAGACGCAGGTCGTGGTCGTCACACACTCTCGGGCGCTGTTGGAGTTTCTCGGGGCCGCGCCGATCGACGAAGCGAACGAATCGGAAGCCGATCCGGATCGAGCTCTTACAAAGAACTGGGCGAGACGAAGATCGACGGGCCAGGAGCTCTTGACGACTCCGCGCGTGGCACTGGGCTAAACGATAAGCAACGCTAAATAATTTCCCTGCCGGTAAACCTCTCGTTCACCGCGCGTGCCGTTCAATTCGCTCGGCCAATCTGGAGAGCTAGGAGCGTTCATGCCGGTGAATTCGATGTACAAGGCGGCCGGTGCGCTGGGCGCCGTAGCCGCCCTCGTGCTCGCGGGTTGCGGCAGCGACGACAAGAAGGAGTCGATCGGCGACCCCCTCAGCCGCGCCGCGAAGGGCGAACTGTCCGCCAGACGGCGGCGCAGCACGGCTCGGCGGAGACCAGACCGACACCATCCGCGGCACCATCAGCGGCTCGGGCGCCCGCAACGTCATCCTGCTGATCGGTGACGGCATGGGCGATTCGGAGATCACTCTCGCCCGCAATTACGAGAAGGGCGCGGGCGGCTTCTTCGAGGGGATCGACGCCCTCCCGCTGACGGGTTCGTACACGACCTACGCGCTCAAGAAGGACGGCAAGCCCGACTACGTCACCGACTCGGCGGCCAGCGGCACCGGGTGGTCGACCGGCACCAAGACCTACAACGGCTCGCTCGGAATCAACATCAAGGACGAACCGCAGAAGTCGATCCTGGAACTCGCCAAGGATCAGGGCTTCGCCACCGGCGACATCACCACCTCGGAGATCCAGGACGCCACTCCCGCTGCGCTTTTCGCTCACATCACCGAGCGGGACTGCTACGGCCCCGAGGAGATGGCCAAGGACTGCCCCGACGAAACCCTGGAGAAGGGCGGAAAGGGTTCGGTCACCGAGCAGCTGTCTGGCGGACCGCCCCGACGTCACGATGGGCGGCGGCGCGGAGACGTTCGCGCAGACCGCGACCGGCGGCGAATACAAGGGCAAGACGCTGGAGGTGCAGGCCAAGGAACGCGGCTACCAGATCGTCCGCACCGCAGACGAATTGGCCAATGCGAGCAAGGCCGACCAGGATGCGCCGCTGCTCGGGCTGTTCGCCGACGGCAACATGCCGGTGAGCTGGGCCGGACCACCCGCAGTCCGGCAGGGCTACCTGCAGCCCGCGGCCAAGTGCACCGACAACCCCGAACACGGTTCGGACGTACCGAAATTGGCCGACATGACGCAGAAGGCGATCGATCTGCTCTCGGGCAGCCAGAAAGGGAAGGACAAAGGCTTCTTCCTACAGGTGGAGAGCGCGTCGATCGACAAGCGCGACCACGCCGCCGACGCGTGCGGTCAGATCGGCGAGACGGTCGTCTTCGACGAAGCGGTCAAGAAGGCCATCGACTTCGCCAAGAAGGACGGCAACACGCTCGTCATCGCCACCGCCGACCACGGCCACACCAGCCAGATCGTCGAGCCCGTCAGCGAAGAGGACCTGCGCGACGTCGCCGAGGAGATGAAGCTGCCGATCGAGCGCGTCCGCGACATCATGTACCCGGGGCTGACGGTGACGTTGACCACCGCCGACAACGCCGACATGACGGTCAGCTACGGCACGTCCGAAGACGTCAACGTCGAGGACCAGACGCACACCGGCACGCAGGTCCGCATCGCGGCCTACGGTCCTCGCGCCGCCAATGTCGTCGGCCTGACCGACCAGACCGACCTGTTCTTCACGATGACCGACGCGCTGGGCGTCAAGCGCTAGTACCCGACCGTGTCGACGGGCCGCAGCGCCCGGCTGAACACGACGTTCGCCTGCCGCATCGCCACGCTGTAGGGCCACCACATCGCGCGCTTGAACATGTAGAGCGCGCGGATGTCCGGTGACGTGTAGATGAGATACCGGTTCCTGGCGACCCCGCGCAGGATTCGGTCGGCGACGTGTTCTGGCGAAACAGCGTGCCCGGTGAAACGCTCGGTCCACTTCTTCACGTTGGGATCCTCGCGATCCACGCCTGCGATCTGAACAGACTCCACGAGTGGGGTTTTCACCGCGCCGGGAACCACGACGGACACTCCGATGCGATGGCGCGCCAGGTCGAACCGCAGCACCTCGGACAGCCCCCGCAACCCGTACTTGCTGGCGCTGTAGGCCGCGTGCCACGGCAAGGCGACCAGTCCCGCTGCCGAGGACACGTTGACCAGATGGCCGCCGCGGCGCGCCTCGACCATCGGCGGAAGGAACGCCTCGATGACGTGGATCGGACCCATCAGATTGATGTCGACCATCGACTTCCAATGGTCGTGGGTGAGTTTGTCCACCGTGCCCCATGCCGAAACGCCCGCGATGTTCATCACCACATCCATCGAAGGGTGATTGGCGTGGATGTGCGCGGCGAACGCCGCCACCGCGTCGTAGTCGGAGATGTCGAGCGCGCGGTGCTCGGGCACCTCGGCGCCCAACGCGCGGGCGTCGGCGACGGTCTTCGCCAAGCCTTCGGCGTCCCGATCGGTCAGGTACAGCTCGGCGCCCTCGGCAGCCAGCTTCAGCGCGGTCGCGCGGCCGATACCGCTGGCGGCCCCTGTCAAGAAACAACGCTTGCCGGTAAAGCCGCTCTGCGCCATGGCGGTGACCTTACTGACCTACGCGCTTCCCAGCTCTGAGCGACCCCAGATCGCGGACACCCACAGCCGCTCGAGGGCATCGACCGCACGATCGGGATCGGCGCCGCGGCCGACGAATGCGCTGTCCTGCGTGAGCGTCATCGTCGTCGTCGCCGCCAGCGTCCGCACCAGCGCGGGCAGGTCGTCGGAGATCGGCCGCGCATCGGCGTCCTGCTCGAGAAGGGTGATCAGCTTGTCGATGATGGCGTCGTAGAAGTCGTCCATCATCTCCCGGATCTGCGCGTCGGTGTTGCGTGCCACCGCGCACGCCGTCAGCACCGGGTCATCGTTGGCGTACACGGCCGCCGCACTGCCGACCATCCGTTTCGCGAACGCCGCGGGCGTTTCCCCCGGCTCACGCGGGGCGAAGTGGTGGGTCAGGCTGTCCAGCAACTCACTGGCGTCGGCCAGGATCACCGCGAGCACCGCGTATTTCGAGTCGAAGTAGAAGTAGAAGCCGGATCGCGCGACACCGGCCCGCTCGCTGATGGTGCTGACCGACAGGTCGGCGAAGGACCGCTCATGGAGCAGCTCGCGGACCGCCGCGACGATCGCGTCGCGTTGCCGGTCACCCCGGCTGCGACGAATCTCCTGCGGCGCGGATTCAGCGGTCATGGCAGTAGACCATCGCATTACTGTCTCGCCACGTCAAAACTTGACATGCGTCAAGTCTGCCATCCAGTATGAGAATAGCAAGTGACAACGGCCACAGTCTTTTTGGCTCAGGAGCATTTGATGGCGACGATCAGCACCAAGGATTATCTGCTCGACCAGGCCAAGCGACGGTTGACCCCGACGATCACGCACTTCCCCGGCATGGGCATGGTCGAGAAGCGCCTGCTGGAGCACGACTGGACGCTGTATCCGATGGCAGAGCCGCCCGCCGGGCAGCGACCTGAAGCCGGTGATGGGTGAAGCAGGGCTTCCGATCATCGGCCACATGGTCGAGTTGTTGCGCGGCGGACCGGACTATCTGCACTTCATCTACCGCACGCGCGGGCCCGTGGTGTTCGCCGATTCGCCGGTCATTCCCGTCGTGACCGCGCTGGGTCCAGACGCCGCGCAGGTCGTCTATTCCAACCGCAACAAGGACTACTCGCAGCAGGGCTGGGTTCCGATGATCGGGGCGTTCTTCAACCGTGGGCTGATGTTGCTCGACTTCGACGAGCACATGTTCCACCGGCGCATCATGCAGGAGGCGTTCGTCCGGACCCGGCTGGCCGGCTACACCGAGCAGGTCGACAAGGTCGTCTCGCAGGTCATCGCCAACGACTGGGTCGCCAACGACGCGCGGTTCCTGCTCTATCCGGCGATGAAAGAGCTCACCCTCGACATCGCATCGATGGTGTTCATGGGCCACGAACCGGGCACCGACCATGAACTGGTGACCAAGGTGAACAAGGCGTTCACCGTCACCACCCGCGCGGGCAATGCCATCATCCGCACCGGCGTCCCGCCGTTCAAATGGTGGCGCGGCCTCAAGGCACGCCAAGCTGCTCGAGAACTACTTCGAGCAGCGCGTGAAGGAGCGCCGCGGCAAGCAGGGGAACGACCTGCTGACGGTGCTGTGCGAAACGGAGGACGAAGACGGCAACAAGTTCTCCGACGAGGACATCGTCAACCACATGATCTTCTTGATGATGGCCGCCCACGACACCTCAACGTCGACGGCGACGACGATGTGTTACTACCTGGCCGCCAACCCGGAATGGCAGGACCGCTGCCGCGACGAGTCCGATCGGCTCGGCGACGGCCCGCTGGACATCGAGGCGCTGGAGAAGCTGGAAACCCTCGATCTCGTCATGAACGAGTCGATCAGGATGGTCACTCCGGTGCAATGGGCGATGCGCCAGACCGTGCGCGACACCGAGCTGCTGGGCTACTACCTGCCCAAGGGCACGAACGTGATCGCCTATCCGGGCGTCAACCACAGGCTGCCGGAGATCTGGACCGACCCGGAGAAGTTCGACCCGGACCGCTTCGCCGAGCCGCGCAACGAGCACAAGCGGCACCGGTACGGCTTCACTCCCTTCGGCGGCGGCGCGCACAAGTGCATCGGCATGGTGTTCGGCCAGCTCGAGGTGAAGACGATCATGCACCGGCTGCTGCGCAAGTACCGCCTCGAGCTGCCCCGCCCGGGTTATCAGGCGAAGTGGGACTACGCAGGTATGCCGGTACCGATGGATGGCATGCCGATCGTGCTGCGGCCGTTGCGCTAGCTGTACTCGGTCAGCAGGTTGGTAGCGGGCGTGTCGGCTTGATGTGAGGAGAACCCCCGGGTGGGGTGTGGCTTGTCTAAGGCCCATCACCTGCCGGAGGTTCTCGTGTCCCACCGTAATGCCCGTACAACGTTTCATGGCCGGCTGTTGATCGTGCAGCGCTCGCGTGCCGGGTGGCCGCAGGCCCACATCGCGGCGGCGATGGGAATTTCCCGAAAATGTGTCAGGTTGTGGCTGGACCGCTATGCCGCCGAAGGGGAGGCCGGCTTGCGCGATCGATCGTCACGGCCGCATGCGATACCGACCCGTACCAGTGCAGTCGTGGAACAACAGGTGTTGGCCGCGCGGGGACAGTCGCGCCGGGGGCAGGATTTCCTGGGCCGAGAATTGGGGCTTGCACCGCGCACGGTGGGGCGGATCTTGCGCCGTCACCACGTGCCGTACCTGCGTGAGCTTGATCCGATGACCGGAACGCTATTGCGGACCTCAAAGGTCACCGCGACGCGCTATGAGCGCGCCCGGCCCGGCGAGCTGGTACATGTCGATGTCAAGAAGTTGGGCGCATCCCCGATGGTGGCGGGTGGCGCGCGCATGGCCGCGCCGAAGAGGTCCGGGCCCGAGGCATCGGCTATGACTACGTCCATTCCATGGTTGATGATCATTCCCGGCTTGCTTACAGCGAGATCCTGCCCGATGAGAAGGGGATCACGTGCGCGGCCTTCATTACCCGCGCTGCTGAATACTTTGCATCACAGGGCATTACGCACATAGAGCGAGTGATCACCGATAACCACTGAGTTACCGCCGCTCAAGTGCTGTCGCCACAGCGCTTGCCGCGCTGAACGCCAAACACAAGTTCATCAAACCGCACTGCCCGTGGCAGAACGGCAAGGTGGAGCGCTTCAACCGCACCTTGCAAACCGAATGGGCGTACCGCCACGTCTTCGACTCGAACACCCAACGAGCCGAGGCGCTTGCCCCCTGGCTCAAGGTCTATAACACTCAACGCCGTCACACCGCCCTGGGCAGCCTTCCCCCAGTCAGCCGACTGCGACCAACGTCATGACCGAGTACAGCTAGCGCGCAGTCATTAGCCGGTTCGCACACGCGATCACGGCCCGCAGCGCCGACTGTGTGGCGTCCTCGTCCAGCCCCATGGCCCACTCGTCGCGCGCGCCGTTGTTCCCGCGGATGAAGGTGGCGGTCTCGTCACCGGTGGGAGTTGGTGGAACGCGGTCATCTCGACCGGGATGCCGTGCTCGTAGAGCATCTCCGTGAGAGCGGCGACAGGACCCGACGCCGCCGCCGTCGCGGTGCTGATCCGGTCGCCGATGCCAGGGTGGCTTGGTAGTTGCGGGCCTGCGGACCCAGCCTCGTCGCGGGGCGCTCCTCGTCAGTGCAGGTCCACTGGCCAAGCCGGAGCGGGCCCGACGTGGGCGCGTACGTGCTGTTGAACATGTCCCAGTCCGTCAAAGACAAAGCGTCGGCCTCCTTGCGCAGGCCGCGGGGCAACGGTGCGGCGAAGCAGTCCGCGACGGACGGCGCTGCGCTGGTTGCGGATTGTGGTGGAGATGTCATGTGCCGGTCTTCTCTTGCTGGAAGGATTGACCGACGACGTAGCAACGACCCACAGCGAGGGGTCGGTCAGGATCAGACCCCGCTGGGGATTGCTACTACGAGTCGCCTCGGCACGTCACGAATGCTACCCGTCCAAGGAAAGTGCGCAAGGTCGTTTTTCGATACCTCGACGTCACACGCCCGGCAAACCGTAGCTCCCCCTCTGATGGTCTGGTGGCATTACAATTGGTCCATGACATCAGAAACCATCGCGACGTCGTCGCGCTCCACCGGCGACCTCTTCAGCCGCGTCAATCCCGGACGGGCGTCGGAGATGATCGTCGACCAGATCCGGCTTCTGATCCGCGACGGCCAGTTGAAGCCGGGTGACCGGCTACCGGCCGAACGTGAACTCGGCGAGAAGTTCGGTGTCAGCCGGGTGACCGTACGCGAGGCGTTGCGCGGGCTCGAGGCCAACGGAATGGTCACCATCAAGGTCGGCGCCCGTGGCGGTGCCTTTGTTACGGCGCCGACGAGTGCGCGTATCGGCGAGGGCATCGTCGACCTGATGAGCTTGTCGGGACTCACCGACAAAGAGGTCACCGAAGCGCGCCAGATCTTCGAACTGGGCATCATCCCGCTGGTGTGCGAACGGGCGACCGAACAGGACATCGACGACCTGCTGGCGATCTGCGACAGCGGTGACGCCGCATTGGAGAATGGCGCGTATCCGATCGAGCTGTCGGCGGAATTCCATACTCGAGTCGCATTGGCAAGCCACAACACCGCGATCGCGATGCTCGCCGAATCGTTCCACGGCCCCACGCTGCGCTCGATGATTCACGTGAAGGAAGCCCACCCCGAGATGGGCATTCGCGGCAACAAGGAACATCGTCAGTTCGTGCTCGCGGTCAAGAAGGGCGAGGTCGAGAAGGCCACCGCAGTGATGCGTGCCCATATCGGGCGTACCGCCAAGCACGTCTCAAAAGGCAAGTGACGCCAGGAAATCGATGACCCGCGCGGGTGCGGTCTCGGCGGTCTGCGCGGCTACCGGGACGTCCCAGAACTGGTTCACCGGTATGCACTCCTGTAGATAGCGAGCCGCCGACGGCGCGTGCGAGCTGTCCTCGCCGGGCACTATCAGCGCCGGAATCTCCGATGCCAGCAGGTCTTCCGGCTCCGGTCCTGGCACCGTGTCGCGATCGAAGAGGCATCTGCTCATGCCGGCCACGATGGCCTGGTACCGATCGAGGTCCAATCCGAGGTAGCGCGCCCTGAACTCGGCGTCGTGGCGCAGCACGGTAACCCAGGGCCCGACCCTGCCGTCCTCCGAGAAGCCCGCGTCGGTGGTGGAGGCCAGAGTGGCGACACCGTCGAGCCCGTTCTCTCGCACATAGGCCAGATGGTCCGCGAACCGCGCGTGCTGTTTCATCCGGTACTTAACTCCCCCGGCCGGCGAGTACAGCACCATGCCCGACACTCGCCTGGGGTGTGTTGTCGCCAAAAGCGCTGCGATGGAACAACCTACGCACGCGCCCATGATGTGAGCGCGTTCGAAGCGCAGGTGGTCGAGAAGTCCGATGCCCTGCGTGACGTAATCCGACCATGTCACTGTTTCGACCCGGCCGCCCGATTCGCCGGACTCCCGCTTGTCGAAGGTGATGCAGCTGAACCGTTCTTGCAACTGCGCCAGCATCCGTGTGCGGTGGTACAGCCCGTGTTTCTCCCAGGCGTCCATGCTGGCGCCGAATCCACCCGGCGAGAACATCAACAGCGGCGGACCGGAGCCCACTACGGCGTATCGCGTGGTGATCCCGTCGATCACCGCCGTGGACCCGCTCAATGCCGGATCCCTCCCGCGATCTGCCGCGCCGACCGCACGTCCTCGGCGAAGGCCGTAATGGCGTCGTAGGCGATCTGGGCGACGTTGGCGTAGGTGTCAGGCGGATCGTCGAGCCCATCGGCGCTGTATCCGATTGCCGCTGTGGCCATCCGCATCCGGCCGTCGAGCCATGGCCCACCGCCGAATCCGCCGACCACCGGTATCGACACCGCCTGCGCGACGGCGGGCCCGACGACCGGGCCGGAGTTGGTGAAGTTCAGGAGTGCGGCGCCTGCGCCTTCCAACCGCTTTGCCTCGCCCACCATCTCCTCGAGCAGTTCCTCGGGTATCGCGTCACCGGCGTTGGGCGTCGAACTGTAAGTGACGCCGTACTTCAGCGACGTCTGTGGGGTGATGCCGAACTGAGCGAAGACCGGGATGCCCGCCCGTGTCACCGCGGACACCGCGTCCAGGTGATCGGAGGCTCCATCGAGCTTGACCATGTCGACGCCGGCTTCCTTGACGAACCGGATCGCCGCCCGCACCGCGGTTTTGGAGCCCTCTTGCACAGGGCCATAAGGGAAGTCGACACTGAGCAGCGCTCGCCGCACTCCGCGACGCACCGCCTGGCAGACGACCATCATCTGGTCCATCGTCACCTCGAGCGGATTCGGCTGCCCCCACAGGTTGACGCCGACGGTGTCGCCCACCGACACCAGGTCCACCCCGGCCCGGTCGACGATCCGCGCCATCTGGTAGTCCCATGCGACGACGCCGACGATCTTGCGCCCGTCGCTCTTCATCGCCTGCAGGTCGGTCAGCTTCACCTTGGCGTCCACGTCGGCCCCCTCAGGCTCGCAGGGCGGTCAGCAAGTCGATGACGTCCTGCTCGTCACCGGTCACCATCAGCACCCGGGCATGCGGACGAAGCGCGGCAACCGCGGCACCGATCCGCTTCCGATCGCCGATGACCAGGCCCGCCGTCATGATGGCGCGAACCGTGCATGCCGCACCGATGATGGTGGCCGCCGACGCGTCGGCCGCTGTGGTGGCGACCATGACCACCACGTCGGCGTCCTCGAGTTCTGTAAGCAGGTTCGACATTTCACCGTCGGTGTCGTGCAACGCCACCGACTCCGACCCGCGATCACCGACACCGCCGACGGCTTCGGCGAGCGCCAAGAACCGGGCATGACCCCACGGCTGATGAGATATCTGTTCGACGATCGCCTCCGCGCCTGCGTCGAGTGCGATGATGCGCGCGCCCCTTCGGCCGCGGATCGGGCGGTCGATGCGATAGCGCATCTCCGCGGCCGATGTCGCCCGCGCGCAACTGCTGCCAAGAATCGGTCGCGATGGAGTGGTCATACCGACGTCTGCCGCATGCCCTCGCGCACCGAAAGGTCCTCGCGGCAGGCCTCGACGAATGACGCGTCCCTCGGCAGCACGGTGGCCGCGGATCGCACGCGATGATGGGCCGGGTCCACACCGGGCGGGGTTATGCCCTTGTCCCGCAATGCCTCGACCGCTCTCTTCAGTTTCTGGCGCGCCTTGATGATGCCGCTGTCGGCCGATACCAGCATCTCCTTGGTGCGGTCGACGATCGGCCCCATGCTTTCCTGCAGGGACGCGTCCTGCATGGCGATGCCCTTGACACCCGAATAGGTATCGCCGCGCTTCTGCGCCTCCCGGTCGATCAGATAGTCGTTGTCCTTGTTGGCCATCGGTCGGAAGGTGCCTGGAATGTTCTCGCTGTGCACGCCGTGGCCGTCCTTCATCGCCTGCACTTCGGTTGCGGTCAGCGGCCGCACCGGGTGGTAGTCGAACGAATAGGCCCAGCAGTTCTCGTCATCGATCGGTATCCAGAAGTGGCCGTGCACAGGGTGATCGCCGCGCGGCGGCACCATCGTGAAGCACGGCATCACCCATGGAGTGATACGCCAGTAGTAGGTGTCTGCTTCGGCATTGCGGCGCGCGCCGACGAACAGGCCGCCTTCGAAGTCGGCGACCTCGAAGAACGGCTTGAGATCACCCATGTTGTACTCGTTGCCCTTGGTGCCCTTGAACAGCGGGTCGGACTTCAGGCCGCCGGAGTGCAGGAACGACACGTGGCTGGAGTCGATCCCGCCCTCGAATGCCTGCAGCCAGTTGCATTCCTGCCACCGCTTGCTGCTGTAGGTCTGCTCGGGCGGCACCATCGCGAATTCGAACTCGGGTAGCGGCGGCCGCTTTTCGGGGTCGCCCATGTACGTCCAGAGCACGTCGCCGACCTTCACAAGCGGATAGGACGTCAGCTTCACATGCGCGCAGAAGGTGCTGTTCTCGGGTTCAGACGGCACCTCGACGGCTTGGCCGGTGATGTCGTACTTCCAGCCGTGATATGGACAGCGCAGACCTGATCCCTCGTTTCGGCCGAACCACAGCGACGCGCCGCGGTGCGCACAGAACTCGTCGATCAGCCCATACCTGCCGTCGCTGTCGCGGAAAGCGACCATCCGCTCGCTCAACAGCTTCACACGCACGGGAGGGCAGTCGTCTTCGGGGAGCTCTTCGGCGAGCAACGCAGGCAGCCAGTACTGCCGGAACATCTCGCCCATCGGCGTTCCCGGCCCTGTCCTGGTCAACAGCTCATTGATCTCTGCCCGTAGCACTGTCCGCCCTCTCAACTGTCTTTCTCACCGTCGTGAGACCTTGACCACAATCAAACTAATTGTAATACCATTAGGTCTTAGAGACCAAGGCCTGACGGAAGAAAGGCAGCAAATGATCGGGATCGTTGGGGTCGGCGACATGGGGCTGCCGATGTCGCGACACATGCTGGGCGCAGGCTTCGACGTCATCGCATACGACGTCGACCCAGACGCGGCTGGCCGAAGCTGCGTCAGCAGGCGCGCAACCAGCGTCGGGGTTGCCCGAATTGGCCGCGCAGCGCCGAGATCATCGTCGCCTGCCTGCGCACCGACGATCAGATGGAGGGCGTCGCCGAGGAACTGGTGAACCACGGCCGTGCCGGGCAACTTGTCGTCGTTGCGGGCACACACAGCCTGGATTTCATGCATCGGCTGGCAGGCATCCTGAAACGCCAGGACATCCGGGTCATCGACGCACCGGTCGTCTTCGGGGCGGCGGGCGCGCGGGAGGGCACGCTGCTGTCGCTGTGCGGCGGCGATGAGGCCGATGTCGAGCGGGCGCGGCCGGTGATGCTCAGCTACAGCCGCGGCGTTGAGCATGTCGGGGCGCTCGGTGCGGGACAGCTCGCCAAGACGTGCAACAACCTGCTGCACTGGATTCACTGCGTCGCGAATTTCGAGGCGCTCGCGATCGCGAAGCGCTACGGAGTGGACGCCCAGCGGATGCGCGAGGTCCTGATGAAGTGCCCCGGTGACAACGGGACACTGCGCCACTGGGACAACACGCGATTCACGTGGCAAGAGAAGGACATGGATTTCGTCATCGAGTTGGCCCAGAGCGGCGGCCTGGTGTTGCCGTTGTCCGGACACGTCGACCAACTCATCAAGACGATGGGCGCAGCCGACGTCGCGGCGCTGCTGTACGGGCCGGAGTGCACGTACCTCGGACGCCCGATTGCTCCGCTGGCCAAGGCCGACGGCGGGCTATAGCGCCAATCCGGCGATCTGCAGCCGTCCGGCATAGTAGCGCCAGCGCGACAGGTCGTTGAACGACGAGCCCAGGTCGGGCAACTCCTGACGGTCCTCTTCGGGCAGGGTCTGCGGCTGTCCACCGAGCGACGCGATCTCGGCTGAAATCCGGGACAGCTCAGCGAGATCGAGCGCCCGCATGGTGGCGTGCTGCACCGACTCCCCCACAGTCACCACGCCGTGGCCGCGCAGGATGCAGGCATCGGCGTCACCCATTGCGGCCGCGACCTCTCGGCCCAGCTCCGGCGTCCGCACGAGCACCGACCGCGGATAAACGGGTACACCCTGGCGCGCGAGCCGGGAGGCGGGAATGTTGTAGGCGCCGAACACCTGTCGCAGCTCGATCCTGGCAAGATCGGCGACCACCACGTCACGCGGATGGGCATGCACGACGGCGGTTATCTCCGGCCGCGCGCGAAAGAGTTCTGTGTGGATGTGGAATTCGTTGGGCACCGCGTATCCGCCGTCGAGCTCGCCGCGACCGTCGAGGTCGACTTCGTGAATATCGTCGGCGACGGTGAACAGCAGTCCTCGATCCTGGGGGCCACGGCAGCGCAGCAGAATTCGGTCGGCATCCAGCCGAACGCTGACGTGACCGAGGACGTCGGCGGCCAGGCCCTGCTGGGCGAGGATCCGGCAGGCCGTCGCGACGGTCGTGTGCAGGTCGCTCATGCCATCGCGACAGCGGGATCGTCGACGGCCGCGAACACCAGGGATTTGATGGTGACCGGCACGGTGTTGGAGGGTTGACGGATCCGGCCCAGGTCCACGAAGTCGAAGTCGCGCAGGTCGATTCCGTCGAGGATGACTAGATCGTTGACCACCAGGAGCTCGCGACGCAGGATGTTGCCGAGCGTGAGCGCGATGTCGGAGTCGATCATCAGATACAGGGGTCGCCCGTCTGCCAACCGATCCCGCATACCCGAGACGATGCCTTCGGCGAAGGCGCGCAACCGCCGGTAGCTAGGCGTACCCCGGAATTCCAGTGCCACCGCGATATCGCCGGGGCTGTCGTGCAGGCCGAATGCCTTCAGGTGACGCTCGATCGCCGAGCCGACCACCTCGGGATGCACGTCGTCGTCGATGACGTAGTGGGGCCGAACCACCTGGAGATTGCGTCGTGGCAGCGTCGCGTGTGGTGCCGGTATGTAGCTGGTGATCCCGCTGAGCTGGACGGTGTATTCGGATGCGCCGAGCACCGTTGCGCGGATCCGCTCGGTGGCGGGCAGCAGGCGGGCGGGAAGCAGGCCGGCCTGGATGCGTTCGGCCAGCCGCGACCCGAGTCGCAGGCCCAGGTCACCGAAATCTCTTGTCTCACTGCCATAGACGAATTCGCCGACACCGCCGGAGAACATCACACCTTCGAGCGTGCCGAAGTCGGTGATGCGGTCGGTGAGGAAGGCGTGATGCGCCGCGGGTTCACCGCGGACCGCTGCGATCACCAAGTCCGCCATCCGCGTCGCGATGTTGTCCAGATCGAGTCGGTGACACCAGGCTGCCGACGTTGAGGTCGAGACCCACCGCCGAGGCGTGCATGCGCCCGCCCGGCTCGATCCGCACGACGGTGTCGCCGTCCACGGCGATCAGCCGGCCGCCGACGTGGAAGGCGGCGGTCGCCAGCACCCGGCCGCGGTCGATCAGCGCGAGCTTCGTCGTTCCCCCACCGATATCGACGTTGAGGACCCGGCCGGCGATTTCGTGCGACTTCAACGCGGCGCCAGAACCGTACGCCGCCAGCATCGCCTCCATGTGGTGCCCTGCGGTCGCACACACCAGGTCGCCCGCTCGCTCGGCGACCACCGATGCGATCCGCTGCGCGTTCCTGCGGCGCAGCGCCTCGCCGGTGAGGATCACCACGCCGGTATCCACGTCCTGCGGTTGCCGTCCGGCGGCCGCATAGGCCTCGTCGAGCATCGTGCCCAGCGCGACGGCGTCGATCTGCAGATCGTCGGTATACGGGGTCAGCGCCACCTCCGATTCGAACAGCGTGTCCCTGGCGACGACCACGTAGCGGCTGGTCAGATCCTCGCCCCGCCTGCGCAACACGAGCCGGGAGAACGCCACCTGCGTTCCCGCACTGCCGATGTCGACGCCGACGCTGTGCAGGGTGACGTTGTCCTTCTGCCAGATCGGGTTGTTCTCGAGCGGAAGATCGTCCTCGGGGTGTTCGTGGTCCGCGTCGTGGGTCATCCGACGCCCTTGTCTACAAGGGCGCCGCATTCAGTGCGCCCGATTCGCTCGCAAGCTTCGCTCATGCCGGCGACGGCACCGGCGCCGCCTCTGCAGGCTTGGGCGGCAGATCCGCCAATTCGGCTTCATACGCCTCGTCCATCTTCGGCACCAGCCCGTTCTCGGCGAGGGCTTTGGCGAACGTGTCGCGGACCGTCGCTGACTCGTCGGCGTAGTCGATCTGGTCGCCGCCGATCCGCATGCTGATCCATGCCTTCGGCACGCCCTGGGCGTTGCGCACCGAGACCACCTCGTGCTTGAAGGCCAGGTACCGCGCGGGATCGGCGCCGGTGTTGAAGTGCTGGTGGAACCACATGTTCGGCGGGACGATCAGCGTGCCCGGCTTCCAGTCGTAACGCCGCGGTTCCTCGCCCTCCGGCCACATCAGGGAGAAGCCCTCGCCGGTCAGGATGATCACATGGGCGCCGGGACCGTGCCGGTGGCCCTTCTTGTAGGTGGCCGTTGCGAACTGCGAAATGTGGCTGTTCATCGACCCTTTGGCCATCGAGAACCGGATGTGACCACCGCCTGCCCCGCGCTCCTTTGCCGAAATCAGCGGCAGGTCAACCGCATCGGCAACGAAATTCGTCTTGAGCAGAAGCCCGTCCTGTTCGTCCTTGGCGGCGAAGTAATCGGGTTCGCCTGCGAACCGCCCGGGGAAGTCGTGGGCGGTGTTGAACACGAAGTCGACGTCGTCGTAGAGGTTGAAGACCGGTGGCATGTTTGTCGACGACACGAACCGCGCCGCCTCGGTGCCGGAACCGTTGAAGTGCTGATGGGTGGTGTTGAGAGGGATGGCGAACAAGGAATTCGGTCCCCACTCGAACGTGACCTTCTGGCCTGCGTCGTTCCACACCGAGGTCGACCCGTGACCCGACAGCACCAGGATCATCTCCTCGAACAACTGTCGCTGCGGTGCGAGCTCACTACCCGCCGGGATTTCGCACACATAGCAGTCGTTGGAGGTCCTGGATGCCTCGTGGTTGATGAACACGCCGCGGCCACCGCGACGTGCCCACGGCTTCAGCTCGACGGTGTTGAGGTCGGCAACGAAGTGGGCGCTGATGATGTCGAGGCCCTCACCGCGGATCCACCGCACGTACGGCGAGTCCTTCTCGGTGGCGAACTTCTTCGCCAGATCGTCGGAAACGATTGCGTCCTTGGCCACGAGCATCCTCCATATTACGATTTGATCTAATGGTATTACCAATGGGTGCGGCGATCAAGGTCAGGTCGGCACGGCCGCGTCCTTCTCCTGCGCCACACCCTGGTACGCGAGCGACCGGATTCGGCCGGACCATGAAGAAAACGGCGTAGAGCGCCGCCACGCCACCGCCGAGGGTCAGCGCGGCCACGGGCCCGATCGCGCCCGCCACCGCACCGACGAGCGTGTCGCCCAGCGCCGGGCCGCCGCGGGACGACATCTGGTAGATCGAGGACACCCTGCCGCGCAGCTCGTCGGGCGTCTCGAGCTGGACGGCGGCCTGCCGGATCGTCGTGGCCATCGCGTCGAACGCCCCGATCAACAGCCCGGCCGCAATGGCGATCGCGAAGACATGCGCCTGTGCCAGCCCCACATTCGCCACTCCGTAGAGCACCGTCGACACCAGCAGTACCCGGCCGAGTCGCTGCGTCCGGTCCACCACCCGAAACACGGTGTAGGTCGCAAGCAGCGCACCCGCCGACGGCGCAGCGGACAGCAGGCCGTAGCCCTGAGGTCCGACGTGAAGCACCGTGGCACACAGGGCGGGCAGCACGACGCGGTAGGCGCCGAACAGCGTCGCCGACAAATCCAGCGACATCAGCATCCAGATGATCTTGCGGCCCTTGACGAACAGCGCGCCGTCGACGAGCTGACGCCAAACCGATGTGTGCGACCCCGCCCCCTCGAGTTTCGACACCCGCAGCATTTGCAGGATGACGACCAACACCGCATAGGTTCCCGCGTCAACGGCATACATCAGGCCCGGGCCTGCGATGCCGATGAAGATGCCTGCCAACGCAGGACCCAGCAGTACCGCGATCTCGCGCGACGGGTTGATCAACGCGAACGCCTGCGGCAGCTGCGTGCGCGGCACCAGTGCCGGGATCAGCGCCTGCCTGGCGGGCTGATCGAAAGTGGCTGCCGCCGTGGTCAATACGACCGAAACCAGCACCTGCCAGGCCACGATATGACCGGTCAGCGTCAGCACGGCAAGCGTTGCCGGCCACCACCATCGCCACCGCCTGCGACCACTGCAGCAGCCTGCGACGGTCCCAGCGGTCGGCGAGGACACCACCGAGCGGGCTCAATACCAGCAGTGCGACAGCCTGTGCCGCGCCGACCAGTCCGGTCTGGGTGACGGAGCCGGTCAGGTCATAAACCTGATACAGGTTCGCCGCGACCGTCCCGCGAGTGCCGATCTGGGAGAAGACGACACCGGTCCAGTAGAGATCGAAATCCCGGTTCTTCAGTACGTCCGCTACGCGCATCCTGGCGATCAGTCGACGGGTACGAGCGCGAGCTTGGCCGGGTCCATCTCCATGTAGACCGCCGTTCCCGGCGCATGCGAGATGTGCGGGAGGCAGCGCGCCCTGATCTCGCGCTTGCCCACCGACACCACATGGTCGACGGCGTCACCGAGGAAGGCGCGGTTGGTGACGTTGCCCTCCCACACGTTGACCGCGTCGCTTGGCCGTTCGGTCGTCAGCAACACCGCCTCCGGGCGGATCGAGACGACGACCTCCGCTCCCGGCGGGACGTCGAGCGCGGCATCGAGTGTCAAGCGGCCGTCGTGAGTCTCGACGACGTAGCGATCGCCGTTGCGCGACTTTACCGTGCCGTCGATGAAGTTCGATGTGCCGATGAATTCTGCGACGAACTTGTTCTGCGGGTTCTCGTATACGTCGCGCGGCTTGCCCAGCTGGACAACCTCGCCCGCCCGCATCACCGCGATGTTCGACGACAGCGACAGCGCCTCGATCTGGTCGTGCGTGACGTAGATCGACGTGATGCCCAGTTCGCGTTGGAGGCGCTTGAGCTCGAACCGAAGTGATTCCCGGAGCTTGGCATCCAGGTTGGACAGCGGCTCGTCCAAAAGCAGCAGAGGCGGCTCGATCACGATCGCCCGCGCCAACGCAAGGCGCTGTTGTTGCCCACCGGAGAGCTTGGTCGCGTGCCGGTCGGCGTACGGCAGCAGCTCCATCGTCTCCAGCACGCGTTCCACGCGCTCGGTGAGCTCGCGCTTGTTGGGGCGCTGACGCCGCGGTCGCACGCGAAGCGGGAAGGCGACGTTTTCGAAGACGCTCATGTGTGGCCAGATCGCGTACGACTGGAAGACCATTCCGAGTCCGCGCTTGTTGGCGGGCACGTTCACCCGCTTCTGCGCATCACCGCCCGCGGCGAACAACACCTTGCCGCCCACCGAGACGACGCCTGCGTCCGGCTTCTCCAGGCCCGCGATGGACCGCAGCGTGGTCGACTTGCCACAGCCCGACGGGCCCAACAGGGTGAACAGGTCACCCGGCTTGACATCGAAGCTGACGTCGTTGACGGCGAAGACGCGTGCGGGCGCGTCGCCGTTGGCCGACTTCCTTGCGGGCGCTGCGTTTCTGTCGGTCACCGTCGAACGTCTTGACCAGGTTCTGGACTTCAAGCACGTCGGTAATTCCTTCCCTACCAGATCAATCCTGCTTGAGGCCGACCTTGGCCCCCAGCTTGTAAGCGACGGTGACCAACACGACGAGCGTCAGCACCATGACGACACCGAGCGCGGCCAGCACAGTGAACTGCCCGTTCTCGAACTGTTCGAAGATCAAGATGGACAGCACTTCGTTGCCGGGGCTGTACAGCAGGATCGAACTCGACAACTCCCGGAACGAGACCACGAGGATGTAGATCCAGCCGGCGATCAGGCCAGGCATCAGCAGCGGCAGCAACACCCGGCGGAACGTCTGCCACCAGCTCGCGCCGTTCACCATGGCCGACTCCTCCAGTTCGTTGGAGATCTGCTGCATCGAGGTGGCGGAGTAGCGCATCCCGTACGGCAGATAGCGGGTGCAGTACGAGATGAGCAGGATGAACAGCGTGCCGTAGATCGGTATCGGGCTGCGCAGATAGACGAAGCTCAGGGCCAGGCCCATCACCAGACCGGGCACGACCAGTGGCAGAAAGGTCAACCCGTCCAATATCTTTCGGCCGCGAATGTTGGATCGCACGACGATCCACGCGGCGACCGCCATGAACGCCATCACCAGCGTGGCCGAGGAGAGGCCGAGGATGAGTGAGTTCTTCAGCGCTGTGACCGCATCCGAGGTGTGCGCGAGCGCCCGGTAGTTGTCCAGCGTCATGGACTTGAACGTGTCCTTCGACGGCGGCGCATAGAACTTCACCAGCGAGGTGTACAGCAGCACGAGCAGCGGAGCGATGACGGTCAGCAGGAAGTACAGGATGATCAGAACGCCCGCCACGGGCCGCCACTTGCCGAGTTCCATTGGGCGGGGGCGGAATCCCTTGCCGGTCACCGTTTGGTAGTTCTTGCTGGCGCGTCCGGCGAAGTTGGAGATCGCCACCCCGATGATCGCGATGACCAGCAGGCCGACCGCGAGCGCACCCGCCGCAGACAGGTCGGGCGGATACTGACGGAGCACGAAGTAGATGCGGCTGGTGAACACATAGGTGCCGTTCTGCAGCCCCAAAAGCGCAGGGACCTCAAAGCTCTCGAGGCTGCGGACCACCATGATCAGGATCGCTGCCACGATCGCGGGACGGACAAGCGGAACGGTGACCTTGCGGAACACGGTCCAGCGGCCCGCACCCGACATCAGGGCGGACTCCTCCAGCGACGGGTCCATCGAGCGGAACGCCGCGACCATCAGGAGAAAGACGATCGGTGAGAGCTGCAGGCCCTCGACCCAAATCATTCCCCAGATGCTGAAGACATCGATGACGGCGCGCCCGAAGATCGGCTCGAGGTAATGGTTGATCAGCCCAATGTCGGGGCTGCCCAACAGAATCCAGGCAATCGTGTACAGGATCCCCGGAATCACCAGCGGGATGATCGATGCCGCGAAGAACAGCGCCTTGAACGGCACGTCGGTGCGTACGTTGAGGTATGCCAGACCGGTGCCGAGCACCAACGACACCGCCGCCGCGCCGACCGCGAACCATAGCGAGTTGCCGACCAGGCTGAAGACCTGGTCGTTGCCGTACGCCCGGGCGAAGCCTGAGAAGGTAAACCCCTGCTCGTCGAAGAACGTGCCCCACAGCAGGTAGTACAGCGGCACGATCGCCAGGTAGGCGATGACCAGGGTGACCACCCCGAGGGTGAGAAACTTCGGGGTGGGCAGGAACCGCCGCCATCGGCCGGGTTCCGGCGGCCCGGGTTCGGCTGACGGCGCGGGCATCGCCGGCCGGGTCGGCGTGGCAGTTGTCATGCAATCACCTCATGGTCGTCGACGGCGTCGGGCGGGGGCCTGCGGTTCAGCCGCCGACCTTGTCACTGCGGGAGAGCAACGAGTCGTAGCGCTGGCTCCACTCCTTCTGCTTGTCCAGAAGCTGGTTGACGTCGACCGGGATGACCTCGAGGCCTTCGAGCGGGTCCTTCAGGTTCGCCGGCTCGATCGACGGAGTCAGCCCCTCATCGACGAAGACCTGCTGGCCCTCGGTCAACAGCCAGTCTTGGAACAGCAACGCGGCGGCGGGATGCGGCGCCGACTTCAGCGGCGCAGCGCCCTGGGCGCGGGCGATCACCGGCTGCACGAACGGCTGGTAGTTCACCGGTGCACCCTTGTTGATGGCCTTCTGGACGATGTAGCTGTAGTTGGACGCGGCCACCGAATACTGTCCGGCCGAGAGCATTTCACCCATCACGGTGTGGCCCTTGACGACCTTGGCGCCGTTCGCCATGTCGGCGAAGAGCTTGTCGATGTCGGCCGTGCTCTTACCTTGCTTCTGCCAGTACTCATACAGCGTCAGGTACCAGTCGTAGTCGTTGAGCTCCATCGCCAGCGCACCGTCCCACTTGGGATCGGCCAGGCTTTCCCATGACGTGGGCGCATCGCCTGCAGGCACCTTCGTGGTGTTCCAGCTGGGGGCGAACAGGTTGTAGCGATCCGCAGTCCAGTTCTCGAACTTGCCCTGCTCGCCGACCAGGTCCCTGCGCTCGCCGGTATACGGCTGCACCAGCTGCTCCTTGCCGAGCGACGCCATCTCCAGCGCATCCGTCTCGACGACGTCGGCGCCCGCGTGATTGGCGCTTGATTCCTGCAGGATCCGTTGCAGCACGGTCTCGGAGTCCGCGCGGTACAAATTGACCTTGATGCCGGTCTGGTCGGTGAAGGCCTTAGTGACGGTGCCGGCGACATCGCTGGTCATCGACGTGTACAGCGACACTTCGCCTTCGGTCTTGGCGTCCTTCAGCAGGGTGTCGCGGCGCTCCTGGCCCTTCAGCGACTCGTACTGCTCGAACTTCGAGCCGTTACCCTCCGGCCCGGAACCTTGGTTCGATGCGGTCGGTGAGCCTCCGCAGGAAGCCAGTGCGAGGGATAGGCCGATAGCGGCGGCGAGTCGGCCGAGTCTGCGTGACATGTGCCTTCAGTCCCATCTGTTCGGGTTACGACCGTCGGTCCGCGGAGGCTGCGCGTCCCGTCTCGATCTCTGGACTATTTGTAAGACCATTAGTGTGATGTCTATCATGTTTCGCCGCGGATGTGAAGTCAGCGGGCCAATTTTATTGTCTGCCTGGCGGATGAATAAAGCCAGAGATTTCTGGATAGCAGAACGCGCAACGTGGCCCGATCACGGGCCAAAGCGCTGGTGGTCCAGTCCGGCGACCGCGTGGGCAGGCCGCCGGACCGGAAGCTCTTATCGGGCCGATGCGTCGGCCAACTCGCCTGCTGGCTTGTCGGCGCCCGAGGCCGGCTCGAAGTAATGGACGGTGTCGTAGCCGAGGTGCTTGAACACCCGGTTTTGTGCGTTGAACATGCGCAGCGGCGTGCCGTCGGCCGAAAAGATCTGGCAGACGTGGTTCTGCGGGACGTAAAGAGTGTCGCCCGCCTTGATGTCAAACCGCTTGGGCTCTACGGCAATTCGCGCATAGTACTTCTCCGCGATCTCGGCCTCGACTTCCCACTGCAGCGCGTAACCCCCACCGGACAGCACGTAGTAGACCTCGTCGGCCATCTTCCAGTACTTGCCGGAATGTCCGCCCGCCTCGAGCTCGAGTTCGAATGCGTCGATGCTGAAGATCCTGCCGTCGGTGCGCTCTGGAGATGCGATCACGCGCACCCGCCCCAGCGGTGTCTGCTCCCAAACGGTGTCCGACGGGCTGATCACCTTCTTGCGGTCCAGCACGCCGGGTGTCCAGATCTTCGACCAGTCCTCGCGCGGCCCGAACGCTTCCTCGTTCTCGACGGGTCCGCTGCGGCCCTGCTGGATGAGGCCCATGAACATCCACGTGCACTTGGCCTTCACGACCAGGGCGAGGGCCTTCTCGTCGTAGGGATTGAAGTGGCGGTGCACCGAGTCGGTGTGCACGTACACCAGGTCGTCCTTCGCCCAGTCGTAGCGCTGGTCGTCGTGGATCTCGTAGCCGTGACCCTCGAGAATGTAGAACGCGGCTTCGTTCTGGTGACCGTGTCCGTGGTTGGACGACTGTGGCGGCAGCTCGACGAAGTGGACCTGAATGGTCTGGGTGAGGAAGTCCTCGTCACCCGGGCCGATGCGCCACCAGGTGCGCGACTGCTCGCTGTCCCCGGAGTGGGCGACCTTGGCATCGTCGACGACGAATTCGTCGTCTCGAACCCGCTCGCTCTCCAGCTGACGACGCCGGAACTCCCCGAGACCGTAAGTCTCAGAGGTGAGCCCGCGGACGAATACGCGGCCCTTCTTGCCCATGCTTTCTCCTTCGGACTGTTAACGCTCTGTTTTGTACAATGGTTTTACCATTAGACATGGTAAGCCGCGTCACATCGGATGTCCAGCCGCTACCGTGCGTAAGCCGCCGCGACCTGCGGCGTCAGCCCCATGATCACGTCACCGAGCGTACGCACGTTGCACATCCGCGGGAAAACCTTCTCCATGAAGAAGTCGCGCTGCTCCGGGAAACCGTGGCAGCACTCCGGCACGATGGTGATCTGAAAGTCCTTGTCGCGGGCGTCGTATGCGGTCGCCGCGATGCCGACATGTACCGATCCGCCGACCAGAAGGATGGTGTCGATGTCGCGGCTGCGCAAAGACAGCTCGAGATGCGTGCCGCGAAACGCCGACCAGCGGTGCTTCGGCACGTCATAGTCACCAGGCAGCGGTGCGATCTCGGCGAGCACCGACATCTCCGGTGAGCCCGACGCGTGCGCGGGTTCCGCGCGGTAGGGATTGTGGGGTCCCCACGGCCGGAAGTGACGGTCGGTGTCGGCGATGGTCCGCGCAAAGTCCGCGCCGTCGCCGCGATGATCGGCACGCGCATAGAAGATCGGGATACCGACACCGCGGCATGCGTCGATCAGCTGACGGGTCGGGCCTATCGAACCGGCGGACTCAATTTCAGGCCGGTATGCCTCGAGCATGTCGAACACCACCAGTCCGGTGGCGCGAAAATCGTAGTTCAGCGTTGGCAATTGGCTTCGTTCAATCATCGCTCGACCCTGGGGTGAGGTAGTCGACAGCGGCGACCAGATCGTCGGCGGTCAAGGTGTTCGGGTCTCGGGTGACTTCCTGGCGCAGGGTCAGTGCCGACAGCACGAGCTTGCGCACCCTCCTGCCGTCGAGCCCCGCGCAGGCGTCTGCGAGCTTGGCGTGCAGCCCGTCGTCGTGGGCCAACGGCGCGGTGCCCGACCACAGCGCAGCGAGTTCGAGCAGGCTGTGCCGAATGATCTGGGCGATCGTCGTCGTGTCGGGCAGCGCGAGCGTCAGCACAAGGTCCGCTCGGGACAGAAAGGCCTCGTCCACGGCCTGCGGCGAAGTTCGTCGTCGCGACGAACAGCACCCGTGGAAGTTCGGTGGCCACCGCGTCGATACCCGCCAGGAGAGCGTCT
The DNA here is from genome assembly GCA_963734385.1 of uncultured Actinomycetota bacterium. Lineage (GTDB taxonomy): Bacteria > Actinomycetota > Actinomycetes > Mycobacteriales > Mycobacteriaceae > Mycobacterium. Next base: position 55,436 of record CAVTHR010000039.1, on the reverse strand, counting down.
GTCGCCCGGTGTACGTCGACGGGGTTGGCGGCGAACGATGCGGCCGACCTGCGCACCGCGAAGCTTTCCACCTCGTCGACGAGCACGATGGTGTGCGGCCTGCGGGCGGCGAGTTCCGGGATCGTGTCGGTCATCAATTGACTGATGTTGCGCTGGCTTTCGCCGAGTAACTCAGACGGGAAGGCGTGCGGGTCGATCTCGACGTACGTGGTCGCACCGCGCTTGGCCACCGCGCGCGCCGCCGTCTGTGCCAGGCCGCGGGCCAGTGTGGTCTTACCTGTTCCCGGCGGCCCGGACAGAATGATGAGCCCGTGGGGCAGGCCCGCCATCGTGGCCAGCGCGGGTCCGTGCAGCAAGGTGAGCAGGGCGTGGTTGAGCAGTCGCTCCTTCACCCCGGGCGGTGTGACGATGTGATCCCACGGCCCGTCGTGGTGGTCCGCAGGCAGAACGTGAACGGACAGCACACCGGGCGGCAGTGCAATGGGTGTCACGGCCATGTCGGCCTGGTGACCTCCGGCCAGTCGACGGTCGTGGGGTCGCCGGCCTGAGCATCACGGATATGGTCGGGCGGCTCCTCGAACAGCACCAACGGATCCAGTAACACGCGCATTGTGTCGAGCAGGCTGTCAAACATGTGGATCCGCACAACTTTTGCGGTCTTCTTGGGGTCATCGTTGAAGTGCTGATGCCACAGGAAGTGGTCGACGACGATGAGGTCGCCCTTCTTCCACGGATAGTCGGTGCCGCCTTCCGGCTCGACGCCGAGGTAGCTGTGTCCGGTGCCCTCGAGCACGTACAGCCACGCCTCACCGGCATGCCGGTGCATCGACTGGCCCCGACCCGGTCCGAGCTCGAACATCGCCATCGAGAGACCGGATGCCTGATAACCGATGGCGCGGTCCAGCAGGAAGGTGGTACGGGTGCCGCGCGGTGTGGGCAGTAACTCCAGTTCGTCCCAATTCGTATGCAGCCGACCGGATCTGCGGGCCCGCTGATCCCTGGCCAGTCGCCGCAGACGCCGTGCGTAGGGGTCATCGCCGTTGACATCGGCCGAGTACGCGGGCCGGTTCGGCAGTTCACCGACCGGAGTGTGGCCTGCGTCCTCGATGATCGACATGCCCATCGTCTCCAGCAGCGGTTCACTGGAGACCGAGAGATAGCGTGCCACCTCGTCGCTGTCGTTGCCCGACCGGTGCCAAGCCCATGCAGGCAGGTGCAGCGAATCCCCCGGGCCCCAATTGATTCGGGCACCGTCGATCTCGGTCCAGCCGTTTCCCGCGACGACGAGCACCATCGCGTCCCACGAATGCCGGTGGATGGTGGACACCACGCCTGGATCGATCTCGTGTACCAGGGCGTCCATCGAACGCGTCGGCCGGTCTCCGTCGGCTCCCGCGTAGACACCGACGCGGGTACCACGTGCCGTCGGCACCAGCGTCACGTCTTCAACGGCGACCACGGTCTTCTGGTAGCCGCGCCACTCATCGATGAACTCCGCGCGACGCTTCTTCTGGACGTGATAGTGCGAGACCTTGGTCGTGGTACGCGAGGCCGCCATGTCCTCCCTTTCTCGATTGCCGTTGGGGCGAATTCGGTTTGTCTAGGCCTTGCCGCCCGCGTCGGTCACGTTCTTGTACGCGTCATTCCACTTCTGGGCGTTGTCGAGCAGTTCTTCCTCCGGCACGGTCACGGTCTGGACACCTGCCAGTGGATCCTTCTCGGTGGGGATCGCGCCGATCCGGTTGGCGCCGGCGATCGCCTTCTGGCCGTCGGTCAGCAGGTAGTCGAGGAACAGCAGCGCCATCGCCGGGTGCTTTGCCGACTTCATCAGGCCGGCACCGTTGGGCCGCAGCACAACCGGCTCAATGGGCTTGCCGTTCACCTGCCACGCCACGGGCGCACCCTTCTCCGCCGCATTGGCGACCGTGTGGGAATAGATCGACGGCGCGACGTCGAACTGACCCGCGGCCAGCAGCTCACCCATCACGGTGTGGCCCTTGGCGATCTTGGAGTTCGCGGCCAGCTGGTGGAACAAGTCGTTGACCTCCTGGTCGGACATCCCCTGCGACTTGTAGAAGTTGACCATCGCGGCGTACCAGTCGACGTCGCCGATCTCCAGGCCGACGCGGCCCTTCCACTGCGGCGCGGTGAGGTCCTTCAGGCTCTTCGGCTCTGAACCCGCGGGCACCTTGATGGTGTTCCAACCGATCACGAACGCGTTGAAGCGATCGGCGGTCCAGCCGTCTTTCTGGCCTTCGGGGCGGACCTTGTCGCGCAGCGCGCCCTCGTAGGGAGCGAGCAGCTTCTGCTGCTGGAGGGCGTTGAGCTCACCCGCGTTGGTCTCGATGAGGTCGGCCCCCTGGAAGTGGGCGCTCGACTCCTGCAGCACGCGCTGCAGCACGGTCTCGGAATTGGCGCGGTACGTCTCGACCTTCAGGCCGTACTTGTCCTCGAACCCCTTGACCACGTCGTCCATATCGGTGTTGGAGGTGTACAGCGACAGCTGCCCCTCCTTCTTGGCCATGTCGAGAAGGGTCTTGTCGCGCTCCTCCCCGGACATGCCGTTGATCTGCTCGTAGACCTTCTCGGCCTCCGAGGCGGCCGGCGCCGAGGAGCCGGAGTTGCTGGCGGTCGGACTTCCGCCACAGGCCGCGACGACCAACGCCATGCTCGCCAGCACACATCTTGCCCAATGCTTTCTCACCGGTCGCTCCTCACCGCTCGAGATGTGAATGGACTGACACTCAGACCATTAGTGTGATTTCTATCATGCCTCGCCCGCTATGTGAAGCCCCCACCGGCCGGGAGCGTCAGATGACGAACGCCTCCGAAGTCTCGGGTGCGAACAAGTCGGCGGGCTCATACCGAGTCCTGGACAGCCCCTGCTCGTGGTGATAGCGCAGGAACACATCGAGCGCCTTCTCGTTCTCGGCCAGGCCATACGACCAATAGTCCTGGCCGAGCAACTGTTTCGATTCCTCGAGGTGCTGGATCAGCCATGGTTCCATGAACCGCAGCGCCGACGAATCGTAGATGCGGGCGTACGCGTCGTCCTTCGCGGTCTGGCACGCCTTGTAGAGCGACTGCGCCACCCACCGGTGCCGCTCGTAGAGGTCACGGCGGACCACCACCACGTGCATGATCGGAAAGATGCCGGTCGCCGCGAAGTACTCCTTCTCGACGGCGACGACGTCGTCGAACAAGCGAGTGACCCGAGGATCCCGGTCGCGGAAGGGGCTCGGCACGCGTGGCGTATAGAGGGCGTCGATCTCGCCGTCGGCAAGCATCCGCGACAGCGTGGCGCCCGCGGGGATCGTGCGGACATCGAGTCCGGTGTCGACCTTGCCCTTCTCGATCCGCCCCGCTGTCTCCTGCCCGCCGGTGTAGTACGTCACCGAATCGACTGGCACACCGTGATGTTCGGCCAGGATGCCCCTGATCCACACGCATGCGGTCAACTGGAACTCCGGCGAACCCACCCGCTTGCCCAGCAGATCCGACGGCTTGTCGATGCCCGCATCCGCGTTGAGGTAGATCCCGCCGTGGCGGAACATCCTCGAGGTGAAAACCGGAAGGGCGACGAACGGCCGCGGGGACTGATCCAGCGTCGCGACATAGGTGGACAGCGACATCTCGGCGATGTCGAACTCGCGGTGCCGCAGCATCCGGAAGAACGTCTCCTCGACCGGGAGCCGCAGGTAGGTCAGGTCGATACCGTCCGGGCGCACACTGCCGTCCTCGAGGGCTCGAGTCCGGTCGTAGTCACCGCAGGCGAACGTGAGACGCAGGCGCGACACTGGTCATCCCCTTTCTCCGGCCGTCAGCCGGCGATCCAGTCGGGGATACACGCGGCGGGCATTGAGCTCCACGATCGCGCGCTGTTCCTCGTCGGTCAGGCCGAGGTTGTTGATGTAGACGAGCGTGTCATCCCATGCGACGCCGGTCTGCGGGTCGGCGCCGCGGACGGCGCCGAGCATCTCCGAGGCGAACAGCAGGTTCTCGGCGCCGATCACCTTGTACAGCAAGTCGATTCCGGGCTGGTGATAGACGCAGGTGTCGAAGAAGACGTTGCGCAACAGCTCCGCAGGGTCCGGCCTGCCCATGCGCGCGGCGAGCCCGCGGAAGCGGCCCCAGTGATACGGCACCGCCCCGCCGCCGTGCGGAATGACGAATGTCAGCGCCGGGAAGCGCTCGAAAAGGTCCGCCTCGACGAACTGCATGAACACGCTCGTATCGGCATTGAGGTAGTGCGCGCCCAGCGTGTGGAAATTCGGGTTGCACGACGTCGAGACGTGCACCATTGCCGGCACTTCGAGATCCACCATGGCCTCGTACAGCGGGTACCAGTATTCGTCGGTCATCGGCGGCGTCGTCCAGTAACCGGCGGCCGGATCGGGATTGAGATTGCAGCCCACGAATCCGAGTTCGGTGACGCAGCGCCGCAATTCGCCGATGACTGGGGCCAGGTCTCCGCCCGGTGTCTGCGGCAGCTGCGCGACGGGAGCGAAGGCGTCGGGGTAGAGCTGCGTGACCCGGTGCACCAGGTCGTTGGACAGCCGGGCCCATGCCGTCGCAGTCGGCTGGTCGGCGATGTGGTGTTCCATCCCGGACGCCTTGGGCGAGAACAGCATCAGGTCGCCGCCCCGCTCGCGCAGCACACGCAGCTGGTTGGGCTCGACGCTTTCGCGGATTTCGTCGTCGCTGATGTCCGGTGCCGCAGGCGCAGGTCGCGTCGCATCGTCGAGCACCGCGAGCTGATCGCGGCGAAACGCCTGAAGTGCCTGCGGCGCGGTGGTGTAGTGACCGTGAATATCGATTATCACGGTCTTGCGTCCTGGTAGTCGACGTAGCGCAGGCCGAGGCGCGCCAATTCGTCACGCGCGTCATGCATGTCGAGGAACAGCTCGCCACGCTGGTAGCGCTCGCGCGTGCGGGCCTCCTTCTCCTCCCTCGCCTCGGCGGCAGCCAACACCGCCGCTGCGTCGGCGCGTGGCACGATCACCACGCCGTCGTCGTCGCCCACCACCACGTCACCGGGCGCCACCTCGGCGCCGGCGCACGTCACAGGCACGTTGACCGATCCGAGCCGTTTCTTGACGGTGCCCTGCGCAGAGACACACTTGGACCACACCGGGAACTTCATCGCGGTCAGCTCGGCGATGTCGCGGCATCCGGCGTCGATCACCAGCCCGCGCACCCCCCGCGCGGCCAGGGACGTGGCCAGAAGCTCACCGAAATAGCCGTATTCCGATGGAGATTCGGGTGCCACCACGAGCACGTCACCGTCCTGGCATTGTTCGACGGCCACGTGGATCATCCAGTTGTCGTCGGGTGGCACGCTCACGGTCACCGCGGTTCCGCACACTCTCGCGCCGGTGTAGATCGGCGTCATGTACGGCGCGACGAGGCCGGTGCGGCCCTGCGCTTCGTGAATGGTGGCGACCCCGTACTTGCCCAGCCCGTCGCGGACCTCCTGGTCTGCCCTGGGCGGGTTGCGCACGACTATCGACACAGTCACGCGTCCTTTCCGAGCCACGGCATCAGCGAGATGTGGATGACGTCGGAATCCTCGGTGTCGCCTGCAAGCGCGCGGATCGCGCGGTCGACCTGATCGAGGCCGAACTTGTGGGTGGACAACCGCTCCAACGGAAATCGGCCGGAGGCCAGCTGCTGCAGCGCGAGCTCACATGCGCGGTAGCTGTGGCCGCGGGCGCTCTTGATCGTGATCGCCTTCTCGGTGAGCTGCTTGACCGGGAAGTCGGGGAAGGCGGCCAGCTCTCCCTGAATGAGCAGCGTGCCCTCCCGGCGCTTGAGCACGTCGATGCCCAGCAGCACCGGCCTGACCCCCGCCCGCGACGTGCAGTCGAGCACGAAGTCGACGCCCCTGCCGCCGGTGAGGTCCATGACCTGTTCGTAGGGGCTGACCTGTTCGATGTCGATCGCCTCATCCGCGCCGAGGTCGAGCGCCAGCTCGAGGCGCGCCTTGTCTTTCGTCGTACCGCTGATGAGGATCTTCGACGCGCCTGCCTGCTTGCATGCCACCACCTGCGACAGCCCCTGCTGACCCGGCCCCTGGATGAGCACGGTGTCGGCGTAACCAACGCCCGCGGCGATCAGCGCCCACTCGATGCCGTTCGACAGAGGCGTGACCAGCCCTGCCAGTTCGGCGGTGACGCCGTCGGGCACCTTGTGCAACACCGCATTCCACGGCAGATACATGTACTCGGAGAAGCCGCCCCACAGCGTCCCGAAGTTCTCCGACGACGTGTATCCGTAGCGGCGGGCGTCGGGATTGGTCCGCCAGTCGGTGGCCTCACAATGCCGATACTCGCCGATGCGGCACCACTCGCAGTTGTAGCAACCGACATAGTGCTCGACGAAGACGCGGTCACCTTCGGTGACGCCGTGCAGCTGCTTGAACTTCTCACCCGCGGCGGCGATGGTGCCGACGTTCTCATGGCCCATGATCACCGGATCGTCGAACGGCGGCTTCGCATACATCTTGACGTCCGTGCCGCAGATGCCTGCGACCTCGACCTTCAGCAGGGCAGCGTCATCCGACAGCTCGGGCATTTTCAGCTCGCGAAGCTCGGTTGTGCTTGGCGCCGTCCGCACGGCGGCGAGGACACGCTCGGCCATCGATCACCTCGATCCCTATGGCATTATGGTCATGCCAATGTACCATCGCTGTGTCCGGAGCCACTAGAGGTGGGAAGCGAAATGTCCGATCGCGTATTGACGACGGTGACCCGAACGCAGGGCGCCAATCAGGCGCTCAAGGACGGCACGGTCACACCGGCGGGCTTCTCGCTGCGGTTCGAGGAGATACCGGTGCTCGTCAAGGGTTTCCGCAGGATGGTGCGCGACCTCGAGTTCGACGTCAGCGAGATGGCGCTCACCACCTATCTCACCGCGCGCGAGCATGGTGTCGAGTTCACCGCCCTGCCGATCTTTCTGGTCCGCGGATTTCACCATGGCGCAATCCGCTACAACGTCCGCTCCTCCATTCGTGAGCCGCAGGACCTGGAGGGCAGGCGAGTCGGCGTGAACCGCGGATACACCGTCACCACCGGAGTGTGGGCGCGCGGCATCCTTGCATCCGAGTACGGGGTGGACCTCGACAAGGTCACGTGGGTGCTTTCCGGCGACGAACACGTCGCGTCGTACGTCCCTCCGGCCAACGTCGAGCCTGCAGGCCCCGGCGCCGATCTCGGCGAGATGCTGATCCGCGGCGAACTCGATGCCGTCGTCGGCGTCGACGTGGAGCACCCCGACGTCGCGCCGCTGATACCAGAGCCGGAGGAAGCGGCGCTGACTGCGCTTCGGGAGCGGTCCTTCTACCCGATCAACCACTTGATCGTCGTGAAAAACGAGGTCCTGCAGCGCTATCCCGACGTCACGTCTGCTGTGTTCGATGCGTTCACCGAGGCCAAGCAGCGATATGTGGCCCGGCTGCGCGACGGAGACGTGTCCACTGACGCGGACAGAATGTATGCCCAGGTGCTGCAGACCACCGGCGCCGATCCCCTCCCCTACGGCGTCGAGCCCAATCGGCCCGATGCTCGAGACAGCTGATGGAGTTCGCACTCGCGCAGCGGATTCTGACCCGGCCCGTCGACATCGACGAGATGTTCGCCGCCTAGGCCCCGACGGGTTGCGGCACGATCAGCTCTTTCAGTGCCACTGCGCTGTCGGCGGCGGCCTCGGCGGATATCGTCGAGCCCTGCGTGAGCGCCTTTCGCACAGCCATGTAGTCGCGGGGCGCGTTCACGGCGTCCACTGCGAGCAGCGCCCCCTCGCGGTAGTACAGCACGGAGAAGGCCTCACCGTCGATGTCGCCGCGCACCACGAATTGATCGTGTCCGGTTGAGAGGCCGGCGATCTGGAGCTTGAGGTTGTACTGGTCGGACCAGAACCACGGCACCGCGTCGTTGGGCTCGCTTCTGCCCATCAGTGTCGCCGCGGCGGTCTTGGCCTGGCTGATGGCGTTCTGCACAGACTCCAATCGCACGGGCCGCGGCCGGTGAGCGGATTGGGCTGCACCGTGCAGTCCCCTGCGGCCACCACGGTCGGGTTGCTGGTGCGGGCGAAGCGGTCCACCACGATGCCGCCGTCGTAGTCGAGCTGCAACTGCCGGGCCAGCTGGCTGCGCGGCACCACCCCGATGCCCACGATCACGAGGTCCGCCGGAATCCAGCTGCCGTCGGACAACTCGACGGCCTGCACCCGGTTGTCGTTGCCGCACAGCCGCGTCACCCTGGCGCCGACCCGGACATCGACGCCTCGGCGGGCGTGCGCGGCGCGGTAGAACTCGGACACCACCGGCGCCACCGCCCGTCCGATCAACCTGTCGGCTGCCTCGACGACCGTCACCGACTTGCCCTGCGCGCGAGCGACCGCGGCGGCCTCGAGGCCGATGAATCCGCCGCCGATCACCACGACGGACTCGCGCATCCGACTGCAGATCGCGCAACAGGGTCGCGTCGTCGGCCGTGCGCAGGTACGTCACGCCGTCAAGGTCGGCACCCGGTGCATCGAGGCGACGCGGGCGCGCGCCGACGGTCAGGGCCAGCCGGTCGAAGGTCAGCACCCGGCCGCTCAGCGTACGGGCCAAGCCCGACGGGCCCCCGTCGTTCAGCTCCAGCGTGTCGATCCGTTCGCCCGTGACAAGCGAAATATCGTTGCCGGCCAGGACTTCCGGTGCGCGAAGCCACAACTGCTCGAGCTCGGTACTGCCCTGCAGATAGGCCTTGGACAGCGGTGGGCGTTGGTACGGAGCGTGAGGCTCCTCGCCGATCAGGGTGATCGGCCCGGTCTCACCTGCGTCGCGCAGCGAGACCGCGAGCTGCAGGCCGGCCTGGCTGGCGCCGACGATCAATGTGCCTGCGTCCACCGTCACTGCTCCTCCGGTATGTGCACCGTGAGCCCGTCGAGGTCCTCGGTCACCGGTATCTGGCAGGACAGCCTGCTGGTCTCCCGCCGGTCGGCGACCCCGAGGTCGAGAAGGTCGTCCTCCATGTCCCCCGCACCGCCGACCTGGCGGCGAAGTCGTCGGCGACATAGACATGGCAGGTGGCGCAGCTGCAGTTGCCGCCGCATTCGCCGATGATGCCGGGGACGCCGTTGCGCACGGCGGCCGCCATGACGGATTCACCCGCGTGGGCGTCCACGACGCGTTGGGCACCGTCGAGGGTGATGAAGACGACCTTCGGCATGCGGACTCCCCGGAAATTGATGGTCTTACCATTCTACCTTAACCGAGTAACGCGCCTCACTCAATCACCCTTCCTTATGGTGTTACCATAAGGCCACTATTGGCCCGTGGCGAGACTTAGGACCCTCCAGATGCGCATCGCGATCGCAGCCGACCACAACGCCGTTTCGATGAAGTCCCGTCTGTCGGCGTGGCTCGAAGAGCGCGGCCACCAAATCGATGATCGCGGAGTCGCACGACGGCGGCGAGGTCGTGGACTACCCGCCGCTTTGCGCCGACGTCGGCGCCCAGGTCGTGGACGGCGACGACGACTTCGGTGTCATCCTCGGCGGTAGCGGATGCGGCGAGCAGATCGCCGCCAACAAGGTGCGCGGCGTGCGGGCGGCGCTGTGCCACTGCGTGTTCACCGCCGAGATCGCGCGAGCACACAACGACGCCAATGTGCTGGTGATGGGGGCCAAAGTGGTGGCGCCCGACCTCGCCGAGCGCATCCTCACGGTATGGCTGGCCACGCCGTTCAAGGGCGGACGCCACCAGCTGCGGGTCGACCAGATCACCGCGCTCGAACGCGGCGAATCGCTGGTATGACGCGCGTCCTGCTGCTCCTGCGGCACGGCGAAAGCACGGCCAACGCCGACGACGTGTTCGGCGGCTGGCTCGACTACCCGCTGACCAACCGCGGCCGCGATCAGGCCGCCGCCGCGGGCCGGCTGATCCGCGATGCCGGCCTGACACCGGCCGCCCTGCACACGTCGCTGCTCACCCGCGCCATCGACACCGCGAAGATCGCTGTGGCCGAGACTCATCCGGACGGACTGCCCGCGAAGCGCAGCTGGCGCCTCAACGAGCGTCACTACGGAGCCCTGCAGGGCCGCACGCGCGCGGCGGTTCGCAAGGAATTCGGTGACCGAGTTGTTCGGCGACTGGCGCCGCTCGTATCACCTCGCTCCGCCCGCCATCGGCCCCGACGATCCCATGCACCCACGCCACGACGCCCGGTATGCGGCGCTGCCACCGAACGAACTGCCCACCTCCGAGTCGCTGGCGGCCGTGCGCAGACGGCTGATGCCCTACTGGCAGGACGGGATCGCGGCAGACCTTGCGCAAGGGCGTATCACACTCGTTGTCGCGCACGGCAACTCGCTTCGAGCGCTGTGCATGATCCTCGACGGCCTGACGCCCGAGGGGGTACGCACGCTGCACATCCCCACCGGCGTGCCGCTGCGTTACGACCTCGACGACGCGCTAACGCCGGTGGTGTCCGGCGGCGTCTACCTCGATCCGGCCCGGGCGAGCGCCGGGATCGCCGAGGTGGCCGCCCAGGGCAGTCGCTGACTCGTCCTCACCGAACAGATGCGCGATGCCGTCAGTGGTCCGGCGGGCCCACTTGCTGGTGGTGACGGCACCCACAACCACCACCGTCAGCCCGAGACCCGCAATCAGGAACAGGGCCGGTCGGCCTGCGAGTACCAAGTCGTCGGCGATCGACGCCGAAATGTGCGTGCTGAGAATCGATCCCACGATGGCGATGCCGAGGCTGGTGCCGATTTGCCTGCTCGTCGTCGCGACCGCGGCCGCAACTCCGGCGTGGCTGCGCGGCATTCCCGAGACAGTGGTGTTGGTGATGGGCGCGTTGACCACACCCTGGCCCACGCCGAACGCCAGATAACTCGCAAGCACATACACCAGCGCGGTGTCGGCGGTTATCCGCACCGACATCAGCGCACCGACGCAGATCATGGCGCCGGCCAGCAGCAACGAAGGCCGCGGCCCGTAGGCACCGACCACGCGCCCGGAGATCGGGGAACAGACCAGCACCGCCAGGCCAAGCGGAAGGGTGCACAGCCCGGCCTCCATCGGCGAGAAACCCCGGACCATCTGGAGATAGAGCGTGTTGAGGAACAGAAACCCGGCGAATGACGCGAACGAACAGATCGCGACGAGGACCGCGCCGCAGAACGGCGCACTGCGGAAGAACCGGAGTTCGATCAACGGATCGGTGCGCCGTGGCTCGTAGACCAGCAGGGCGATCAGTGCGACGGCGGCGACGGCGAACAACGAGAGTGTCTGGGCGGAAAGCCATCCCGCGTGCGGCGCCTCGATGATCGCGTAGATGCAACTGGCCAGCAGCACCACCATGACCAACTGACCGACCGGGTCGATGCGACGGGGGCGCGGCGACCGCGACTCCGGCACGAACAATGCGGCGGCCGACCACGACGACGATGACGATCGGCACGTTGACCCAGAAGATCGACCGCCACCCGACGAGTTCGACCAGGACACCGCCGACCAGCGGCCCCAGCCCGATGCCGAGGCCCGACACCCCGCCCCAGATACCGATCGCCCGAGCCCGGTCGCGCGGTTCGGTGAAGACGTTGGTGATGATCGACATCGCGACGGGGTTGAGCATCGAACCACCGAAGGCCTGCAGCATCCGGAACGCGATCAGCCATTCCAGCGAAGGCGCGACGCTGCACAACAGCGATCCGCACCCGAAGATGACCAGCCCGGTCTGAAAGGTGCGGCGCCGGCCGATCCGGTCGGCGGTCGATCCGGACAACAACAGAAAGCTGGCCAGGACCACGATGTAGGCGTCGATGGTCCATTGCAGGCCGGAGATCGGGGCGCCGAACTCCTCGCCGATCGACGGCAGCGCCACGTTGATGACCGTGGTGTCCATGCTGACGATGAACAGGCTCATGCAGCAGATGCCGAGCACCAGAAAGCGCCTGCGGGTCTGCATACCGCGACGTTAGCTCGCTAACGACCTAAATGCCATACCATCATGCCAATTCGACGTCGACCCGCGACCGCAGCTCGTCGATCGAGATGCCGAACGTGTCACGCACCCGCACGACGCCCGCGGCCGGATCGATGTCGAATATCGCGTGGTGCGTGTAAACCCTGCTCACACAACCAAGTCCGGTCAGCGGATACGTGCACGCGGGCACGAGTTTGGCGGTGCCGTCCTTGGTGAACAGGTTCATCATCACGAAGACGTCGCGGGCGCCGATGGCGAGATCCATCGCACCGCCGACCGCGGGAATGGCGTCGGGGGCGCCGGTGTGCCAGTTGGCCAGGTCCCCGCACTTGCTGACCTGGAATGCGCCGAGCACGCACACGTCGAGATGGCCGCCGCGCATCATCGCGAACGAATCGGCGTGGTGAAAGTACGACGCTCCCGGTAGTTCGGAAACGGGGATCTTGCCGGCGTTGATCAAGTCGTCATCGACGTCGGCGCCGGTTACCGCCGCGCCCATGCCGAGCATGCCGTTCTCGGTGTGCAGCACCACGCCGGCGTCGGGCTTCAAGTAATCGGCCACCAGTGTCGGCTGGCCGATCCCCAGATTGACGTACGAGCCGTCGGGGATGTCGCGGGCGATGACCGCGGCGAGTTCGTTCTTGTCCAGCGGGGCGCGTGGTGGTCATTGGTTCACCTCGAGGATGCGGTCGACGAAGATGCCCGGTGTGACGACCGTTTCCGGATCGATGTCGCCGATGTCGACGACGCGCGACACCTCGGCGATCGTGAGCGCGGCGGCGGTGGCCATCACGGGGCCGAAGTTGCGGGCGGTCTTGCGATACACCAGGTTTCCCGCCCGGTCACCGAGGTGCGCTCCGATCAGCGCGACGTCGCCGCGAATCGGGTACTCCAGCACGTAGTCGCGGCCGTCGATGGTCCGCAGCTCCTTGCCCTCGGCAAGCGGCGTGCCGACGCCGGTGGGGCAGAAGAACGCGCCGATGCCTGCGCCCGCGGCGCGCATGCGTTCGGCCAGGTTGCCCTGCGGCACGACCTCGAGCACGACCTTGCCTGCGCGATAGAGCCCGTCGAACACATACGAATCCGTCTGGCGGGGAAACGAACAGATCACCTTGCGCACCCGGCCCGCCGCCAGCAGCGCGGCCAGGCCGGTGTCGCCGTTGCCCGCATTGTTGCTGACGATCGTCAGATCCGTCGCACCCTGGTCGATGAGTGCGTTGATCAACTGAATGGGCATGCCCGCCATGCCGAATCCGCCGACCAGAACCGTTGCCCCGTCCTCGATTCCGGCGACGGCCTCGGCGGCGGAGTCGCAGATTGCGGTGCGGCTCATCGACTCTCCTCCGCGTCGTAGTCGGCAAGTACCCGGCTGGCGATGCGGAAGGCCGTGTTGGCGTCGGGCACACCGCAGTAGATGGCGGTCTGCAACAGCAGCTCCTTGATCTCGTCGTTGGATATCCCGTTGCGGCGCGCGGCGCGCAGATGCATCGCCAGCTCCTCGTGGTGGCCGCGGGCGACCATCGCGGTCAGCGTGATCAGCGAGCGGCTGCGCCGATCCAGCCCCGGCCGGGTCCAGATGGTGCCCCATGCGTAACGCGTGATGAGTTCCTGGAACTCCTCGGTGAATTCGGTGGTGGCCGCGACGGCGCGGTCCACGTGGGCATCGCCGAGAACCTCGCGACGCACCGCCATCCCCGCGGAGAACTCGTCGGATCGCCAATGCCCGGCGATCAACTCGGCTACGCGCCGCGGCGACTCGGCGGGGGCCAGGTGGGCGACGCCGTCGAGCACGACCAAACGGCCGTCCTTGACGCCGGAGGCGATGCGCTGCAGGCCTTCCGGCGGTGTCGCGATGTCCTGGGCGCCCGCGATCGCCAGTGTCGGTGTGGTGATCTCGGACAGCCGATCGGTGACGTCGAATGCGGCCAGCGCCTCACAGGCCTGCGCGTAGGACTCGTCGTGGGTGTCGCGCAGCGCGTCGAAGAGTGCGGCGGCGACGTCGGGTCGGCGGTCGGGGAATCCGGCGGCGAACCATCGTTGCGCGGCGGAGTCAACCAGTGCGGCGGTACCGGATGCCCGCACCGACGCCGCGCGGGCCGCCCAGTTCTCCGACCTGCCGATGACTGCGCCGGTGCACAGCAGCGTCGCCGTCTTCAGCCGGGCAGGCGCGTCGAGCAGCAGCTGCAGGCCGACCGCGCCGCCGATGGAGTCGCCCGCGTAGTGGAATTCGCTTGCCGGGGCGATGTCATCGGCCAGCGCCAACACGGCGGCGGCCAACTCGGGTATGCCGAAGGGCCCCGAGGCCGGGCTGCGGCCGTGTCCTGGCAGGTCCCAGCCCACGACGTGGACGCGCTCGGTCAGGCGTTCCGCGGCGGACGCCCACAGCGTCTGCGCCGATGTTCCGAGCGACGGCCCGAGCAGCAGCAGCTCCCCGTCGCCGCCGAAGTCGGTGCGCGACAAGTCGTGGAATGGTCACGTCGTCTCCTTCAGGTGGCGACGCGCCCGTTGCAGAACGGCGTCCACGAGTTCCTCGCTCGCGCCGAGGTACTCCGAACGCGCTGGGCGACCGGTCAATTCGGTCATCGCGTGCTGCTCGGCAAGCAGATCTCCCGCGGCGGCGAGGTTGGCCGCGGCCCTTTCGGCATCGACCTGAAGTCCGGTCAGCAGGTCAGTGGTCTGCGCCGCCGCGACGATGGTGCGCCGGGTCAGCGTGCGCAGCGTGGCCCACTCGGCGTGCCAGCCACCGTCGGAGCGTTCGTCGACGGTGGCCGCCGACGCGGCATGCAGGGTGGCGGCCAGCGCAGGCGCGGTGATCGCGGCCCGGCGGATGAGCACCGACAGCACCGGGTTGCTCTTGTGCGGCATGGTCGACGAGCCACCGCCCGGCCCTCGGCCAGTTCACCGATTTCGCGGCGGCTCCCCGTCGCGACGTCGGCCGCGATGTGCGCGAAGGCATCGCAGCACCCGACGAGCGCGTCGCCTGCACGGGTGATCACCGAGCGGGTGGTATGCCACGGCGTCGCCGCCTGGAGTCCCAGCGCCGAGGCGAACGCGTCCGGACAGTGCGAGCGCATCAACCGGCGATCCGGTCAACTCGGTTGTGGCGGCGAGTGTTCCGGCCGCGCCTCCGCACTGAACGGGCAGTGCGGGCACGGCGGCCAGCGTGTCGGCGGCGTCGAGCACGCCGGAGAGCCAGTTCGCGACCTTGGCTCCGACGGTGCTTGGCAGCGCCGGCTGCGTCAGCGTGCGAGCCAGCATCGGGCTGCGGTGGTGGGTTTCTGCGAGCCCCGCCAGGGTGCGCACCTGCGCGGACAGCTCGCCGCGGATGCGGGACAGCGCGTCACGCAGGCACAGCATCAGTGCGGTGTCGATGACGTCCTGGCTGGTAAGCCCGCGATGCAACCACCGGGCCGGCTCGCCGCCCGCGCGTTCGCGCAACAGCGCGACCAATCCCTTCACCGGGTTGCCGTCGGCCTCCGCGTCGCGGGCGAGCTTTTCGGCATCGGCAGCCGAAACCGTCGTCGCGATGTCGGCCCGCGCCGCCGAGGGTGCGACCCCGGCGTCGACAAGCACACCCAGCCAGGCGTTTTCGACGGTGGCCATCGCCGCCAAGAACGCCGCGTCGCTCATCAGCTCACCGGCGCGTTGGTCGCCCGGCCAGAACAGGTCCGTCATCGGCGATGCCCCGGGTAGCGCAGGAACACGGTCTCGCCGTCGCCCTGCAACCGGATGTCGAACCGTAGACCATGCTCGTCGGCCACGGCGATCATGGTGTCGCGCCGCTCGTCGGGCAGCGACGCGAGCAGCGGCTCGGCGGCCAGGTGCTCACCGGGCAGGTATGCGCGCGTGAAGAGCCGATTCAGCAGGCCGCGGGCGAACACCGTGACGGCGAAGAACGGCGCCGAACCTGACTCTGTGGCACCGGGTTTCACGGTGGTGAAGCTGTAACGTCCCTCGCGATCGGTGCTGGCGCGGCCCCAGCCGGTGAACGTCCAGCCGTCGCGGCGCAACGATCCGGTGGCCGAGGGAATCACCCCGTCGGCGTCGGCCTGCCAGATCTCCAGCAGCGCATCGGGCACCGGCGCGCCTGCGCCGTCGTAAACGGTGCCGTGCAGCCGGATAGCGCCCGGCGACCCGGGCGACACCAGCTCGTTGTCGCGGTCGAACGGCAGCGCGTACCCGAAGAACGGGCCGATCGTCTGACCCGGGGTGGCGATCAAGGTGCTCATCAGTACTCTCACTCTCGAAGGGTGCTCGCGGCACCGGTCAGCACGATGTCCCACCGGTAGCCGGTGGCCCACTCGTGGGTCGTCAGGTCGTGGTCGTAGGTCGGCGACGAGCCGATCGCGGGCCTTCTGGTCGGTGATGGACTGGTAGATCGGATCGAGGGCGAACAGCGGATCGCCCGGAAAGTACATCTGGGTGATCATCCGCTGCGTGAATTCGGTTCCAAACAGCGAGAAATGGATGTGCGCGGGCCGCCACGCATTGTGATGATTGCGCCATGGGTACGGGCCGGGCTTGATCGTGGTGAAGCGGTACGTGCCGTCGTCGTCGGTCAGGCACCGCCCGACCCCGGTGAAGTTCGGGTCAAGCGGCGCGGGATGCTGGTCGCGCTTGTGCACGTAGCGGCCGCTGGAGTTGGCCTGCCAGATCTCGACGAGCTGGCGGCGCACGGGTCGGCCCTCACCGTCCATGATTCGACCGGTCACCACCATGCGCTCGCCGATCGGCGTCCCGCTGTGCTGAATCGTCAGGTCCGACTCGAGCGGGTCCACGTCGCGCTCACCGAAGCACGGCGCCCACAGCTCGATCGCCTCGGGATCCGCGTGGTGCATGTCCTTTGTGGGGTGGCGCAGCAGGCTGCTGCGATACGGCGAGTAGTCCAGCCGCGGCTGGGTCTCCTCGAGCCCCGCGCGGTGGTAGTCGGCGTCGATCGCCTTGATCTCGGCGCTGATGTCGTCCTGGGTCACCGTGGTCATGATCCGAACGGTACCGCCGTGAGGCGCCTGCCCTAAGGCTAGACTTCCACTGAGTGGAAGGATCGCACGGATGGCCGGTAACACCTCGGCGCCGGGAGCCACCGTCGCGTCACGGGTATTGGCGGTGATCGGCGCGTTCGACGAGCGGCATCGCAACCTCGCGCTGTCAGAGATCGCGCGCCGCGCAGACATACCGCTGCCAACCGCGCATCGGTTGGTCGGGGAACTCGTCGACGCCAACGCGCTGCACCGACAGGAGGACGGCCGCTACGTCATCGGGCGGCTGGTGTGGGAGGCCGGTCTGCTCGCGCCGGTGCAGGGCCGGCTGCGGCAGGTGGCCGAGCCGTTCCTGCACGACGTGTACGCGGCGACCCTTGCGACGGTCCATCTCGCCGTCCGCGACGGCCACGAGGTCCTCTACCTACATCGGATGCAGGGTCGGGCATCGGTGCCGATCGTCAGCACGGTGGGCACCCGGCTTCCGATGCACAGCACCGGCGTCGGCAAGGTGCTTCTCGCGCATGCACCGGCGGATGTCAGGGATCGTGCGCTCGCCTCGCTGACGCGGGTCACCCCGTACACGATCACGCGGCCCGACGTGCTGAGGGCCCAGTTGCAGCGCATCCGGCGCGACGGTGTGGCGACAACGAGCGAGGAGATGTCGCTCGGCGCGTGTTCGTTGGCGGTGCCGGTCATGCAGGCGTCGGATGACACCGTCGTCGCCGCGATCGGCGTCGTGGTCGCCACCTCAAGCGCGACCGTCAGCGGCTGCTCGGCGCGCTGCAGGTCGCGGCGCGTGGCATCGGCCGACTGTTATGAATCCCATGCCAGCGGTAGCGCCCGTGGACCCCGGATACGGGAGCCCGTACGCCACTTCACGTCCTCGGGTGCCACGGCGAGTCGAAGGTCCGGAAACTCGCGCAGCAGCCCCCTGAGGAACTCCTGCAGCTCCATTCGCGCCAGCTGCTGCTCCGGGGCAGTGGTGGGCGCCCATGCCCGAAAGCGATGTGGCCGTTTGTCTTTCGATCTAATTGCAGCGTCTCAGCATCGGCGAAAAGCTCGGGGTCGCGGTTGGCGGCATTGAGCGACACCACGACGGTACTCGCCCGCTCGCACAGTCACACCCGAGAGCTCGACGTCCTCCGTCGCGATCGCGCGGGAACCCTCCGGACGCAACGAGCGGGGTGTAGCGCAGCAGCTCTTCAACAGCCTGCGGCGCCGCCGCGTGCGTCATCCCGTAGCGCGTCCCACACGTCGGGATGAGTCAACAGGGTGTAGGTCATGTTGCCGACCAGGCTCATCGTCGTTTCGTGGCCCGCGACGAGGATGGTGATGCCGAGTTCGAGCAGCTCTCCATCGGATATGCCGATCGCCCGTGTCATGGGCGACCACGAGCGCGCCGAGCAGGTCGTCGGTCGGTGTGATCCGGCGTTGCTTCACCAGTCTCGGCCATGTACGACGCGAGCTTCGTCGCTGGCTTCGAGCCGTTCCTTTGGGGTCATCGTGGACATCGACATGATTGCGTCCGACGCCGTCCGGAAGATGGGCCGGTCTGCGATGGGGACGCCGAGCAGCTCGCAGATGATCGTGAGCGGAAGCGGCACCGACACGTGCTCGACGAGGTCGGAACCGGGCCCTGCGGCCCGCAGGCCGGCGAGCAGTTGCGAGCTCAGCTCGGCAGTGCGCGGGCGCAGCGCTTCCACCCGCCGAGTGGTGAACGCTCTGGCCAGGAGCTTCCGCAGCCGCATTTGGTCAGGAGGGTCCATGTTCATGACGGAGTTGCCGGTCCTGCTCGAGCTCGGGCCGGGTCCGCGGCATCTCCCGCCCGACGACGGCCGCGCGGCTGAAACGCGGGTCGCTCAGCACCGTACGGACGTCGGTGTGCTGGACAGCGAGCCAAGCCTCCCCGCCGTAGGGCAGCAGCCACGCGGGAGACAGGCTCGGTGCGACGCAGTTCTGCGTAGGTCGGATCGAGTTCGAGCCCGTTGGACTCAGTGAACGGATAGTTACGCGCCATGTGATCAGTCGACCAAACCAGATCCGCAGCGGGCACGGCGTTTTCTGCACTACCTCGCGAAATTCCCTGCCCCGTCGCGACGACGGCGCCTAACGGAGGTGCTCGCGCCGCCAGGCGCCCGGCGTGATCCCGTACTCCCGCCGGAATGCAAGCTCGAAGGTCCTGCGCTCGAGGAAACCGACGGCAGCCGCGATGTCCGAAATGCCGAGTCGCGCGTACTCCGCGCCGGACAACATCGCCCGTGCTGCGAGCAACCGCTGCTCACGCAGATACGCACCGGGCGTCGTCCCGACCCTTTCGAACAGGGTGTAGGCATGGCGGACCGACACGTGGTGCCGCCGAGCCAGCTCCTCGACGCGCAGCTGTGGATCGGCCAGATGGTCGCGCACGTGCGTCAGCATCATGTCGAGCAACACGTCCATCGAGCCGTCGGCGCGCGGCACCGACGGGGTGACGTCCCTCAGCGCCATCGCAAGCAAATCGAGTGCGGCTTGGCCTGCATCGAGCCGCTGCTCCGCAGTCAATCGGTCGGCCACAACGAACAGCTGTTTCAGATAGTTGGACAGCATCTGCATGCCTGGCGCTACGGGATCGATTCCGCGCCCACAGCTTTCGGTGATCTCCGCGCAACGGAGTGCAAGCAGCTCGCGCGAGAAGCTCAGGAGCAGGCAGCTGCTCTCCGACGGAGAGACGATCTGCCATGGGCTTCGCGCCTCGCTCAGCACGCCGGTACCGACCGCGAGTTCGGCGGTGCGGTCGTGCTGGTGGACGCTGGTGGCACCCGCCATATGGACGATGAAGAGCAGCACGTCGTCACCCGGCGTGGTTTCGGCCATCCGCTCGGTGCGCAGGTTCCGATGCGGGCCTCCGGAATAGGCCCGGGACAGCGTGACGGCATTGCCCATCTCTTGCAGCGCTATGCGCCCGCTGAAGTCAGGCCCTGTTCGGAAGCTCACCGGTACGAAGCTCTGACGGGCTATCTGTTCCAGGTCCTCACCGGAGTAGTCGTGAACCTCCACTATTCCGATCATCCCGACCTTCCGGCCGACGTGCCATGACGCCGGACAGCTGTGATGAAGCTCTCCAACCACCGGTGTGGCGACTGGCATCGGCCGCCTGCTCTGACCTACCGCACCAGCCGCCGCATCAGTGAGGACGCCATCGCGATGCCTGCGACGGCCGCGACGACGAGCACCGCAAGGTCCAGCACGGCATTCGTCGGTGTACCGATGAGCAACCCGCGCAGCGCATTGACTTCGTAGCTCAGCGGATTGACGGCCGACAGCCAGCGCAACCACTGCGGCATGACGTCGACCGGATACAGCGCATTCGACGCGAAGAACAACGGCATCGTGATGGCCTGTCCGATGCCCATCATGCGATCCCGGTTGCGCACCAACCCGGCCAGCGTCATCGACAGGCAGGCGAAGAACGCCGAACCCAACACGACAACCCCCATCGCGGCAAGGATTTTCAGCGGGTTGACCGTCAGGTGTATGCCCAGCAGATACGCCAGCGCGACCACCCCGATGACCTGCACCACCGAGCGCACGCCTGCCGCGAATGCCTTCCCTGTGACCACGGCCGACGCAGGCGCCGGCGTCACCATCAACTTCGCGAGGATTCCCGCGTCACGGTCCCAGATGATCTGGATGCCGTAGAAGATCGAGATGAACAGGGCCGACTGCGCGATGATCCCGGGCGCCAGGAACGCGAGGTACGGCACACCCCCGGTGTCGATCACGTGCAGCCGCGAGAATGTCTGGCCGAAGATCAGCAGCCACAATGCGGGCTGAACCATGCGGGTGAACAGCTCGGTGCGGTCATGGCGCAGCTTCTGCAGTTCGACGAGCGCGAAGGCACCCATCCGCACCGCCATTCCACGGACTCTGCGCCAGCCGCGCGGCGCACGAACGAGACGCAACTCGGCATGAGACTCAACTGACACGGCGCGCCGTCCTTCTCGTCGAGCGGATCGCGCGGAAGCCTGCCTGCGACGCGTCCTCGTCCAGATCGGTTCCCGCGTAATGGCGGAACACATCCTCGAGCGAAGCCTGCGGGGAAACCTTCCGCTTCAACTCCGCAGGCGATCCGACCGCCTGTAGCCGGCCGTGGTGCATCAGCGCAACTCGATCGCAGAGCACATCGGCCTCTTCCATGTAATGGGTGGTGAGCAGCACCGTCATGCCGAAGTCCTGCTGCATGCGCTGAACCTGAGCCCAGACGCCGTCGCGGGCAATGGGATCCAGCCCAACGGTCGGTTCGTCGAGTATCAGCAGTGACGGCCGGTTCACCAGCGCCTGAGCCAGCTCCAACCGCCGGACCATGCCGCCGGAGTACGTACCGGCCGGCTCGTCGGCGACGTCGGACAGGTGCATCGCGTCGATGGCTTCGCCCACCCGATGTGCGCGTTCGGAGCGCGGCACGTCGTAGAGCCGTGCGAACAAATCCACATTCTGCCTGCCCGTCAACGCCGACTCGATCGAAAGCTGTTGGGGCACATATCCGATGTTGTGTCGGATATCCATGGTCTGGCGGCGTGAATTCAGCCCGAAGATCGTCACCTCCCCGCGCTGCACGGGTGTCAACGTAGTCAGCACGCGCACGACGGTCGTCTTGCCCGCACCGTTGGGCCCGAGCAGCCCCATCGTCTCCCCGGTCTGGACCTGCAGGCTGAAGTCGTCGACGGCCGTGAAGTGGCCGTAGCGGTGGACAAGGTTCCTGCAGTCGATCGCGAGCACATCAGGGTCGGTCACGTTGGTCCCCTTCTTGCAGCTTCCCGGTCATTTCTGCGAGTACCCGCAGCCCGCGTGCCAAGTGTTCGACCTGCTCGGCGTCGAGTTCGTCGACAACTGCGGCCAGCGCCTTCCGGCGCGCGGCCCTTGACTCGTCGGCGATACGTTGAGCGTCGCTCGGTCAGCCGCAGGCGGCCAACCCTTCGGTCATCGGTGTCGACGGACCGAATCGAGCAGACCGTCGGCCGTGAGCTTGGAGACCAATGTGGACGCCGTGTTGGACACCAGCCCGAGCTCGGTCGCCGCCTCGCGCACCGAAATTCCGGGTTGCCTTCCGACGAGCCGAAGCAGTTCCGCCTGGGACTGCGTGAGCCCGGTCGCGTCGAAGCCTCCCCCGCTAGTCCGGCGCACCTGGCGCCGAAACCGCCCCACCACGTCGAACAACTCACTCGTAAGGTCCGTGCCCGTCTCCACAATGCGACAATACCTCTGTTGCAGAGGTATTTCCTATCGGCCCGATGTGCGACGACGCACGGCGGCCAGGCAGCATTACCGGCGATGACTTGGTCGGACGCCGCCTTCCTCGCCGCGGCCGGTGTGGTGGGAGGGCTGACCGGCAGCATCGCCGGACTGGCGTCGGTCGCCACCTACCCCGCGCTGCTTCTGGTCGGCCTTCCTCCGGTCACCGCGAATGTCACCAACACCGTGGCGCTGATTTTCAACGCCATCGGCTCGGTGCTGGGCTCACGGCCCGAGCTCAAAGGGCAAGGCCCCTGGCTGAAACGGATCCTCCCGGCGGCCGCACTCGGCGGCGTCATCGGAGCCGCATTGCTGCTGTCCACGCCTGCGGAAGGGTTCGAGAAGATCGTGCCGATCCTGTTGGGGCTTGCGTCGGTCGCGATCGTGCTCCCGCGGGCAGGCAGTCGGGAAGCAAGGGTCGCCAGCCACCAGCGCCACGCCGCGATGGTTCTGCTCGAGTCCGCCGCGATCTTCCTGATCTCCATCTACGGCGGCTATTTCGGCGCCGCGGCCGGTGTGCTGTTGATAGCGCTGCTGCTGCACCTCGGCCACGCGACGCTCGCGCACGCCAACGCATCCAAGAACGTGATCGCGGGCGTCTCGAATGCCGTTGCCGCGCTGATCTTTGCGTTTTTCGCGCCGGTGCAGTGGGTGGCCGTCATCGCGCTCGGGGCGGGGTGCCTGGTCGGATCCAGGTTGGGGCCGGTGGTGGTGCGCCACGCCCCCGCCGGGCCACTGCGGGCGCTGATCGGCGCCGCAGGTATTGCGCTGGCCGTCAAGCTCGGCGTCGACGCGTACCGCTAGACCAAGTCAAAGGGACTGTCGCCCTTGGCGACCCGTGTCCCCATATCGATCAGGTTCTGCGCATTGGCATGTAGGGCCTCGCCTGCGTCTCGACTCGCCTGCCCGATCAGGTAGCGCGACCAGGTGCCTTCGATGACGATGCCGAGCTTGAAGCATGCCATCGCCATGTACCAGTCCAGCCGCGATGTCTGCCGGCCGCCTGCGGCCCAGTACGCGTCGAGCAATTCTTTCCGGCTTGCCAACCCGCCGAGCGCAGCCAGCGCACCCCCGGCGGTGATCGTGCTGGTGTTCAGCGGCCATGTGATCAACATCCAACCGAGATCGAGTAGCGGGTCGCCGACCGTGCACATCTCCCAGTCGACGAACGCCGCGAGCTCCGGCCTGTCGCGGCGAAGCAGCACATTGCTCAGATGTGGGTCGCCGTGCATGATTCCCGGCTCGGCGTCCGGCGGGCGATCGGACTGCAGCCACTCCGCGAGCTCCGTGACCGCCAGCGATTCGGGGTCATACCGGTCATGCCGGTAGCTCTCGAGCAGTCGGAGGAACTGCGGAACCTGGCGCTCCAGAAAGGATCCCGGCCGTTTGAGCTCCGCGAGCGGCTTGTCCTCCCATGCGGCGTTCCCCAGCTGCGCGAGGCTCGCTGCGTAGGACAGCCCGACGTCATGCCGCATCCCCGCGTCGCGGACATACGCCTCGGACATGTCGCTGCCCGGGTTGAAGCCGTCGATCTCTTCCATGAGATAGAACACGACTCCGAGCACATCCAGGTCGTCGCAGCCTGCGATGAACCCCGGGTGTGGCACATTCGTGCCCGCCAGGGTGCGCAACGCCGCGATCTCCCGCAGCATCGTCTTGTCGCTAGTCGGCCGCGGGTGCAGCGGCGGCCGACGAAGCACCATCGGACGCCCGTCGACGTGCACCCGCACGACGATGTTCTGCGTTCCACCGGTCAGCGGTTCGACATCGGTGACATCCGAGCCCAGTCCCTGCTGCCGTACCCAGCGCTGCACTGCAGCCTGGTCGTCATCGCTCAGTGTCGGCAGCTGGGGTGCTTCGTCAGGCATGCTGACATCGTGTCAGGCCTTGCTGGCGGTCAACAGCAGGTACTCCCACTGCATGGTGTCCGAGCCGTCGAGGAAGCCGTCGCCGACCCGGGCGATGTCGGCGTCGAGGGCGGCGACCCGGTCCGCATCACCCTCGATGTTGCGGTATGCCGCAATGGTCGGCCCGTACATATTCTTGAACTCGTCCCGAAACTCCGCGCCGTTGGCGAAGAGGTCGACGGTCAGGGTGCGGCGCTCGGTAACCACATCGGTGACGCGGTCGCCGAACAGCGCGCGGACATGATCTTCGCTGCCCCACAGCGGCGGCGGCTGGGCACCGGGCGGCGGAGGCGGCATGTACGGCTTCATGGTGGCGAAGAGCTGACCGATGTGGCCTTCCGGTGTCCAGCTGAGCAGACCGAGCCGGCCGCCCGGTTTGCATACCCGGATCAGCTCACCGGCGGACTGCTGGTGGAACGGCGCAAACATCACGCCGATACACGACATGACGACGTCGAACTCATTGTCGCCGAACGGCAATGCGTGTGCGTCGGCTTCCCGCCACTCCAATTCGACACCTTGTTCCGCGGCAGCTGCGGCGCCGGCCTGCAACAGTTCGGGGGTGAGGTCGCTGGCGATGACGGTGGCGCCCGTCTGTGCGGCGGGGATGGCGGCGTTTCCGGTGCCGGCGGCCACATCCAGCACCCGGTCGCCCGGGCCGATGTGGGTGGCTTCGACCAACACAGGACCGAGTGGGAGCACCAGGTCGCTGGCGAGTTTGGGGTAATCGCCGGTGGCCCACATGGCGCGATGTTTGGCGATCACCGCCTGGTCGACGGTCGTTGATTCGCTTGCCATGGTGACGTCCTTCCGCGGGTACCGCCTGTGAGGTCCCTGTGAAGATCGTCCTCCTCGCTCCGCCTGAGATCTACCCCTGGTACTGGAGGCACGCCTCGGCCCCGTTGATGACGCCCTCGCGGAAGGCCCGAACCCGGCCGAAGCCCGCGCCCTGTCGCTCTGCGTCACCCTCCCCGCGGAACACCAACAATGCCTTGATTCCCTCGTCGAGATCGCCGGGCGAGATGTGGTACGTGCTGGTCTCCGGACGGTTGTAGAGGATGACGCTGGCGGTGTAACCACCCGCCATGCAGTCGCCGCGCAGCGTGGACAGCTTCTCGTCGGACTGGTCCCCCAGCCGCGTCAAGGCCGCCAGCCCGTACTGGGTGGCCAGCAGCGTCGCGACGGCGTAGTCGCCACCCTGACCGTAGACGGCGGGCATCGCGCCCACGTTGTCCCATCCGACGTAATCGTCTGGCACGCAATAGAACAAGGCATAGCCCTCGGCGGACTGGTCACCGCACATCGGCGGGCTATCCGGGCTGAACGCCTCCAGTCCCTTGAGCGGCGGCCAGGCCTGGCCGTCGGCAATTTCCGGATAAACCTGCGTCCAGTAGTCCTCGAGGTCATACGGCACACCGTTGACGATCGACTCGTAAGGCGCGTCGCCGCCGGTCGCTGCGTCCTCTTCGGTGGTGAACGGCAGCTCGAGCACCACTGGGTCGTCGTCGCGGTAGTCCTTGCACTTGCCAAGCCCATTGTCGAAGCCGTCCTGGAAGGCGCCGACGCGGTCGAACCCGCTTCCGTGGGCCTTCGGGTCGATGGTCAAAGTGCCCGGCTCGTCCCGTAGATCCAGAATGCCGGCAAGAGCAGAGTCCAGGTCGGCGCTGGACACATCGAAAACACCGTCGTCCTGCGCGTGCTTGGACCAGGCGCCCGCGAAGCAGTCGGCCTGCAGTTCCTTGGTCACCGTCCGGGCGGTGAAATTAGATCGGAGCTGAACGGCGTGGCCGTATTCGTGCGCCAGCACCACCGGGATCACGAAGTCGCCGAACTTCTCCCGCAGTGCGGGCAGAATGCCCTCGGCGTCCCAGACGACGGCGTCCTCGGTCAAGCAGTAGTACGCCCTGCCGGAGGCATCGGCGGCGGCACCGGCGCACGGCGGTGTTTCGCCCCCCGAGGACGGCACGACAGCAAAGAAGCCGCCCTCGACAGGCTTGAAGTCACTTCCGTACAGGTCCGGATACTGCTCGGACCAGAACTGCTCCAGGTCGGCGATCCCCTCGATGGCCAGCTTGTTCACCGGATCCGAGGCGTCCCCGTGGATCTCGATCCCGCTGGTGTCCGCTTTTGAATTTGTTTTCGACCCGGGTATCTCCGGCTTCGGTGCGCCACAGGCCGCCAGAACCAAGACAGCAGCTATCGCTGACCACATTCGGATTTGCATGGGCAAACATTAGCCGGAGAGAGACAAAAAGGCCCGCGAAACCGCGTAGCGGTTTTGCTCAGTCCAGGATCCGCCGCGCGACGTTGGTCGTCACGAGGTCGAGCAGCTCGTCGCCGCGGCCGGCGAGGATCGTCCGGATGGCATACAGCGAGAAGCCCTTGGCCTGCTCGACAGTGATGGCGGGCGGGATCGACAGCTCCTGACGGGCGGTCACGATGTCGATGACGGCCGGGCCGTCATGGGCGAACGCATCGGCTCACCGCCTGCTCCAGCTCGGAAGGTTGCTCGACTCGGCGGCCGAAGATACCCATGGCGTTTGCGACATCGGCGAAGTTCGGGTTGTGCAGATCGGTGCCGAAGTTGACGATGCCGGCCGCCTTCATCTCCAATTCGACGAAGTTCAGCGACGAGTTGTTGAACACGATCACCTTGACCGGCAACCGATTCTGGGTCAACGTGATCAGCTCGCCGAAGAGCATCGTCAGCCCTCCGTCGCCAGCCAGCGCGACCACCTGCCGGTCGGGGTATGAGGTCTGGGCGCCGATTGCGTGCGGCAGCGCACAGGCCATGGTGCCGTGATTGAACGATCCGATCGAGCCTGCGCCGTCCGTTCATGCGCAGATACCGGGCGGCCCAAACCACCGGCGAGCCGACGTCGACGGTGAACACCGCGTCATCGGTGGCCTGCTGATTCACAAGGCCTGCAACGTATTCGGGACGGATCGGGGTGCGGTCGCGGTCGTTGACCGCTAACGCGTCGAGCTGCTTGCGGGTCTTGCGGTAGTGGTTGAGCGAGCGGTCGAGATGGTCTCGGTGTGCTTCTGCCGAAGCATTGGCGCAGGGCAGCCAGCGTGTCGCGCACGGTTCCGACCAGCCCGAGTTCGATCGGCGTGCGGCGGCCGAGATTTCGGCCGCGGATGTCGACCTGGATGACCTTGGCGTTGTCGGGATAGAACTGCTGATAAGGAAAGTCGGTGCCCAGCATCAGCAGCGCGTCGGCCTCTTTGATCGCCTTGTAGCCGGAGGCGAATCCGAGCAGACCGGTCATCCCGACGTCGAACGGATTGTCGTACTCGATGAACTCCTTGCCGCGAAGCGCGTGCACGATCGGCGCGTTCAGCGTCGCCGCTGCCGCAATGACCGCGTCGTGCGCTCCTTCGGTACCCGCCCCGCCGAGGATGGTTACGGCGTTGGCGTCGTTGAGGATTGCCGCCGCCCGCTGCAAGGACTCGTCGTCGGGACGCACCATCGACCGGGTGGCGACGACAGGCCGGGCCGTCCACGCTGAGGCGTCCGCGCGCTGCAGGAACACCTCGCCGGGGATCACCACCACGGCGACGCCACGCTCTTCGACGGCCGCGCGCATCGCCATCTCCAGGATCCGCGGTGTCATCTCGGGGGTGCTGACCAGCTCGCAGTACACACTGCATTCCCGGAAGAGGTCCTGCGGGTGGGTCTCCTGGAAGTACTCCGAACCGATCTCGGTGCGCGGGATGTGGGCCGCGATCGCCAGCACCGGCACGCGGCTGCGTTGGGCGTCGAAGAGGCCGTTGATCAGATGCAGGTTGCCGGGCCCGCAGCTGCCCGCGCAAACCGCGAGCTGTCCGGTCAGTGCCGCATCGGCGGCCGCCGCGAAGGCCGCGGTCTCCTCGTGACGGACGTGCTCCCAAGACATTTCGCGAGCGCGCCGGATCGCGTCGGTGAACCCGTTGAGGCTGTCACCCGGCAACCCGTAGACGCGGCGGACCCCGCTGACCGCGAGCGCGGAGATGACATGGTCGGCGACTGTCGCCACCCGGTCACCCTATGCGATTTCGGCGCGCTCGCGTGCGCGTAGCGTCGCTGAGCGCGCCGAAATCACCGCTACTTGGGTGCGAAGCGCTGGCCGGCGTCCAGGCGGAGGCACTGGCCGTTGAGCATCGGGTTCTCCACGATCGCCAGCGCCAACTTCGCGTACTCCTCCGGCTTGCCCAACCGCTTCGGGAACGCGGCATCCTTGGTCAGCGCGGCGGCGAACTCGTCGGGAATGCCTTCGGTCAAGCCGGTCGCGAACAGGCTCGGCGCGATCGCCAGCACGCGAATGCCGCGGCTGCCGAGGTCACGCGCCATCGTCAGGCACATTCCCGCGATGGCCGCTTTCGACGCGGTGTAGGCGACCTGACCGATCTGGCCCTCGAACGCCGCGATCGACGCGGTGTTGATGATGACGCCGCGCTCCTCGGCCTCATCGTCCACGGGATCGTTCTGGCTCATCTGCCACGCCGCCAAGCGGCTGATGTTGAAGGTGCCGATCAGGTTCAGGTCGGTGCACTTGCGGAACGTGTCCAGGCTGTGTGGGCCGTCCTTCTTGATGGTGCGCTCGGCGGCGCCACCGCCCGCGGTGGTGACGGCGATGTGCAGTCCGCCGAGGCCGTCGATGGCCTCCTGCAGCACCTTCTCGGTGCCTTCGAAGTCGGTGACGTCGACTTCGTGGAAGGTTCCGCCGATGGCGTCGGCGACGTCCTTGCCCTTCGATTGCGGCCGGTCCAGCACCGCCACGCTGGCACCCCGCTTGGCCAGTGCCTCGGCCGTGGCTTTCCCGAAGCCCGAAGCCCCGCCCACGATGACGGCCTTCTTCCCCGCGATCTCCATCTGGCTTCCTTTCCAAAAAGTGCTCGATTCGTAAAGCAACCTACCGACGTCACTTTTCGGTAAGGCTTTCGGGTGGGCAGAAAGGTAGCTTGGCCAGCATGGCGGCGCGCGAGACAAGGGCGATGGCCGGTATCGCGGCGGCCGCCGTGGCACTTGGCGTGACTCAGCTGCTGGCCGCATTCGTCGGCCCTGCGGCCGATGCCCGCACCGCCATCGGGTCCGCGGTCATCGACATGACCCCCGGCCCGGTCAAGGAATGGGCGATTCAGACCTTCGCCACTGCCGACAAGCTCGTGCTCTCTGTGCTCGTCCTGGCGGTGATCGCCATCATCGCCGCGCTCACCGCGACGTGGGAGACCCGCCGTGTCCCGATCGGCAGCGCGGCGATCGTCCTGGCGGGGGTGGCCGGAAGCGCGGCGGTGCTGTCACGCGCGAATGCGACGTTCGTCGACATCATCCCCACCGTCATCGGCACGGTGTGCGGTGTCGTGGTGCTGCGTGTGCTGACCTCCGGCCGGTTCACCGACGAACCCGGAGAGCGGACGAACCCGACGAACCCGACGAACCCGAAGTCCCCGACCATGGTCGGCGGCTGTCTCTGATGACGTTGGGTCTACTCGGTGCCGGCGCGCTCACGGGCGTCCTCGGTGTGGTCGTGTCGCGGGCACGGACGTCGGTGGCAGGCGATCGCAATGCGTTCGCGGTGCCCCCCGTTGACGTCGCCGCGCGACCGGTTCCACCGACCGTGCAGCCGAAAGGCGTTGCGCTGCCGTCGTTCATCACCAGCAATGACGACTTCTACCGCATCGATACCGCGTTGACCGTCCCGCAGTTGAGCCGCGAAGAATGGCAGCTGAAGATCCACGGCATGGTGGACCGCGAGATCACCTACCGCTTCGCGGATCTGGAGCGGTTCGAGGTCGTCGAGAAGGTCGTCACTCTGACCTGCGTGTCCAATCCCGTTGGCGGAGATCTCATCTCGAACGCGAGCTGGACGGGCTACCGGGTGCGGGACCTGTTGGCCGATGCCGGATTCCATTCGGACGCCGACATGCTGCTGTCCAAGTCGACAGACGGGTTCACCGCAGGGTCTCCCGTCGAGGCGCTCACCGACGGCCGGGACGCACTGCTGGCCATCGGGATGAACGGCCAACCGCTGCCGACAGACCACGGCTACCCCGCGCGACTGGTCGTGCCAGGACTGTACGGCTACGTGTCGGCCACCAAGTGGGTCGTCGACATCGAACTGACCCGGTTCGACAAGGCCGAGGCGTATTGGACGAAGCTCGGCTGGTCGCCGCGCGGGCCGATCAAGACCGAGTCCCGCGTCGACGTGCCACGCGACGGCCAGGTCGTCGCGCGCGGCCCGGTGACCTTCGGCGGGGTGGCGTGGGCGCAGAACCGCGGCGTGAAGGCCGTCGAGGTGCGCATCGATCAGGGCGTGTGGCAGCGGGCACAGCTTGGGGACGCCTACTCCAACGACACCTGGCGGCTGTGGACCTTCCCGTGGCAGGCCGACGCTTCCGGCTCGCACACGATCACGGTGCGCGCCACCGACAACACCGGAGCCGTGCAGACAGAGGCGTGGGCCGACCCCGTTCCCGACGGCGCCACCGGCTGGCACTCCGTCACCTTCTCCGTCGCCTAGCTCCCGCGAGCGTGCGTGTCTGCTCCGCGACACGCCGGAAAATCAGATGCAAATGCGCACGCTCGCGCGTACTTTGGCGTCCCGTGTCAACTCAGCCCGCCCAGATCTGGCGCTCGCTCCTGCGTGCGTCGCTCCTCGCCGCGCGCAAAAAGCGTGACTCAACGCGTGCTACCGCCCTGCGCTCGGTCCTGAGTGCGATCGACAACGCCGAGGCGCCCGTCGCCGTTCCGGTCCAGGGACTGGCGAGCGGACAGATCGCCGGTGCCGTCAAGGGACTCGGCGCCACCGAGGTCGCGCGTCGAGAACTCTCCGACGAGCAGATCCGCGACCTCGTGCGGTCCGAGATCGACGAGCGGTTGAGCGCGGCGGACGATTTCACCGCCGGCGGCCACGCCGAGCGGGCGGCCACCCTTCGGGCGGAGGCGACGGTCCTCACCGACCTGCTGGGGGATGTCTGAGCGCCGTGCCAGGGTGAAGGTGTGCTGCTGATCGATGTCGCCACCGCATCGGCCGAGGTCGGCGCCTCCTCGGCGCGGCTGGCCAAGATCGCCCGGATCGCCGACCTGCTCGCCAAAGCCGGTGAACACGGTGACGCGCGGCTCGTCGCCGTCGTCGTGTCGTGGTTATCGGGCGACCTGCCGCAACGCCAGATCGGCGTCGGCTGGGCCGCGTTGCGTTCGCTGCCGCCGCCCGCGCAGGAGCCGACGCTGACGGTCACCGCCGTCGACGCCGCGTTCACCGAGATCGGTTCGGTCGCGGGCAAGGGTTCACAGGCACGCAGGGCGGAACTGGTCGCGGACCTGTTCGGCGCGGCGACGGAGCCCGAACAGACCTTCCTGCGCCGTCTCCTCGGCGGCGAGCTGCGGCAGGGCGCCCTGGCCGGAGTGATGGCCGACGCCGTCGCCAAGGCCACCGGCCTACCCGCGGCGTCCGTCCGGCGCGCGGCGATGCTGGGCGGTGACCTGCCCGCCGTCGCGGCGGCGGCGCTGTCCGGCGGAGAGGCTGCGCTGTCCGAGTTCACGCTGCGGGTCGGGCAACCGGTCGGACCCATGTTGGCGCAAACCGCGACCGGAGTCGCCGAAGCGCTCGAACGACTCGGCGGCGAGGCCATTTTCGAGGCCAAGCTCGACGGCGCCCGGGTCCAGATCCACCGTGCGGGCGACGACGTGTCGATCTATACCCGCAGCCTCGACGACGTCACCGCACGGCTGCCCGAGGTCGTCGAGGCGACACTCGCCCTGCCGGTGAGCGACCTGATCGCCGACGGTGAAGCGATCGCGCTGCGTCCCGACGGCAGGCCGCACAGGTTTCAGGTCACTGCGTCGCGGTTCGGTCGCGGCGGTGGGCGAGGCGCAAAGGACCGCTCTCTCGACGTCGCGGCGGCCCGCGCTGCGCAACCGCTGTCGGTGTTCTTCTTCGACGTCTTGCATCTCGACGGTGTCGACCTGCTCGACGAACCCACGCGGGACCGGTTGTCGGCGCTCGACGCGATCGTGCCGTCCGGGCAGCGCGTCGACCGGTTGATCACTTCGGATGCACAAGCGGCCCAACAGTTCCTGGATGTGACGTTGGCCGCCGGCCACGAAGGGCTGATGGCGAAATCACCGGCGGCGCCGTATGAGGCGGGCCGCCGCGGCGCAGGCTGGCTGAAGGTGAAGCCGGTGCACACGCTCGACCTCGTGGTCCTCGCCGTCGAGTGGGGATCCGGCCGTCGCACAGGCAAGCTGTCGAATATTCACCTCGGTGCCCGCGATCCCGCCACGGGCGAGTTCGTGATGCTGGGCAAGACGTTCAAGGGCATGACCGACGCCATGCTGGACTGGCAGACCGAGCGGTTCACCGAGCTGGCCGACGGCCCGACGGACGGCTGGGTGGTCAAGCTGCGACCCGAACAGGTGGTCGAGATCGCGTTCGACGGCGTCCAGACCTCGTCCCGCTATCCCGGCGGGATGGCGCTGCGGTTCGCGCGGGTACTGCGCTACCGGGACGACAAGAGCCCTGCCGAGGCCGACACCATCGACACCGTCCGGACGTTCTACGAGCGCGAATAGGACGGATTACGCAATCCCCTTCAGCCTTGGCGCCGCCTTTGAAAGGATCATCTTCAGGCACGAGACTCCACGGTCATCGAGGGAGGACACAGTGGCTTCACCCACCGCCGCACCATCGGATCGCATCGAGGAAACCGACGGCGACATCACCTACATTCGCACCGAGGAGGATCTGCCGCCGGTAGCGATCATCGATCGCTCGCCGATCACCACCCGGCACAAGATCATCTTCGGGATCATCGCGCGTGCTGGGGGCGGTCGCGTGGGCGGTGATCGCCTTCTTCCGCGGGGAGACCGTCAACGCGGTCTGGTTCGTCATCGCCGCCATCTGCACCTACGTCATCGGGTTCCGGTTCTACGCCCGGCTGATCGAGATGAAGATCGTCCGCCCGCGTGATGACACCGCCACGCCCGCAGAGCTTTTCGAGAACGCCACGGATTACATGCCGACCGACCGTCGGGTGCTGTTCGGGCATCACTTCGCGGCGATCGCGGGTGCGGGTCCACTGGTCGGACCCGGTGCTTGCCATGCAGATGGGTTATCTGCCTGGAACCATCTGGATCATCATCGGCGCCGTCTTCGCCGGTTGCGTTCAGGACTATCTGGTGTTGGCGATCTCCACCCGGCGACGCGGGCGCTCACTCGGGCAGATGGCCCGCGACGAGCTCGGCGCGATCGGTGGCGCGGCGGCCATCGTCGGCGTGCTCGTCATCATGGTGATCCTGCTCGCGGTGCTGGCGCTCGTGGTGGTCGGCGCGCTCGCCGAGAGCCCATGGGGCGTCTTCTCGATCGCGATGACCATCCCCATCGCGATCTTCATGGGGCTGTACCTGAGGTTCCTTCGGCCCGGCCGAGTGTCCGAGGTTTCCCTGATCGGGGTCGCCCTGCTGTTGCTCGCGGTGGTCGCCGGTGGCTGGGTGGCCGAAACCGCCTGGGGCACTGACTGGTTCACCCTTTCGAAGGTGTCCCTGTCGTGGTGCATCATCATCTACGGCTTCGCCGCGTCGGTGCTGCCGGTGTGGCTCCTGCTGGCTCCGCGCGATTACCTGTCGACCTTTATGAAGGTCGGCACCATCGCCCTGCTGGCTGTCGGTATCCTGCTCGCCCGCCCCATCATGGAGGCGCCGGCCATTTCCCAGTTCGCCAGCAAGGGCACAGGTCCGGTCTTCGCCGGGTCGCTCTTCCCGTTCCTGTTCATCACGATCGCCTGCGGCGCACTGTCGGGTTTCCACGCATTGATCTCGTCGGGCACCACGCCGAAGCTGCTGGAGAAGGAAAGCCAGATGCGGCTGATCGGCTACGGCGGCATGCTCACCGAGTCGTTCGTCGGCATCATGGCGTTGATCACCGCCGCCATCCTCAACCAGCACCTTTACTTCGCGATCAACGCGCCGACGGCTCAGACGGGAACCACCGCAGCGACTGCAGCGGAGTACGTCAACGGCCTGGGGCTGTCCGGGGCGCCGATCACACCCGAACAGCTGACGCAGGCGGCAGAGGATGTTGGCGAGGAATCCATCGTGTCGCGAACCGGCGGCGCTCCGACTCTCGCGATCGGCATATCGGAGGTGCTGCACCAGGTCTTCGGCGGCGAGAGCCTGAAGG
Organism: uncultured Actinomycetota bacterium; assembly: GCA_963734385.1. GTDB lineage: Bacteria > Actinomycetota > Actinomycetes > Mycobacteriales > Mycobacteriaceae > Mycobacterium. The sequence goes on along the minus strand of CAVTHR010000039.1, from coordinate 21,138 downwards.
CGTTCTGGTATCACTTCGCGATCATGTTCGAGGCGTTGTTCATCCTCACCACCGTCGACGCGGGTACCCGGGTGGCGCGCTTCATGCTTTCCGACGGGCTGAGTAACCTCGGCGGCCCGCTTCGCAAGCTGACGGACCCCAGCTGGCGGGTCGGCGCGTGGGTGTGCAGCCTGATCGTCGTCGCGGCGTGGGGCGGCATCCTGCTGATGGGAGTCACCGACCCCCTCGGCGGCATCAACACTCTGTTCCCGCTCTTCGGCATCGCCAACCAGCTGCTGGCGGCCATTGCGCTGACGGTCGTCACCGTCGTCGTGATCAAACGCGGACTGCTGAAATGGGCTTGGATTCCGGCAGTTCCACTGTTCTGGGATCTGATCGTGACGATGACGGCGTCGTGGCAGAAGATCTTCTCCGCGGACCCCAAGCTCGGGTACTGGAAGCAGCACAGCGTCTGCGAGGCCGCACAGGCTGCGGGCAAGCTCTGCCTGACGGCGAAGACACCCGGCGATGTCGACAAGATCGTGCGCAACACCTTCATTCAGGGCTCGCTGTCGATTCTATTCGCGGCGCTGGTGGTCGTCGTGTTCGTCGCTGGGGTGATCGTGGCGCTGCGAGCGATACGCGGCCAAGGGAGTCCGCTCACCGAGGACGAGCCGGTGCCGTCGCGGATATTCGCCCCGTCCGGACTGATCCCGACTCACGCGGAACGGGAGGTGCAAAAGCAATGGGACGCGCTGCCGAAGTCGCACGCCAGATCAGTTGGTACTGGGGCACATTGATGGGCGACAACCACTACCGGCGCTACGTCGAGCACCGCACGCGCATGCACCCCGACGAGCCGGTTGTGTCCGAACGCGAGTACTGGCGCATGCGCCATGACGCGACCGAGAGCAATCCCAACCCTCGCTGCTGCTGACACCTCACACGATGTTCACCGCGTCGAGGAAGCTCACGCCGTAGTCAGTGTCGCCGCCGATGGTCACCTCGCGCTCGCGCCACGGCGCCCGCTTGGTGCCCCACTCCGGGAATTCGGTTGCCATTCCTGTTATTTCGGCAGCCACCCCCGAGCCACAACCAGGGCGCATGCTGCCGTCTGGGCCGAATGACCAGCTTCCGCCACCGGGACCGGTGAGGGTAATGGTGACGGCCCGATCCCGCCAGTCAGGCTGTTCGAAGCGCAGCTGATTGCTCAACACAGCCATCATCCAATCGGTGATGACCGTCATCCGGTTGTCGTCGGTGACGGGTGCCTGCCGCCCGAGCGCCGGCGCTATGTCACCGCTCGTACTCGGCCAGCGTCCGAGCCGGCGTCCAGGCTCTGCGGTCGTCGACGAGATCGTCATTGGTCCGTTCGATCTGTCTGCTGCGGAAGATCTTCATCGCATCCGAACTGCACACCGTACGGCCAACCGAGCCCATATGGGCGATGACGTCCTGGACACGCCAGCCCGCCGCGGCGCTTGGCGTCTGCCATTCGTCGTCGTCGAGATCGAGGCACAGGCTGAGCAGTGAGTCGCATGACTCGTCCGCAAAGCACATTGATAAAGACGACACAGCTGATTCATAGACAGGCTCCATAACCTCGCGACAGGTCGGGGCGTCAGTCGACGCGGAAAGGCCTGGTTATGAATCTGAAACAAGCGATTGCCGGAGCGGCGATCGGATGCACCCTGGGTGTTGCCGGTATCGGTGCGGTGCCGGGTGTCGCGAATGCGGCACCGCCGTGCCCACCGGGGGCACCTTGTGCTGGCGGACCGGGAGGCGGCCCTGGCGGCGGCGGCCCTGGCGGCGGCGGCCCCGGTGGCGGCGGCCCTGGCGGCGGCGGCCCCGGTGGCCATGGTCCTGATGGTCCCGGTGGGCCGGGCGGTCCACCGCCTGGTGATTTCCGCGGTCCAGGCGGTGGTCCGGGTGGACCCGGCGGGCCGGGTGGGCACGGCGGGCCCGGCGGCCCAGGTGGACCCGGCGGACCAGAATTCCGCGGACCCGGTGGACCCGGTGGACCCGGTGGCCCAGGCGGGCCTCCGCCAGATTTCCGAGGACCCGGAGGACCTGGCGGACCGGGCGGACCCGGCGGCCCACCACCAGACTTCCGGCGAGGAGGACCTCAACCTCGCGATTGGCATCCGCCGTGGAATCAGAACGACAACGACTGGCGCGGCCGGTTCCACGGCGCGCCCTGGGGTGGCGATCTACCGCCGTGGGGTTGGGGTGCTCCCCCGCCGCCCGCCTTCTACGGGCCGTTGCCTCCCCCGTTCGGACCTCCGCCGCCGCCCATCAACTACTGGGGCTACAACGAGCAGCCGATCTGGGATCAGGGCTTCAACCAGTGGGGATTCTGGTTCTTCGGTATCTGGATTCCGCTCCCGGTCTGGTCGTGAGCGACTCATCGCAGCGCGTAGCGGATCGGCAGATGCTTGAGACCGCCGACGAATGTGGTCGCCACGTGCTGAGGTTCAGCGGCCAGTTCGACGGACTCGAGCCGCGGCAGTAGCTCGGTGAAGAAGCTGTTCGCTTCCATCCGGGCTAATGCCGCGCCCAGGCAGAAGTGCACGCCGTAACCGAAGGCGATGTGCTTGTTGGGATCTCGTGCCACATCGAAGCGGAACGGATCGTCGAAGATCTCCTCGTCCCGGTTCCCGGACGGGTAGGAGAGCAGCACCGACTCCCCCGCTGCGATGGGCACGCCCCGCACGGTGGTGTCCTCGGTGGCGGTGCGCATGAACGCCTTCACCGGGGTCACCCACCGGATCATCTCCTCGGTGGCCAGACCCATCAGCCCGAGATCGTTTCGCAACCGCTCACGCTGGTCCGGGTTCTCGACCAACGCCAATAGGCCGCCCGAGATCGTCGCGCTGGTGGTGTCGTGTCCGGCGGCGGCGATGATCAAGTAGTAGGACACCACATCGATGTCGGACAGCGGCTCGCCGTCGATCACGGCGTTCGCGATGGCCGATGCCAGATCCTCGGTCGGGTTCTCCCGCCGAGACGCGGTCAGCGCAGTGAAGTATTGGAACATCTCCAGCAGCGCAGGCATCTGGTCCTCGGCCGATCGGCCCCGTTTGAACTCGTCGTCGTCGCTGCCGAACAACTCCTGGGTGAGCTTGAGCATCATCGGGAAGTCGGACTCCGGCATGCCGAGCAGCGAAAGGATCACATACAGCGGATAGTTCACCGCGACCTCTTGAACGAAGTCGCACTCCGGGCCCTTCTCCATCATCTTGTCGACGTAGATCTTGGCCAGCTCGTCGATGCGAACCTTCATCGCCCGCATGGCTTTCGGGCGGAACCAGTTGGCCCCGATAGCCCGTACGTCGCGATGCTGCGGATCATCCATGTGAATCAGCGTGCTGACCCCGATACCGGCCTGCAGCTCGTCGGCCTCCGCTGTCACGAGCACAGGGCGAGGCGAGTTCGTGAAGATGGTGTTGGCGCGCTCGATCTCCATGATGTCGGCATGCTTGGTGATCGCCCAGAACGGGCTGTACCCGGCCACGTCAACCCAGGAGACGGGCGCGTTGGCACGGAGATGAGCAAGCGCCGCATGGAATTTCAGCTCATCGGTATATGCCTTCGGGGTGGCGAACACCTTGGCGGCTTCGTCGATGATCGGCGTACTCACGATCCTCTCCTTATGTCCTGTAGCAGTGCGGTGACAGTCGCGTCATCGACCGACGACGGGAACCCGATCAGCACTCGGTCGATGACGCCGTCGCAGCGTTGGCGGATCGCCGCGGGAAGCGTCTCCAACGGAGCGACGACGGCGAACGTCCGGAGGATCTCGTCATCGATCAGGGATCCCATCTCGTCCCAGCCGCCCTCCTTTGACAACCGGTGCAGCTCGGTCTGCAGGTCTCCCCAGCCGTGCAGCTCGAGAACCTTGCGGTAGGCGGGCGTCGATGCGTAGAAGGCGATCTGCTTGCGGGTGCCTGTCGCGTTGGCCGCCAACTCTGCGTCGTCGTTGCCGGTCACCACGAATAGCGGGCACGACAGCTGGAATTCGCTGCGCTTGCGGCCGGATCGCTCCATGCCGCGCAGGAGCGCAGGCGTCGTCACTTCCTCGAAGTACCGCTTCGTCGTGAACGCATGGGCGAGCAGGCCGTCGGCGACCTCACCGCACATCTCGGTCATCGACTCGCCGACCGCGGCGACGAAAACCTTCGGGAAGCCGTGGGCCAGCGGTTCGGGTGTGAACATCGGCGTCATCAACTTGTGCGTGTAGAAGTCGCCTTCGAACGCCAGCTTCGTGCCCGCCTGCCAACACGACCAGATCTCGCGAAGCGCCAGCACGAACTCGCGCATGCGTTGCACCGGTTGGCTCCACGGCATGCTGAACCGGTTTTCGATGTGCGGCTTGATCTGCGAGCCGAGACCCAGGATGAAGCGGCCTTCCGAGTACGCCTGCAGATCCCAGCCGACATTGGCGACGGTCATCGGATTGCGCGCGAACGCCACCGCGATGCTGGTGCCCAACTCGATGGTCTCGGTGTGTTCGGCGGCCAGCACCAGCGGCAGGAACGGGTCGTGGTTGATCTCCGCCGTCCAGCAGCAGTCGTAACCCCGTCGCTCCAGCCGGGCCGCCGCCCCTGTGACGTCGGCAAGTTGGCTGGAGACGGCCCCATCCACCTTGAGACCGCCGCGGTCACCCATACTTGTGGAAGCTACAGTAAGCAATTCAGTATGGTCAACGTGAGCACGCCGGTGCGACGATCGCCTTACTACGACGGGAATTGCGCATGACGAACGAGCAGGGCTGGAAGGAGACGCTCGAAGACCTCGATCTTCGGCGTCAGCGCTCGCGGTCGATGGGCGGCCCTGAGCGGCTCGCCAAGCACCGCGACAAGGGCAAGCTCGACGCCCGCGCGCGCCTGGAGCACCTGCTCGACAAGGGCACGTTCCGCGAGTTCGGCACGCTCGTCGGCGGCGAAATCGCGGCCGACGGGATCGTCGCAGGCTCGGGGTCCGTCAACGGCTCGCCGGTCATGGTCGGTGCGGAGGATTTCACCACGCTGGCGGGCAGCATCGGCCCCGGCGGTAACGCCAAGCGCTACCGGCTGGCCGAGTTGGCGTTGCGCGACAGGATTCCGCTCGTGATGCTCTTGGAGGGCGCGGGTTTCCGGCCAAGCGGTGAACATTACGGGCGCACCCCCACCGACCTGCTCGCGCAGGCGCGGTGCTCCGGCAAGGTGCCGACCGTGGCCGGATTGCTCGGCCCGTCGGCCGGGCACGGCGCACTTGTGGCCCCGGTTTGCGACTTCACCATCATGAGCCGACAGGGCGCGATCTTCACGGCGGGTCCTCCGGTCGTCAAAGAGTCGACGGGCGAGGAGATTTCGAAGGAAGACCTCGGCGGGCCCGGCGTCGCACTGGCCAGCGGGGTGATCCACAACCTCGCGGAGGACGACGAAGCGGTGCTCGACGACATCCGTCGCTACCTGTCGTACTTCCCGTCGAGCGCATGGTCATACCCGGTGCAGGCGCCCGCCGACGAGACCAGTCAGCCGCGACCCACCCCTGAGCTGCTCGACATCGTGCCGCGCGGCAACCGCCGGGTGTACGACATGCGCACCGTGCTGGACGTGGTGTTCGACCGGCCGGACTGGTTCGAGGTGCAGCCGAAGTTCGGCCCCGCGATGATCTGCGCGCTGGCTCACCTCGGCGGTCATCCGGTCGCGGTCGTCGCGAATCAGCCGAAGGTGATGGCAGGCTCCATCGACGCCGACGCCGCCGACAAGGCAGCGCATTTCATCATGGTCGCAGACTCGTTCCACCTGCCGATCGTGTTCCTCGCCGACAACCCGGGCATGCTGCCGGGAAGCCGGTCGGAGAAGAGCGGCGTGCTGCGCAGCGGCGCGCGGATGTTCGCCGCGCAGACGGCCGCGACGACCATCAAGCTGCACGTGACCCTGCGCAAGGCATACGGGTTCGGCTCAATGGTGATGTCGCTGTTGGGTTTCGACAACCAGGGCGCGACGTTCGCCTATCCGGGCGCCACGATGGGGGCGATGAGCGCCGCCGCGCTCAGCCGCGCGTCACATGCAGCCGAGGATGTCGAAGCCAAGCTGCGCAAGGCGGAGGTGGAGGCGTCCTTCCGGTCGGCGGGCTCATCTGGGCTTCGACGACCTCATTCATCCGGAGGAGACGCGCGACGCGTTGCTGTCGGCGCTACAGCGCGGGATCTACAGCAGGCAGGCCGCCGCGGAGCCGGTGAGCCGCACCGTCATCACGCCCGTACCGGCAGAGCGGTAGGCGTCGCCTCGACGACGGCTCGAGCTCGTCGGGAGTCGCGCCGTGCATGATCACTGCGTCGGCGCCGTAGTCGAATTCCTTACGGATGCGGTCGACGCACTGCTGCGCCGACCCGGTGGCCGACGGCTCCAGCCATTCGTCGGGGATCAGCGTCGCGATGTGTTCGATCTGCGCGGCCGTCGCCTTGTGATCGATGCCGCCGGGTATCGAGGTGACGACGGAGTCTTCCCGGAAGCGTTGCAGCACAGCGGGATCCCAGTTGTTGGTTTTGACCAGCAGATCGCCGTAGCCCTGCAGATAGGTGGCCAGCCGGGCGACGGTCTTCTTCAGTCGCAGCTCGTCGGGGAGGTGGTCGCCGACGGTCGCAAAGCACGACCACACCCGAACGCTGTCCGGATCGCGGCCTGCCTGTTCCGCTGCGTCCTTCACGGTCTTGACGCACCGCTGCAGGGTCTCCGGCGTGAAGTAGGTGTGCAGGATGACGTCGTCGAACGCGCGCCCGCCCAGCGCCAGCGTCTTGGGCCCGAAGGCCACGATGGCCAGGCGAATGTCTTCCTTGAAATCCGGATCCAGGAACAGCACCTGGTACTTACCGATCGGCCCGTCGTGGTTGAAGATGACTTCGCCGTTCCAGAGCCGCCGCATGACCTGCGCGAAGTCCTCCATCTGCGCGGTCGTCACAGACGGAACACCGAACGCCGCGTACATCGCGGCGACCCCGCGGCCGATGCCCAGCGTGAAGCGGCCACCGGAGAGGCGATGCATCGTGGTCGCCCATGAACCGGTGATCAGCGGGTGCCGGGTGTTGTGATTGGTTGCGGCGGTGGCGATCTGCATCCGGCTGGTCACTGCGCACGCCGCGCCGACGAGCGACGACGCCTCCTTGACGTTCCATCGCTCGGAGATGAACGCAGTGCCGAAGCCCATCTCTTCGCCGCGGCGGGCCTCGTCCATGAGTGTCGACGGCCCTTCCCCACCCGCGCCGGCTAGCAGGTAGTAGCCGAGTTCGTCGAGCACGCGTTCACTCATTGCCAGACTCCTTGCTTGTAGCCGCAATTCCACACTTCAGTGATCCTGCCGTCGACGACTCGGAACACCTCGATGCTGCTGATCGTCGTTTCTGTGCCGTCTTTGAGCTTCATCGGCGACTCGTAGACGATGGTGACGTGCTCGCCGTCGTCCCCGGCGACGACCAGTTTCAGATCGAATCGAAGTTCGTCGAACATGGCCCATGTGTCCACGACGCGGCTGACCGCCTGGTCATGGGTCAAGCGTGTGCACCTCACCCACATCGTGGCGAATCACCGTCTCGCCCATCAGCTCCTCGGCGAGCGCGAAGTCGCGCTGGTTCCAGACGACGAAGTTGTAGAGCTCGACGACCTCACGTGCCGAACGCGTCACGCGAACACCTCCAGTGCATCGATCTCGTCGATGGTGGCCACGGCCCGATCGGTCAGTGTCACGCAGAGGGCCCGGGACCGCTCCGGCATCGCGTCCCATCCGTTGAGCGTGATGACCGGCAGAACCATCAGATAGGCGACGGCGAATCGGTAGTGTCGCCACGCCTCGTCGAACGAGTAGTCGTGACGCCGATACGCGGTCAGCCGTTCGAGATACTCGCCGACGAGGACCTCGTCGTGACCGCGACGCACCGCTGTCGGTAGCCCCTGGCTCACCAGGTACGCGATGTCGGCGGCGCCCGCGCCGCGGGACGCGAATTGGAAGTCGACCACCTTGAGCCGATCGCCGTCGAAGAACAGGTTGTCCGCCCTGATGTCACCGTGCAGCAGCATCGACCGCTCGGTCACCGCGGCAAGCGCCTCGGCGGCTGCCTCGGTGAACCGCTCGGCGAAGGCGGCGACGGCGGCGGGGATCGGCGCCGACGACTTGTCGCGATAGATCTGCCAGCCGGGTCCGAACGCGGGCACCAGCAGGTCGCGGGCTATCGGGGTGTCGATGCTCGGGAACGCCTCGAGCGCAAAGGCGTTCGCAGAATCGGTAGACCAGGCATGCAGTCCGGCCAGGGCATCGATGCAGACTCGGGCCCGGTCCATCGACAGGCCTGCGAGGTGATCCGCGTTGTCCCAGTGCTGCAGATCCTCCAGCAGTAGAACGAAATCGGCTGTGCCGTCCACCATCCGGGCGGCGTAGACGTGCGGCGTCTCCATCGGAGCGCGACCGGCCACCCCTTGGTAGAACGCCAGCTCGCGCCGGTAACCGCCCAACAGCTCCATCGCTCCGCGCGCCTCGGATTGCGCGGGCAGCTTGGCGATCACGGTCGATGGCGTGCCATCGCCGGTGATATGCAGCCGGTACAGCAGCGACGAGAACCCCGTGTCCTGCGCGATCTGCTCGGCTCGGACACCGGTGACCCGTGCGCCGAGCGCGCCGGTCAGCCACGTCGGAGTCAGGCCGTCGATGCTCGAGGGGACCTCCGCCGTGGCTGTCACCCTTTTCGACCTCCACAAGAAATTTGACAGTGCGCAACTAAGTTAATTGTCGAGCGTCTAATATGCAAGAGTGCCCTCTCCTGCCCGCGGGTTGACGCAGCCGGAGCGCGTCAAGGCCTCCAGCCGACGGCTGCTTCAGGCCGCCGCCGAACTGATCGTCGAGAAGGGTTGGGACGCGACGACGGCTGCCGAAATCGGCCGTCGGGCCGGCTACAGCCGCGCCATGGTCCACGCCAGGTACGGCAGCAAGGACGCCATCCTGGAGGCGTTCCTGCACGAATACGTCAAACGACTCAACCCGGATCCCGACCCGAAGACCACCGGCATGCAACAAGTGCTCGCCCACTTCGACCGGATCGAGGAGATCTACGACGAGGACCCCGAACTGCTCTTGGCGATGTTCGTTGCGACCTTTGAGGCGGTCAAGGCGACCTCGCCCATGCGCCAGCGCGTAAGGGATCAGCTGAAGAGTGGCGCCGCGAAGGTCGAGAAAGGGCTGCGCAAGGGCGTTCGCGACGGTTCGGTCCGGCCAGGCATCGGCATCAGCGGCGCCGTCAGCGACATCAGTAGCGCGGTCTTCGGCATCGCCTTCTGGTGGACGGCGCTGCCCGATCAATACGACCTCGGGCGCGAACTGGCGAATGTACGGGCCCGCATCATCGAGGACTACGGCGCGCCGCCGGCGCGCTGAACCGCCCGTCTCGCTCCACAAAACCGCAGCTCACAGTCGACTGCGCTCTCAGGCGCTTGCTTATATTGTGGGTGTATGCTCATAATGTGGATGCGGTGCGCGTCACACCAAAAAAGGCTGTGTGCCGCGCATCACCGGAATTCAACGGGCCGTACAAAGGGGTTTGCCCATGTCAGACACCGCAGTCGTGATCAACACAGCGGTCGCGATCATCGCCGTTGTCGTGATGATCGTGCGCTTCAAGTTCAATCCGGTCGTGTCGTTGGTGGTCGGTTCGGCCTACCTCGGACTGGCGGTCGGACTCGGCGTCCAGGAAACGATCGACGCGATCATGAAGGGGTTCGGCGACATCATGGCCGAAGTCGGCCTGCTGATCGCGTTCGGCGTTCTGATGGGCGCGATCCTGCAGCAGACCGGCGCCATCCAACGCCTGGTGCAGACGCTGCTCAAGCTGTTCGGCCCGAAGCGGATGCCCTACGCGATGTCGTTGACGATCGCCACCTTGCTTCAGTCCATCTTTCTCGATGTGCTGCTTGTCATCTCGGCACCGCTCGCGCGGAGTCTGGCGAAGAAGATCGGCAAGAACGGAACCGCGCGGATGGCGACGGCCATGGCCATCGGGCTCGAATGCGGAATCGTCCTGACCGTTCCCGGTGTCGGCGCGCTGGCGCTGGCCGGCCTGCTCGGTGTCCCGCTCGGCAAGTACCTGCTGTTCGGTGTGCTCCTCGTGATCCCGACCGTCGCGATCTCCGTCGCGATCATGTCGTTCCTGTTCAATCATGGCTGGTGGAACCCCGAGCGCGACGAGCAGGAGTTCCTCGGCGCCGATCCCGAGCCGCTCGACGACGACGAACAGGACAACGAACCCATCAGTCCCGCAACGAGTCCCGAGGACGAGACGACCGTCGGGCGGCGGAGTCGCCACCAAGACGGCGACGGTCACCCGTGCGCAGACGCCGCTGATCGTGTTGTTCGCGCCGATGATGCTTTCTCTGGTTCTCATCGCGACCGGCGCGATCCTCGACGCCGCCGACATCCACAACCCGATCGTGAAATTCGTTTCCTCCCCCGTCATCGCCCTGCTGATCGGCCTGATCGGCACGAGCTTTGTCGGTCGCTACGCGCTCGGCGTAGAGCCGATTCAGCATGCGATCGCCACCGGCTTCAAGGAGAGCGGCCAGATCCTGATCCTGACCGGGGTGGGCGGCTCGCTGGCCGCCACGATCAAGGCGGCGGGTCTCGGCGACATCCTCGGCGAGTACTTCACAGCGAGCACCGCCGCCCCGCTGCTGGTGGTGTGGGCCATCGCAGCAGCGCTGCATGTCGCCGTCGGCTCCGTGACGATCTCGGCGATCACCTCGGCGGGCATTCTCGCGCCGGTCGCGCCGATCATCGGCCTCGATCCCGTCCTGATCGCGCTGGCCGCAGGCGCAGGATCGCTGTTCGCGGTGCACGTCACGAGCAACACGTTCTGGCTGCTGCAGTCGCTTCTGGGCCAGTCGACGCGAGGCACGCTGAAGACCGTCACCGTGGGCGTCTCCGTTGCCTCCGTCGTTGCGATTCTGCTCATCCTGCCGATGAGCATGCTGTTCTGATAGAGCCCTTTCGACGTAAGGAATGACATTGACCACCAACGATATTCGCCCACTCGCCGGTGTGCGGGTGCTGGAACTCGGCAACTACATTGCCGCCCCGACGGCTGGCCGCATGTTGGCCGATTTCGGCGCCGAGGTCATCAAGGTCGAGCGCCCGGTCACCGGGGACGAGCTGCGCAACTGGCGGCTCTACTCCGGCGACACGTCGATGCTGTACCGGACCATCAACCGCAACAAGAAGTCGATCGTGGTCGACCTGAAGACCGATCGTGGCCGTGAGATCATTCTCGACCTGGTCCGGCACTGCGATGTGCTGCTCGAGAACTTCCGGCCGGGCACCCTGGAGAAGTGGGGGCTCGGGCCCGAGGACCTCAACCGGGTCAACCCGGACCTGGTGATCACTCGAATCTCCGCGTTCGGCCAGACCGGACCGTTGGCAGAGACGACCGGACTTCGCGGCCGTCGCCGAGGCGTTCGGCGGCCTGCGGGAACTGGTCGGTGACCCCGACCGGCCGCCGGTTCGCACGGGCGTGTCGATCGGCGACTCGATTGCCGGAATCTACGCGGCGTTCGGGACAGTGATGGCGCTGTTTCAGCGGGAACACGTGAAAGTGCCATTGTCGCAGCGCGTCATCGACGTCGCCCTGAACGAATCGGTGTTGTCGGTGATGGAGTCGCTGGTGCCGGACTACCTGGCATACGGCGTCATACGCGAACGTGTCGGCGGACGGATGGAGGGCATCGCGCCAAGCAACGCCTACCCCTGCGCAGACGGCACGCAGCATCATCGTCGCGGGAAACGGGGACGCGATCTTCCAGCGCTACATGCAGATCATCGGCAGGCCCGACCTGGCTGCCGACCCCGACCTGCAGACCAACGCGGGCCGGTGGCAGCGACGCGAGGAACTCGACGCCGCAATCGGCGAATGGACCATCCGATACAATCAGCGACGACGCGCTCAAGCTGCTCGACGAGGCAGGCGTGCCGTCCGGCCCCATTTACACCGCCGCCGACATCTGCGCCGACGGAGCAGTACGCGGCGCGAAACATGATCCAGCGACTTCGATGTTGACACCGGAGAGGCAGAGCTGAAGACTGTCGGATTTCCCGGCATCGTCCCGGTGATCGGCCCGGCTTCGCTGCCGATTCGAAGCGTGGGACCCGACCTCGGTGAGGACACCCGAGACGTTCTCTCCTCGCTGCTGGGCTTCACCGACGAAGAGATCGGAGCACTGACATGACACCACGGCCGTACACGCCGCGCGCAGAACTACGCGACGTGACCCTGCGCGACGGACTCCAACTCACCTCGAAGAGCCTGCCCACCGAACGCAAGGTCGCGATCATCCGCGAGTTGTTGGCGCTCGGCGTGCCGACGCTGGAAATCGGCTCGATGGCGCGCCCTGATCTCGTTCCCCCACTTGCCGATACCCTCGACGTTGTCGCCGCGCTCGAACCCCAGGAGCTCGACCGGTGCTGGATCTGGGTGGCGACCCCGCGCCACGTCGAGAAGGCGGCCGCCGCAGGTGCGCGCAACTTCCAATACTGCTTCTCTGCTTCGGACTCGCACAACAAGGCCAACATCGGGCGAAGCACCGAAGACAGCGTGGCGGCCATGCCCGATGCCGTCCGGCATCAGCCAGGAGGTGGGCGGCGTCGATTCGAGCTGTGTATCGCCACGGCGTTCACCTGCCCCTTCGAAGGGCTGACCGATCCGGAACGCGTGATCGGTATCGCCAACGATCCGCGCACCGCCGGAGCCGGCAGACATCGTCGTCTGCGACACCATCGGTCAGGCAATCCCGACGCAGGTCAGTGACCTGATACAGCGCATTCGGCAGCGAACCCCGCAGCGCCGCATCGTCTTCCACGGCCACGACACCTGGGGACTCGGCGTGGCCAACACGCTCGCCGCGATCGACGCAGGCGCCACCTTGGTGGACGGATCGCTCGGCGGCCTCGGCGGCTGCCCGTTCGCCCCGGGCGCCAGCGGCAACACCGCGACCGAGGACCTCTTGTTCGCGACTCGACCTGACTGGTTCACGCCAACTACGCTGGCATCGATGGTGGAGATCACCGACAAGCTTCTCGCGGAACTGGGTGAGCCGAACCGCTCCCGATCCGCTCAGGGTGCGCGATCCAAATCGAGCGGCGTTCGAGTGGGTCATCGGCGGTAGCGGTTGATCGGACGCGTTGTGAGAGATGACGACCCCGTCTTCCTTGTCACCTACCCGATACCCGAACCAGGGCTGGGCGCGCTGCACGCCGCAGGCCGGGTGCACATACCCGTCCGCGCCGCCCACGCCCGAGGAGCTCGCCGACGCCTGCAGCTCGGGAGAGTTCGACGTGGCCGTCGCGCAACTCAGCGACATGTTCGACGCCGACCTGCTGGGCCATGGCGAAACTCGCCGGAATCTCGAACTACGCGGTCGGCTACGACAATATCGACGTCCCAGCCGCAACCAGCAATGCAATCGTCGTCGGCAACACCCCCGGAGTGCTCACCGACGCCACCGCCGATCTGGCGATGCTGCTCATTCTGGCCACCGCACGGCGTGCCATCGAAGCGGACCAGTTCACTCGCTCCGGACAGTTCACCGGATGGAAGCCGGATCTGCTTCTCGGTCAAGATGTCTCGGGTGCCACGCTGGGGCTCGCCGGGTTCGGCCGAATCGCCCGGGCCACGGCACGCCGGGCCGCGGCGTTCGGCATGTCGGTCACCTTCTGCTCGCACCCGCCCGCGGGACGACGCGTCGACGACGCTGAACTCGCCACGCTTGCGGTACCCGGTGCGCCAGGTCGGCTGGACCGAACTCGTCGAACGCAGCGACTTCCTTTCCGTGCACGTCCCGTTGGCCCCCACCACCAGGCACCTGGTCGACGCCTCGACCCTGGCGGCGATGAAGCCAACGGCGATCCTGATCAACACGGCGCGCGGCCCGATCGTCGATGAAAGCGCCCTCGTCGAAGCGCTTGCCGCAGGCCGCCTTGCCGGAGCCGGACTCGACGTCTACGAACATGAGCCGCGGCTGGCACCCGGCCTTGCCGACCTGACGAATGTCGTCCTCCTCCCACACCTTGGCAGCGCCACCACGCAGGTGCGAGCCAAGATGGCCGAGCTGTGTGCCGACAACGCCATCGCCATCGCGGCCGGTCGACATCCCGCCGCACTGTGTCAATCCGGAGGCGATGAGAGATGGCTGACCGCGAGTACATTCACGACATGACAACCGATGAGCCCGGCGCGTCGTCGAAGCAGCAGCCGCTGCTGGTGCTCGGCAAGATCACCGAGATACTCGACGCGTTCTCGCTCGTCCGTCCCGAGATGAGTCTCGGCGAGATCCAGCAGGCGACCGGGCTGCCGACCTCCACCGTGCAGCGCCTGGTGAGCAACATGGTCGCCCAGGGCCTGCTGGACCGCAAGGGTGACCGCATCCGAATCGGTGTCCGCATGTCGTACTGGGCGGCGACGGCTCTCAAGGACCTCGACGTGCTCGCGGTCGTCAACCCGGTTCTCAAAGAGATCCGCGACAAGACCGGGGAGACGGCATGCTTCTTCAAGGTGGAGCAGAACTACCGGGTCTGCGTCGCGGTCGCAGAGACCCATCACGCGCTTCGTCGGGACATGTACGTGGGCAAGGTCATTCCGCTGCACGTCGGTTCCGCGTCACGGATCCTGCTTGCGTGGAACCCCGACCTGGCCGCGCAGATCCTCGCCGCGCCGCTGGAACCGATGACCGACTTCACGGTCACCAGCCCGGACGAACTGCGCGCGCTCATCGCGCAGGCCAAGGCCGACGGTTACGCGATCACCGCAGGTGAACGCGAGGATTCGGCATCGGGGCTTTCGGCGCCCGTCTTCGACGCCGCGGGCGACCTCCTCGGCGCCATCACGATCAGCGGGCCGACGATACGCATGCCGCATGCCCAATGCGAAGCGTGGGTCGATCTCGCCGTCGGTTACGCCGAGCAGGTCACCAGGACGATCGGTGGCCAGCTTCCGAGCTGATGTCGGCGAGGAATCGCTCCGAAGCCGCTTGCACGCCGCGGGCGAAGAGATTGCCCGACATGGCTTCCGTTGTGCCAGAACAGCTGACCGCCCCATCGCTGGTGTAGCGCCTGGGCAGGTTCGCGCATCGCCATCCGGTCGTGCCACGCGCCCACGATGAGACGTCGCTCCGGTGGCGCCGTTGGCTCGACCGCAAGGTGGTCCACCGCCGAGTTCAACTCCGCCACCACCTCCGACTGCAAGAGTTGCCTGGTGTCGTCGACCGAGGGTCCCCACCGCCCGATGTGATGTCCGATCATCGCGTTCAGACCGAGGATCGGCGTATACACCGCGACGCCGTCGACGTCCTCCAGGTGCGAAACAAGTGCTGCCACAGGACTTCCCATGGAGACGCCGGAAACGGCGACGGCGGTCGACTGCGGCTCGCAGCCATCGCACGAGGGCACGAACCTCGGAGACGACGCGAATCATCCCAGCGACGTTGGCCAGCGGGTCCATGTTCGGATACTGCGGCCACGCCGCCCGCCGGACACCGTGACCCGGCTGCACCGGCAGGGCGATGTTGAAACCCAACTCGTCCCGCACCCGCCGGGCCCGGGAGAACAGTAAGTCGATCGGCTGGCCCTGGCCCGCCCCGTGCACCCACACCAACCACGGCCTGCGGTCATCGCCGGTTCGGCACAGGTGTGCGACCGCGGTCGCCGGGCCGCCGAAGACCTGCTGCGGCAAGCGAACGAGGAAGCACGGGTTCGTGCTCGTACCTCATCTGCTCGTACGTCAGCTGCCCCAGCCGTCGGCGGCGAATGGCTTTCACCGCCAGAGGTTCTGGGTCGGCATGCGTTCCCGCAAGCCCAAGGCCGGCCAGTTCTCGCGCCGCGACGGCGCATGACTCCATCGATCGCTCGAGCTTGGGCGGCGGGGCGGTCAACGTCATTCCCGACAAGGCCAGCTCATCGAGGACCACCTCCCCCAGCTGTCGGGCACCGCTCGGCGACAACGGGTTCCAGTCATCGGAGCGCCTCAACGCGGTGTGTGCGCGCGGCAGCACCCCCGCAAAGTCGTTGCCGATGCGCCACACGCGTTCCGTGGTCTTCATCTGCTACGCGAGCTTGAAGCCGGTGTATCCGGCCTCGGCGATCTCGTCGCACCGCCGGCGATATTCCGGGATTCCCGCCGTGTAGCCCATGTACATCCTTTTCTTGCCGGGGACGTTGCCGCCGTTGTACCAGGAGTTGCAGGTCGGATGGACGAGCACGGTCGGCGCGACGAGCGAAGTGATGTGCTCCATCCATTCCTGCTGAGCTTCGGGCTGGGCCTCGATCGTCCGGTAGTCGTGTGCGCGCATGTAGGAGATGCAGTCGCCGATCCACTCCACGTGCTGTTCGAGTGCGGCGACGAAATTACTTGCAGGCGCTGGACTTCCAGGTGCCTGGACGATGAACAGATTCGGAAAGCCCGCGACGGAGATGCCCGAGATAGCACAACGGGCCTTCGGTCGCCCAGAAGTCGCTCAACGACATCCCGTCACGGCCGCGGATGTCGATCCGGCTGAGCGCCCCGGTCATGGCATCGAAGCCGGTGGCGTAGATGATCACGTCGAGCTCGTAGAGTGCCCTGCTCGGTGTCGATGCCGCGTCGGTGTCACCTCGACGAATCGCACCCTTGCGCAGATCCACGAGCGTGACGTTGTCGCGGTTGAACGTCTCGTAGTAGCCCTGGTCGATGATCGGCCGCTTGCATCCGAAGGGATGGGTCGGCGTCAGCGCGGCCGCGGTCTCGGGGTCCGCGACTATCCGTCCCACCGCCTCGCCGTAGAGCTTGGCCGCCATCTGGTTGGACTCGATGTCGAAGAACACGTCGCCCCAACTGAGCGCGCCCATGACGCCGCTCTCCTCGACGGCGCGGAGTTGGTCCTCCCGCGACGCCGTCTTCAACGGCGGATTGGCCATCATCTGGAACATCACCGAGAAGGCCTGACAGCCGCGCGGCCCCGATCGGATGTTCTCGTTGCGCGGCCCGGATCTCGCCGTACCTGCCCTTCATCTCGTCCAGCTCGCCCGGCGCGAAGGGACGGACCCTCCACGGCAGGGTGTATGCGGGCGAACGCTGAAACACCGGTGAGGTGCTGCGGCCTCCTTGGCCACCACAGGGATCAGCTGCACACCCGTCGACCCGGTGCCGATGACGCCGACGCGCTTGCCGGTGAGGTCGACGTCGTTCCTGGGCCAGCGGCTGGTGAACAACGAGGTGCCGGTGAACGTGTCCATCCCGCGATGTCGGGTTCCAGCGGCACCGACAGGATGCCCGCCGCTGCGACCACGAACGGCGCGGAGAACGACTCCCCCGACTCTGTGCGGACGCTCCACTCCGCGGCCGACTCGTCGAACGTCATCGAGACGACGTTGGTGTTGAACCGGATGTCGCGGCGGAGGTCCAGCCGGTCGGCGACGAAGTTGAGGTAGGCCTCGACCTCGGGCTGGGCGGGCATCGTCTCGGTCCACACCCACTCCTGCTGAATCTCGTCGGAGAAGCTGTAGGAGTACTCGATGCTCTCGATGTCGCAGCGCGCGCCCGGGTACCGGTTGAACAACCACGTCCCGCCGACCTTGTCGGCCCGCTCGATGACCACGCACCCGCAGCCCGAGCTCTCGAAGCCGATGCAGCGCGTAGAGGCCGGAGAACCCGGCGCCGATAACGATCGCATCGAAGCGACCAGCTGACATCGCCACGCCTCCTTGCGCTGCCCGATCCACCTCCGACTGTCGAAAACTATACTGTAATATCTTCCGTTGGCTAGGCGCGCGTCACAGGAGGCTCGGCTTGAAAGTTCCGTTCACCTGGAAGGTCACCGGCTGGTTCATGGTCGGCTGGTCGGCCGAATTCCCTGCAGGCGAGGTGCGGCCGCTCGGTACTTCGGCGACGACCTGGTCGCCTACCGCGACGAATCGGGTGAACTGCACGTCCTGACGGGACACTGCCGCCACCTCGGCGCCCACATCGGACACGGCGGCAAGGTGGTCGGCGACTGCGTCGAATGCCCGTTCCACGGATGGCGTTGGGGGCCCGACGGCACCAACCGCTACATCCCCTATCAGCCCGACCGGCCCAACAGAGGCGCTGCGGCTGCGCGTCGTACCCAGTCCGCGAGCAGTACGGCTGTGTGTTCGTCTGGCATCAGCCCGAAGGCAAGAAACCGCAGTGGGAGATGCCGGATCTCTTCCACAAGTTTCCGCAGTTTCCTACCGACCCGGACGCGTATTACCGGCCGTATCCGGAGTTTTCGCGCCGCACCGAGCATGCCCGGTACATCCGCAGATCGTCGCGGAGAACGGCCCGGACAGCGCGCATTTCCACTATGTCCACGGAGCGACCGTGACCCCGGTGTGCCTGAATTGGGAAGCCGTCGAAGAGGAATGGCGCTTCCTCACCGGCTGGCCCGATGCCCGTAGCGACGACCCCGAACAAGATGGCGCTGCACATCCACAGCCACTTCTCCGGACTCGGCTTCGCGATCAGCGCCTTCGAGGGGTCGTCGAACCACCGGCTGATCTTCGCCTGCACACCGGTCGAAGACGAGGTGTCCGACATGTTCTATTCGATCTGGTGGCCGCAACTCCCCGGCGAGACTCCGACATTCCGCCCGACTCGGTGCGCGAGAAGGTGGAGCGCCAGTTCCTCAAGACGGTGTGGGAGGACCTGCGACATCTGGCGCTACCAGAAGTACATCGAGCATCCGGCGCTGTCCAAGATGGACGCGAAACCCTATATGGCCATGCGTAAATGGGCGACGCAGTTCTACGAGGTGCCACCGGCCGGCATCGGTGACCCATGAGGATCGACCTCGCGCGAGATGGCGGCGCCCGGGCACACCGCGATCGTCACACAGGAATGCCAGGGCGCCATCGTCGGACCCGACGCCGGACTCGCCGCGCTCGCCGAGGAAGCGCGCCGCGAGGCGCTGCCCAACATCGCCAGGCTGCTGCCCGCCGCGCGGGGGGCCGGGGTGTCGCATCGTGCACTGCGTGGTGCAGCGCCGGCCCGACGGCCGGGGCGCCAACCACAACGCCAAGATCTTCGCGTTCGGCGCGGCCGGTGTCGACATCAGCCCCGGCAGCGAACTGAGTGGGTCTTCGCGGCGACATAGTGAGATGCCACTTGACGAATTGCTTCGTTGAGTAGGACATTGAGCGCTACAGCAGGACGGCGGCATCGAGCACGTGCCTGATCCCCGGTTCGACGAGCCCGGAATCTCAGCTGGCCGACCGCATCAACCTGCGTTCAACAGGGAGGGACGCTGGTGACCAGGTCGAGTGATGTCGATGCGAATGCCCGTCAACAAGGCGAGGCTGACGGCCCCTTGGAGCAAGAGACGTCAGAGGGGGCAAGCCAATCGGAGTCGCCGGTCATGCGCCCGGACAACGATCCCGGTTCGCCGCTCGACCCCAAGATCAACACTCTCGAACCCAAACCTGAGACTGAGTCGGGCGAGAACGGCAGCGCAGATGAGCCTCTGGACGTCTCGACCTCAGAGGTACCATCGGCGCCAGGCCCGAGCGCGAAGGACAGAGGGAATTGAGGCTGCTCAGCATATCGAGGCTGCTCAGCATGGAGCGATCGACGAGACGGGTCCGGAGGCACAGTCCAGCGAAAGCGGGCGAAGCCGTGGCTGCCGAACCCGACGTCGGCTCAGATCATGTGCAGATGGCATTCCTTATTCCTCAGAAGACAGACCGAGTTGAGGAGAAGCTGGACGAGTTGTCGCGCCTCACTTCAAGGTATAGCGAGCATATTGACAAACTCCACCGGGAGAATGCTCTGCTTCGCGAGGGCGAACTGCAACAGGCCCTACTCCCATTGCTGCGCGGTCTAGTCGGCGTGATGGATACACTTTCGACACTGAAACTGGCGGGTGACAGTGAACATGAGTTGAGAGCGCTGTCTCATGCGGAAGAGCATTTAACCTCGATCTTGGAGGACTGGGGAGTTCAGGCTGAGGATCCGGCGCAGGGGACTCCGTTTGATGTTAGGCGTCAAGTCGTCGTTAACACCGTGCCCGGCACCGAACCAGCAAGCGACAGAACGATCGCGTCTGTCATTCGAAAGGGCTACAGTTCGAACGAGCTGCTACTACGCCGAGCAGAGGTCAGCGTCTACAGGACGACCGGATCAGCTAAGGGGGAATGATGCCCGCGAGAATTTACGGGATCGATCTTGGAACTACATACTCCGAGATCGCACGTGTGGACGACTACGGCAAGGCTGAAGTCTTTCGCAACATGGACAACGACTACACGACTCCCTCGGGAAGCTCTGTTCGAACCCGGCGGAAGCACGGTTGTTGGCAACCTGGCCAAGTCCGAAGCGCTCCTCCAACCGGAGAACGTAGCGCAACTGGTCAAGCGCCACATGGGCGAGCCCGAATGGAGGTTCTCATCCCAAGGTGAGGAGTTCTCAGCGAGCGAAATAGCGGCATTTATCCTTCGTCAGTTGGCAAAGACAGCCAACGACGCCACGGGAGAAACGGTAGAGGACGTCGTAATCACCGTGCCCGCATACTTCGGCGACGAAGAACGGCGCGCCACAACCCGCGCTGGCGAGATGGCCGGGCTCAAGGTTGTCGACATTATCAACGAGCCCACTGCAGCCGCCTACTCGTACGGCCTGGCACAAGCGGATTCGAGGGAAGAAACCGTTCTGGTTTATGACCTCGGGGGCGGACCTTCGACGTCACAGTTATAAGCCTTGCCAGCGACTCCCTGATAACCAATGCAACCGACGGCAACCATAAGCTAGGAGGAGCAGATCTCGACCAGGATCTGGCAGAGGACCTTGCACATCGTATTGCCGATGCTGCTGGCGCGACTGCATCAGAGTTGTTGGATGACCCTCCTATGAAGGCTTTCCACCGAAGCTGAAGATGCAAAGAGGGCGCTAACCGACAAACAAGACCACTCCATATTCTATACATTCAAAGGCACTCCTGGGAGGATCACGCTTCAACGTCAGGATCTTGAGGAACTCGCAGCAAGCTTGATCGAACAGACAGTTGATTACACGGAGACTGCGATCAACGCCGCAAAGACCAAGGGCGTAGGCCAGATTGACCGACTCCTCCTGGTTGGTGGGCAGTCGAAGATAGCTCCGGC
>CAVTHR010000038.1:0-57803 GCA_963734385.1 uncultured Actinomycetota bacterium | reverse complement strand
CAGCCCGCCGACTCCGGGCAGTTTGGCCAGCATCTGCAACCCCCCGCGAACCGGTGGGGGAATGGGGCGAGCAAGGCGTCAGTGAGCGCCGGCCCGATCCGTTGCCAGTCGGCGCAGAGCTCCCGCCAGGCCGGCCCGTCCGGCGCCGAGACCCACTCCAGCGCCCGAGCGGTCGCCTCCACGTCGTCGTACAGCAAGGCCCAGTCACCGTCGGGCAGCGGATGGCCCAGTACGGCCGGGGCCCGCCGCCACCGCAGGCCATGCTGCTCCAGTCGAAGCTTCTTGATCACCGGCGAGACCGCCGCCATCGGATAGAAGCTGCTGAAGGTGTCGTGAACCAAGCCGTCGGCCACATCCTCCGCGCTCTGCACGGCGCCGCCGACCGCGGCTTGGGCCTCCAGGATCAGCACGTCCCAGCCGGCGTTGGCGAGCAGATTGGCGGCGACCAGGCCGTTGGGTCCAGCCCCGATCACGACGGCCTCGCGCGCCTTCGGCGGCATCAGGTCGGCCGGCCCGGCAGTACGTCGGCCAGGGCGCTCTTCACGCCTTCGGTGATCACGTCTACCCGATCGGAGTCGCCGCGCAGGATGGATTCGGCACTCTGGACCAACTGATCCCAGGTGGCGTGGGGCGGGATCGGCGGCACGGCCGGGTCGGCGTTGAACTCGATCACGCACGGCCGGTCGGCAGCGAACGCCTCGTCCCACGCCGGTCCGACCTGGCTCGGGCTCCTCGACCGTGATGCCGATCAGGCCGAGGCTGCGGGCGAAACCCGCGTAGGCGATCGAGGGCAGTTCCTGGGACGGCAGGAACTGCGGCGAGCCGCCCATCGCCCGCAGCTCCCAGGTGACCTGGTTGAGGTCGTTGTTGTGCAGCACGGCGACGACCAGCCGCGGGTCGGCCCACTCCGGCCAGTACTTGCGCGATCGTGATCAGCTCGGCCAGCCCGTTCATCTGCATCGCGCCGTCGCCCACGAGGGCGACGCCGGCCGGTCGGGGTGGGCGAACTTGGCGCCGATCGCGTACGGCACCGCCGGGCCCCATGGTGGCCAGCGTGCCCGACAGCGAGCCGCGCATGCCGCCGCGCATCCGCAGGTGCCGGGCGTACCAGTTCGCGCGCCGACCCGGAGTCGGCGGTGATCGATCGCGTCGTCGGGCAGCCGCGGCGAGAGCTCGCTGAAGACGCGCATCGGGTTGATCGGGTCGGCCGTCACGCGCGGCCTCGCGCGTCCATCACCGTCCCACCAGCGGCGCGACGTTCTGCTCGATCGTGCTCGCGCCAGGTGCGGTCCTCCTTGCGCTCCAGCAGCGGGCAGCAGCGCTCGCAGGGTGGCCGCGGCGTCGCCGACGAGGTTGACCTCGAACGGGTAGCGCATGCCGATCATGGGCGGGTCGATGTCGATCTGCACGGCGCGCGCGCCTGCCGTCCAAGCCGGGCAGGAACTGGGTGTACGGGAAGCTCGAGCCGACCATCAGCAGCGTGTCGCAGTCGCGCATCATCTCGTAGGACGGGCCGGGTGCCGAGCAGCCCGATCGAGCCGGTGACCCAGGGCAGCTCGTCGGGCAGCACGTCCTTGCCGAGCAGCGCCTTGGCCACGCCGGCGCCGAGCAGTGTCGGCGACCTGCTGACCTCCGTGCGCCGCGCCCCGGGCGCCCTGCCCGACGAGCATCGCGACCTTCTCGCCCGCGTTGAGCACCTCGGCGGCCGCGCCAGATCGCCTCGGCGTCGGGCACCGGCGCGGCCAGGTCGATCCGAGGCTGGACGGCACCATCTTGAACGCGTGCGGCGGTGCCGAGTACTCGAGCTCCTGCACGTCGGCGGGGATGATGACCGCGGTCGGCGCGTCCGCTCGGCTGTCGGCGATGCGGATGGCCCGGTCGAGCACGTTCGGGCAGCTGCTCGGGCACGGTGACCATCTGCACGTAGTCGCTGGCGACGTCCTTGAACAGGCTCAGCAGGTCGACCTCCTGCTGGTAGGAGCCGCCCATGGCGCTGCGGTCGGTCTGGCCGACGATCGCCACGACCGGCACGTGGTCGAGCTTGGCGTCGTACAGACCGTTCAGCAGGTGGATCGCGCCCGGGCCCGACGTCGCCACGCACACCCCGACCTTGCCGGAGAACTTGGCGTAGCCGACCGCCTGAACGCGGCCATCTCCTCGTGCCGGGACTGGATGAACGCCGGGCTGTTGTCGGCCTCTGCCCAGGCCGCCAGCAGCCCGTTGATGCCGTCCCCGGGGTAGCCGAAGACCTGCTCCACCCCCCACTCCCGCAGCCGCTGAAGGATGTGGTCGGCCACCTTGTGGTCATCAGCGCTTGGCCTTCACCGCCACCACGGGGCACGGCGAATCGAGCAGGATCGCCGGGCCGAGCTGCCGGTGATCAACTCCCCGACCGGCGAGCGGCGGCGTAGCCCGATCACCAACAGGTCCGCATCGATCTCGTTGGCTGCGGTGACGAGGCTGTCAGCGGCGGGCACTCCGTCGGTGGGGCGGCGCACCGTGTAGTTCACCCCTCGCCTGGACAGGTCGGCCTCCAACGCGTCGATGTCCTGGGCTGAGGCGTACCGCGCATCGGAGTAGTCGCCGTTCTTGCCGGTGTTCAGCACCGTCAGGTCAGCGCTGGTCAGCACCGCGTGTTCGGTCGCCCAGTCGAGTGCGGCCAGGCCCTCCGGAGTCGGGATGTAACCAACGAGGATCTTCATGCGTTACACCTTAGTGTCGCCAACGTGGCACTAGGGGAGCACGACTACCCCGGACAGATGCTGGGATCCGCGCCGGTTCTTGATAAAGTCGCGAGGTCCTGGTGGTTCTCGACCGTCGCGTGCGGCGGGGCGTACGTCGTCAGCGACACACCAGGTGTCAACAGAAAGGGAGGGGCGGAGTGCTCTCAGCGTTCGCCAACGCATTCCGGACCCCGGACCTAAGGAAGAAGATCCTCTTCACCCTGATGATCCTGGCCGTCTTCCGGCTGGGCTCGATCATCCCGGTGCCGAATGTGAACGTCAAGCAGGTGGACTTCTGCCTCAAGCAGGCCACCGGGCGACACCCAGGGCCTCTACTCGCTGATCAACCTGTTCTCCGGCGGCGCGCTGCTGCACCTGGCGGTCTTCGCGCTGGGCATCATGCCCTACATCACCGCGAGCATCATCCTGCAGCTGCTGACCGTGGTGATCCCGCGGCTCGAGGCGCTGAAGAAGGAAGGCTATCCGGCCAGACGAAGATCACCCAGTACACGCGGTATCTGACCCTGGTGCTCGCCGTCCTCAACTCGACGGCCTTCGTCACCCTGGCGGTCAACGACCAGCTGTTCACCGGCTGCACCGGCATCGTCTACAACAAGAGCTCTTCCCGGTCGTGGTGATGATCCTGACGATGACCGCCGGCACCAGCGTCATCATGTGGATGGGCGAGCTGATCACCGAGCGCGGTATCGGCAACGGCATGTCGGTGATGATCTTCACCCAGATCGCCGCCACCTTCCCGAGCGCGCTGTGGGCGCTGCGGGTCGCCCGTCCCGGCGCCAACGGCTGGATCGTGTTCCTGCTGGTGATCGCGCTCGGCCTGGTCGTGATGGCGGCCGTCATCTTCGTCGAGCAGGCACAGCGCCGCATCCCGGTGCAGTACGCCAAACGCATGGTGGGCAGGAGGATGTTCGGCGGCACGACGACGTACATCCCCATCAAGGTCAACCAGGCCGGCGTCATCCCGGTCATCTTCGCGTCGTCGCTGCTGTATCTCCCGGCGCTGTACTCGCAGTTCCGGCCGGACGCCAGGTCTCGTCCTGGATCCCGCGCAACTTCGTCCGCGGCGACCACCCGGTCTACATGCTGACGCTTCTTCCTGCTGATCGTGTTCTTCGGCTACTTCTACGTCGCGATCACCTTCAATCCCGAAGAGGTGGCGGACAACATGAAGAAGTACGGCGGCTTCATCCCCGGGATCCGAGCGGGCAAGCCGACCGAGAACTACCTGGCGTACGTGCTGTCCCGGCTGACCTTCCCGGGCGCGCTCTATCTGGGCCTGATCGCCCTGCTGCCGTCCGTGGCGTTCATCTTCTTGAACGCGAACCAGAACTTCCCGTTCGGCGGCACGTCCATCCTGATCATCGTCGGCGTCGGTCTCGACACCGTCAAACAGATCGAAAGCCAGCTCCAGCAACGCAACTACGAAGGGTTCCTCCGCTGATGCGACTCCTGATCATGGGCCCTCCCGGGGCCGGCAAAGGCACCCAGGCCACAGGATCGCCGAGCGGTACGGCGATCCCGGCGATCTCCACCGGCGACATCTTCCGCGCGATGCAGACCGCCGACACGCCCGCTGGCCAGGCAGGTCCGCGAGATCATGGACTCCGGTGGTTACGTCAGTGACGACATCACCAACCAGATCGTTGCCGAGCGGCTCGAGCCAGGCCGACTGCGAGGGCGGCTTCCTGCTCGACGGCTATCCGCGCACCCTGAAGCAGGTCGAGACCCTCGACGGCGCACTCCCCGAGTCCGGCGAGTCGCTCGACGCGGTCGTCTCGCTGACCGCCGACGTCGACGAACTGGTCGCCGGCTGCTCAAGCGGGCCGAGACCGAGGGCCGCTCCGACGACAACGAAGAGACCATCCGGGTCCGCCAGCAGGTCTACGCCGACCAGACTGCGCCGCTGCTGGACGTCTACGGCCCGCGTGGCGTGCTGGTCGAGGTCGACGGCCTCGGCCCCATCGACGAGGTCTCCTCCCGTATCTTCGCCGCCCTGGACGGGCCGGCCTAATCGCTCCATCCGCTCCACTCGCGGTCCGCTCGCCACCCGTGGCCTCCCCCGGCGAAAAGTGGCCCCACAACGCTCCACTCCCGGCGGCGGCTTGTTGGTCGTGAGCCTGTTCACGCGGATCGCCGCCCAGACTCTGCGGGCCGACGTGGCGTCTTCAGGGAGCGGCGGAGACGGCGGTGCGGCGCGGTGACCAGCCCGCTGGCGCCGTCGACGGTGATCAGCTGGCCGGTCCGGATCTTGTCGGTCGCGTCGGGGACGCCGACCACGGCCGGGATGCCGTACTCGCGGGCCACCACGGCGCCGTGGACGTTCGAGCCGCCCATCTCCATCACCAGGCCGCCGGCGGTCAGGAACAGCGGCGTCCAGCCGGGTCGGTGGACGGGGCGACCAGGATCTCGCCGGGCTCGAGCTGCGCGCCGGCCGGATCGAGCACGACCCGCGCCGGCCCGGTGACCGTGCCCGGCGGAGGCCGGGCTGCCGCGCAGCGCGCCGTCGGGCGCTCGGCTGAGCCGGCCACGGCGCTCCGGGCTCGGTCCCGTCGGACAGCAGCAGCCGCGGGATGTGCCGGCGGCGCAGCTCGTCGCGTACGCCGCGCGGCGCTCCGCGACCACCGTCCGCAGCGATCTCGCCGTGCAGCCCGCGTCGCGCCTCGGCCAGGTCCAGGAAGAAGATGTCGTCGGCCCGTCGACGACCGCCGCGCGCACCAGCGCCTCGCCGACCGGCCGAGCTGCGTCGCGCAGCAGCCGAGCGCAGCACGATCAGCAGGTACTTCGGGCTCTCCCGCAGGCCGACCAGGCCGCGCCCGATCGCAGGCGAAGCCGACCAGCCGCGCCGCGCGGCGGCTGCGTGCGCGCCGCGCGCGACGAGCTCGTCGATCATCGCCTCGGCCTCGACCTCGCCGCGCCGGAACTGGACGTCCGGGGCCAGCCGGGATCCTCGAGCGCAGGTAGTTGGCGAGCACGCCGAGGATGTGGCTCGGGTCGTCCGACCAGCGCGGCATGCCGAGGTCGATCTCCGCCACGGCGCGGTGGCCGTAGCGGCGCAGGAAGCGCGTGAGCCCGCGCTGAGCAGCGGCGGCAGCGTCCCGTCGCGGTACGCGCCGGTCAGCTCGGCCGTCGACCGTCGCCGAAGCGCCTGGGCCGAGTCGTATCGGCGCGGATCCGCTGCGGTCAGCGCCCACAGCTCCAGGTCCATCTCGGTGGTCGACGTTGTGCGGCAGGCCGCGCAGCACCGTCTGCAGCTCGCCCGGCTGGGCGAGGTCGCCGAGCAGCCGCCGGGCCAGGCCGAGCAGCAGCGAAGCCGGCGAGCGGCATAGGCGAACGCGGTCGGGCATCAGCAGGAACGCCTCGGTGCCCAGCAGACGCTCGACCAGGTCGAGCCGCTCGCCGGCGGTCGCGCTCGGCCGGCAGGGTCAGCGCGGCGCGCAGCCGCGCGCTCGACGCGGCGATCCGCCGGGCGCCGGGCTGCGGCCGGACCAGCGCCGTGACCAGCGTGCAGCGGTACCTCGTCGCAGCACGCGCCACGCGTGACGACGGCCGCGCACGACGGCAGCGGCGACCGGGGTCGGATCGGCGAAGCCGCGGGTCGTCGGCCAGCGCGCGCAGAACGGCCGGCGCTCGCGCCTCCATCACGCCGAGCACCGTGAGCACCAGCCGCCGGCCGAGGCGTTGCGCACGACCGCGGTGACGTCCACGAACAGCCGCTGCCCGGCCTCGCGCATGCACGCGCGGCCCGGCGGCGGATCGGCCGGCGGCAGCCCGAGCGCGCGGCCAGCGACGCGCCGAGCAGCCGGAAGGCCGGCCAGCCCCATCGGCGTGATCGGCCGGTGAGGCCCTGGGCCAGGCGTCAGGCAGATGAAGATCCGGGTCCGCCGGCCGCGGTCGCCTCGTCGGCAGCGGGATACAGCGTCGTGATCGGCCGCGCCTGGGTCAGCCAGAGCCTGCCCGCGATCGTCGATGCGCCCACTCGGTGTCCTGCGGCGCGCCGTAGTGGGCCTCGACCCGCCGCCCGAGCGCGGCCAGCGCGCGCAGCTGGGCGTCGGTCAGGCAGGCGGCCGTCGCTGCGGTCGGCCAGCTCGACGTGCTCGGTGCCGCCGCCGGGCAGCGACGTGACAGCATCCGCTTGTCGCCGAGCCGCCGCTCGACGATCTCGCCGGTCGCCGGTGTCCACCACGAAGTGGTCGGGATTGACCGCGCCGGAGACGACCGCCTCGCCCAGGCCGGGGCTGGCGTCGATCACCGCCTCGGCCGCGCGTGCCGGTCACCGGATTGGCGGTGAACATCACCCCGGCCACGGTCGCGTCGACCATCCGCTGGACCACCACCGCCAGGCCCACGCCGGCGCGTGATCGATCCCGTGGCGGCGCGATAGCCGACCGCGCGGTCGGTCCACAGCGAGGCCCAGCAGCGGCGCACGGCGTCGAGCACGCCGTCCGCCCCGACGATGTTGAGGTAGGTGTCCTGCTGGCCGGCGAAGCTGGCGTACGGCAGATCTTCCGCGGTCGCCGAGGAGCGCACCGCGACCGGGACGTCGTCGCCCATAGCGCGATAGGCGCGGTGATCTCCGCGGCGATTTCCTCCGGCACGGCACGGCCAGCAAGGCGGCGCGGGCCTGGCCGGCGAGCCGGGACAGTTCCGCGGGCTCGGCGTCGAACGACGTCGGCGATCAGGTCGTCCAACCACATCCCACGATCTGCCCGTACGCGGTGTGCGGACGCAAAAACCGCCGGGCACCGGGAGCCCGGCGGCGGTCATGATGCCGAGGTTGAGGGCCTTGCCGCCCACGGCGTCGATCATCGAGGAGTCGATCTCATCGAACTGCAGAACGTGATTCATGACAGAACGATAGAGCCTGCCGTGTCACGATGATTGCGATCAAGACTATCGGGCACAGGGCGCATATCGCCCATTGCGCTATGAGGGGTACGGACCCGTGATGAACATGCCGAGCGCTGTTTCGATGATTGCGCCGACCCAAACGGCCATCGAAGCCGTCAGCAAGATACCTGAAACGAGTAAGCCAACACGCAGGAAGAGTGCGTCCTTCACCTTTAGCGGACCCATGTATCCCGCGACGTTCATGAGCGTGAAGGGGAAGGCCAAATACCATGCGACGCTTCGATTTATTCCGCGGCTGGCACGGCTCCAATTCACCAGGCGAAGCGGATGGCCGGGAAGTCTCGGTGCTTCGCCAACCCGTACCTGGTCCGTGGGCGGGTTGTCGTCGCTGTATGTCGGCGACCCCAGTGAGCTGTAGATGTCATGGTCTCCGATGCCGTGCACGCGCATCTCGATACCGGCCGCAGTGTGGTTTTCTAGTGCTGTCATTGTGCGTCCCCCTAGAGATGCACGCTAACCGATTGGGAGTCTAATTGACGGCGATTCTCGAATATGCAGCAAACTAATTTTCGGAGATTGTGCAGACGTACAATTTCGCCCCCCGGCTCGCCCGGACAGCCGCTCTGCGGCGTCATCATCGTTGACACGTTTGAGAAGCGCGTCCACAGGAAAAACCCAGAGCATGAAGAACATCGTTCGTCGTATAGCTACCGTTGCCGCGGCTGGGTTCGCTCCGCTGGCGTTCGTGACCATGATCTCGCCCGCCGTGAGCCACGCGGACTGTGCCCCAGGTACCGAATGGTGGGATCCGGTCGCCAACATGTGCCGTCCGACCGGCGCACCGATGAAGAACTGCTTGCCAGACGGCTGGTGGGATCCCACGATCGCCGACTGCCGGCCGTTCTAGTACCGCCGGCTCCCAGTGATCCGCGGCTAGCCGACTTTCATCTCGCCCATCTCGCACCACCCGGTGGCGTCGATCTCGGCACTGATGATCATCGGCGTCGACGCCAGCAGCGCTGGGGCGTCGGCGACGAACTTCTTGAAGTGCTCGCTGGTGACGTGCTCCTTGCCGGCGTCGCCGTCGCGGAACCCTTCCACCAGAACGTATTCCGACGGGTCCTCCAGGCTGCGCGACCAGTCGAACAACATGTTGCCCGGCTCGTTGCGGGTGGCCGCGGTGAACTCGGCGACCACGTCGGGGAAGCTCTCGACGTACTCCGCCTTCGGCTTCCACTTGACCACGATGAAGATCATCTGAGTCTCCTTAGGGCGTCAGGATGGCCCGGCCGCGGACGTTGCCCGTCGTCGAGATCGGTGATGGCGGACTGGAAGTCGTCGAGCGCGTACTTCTGGGTGTGCAGGTTCACCGCGCCCGCGCGCGGCGAGCGCCATCAGATCGCACAGGTCGTTGTAGGACCCGACCAGGTTGCCGATGAAGTTGATCTCGGTGGAGACGATGTCGATCGTCGGCACGTCGATGTTCTCGCCGTAGCCGACGACGTGGTAGTCGCCCGCCCGGCGCAGCATCGCCACACCTTCGGCGGTGGCCCCGCCTTCACCGACGAAGTCGACGACGGTCTCGGCGCCGTTCCCGCCCGTCAGTGACAGCACCTGGTCGACCTGCGTGCCGTCGGCCACCACGCCGTGGTCGGCGCCGATCGCCTCGGCGAGCTTGAGCGCGTCGGGATTGCGGTCGACGACGATCAGCTCGGCGGGCGAGAGCGCCTTGAGCACCTGAATCCCGATGTGGCCCAGGCCTCCTGCGCCGATGACGACGCACTTGTCGCGCGGAGTCAGCCGTCGCGCCGCCTTGGCGGCGGCGTGATAGGCGGTCAGGCCGGCGTCGGCCAGCGCCGCGACGTCGGCCGGCTCCAGCGAGTCGTCGATCTTGACCACGCTGCGCGCCGAGGTCTTCAGGTAGTCCGCGTAGCCGCCGTTGGTGTCGATGCCGGGGAACGCGTTGGCCTCGCAGTGCACGTCGTCACCGGAGCGGCAGGCGCGGCACAGCCCGCAGGTGATCAGCGGATGCACGATGACCTTGTCGCCCTCGCTCACGTTGGTGACCGCCGATCCGACCGCGTCGCACCCAGCCGGCGTTCTCGTGGCCGATCGTGTACGGCAACTGCGACCTGGGATCTTCTCCGCCCACTGGCCCTCGAGGATGTGCAGGTCGGTGCGGCACACCCCGGCGCCGCCG
The DNA here is from genome assembly GCA_963734385.1 of uncultured Actinomycetota bacterium. GTDB lineage: Bacteria > Actinomycetota > Actinomycetes > Mycobacteriales > Mycobacteriaceae > Mycobacterium. Next base: position 48,011 of record CAVTHR010000038.1, on the reverse strand, counting down.
ATCTTGACGACGACGTCGAACGGCCCGGTCGGCGTCGGGACCGGCACTTCGGTCATCTCGAGGTTCTGGTGATAGCCGACCACCTGGACGGCTCGCATGGTGCTCATCGGAGTGCTCCTTCTCTCGTCATCGAGGGTGTTCAGCGGAATGAAGGTCGTCGACTGTCGGTGCTCGGCCCGTAGCGGGTGCGCAACAGACCGCGGCAGAAGTGGGCGTTGCCGTCGATGGAGATCCGCGTCGACCGCGCCCGCCGCAACGCCAGCGGCACATCGTCGGGCGCATAGCCGCGGCCCTGGTGATCCACCATCACCAAAGCATCTGGCGCCGTGGACAATCCGAGTGCGCGGCGTCGCCGCAGCAGCGCCTCGGTGCTGGCGTCGTCGGGCAGATCGCCCAGCCGCACATCGCCCAGCGACGATCTCCGGCGCTGCGGGATCGGCACGCAGCAGCGCCGTCAGGCACCGCTCCATCGCCGCCGTGTGGGCCTTGCGCCGGAACGTCTCCCGCAGCTCGTCGAGGCTCTCCTCCGCCTCGTGGCCGAACGTGCCGCGGTACCCGGCGTCCGCGGCCAGGCCGGCGTTGATGATCGCCGAGTCGTGGTGGTCGTCGAGCTCGACGACCACCCGTCGCGTCCAATCCAGCTTGCGTCAGAACGTCTTTGGCGTCCGACGCCATCAGGTAGGCGAAGTTCGGCGAGCAGAACGACGTCGGCAGCCGCAGGTGCACCTTGACGTTGCCGCCGGGCGACACCGACCAGCGAGCGGACGAACCCGAGCTGGTGATCGGCTCGTCCAGCTCGGGATCGATCACCGCGCCCAGTGCGCGCTGTAAGCCCTTTCGTATCGTGCCCATCGTCAGGCCCCCACCGAGGTTGTCGGCGCCGCGCGGGCCCACCGCGGGCTCGTCCGGCCGTCGGCAGCTGCAGCTCGGCGGGCACCGGGATGTCGTACATCTTCGCGGCGTTGAGCCCGAGGATCTTCTTCTTCTGTTCGGTGGTGATCGGCGCGTACTCGCCGAGGTCCTCGGGGATCTGGAAGTCGACGAACGCCTCGACCAGCCAGCGGGGCGTCCAGATCGCGTAGTCCGATGAGAACTGGATGCGGTCCTCGCCGATCCAGTAGAGCAACTCGCCGATGATCTGAGCGAAGTACCTCGGCCGGGTGTGGATGAACGGCATCGCGACGGCCAGGCCCGCGTGCACGTTGGGTTCCTGGGTGGCGATCCAGCAGAAGTCCTCCAGCCGGGGCAGCCCGCAGTGCTCGACGATGAAGTTCAGGTCGGTGAAGTCGGTCGCGACGTGGTCGACGTCGGCGACGTCGAAGGCGTCGCGGTCCAGCGGCCGGATCGTCGGGCCCTTGTGGACGTGGATGTTGCGGATGCCGAGTTCGCGGCACAGCTCGAAGTACCGGTACGCCCACGGGTCGTCGAGCCGCCAGCCGCGGGAGTCGCCGTGCCACTCGGCGGTATAGAGCTTGACGCCCTTCAGCCCGAACCGTCTCGGCGTCCAGCCCGCAGCTGGTCCATGCCCGCCTCGCCGTTGCGCGGATCCCAGTTGTGGTTGTAGGTGAGCTTGTCGGGGTGCTTGGCGGCGAGTGCGGACGCCTCGTCGGTCTGACCGAATCCCTTGTAGTAGAACTCGCCGAGCTGGGCGGGCTGGAAGATCGCGTGGTCGACGTATCCGTCGGTCGAACAGGTCCTTCATCAGCCGCTCGCCGCCCTGGTAGAGGTACTCCTCGTAGCCCCACACCTCGGACTCCGGCGACAGGTTGCGGTGGTAGTCGTAGAAGCAGTCGATGAACTGCTTGCCGTGGATGTTGCGCTGGTTCTCCGGCCGGGCGTCCCACAGGGCGACGTGGGCGTCGACGATGAAGTAGCTTGTGTCGTCCTTGCGGTACATGAGCGGGTCTCCTTCGGGCTGGGCTGGCAGTCGACAGCGTGTGACCGCTGTCACAACCTGCCGGCGACTCTAGGAGCGTTCGGCGGGCCAGCCGATGGCCTCGCTGTCTCAATCTGAGACGTCGACCCGCTGATTCGGCCGCCGCGGGCTGGCACGCTGCTTGTAACGTGGATCACAGTGAGGTAGCAAGTGCCCGACGACTTCGTCGACCGAGTGCGGACTGCACGAACTGGCAGCACCGCGAGGCGGGCGGCGTGCTCGCGGCGGCTGCTGGCGTCTGGCAGCGCAGCGAGGACTACGGCGTTCCGCTCGAGGAGGTCGAACCGGTCTTCACCGGCACCGACGACCTCGGCTCGCTGTTCTTCCAGTGCGGCAACGAGGTGCTCGCCGACCTGCACCGCACGCTGGCCAACGAGCCGGTCAGCCTGATGCTCACCGACGCCGAGGGCGTGGTGCTGTCGCCGGCTGTCCGGCGACCGCAGCCTGCTGCAAGGCGCTCGACGACGTGCATCTCGCACCCGGGTTCGCCTACTCCGAACGCGAGGTCGGCACCAACGGCCTCGGGCTGGCGCTGGCCGATCGCGCGCCGACGCTGGTGCGCGCCGACCAGCACTACGCGCTGAGCCTGTGCACGTTCACCTGCGCCGCCGTGCCGGTATTCGATCCCACGTCGGGTCGCCTGGAGGGCAGCGTCAACCTCACCACCTGGTCGCAGTCGTCGAGCGACCTGCTGCTCGCGCTGGCCCGGTCGGCGGCCAGCAACACCGCCGCGCTGATGCTGGCCCGCTCCAGCGGGCGGCGTGCGCCGCCAGACGCCGCGGGGCCAGGTCTTCCGCGTCGAGGTGCCGCGGCTCGAGCCGGGCTCGGGCACCCTGCACGAGCTGTCGGAGGCGTGGAACGCCGCGGTCGCGCGCGCCGAGCGCGCGATGGCGGACGGCGCGATCGTCGCCGCCGTCGGCGAGGCCGGCTCGGGCCGGGCCACCCTGCTCGCCCAGGCCGCGCGGCACACCTATCCGCGGGATCGCATCCTGTCGGCGAGTGCACCTGCGCCGACGGACGTGCAGACGTGGCTTGGGTTGTGGACACCCGAGCTCGGAAAGTCCCATACCGCTGTCATCGTTCGCGACGTGGACATGTTGCCGGCCTGGGTCGGCCGAGCGGCTCCGCGATCTGATCCAGCGCAGCGCGGGGGTCGGGTCTGTTCCGTTCGCGCGTGACCGCCGAGCGGTTCGAAGACATTCCGGCCGCGCTGGCCGGTCTGGTCGACACGGTCGTGCCGGTGCCGCCGCTTCGTGACCGGCCCGATGACGTTCTGCCGCTGGCGAACCACATCGCGATGCGTGCGCGCGGTCGCGAGATCGGATTCACCGCGTCGCGTCGCGGGCGCTGAGTGCTACGACTGGCCGGGCAATGTCGATGAGCTGTCGCGGGTCGTGTCGACGGCCGCCGGTCGGGCCGATGTGGTCGACGTCGGCCAGCTTGCCGCCGCAAGTGTTGGCGGGCAACACCCGTCACCTGTCGCGCATCGAGGCGTTCGAGCGGGGCGAGATCGTCCGGGTGCTGACCGCTGACGGGCTGACGATGGCGGAGGCCGCGCGCGAGCTAGGTATGAGCCGGGCGACGCTCTACCGGAAGATCGCCCAGTACGGCATTCACGTCCCGCGCGAACACGGGTGACCCGTCATCGGCCTGCCGTCTGAAACAGACGAGACTCGCACCGAAGCTGAGCACGGCCGCGACGCCGGCGACGGCGGCGATCATACCATCCGACGCGCCCCAACTGGCGAGGCTCACGACGATCGCGATCACCGAAGTCGACATTGAGGAAGAGCCCGGTCGTGGCGAGTACCTCCGACACGGGCTCGTCCGCGGAAGCGGGTCGCTCACCCACACGGTCCCCCTAGTGATTAACCGAGCCTGACAGACTGAAGTTGCCCCGTTTGTGCGGCAATGAAACTTATACAGTCCGTCGAGCCGTCATGCGGTCAGTTCACTTGGATTGGACCGGGAACCCGTTGCTCTCCGCCAGCTCCCGTAGCTGCTTCAGCGCGAACCTGCGCCCACGCCCCGCCTCGGGTATCAGGATGCCGGCCCACACGCCCTCCGCTCCCGGCGTCCTGCAGGCTTCTTGGGCGCATCGCCAGCGGCGGGGGCACTCGCGGCACAAAGCCTTGGCCCCGTCATCGCCCGTCGTTGTCCAGCGGTCGGGGTCGCGTGTACACGCGAACGTCGACGGCTCGTCTATCACCATCGGGTACACGGATCGGGCCCCCTTCCGACACTCCGCGACGGGCAATACGTTTGTATCGTAGACACGATACATTTGTATTGTCTACTCTAACCGGGTGACCACGACGATCGATGTCTCGACCATTGAGCGCATCCGCAATGCGGCGTTGAAGAGCTTCGCCACCCGTGGTGCTTCGGGGACGTCGCTGCGCGCGGTCGCCGCGGACGCAGGGGTGTCCCTCGGGCTCGGTGCAGCACCATTTCGCGACCAAGGCCGGCCTGATCAAGGCCGTCGACGACCACGTCCTGGCGTGGGTGATCTGACGGTCGATATCGCAGCCGATCCCGGAGCAATCCTGATTCGGTCGCCGAAATGGGCGACAGGATCACGACGATCATCGCCGAGCAGACCGAGATCGCCGACTACCTCGGCCGCGCCCTCATCGATGGGAGCCCGCTGGGGGTCACGATCTTCGACGCGCTGGTGGGCATTCGGCACAGCCCGGTGGAATCAACGCGGTGAACGCGGCGAGACCCGCCCGGATCTCGATCTCACGTGGGCCGCCATCAACTCGCTCGTGCTGGCTCTCGGCACCATCGATCTTGCGTCGCACACATCGAGCGCAACCTAGCCGAGCCGTTGACACGTCCCGCGCAGCTTCAACGATGGCAGGCCTCCGTCACCATGCTTCTGCGGGAAGGCTTGTTCCGGCCGTACGCCGACTGAGCAGTCAAACCTGTTCGCCGGCAACCCTTTTGCGGTAGGTCGACGGGGTCTCGCCGCAGAACTGTGTGAATGCGCGAGTGAACGAACTGAGGCTGTCGAAACCGACCGCCGTCGACGTCTCCTGCACCGACTGCCCCGGCGACGGCCAGCAGCGCCATCGCCCGCAGCATGCGGGCGTGCAGCAGATAGGTGCGCCACGACAATCCGAGTTCGTCGTGGAAGAGCCGTCGCAGTGTCCGTTCCGACACCGCGACGGCACGGCTCACCTCGTCGGCGGTCACCGATTTGCAGATGCTCCTTGGTGTAGGCCATCGCCGCGGCGACGATCGGATGCTCGGACGTCGGCAGGCTCAGCGGCGCTTCGTGGTCCAGCGCCTCGGACGACCAGAGTCGGCGAGCGTGCCGGAAGAACCCGTCGGATACCTCGTCGCCGTGCGGGCGGTCGATCGGCCACCGCAGCGCGTAGATCATCATCTCCCGGATCAGCGGCGACACCGCGAGGATTCGCGCCCGGTCGCCGGCGCTCGGGGATCAGCGCGCGTCGAACATCACCGCGACGGTCCTGACGGCCGGGGCTCATCGTCGCCTGGTGCTCGCAGGCCGGCGGGAATCCACGCCGCCTGTTGCGGCGGCAGCAGATAGTGCGCCGACGCCGTCTCGACCTCGACGACGCCGCCGATCGCGTACTCGATCTGGTGCACCTCGTGTGAGTGCCAGCCGGTGATCAGGCCTGTCGCCCTCGTAGAGGTAGCTGCCGCCGAGCGCCTGGCCGCCGCGGCGCAGCTCGATCGACCGGCGGGACGTTGGCCGATTCGGCTAAACCTCTGTCCGATAGCGCAGAGACGGTCACACCGCTAGACGGTACTACTGAAGCTATGCAGACCGACGACCTGATCCTGGTGAGCATCGACGACCACGTCGTCGAACCGCCCGACATGTTCCTCAACCACGTGCCTGCCAAGTACAAGGCCGAGGCGCCGATCGTCGTCACCGACGACAAGGGCGTCGACCAGTGGATGTACCAGGGCAGGCCGCAGGGCGTCAGCGGGCTCAACGCCGTGGTGTCGTGGCCGGCGGAGGAGTGGGGCCGCGACCCCGCGGGCTTCGCCGAGATGCGGCCCGGCGTGTACGACGTCCACGAGCGCGTCCGCGACATGAACCGCAACGGCATCCTGGCGTCGATGTGCTTTCCGACGTTCACCGGGTTCTCGGCCCGGCACCTCAACATGCACCGCGAGGAGGTCACGCTGGTGATGGTGTCGGCCTACAACGACTGGCACATCGACGAGTGGGCGGGCAGCTACCCGGACCGGTTCATCCCGATCGCGGTGCTGCCGACGTGGAACCCCGAGGCCATGTGCGCCGAGATCCGCCGGGTCGCGGCCAAGGGCTGCCGGGCGGTGACCATGCCGGAACTGCCTCACCTGGAAGGGCTTCCGAGCTACCACGACGACGACTACTGGGGCCCGGTGTTCCGGACGCTGTCCGAGGAGAACGTGGTGATGTGCCTGCACATCGGCACCGGCTTCGGGGCGATCAGCATGGCGCCCAACGCGCCGATCGACAACCTGATCATCCTGGCCACCCAGGTGTCGGCGATGTGCGCGCAGGACCTGCTGTGGGGTCCGGCGATGCGCAGCTACCCGGATCTGAAGTTCGCGTTCTCCGAGGGCGGCATCGGCTGGATCCCGTTCTACCTCGACCGCAGCGACCGGCACTACACGAACCAGAAGTGGCTGCGCCGCGACTTCGGCGACAAGCTGCCCAGCGACGTGTTCCGCGAGCACTCGCTGGCCTGCTACGTCACCGACAAGACGTCGCTGAAGCTGCGCCACGAGATCGGCATCGACATCATCGCCTGGGAGTGCGACTACCCGCACTCCGACTGCTTCTGGCCCGACGCCCCCGAGCAGGTGCTGGCCGAGCTCAACGCCGCGGGCGCCGACGACAGCCGACATCAACAAGATCACCTGGCAGAACTCCTGCCGGTTCTTCGGCTGGGACCCGTTCGCGCGCACCCCGCGCGAGCAGGCGACGGTCGCCGCGCTGCGCGCCAAGGCCACCGACGTCGACGTGTCGATCCGGCCGCGCAAGGAGTGGGCGCGGTTCTACGCAGCAGAAGCAGCTCGCCAAGACGTGATTTCGGCGTGATTTGTTGCGCTGAGCGACACCTATCACGCCGAAGTCGCTATTGCAGCGCGATCGAATCGCCCTGTACCAGGATGCCTCTGGCATCCAACGGGCGCTTGGCCGGCCCCTTGGCGACGCTGCCATCCAGGTTGAACCTACTTCCGTGGCAGGGGCAATTGATCGATGCGCCCACCACCTCCGCCACCGTGCATCCGGCATGTGTGCAGATGGCGGAGAAGCCGTTGAACTGTCCCGGTGCGGGCTGCGTGATCACCACCTCGTCGACGATCACCCCTGAGCCGACGGGTACGTCGCCTGTCCTGGCGATCGCCTGCACCGGTACCGCCGCACCTTCAGGCGCCGCGGTAGCGCCCGGGGCGGGAGTGGGGGCGGGTTCGGCCGCGGGTTCGGCCGGAGGCTTACCGTAGGTGGCGCAACCCGCGATTGTGGTGGCGGCCAACGAGATCCCCGTGCTGACCAGCGCCTTGCGGCGGGAGATGAACATTTCCGAACCTGCTTTCTACAATGTGACGCCGGTGGTTTGGAAGAACCACAGGGCCGAGGTCAGCCAGACATACACGAGCACGAAGAACAGCAGGCCACCGACGATCGGAATCACCCATGGCCGAACGTTTTTCCGGGTCAGCAGCAACATCTTGGTGACGAACACGCCGTAGAAGAAGCACCCGAACAGGGAGTGGAACAGCACCCGGGAATCACCCGACTGGAAGCCGAGCGCGTACAGGCAGTGCACGGCGACCGGCACACTGGCGAGCACGGCCAGCCGGCCGCCCCACACGTGCGCGGTGCCGATCCAGGACGGCGCGCGACCGCCGGGGATCAACCGGTACATCGCGAACGCGGACACCAACTGGAAGATCGCCAGGGTCACGGCGAGGGTGGCCAGCCACGACTTCACCGCGACTCCGCTGGAGAACCCGGCCAGGCTCACCGAAAAGAATTGTGGGTCATGGATTTTGCCGAAGGCGCCGAGCCCGACGGCGACGGCGGCGCCGATCAGGACGGCCACCAGGACCGGGACCGCGCCGCCGGGTGTAGCGGCAGGCGCGGGCCGGGTCGGTGCACCGAAGTCGGAGCCGGCGGCCGGATCAGAAGGCACTGGTCTCACCAGGCACAGCGGTGAAGTCCCAGCTCTTTTCGCCAATCCGCAGGTTGCCGACGACGGTGTTGCCCTGGTGGCGGCCGTCGAGCTGGCTGACCTTGTCGGCGCTGCCGAGCTTGAGCACCCCGTTGGCGGCACTGCCCGAAAGCCACGTTTCGATGTCCGCGTTGTCGCAGGCGTAAGCCCGCGCCTTGTCCCCGGTCACCCTGATCTCCAGAGCGAGGTTGCCGTTCTTCGTCGGGATGTTGGCGACGAAGTCCTCCCGGCCGGCGAACGGCGCTGCCACAGGCTTACGCGGCGCAGGGGGTGGGGTCGGTGCCGGCTCGACCGCAGGCACCGCTGCTGGCGCCGATGTGGCGGTCGCTGCGGCGGGCTGCGGCGCAGGCTCGGACTGCCGGTTGACGTTCACCAGCCAAAGTCCGGTGCCAAGGACGGCGACCGCGCCGAGGGTTGCGATGGGGCCTTTGATCTTCACGTTGATACTCCTGGCTGCTCTTCAAGTCGTTGCGGATCTGATGTGAAAAGCATGCGTCGGCGCAGCACAGTGCCGCATGAAGAATGCGTGGAGATCGCGTGGAGATCGACGGCGAAGGCTCAGGCGTCGACGATCACGGTCAGCTCGTTTCCGTCGCGCTCGACCCGCATCCCTGCTCGCCGGGCGATTGCGGCCACCTTGGCCGCGTCGTCGGGTTCGGCCCTGCTGGTGACGAGCGCCCGCGCGAACCTGCCCTTGTGCGCCTTGTTGAAGTGACTGACCACCGTGCGGTGACCGTCAGCGTGCTGGGCGACCACGTCGACGTGCACTGCGGTCGGCACCCGGCCCAGTGCCTCGTAGGAGCCTGACCGCAAGTCGATCACCAGCTCGTTCGTTGCGATGTCCGCGAGTACCGGCTCCAGAACCGGTCGCCAGCGCGCTGCGAGCGTCGGCTGGCCGGGCAGCTTCGACGTCGCGGACAACCGGTATGCGGGTATCGGGTCGTCGGCGCGCACCAGCCCGAACAATGCCGAGCCCACCGCGAGCCTGGCGCGTGCTCGAGAAACCGCTGTGCCGCGCAGGGATTCGACGTCGAGGGCGTCGTACAGCACCCCCGTGTATCTGTTGATCGCAGGCAGGGTCGGCGCGTCGTAGAGCCCGGCGTTGCGCTCGATTTCGTGGTCCTGCGATGGCGAAAGGCCCAGCGCCCGCCTGGTCTCCGGCGGATCGGCGGCAAGAGTCACCAGCTCGTCGACGAGGTCGGCACGAACCGGTCGCAACGCGGGAAAGCTCAGGGCGTCCAACCGCAGCGGTGGGCCGTCACCTCCGGCGTGTTTGGTCTCCGACGGCGGCAGCAACACGATCACGAGCGAAAAGGCTATCGGTAACCTCCCCAGTCGTATCTTTACAAAGATGCGGATCATCGACGCCGACGGACACGTCGCCGAGGGAGCATCGCTCGCGGTCGAGGCGATGCAGCGCTGGCCGGACAACATCACGCCGACGCGACGGACCGCCCGGCCTCGTGATCGAGGGCCGCAACTACCCCGAGGCCAGCGGCCCCGGCGCGGGCTGCCCGCCGGAGCACGGCCTCAGCACGGCGGAGGGCATCGACTGCTGGTCGGCGCGAAGGCGTGCTCGCGCGACGCCGATCGCGATCACATCGACACGATGGTGCTCTATCCGAGCTTCGGGCTCTGCGCGCCGAGCCTCGAGGACCCGGAGTTCGCCGCCGGCTTCGCCCGGCTCTACAACGAGTGGATCGCCGACTACTGCAAGCCGACCGGCGGCCGGCTGCGCGGCATCGCCGTCACGCCGATCGAGCACGGCGACGGTCGCGATCGACATCATGCGCGAGGCGAAGGAGCTCGGCCTGGTCGCGACGCATGATCCCGCCCGCGCTGAAGACCCGCAACCTCGATCACCCCGACCTCGACGCGTTCTACGCCGCCGCCGTCGAGCTCGACATGCCGCTCGGCGTGCACGGCGCACCCGGCATCCACCTGCCGAAGATCGGCGTCGACCGCTTCACGAACTACATCCAGGTGCACTGCATCAGCTTCCCGTTCGACCAGATGACCGCGATGACGGCGCTCGTCTCGCGGCGGCGTCTTCGACCGCCATCCCGACCTGCGCGTCGCCTTCCTCGAGGCCGGTGTCGGCTGGGTGCCGTTCTTCATCGATCGCCTGCACGAGCACTTCGAGAAGCGCGGCGACTGGATCGACGGCGGCTGGCAGCGGGACCCGCAGGAGTACCTGCGAGCGCGGGCAACATCTGGGCGACGTGCGAGCCCGAGGAGCCGATCCTGCCCGGCGTCATCGATGTGCTCGGCGACGACTTCATCATGTTCGCGAGCGACTACCCGCACTGGGACGGCGAATGGCCGGAGAGCACAAAGCATCTGCGCACCCGGCCCGACATCGGCGAGGACGCCCGCGCGAAGATCGCCGGGCCGAACGCGCAGCGCTTCTACGGGCTCAACTGAGTCACCAGGTGACCGGCAGCTCGTGGATGGTGTAGATCTCCTGCTCGCCTGCGAAGCTCAGCTCCTCCGCCGGTACCGCCAATCGCAGGCCGGGTAGACGGCGGCCGAGCGTCGCGAGGGCGACCTGCAGTTCGACGCGGGCGAGGTTCTGCCCGATGCACTGGTGCACGCCGAAGCCGAAGCCGAGGTGCCCGCGCGGGTTTCGGTCGACGTCGAGGGTGTCGGGATTGTCGACGAATGTCCGCGTCCCAGTTCCCGGCGGGCAGGTTCATCAGCACGTGGTCGCCTGCCCTGATGAGCTGGCCGTTGATCGTGAGATCTTCGAGGGCGACCCGGTCCACCTGGGTGTGCACGATGGTCAGGTAGCGCATCAACTCCTCGACGACATTGGCGACTAGGACCGGGTCGTCTGTCCGGCGCAGCCGTTCCAGCGCGTCGGGATGCTGAAGCAATGCAACGGTTCCCAGCGAGATCATGCTCGCCGTGGTTTCGTGGCCGGCCTGAAGCAGGATCACGCAGTTCATCACCGCGGTCTCGCGGTTGAGTTCACCCTTGTCGACGTAGTCGGTGATCAGCCTGCTCATCAGGTCGTCACCCGGTTCGCGTTCCTTGAGTGCCGCCAGTTCCCACATGTAGTCGAACATCGCTCCGATCGCTGCGGCCTTCTCCTCGTCCGTCGACTCGGGCGTCGAGTCCCTTCGTGCTGTTGTGTTGAAAGAACTCGTGCTTCTCGTAGGGGACGCCGAGCAGCAGGCAGATCACCAACGACGGCACCGGCAGCGCGAAGTCGCGGACGAGATCGGCGGGCGGCCCCGCCTCGATCATGTCGTCGAGGAATCCGTCGACCAGACTCCTGGATCTGGGGACGCATCGCCTCGGCTCGCCGGAAAGTGAAGTCCCGGGTCATCATTCGACGGAGCCGGTTGTGCTCGGGATCGTCGATGCGGGCGAAGATCACCGGAATGTTGTCGTCCGCCGACCTCGCTTGCAGGGCCTCGGGAAGGGTGTTCGCGGACAGCCGCGGATCGGTCAGCGCCGCCCTGATGTCCTCGTAGCGGCTGATGAACCACGTCGGCTCATGCCGCCACAGAACCATCTGCAGACCGTCGGCAGCCCGCCATTCGTCGAACTCGGCAGGCGGCCTGCCAATGGACAGCGGGCATCCCGCGGTATCGGGACGGCGGGCAGTGGCGGTGCCGTCACCGCAAGCCGAGGTCGTCGTCATCAGCGCTCCTCTAATCGACAGCCGGCTGCCACTTCGGTCCGAGCGTAGAGTGGCTTTAGTGACAGTCAACTGTCGGTTACAGTGACCGAGGTGACCGCGGTGGAGGACCGACCGCTACGCGCCGACGCGGCGCGAAATGCCGAGCGCATTCTGAGCGCCGCGCGCGACATCTATGCCGAACTCGGGCCCGACGCGCCCATGGATCTCATCGCCCGCCGCGCCGGCGTCGGGGAACGAACCCTGTACCGCAGATTCCCCACCAAGGGGAGCTGGCCAGGGCGGTCATCGACCAGAGCATCGCCGAAACACTCTCTCGCCGTCATCGAGCGGGCGATGCGCGCCCGAAACCCGCTGCGCGGCCTCACCGATCTGATCGAGGCGGCGGTCGGCCTCGGCGCGCGCGAGCACAATGTGCTCGCGGCGGCGCTGAAGGCGGGCACTCTGACCGATGTCTCGGCGCAACTCGATGCGGCGCTGGAAAACCTCACCCGCCGCGCCCAAACCGCCGGCCTCGTCCGCGCCGACCTGGTCGCCGAGGATCTGCCGCGGATTGTCGCGATGCTCAACGGCGTCCTCCCGACGATGGATCCCTCATCTGACGGATGGCGCCGCTACGTCCTCCTGATGATCGACGCGATGTGCACGCCGACACCGCGCAGGCTGCCCCGCGCGGTCGGCATCGAGTTTCAGCCGCGCCTAGACGATTGGCCGAGGTAGATGGACGAGTTGCGGTTCGACGGTCGAGTCGCGGTGGTCACGGGCGCGGGTCGCGGCCTGGGACGACATCACGCGCTCCTTCTCGCGGCGCGTGGGGCGCGCGTCGTCGTGAACGACCTCGGCGGGTCCGTCACGGGTGACGGGTCGGCAGCCGACGCCGCGCAATCGACCGTGCGCGAGATCGAGGGCAGCGGCGGCGAAGCGGTCGCCGACACAAACAGCGTGGCCACACCCGAGGGCGGGCAGGCGATCATCGACACCGCGATCAACACGTGGGGGCGGGTCGACATCCTCGTCAACAATGCCGGGACCGTCTCCGACGCGGCATTCGACGACATGACCGATGACCGGCTTGACCCACTGGTGGGCGTCCATCTGCGCGGAGCTTTCTTCGTGACACGACCCGCATGGAAGATGATGCGGCAGAACAACTTTGGCCGCATCGTGAATACGTGTTCGGCGGCAGGGATTCTCGGCGCACCCCGGATGAGCAACTACGGCGCTGCCAAGACCGGGCTCATTGGGCTCACCCGCGTCCTGGCTGCCGAAGCCGCCGGCCTCGACATCAAGATCAATGCGGTCGCGCCGGTCGCGGCGACCAGGATGATGGATTACTCGATGGGCAGCGCCGCCGAGGTCAACGACCCCGAGGCCGAAGCACTCATGCGTCCCTTCCTGGACCGACTCGACCCCGCCCTGGTGGCCCCGGTGGTGGCGTTTCTCGCCCACGCGGACTGCCCGGTGTCCGGCGAGATCTACACGGTTGGCGGGGGACAGGTCTCCCGGTTCTTCATCGGCAGGACAAAGGGTTACTTCAACCCGGCGCTGTCAGCGGAAGACGTCGGAGCCAACTTCGACGAGATCCGTGACCCGACAGACCACACTATCCCGCCGGGCCCGCCGACGAGATGGTCGACCTGTTCAGGTGATCACGGCTGGCTGGTCTGTGGGGTTGGGAGGGCGCACGAGTGTATGAGACAACGCGCGAGGTCAACAGATACTATTCTTTCCCATCGAGGAACCCCGCCCGACTTGCTATTTTTGCTAATTTAAGCGCCGAGCCGCCGAGGAGGGGTGAGCAGATGGCCGAAGTGGACTGGACACCGCTGCCGGTGCCGTGGGCGGTCCAGCGCGTGGACCGCATCCCGAAGCAGCGCTATTACGATCCCGAGTTCTACGCGCTGGAGGCCGAGCTGTTCTGGCCCCGCGTGTGGCAGATGGCGTGTCGCCTGGAGGAAATCCCCAAGGCCGGCGACTTCGTCGAGTACGAGATCCTCGACCAGTCGGTCATCGTCGTCCGCGTCGACGAATCGAACGTCCGCGCCTACTACAACTCCTGCCGCCATCGGGGCATGAAGCTGGTGGAGGGCAGCGGATCGCGCCGCACCTTCGTCTGCCCGTTCCACGGATGGTGCTGGGGTCTCGACGGCAAGAACACCTTCGTGCTGCGATCCGAGGCATTCGACGAAGGCAACTTGTGCGCCGACGATCTCGGCCTCGCGCCGGTGCGGCTGTGAGCTCTGGGGCGGGTGCGCATGGATCAACCTCGACGACGCTGCGCCCCCGTTGCACGACTGCATCGAGCCGTTCGCGTCCAAACACGACGAATTCAAGGTCGGCGCACTGCGCACCGAATGGTGGAAGTCGTGCCTGCTGCCGGTGAACTGGAAACTCGCGACCGCGGCGTTCATGGAGGGTTACCACGTGCCGCAGACCCACCCCCAGCTGCTGCCCTCGCGCATTCCACCCGGAGTCCACGACCGTGAATCCCGTCGTGCAGGCCAGCCTCATTTCATGCGGACCCTCGGGTCGGGCATGGGCGGGATGACGCACGAGAACGACGTCCGGATCGCCGAAGGTCTGCAGGACATGTCGCTACCCGGACGATCCCGCGCGAGGCGATGGCGGCGTGGCGCGGAGCGGTCAACGACGCGGTCACCAAATGGCATCGGGCACGCGGTTGCGACTTTCCCGACCTCAACGACCTGGATCGGCGCCGCGTCATCGACGCGATCGGGTTCTGCTTCCCGCACTATTTCCTGCTGCCGCAATACAGCAGCGCGTCTTCGTACCGGATCCGGCCGCTGGGCCCCGAACAGACCCTGTTCGAGGTTTGGTCGCTCACCCGCTACCCGAACGATCGCTCGCCTGGCAGGCCCACCCCTCCCGAGCCACTGGCGCCGGACGACCCGAGCTGGCCGATGATTCCCGCCCAGGACTTCTCCAACCTTCCGCGTCAGCAGAAAGGCTTGCACGCCAAGGGATTTCGAATATATGCGGCTGTCGAACCAGATCGAAGGTCTGATCTCGAACTTCGAGCGGGTCATCGACGGCTTCCTTGCGGGCCTGCCCTACGAACGGCTGGTGCCCGCGATTCAGAAGCACCAACACCACCATCGACGTACCCGTCGCCGACCTCGGGCTGTCCGAAACGGTTCACCCGCGTCAATGAATTGGGACAAGTCTGTCGACCTTCTGATCGCGGGCAGCGGTGGCGGCGGGATGGCGGCTGCGCTGGCGGCGCTCGATTCGGGGATCGAGCCGCTGATCGTCGAGAAGCAGTCACTCGTCGGTGGCTCGACCGGGATGTCGGGCGGCATGGTGTGGCTGCCGAACAATCCCGCTGATGCGTTGCGGACGGCATACCCGATTCGCACGAAGACGGCCTGGCGTATTTCGACGACGTCGTCGGCGACATCGGTGAAGCTTCGTCGCCGGAACGCCGCGAGATGTTCCTTACTGCGGGTTACGAGATGATCGATTTCCTCGTCGGCAAGGGCGTTCGGCATCGTGCGATGCCCCGGGTACAGCGACTACTACCCGAATCACAAGGGCGGCAACGCAGCAGGACGTTCGGTCGAGGGCATTCCTTACGACGCGGCAGCTTTGGGGGACTGGAGCGACAAGGTCCAGCGGATGGACAAGAATTGGAACCGCGGATTCGTGGTCAAGACCAACGAGCTGCGCTCGGTGCAGTACTTCAACCGCTCGCCGCGGGCGTTCGCCGTGGCCATGCGGGTGTTCCTGCGCACCCAGCGCGGCCCGGCTCCGGCGTCGCGAGATCCTCACCAACGGTGCGTCGTTCATCGGTCAGATGCTCAAGATCCTGATCGATCTACCGCGGCGAGGCCGCCGATATGGACGAACACCGCAATGGACGACCTCATCGTCGAGGACGGCCGCGTCGTCGGCGCCCGGGTCACCCGAGACGGCTCCTCGCTCAACATCCAGGCACGCAAGGGCGTCCTGCTCGCGGCGGGAGGCTTCAGCCGCAACGCAGACATGCGCCGCCAGTACAGCGGCGACCAGCCCAATGAAGCCAAATGGTCGATCGCGAACGCCGGCGACACCGGTGAAGTGCTGCAGACGGCGATGCGACTCGGCGCGAAGACCGACCTACTGGACGAGGCCTGGTGGCTGCCCATGGTTTTCGTCGCAGACCCCGGCGCGGCTTCCGCTCGGCCGGCGCGCCAGCGACCCGGAGCAATCTACGTCGACGGGACCGGCAAGCGGTTCTGCAACGAGTCGAACTCCTACGTCGAAGTCGGCAAGGCGATGTACGCCAACAAAGCCGTGCCGTGCTGGCAGATTTTCGATGAGGGCTATGTCGGCAGGTATGTCTCGGGAGCGAATCCGCTGAAGAAGCGTCGGCTTGCCCGAAGACGTGATCGAGCACGGGAGCCATCATGCGGGCCGATACCCTCGCCGATCTGGCACGCCAGATCGATGTCCCCGCAGATGCATTGGAGCAGACGGTCAGCCGCTTCAACGAGTTCGCCGCCAAGGGCCTGGACCCCGACTTCGGTCGCGGCCAGTCGGCCTACAACGATCTGCCTCGGCGATCCCGGCTACAAACCGAACGCCGCGCTCGGACCGATCGATTGCGCGCCGTACTATGCCACCCGGGTCTTCCCGGCCGATGTCGGCACGTGCGGGGGAGTGATCACCAACGAGCACGCGCAGGTGCTCGACGAACACGAGAAGGTGATCGAGGGCCTGTATGCGACAGGCAACATCACCGCCACGGTGATGGGCCGAACGTATCTGGGCGCGGGCGGCAGCATCGCCAACACGATGATCTTCGGCTACGTGGCGGCCCGCCACGCCGCGGACCGCAAGACCGCTGGGGACAGTGGCCGCTGATCAGCGTCATCATCTTGTTGACGCTTCCAGGCGGGGGATGCTGGAGGTATGCCGGAGCAGACGCCACCTGCGCACACCGATCGCCGTCGGGCCGGGGCATTTGGCTCCGCGGCGGACGATTATGACCGCTACCGCCCGCGCTACCCATGTCACTAGTGGCGGACCTCGTGACAAGCGACCGAATGCGAGTAGTGGACGTCGGGGCGGGCACCGGAATCGCGTCAGCACAGTTGGCGGAGGCCGGCGCTGACGTCCTTGCGGTAGAACCTGACTCGCGCATGGCGCAAGTGGCGGTTGCGAAAGGCCTGCGCGTCGAGCAGGCGACATTCGAGGAATGGGAGCCGGCAGGCAGAACATTCGACCTCGTCGTGTTCGCCCAGTCCTTCCACTGGGTGGAGCCGCGAAGTGCGCTGGCGAAGGTCGCAACA
The DNA here is from genome assembly GCA_963734385.1 of uncultured Actinomycetota bacterium. GTDB lineage: Bacteria > Actinomycetota > Actinomycetes > Mycobacteriales > Mycobacteriaceae > Mycobacterium. The sequence continues at coordinate 30,932 of CAVTHR010000038.1, read as the reverse complement.
ATTCTTGCGCCAGGTGGTCGACTGGTGCTGCTTTCGAACCGCATCAGGCCCATCGAGCCGACCCGGGACGACCTCGACGAGGCGTATGCCGGCTTCTCGACGTGTCCGCAGCGCCCGTCGATCGACGCCGTCCGTGACACAGAGCTCGGGGTCATCGTCGCGGACGCCGGCTTCACGGTCCAGGAGCAGCGCGTCATCGAGCAGCTGCATTACGCCACCGACGAATGGGTCGAGATGGTCTGCACGTACTCCAACGTCCTTGACGCTCGACCCGAGGCGCGAGCCGAACTACGCCGCCGCCTCGCAGCAGCGCATCGGTGCGGCGGGCGTCGAAGCCGAGAACGACGCCGTGGCCGTCATCTGCACCGCCGAGTCGCTCGCGCTAGTCCGCTCGTCGCCGCGCTCGATGAAATCCTTTGGCTTCAAGCCGGACTGGATGAGCTCGGCGCGGCGCTGCCTGCACGTCGGATGCCGCCCCGACCATGTTCGTCAGGATGTGGCTCACCTGCAGGTGCACCCGCATGCCCATCAGCTCATAGGCCCGCTTCACGTTGTTCTTCACCGCCATCAGACGTGGTCAGCGGGATCTGGGCGATCTTGCGGGCCATCTCCTCGACGGTGTCCTCGAGCTGGTCCCGCGGCACGACCTTGTTGAGCAGTCCCCAGTCGAGCGCCTCCTGCGCGGAAAGCGTCGGCGCCAGCAGCAGCCAGTCCATGGTGCGATGCCAGTTCATCAACAGCCACGGCTCGATCATGGTGTGCCCGCCGGGCTCGCCGAGGCTCTGGGCAAGCGGCATCTGGAAGTACGCATCCTCGGATGCGACGCAGAAGTCGGTGAGCAGCCCGAGATAGATCCCGCCGCCCATGCAGTAGCCGTGGATCTGGGAGATCGTCGGCTTCGGGAACTCCCACAGATACAGCGTCGGCCACAGGAACAGGTCGGCGGTGCCCTTGTAGAGGTCCTCGAACGTGTCCCCGAAATCCGGATACGGGTTCTCGTCGGGACCCCACCTGGCCACGTGACCGCCGCAGAAGCCCTTGCCGTTGGCCTTGAGGATCACGACCTTGATCTCTTTGTCGCGGTCGGCCTCGTGAAGGCAGGCGTCGACCTCCTGCACCAGGCTCGCGTCCTTGGTATTGGCCTTGTCGGGACGGTTGAGGATGATCCGCGCGATCGGCGGTTCACGCTCGTAGATGACCGATTCGAGGGTGCGCCGCTCAGGCGTCATTGGGCTCGTCCTTCCTACAGAATCGCGCCGCTGTCCTTGGCCGCCGAGATGTCGTCCCAGTCGAGGTCGAGCTCCAGCAGGATCTCCTCGGTGTGCTGTCCATGTTCGGGAGCGCGCGCGGCGGCTGGCGGCGTTTCGTTGAATTGCACTGGCGCGGCGACGATCTGGTACTCGTTGCCCTGGTCGTCGACGTTGGCGTATGACGTAGCCGTTGGGCTTGACCTGCGGGTCGTTGAGGGTCTCCTTCGGCGTGGCCAGCGCCGCCCACACGCCGGGTTCGTCGGCGAGCGCCTTGCGCCAGTGGTCGAGATCCTCGCTGGCGAGCCTGTCGCCGACGAGCGCGCACGCCTCGGTCGGCGTTGGCGATCAGATTGCTCGACGGCACGAAGCGTTCGTCGGTGGCCAGCTCCGGAAGGCCGATCCGCTCGCAGAAGCCGGCCCAGAACCGGTCGGGCTGCAGGAACACCATCTGGATCCACCGGCCGTCTCGCGTCTTGTACCGGTTGACGAGTGGATTGATCGCCAGCCCCGGTGGCGCGCCAGGGATGCCGTCGATGTCGAAGAGGTCGGCGACCGAGATCGACGGGGCGATGGTCCACATCGCCTGGGCCAGCAGCGAGGAGTCGACGATCGACGGCTCGCCGGTGCGTTCCCGATGGAACAGTGCGGCGCAGACACCGCCGGCGAGTGTGATGCCGCCCTGCAGGTCGCCGAAACCCGGCCCCTGCACCGCAGGCGTCTCGGTGCCGAACGGCGTCATGGTGTAGGACACCCCGCCGCGGGACAGGTAGGTGGCGGCGTCGAATCCGCCCTTGTCGCGGTCGGGTCCGCGAACGCCGGTGCCGGTGCCGCGGGCGATGATGATGTTCGGGTTGAACGAGCGGATGTCCTCGACCGTCAGCCGGGCCCGCTCCAGCGGGCCGGGCAGCCAGTTGGTCAGGAACACGTCCGCGGTGGCCAGCAGGCGACCGAAGTACTCGCGGCCGGTGTCGGACTTGATGTCGATCGCGATGCTGCGCTTGCCGCGGTTGCCGATTTCGAGGATGAAGTCGACGTGCGGCCCTGGCGTTCTCCTTGGTGAAGCCGCCGATGACCAGCGCTCGGCCCGGGTCGCCGGCCTTGACGTCCTCGACCTTGATGACGTCGGCGCCCCAGTCCGCCAGCGCCGCGCCCGCCGACGGCACGTAGGTCCACGAGGCCAGCTCGACCACCCGCACGCCGCTCAGCACTTGGGTCATTGCAACACCTTTCGATCGACTCGGCCGACGAGCTGCGCGCCGACCTCCTCGAGGTACCGGTCGGGTCCGCCGAGGAACGCGCTCCAGCCCAGCAGCCGCTTGAGATAGAGGTGAGCATCGTGCTCCCAGGTGAAGCCGATGCCGCCGAAGACCTGGATCGCGGTGTCGCCGACGGTCGCCAGCCGCCCCGCGAACGCCTTGGCGCGCAACGCGGCCGAGTGACGCTCGGCGGGTTCGGCCGCGTCGGCGGCCCACAGCGCATGGATGACGCCGCTGCGGGCGAGTTCGACCGTCTCGTACATGTCCACGCACAGGTGCTGAACCGCCTGGAAGCTGCCGATCGGCTGGTCGAACTGCCTGCGCACCTTCGCGTACTCGATGGCGAGGTTCATCACCGCGCTGCGCCGCGCCCAGCGCATCGGCGGCGCTGACGATCATCACGTCGTCGACGAGCCCCTCGATCGCATCCGCCGATGCGGAGGCCAGTCGCCGCGCGGGCGCGTCGTCGAACACCGACATCGAACAGCTTGCGCGTCGGATCGACGTGCGGCGCGCCGTCACGGCGACGCCGTCGGCCGTGGTGTCGACGGCGAAAAGCCCGGTACCGCTTGCCTCCTCGGCGAGCACCAGCAGCACGTCGGCGGCGGCGGCGTCCGGCAGCGCAGCGATCTCGCCGCGCAGCGCGTCGCGCCGTCGGCAGACGGGCCGAGGCCGCGATCAGCGGGCCGACGGTGGCGATCGTGGAGCCGTCGGCGATACCGGCCAGCAGCTGCGGCAGCGTCGCCGTCGGCGCCCATCCGCGTCAGGGCGCGTGCCGCGGCGACCGCGCTCGACAGCCAGGGCCCGGGATCGAGCGCGGCGCCGATTCCTCGGCGACGACGCCTGCTTCGACCATCGTCATGCCCGCGCCGCCGTAGTCCGCAGGAACCAGCACCCCGCTGCGCCGAGCGCGGCCAGCCCGCGCCAGACCTCGTCGGTGGTGCCTGTCGGATCGTCCAGCATCGGCCGCACATGTGCTGCCACACCGGCCTTTTCGGCAAGGTATCGCCGCACGGTGTCGCGAAGCGCCACCTGTTCGTCGGTGAGTTCGAGGTTCATCGGCGCGGCAACCCGAGCACTCGCGTGGCGGTGATGCCCTTGTTGATCTGGGTCGTTCCGCCGGCGATGGTCAGTGACCGCGACGACAGCCGACGGTCCACCCACCGCTGACTCTTCGGCTCGCGGGCCGAGCACGTCGAATGCCAGGGCGGCGAGGTCCTGGCCCAACTCCGCCCACACGCTCTTGGCCAGGCTCGCCGACCCGAGCGCATCGCCGCCGTGCAGCGTTGCCGAGATCGACCGCTTGCACAGCAGTTCGAGGTAGTAGATCCGCACCGCGATGTCGCCCAGCCGGCGCAGTGTCGCGCTGTCCTCGAGCGCCGGCGTGCCGTCGACCGTGTGGTCGGCCAGGTCGGCGACGAGGTCGGCCAACTGGACCTCCATCTGCGCGTACAGGCGCGCGGCACCCGCCCGCTCGTGGCTCAGCGTCGTGGTGGCGACCTGCCATCCGGCGTTGAGCGGCCCGAGCAGCGCGTCGGCGGGCACCCGGACGTCGTTGAAGAACACCTCGGCGAAGTCGGCGGCGCCGTTGAGGGTGACCAGCGGGCGGGCCTCGATGCCGGGCAGCTTCATGTCGACGATGAGGCAGGAGATGCCCTTGTGCTTGGGCCGTCGGGATCGGTGCGCACGTAGAGCTGGCACCAGTCGGCCCGGTGCCCGAGCGACGTCCAGATCTTCTGGCCGTTGACCACGAAGTCATCGCCGTCGCGTACGGCGCGGGTACGCAGCGACGCCAGATCGGAGCCGGCCTCCGGCTCCGACATGCCCTGACACCAGATGTCGTCGGCGCGCACCATCCGGGGGAGCAGCTGCCGCTTCTGCGCGTCGGTGCCGTACTGCATGATCGCAGGCGCGATGTTGTTCATGCCGATCACGTTGAGCGGCACCGGAGCTCGCGCCCGTGTCGTCTCCTCGGCATAGACCAACTGCTCGAGCACCGTTGCGCCGCGGCCGCCGTATTCCAGCGGCCAGGACACCGCGCCCCAGCCCGCGTCGGCCACCGTCGCATCCCATGCCCGAAGCGTGTCGAAGGCGCTCGGGGTCGCGGCCCGCGCCGCCGGTCCGGCGGCCTTCACCTCATCGGTCAGGTTCGCGGACAGCCACGTGCGCAGCTCCTTGCGGAACTGCTCCACCTCCGCCGGATATGAGAAGTCCACGGTGTCCTGTTCGGATCGGTCCGATTGGTTTCTTTATAATTTTAGGTAGTATAGCTACTCTGCAGTTTCAGCGGCAGCAGTGCTGCCGCTCAACTCCGTGGATAGGGCGCAGTGAGCAAGTCGGCCAGCCGGTCAGCCATTGTTGGTGTCGGTTACTCGAAGATTCTCCGGGATAAAGGCATTGACGGGCGGCCGCTCGCCGTCGAGGCCTCGCGCGCCGCGATCGCCGACGCCGGTCTGGCGGTCAGCGACGTCGACGCGGTGTTCGAGTACGCCGGCGACGAACAGGCGATGGACATTGCCCGGATGGTCGGGATCGACAACATCGCGGTATACGGCGACTACACCCCGCGCGGCCCGTCCGGCCTTGCCGCCGCGCTCGGCGCGCACATGGCGGTGGTGTCCGGCGCGTGCGAGGTCGCGTTGTGTGTGCGCTCGGTGACGCGCGAATGGGGCCAGATGAGCGGGCGTTGGCTGCCACCCGGCGTCCGGGCCGTGGCAGTGGGAGTTCCCATACGGGGTCGCCGGCGGCATCATCCCGATCATGGGCATGAAGAAGCAGCGGCGCATGGCCACGTCTCGGCACGAAAGAAGAGGACTACGGCCAGATTTCGCTGAACGGGCGACGCTGGTCATCGCTCAGAACGACCGTGCGGTCATGCGCGACATTGTTGACCATGGACGACTACTTCGACTCCCGATTACGTCTCCGAGCCGCTTCGGCTGCACGACTGCGACTACCCCGTGACGGGTGCGTGCGCGGTCGTCATCACCACCGCCGAGCGGGCGGCGGACGCTCCGAAACGGCCCGTCTGGATCGACGCGATCGCCATGGGGATGGGATGGAAGCCCGACTTCACCTACAGCGACGACTTCCTGTTCGGCGGCACCCAGCAATGCGCGTCGACATGTGGAAGCGATCGTCGGTGACCTCGTCCGACGTCGACGTCGCGGAGCTCTACGACGGCTTCACCCACATCGCGATGGCGTGGGTGGAGGCGATGGGGCTCTGCGGCGTCGGCGAGTTCGGCGACTGGGTCGACGGCGGCAAGACGATCGGGCCCGGCGGTTCGCTGCCGCTGAACACCAGCGGGGCCAACTCGCCGAAGGGCGGCTGCACGGACTGGGCTTCCTCGCCGAGGGCGATCGCTCAACTGCGCGGCGAATGCGGGCCAGCGGCAGGTGCCGGACGCGCAGGTCGCGGTCGTCGCGAACGGGTTCGGGCCGCCAGTGCGGCTCGTGTGTATTGACGGTGTGAAGGAGGGGCGGCCATGGGCAGGGTCGACGGGCAAAGTAGCGCTGATCAGCGGTGCCGCGCGAGGTCAGGGCCGGTCGCACGCGCGGCTGCTGGCCGCCGAGGGCGCCGACATCATCGCCGTGGACATCTGCGCGGACATCGAGACCAACGAGTATCCGCTCGCGCGGCCCGAGGACCTCGACGAGACGGCCCGGCTTGTCGAGAAGGAAGGCCAGCGCGCGCACACCGAGATCGCCGACGTCCGCGATCGCGCGGCGCTGTCCGCCGCGATCGACCGCGGTGTCGCCGAGTTCGGCCATCTCGACATCGTGGTCGCCAACGCCGGCATCTGCCCGATGACCGCAGGGCTGCCGCCGCAGGCGTTCGTCGATGCGGTCGACGTCGACCTCGTTGGCGTGCATGAACCTCGTGCACGCGAGCATCAAGCATCTGCAGGCGGGCGCGTCGATCATCGCGACCGGCTCGGTGGCGGCATTCATGGCGTCGGCATGAACACCAGCGGCATCGACGGCGGTCCAGGCGGAGCCGGATACGCCTTCGCGAAACAGGCTGTCGCACACTACGTCAACGACCTCGCGCTCGCGCTCTGGCTCCGAGCAGCATCCGGGTGAACGCGGTCCACCCGACGAATGTCAACACCGACATGCTGCACAGCCCGCCGATGTACCGGGCGTTCCGGCCCGACCTGCAGAACCCGACCCGCGAGGACGCCGAGCTGGTTTTCCCTGTCGATCCAGGCGATGCCGATTCCCTATGTCGAGCCAGAAGACATCAGTGAGGCAGTCGCTGTTCCTCGCCAGCGACGCCGCCCGATACGTCACCGGCCAGCAGCTGCGCGTCGACGCCGGCGGGTTCCTCAAGGTCAAACCGTGGTCGGGGCCTAGGGGAGGGGTGAGCATGGCCAGAGGCATCATCTATCTCGAGACCATGCCGGTGTCGCCGGACCGGGAAGCCGAGTACCACAAGTGGTACAACGACACGCATCTAGCGGAGATCTGCTCGGTCGACGGGATCATCTCGGCGCGCCGCTTCGCGCCGACCGACGGCGATGGCCCGTTCATCGCGATCTACGAACTCGACTGCGACGACCTCGACGCGGTGGTGACGCGGCTGGGTGAGCTCGGCAGGAGCGGCACGATGTCGTCGCTGGAGCTCTCAACATGGACCAAAGCGGCCGATCCCGAAGGTGTACCGGGAGATCGGATCCTACGAGAACATGACCGCCGCAGCCGACGTCCAGCGGCGCATCTACGCATTGATGGTGTTGATGAAGGCGGCCGACGACCGGCTGTCCAAGGGCATCGGCACCGGCGAGTTCATGTGCGTGTACTGGCCGTCGCGCGGGCAGGAGGCCATCGCAGCGGCGATGGGCGTGACGCTTCGCGACGACGACCAGCTGGTGACCACCTACCGCGGGCTGCACGATCTGATCGGCAAAGGCGTTCCGCTGGAAGAGATCTACGGCGAGATGATGGGCCGCACCGTCGGCGCGAGCCGCGGCAAGGGCGGCACCATGCACATCGCCAAGCCCGAGAAGGGCGTGATGCTCTCGACGGGGATCGTCGGCGCCGGACCACCGGTCGCCGTCGGGCTGGCGATGGCCGCCAAACGCAAGGGCCTCGACCGCGTCACCGCAGTCAGCTTCGGCGACGGCGCGACGAACACCGGCTCGTTTCACGAGGCCGCGAACATGGCCGCGCTGTGGGATCTGCCGATCGTCTTCGTGTGCCAGAACAACATGTACGCGGAGATGACGCCGACGACCGACACGATGAAGCTCGAGCACGTCGCCGACCGTGCCGCGGGGTACGGCATGCCGGGCGTTCGCGTCGACGGCAATGATCCACTGGCGGTCGCGGATGCGCTCGCCGAGGCGATTGGCAAGGCGCGAAACGGCGATGGACCCACGTTCATCGAGTGCGTGACGTTTCGCTTCCGCGGCCACTACTTCGGCGACCGGATGCGCTTACATCCCCAAGGACCAGCTCGAGGCGGCGATGGCCGCCGACCCGGTGCCGCGTTTCCGCCGTCAGCTCATCGACACCGGCGTCTGCACCGACGACGAGCTCAGCGGCATCGACGAAGGCGCGCTCACCAAGGTCGAGGAAGCCTTGAAAACGGTACTGAGCGCCGAGCCGCCTTCGGCCGCGGAGCTGGACCGAGACGTGTACGCGACCCCGATCAAATACCCCGTCTGAGGAAGACCATGGACGAGAAAGAGATGTCGATGCGCGAGGCGCTGAACCTCGCGCTCGATCAGGCGATGGCCGCCGACGACCGCGTTTTCCTGCTCGGCGAGGACATCGCCGATCCCGGCGCATCCGGCCCGACGGCGGGGTTGTCGACCAAGTACGGCCACGACCGCGTGCTGGACACCCCGATCTCGGAGGCGGCGATCATCGGTGCCGCCATCGGCGCGGCGATCGACGGGCTGCTTCCGGTCGCCGAGATCATGATCATGGACTTCATCGGCATCGCCGCGGACCAGCTCATCAACAACGCCGCCAAACTGCGGTTCATGACCGCAGGCCGGACCACCGCACCGATCACCGTGCGCACCCAGGTGTATGGCGGGCTCGCCACCGGGGCGACGCATTCGCAGACGCTCGAAGCGTGGTTCATGCACATTCCCGGAATGAAGGTCATCGTTCCGTCGACCCCCCGCGACGGCAAGGGCCTGCTGACATCCGCGATATTCGACGAGGATCCCTGCCTGTTCGTCGAAACCATCCGCCTGCAAGGCCAAAAGGGACCGGTGCCAACAGATCCCGGCTTCTCGATCCCGCTCGGCCAGGCCGACATCAAGCGACCGGGTACCGACATCAGCCTGATCAGCTACGGCCGCAGCGTGCTGGAATCACTCGCCGCGGCGCAGAAACTGGAGGAGCAGGGTGTCAGCGCCGAGGTCGTCGACCTGCGCACGCTCGTGCCGCTGGATGTCGACACCATGGTGGAGTCGGTGCGTCGCACCAAACACGCGGTGGTCGTGCACGACGCGGTTCAATTCGCCGGTCCGGGAGCGGAAATCGTCGCCACCCTTCAGGCCGAGTGCTTCGGCGAGCTCGCGGCGCCCATCGAGCGGGTGGCGGCCAGATTCATCCCGACACCCGCCGCGCCGGCGCTCGAAGCGCAGATCTATCCGTCGGCGGCCCGCATCGTCGAGGCTGTTGCGCGAACACTCGAGAAGGCGGATGCCGGTGGCTGAGTTCGTCATCCGCATCCCACGTGTTTCCGTGGCCGTTTCGGAGGCCGAGCTCACTGAGTTTCTCGTCGATGCAGGCGAGCACGTGGCGGAGGGAACGCCCATCTACGTCATCGCCACCGAGAAGGTGGAACAGGAAATCGAAGCGGGTGCATCGGGCACCGTGCAGTGGACGGGCACGGTCGGGACCACCTACGACATCGGCGCCGAAATCGGCGTCATCACGTCATAACGAAAACGCCAGGAGGACACATGGATCTGAACGAGACCCGCGAAAGAATCATCTACCAAAAAGATGGGCCCATCGCGAAAATCACGCTGAACTGGCCCGAGAAGGCCAACGCGCAGGACCAGAAGCTGGCCGAGGAGGTCGATGCCGCGCTGCTCGACGCCGATCGGGACTACGACATCAAGGTGCTGGTGCTCAAGGCCAACGGGAAGGGCTTCTGCTCCGGACATGCCATCGGCGACAACGCCACCGACTATCCGGCGTTCGTCGAGAACGCCATGGTCACGGGTCACCCGTGGAAGGCGCAGTCCGATCTGTTCGTCAAGCCGACGCTGAACCTGTGGGAGTTCTCCAAGCCCACGATCGCGCAGGTGCACGGCTACTGCGTGGGCGGCGGCACGCACATGGGGCTGACCACCGACATCGTGATCGCTTCTGACGATGCGTACTTCTCCTACCCGCCGCTGCAGGGATTCGGCATGCCGTCGGGCGAATGTTCCATCGAGCCGTGGGTTTTCATGAACTGGCGCCGCGCGGCCTACTACCTGTACACCGCGGAGGTCGTCGATGCGCAGAAGGCGCTTGAAGTACGGTCTGGTCAACGAGGTGGTCAAGCGCGAGGACCTCGACGCGCGGGTCGACGCCATCGCACGTCAGATTGCCCAGGCCCCGTTGACGACGCTCATGCTCACCAAGGCCAATCTCAAGCGGGCCTGGGAGCTGATGGGCATGCGGGTGCACTGGCAGAGCTCCAACGACCTGGTCGCACTCGCATCGATCAGCAAGGACGTCCAGCAGCTGATCCAGCAGGTGTTCAAGGACAAGGTGCTGCCGTCCGAACATGCGCGCCGCCAGGCTGCGGCCGCGTCTGACGGTGCCGCCACGTAGGACCGCCCGTGAACATCGCCGACCACGCGAACGGTGATCCCGACTCACCGGCCCTGATCGTCGCCGAAGGCCGCACGATCTCGTACGGCGAGCTGTTCGAACGGAGCCAACGCGTCGCCGCGCTGCTGCATGACGCCGGTCTGCGGCGGGGCGACGGCGTGGCCGCTGGTGCTTCCGAACCGTTCCGAGTTCTTCGAGATCACCTGGGGCTGCCAGCTTTCCGGGCTGTACTACAGCGCGGTGAACACCCACTTCACGCCCGACGAGGTCGGCTACGTCATCGACGACTCCGAAGCCAGGGCCGTCTTCGTCGACGCGTCGATGGCCGAACTGGGGGAACGGATCCTGGCGGTCAACGACGGGGTCGACGTCCACATCAGTGTCGGCGGCACGCTTTCCGGTTGGCGATCGTATGACGACGCACTGGCCGAAAGCGGAGACCCGCCGCCCGTCTCCGACGGGACCGAGATGCTCTACTCGTCGGGCACCACCGGCAGGCCCAAGGCGGTCCGGCGGCCGCTGCCCGACGACGGCAAGGGGTCGTGGGCGCAGAAAGTCCTGGAGTACTCGCTCGCCCAGCGCTATGACATGACCCCGTCGAGCGTGTACCTCTCGCCTGCGCCGCTGTACCACGCGGCGGGTATCAACTACACGATGGCGGTCCATCGGGTAGGTGCGGCGTCGATCCTGATGCGCAAGTTCGACGCCGAGGACACCCTGCGACTGATCGAGGGCCACCGCGTCACGCACGCGCAGTTCGTCCCCACCATGTTCGTGCGGATGCTGAAGCTGCCCCAAGCCGTCCGGGATAAGTACGACGTGTCGAGCCTGCAGTGTGTGATCCACGCCGCCGCGCCGTGCCCGGTGGACGTCAAGCATCGGATGATGGACTGGTTCGGCCCGATCATCCACGAGTATTACGGGGGCACAGAGGGATTCGCAGGCACGATCATCGGTCCTGAGGAATGGCTCGCACACCCCGGCTCGGTCGGTAAGCCGTTCAGCCCCGTGCACGTCATCGGCGAGGACGGCACCGAGCTTCCCACCGGTGAGTCCGGGGAGCTCTACTTCGAGGGCGGGCCTGCGTTCGAATACTTCAAGGACCCCGAAAAGACGGCGTCGGTGTCCAATGATCGCGGCTGGCGGTCACTGGGCGACATGGGCTATGTCGACAGCGACGGCTACATGTACCTCACCGACCGCTCGACGTTCATGGTCGTGTCCGGCGGGGTGAACATTTACCCGCAGGAGGCCGAGAACGTTCTGGTGATGCATCCGCAACTCGTCGACGCGGCGGTGTTCGGAGTGCCCAACGACGAGTTCGGTGAAGAGGTCAAGGCCGTCGTGCAACCGGTTGAGGGTGTTGAAACGGGACCGGCGCTGGAGGCCGAGCTCATCGAGTACTGCCGCGCGAACCTCGCCGCCTACAAGTGCCCACGCACGATCGAGTTCGATCCAGATTTGCCGCGCGATCCCAACGGCAAGCTGTACAAGCGGCGGATCCGCGAGCGCTACTGGAAGGGCCGCGCCTCACGCATCGTGTGATCAGGCAAGCGAGAAGTCGATGATGCCGCGCACGATCTCACCGTTGCGCTGATCGTGATAGCCCTCGTTGATGTCGTCGAGCCGGTAACGCCGGGTGATCATCTCGTCGAGCTGCAGCAGCCCCGACTCGTAGAGCCGGGCGAAACGAGCGACGTCCACCCGCGGATTGCACGACCCCAGCACCGTGCCCACCAGGCTTTTGTTCCACAGGATGAACTCCTGAAGATTGATCGCGATGGAATTCGTCGTGGTGGCGGTCATGCCGGTGAGCACGCAGGTTCCGCCCTTGCGCGTCAGACTCAAGGCCGCCTGCACGTCGTTTTCGGTGATGAGAGACGGCGAAACCACGACGCTGTCCGCCATCACACCGTGCGTCAGATCGCGGACCAGGTCGGCGGCTTCCTCAGTGCTCGAGACGCTGTGCGTGGCACCGAATCCCAGCGCCGACTTCTGCTTGAACTCAACGGGATCGACCGCGATGATCTGTGCGGCTCCGTTTATGCGTGCACCCTGGACGGCTCCGGTACCGATACCGCCGACACCGATGACGACGACCGTGTCGCCGGTTTTCACCTTCGCCCGGTTCTCCGCGGAGCCGTACCCGGTCGGAATTCCGCATGACAACAGCGCCATTGGGAGCAACGGAAGGTGGGGCTCGATCTTGACGATCGAATCGGTGGAAACCACAGTATGTTTCGAGAACGCACCGACCTTCGATAGGTGGCCTAGATCACGGCCGTCCGCGGTGTGATGGCGGAAGGTGCCGTCTGTCGGCATGCCGGGAATCAGCACCTGCGCGCCCATGTCGCAGATGTACTCCATGCCCGAGCTGCACCACCGGCACGTGCCGCAGACGGCGACGAACGACGTCACCACGTGGTCGCCCGGCGCGAATTCGGTGACGCCCTCGCCGACCTCTGCCACCACGCCCGACCCTTCGTGGCCGCCGATCAACGGGAACATGCCTGGGAGGCCGAATTGCTCCATCACCTCGTTGGGTACGGACATGTCGCCGTTGCGGATGTGCTCATCCGAGTGGCACAGACCGGCAGCAGCCATCTCGACGAGTACCTCGCCCGCCCGAGGTGGGTCGAGCTCGAAGTCTTCGACCGACCATGGTCCGCCGACGTCGTGCAGGATCGCCGCCCGGCTTTTCATGCGACCGGGCGGAAGGTCACGGGAAGGTGCTTCGGGGACCGGAACGGCATGCCCACGATCTTGGTGTCGTCGTCTTCCAGCAGCTGTAGGTCTGTCACCCGATCGAAGAGGCTCGTCAGCATGGCTTTGGTCTCGACCCGCGCAAGGTGCATGCCCAGGCAGCTGTGGATTCCGCCCGCGAACGCGATGTGCGCCCGGCGAGGTCGGTGGATGTCGAACACGTCCGGATTCTCCCATCGATTCTCGTCGCGATTGGCCGACCCCATGCACAGGTTGACCTGCGCGCCTTCCGGGATCGTCATGCCATGCATTTCGACATCGCGGGTGGTGTTGCGCATCACCAGGACCAACGGCGTCTCGTACCGAATCCCTTCTTCGATCGCGGCCGACATCAGGCTCCGGTCCAGCTGCAACGCCTCGAGTTGGTCGGGATGTGTGAGGAGCAGCTGCAACAGATTTCCCGATGACCGGTATGTGGTCTCGAGCCCTGCGGGCAATAACAACCGGAGGAACGAGATGATCGCTTCGTCGGTGAGTTTCTCGCCATCGATCTCCGCGGCGACAAGGTCGCCGATGACATCGTCGGTCATGGTGCGGCGCCGCTGATCAACCTGCTCCTGAAAGTAGGTGCCCAGTTCCACCGACGCCGTCAGGCCGGCCTCGATGTCCTCGGTGATCGAGATCAGGTCCAGCGACAGCCGCCGGAACATCTCCAGGTCCTCCTGCGGCAAGCCAAGAAGCGCAGCCGTTACGCGAGTCGGGAATTCGAACGTCACCGCCTTGACCAGATCGGCGCCGCCGTCGTTTTTGAACTCGTCGACCAGCCGATCGCAGATCGGGTCGATCACCTCGGGTTCCCACTGCGCGAGTGCGCTCTGCTTGAAGGCCTTGCTCACCAAGCTGCGATGGTCGTGATGCTGTTTGCCGTGCATGCCGAGGATCGTCGGCCCGAAGACGAGACCGATCGTGTTGTTGTACATCTCCGAGGCGAACACCGTGTCCTCGCGGAAGGCCGCGAAGACGCTCTCGAAGTCGAACAGCGTCCAATTTTCGGAGACTTTGAGCTCTGCCGGCATCAAATCGCTCTCCATGAGCGTGCCGCGCCACACCGGCACCGTCTTCCGCATGTGCTCGAAGAATCCGTACGGATCGGTCTCTATGTCGGGGACGGTCGGCTTGTCGTGCGAATCCGTGCTGAGCGTCACAGTGCCTCCCGGACAGCAGCGTCTAGCGAGTCGGTCGCTCTATCTTTACTATTTTAGTATTCTAGGTCAAGGAAATCTGAAGGGACACCGATGCTGCGCCGTCCGGTGTGTGCGATCGAAGACCTGCCTCCGGGGAGCATGAAGCTGGTTCAGGCGGGCAAATTCGGCGTGGGCGTCTACAACATCGACGGCTCGCTGTATGCCATCGCGAACTACTGCTCACACGAAGGCGCGCCGCTGTGCGCGGGTTATGTCGTCGGCACGACGGAGTTCGCCCCGGAGGTGCCCGGCCAGGTGCGATATGTCAGGGAGGGACGCATCGCACGCTGTCCGTGGCATAACTGGGAGTTCGACATCGCCACCGGGGCCAACCTCGCCGACCCGCAGAAGCGGGTCCGAACCTACGAAGTCGACGTCGCCGACGGGCAGGTGTATCTGACCGCATGACAGTCATCGACGCGAACGTTCAGCCGCATTTCCGCTACAACTCGGAGATCCGGCGCTACTTGCCGCCCGCACACAAGCTGCGTGCGATTCCGGACGTGGAACTCCAGTGGTACCAGGCGCCGGGGGGCGACTATCGACAGGATCTGTACGGCGACGGGTATCCGGGCTCCGACCCCGAGATCATGTCCAGGCACCTGTTCGACGAGGGCGGCGTCGACTTCGCGATCCTGAATCCGCTGACGCGCGGCAACATCGCCGACTATCTGCTCAACAGCCGGATCTGCGCGGCGGTCAACGACTGGCTGCTCGACCGATGGCTCGAGCCCGATGCCACCGACCGCTTCCGCGGCACGATCCGGGTCAATCCCGAAGACGTCAAGGGCGCGGTCGCCGAGATCGAACGGCTGGCGGATCACCCGAAGATGGTCCAGATCGGCGTTCCGCTGCAGTCGCGGGAGCCCTACGGCAAGCCGATGTTCGAGCCGATCTGGGAAGCGGCCGCCGCGCACGGCCTGCCTGTCGCGGTACACATCAACGGCGGCAACGGCGTTGACCACGCGCCGACCTTCGCCGGCCACGCCCACACCTATCCCGGCTACGCGGCCTTCATGCCGTTGAACTCCTTCGTACATCTGGCCACGCTGATCATCGAGGGGATGTTCGGCAGGCACCCGAATCTGAGATTTGTGTTCGCCGACGGAGGCTACGACCTGCTCACTCCGCTGATGTGGCGGCTCGACACGTTCTGGATGTCGATGCGGGACCAAACCCCTTGGGTCGACCGGTATCCGAGCGAGTACCTGCCCAACCACGTCCGGTACTGCACATCTGCGCTCGACGGGCCGACCGACGCGGGCCAGGCCGAGCGATGGCTGGACTTCACCGACAAGGCCGGCCTGCTCATGTACGGATCGAGTTACCCGCACTGGTCGAGTTCGAGCCCGGACGGGGCGGCGGCGGGCCTGTCCAGCGAGCAGCGGGAAAAGGTGCTGTGGCGCAATGCAAGTGACCTGTACGGGATTGCAGCAGAAGTAGAAGGAAGTCTGACATGACGACAATCGAACGTACAGAAGACGTTGTCGCCCAAGACATCGCGGTGACCATCGTCGACACCGACGTTCACCCGCTGCCGGTGTCGGGCGACGTGCTCAAGTCCTATGCGCCGCCGGAGTGGAAGGACAAGCTCTGGCCGACCGGTAACGCCGTCTCGCCCATGTCGTACTTCTATGACACGCCGGATGCCTATAAGACGAGTTCACTGCGCGTTGACGCGTCACCCCCGCGCGGCGGGGCCGCGGGCAGTGATCCCGACTTCGCCGCCAAACAACTGCTCATCGATGCCGGGGTGAGCATCGCGGTGCTGGAACCGATGTGCGATGCACAGCTGCCGGGCGCCGAGCACGTGCTGAAGGCAACACATAACGACTGGTTGGCCGATGTCTGGCTCGGTGACAACAACTGGCACGGGCGGTGGCGCGGTGCGATCAGCGTCACCGCACAGGATCCCGCCCAGGCCGCACGGGAGATCGAGCGGTGGGCCGGACATCCGTATATGGCCGAGGTTCTGATGACACCGCAGACCCGCGGCATACCGTTCGGCAACCCGCATTTCGATCCGCTCTACGAAGCAGCTGCGCGCAACGGTCTTCCTGTGGCGACCCACCTGATGGGCCAGACGCCGTTCGAGCTGATTCCGATCTACCCCGTCGGCAACCCCGCGCATTGGCACGACTTCTTCGCGTCATGGCCGCTGCTCTACGTGTCGCACCTGATGAGCCTGGTTTTCGACGGTGCGTTCGACCGGCATCCCGAGCTTCGGGTGGTGTTCGTCGAGGGCGGCTTCACGTGGGCGATGCCGGTGATGTCGCGCATGGACCGGATCTGGGAGCAGCGCAAGGCCGACCTGCCGCATGTGCGGCGCAGGCCGTCGGACTACGTCCGCGAGCACGTGCGGTTCACCACGCAACCGCTCGAGGAAGTCAATGTGGCGGTGTATCGGGAGTACATCGAAATGATGGACCTGGGTGACTGCATCATGTTCTCCACCGACTATCCGCACTGGAGCTACGACGCACCGGACTGGGCGATCAGGCGGTTCCCCGCCGAGCAGCGTGAGCGAATCATGCGCGGCAACGCCACCGCGCTCTACGGGCTGCCCTCGACGGTCAAGGCGCTCCCCGGAGAACTGCAGAGGTCCGGCGATGCCGGTGATGGGCGGGCCTGACGACAACGTCGTCGAGTCGGCTCTGCTCGAACTCGTCCGCGACTACGACAAGCAATGGTCGAGCCTGGACTTCGCCGGGCTGGCCGATCTTTGGGTGCGCGACGAGCCGCAGCCGATCTACGTCGGCGACGAGTACGCAGCACCGCTGATCGGCATCGACGAACTCGATCGGCACTGGGCACGGGTTGCTGGCAGGCTCAAGGCCGCGTCCGTCGTGTCGACGCTCCATGAGTTCGACGTGGTCGACGACACCGTCGTGCGCGCCCTGCTGTTGAGTCGGTGGCGGTTGACCGGAACGGACTCAGATGCCGAGCGCACAGGAACCAGCTGGGTGACTTGGCTTCTGGTTCGGCGCGGGGAGCGATATCGGATCTTTCACCAGATGGAGTCACAGGTGTATTTGACGGAAGACGAACGGGAGTAAGGGCATTCATGGAGATCAACGTACGTCCGGTGCCGATTCCCGACCCCGTGACCCAATTCTTCTGGGACAGCGCCAAACAGGGCAAGCTGTCCGTGCAGGGGTTCGAGGGCACCGACATCCTTCAGCACCCGCCGAGCCCGGTGCCCGAGGTGCGCGGAGGGGCAGAAGGCACTCCGGTGGCGGTCGAGGTGAGCGGACACGGAACACTGTTCGCGTTCACGATTCTGCACCAGCCGTTCCATCCCGGTTTCGTCGACGCCGTACCGATGATCATCGGTCTCACCGAGCTCGACGACGCGCCTGGCGTGCGAATACTCACCAACATCGTGGACGCCGATCCGGCCGAACTGCGATGTGGGCTGCCGATGGAAGTGGTGTTCGAACAACGCGAGGACTTCGCGCTGCCGCAGTTCCGGCCCCGCCGCGACTAGGACTTGCCCGCCCGGCGCTCGACCTCGACCGGAACCACCGGCGGGCGAGCTGAGGGACCACGCGTAATCGCGTGCAGCCTGATCTCCGGCAGATCGACCGAAGGATCGAGGGTGTCCAGCCAGGCGACGGCGTCGGCCACGTCGGCGGCCCGTATCGCGTACATCTCGAACGGAACATCAGTCAGCATGTCGGTTTCGACCGGACCCGGCGTCACGATGTGGACGTTGATGCCGTCGCGGTCGACCTCTCGGGCCAACGCACCGGCGAACGCGTTCATGCCGGCCTTCGAGGCCGAGTACGCGGTCCGCGCCATCATCGGTTCGTGGGCGGCCGACGACGAGATGAACACGAACCGGGATCCCGCTTTCATCCGCGGCAGCGCCGCCGAGGTGACGACGAAACACGAATCCAGGTTCGCCGAGATCGTCGCCCGCCATTGCTCGAAAGTCTGCTTGCGGGCGTAGGTTCCGCCGAGAATTCCCGAAGCGTGCACCAAGAGGTCGATCTCGCCGTGCCGCCTCCACCGCGGGCGCGAACTTCTCCGGATCGGTCGCGTCGGCGACGACATAGCGGGCGCCGATGGACTCCGCCGTGGCGCGCAGGGGCTCCTCGCGCCGAGCGGTGAGGATCACGTCGTAGCCGAGCTCGGCGAGCTTGCGGCCGCATTCCTTACCAATGCCGCCGCTGCCGCCGGTGATCAGGGCGCTACGCACACAGCACCTTTCAGCGCTGGCGTCGGGCCAGCGCCTGCGGCGAAAGGGCCACGATCCGCTGCTCGGGATCGCCTGCGGCGAAGTATGTCTGGGTGTCGGCGATATGGCGGGCTGCGAGCTTGCGGGCGCGGTCCGAATCACCGGCCTCGATCGCATCAGTCAGCTTGGTGTGAATGGTCAACGCGATGCGCCGCTTGCTCATCGACGGGTATTCGCCACGTGCCGCGGTTTCCTTGGCCCATAGATTGAGGTGGCCGGACCACAATGTCTCGAGGCTGCCGACCACCGCGATCATCGTGTGGTTGCCGCAACCACGGATGATCTCGTCGTGGAATTGGCCGCCGATCTCGGTGAATTTGGCGCCGTCCTCGATGTGCTCGGCCATCGAAGCGTTGATTTCTTTGAGCTTTGGGATGAGCGTCTCCCCGCGGTCCTCTCGCTTGGCCGCGAGCGCGGTGCACATCGGGTCGAGCTCCTGCAGCGCGGTTGCGAGGTCGGCGAGCGGCACGGTGTCGCTCTGCAGCAACAGGCCAATCATGTACGCCGCACTTGCCTTGGCTGGCGCGTGCACCACCGCCCCGCCACGGTTGCCACGTCGGACCGAGACAAGGCCCTCGGTCTCGAGAATTCGCAACGCTTCCCGCAGCGACACCAGGCTGACGTTGAACTGCTCGACGAGCACTTCCTGGCGCGGCAGGAGGTCGCCGTCGGTCAGCTCCCCGTCGATGATCTGCCTGCGAAGCTCATCGGCGACGATCTCGGCCGTTCTGCGCGCCCCCAGCCGGCGACGAGCCTCGGGGCCGATTCCCAGTGTTGTCATTGCATGGCAATGTTAACAGCGGTAAGGCCCCTACCAGGGGTCTACCCGGTGCCTATCTGACAAAAGTTACTAAGATGGCAAAAAAACCACCCCAGGGGGTTGCACGCTTGACAGACGGAGCCCGTACTCCGCTCAGTGATCTGCGCGTGGTGGAGATCAGCGATCGGATCGCGGGCAGCTATTGCGGCAAATTGCTGGTCGATGCCGGTGCCGACGTGGTGAAGGTCGAGCCCGCGGCAGGAGACGCCTTGCGCCACTTCACCGCGACCGGCGCCGTCCCGCCTGCAGGCACCGACGCGCCGCTCTTCAGCTACCTCAACGCCGGCAAGCGCAGTGTCACAGCCATTTCCGAGGATCTGCTGGCCGGCGCAGACATCGTTGTGGTGACGGCAACTCGGATTGCCGCGGCCGAAAAGGGAATCGAGCCGGGGCGTCTGATCGCGGAGAGGCAGGACTGCGTCGTCGTGACGATCTCCGACTTCGGCTGGACAGGACCGTGGTCAGAGCGTCCTGCGACGGAGTTCACCCTGCAGGCCGACGCCGGTTGCACGGGATTTCGCGGCGATCCTGCGGGTCCACCCATCTCGATCGGCGGGCAGCTGGGCGAGTACATGGGCGGCGCTTGGGCGGCCTACGGAGCCCTGGCGCTGCGTCGTCGGGTCAGGAACGGCGGTCAGGGCGGGCACCTCGACATGTCGATGCTCGAGGCGATGACATTGATGCAGAGCGGCGAATGGCTGCACTCCCACCTGCTGGCCGTGCCGCCGGTCAAGCGGTCCGTCGAGGTGCCGTCCATCGAACCCGCCAAAGACGGCTACGTCGGAATCAGCATGGTGACGGGCCAGCAGTGGCTGGACTTCGCCGCGATGGTGGACTGCCCCGAGTTCACCGAGATACCGCAACTACGGTTCCAGATCGGGCGATGGGACTACCGCGACTGGATTCGCGAGCGGATCGACCCGTGGATGCGTGAGCGCACCGTCGACGAGATCGTCGAACTCGGGCAGCTGTTCCGGCTGCCGCTGGCCCCGCTGGGCAACGGCTCGACGATCACCGAAATGGATCACCTCAAGACGCGTGGCGTGTACATCGACAACCCCGCGGGTTTCCGCCAACCGCGCGCACCGTGGCTGATGTCGGTGGCCGAGCAGGCACCGGTGCGCCACGCTCCTGCGGTGGGTGCTGCCGACGGCGAATCTGTCTGGGCGCCAAGGGATTCAGTACGTCCGGAGGGGTCTTCAGGACCGCCGCTGGCAGGAGTGCGGATTGTCGATTTCACCGCGTTCTGGGCCGGGCCCGCGGCGACGCATTCGCTGGCCGCGTTCGGCGCGGAGGTCGTCAAGATCGAGTCGATCCAGCGGCCAGACGGTATCCGCTACTCCGGCGGCATGCGCACCGACGTCGATGACTGGTGGGAATACGGCTGGGTGTTCCACGCCATGAACACCAACAAACGGTCAATCACACTGGACCTGCAATCCGATGACGGCATCCGGCTCGTCAAGGAGTTGGTGAGCCACGCAGACGTGGTCATCGAGAACTTCTCCCCGCGGGTGATGGAGCAGTTCGGGCTCGGCGCCGAGGCATTGCTCGAGCTGAACCCGGGGCTCGTCGTCGTGCGGATGCCTGCGTTCGGACTATCTGGCCCGTGGCGGGACCGGGTCGGCTTCGCGCCGACGATGGAGCAGATCGCCGGCCTGGCCTGGGTGACCGGCCTGCCCGAGGGACCACCGGTCGCCCCGCGCGGCGCGTGCGATCCGCTCGCGGGTGCACACGCGGCGTTCACCACCCTGGCGGCGCTGGAATTCGCCGATCGCACGGGACGCGGCCAGCTCGTCGAGGTGCCGATGATCGAGACCGTGCTCAACGTGACCGCCATACAGACAATGGAATTCGAGATTTTCGGGTCAGTGATGGAGCGACGCGGCAATCGCGGCCACACCGCAGCGGTACAGGACATCTACCGGTGCGCGGGCGAGGACAACTGGATCGCCGTCAGCGCAGGTACCGACGTCCAGCGCGACGCCATGGCGGCGCTCTTGGGCGGAGCGGATGTCCGGCTCGAGGAATGGCTGGCCGGCCAGGATGCCGCCGACGCCGTGGAATGCCTTGTCTCAGTGGGTATTCCGTCGGCGGTGGTGGTCTCGCCATCATTGGTCACCGAGAACCCACAGCTGGCGCATCGTGGCTTCTTCGAGCGCCTCGAGCATCCGCGAACCGGGACTGGCCTCTATCCGTGCCCGCCGTTCGCCCGCCTCAACGGGGCCGAGTCGTGGCTGCTTCGGACGCCGCCGACACTGGGCCAGCATAACAGCGAAGTGCTGACCGAGATGTGTGGACTAAGCGACGCCGACGTAGAGCGACTGGCCGCGGCGGGCGTTATCGGCACCCGCCCGAAGGGGCTCTAGCGGGAACTCAGCGTTATCGGCATGGCGTCGAAGATGGACATGTTGTTGGCCAGGTTGGGATAGGCGACCTTCGGCGGCCCGAGCCTGATGTCCTCGGCGCGGCACAGCAACTCGTCGAGCACCGCGCGGATCTCGGCGCGTGCCAACATCGCGCCAAGGCAATGATGTGGTCCGCCGCCACCGAACGTGACATGCGGGTTCTCGGCGCGGCCGATGTCGAATGCGAATGGATCGTCGAATACCTCTTCGTCGCGGTTGGCCGATCGCAACATCGCCACGACGCGCTCGCCCTTGGGGATGGTGACCCCGTCCATCTCGACGTCGACCTTCGTGCTGCGCGTCCAGAACGCGACCGGCGAGGACCATCGCAGCACTTCTTCGACCGCGCTCGACCGAATCGCCTCTTCGGCGCGATACCGCTCGATCTCGCTCGGGTTGGCGACGAACGCCTGAAGCCCCGATGCCAGCGCGTTCTTGGTGGTATCGCTGCCCGCGAACGCGATCACGAAGAAGAAGATCTCCAATTCGTTGGCCGGTATGGAGAGCTTCTCGCCGTTCTCGTCGGTGACGACAGCGGACGTCAGCGTGCTCCAGATGTCATCGACGGGATTGCGTCTCTTCTCGGCGGTGAGCTCGAGAGCATAGGTGAAGATCTTGCCGAACAACTCCATCGCGTTCTGTTGGGCCACTTGGTCGTCCGAGGAAGCAACCTTGAGGATGCGATCGAGCGTGTCGAAGATCTCCGGCCGGTCCTCGTCGGGGATGCCGATGATGTCGCCGATGACCGACATCGGAAGGACGTCGGCGACGTCTTCGATCCAGTCACCGCTGCCCTTCGCGAGCAGCCCGTCCACCATTGCCGCGGCGCGCCTGCGAATGCCCTGCTCGAGCTTGCCGATGGCCTTCGGCGTGAATGCGTGCGACATCACCCGCCGCCGCTTGAGCAGGTCGGGCGGATCCATGTTGATGATGGTCGGCGCCGAGCCGATGATGCCCACGCCCTGAATGAGCGGGCCGTCCGTCGCGGTGAACGAGTCGGTGTCGCGGTGGATGCGCTGGGCATGGCGGTGCTTGGTGGCCATCCAGAAGTCCCGCTTGACGGTCCTGGCCACCCCCTCGGTCAGGTCGTGGTGGAAGAGCGGCCGGTCGCGGCGTAGCCCGGCGAAGACATCGTCGGGAAAACCGTTACGCCACAACGCGAAATCCGATAGATCGACCGGAGTCGTCGTCGGCATACCAAGCCCTCATTTCGCTCGCCTTGACCTAGAATGCTTAAAATAGTAACAATAGACGTTGGACAGGTCTGACCTGCCCAGATATTGCGCGGACGGAGACGACATGACGGACACGATCGACGATCCCACCATCGATCCGTCGGAACGTGAGTTCGGCCCGAGCGGAATCAGCCTTTCGAAGTACCGGTTCCCGACCGGCTGGTTCATCGTCGGTTTCGCCTCCGAGTTGGCCCCGGGTGAGGTGAAAAGAGCGCATTACTTCGGCGAGGAATTGGTCATCTTCCGCACCGCCTCCGGCAAGGTCAATGTGCTCGACGCCTACTGCCTGCACCTTGGCGCGAACATGGGAGTCGGCGGGACCGTCGAGGGCGAGCACATCGTCTGCCCGTGGCACGGTTGGCAGTGGCGGGGAGACGGCACCAACGCGCTGATTCCGTACAGCAAGATCGGCTGCAAGCAGAACGTGAAGATCAAGACCTACCCCACGCAGGAGTGGTACGGGTTCATCGTGGTGTGGCACGAGCGTCACGGCCGCGCCCCGTACTGGCAGCCGCCGGTGCTGCCCGAGCTGGAAACCGACGAGTACTACCCGCTGCACCCGCACTCGCGGATGCTCAACCGGGTCAAGGTACACGCGCAGATGATCATCGAGAACGCGGCCGACCCGTATCACGTGCAATTCGTCCACAAGGCCGACAGCGCCGCCAACACCACGTCGTTCGACGCCGACGGCTACCACCTGCACGCGACGGTGACCGCGAACTTCGGCGGCGGCCGCGCGTCGACATGGCTCACGCCCGACGGACCCGTCGATGCCAACATCGTCTACGACAACTACTCGTTGGGACTCGGCATCGTGCGGTTCCCCAAGGAACTCGTCGCGACGATCGAGGTGACGGGTCAGACCCCTGTCGATGAGGATTACACCGACTACTTCTACACCCAGGCCTCGGTTCGCGAACCCGGTGACACCGGCGACAAGCCCGCAGGCCGCGCGGCGAAGTTCCTTGCGCTGCAACAGGAAGTCATCAAGCAGGACTTCTTCACCTGGGAGAACATGAAGTACTTGGAGAAGCCCAATCTGGCGCCCGAGGAAGCCCGCGACTATGCCGCCCTGCGGCGTTGGGCGCATCGCTTCTATCCGGGCGAAGAGCCGTCGCCGATCGACTTCGGGTACACCGCCACCGGCGAACCGGACCCGGCGGCGGCGGGTGCCTGAAGGCAGGCGGCAGGACGGGCCGATCGGTCCGTCGCAGTTCGGTGTCGAGCGTTTCACGATCCCGGACGTGTTGGACCGGCGCGCTGAGCAGTTCGGCGACCGCATGATGATGTCCATTGCCGGAACGCCGGTGACGTTCGCACAGATGCGAGATCACTCGTGCGCGGCCGCGAACGTGTTGGCCGACAACGGTGTCACGAGGGGTGACACCGTCGCGTTGTTCACGGGGACCTGCCCCGAGTGGGTGTATTTCTGGCTCGGTGCCGCGCGGATCGGAGCGGTGGCGGCCGCGGTCAACGTCGCCAACAAGGACGAGTTTCTCGTCCACGCACTGCGGCTGTCGCGCGCGAAAGTCGTCATCACCGACGCCGAGCGGCATCCCCGCGTGAGTGAGGTCGTCCACCGGGTGGAAACCGTGAGAACAGTATTGGTTGTCGGTGATCGTTTGACCGACGCGCTGGCCCACGCATCGAGCACCCCACCCGAAGCCGTCCCGGCCGGACCGGAGGAGTTGGCGGCGCTCTTCTTCACGTCCGGCACCACCGGACCGTCGAAGGCCGTCGCAACGACGTGGCATTACCTGTTCTCCGCGGCAGCGGGGGTAGCGGCCGCATGGGAGCTTCAGGCCGGTGACGTGGTGTGGAGCGCGATGCCGTTGTTCCATCTGAGCGCAGCGCCCTCGGTGCTGGTGCCGATGCTTCTCGGCGCGACGACGGTGTTGTCCGCGGCGTTCAAGCCGAGCGAAGTAGCCGATGAGATACGGGCCTGCGGCGCAGCGGGTTTCGCCGGCGCGGGCGCCATGGTTTCGATGTTGTGGAACCAGCCGCCTGATGCCGGGGACTCCCAGCTTCCGCTGAGGTTCATCTCGGCAGCACCGATCGCGGCCGACGTGTACCGCAGCATCGAGCAGCGTTACGGCGTCAGGATCGTGACGATGTACGGAATGACGGAGGCGTTCCCGATCGCATTCAAGCGGGTCTCCGAAGGCGGCGTTCCCGGAACGTCGGGGCGGGTGAACCCCGCATTCGACGTGCGCATCGTCGACGACGACGGTCAGCCGCTGCCCGCGGGCGCGGTCGGCGAGATCGCCTGCAGGCCAAGGTCGGCCAACGCAATGAGCATGGGCTACGTCGACGCCGCTGCGATCGACACGCAGCTGACGGTGAAACCGCACGAGGACTGGTTCCGCACAGGTGACCTGGGGTCTTTCGACGACGACGGCAACTCTGACCTACGTCGACCGCGTGAAGGACTCGCTGCGGCGGCGCGGCGAGAACGTGTCCTCGGTCGAAGTCGAGACGACGGTGATGCGCCACCCCGCCGTGCTCGAGGCGGCCGCCGTAGCTGTGCCGAGCGACCTCGGCGAGGACGACATCATGGTCGTCGTGACCCTGAAACCGGGCATGAGCCTGGACCAGGCGGAGCTGCTGGACTTCTGCTCCGCGCGGATGCCGTATTTCTGCGTTCCGCGGTATCTGGAAGTGCTCGACGAGATACCGAAAAACGTGATCGGGCGGGTTCGCAAGGATCTGCTCCGCAAGAGGGGTCTCGGCGAGGGCGCATGGGACCGCGAAGCACACGGCTACATCTTGAGTCGCTAGACGGGAGAGAACACATGTCGATGAGCTACCAGCAGGAGTTCGTGCTTGGCCGGGGTTGCCGGGCGCGCGGCGATCCTCAACCTCGACCGCGCGGCACAACCGGCTGTTCTCCGCAGGCGACTTCGGCGGCTGGATCGCGACATTCCGCCATGCGGGCGCGACCTTCGTCCGCGCGGGGGAGACGTTCACCAACCTGCGCGATGCCTTCGACGGCGGCAACGGACAGCGGTTGGTCACCGTCGACCACGACATCTCGGTCGACGGCGTCGATGCCACCCAGACCTGCGTCGCGCTGCTGTTCGTCGGCGCCGAACTCCGTGCCACCGGGACCTACCGCGACCGGCTCGTCTACGAGCGGGGCGGCTGGTACTTCACATCGCGCGAACTCGAATGGGACGTCGTGCCAAGCAAAGACGCGCTACCGGTATGAGCCTGTGACCGCGGCCATCCGTTACGAGTTTGCGTTCGGCACCTACGAGGACGCCTTGCGCATGGTCGGCGTGCGCAGTGAGCCGAGGTTCGCAGGCACCGCGGTGAGCGCGGCGCGCATCCAGCACTTCGCCTCGATGGTGCAGGACGGCAATCCGGCCTTCTGGGATGCCGAATTCGCCAATCAGGTCTGGGGCGGGCTCGTCGCGCCGCCTGCGCTGCTGATGGGGTGGCTCATCCCTCCGCCCTGGCTGCCGAACGGCGAACGCCCAGTTCCGTCGATCGCGATCCGCGTTCCCCTTCCCGGCACCACGTTCATCAACGCGTCCAACGACGTCGAACTCGCCATGCCGATCCTCGAGGGCGACCGGCTCAGCGTCGTCGAAGAAGTGGTCTCGGTTTCCTCGGAGAAGCGAACACGGGTCGGCGTCGGGCATTTCGTCGAGACGTGTGACAGCTATTACCGCGACGACGGCGTCCTGGTCGCCACGAACCGAAACACGTTGTTCCGCTTCACCCCCGCTGAGTCGACGCGATGACACATCACCGACTGGCATGGAGCGAGATCGCGGTGCCCACCGAGCTTGCCGAGGTTGTCGACGAGATCAGTTACCAGCGCGTCGTGATGAACCCCGGTGCCACGTGGGATTACTTCCCCGGTCACTACGACCCGCGCTACGCCGAGAGTCACGGGCACCCAACGATTTTCGTCAACACCATGCACCTTGCAGGATTCATCGACCGGATCGCGACCGACTGGGCGGGCCCGTACAGTCGGGTGGTGCGGCGCAAGGTGTCGTTGGTCGGTTCCGTCTATGCGGGCGATTCCATGGTCGGCCGCGGCCGGGTGGTCAACAAGAGGTGCGACGACTCCGGTGAGACACCCAGATACCTTGTCGACCTGGAGATCACGGTCTTCAACCAGCGCGGCGAACCGTGCTGCCCGGCGGAACTGACCCTCGAGCTGTCAGGTCAGTGAGTCGGGCAGCTTGCCTGCGCACACCGTCGACTGGAGCTCGACGTACTCGGCCAGGCCCTCGGCGCCGAACTCGCGCCCGATGCCGGACTGCTTGAAGCCACCGAACGGAGCGCTGGTGTCGAGCATGTACATGTTGATGCCGTAGGTGCCCGTGCGAACCTGAGCGGCCACCTCGAGGCCATGGGCGACATCCGCCGTCCACACCGAGCCGGCGAGGCCGTAGTCGCTGTCGTTGGCGATGCGGATCGCGTCGGCTTCGTCGGTGTACTTCAGGACGGTGAGTACCGGGCCGAAAATCTCCTCACGGGCGATCCGCATCTCGTTGGTTGCGTCGGCGAACAGCGTCGGCCTGACGTACCAGCCGCGGTCGAGGGGTTTGTCCGTGCCGCCGAGCACGATTCGGGCACCTTCGTCGATTCCGGACTGGATGTAGGCCTGCACGCGCTGCTGTTGACGTTGTGCGACAAGCGGTCCGATGTCGGTGGCCTCGTCGGCCGGGTCACCGACCTGCAGCCCCGACATCATCGCCGCGAGTGCGTCGACGACGTCGTCGTACCTGCGCTCGCTGGCCAGGATCCGGGTCTGCGCCACGCACGCCTGCCCGTTGTTCATCAGGCTCGCCATCTTGAGTTGCTTGACGGTGTGGTCGACGTCGGCGTCGTCGAGGACGATCGCCGCGGACTTGCCGCCCAGCTCGAGGCTCACCCGCTTGAGCTGTTCGCCGCACATCGCGGCGATCTGCCTGCCGGTCGCCGACGATCCCGTGAACGAGATCTTGTCCACACCGGGGTGACGTACCAAGGCCTCCCCGGTGTCCCTGCCGCCGGGCACGATCGACACGACGCCTTCCGGCAGGTCGATCTCCTCGAGCATCTCGGCCAACCACATGGCGTCCAACGGGGTTTCCGGCGCCGGCTTGACGACGACGGTGCAGCCGGCGATCAGCGCGGGGATCAGCTTCGGCATGATCAGCACCTGGGGGACGTTCCACGGCACGATCGCGCCGACGACGCCGACAGGGGCGCGGCGCACCTGCACCTCGCCGAATAATCCCTGACGCCGCTCCACCCATCCGAACTCCTTGGCCGTGGCCAGGTTCAGATGCATCTGCGAGACGGCACCGGTGGCCTGTCCCAGCCGGCTGAAGCTGCGCGGCGAGCCCATCTCCGCGGTGATGAGGTCGGCCATCTCGTCGGCGCATGCGGTGTACACCGCGGCGAGTTTCTCGATCTTCTCCATCCGTTCAGACACCGCCGAGCGTGGCCACGGACCGTCGTCGAATGCCTTACGCGCGGCCGAGACGGCGCGGTCGACGTCGGCGTGCGTCGCCTCCGGCGTCTCGCCGATCGGTTTCTCCGTGTGTGGCGAGATCACCGAGAGCCGTCGGTCGGTCGCGGGTGCCTGCCAGCGTCCGCCGATGAAAAGCTCGTCGTAGGACAGGGATCGCATGCCGTCACCGCCCGTCGGCTAAAGTTGCTATTACTGCTAACATAGCAAAAAAGGGATTTGGGAGTGCCGCGTGGGCGAAGACTGGCGTCAGTATCCGTTCGAGTTGGTGCCCGGCGACCCGCAATTGGTGTTCCCGGCCGCCGAGGCCAACCACCCGGATTACGAGTCGGACACCTGGTTCCTTGCAGGCGAACTGACTGCGGAGTCCGATCGCAAGTTCGCCTTCCTGACGATCTTCAACAAGAACCGGCCGGGGCAGGCCATCGTCGCCGACTTCTACACGCTCGCGTTGTTCGACCTCGACAACGGCACCTACGGCACATACACCGATTACGACATGCCGGGCACGAACAAGAAAGACGCATCGCACCCGCAAACTGTCCTTTTCCGATGAGCACCTGGACATCTCGTACGACTGCCGCGCGGGCACTGCCGTGTGGCGGACCTGTCGCGACGAGCAGGGCGACCTGGAGCCCTACACCTACGACGTGAGCTTGTGCGGCACCGACCAGCGACGGCGCTCCCGATGAAGCTGGATCTGCACGTCACACCGTCACGGGCGCCGGTGCCGCTGGGCGCCGCCGCCTACAACGGAAAGATCGAGTGCTTCGGGCAGGCGGACACGTACTCGTACTTCCAGACCGGCCTGACCATGACGGGCACGTTGTCGTGGGGTGACCTGACCGAGACGGTCGCAGGGTCGGCGGGCCATGTCGACCGGCAATGGTTTCCCAAGGTCGCCAATGACGGTGGGCCGACCGGCGACATTCGCTCGCGCGCCCACGAGTGGCGCACGATCAACCTGGACAACGGTGTGGACATCAGCGTATGGCGGCAGTTCGACCGGACGAATCGCAATGCGCTGCAGCCGTTTTCGGGTGCGACGACGAGCTCGCCCGATACCGATCCCGAGTACGCCGACGATGTCGAGGTGACCGTCACCAGCTACGTGCGGTGGCCCGAGTCGATCCGCACCTTGGTCCCGCCGCCGGCCAAGGCGCGGTACATGCCCGATCGTCATCGCCTGACGTCACGCAAGCTCGACCTGGATCTGACGGGAGAGCCGCTGGTGCCTGCGCCGGCGCACGGCCTGCCGCTCGAATACATGGAAGGCCCGTACCGGTACCGCGGAACCCTGCGCGGAGAGCCGGTCAGCGGGTTCGCGTTCTACGAACGGTCGCTGGCGCTGTACCGGGACTGGGAGCTCGCCGACGTACTCGACGGCAGCCGAGCCCAGGGGAGCGGGACGAGGTCGCGCGGATCATCGATGAACTTCAGCCGCTGATCGCGTTCGCCCACGTCGCGTGACGATGTTGCAGTCCGGGCTCGTTGCGGCCGAACACCAGCTGCTCTCGCACGCCGGACTGCGAGGTTGGCGCTGTAGCTTCTCGACCAGTGCGTAGTCCTCGTCGCGGACCGTGCCGTGGGCGTACTCGAACACCGCCTGCGCACCGGCGGCGACCGACTCGTCGGAAATGTCCAGCGGGGTCGAGTTCTGGTGCACGGTGACCGAGCGGCCCGGCACATCGCGCCGGATAGATGCGGAACAGCTCGCCGTTGGCGATCGTCGCCGACAGCACGATGTTGGGGAACAGCGCGTAGATGACCACCATGGCCTGCAGCGGATCCCACTGCTCGTCGGGCACGTCCTCGAGATCCAGGATTCCGTTGAGCGGGAACACCAATCGGTGATGCGGACCGAACGAGTCGAACACGGTGCAGTTGCTGCGGGCGATGGTCGCGAACGTGGTCCTGTGCACCGTGGCGAAGTGGTAGTTCTCCGCGAAGGTGTCGATCGCGAGCTTCCAGTTGATCGGCGCGTCCAGCACCTTCTCGCCCAGCGGCGCCCACCGTCCGATGCCCCACGAGTCCAGCTCATCGGCCAGGGGTCCCAGGAACACCGGGATGTCGAGTGTCGCGTCGCGGGTCGAGGCGACACCCAGAGGAAGCCGGCGCACTCGGTCGCGGGAGCTCGGTCAATCGCGCGCCGGCCGAGCGTGATTCGGGGAATCCCTCCTTGCCCGGCACGCCGACGAGGTTGCCGTCGAGGTCGTAGTTCCACGCGTGGTACGGGCACGCCAGCCGGCGCGCGGCGCCGCAGCCTTCGGCGATCTGTGACTGCCGGTGCAGGCAGATGTTCTCGAACGCCCGACCGAGCCGTCCGATGTCCGGGTCAGCAGGATGGACCGGCCCATCACGGTCTTCGTGCAGTAGGTGCCGGGCTTGGGCAGTTCGGACCCATAGCCGACGAGTTGCGGGCTGGCCAGCAGCATCGCCATGTCCTCGGCGTGACGCTCGGCCGAGGTGTAGGTGTCGGCGGCGACCGAGTATTCGGCGGGGGTCAG
>CAVTHR010000037.1:0-113560 GCA_963734385.1 uncultured Actinomycetota bacterium | reverse complement strand
CCCGGACCCGCACCAGTAGTTCGTCCGGACCGGGCTGCGGCACCGGAACATCGACGAACGCTTGCTTGTCCGGCCCGCCGATCTCGGTAAATCCGTAGCCCTGCATGGTGATGCCGACGTTAGACGTCGGCGGTCGCCGGATGCGCGTCCGGGGTGTTCGCGCGCTGTTCGACGGTCTTCTTCTGGTCCCACATTGCGCCCACGACGACGCTGATGGCGCAGACGATGAACATCAGAGCGACCGGCCAGAAGGCGTGGTTCGGTGTCACGGTGATCAGACCGAAGGCGGCCGCGGGAGCCACGCCGCCGGCGATGCCACTGGTCTCCTTCGCGGTGCCGATGCCCGACGCGCGGACCTGTGTGGGGAACTGGCGCGCGAAGTAGGCCCCTTGCGCCGCAAGCATGGCGGGGATGACGAGGCCAGTGGTGAGAATCATCGATCCCCAGATGATCGCGGGGGTGCCGGTGTTGAGCGCCCAGAAGAACGGGAATGCCAGCACGGCGATGCAGACCGCACCAATCAGCAGGACCCGGCGGGCGTCGAAGCGGTCGCACAGTTCGCCCGCGAATGGCACCGCGACGATGGCGACCGCAGTGGCCAGCGTGACACCGAAGGATCCGACGTTGGCGGCCACGTCGCGGAACTCGGTGAGGTACGACAGGCTGAAGGTCTTGAACAGATAGCTCGCGGACAGATAGCCGGCGACGACGAACCCGACGGCCCCAAGGCCGCGCCAATCGAGGCGGAACATCTCGCGCAGCGGCTTGGCGTCGTGCCGCTTGTCGTCGCTGCCGGCGATGCGCTCGAACTCCGGTGTCTCGGGCATCCTGCGGCGGACCCAGAACCCAACGGCCACAAGGGCGAAGCTTGCGATGAACGGGATACGCCAGCCCCATGTGTGCAGGAAGTTCTCGTCGAGACTGGTGAGGACGGTGACCGTCAGCGACGACAGAAACAGCCCGATGTTCACCCCAAGGGCAGGCAGTGATCCGTAGCGTCCACGGGTCTTGACTGCTGCGTGTTCATAGGCCACGGCGATGGCACTGGCGAATTCTGCGCCTGCGCCGAAGCCTTGGGCCAGCCGCAACAGCACAAGCAGCGCCGGAGCCAGAAGGCCGATCGAGTCGTAGGACGGGATCAGACCGATGAGACCGGACGAGATGCCCATCAGCAGGAAGGTGTACGAAAGGACGCGCTTGCGTCCGATCTTGTCGGCGAGGTATCCGAAGAACATGCCGCCGAGCGGCCGGACGACGAATCCAACCGCGAAGGTGGCCAAGGAGGCCAGTGTTCCCGCCGTCGAGCTCTGCTCGGGGAAGAAGACATCGCCGAACACGAGGGCGGCCATCGAGGCGAAGAGATAGAAGTCGTACCACTCGAGGGTGGAGCCGATCACGACCGCAGGTCCGACCGTTCGCTTCGCCGCTTTCTGCTCGCTAGGCGGCGTCAGTGGGGTTTCTGCTGCATTCACGGGACCGCTCCGTCCTTGTCTGCATATCGTATAGCGAAATGCTCATATCGCTGTATGAAAGTGATTGTGGTACCTGTCACCGGCTTAGTCAACCCGGGGGCGGGGTCACGGCCTTGACCATGCGTTTCGTTAGTCGGTACTGTTGACTCATCAGACGAAACGAATTCGGAGAACCATGACGACCATCAAAGCGCTCGATCCGATCGGCATCGACAACGTCATCGACGAGGAAGAGCGGGCAATCGTCACGACCGTCCGCGACTTCGTGGCTGACCGAATTCTCGACGACATCGGGGACTGGTACGAGTCGGCCACCTTCCCCGCCCGTGAGCTGGCGCCCGAGCTCGGCAAGATCGGCCTGTTCGGCATGCACCTGGACGGCTACGGTTGCGCAGGTACCAGCGCGACCGCCTACGGCCTGGCGTGCCTTGAGCTCGAGGCGGGCGACTCGGGTCTGCGCTCGTTCGTGTCGGTGCAGGGATCGCTGGCGATGAAGGCCATCCACGCGTTCGGTTCGGAGCAGCAGCGTCAGCACTGGCTGCCGGAGATGGCGACCGGTGACACCATTGGCTGCTTCGGCCTCACCGAACCCGACAGTGGATCCGATCCAGCGAGCATGCGGACGACCGCGCGACGCGACGGCACCGACTGGGTACTCAACGGCAGGAAGATGTGGATCACGAACGGCAACATCGCGGACGTGGCCATCGTCTGGGCACGGACCGAGGATGGTGTTCGCGGTTTCGTCGTGCCTGCTGGATCAGCCGGTTTCGGCCAAGTGAAGGTCGATCGCAAGTTGTCGCTACGAGCGTCCGAGACCGGTGAGTTGGTGCTCGACGACGTCCGGCTGCCGTCCGATGCCTTACTTCCGGAGGCCCTCGGACTCGGCGGTCCGCTGAAATGCCTCAACGAAGCCCGTTTCGGCATCCTGTTCGGCGCGCTCGGCGCAGGCCGCGCGTGCCTCGAGGCCGCACGTTCCTATGCGATGGACCGCGAGCAGTTCGGCAGGCCGATAGCGTCGTTCCAGCTGACCCAGCAGAAACTCGCGGACCTGACCGTCCGGCTGAGCCAGGGCCAAGCGCTCGCATTACATCTCGGTCGGCTCAAGGACCGCGGCCTTCTTGGCCCCGAACAGGTGAGCATAGGCAAGCTCGCCAACGTGCGGGCCGCCCTCGAGATCGCGCGGACCGCGCGAACGGTGCTCGGCGCCAACGGGATCAGCCTCGAGTATCCGGTCATCAGGCACATGGCCAACCTCGAATCCGTCTTGACCTATGAGGGCACCGAAGAGATCCACCAGCTGATCGTCGGCAAGGCACTCACGGGGATCAGTGCATTCGCATGACGTCCAACACCGCCAACGACGGCCGGGTACCCATCCGGGCCCGGTACGAGGACTCGCCGACAACGGCGGAGCCGGCGCTGCGCGCCTGGAGCGACAGCCGTCTCGCAGAGCCGGGACCGTACCGCCCGCGTTTCATGGTCTACTCCGGGCTCGGCTCACCCGCGATGACCGCCGAGCGGCTTGCGGTGTTGCAGGAGGTCGGCGCCGAATCCTTCCTGCTCGCCGCTGACCTGCCGTCACAACTTGGCTTCGATCCCGACCACGAGCTGGCCCACGCCCAGGTCGGTAGGGCGGGGGTGTCGTGCGCGACGCTGGACGACTTCGCCACCATCTGCTCAAGGCTGGATCTCGCCGAAGCGGATAGCGTTGGCATGCTGCAGAACTCGCTCGGCCACGTCGCCCTCGGGATGGTGCACAGCGTCCTGGCCGACCGCGACGCAACACATGTCAAGCTGGTGATGCAGAACGACCCGCTCAAGGAGTTCACCGCCCGCGGCACAGAGATTCACACGCCGCAGCAGGCGCTGCGGATCGCCGCCGACTGTGTGGCGTTCGCGATCGACGAAGGCATGCCGGGTGCGGCCCTCACCGTGTGCTCGAACCATTACGACGTCGCGGGCGCGGGCCCGTTGCTCGCCGTTGCCTTCGCCTTCGGTAACGCGATCGCGTACATGGATGAGCTCGTCGGTCGGGGTTACGCACCTGCCGATGTCGCGGAGAAACTGATGTTCTTCCTCAACGAGCGAAGCGACCTGTTCGTCGAGGCGTCGGTGTTCCGCACTGCGCGTGTGCTGTGGAGCGAGATCCTGCGCGACCGATACGGTCTCGAGGTTGCAGACCAGCCCGTCGCGATGCTGATGGGTTACTCACACGGGCTGGAATCCGCCGACGAGCCAATCGTCAACATCCCCCGCGTCACCCTGAGCGTGCTCGGCTCGATGCTCGGTGGCGTCGACTACCTGTGCGCCACCGGATACGACGAAGCCCTGCGAATCCCCTCTGCCGACGCCGCGGCTCTCGCGGTGCGCACGATGCAGGTGGTGGCGTACGAACACGGCGCATCGACGACGATCGATGCGCTCGCAGGCAGCGCTAAGCTGCGCGACGTCGACGACTACGTTCAGACCGAGATTCGCACCGAACTGAGCCGATTGCTCGACGAGGGCGGACCGGTGGAAGCCATCGACAACGGCTATATCTCCGGCCGTATCGATGACAACCGCGGCGCACGCCAGTCCCAGTTGGACTCCAGAGAGCGGCTGATGGTGGGGCACAGCGTTTTTGCGGCCCCGGACCGATCGTCGTACTTCTCGGGCAAGAGCTCGGGCGAGATCGACTTCACCGAGGTCGAGCGCGATGCGATCGACCGGATGACAGCCCACAAGAAGCGGCGGGACCCCGAACCGGTCGAGCGCTCGCTGAAGGAAGTCCGCGCGGCCGCTGCCGCCAGCGAGAATCTGGTGCCACCAAGCATCGTCGCGTTGCGGGCGGGCGCGACCTCCGCCGAGATCGTCGGCGCCACCAGGGAGGGTTTCGAGAAATGAAACGCGTTGTGTTGGCCAAGCTCGGCCTCGACGGCCACGATGTCGGCGTTCGGCTCGTCGCAAAGCATTTGATGGAGGCCGGATTCGAGGTGATCTATCTCGGCAAGCGGGTGCCAACCGCGACCATCGTTCGAGCGGCAGTCCAGGAGGACGCCGCGGCCGTCGGATTGAGTTGCCTCAGCGGCGGCCTCGGACACTTCGCCTCACTCACCGTCGAGGGACTGCGCGAGGAGGGCGCCTCCATTCCGGTGCTTGCCGGTGGCATCGACGAGCCCGCCGAGATCGAACGAATGATGACGGCAGGCGTCCGTACGCACTTCGGGCCCGGCACATCGATGGACGACATCGTCGCGGCATTCGAGGAAGCGACCGCAGGCGGCAGCGAGCTCGAGACCTAGCCCGCGAGCGCGGCGATCATCTCGCGGCTGGCCTCCGGCGCGACGCCGGGCCAGTTGGTCCGTATCACGAGATCGGTGACGCCCAGCGCCTCGAGCTCGGCGATGCGCTCCCGGCAATCCGCCACGGAGCCAACCAGATACGGGGATTCATCCGAAGAGACGTATCCCCATTCGCTGTACTGCTCGGCCCGGGACTTCAACGCGGCCGCCGCCGCGGAGGCGTCCACCACGTCGGTGATGAGCACGTCCCGGCGCAGGGCCACAGACTTCGGGCCCGGCCGCGAGGCGAGGAGCTCGGCGAGCCGGGACGGTGACACCTGGGGACCGATGAACGGGGTGTGGCCGCGGTCGGATGCCGCCCGGTAGGTGCGGAGCCCACTGGCGGCGAGCCAGATCGGTGGATGCGGAGACGACACCGGCCGGAGCCCTACCCGGGCGCCGGTGTCACGCACCGTCGCCCCGCCCCACCACGCGATCATCTCGTCGAGAGCGTGCAGCTGGCTCTTGCGCCGATCGGCCATGCTGGCTCCGAACGCGTCGAACTCGACCTGGCGGTAGCCGGTTCCCACCCCGACGACGAGGCGACCATCGCACAGCGTGTCGACCGTGGCGACCTCCTCGGCGAGCTGAATCGGGTTGAGCAGCGGGAGCAACAGCACACCTGCCACCAGGCGCATCTCCCCCGAGTCCGGGACGAGCCTGCTGAGCAGCGGCAGCGGCTGGAGGTAGGCCTGCGGTGCGGTCAGGAAGTGCTGCCCGGCGACAACGCCCGTGTATCCGGCATCCCGGGCGGCGCGCGTCATACTCACCGCCTCAGACAGCAGCGCCGCACCGCTTTCGACGGTGCCACCGTGCAGTGCGACGGACAGTCTCACCGGTCCTCCAATTCATCCAGCAGTTCGACCGCGGCAGCACGCGGCGTGGTGCGCCCGCCGTCGAGGTCGTCCATCACGCGCCGATACGACGGCGCTTGTTCCAGTCGCGCATCGAGCCTGCGCTGCCAGTCCCGCCGGACGATCTCATGAAACTCGTGCCACGCCTGCATACTTCGGCGGCGGTTGAGTTCACCGCTTTCCAGCCGTTCTCGATAGATACCGTCGATGGCCTGCCACAGCTCCACCAGGCCTTCGCCCTTGACCGCGACCGTCGGGCAGATCGGAGGCGGCGCCTCGCCATGCCCGATGCCGAGCCGCAATGCCTGGCGGAGGCTACGCAGGGTTTCGGTGAGCCCGGGCCGGTCGGCCATGTTCACCACGAACACGTCGCCGATCTCCATGACCCCGGCCTTGGTCATCTGCATGATGTCGCCGAGGCCGGGCACAGTCAGCAGTGCGACGGTGTCGGCGACCGCGACGATGTCGAGTTCAACCTGTCCGATGCCGACGGTTTCGACGATGACGACGTCGTAGCCGGCCGCTGCGAGAACCCGCACGGCGTCGCGGGCGGCCGCGGCAAGGCCACGCCGCGATCCGCGGGTTGCCATGCTGCGGATGAAGACGCCCGCATCGTCGCTGTGTCGGGACATGCGCACGCGGTCGCCGAGGACCGCACCGCCGGTCCTGTCGCTCGACGGGTCAAGCGCGAGGACGGCCACCGTCGCCCCGCCCTTCCGGATCTCACTGATCAACCCGTCGACGAGCGTGCTCTTGCCGCTTCCCGGCGGTCCGGTCACGCCGACGATATGGGCCCGTTTCGCCGAAGCGCCGGCCGCCACCGCTTCGTCGTCGACGCGGCCGGCCTCGATGGCGCTGATGCGCCGGGCGAGTTCTCGCTCGTTCACCTCACACTCCTCGACCTTGCCTTACGTTTCATGTGACGGTACGATGAAATCATCAGATGAAACGATTCTACCCGTTCATCAAGACAAGGAGCAGGGCCCTGGACACCGCATATTTACTCCGACGGGCCGCCGCGTCGTACCGACCGAAGACGGCGGTGGACGACGGAGCGACTTCCCTCACCTTCGGTGAGCTCATCGACCGCGCCGAACGGCTGGCCAACGCCATGGACGCTCTCGGTGTCGCCGAGGGTGCAAGTGTCGGCATCCTCTCCGACAACCGCACCGAGTACGTCGAGGTCGATTGCGCCATCGCACTCGGCCGTCGCGTCCGGGTCGCCCTCAACGCCAGGCTGCACCTCGACGACTTCCGATATGTCACGGAGGATGTCGGGCTTCGGTTGCTGTTCTTCTCTTCACGCTTCGCCGAAGACGCCCATGCCTTGGCCGACGAGTTCGGCCTCATCGCTGTGCCGTTCGATTCGGATCCAAGCTTCGCGCACTCGTACGAGTCCTTGGTGCGGTCGGCGGCTAGCGGGCCGATCCACCGCGGCGGAGATCCGGAGGACGCCGCCTGGATCTCGTACACATCCGGGACGACGGGGCGCCCGAAGGGCGTGGTGCTCTCGCACCGCGCGCTGCGAGAGGTCGCGCTCAACCTCCTTCTCGAACTCGCGCCCGTCCAGGCGGGGGAACGAATCCTGTTGACACAGGCCATCTCCCACGCCTCGGGGTACTTCGTGCTGCCCTATCTGATCAGCGGGGCGGGAGTCCATGTGATGCCTCGCTTCGATCCGGATGAGGCGTGGCGGCTGTCGCGGCAGGAATGCTTCCGGACCCTCAAGGCGGTGCCCGCGATGTTCGAGCCCTTGCTTGACGCAGCAAGCGGCACTTGGGGTTTCGAGAGCATCGTGTATGGAGCGTCTAACGTGGCGCTGCCGGTTCTCGAGCGGGCGCTGGACCGGTTCGGTCCCACGCTGATCCAGGACTACGGGCAATCCGAGGCGCCGATGACCATCACCTGCCTGTCCAAAGCCGACCACCTCGACGCGCAGGCCCGCCAGTCTGCGGGCAGGCCGTGGCGCTCGGTTGCCGTCGAGGTGCGTACCGACAACGGGCTGATCGCCGCGCCTGGTGAAATCGGCGAGGTCTACGTCCGTGGCACTCACATGATGACCTGCTACCACCGCAATCCGGACGCGACCGCGGCTGTGCTGGACGGCGGCTGGCTGCGCACAAAGGACCTGGCGCGCACCGACGAGCGGGGTTTCGTCTACCTGCAGGGTCGCAACGACGAGATGATCAACTCGGGCGGGTACAACATCGCGCCTCGCGAGGTCGAGAACGTGCTGTACGCCCACGCCGCGGTGAGCGAAGCGGTCGTCATCGGCATGCCGGACCCGCGCTGGGGCGATGCCGTCACCGCGGTCGTCCGGCTGCGCGACTCGCAATCCCTGTCAAGCGAGGAACTGATCGACTTCGCCCGCCCTCGGCTCGGCATCCGCACCCCGCGCCGCATCGAGGTGTGGGAGAACATCCCCCGCACCTCCTACGGCAAGGTCGATCGGCTCGAGGTACGAAACAAGTTGGCGAACGGAGGTACGCCGTGATCGACGACATCGAGATCGCCGGCGTGGGAATGCACCCGTTCGGGCGTTATCCGGACGCCTCGCTCAAGGACCTCACCGCGTCGCGGCATCGTGCGGCGCTCGACGACGCCGGCATCGGGGTGAAGGACATCGACGCCGTCTACTCGGCGAACGCGATGGCGGGGCTGCTGCAGGGCCAGGAGCAGATTCGCGGCCAGACGGTCCTGCGCGAGGTCGGGATCGAGCGCGTGCCGATCGTCAACGTCGAGAACGCCTGCGCGAGCGGTTCGACCGCGTTCCGCCAGGCGGTGATCGCGATCCGCGCGGGGGTCGCCGACATCGTGCTCGCGGTGGCTTCGAGAAGATGTTCGTCGACGACCGCGGCCGGTCGCTCGAGGCGCTCGAGAGCGCCGCCGACCTCGACGTCGTCGGCGGCCTCGGGCTGCAGTTCACCGCGGTCTACGCGCATGCGCCTGCGCAAGCGGCTCGACGCGGGTCGCTCAGCCTCGACGACCTGGCCGGACGTGCGGTGAAGAGCCACCGGAACGGCGCGCTGAACCCGTACGCGCAGCACCGGAAAGTAGTCACGCGCGAGGAAGTCCTCGCGTCGCGGCCGATCGCGGACCCGCTGACGCTGCTGATGTGCAGCTCGTTCTGCGACGGCGCCGCCGCCGCCGTCCTCGCACGCAGGCGCCGTTCGGGCAGCCGAAAACGGCCGGCCGCGTGCGCGTCCGCGCTTCGCGGCTGCGACGTCCGGCTACACCACCGACGGCGCGTCGGAGCCGCCATCTCTGCGCTCGCGGCGGAGAAGGCGCATGCCGGAGGCGGGCGTCGGTCCCGAGGACGTCGACGTCGCCGAGGTCCACGACGCGATGGCGCCGGGTGAGCTCCTCTACTACGAGCACCTCGGATTCTGCGCGCCCGGCGGTGCCGCCGCCCTCTGCGGAGCGGCGCGACGCAACTCGAGGCCGCATCCCCGTCAACCCCAGCGGCGGGCTGTCGTCGCGTGGTCATCCGTCGGGGCCACCGGGCTTGCGCAGATCGCGGAGCTGACCTGGCAACTGCGGGGCGAGGCACAAGAGCGTCAGGCCGGACGGCCCCGGATCGCACTGGCCCAGAACACCGGCGGCTGGCTCGAGGGCGAGTCGGCCGCGTGCAACGTGCACCTGCTGGAGCGGACGACGCCATGGAGTTGACGGCGGCACTGAATGTGCCGTTGGCGGGCGAACGCCGGCGCTTCGACGGGCAGACGCTCGTTGGCTCCCGCTGCGAGGATGCCGCGCGGCGTCGTTGCCCGCTCGTGCCGTCTGCCAGCGCTGCGGAACCGCGGCACCAGCCGAGGCGTCGTTCGCCGTCGACGGGCCAGCTCGTCACCTTCACCACGGTTCACGTGGGACGGCCGGGGATGCCTGCGCCGTACACGCTCGGCCAGGTCACGATCGACGATGCCGGTCCGCTGGTCTTCGGTCAGGTGAGGGCGCAGGACGGTCGGCTGGCCGCCGGGCTGCCGGTCCGTGTGGTCATCGGCTCAGCCGGCGAGACTCCGCGGTACTGGTTCATGCCGGTCTAGCGTTTCGGCAGTTGATACGGTTGGGTCACTTGGCAGAATGGCCTACGCGTAGCCCCTAGTCGAAGCCCGAGGTGACCGATGACCGAGCCACATGACGGTTCGACGGTCCGATCTGTCGGTCGCGCGATCGACATCCTGATCGCCCTCGGTCAGAGCCCGCTGGCTCTCGGCGACGTGGCCGAGATCGTCAACCTCTCGAAGGCGACGACGTACCGGCTGCTGACTACGCTGCGCGCGAAGGGCATGGTCGTGCAGGACCCCAAGAGCGGACACTATGGGCTCGGCCCCGCCTGTTTTCACCTGATGTCGTCGATCACCAATGGCACAGCGGGTTTCATCTTCGAGGCGACCGATGCCCTCGAGCGGCTGCGCGACGCCACCTCGGAGACGGTCGCCGTCCACGTCCGGGCCGGTAAGTCTCGGATCTGCGTGAAGGAGCTGCCAAGCCCGCACGTCATCCGCTATATCGCAGGCGTCGGCGTCGCCGAGGAGATCCATACCGGGTCGGCGGGCAAGGTGCTGCTCGCGTTCATGCCCGAGGCCGAGCGAGACAGGCTGCTCACGGATCTACCGCTGCACGCGAAGACGCCGAACACGATCACCGACGTCGACGCTCTGCGGGCCGAGTTGCGCCGTGTCGCCGATGCAGGCGTGGCGTACAGCTTCGGCGAGCGTGTCGTCGGCGCGGTCGGGGTGACGGCGCCGATCACGAATCGCGCAGGCAATGCCCTGGCCGCGCTGAGCGTCATCGGCCCGGCAGACCGGCTGACTCGTGATCGGCTCGCCGAGGCGGAGCAGCACGTGAGGTCTGTCGCGGCTCAGATCTCGACCACCGTCAACGATGGAACTTCGCTGAACTGAAGATCGTCAGGCGCCGAACACCGGCACCGGCGGGCGCGCCTTGCCGAGCAATTCGGTGACCACGGGCCCGAGCTCGGCCGGATCCCAGCGGGCGCCCTTGTCGATCTCGGGTCCGTGCGCCCAGCCCTCGGCGACGCGGATGATGCCGCCCTCGACTTCGAACATCCTGCCGGTGACGTCGCGCGACTCGGCACTGCCCAGCCACACCACCAGTGGCGAAATGTTCTCCGGCGCCATGGCGTCGAAGTCCTTGTCCTGGGTCGACATCATGTCGGCGAAGACCGTCTCGGTCATGCGGGTCCGCGCGGACGGCGCGATCGCGTTGACGGTGACGCCGTAGCGGCCCATCTCGGCGGCGGCGACCAGCGTCATGGCCGCGATGCCCGCCTTCGCGGCGCTGTAGTTCGCCTGCCCCACGCTGCCCTGAAGGCCGGCGCCGGAACTCGTGTTGATGATGCGGGCGTCGGGGGTGTTGCCCGCCTTGGACTGTGCCCGCCAGTACGCCGCGGCGTGCCGCATGGTCGCGAAATGCCCCTTGAGGTGGACCGCGATCACGGCGTCGAATTCCTCTTCGCTGGTGTTGGCGAACATCCGGTCACGGACGATGCCCGCGTTGTTCACCAGGACGTCGAGTCCTCCGAAGGTGTCGACCGCGGTCTGGATCAGTCCTTCTGCCTGCGCCCAGTCGGCGACGTTGGCGCCGCTGGTGACGGCTTCGCCGCCGGCAGCGGTGATTTCGTCGACGACGCCTTGGGCGGCACTGCCGCCACCGGCGGGTGACCCGTCAAGGCCGACCCCGATGTCGTTGACCACGACGCGTGCTCCCTCGGCGGCGAACGCCAGCGCGTGCGCGCGCCCGATGCCGCCACCCGCACCCGTCACGATGACCACGCGGCCGTCGAGCAGTCCCATATTGATTGTCTCCTTGGATTATTTGAGGTCGGCCGTAGTAGTTGCCAGGTAGTGCGGCGGCTCACCGCCGCCGTGTACCTCAAGCGAGGCACCGCTGATGTAGGACGCGGCATCCGATGCCAGGAACGCCGCGGCCCAACCGACGTCGGCCGGCTTGGCGAGCCGTCCCAGCGGCACATTCTTTGAGATGGCCGCGATGGAATCCGCGTCACCGTAGAACAATTCGGATTGTTCGGTCTCCACCATGCCGACGACAACAGAGTTCACCCGGACCTTCGGCGCCCATTCGACGGCCAGCGTGCTGGTGATGCTCTCTACGCCTGCCTTGGCGGCGCCGTAGGCTGCGGTGCCCGGCGTCGGACGCCTTCCGCTGACACTTGCGACGTTGACAATGGACCCGCCGCGATCCTGGGCCTGCATCACCGCGTTTGCATGCGTCGAAACCGACAGCGGTCCGAGCAGGTTGAGCTCGATGATCTTGGTGCTGAATTTTGCCGAGGCATCTGCGGCCGGTACGTAAGGGGATCCGCCCGCATTGTTGATCACCACGTCGATGCGGCCGTGCTGGGCGACGATCGCGTCGATGAGCGCCTTCACCGAGTCGTCGTCGCGGACGTCGCA
Organism: uncultured Actinomycetota bacterium; assembly: GCA_963734385.1. Lineage (GTDB taxonomy): Bacteria > Actinomycetota > Actinomycetes > Mycobacteriales > Mycobacteriaceae > Mycobacterium. The sequence continues at coordinate 101,471 of CAVTHR010000037.1, read as the reverse complement.
CGAGTGGAACTCGTAGGGCAGCCCCTCGACCGGTCGCCGTGCGCACGTCACGACGGTCGCGCCCTGGCCGGCGAAGACGGCGCTGATACCGGCACCGACCCCTCGCACACCGCCGGTCACCAGGACGACCCGGCCGCTCAGTCGCAGGTTGATGCCCGCCAAACCAGCACTGTCAGCCGCGTCGGTCACTGTGCTAGCGTACCAAGCAAGTGCTTGCTTAGGTAGCCGACCCCCAGCAGGAGTTCCTGATGACGATCACCACCAAGTCGGTCGAGCCGGGCATCGTCTCGGTCACCGTCGACTACCCACCCGTCAACGCAATCCCGTCCCGCGGATGGTTCGAACTCGCCGACGCGATCACGGCCGCGGGCCGCGACCAGTCCACCCACGTGGTGATCCTGCGGGCCGAGGGCCGCGGGTTCAACGCGGGCGTCGACATCAAGGAGATGCAGAAGACCGAGGGCTATACCGCGCTGATCGACGCCAACCGCGGTTGCTTCGAAGCCTTCCGCGCGGTGTACGAATGCGCGGTGCCCGTGGTGGCCGCAGTCAACGGGTTCTGCGTCGGCGGTGGTATCGGCCTTGTGGGCAACGCCGACGTCATCGTCGCCTCCGACGACGCGACCTTCGGCCTGCCGGAGGTGGAGCGCGGCGCCCTCGGTGCGGCGACCCACCTGTCGCGCCTGGTGCCGCAGCACATGATGCGGCGACTGTTCTTCACCGCTGCCACTGTCGATGCCGCGACACTGCACCACTTCGGGTCGGTGCACGAAGTGGTGCCGCGCGCCGATCTCGACGAGGCGGCCTTGCGAGTTGCGCGTGACATCGCGTCGAAGGACACCCGGGTGATCCGTGCGGCCAAAGAGGCGCTGAACCTGATCGACGTGCAGAAGGTCAACTCCAGTTACCGGATGGAGCAGGGCTTTACGTTCGAGCTCAACCTGTCCGGAGTGTCCGATGAGCATCGCGACGCGTTCGCAGGGACCGACAAGGGGTCCAAGTGAGCGACAAGAGAACAACTCTGGACGATGCGGTCGCCTCGATCGAGAGCGGCATGACCATCGGCATCGGCGGCTGGGGGTCGCGACGCAAGCCGATGGCGTTCGTGCGTGCGCTGCTGCGAACCGATGTCACGGACCTGACCGTGGTGAGCTACGGCGGACCCGACGTCGGGCTGCTGTGCTCGGCAGGCAAGGTCAAGCGGGTCTACTACGGCTTCGTGTCGCTGGACTCGCCGCCGTTCTACGACCCGTGGTTCGCCAAGGCGCGCACCAGCGGCTCGATCGAGGCGCGCGAGATGGACGAAGGCATGCTGCGGTGCGGCTTGCAGGCTGCAGCGCAACGACTTCCGTTCCTGCCCATCCGCGCCGGCCTTGGCAGCGACGTGCGGACGTTCTGGGGGGACGAGCTCAAGACCGTGACGTCTCCCTACCCCACCGACGGCGGTCACGAAGAGCTCATTGCGATGCCCGCACTGAACCTCGATGCGGCCTTCGTGCACATGAACATCGGCGACGAGCAGGGCAATGCGGCATACACCGGCATCGACCCGTACTTCGACGACCTGCATCTGATGGCCGCGCAGAAGCGCTTCCTCTCCGTCGAACGGGTGGTGCCGACGGAAGAGCTGGTGAAATCGGTTCCACCGCAGGCGCTGCTGATCAACCGGATGATGGTGGACGCCGTCGTCGAGGCGCCAAACGGTGCTCACTTCACCACGGCCGAGCCCGATTACAAGCGCGACGAGAAGTTCCAGCGCCACTATGCAGAGGCGGCCGGCTCTGAGGAAGGGTGGCAGCAGTTCGTCGCCACCTACCTGTCGGGTGATGAGTCGGAGTACCAGGCTGCGGTGCGAAAGTTCAAGGAGACAGCGTGATTTCCGTGTCCCGCGCAGAGGTGTGCGCAGTCGCCTGTGCCGAACTCTTCCGCGACGCCGGTGAGATCATGGTCAGCCCGATGGCGACCATGGTGTCGATCGGCGCTCGGCTGGCCCGGTTGACGTTCTCCCCCGACATCCTGCTCACCGACGGCGAGGCGCGGCTGCTGGCCGATACGCCCGCGATCGGTGCGACAGGGGCGATCGAGGGGTGGATGCCGTTCGGGCGGGTCTTCGAGACGCTGGCCTGGGGCCGTCGCCATGTGGTGATGGGTGCGAACCAGATCGACCGGCACGGCAACCAGAACCTGTCGGCGTTCGGGCCTCTTCAGCATCCGACCCGTCAGATGTTCGGAGTTCGAGGTGCGCCGGGCAACACGATCAACCACGCGACCAGCTACTGGGTCGGTAACCACTCGAAGCGGGTCTTCTGCGACAACGTTGATGTGGTCTCCGGGATCGGTTGGGACAAGGTCGATCCCGATAACCCGGCATACCGGTTCGTCAACGTGTACCGGGTGGTGTCGAACCTCGGCGTCTTCGATTTCAACGGGCCTGACCACACCATGCGGGCGGTGTCTCTGCATCCCGGCATCGAGCCTGACCAGGTCAGCGAGAACACCTCCTTCGAGGTGCACGGGCTGGATGAAGCAGAACAGACGCGCCTCGCGACGGCCGACGAGCTGAAGCTGATACGTGAGGTGATCGATCCGAAGGCGCTGCGGGACAAGGAAGTGCGGACATGAGCAGCCTGCGCACGCCGCTGACCGAGCTGGTCGGCATCGAGCATCCGGTGGTCCAGACCGGCATGGGCTGGGTGGCGGGTGCGCGGCTGGTGTCGGCGACGGCCAACGCAGGCGGCCTCGGCATCCTGGCATCGGCGACGATGACCCTGGACGAACTGCAGACGGCGGTGACGAAGGTCAAGGACGCCACCGACAAACCGTTCGGAATCAACATCCGCGCTGACGCAGGCGACGCCAACGACCGCGTCGACCTATTGATTCGCGAGGGCGTCAAGGTGGCGTCCTTCGCGCTGGCGCCGAAACCGGATCTGATCGCCAAGCTGAAAGACGCAGGCGTCGTGGTGATCCCGTCGGTTGGTGCCGCCAAGCACGCCAAGAAGGTCGCGGGCTGGGGCGCCGACGCGGTGATCGTTCAGGGCGGGGAGGGCGGCGGCCATACCGGCCCGGTCGCCACCACGCTGCTGTTGCCGTCCGTGCTCGACGCGGTCGACATCCCGGTGGTGGCCGCGGGCGGATTCTTCGACGGGCGAGGCCTTGCCGCGGCGCTGTCCTACGGCGCGGCGGGAGTCGCGATGGGGACTCGCTTCCTGCTGACGTCGGATTCCACCGTGCCCGAGGCCGTCAAGCAGCGATACCTGCAGGCCGCCCTCGATGGCACCGTGGTGTCCACCCGCGTCGACGGGATGCCGCATCGCGTGTTGCGCACCGGGCTGGTCGAGAAGCTGGAAAGCGGGTCCCGCTTACGTGGTTTCGGCGCCGCGATACGCAATGCGCAGAAGTTCAAGAGAATGTCGAAGATGACCTGGCGGTCGATGATCAGCGACGGCTCGGAGATGCGGCACGGCAAGGAGCTGACCTGGTCACAGGTCGTGATGGCCGCCAACACCCCGATGCTGTTGAAGGCCGGCCTGGTCGAGGGCAACACCGACGCGGGCGTGCTGGCCTCCGGCCAGGTCGCGGGCATCCTCGACGACCTGCCGTCGTGTGCCGAACTGATCGAATCGATCGTCGGCGATGCGGTCAAACGGCTCCAGGCCGCCGCCGCGCTCGTGGAGTAGCGCGATTCGCTCGTTCGATCTCCCGCATGGGCTCAGCCATTTGAAGCTGTCAGCTTTATTTTCTGACAATGAAGCTATACTCTTCATATGTCGAGGATGAAGGCTAAGGCTTCATCAAGTGTCCGCGCGACCCTGATCGGCGACGTCGTAGGTTCACGAACCGCCCCTGACCGCGCGGCGGCACACCGGCTGCTGAACCGCGCCCTCCAAGAAGTCGCCGATGACGCGATCGATCCGCCCGGCGTTCACGGTCGGCGACGAATTCCAGGGCGCGTTCACGAGTGTCGGCCTCGCGATAGACGCCGCGCTGTCACTACGGTTGACCGTCGCACCCGACATCGATGTGCGGTTCGGCATCGGCTGGGGCGCGGTCACCATGCTCGACGAGACCGCAGGCATCCAGGACGGCCCCGGTTGGTGGGCGGCCCGCGAAGCGATCGAGTGGACCGCGTCGGCTCAGCGCCAGCCGGGGCTGGCGTTGGTGCGGACGTCGTTCCGGGCCACCGGCGACACCCGGGCCGACGTGGACGCGATCAACGCTGCCCTGATTTGTCGGGACCACCTGCTTGGATCGCTAGATGACCGATCGACACGGATTGTGAAGGCACTGTTGGACAACCGGACCAAAAAGGACATCGCCGCGGCAGAAGAGAATCAGCCCGTCGGCGGTCTCGCAGCGCTCCGGCCGCGACGGTCTTGACCTGATCGTGTTGGCATCGGAGTACCTGCGGGGCGTGCCATGAGCGCGCACTTGCGGTCATGCTGATCGCGATGGGCGTCGCCGACGCGGTCCGGCGACTGACCCGCGCCGTGTGGGTGCCTGCGCTGATCGCGCCCGCCGTGGTGATCGCATGCGCGGCGCTGTCGGCGCTGTGGCATCCCGGCGACATTCCGCTGTTGGTCATCGCCGTGGTCGGCCGGCATCGGGTGGGTCGTGCTGTGTGCCCGCGCAGAGAGAACCGGCGAACACCAGGGAGCGCCGTTGGCCGTGTTCGGGATCGCGCTCACGTTGCTGATCCTGCTGTCCGGCTGGGCTTCCGACGTTGGCGGCCTTGTCGAGCGGTGGACGTCGTGGGTCGAGGTACCCGGTATCGGGACGTCAGCCCGAACCGGCTGATGATGGTCGTCGGAGTGGTGCTGCTGCAGTTCGTCACCGGCAACCAGTTGGTGCGCCTTGTGCTCAGCTCGGTCGGCGCGGTGAAACCGGAGGGACAGCCGCAGCCGTCGGACCGGCTGAGGGGCGGCCGCCTGCTCGGCCCGATGGAGCGGGTGCTGATCCTCGGGCTTGGGCTGGCCGGTCAGCTCGCCGCGGCCACCGCCGTCGTCGCCGCCAAGAGCATCATCAGGTTCCCGGAGATCAACGCCCAAAAGGCCCGCGAGAACGGGAACATCGGCATTGACGACGTCACCGAGTACTTTCTCGTCGGCAGCTTCGCCAGCTGGATCATCGCGCTGGGCGGACTCGCCCTCGCGCAATAGCGCCCTACATCGACTCGAAGTCGAAGCAGATGTGCTCCTCGGTGACTTGGCGGTTGTAGGCGACGACCTGCTTGTGGATGGGGTGCTCCTCGTAGGCGTCGAGGTCCTCGCGGGTGTCGAAGGTGATGCGCATGCAGACGTCGAATCCCCTCGACCTCTCCCCGAAGTTGCGACCGAGCGAGAACTCACGCACTCCCGGAACCTGCCGCAGCTCACCGAGTTTCGCGAACAGTTCCTTCTCGGCCTCGGGGTCGAGGCCCGGGGCCTTGAACGCGATCACGTGGTCGATCACGGAATGAACACCACCTTCATCGGCTTGCCTTGGCGACTTCTGAGCATGTCGAAACCGGCCTGAATCTCATCCAGCGGGAACCTGTGGGTGACAAGTCGTTCGCCACTGATCAGACCGGCGCCTGCGAGTTGCAATGCACGACCGACGGCCCGCCTGCCCTCGCCCCGCGCGGTGATGATGGAGATCTCCTCGCGGTTGGCGAAGCCGAGGTTGAAGGAAACGGGATCCTTGTAGAACGCCAAGATGAGCAGCTTGCCGCCTCGGCGCAGCATCTGCAGGCCCTGGTTGGGCGTGGCCGGATCTCCGGACGATTCGATCACCATGTCCGCCCCTCGCCCACGGGTCAGCCGACGCACCTCGGCGACGGGATCGTGGGTCACCGAGTTGACGACCTCGGTGGCGCCGAGCGCCGCTGCGAGGTCGAGGCGCTCCTGGCGGGTGCCGACGACGATGACGTTCGTCGCGCCGAGCGCGCGCACGGTCTGGGCGGTCATGATGCCGACCGGCCCAGGACCGATCACTACGACCGTGTCGCCGGCGACCAGCCCACCGGCGCGGTCCAGCCCGTACACGGACGTCCCCGCGGTGGAAACCAGCACCGATTCCTCCCAGCTGAGATCGTCGGGGAGGGGATAGACACAGCTGACGTTGTGGACGACGTATTCGGCGAATCCTCCGTCGCGGGTGAATCCGGTTGCACTGTGGCCCTTTCCAGGTCGCCGTAGTTTTCACACGCTGTGTAGGAACCGGTCAGGCAGTTTCGGCAGCGGCCGCATCCGTGATGAACATGGATCGCGACCCGTTGCCCGATGTCTATCTCGTCGACACCGTCACCGCGATCGACCACCGTGCCGGTCCACTCGTGACCGGGCGTGAAAGATCCGAATGGAGGCTGGGCGGGAAAGGGTTCGGCCTGGATCGCGACGTCGGTACCGCATGCGCCGCACATCGCGACGCGCACCAGCACCTCGTCATGGGCCGGGCGGGGCACCGGCTTTTCGACCACCCTCAAGTCATTCGGGCCGAACAGGACGGCGGCCCGCATGACGTCGGGATCCCCCCATCTCCACCACGGCAGCCTTCCTACTTTATAAAGTGTAGAAAACACTACCGCAGCAATCCGCGGCTGGCGGTTCAATGCGGGTGATTGCTCCGATGGGCCGCGAGCACGTCGTACCCGAAGTCGCTTTCGGGCCTGCGCCAGACGGAGTGCGCGTGGTTGGCGTTGCGCTGGGTGTTGTCGTATTCCAGAAGCAGGTCGGGGCCGTGAATGCGGTAATAGTGCGGTTCACCCGCGGCCAACGGGCCCGCCCAGCCGAAGTGCACCCCGTCGAGCGATTCGGGGGTTCGCGGCAGCACGCCTTCGGGAGCCCTGGACTCGTAGGCCGCAACGAGCGCATACAGCTGTGCTGTTGGGCAGGCGTCATGTCCGCCGCGGGCAGTCCGCTTGGCACTGCCGGATGGCCATCTTCTCGTGGTCGCCGGATCGGTAGCCGGCGGCGGCTTCGACGGTTTGATCGATCACCTCGGCGATCTCTCGCATCTTCGGATCGTCGAGCAACCTGCCCCACAACTGCGCGTCGTTCATGTGGATCATCTCGGCCGGCGTCGTCACTCGAGCACGGTTTCCGCTGACGATGTCGCTGGGCGCAGTCGGGTGCAACAACGCCTGTTGCAACTGAGCTTCGGTCAGCGACCCGACCAACGACCTCGCCGCATTCTCTACCGCACCAAGGGGTGCGAGTTCTCCGGCGCCAAGCAGAGGAGATCGGGCCGGATCCGCGCCGAAGAAGCAGGGCGTGGCCGAAACGAGCCGCCCGCCGACGATCACGTAGTTCAGTGAGACGTGGTGACCCCCGAAGCGCCAGCCCCAGCGGTCGGCACCCGGTTCACCGAAGAACCTCAGCCAGTACAAGCCCGGGTCGCGGCCTCGTTCGCGGCCCCAGTCACGCTGAAATCCCTCGACCCGATCCAGGATGTTCTCGATCCCGATCACGGCGGCGACCGTGTTGTAGGCCGCGCCGGACAGGCCCTCGGCCACGAGGCGCATGGTCAACCGTTGCTGCGCCGGACGCTGTGCGTTGAGCGGCAGGCCGCCGTGGTCCGTCGGCGTGTAGAACCATGTGGTCCGGTCCTCGTCGTCCCATGAGCGGATCAGCGACGACCGTTGTTGCGGATCGCACGAGTCGATGAGCGTCGCGGCCAGCTCGGTCATGGAGTGTCCGACATTCAGCCCCGGACCGGCGGCGTCTCCCGGAAGTGAAGTCACAATGCTGTATTCTATAAGAGGGGAAATTCTCGCAGGTCGACGACGAAATGAGGGGCCATGACTGTCGCCGCACCGCGGACCGCCCATTCATACGCGTACGAGTCGCTGCGGAGCAAAATCCTGACGGGCGAGCTCGCTCCTGGGGCGCCTCTCATTCAGGCCAATCTGGCCAAGGATCTCGGTGTGAGCATGACACCGGTGCGGGAAGCCCTGCGTGATCTCGCCACCGAGGGGCTGGTCACCTTGCTTGCGCACAAGGGTGCGGCCGTGACCCAGCTCGACCTGGCGGACGCCAAGGAGATTCACCACATCCGCCTGAAGCTCGAACCCGATACCACGCGCCTGGCTGTCGATCACGTCACGCTGGATGTGCTCAATCGTGCCGAGGATTTGTATTCGGACATGTCGCAAACGGCCGACCACCGCTGGGTCGTGTGCAACCGCGACTTCCACAAGCTGCTGTTATCCCCGGCTCCGGCACCCCGGCTCGTCGGCATCCTCAGTGGACTGCTCGAGGCCGCGGCGTTGTACGTGCCGCTGGCCATCTCCCATCGTGTCGGTCCCGATCCGCAGGTGGAGCATCGGGCCATCCTCGACGCCTATCTCCGCCGCGATCCCGAGGCCGCGGCTGAGGCGGTGGCGGCCCACATCATGTCGAGCATCAACTCCCTCGAGTTCGACGCGAACGAAGCAGCGAACGCGGCTACCTGATCTCCCCCGGAGCGCAGATCTCCCTGCGTATCAACCCGCGGCGTTATGCGCTATAAATTATGAAACCTACGGCTGATCGGAGCGCGCATGAGTGTCGGGTGGGGCGTCATAGGAATCGGCAAGGTCGCCGACATCGCCATCGCTCCTGCGATCAACGCCGACGAGCAGAGCAGTCTCGCCGCCGTGTGCAGCCGCAGCCTGGACCGCGCGAAGGCGTTCGCGGAGAAACACGGCGCGGCATCGGGGTACGACGACTTCGGGGAGATGCTGCTCGACCCGAACGTCGACGCCGTGTACATCGCGTCGCCGAACGGCCTGCACGCCGAGCAGGCGCTTGCGGCGTTTAGATCGGGTAAGCACGTGCTCGTCGACAAACCCCTGGCATTGGAGGTCGCCGACGCCCGCGCCATGGTCGACGCCGCCGCCGACGCAGAAGTGCTGCTGGGCACCGGATTTCATCTCCGGCACAAGGCGACGGCGCGCGCTGCGCGCGAAGCGATCGCGGCCGGGCGGCTTGGCGAGGTGTTCTATGCCGAAATGGCCTGCGGCGCGGGCAAGGGCCTGTCCCCTACGACACCTGGCGCGCCGATCCGAAGCTGTCGGGCGGCGGCACGCTGCTTCATCAAGGCGTCCATGCTGTCGACCTGGTCGCCTACCTCTGCGACCAGCCGGTGGTGGAAGTCACCTGCATGATCGACAAGCCCGGCGACGAGGACGTGTTCGTCGGCAGCTGCAGGCTCGCTGACGGAACCCTTGCGAACATCGCGTCACACAGCCGCCGCATGGGCACCCGACCCGACTGGACGGTGTTCGGCACCGACGGCTGGCTCGACGCGAGGGGCGGCACCAGCCCGGCCCCCGACGACACCCTTGACCTGCATACCGATGACGGAACGAGCCGGCTGGCCACGTCGACGGCATCGGCCTACAACGCCGAGGTGGCCGACTTCGCCAACGCCGTCGCGTCCAACACCGAGCCCGCCGCCACCGGAGTCGACGGCCTGCGGGCCGTTGCGGTCGCCGAGGCGCTGTACCGCGCCGCGCAGGAACGCAGGGGCGTGCTCGTGGAGGTCGACTAGAGCCGCTCGATGATGGTGACGTTGGCGGTGCCGCCGCCCTCGCACATCGTCTGCAGGCCGTAGCGGCCGCCAGTGCGTTCGAGCTCGTTGAGCATGGTGGCGAAGAGCTTGGCACCGGTCGCCCCGAGCGGATGGCCCAGCGCGATCGCGCCACCGTTGGGGTTGACCTTCTCCGGGTCTGCCTTGATCTCCTTCAGCCACGCGAGCACCACCGGTGCGAAGGCCTCGTTGATCTCGACGGTGTCGATGTCGTCGATGGACAGGCCGGTCTTTTCCAGCGCGTACCGCGTCGCGGGGATCGGCCCGGTCAGCATCAACACCGGGTCGGCACCGCGTGCGCTGATGTGATGGATGCGGGCGCGCGGCGTGAGGTTGTGGTCCTTGACCGCCTGCTCGGAGGCCAGCAGCACCGCGCTGGCACCGTCGGAGATCTGGCTCGCGACCGCGGCGGTCAGCCGTCCGCCCTCGGCAAGGGGCTGCAGGCTCGCCATCTTCTCCAGGGTCGTCTCCCGCGGACCCTCGTCGATGCGGAAGTCGCCGACGCCGATGATCTCGTTGTCGAAGTGTCCACCGCGGATCGCCGCGAACGCGCGCTGGTGGCTGGTGAGCGCGAACTGCTCCATTTCCTCGCGGGAGATGTTCCAGCGCTCCGCGATGAGCTCGGCGCCACGGAATTGGGAGATCTCCTCGTCGCCGTAGCGGTGGCGCCAATTCTCCGACTCGTTGGTCGGCGAGCTGAACCCGAACTCCTTGCCGACGACCATGGCCGAGGCGATCGGGATCTGGCTCATGTTCTGCATGCCGCCGGCCAGGATGACATCCGCGGTGCCCGACAGGATCGCCTGTGCGCCAAACGAAATCGCCTGCTGACTCGATCCGCACTGGCGGTCGACGGTCACACCGGGCACCTCTTCGGGATAGCCCGCCGCCAGCCACGCGTTGCGGCCGATGTTGCCCGCCTGGCCGCCTAGCGCGTCGACACAGCCGACGATGACGTCGTCGACCGCGGCCGGATCGACCTCCACCCGGTCGAAGATCCCGCGGAAGGCGTGCACGCCCAGATCGATCGGATGCACCGCGGCCAGCGATCCGTTCTTCTTGCCGACGGGGGTCCGCACAGCATCGACGATGTACGCCTCGGGCATCTCGTTCTCCTTATGCATTTCCGGCGGCCGTGATTCCGCCGAGGACGATTGAAAGATATTGGCGGCCGACCTGCTCGGCCGTCAGCGGTCCGCCCGGCTGATACCAGCGGACCGAAACCCAGGTGGTGTCGCGGATGAACCGATAGACCAGGTCGACATCGAGATCAGGCCGGAAGGAGCCGTCCTCGATGCCCTGGTTGAGCAGGTCCAACCACATCTTGCGTTGCTCTTTGTTTCGCTCCTCCACATAGGAGAACCGCCCCTGCCCCGACAGTCGCTTCGCCTCGTCCTGGTAGATGACGACCTGAGCGTGCCGATGCTCGATGGCCTCGAACGACGCCATGAACAGACCCTTGAGCCGCTCCAACGGATTCGGCTCGGTAGCGACGATCTCCTGGTAGCGCTCGAAGAGCCAGTCGAGAAAATTACGCAGCACTTCGTCGACCATCTCTTCCTTGGAAGAGAAGTGGTGGTACAGACTGCCGGACAGGATTCCCGCGGAGTCGGCGATGTCGCGCACGGTGGTGGCGCGCAGGCCGCGTTCGGCGAACATCGTCGCGGCGAGGTCCAACAGCTCGTCGCGTCGACTCACCGCTGCCTTGTCCACCACTAGAGGATAGCAACCAAGCGCTTGCTAGGTAAACGGGACCGCCCTTTCCCGACGGCGTTGCAGACCGTTTACACACTGGCAACCGCCCAAGATCGAAATTCCCATAATTTATAGGATCTGTCGTTCTATAGTTTATTTCGGCAGCCAGAAGGCCGACGGCTGCGCGGCTCGAAGCAGACTCGTGGCAGCCGCCCGGCGGTAATCGCAGGAGGTCCATCCATGCACAAGAAGACAACGTCACTTTTGGCTGTGCTCAGCGCGGGCGATCTTGCTCGTCTCCGGCTGTAGTGGTCCCGGAAACGAGTCGAAGTCCGCGGACACCGGGGAGGACGGCGTCATCCGCTTCACCTTCTCGCCCGACCCCGCCTGGGACTGGATCCAGGACCAGGGGATCCTCGAGGAGATGGAGAAAGACTCCGGATTCCGGATCCTGCAGACGGTGACCTGGGATGAGTACGGCCAGTTCGCAGGCGGGCATGCCGACGTCGTCTCCATCGGCACTTACGAGCTACAGAACCTGGAGCAGGAGACCGGCGTCAAGACCGTCACGTTCGGCAAGTTCAACAAGGCCAAGGACGTGATGATCACGGCGAACCCGCAGTGGGAGACCGTGTCCGACATGCCGAAGGGCTGCAAGATCGCCGCGGAGTCGGTGGTCGGTAACTCATTCATCTGGGGCGCGCTCATCGACAAGATGGACCACCGCAAGCTGGCCGAGAACGGTGACGACCTGAACCTGGTCACGGCCGACTACCAGGTCATCCCCGACCTGGTGCTGAACAACGAGGTGTGCGGCGCCTTCGCCGATCCCACTCAGTCGATCCCGCAGTTCGCCTCGGGCAAGCTCAACGTCATGTACGACGGTAAATCCGCGTCGCAGCTGTACGGCGAGGTCCTCGCGCCGGGCCACGAGGGCGTGATGAGCAACCTGTTCACCGCGCGCAAGGAGTGGTACGACTCCCACCAAGAGGAAGCCGCGTTCTTCCTCAAGGTGTGGCAACGCGCCATGGACGAGTGGGTCGCGCACCGCGACGAGATCATCGATACCTACCCGCAGCACTTCGCCGTGAAGAACGATGAGGAGGCGAAGTGGATGAAGGCTTACTTCGCGAACACCTTCGACTGGTTCGTCGACTCGCCGTACCTGACCCAGGAGTGGATCGACAAGGAGAAGGGCATCTTCCAGCTTCTCAAGGACGCCGGCGTGGTCAATGCCGACCAGCCCGATCCCGAGATGGTCGTGATCAAGCCGTCGCAGTCCTGATGTCTCTGGCGCCGTCGACGCGTCGGCTCCTCGCTGCGCAGCTCTACTCGCTGGCGGGGATCGCGACCTTCATCGGGATCTGGGCGTATGCCTCCTCACGGATGGAGCCCTACGTCCTGCCGTCGCCGTGGACGGTAGGAAAGCGGATGTGGGAGCTCGCAGGCACGGGCGTCGTGTGGACGAATTTCGCTGACAGCCTTTGGCGTACGATCCTCGGCTGGCTGGTCGCGGTGGTCATCGGGTCGGCGATCGGGATCATGATGGGACGCTTCCGATACGCGAGGGCGTTCTTCCACGACCTGATCTATCTGGCCGCCAACGTCCCGCTGATCGTCTACGCGATCGTGGCGATCATCGTGTTCGGCATCAGCGGTATGGGACCCACTTCGGTGGTGATCCTGTTCGTGCTGCCGGGGATCGCGCTGAACGTCGCGGCGGGGATGATGTCGGTAGATCCCGATCTGGTCGGGATGAGCAAGGCGTTCAACCGAAGTCGGCTCGACCTCGCCAAGCATGTGATCATCCCGACCGTCATGCCGTTCGCCTTCGCCGCGGGAAGGGTGTCGTTCGCCGACTCGTGGAAGCTGGCCGCGCTAGTCGAAACCTTCGGCGGCTCAAGCGGTGTCGGGTATCAGATCGGCCGTTCCTACCACTTGTTCTCGGTGCGTGATGTGCTGGCCTGGATGTGTTTCTTCGTCATCTTCGTGGTGCTGCTCGAGCGGCTTGTGCTGGTGAACGCCGAGCACCGGCTGTTCCGGTGGCGGGCGGCAAGTCCACAGCGCGGCAGGCGATGGCGCGGCCGGGCTCCGGCGACGGGCGCGCCCGTCGGCACCGCCGCCGAGGAGACAGTGGGGGCGAAGTCGTGAGCACCGCGACCGCGACGGCCACGTCCCACAGATGGCTGAGCTGGCTGACCTCCGACCGGGCGGCACGCTACACCGCCCGTCTGCTCATGCTCGTCGTGTGGCAGGCCATCGGCCTGCTCTCCACCCGCATTCCGACGCCGGTCGGGACCGTCGAGTTTCTGATCGACGAGACGATGCGCGGCGAGCTCTGGGTGCACCTGACCTGGACCTTGCGTCGTGCGGTGATCGCGTTGTCGGTAGTGCTCGTGCTCGGCGTCTCGATCGGCTGGGCGATGGGCCGGTGGTGGCGCGTCGGCGCGTATTTCCGCGACGTCGTGACCATCATGCTCGCCCTGCCCGCGTTCATCTGGGCGTTGCTTGCCGCGATGTGGTGGGGCTTCTCGGAGGTCGGTCCCATCGTCGTGCCGGTGCTTGCAGCCACCCCGATGCTTGTCGCGTCGACCTTCGAGGGCGCAAAGTCGCTGCCGCAACCACTGATTCAGATGTCCTCGGCCTACCGCGTCCCGACCGGCCGGTTCTTCGGGTGGATGGTCCTTCCGGCGATGGCGCCCTACATCTTCGCGGGTTTCCGCTACGCGGTGCTGGCCGGCTGGGGGGCTCTGTCGCTGGTCGAGTTCTTCGCAAGCAACTGGGGCGCCGGCTATCGCGCCGCATTCTGGTACGACGCGGGCAATTTCGACGGATTGATGGGTTGGGGACTGATCGAGATCGTCGTCATCCTCGCTGTCGACCGACTCGTGCTCGAGCGCCTTGCCCGCCGTTCGCGGCGCTGGCAGGAAGGAACCGAAAGATGGTGAGCTTATGGCGCATCTGGTAGCCGACCACGTCACCAAGGTCTACGAGCCGACCGGTCGCGGGCAGTCCGCGGTCAATGCTCTCGACGACTTCGGCTTCGAGGCGTCGGGCCACACATTCGTCTGCCTTGTCGGGCCGTCGGGCTGCGGCAAGAGTACGTTCTTGAATCTCGTCTCCGGTGTGGAGAAGCCGACGTCTGGCTCGGTAACGGTGACCGGAGAAGGGAAGGACGCCCGGATCGGATACGTCTTCCAGGACCCACGGCTACTCCCCTGGCGGACCGTGCTGGACAACATGATCTACGTCCATGACGACGGCGACCGCAAGACCCGCAGGAAACGGTGCATACGGTTCTTGGAAATGGTCGATCTCGCGCACGCGGCGGACATGTATCCCTCACAGCTGTCCGGCGGTATGCGACAGCGCATCGGAATCGCCCGCGCACTGTCGATCGAGCCGGACCTGCTGCTGATGGACGAGCCGTTCAGTCACCTCGACGCGATCACCGCCCGCAGTCTGCGCACTGAGCTGCAACAGCTGTGGCAGGCGTCGGGCGCGACGGTGCTGTTCGTCACCCACGACGTCAACGAGGCGGTGCAACTGTCCGACCGGATCCTGATGATGAACAAGGGCGGCACTCTCTACTCCGACATCCCGATCAACCTCCCCCGGCCGCGCCTCATGACAGACCGCGAAGTGGTCACCCAGCAGGCCGATGTCCTATCCCTGTTCGAACAGATGCGCGCCGAGCCCGTGGGCGCCGAAACCGAAGGAGTCAACCACTAAATGCTGCGTCACTCAGCTTTTTTCATGTTCCGCGAAGACACCACGCTCGAGCAGGCAGTCCGGATGATGAAAGGCCTGGCGTACATGCGGTTCGCCTGCCCTAGCGTGCGCGCCCTGGACTTCGGCCTCGACGAGTTCGGCGGCTCCGGACAGCTGCGGGAGGTCAAGCCGTGGAAGCGCCAACCACGCTGGCGCAGCCGCAGACTCGGGCCACCGGTGAGCTACGACATCGCACTTCATCTTGACTTCGACGACCAGGCCGGCATGGACGACTACAACGACGACGACGTGCATCACGAGGTCGCGGTCTACAACGCGTCGATCTGTCGCGGCGAGGAAACGGCGCGAGTCGACTGGTGGTACGACGGTTCGCCGTTGATCACGAAGAACCAATTCAAGCATTCCGCGATGTTCCTGTGGACCGACGAGTCAGACGAGGCGTCGCGTAGTGCTGCACTCGACACCGTCAAGGCGCTCGAAGAGCTGCCGGAGGTACAGCAGGTCACAATCGGCAAGAACATCGGGACTCTGACAACCGATTTCGACGGCATCTTCGACATCCGCTGCGCCGACCGTGCCGCCGCCGAGAAGCTGATCGCAGGCGATGAGTATGCGAAGGCCATGCAGCAGCTCGGCGAAGTGACCAAGTACGAGTGGACGGCCCGGCTCACCCACCTCATGCACGGTCTGTGAGCAAACCAGGAGGAAGCATCAGCTCGATCATTGATGTCCATGCCCACGTAACCCCGCGTTGCTTCAGCGACGCTGTGCTCAGCGGAAATGACTGGCACGGAATGACATCCGACGACGGTGAGCTGCACAACCCGATGAACCGGTGGAGCCTTGATCAGCGCGTCGAGGCAATGGACGCCGACGGCATCGACGTGCAGCTCACGTCGCCGACGGATGTGTTCTACCAGTACAACCAGGACCCCAAGGTCACCGCGAAGATCGCCGCTGCGGTGAACGACGAAGTGGCCGAGATGGTTCGGGCGCGCCCGTCCCGGATCGCCGGGCTGGCGACGGTGCCGATGCAGGACACCGGCCTTGCGGTCGCCGAGCTCACCAGGGCGATCCGTGACCTCGGCCTGCGCGGCGTGATGATCGACGACCATGTCAACGGTCAGACCTACGACGATCCGCGGTTCGATGCCTTCTGGGAGGCGGCCGAAGAATTGGGTGCACTGATCTTCGTGCACCAGTACGCACCCACGTCGGTCGAGGCTCGCATCGACAAGTTCTTCTTCTTCAACTCGATCGGGAACCTTGTCGATCGGGCCATCACGTTCGGCGCGCTGGTGTACGGCGGCGTGATGGACCGCTACCCCGACCTCAAGGTGTGCCTCGGACATGCGGGCGGCTACACCGCCTTCGCGCTGGATCGTATGGACCAGGGCTGGCGTGCGTTTCCGTCCATGCGAGGTGCGACGACCGCTCCGCCGAGCACGTACGCACGCCGGTTCACCTACGACGCCGTCACCTACGAGCCGCGCACGTTGCGCTATCTCGTCGACGTCGTCGGCGCGGACCGGGTCGTGCTCGGCACCGACTGGCCGGCTCCGATGCGGGTGCTCGAGCCGGTGGCCCGGTTGACCGCGATCGGCGTGCTGACGCCAGAGGAAGTCGAGTCCATCCTGCGTGGCACCGCTGCCATGCTGCTGGGCGAGCCGACCAGCAGAGAGGCTGAATAGCTATGCCCGTCATCGATGTTCACTCCCATGTCACGCCTCCGAGCTTTCGTGAGGCGGTGCTCGACGGCGGAACCTGGCACACACTGACGAACGAGATCGGTGAGCTCGAGATCCCCGAGTTCTCCATCGCGCCGGAGGACCGGATCGCCAAGATGGACGCGGCAGGGATCGACATGCATGTGCTCACCGTCAACAACGACTTCTATCGGTATGAGCTCGATCCCGGGCTCACCCAGGAGATCGCCCGCGCGTGCAATGAGGAGATCGGCCAGATGATGGCCGACCATCCCACGCGTTTCACGGGCCTGGCGACGGTACCGATGCAGGACGTCGAGCGGGCGGTCGCCGAGATGGAACGCGCGATGTCGAAGCTGGGGTACCGCGGCATCACGATCAACGACCACGTCAACGGCGTCACGTTCGACGAGCCCAGGTTCTACCCGTTCTGGGAAGCAGTGGAATCCCTTGGCGCAGTGGTCTTCTTCCACCAGTGCGGGCCCACGCTGGTCAAGGCACGCACCACCCGCTACGCGCTGCCCAACAGCATCGGCAACCTCGTCGACCGCGCCGTCACATTCGGCACGCTGGTGTTCGGCGGCATCATGGACCGCTACCCCGACCTGAAAATCTGCCTCGGCCACGCGGGCGGTTACGCGCCGTTCGGTGTCGCGCGGATGGACAAGACGTGGCGCGCAGCCGATCCGGAGGTGCCCGAGTTCGCCGACGCCAGGCTGCCCAAACCGCCGAGCGAGTACCTGAACCGGTTCTACTACGACTCCTGCACCTACACCGAGAACACCCTGCGGTTCCTGATCGACGCCGTCGGCATCGACCGCGTTGTGCTTGGCACCGACTATCCCGCGCCGATGGTGCAGGAGGACCCGGTCCGCTGGCTGGAGAAGATGTCCGGCATCAGTGAGGCCGAACGGACGGCGATCCTGGAAACCAACCCGGCGCAGATGCTGGGCCTGTAGGAGTCTGCTGCGCCAGCGGTACGGTGAGGCGTGACGGAATACGAGGTGACCGAATCCGACACCGCCGCGAGCGTAGGCAGCGGCGACGTGCCCGTTCTCGCGACACCGATACTGATCGCATGGCTGGAGGCCGCAACCGTAGAAGCCGCCGCTCCGCTGATCGGGCCGGGCCAGACCACCGTGGGCACCGCGGTGCGGATCGAGCACCTGCGCGCAACCCCAGTCGGTGACACGGTGGTGGTGCACGCCGAAGCACCCGACGAACCCACCGGCAAGCGCCTGACGTTTCGGGTGCACGCCGTCGACGCTTCCGGTCGAGAGGTCGCTGTGGGCGAGATCGATCGGGCGATCGTCGACCGCGACCGGTTCCTCAGCCGATGATTGCTCAGGCGCGCTGGCTGGATACCGAAATCACTTCTCCGGTCAGGTAACTGGAGTAGTCACTGGCCAGGAACGCGATGGTCGCCGCCACCTCCCACGGCTCGGCGGCCCTGCCGAACGCCTCGCCCTCGGAGAGCCGGTCGAGCAAGCTCTGACGAACTCGTCTTCTCCAGGAACTTGTGCCGCGCGATGCTCGGCGACACCGCGTTGATCCGCACGCCGTGCTCGACGGCCTCGATTGCGCTGCAGCGGGTCAGCGCCATCACGCCCGCCTTGGCCGCCGCGTAGTGCGACTGTGAATGCTGGGCCCGCCAGCCCAGCACGCTGGCGTTGTTGACGATCACGCCGCCGTGGTCGGCATCCCGGAAGTACCGCAGCGCGGCGCGGGTCGCGCGCATCACCGACGTCAGCGTCACGTTCAGCACCCGGTCCCACTCTTCGTCGGTCATGTCGACGACCGGTGTCTGCCCGCCGAGTCCGGCGTTGTTGACGAGCACGTCGAGCCGGCCCATCCGCGCGGTCGTCGACGCGATGAGTGCGTCGACCTGCGCGGTGGACGTGACGTCGCACACCACGCCTTCCACCCGGCCCAGCCCGAGCTCCGCCAACTGGTCACGCGTCTCGCCCAGCCGCCGCTCATGGTGGTCGGAGACGACGACGTCGGCGCCCTCGGCCAACGCACGACGTGCCACCGCGGACCCGATTCCGGTGCCCGCCGCCGCCGTCACGACGACGACCTTGCCGGTCAGAAGCCCGTGGCCGTCAATCTCTTTCGGCGCCATCCGCCGCCAGACTCATCCCTTCACCTCACGGGGTAGGCCGAGCACGCGCTCGGCGATGATGTTGCGCTGGATCTCGTTCGACCCGCCGTAGATGGTGTCGGCGCGGGTGAACAGGTAGAGGTGCTGCCAGTCGTCGAACTTGCCGTCCTTCGGCCACCAGACCCCCCTTGCCGACGATGTCCATCGCCAGCTCGCCGAGGTCGCGATGCCAGTTGGCCCACAACAGCTTCGAAACGTTGTCCTGGCCGGGTTGCTCGACGTCCATGGTCGCCAGCGCATAGGACCGCATCGTCCGCAGGCCCGCCCACGACCGGGTCAGCCGCTCGCGGATCAACGGGTCGTCGACGGCGCCCGTCTGCTTGGCCACCTCAACCAGGTTGGAAAGCTCACGCGCATAACGGATCTGCTGGCCGAGGGTGGACACACCGCGCTCGAATGTCAGCGTTCCCATCGCGACCCGCCAGCCGTCGCCCGGCTGGCCGACGACGAGATCGGCGTCGGTGCGGGCATCGTCGAAGAACACCTCGTTGAAATCCGCGGTCCCGGTCAGCTGCACGATCGGACGTACCTCGACGCCGGGTTGGTCGAGCGGCACGAGCAGATACGACAGGCCGGCGTGGCGTTTGGAGCCCTTCTCGGTGCGGGCCACCACGAAGCACCACTGCGAGAGGTGCGCCATCGACGTCCAGACCTTCTGGCCGTTGATCACCCACTGGTCGCCGTCGAGTTCGGCCGGTCGTGGACACGTTGGCGAGGTCGCTGCCTGCGCCGGGCTCCGAGTAGCCCTGACACCACAGCTCGGTCACGTCGAGGATGTTCGGAAGGAACCGCTTCTGCTGCTCCTCGGTGCCGTAGGCGATCAGCGTCGGCCCGAGCAATTCCTCACCGAAGTGGTTGACCTTGTCGGGGCGCGTCGGCCTTGGCGTACTCCTCGTAGAACGCCACGCGGTGCGCGACCGAAAGCCCGCGCCCGCCGTGCTCCTCGGGCCATCCCAGACAGGTCAGGCCGGCAGCCGCCAGATGCTGGTTCCACGCCCGTCGTTCCTCGAATGCCTCGTCCTCGCGGCCGGGCCCGCCAAGCCCCTTGAGCGCGGCATATTCACCGACGAGATTCTCGGCCAGCCACTCACGGACCTCGGCCCTGAACTCCTGGACCTCTATCACCCCTGTAGGCTAACCTACCAAGCACTTGCTTTGTTAGAGGAGCATCGACGATGACCGATCCGAGGACCATTCCGCAGGTCCTGGACCGAATTGCCGACCAGTTCTCCGACCACGACGCGCTGGTCACAGGCGACCGGCGGCTGACCTTCGCGCAGCTGCGCGATGAGGTCCGCACGGCGGCAGCGGCGATGATCGACCTGGGCGTTGCCGCCGGGGATCGGGTCGCGATCTGGTCGCCGAACACCTGGCACTGGGTGGTGGCGTGCCTGGCCACCCACTACGCAGGCGGCGTGCTCGTGCCCCTGAACACCCGCTACACCGCGCGCGAAGCCGCCGACGTGCTGGCCCGCACCGGCGCGCCGCTGCTGGTGGCCGCAGGTGAGTTCCTCGGCGCCGACAAGACCGCCGACCTGGATCGCGACGCCCTGCCGGAACTGCGGCACATCGTGCGCGTCCCGATCGACAAGGACGACGGGACGTGGCACGAGTTCGTCGCCCGCGGCGCCGATCTCGACGCGGTTGAGGCCCGCGCTGACGCGGTGAAGCCCGACGACGTCTCCGACATCCTGTTCACCTCCGGCACCACCGGCCGCAGCAAGGGCGCGCTGTGCGCGCACCGGCAGTCGCTCGACGCGCCCGCGGCATGGGCGGCGTGCGGGCAGGTCACCAGCGCCGACCGCTACCTCTGCATCAACCCGTTCTTCCACAACTTCGGCTACAAGGCGGGCATCCTGGCCTGCCTGCAGACCGGGGCGACGCTGATCCCGCAGCTGACGTTCGACCCGGAACAGGCGATGGCGGCGGTGCAGGAGCACCGGATCACCGTGCTGCCAGGACCGCCGACGATCTATCAGGCGCTCCTCGACCATCCCAAGCGTGGCGACTACGACCTGAGCTCGCTGCGGTTCGCGGTGACCGGCGCGGCGACGATCCCGGTGGTGCTGATCGAGCGGATGCAGTCCGAGCTCGATATCGACGTCGTGCTGACGGCCTACGGGCTGACCGAGGCCAGCGGGTTCGGCACCATGTGCCGCGCCGACGACGACGCAGTCACCGTCGCCACCACCTGTGGCCGGCCGATCGCCGACTTCGAGCTGCGGATCGACGACCCCGCCGATGACGGCACCGGCGAGGTGCTGCTGCGCGGGCCCAACGTGATGCTCGGCTATCTCGACGACACGGAGGCCACCGCAAAGACCATCGATGCCGACGGCTGGTTGCACACCGGCGATGTCGGCCGCGTCGATGACGCCGGGAATCTGAAGATCACCGACCGGCTCAAGGACATGTACATCTGCGGCGGGTTCAATGTGTATCCCGCCGAGATCGAGCAGGTGCTGGCCCGGATGGACGGCGTCGCAGAAGCCGCGGTGATCGGCGTTCCCGACGAACGGCTCGGCGAGGTCGGCAAGGCCTTCATCGTCAGGCTGCCCGGAGCAGAGCTGGACGAAGATTCCGTAAAGGCCTACACGCGTGAGCATCTGGCGAATTTCAAGACCCCGCGGTCGGTCGCGTTCCTCGACGTGCTGCCGCGCAATCCCGGAGGCAAAGTGGTCAAACCGCAACTACGAGAGATGAACTGATGGATCTGGCTTTCGACAGCGAGACCGAGGAATTCCGGGCTGAGGTCCGCGACTTCCTGGCCGCGAACAAGGAGCACTTCCCGACGAAGTCGTACGACACCGCCGAGGGATTCGAGCAGCATCGGCGTTGGGACAAGGTGCTTTTCGACGCGGGTCTTTCGGTGATCGCGTGGCCGGAGCGCTACGGCGGCCGCGACGCCACGCTTCTGCAGTGGATCGTCTACGAGGAGGAGTACTTCCGCGCCGGGGCGCCCGGCCGGGCCAGCGCGAACGGCACGTCGATGCTGGCGCCGACGCTGTTCGCACACGGCACCTACGAACAACTCGACCGGGTGCTGCCGAAGATGGCCAGCGGCGAGGAGATCTGGGCGCAGGCCTGGTCGGAGCCGGAGTCCGGCAGCGACCTGGCCTCGCTGCGCTCGACGGCCACCAAGACCGACGGCGGCTGGAAGCTCAACGGGCAGAAGATCTGGAGCTCGCGGGCCCCGTTCGGCGAACGGGCGTTCGGCCTGTTTCGTTCGGACCCGGAAGCCGAGCGCCACAAGGGATTGACGTACTTCATGTTCGACCTGAAGGCCGAAGGCGTGACGGTCCGGCCGATCGCGCAGCTCGGCGGTGACACCGGGTTCGGCGAGATATTCCTCGACGACGTCTTCGTCGCAGACCACGACGTGATCGGCGGCGTGCACGACGGCTGGCGCGCCGCGATGAGCACGTCGAGCAACGAGCGCGGCATGTCGCTGCGCAGCCCGGCGCGCTTCCTCGCGCCCGCCGAACGACTCGTCGAGCGATGGAAGGCCGATCCAGATCCGTTCTTCGCCGACCGGGTCGCCGACGCGTGGATCAAGGCGCAGGCCTATCGGTTGCACACCTTCGGCACCGTCACCCGACTGGCCAACGGGGGTGAGCTCGGCGCCGAGTCGTCAGTCACCAAGGTGTTCTGGTCGGACCTCGACGTGGCCCTGCACCAGACGGCACTGGACATGCGCGGCGCCGACGGTGAGCTCGTGGATTCCTGGACGGACGGGTTGCTGTTCGCGCTCGGCGGCCCGATCTATGCCGGCACCAACGAGATTCAGCGCAACATCATCGCCGAGCGGCTGCTTGGTCTGCCTCGCGAGCCCAAGGGACAGAAATGAAGTTCGATCTCGACGAACAGCAGCGCGACTTCGCCGCGAGTATCGATGCGGCGCTGGCCGCCGCTGACGTGCCGGGCGCGGTGCGCGCATGGGCGGCACGCGACACCGGTCCAGGGCGAAAGGTCTGGTCGACCCTGGCGGATCTCGGCGTGACGGCGCTTCTGGTGCCGGAACGGTTCGACGGAATCGACGCCCACCCAGTGGACCTCGTCGTTGCGGCCGAGCGAATCGGGCACTGGAACGTGCCCGGTCCAGTCACCGAATCCATCGCGGTGGCACCGGTGCTGCTGGCCGACGACGAGCGCAGCGCCGCGCTCGCGGCCGGTGAGCTGATCGTCACCGTCGCCCTGCCACCGCACGTCCCGCGGTCTGTCGATGCCGACTTCGCCGGCCTTGTTCTGCTCGCCGAAGACGGTCAAATGTGCGATGGCAGCGCAGCCGTTGAACACGAGTCGGTCGACCCGGCGCGCAAGCTGTTCGACGTCACGGCTTCGGGCGATATGCAAAAGGCCGACACTGCAAGGGCTTTCGAATTCGGTGTGCTTGCCAACGCCGCTCAACTCGTCGGCGCGGGCCAGGCCATGCTCGATGCGTCGGTGGAATACGCGAAGCAGCGCAGCCAGTTCGGCAGGACCATCGGGTCCTATCAGGCGATCAAGCACAAGCTCGCCGACGTCTACATAGCGGTCGAGTTGGCCAGGCCGCTGGTGTACGGCGCGGCGCTGTCGCTGGCCGACGAGTCGCCAGATGCATCACGTGATGTCAGCGCCGCGCTTGTCGCCGCCGCCGACGCCGCTCTGCTGTCGGCGCGGTCGTCCCTGCAGACCCATGGCGCCATTGGCTTCACGCAGGAGCACGACCTGTCGCTGCTGTTGCTGCGGGTGCAGGCATTGCGGTCGGCGTGGGGACCCCCGACGTGGCACCGCAGCCGGGTATTGGAGGCTCTGTAGTGAGCGAGGAACGCGAGCTGTTGCGCGAAACCGTCGCGGCGCTGGTCGAGAAGCATGCGTCGCCGGCTGCGGTGCGCAAGGCGATCGAGTCGGAACACGGGTACGACGAATCGCTGTGGAAGCTGTTGTGCGAGCAGGTCGGTGCGGCCGCGCTGGTGGTGCCCGAGGAGTCGGGCGGTGCCGGTGGCGAACTCGCGGATGCGGCCGTCGTCCTCGAAGAGCTGGGCAAGGCGCTGGTGCCGACGCCACTTCTCGGCACGACGCTGGCGGAGCTGGCGCTGCTGGCGGCCGACGAACCCGATACCGATGCGATCGAGAAGCTGGCCGAAGGCGCATCGATCGGCACGCTGGTCTTCGACGCCGACTATGTGGTCAACGGCGCCATCGCGGATGTGGTCGTCGCCACCGACGGCAAGACGCTGAGCCGGTGGACCGCCTTCACGGCCACACCCGTGGACACCATGGACCTGACGCGGCCACTGGCGCGGATCGAGCCCGCCGGCACAACGGACATCGGAGCCGATCCGGGCCTTGCCGACACCGCGGCGATCCTGATCGCCGCCGAGCAGATCGGCGCGGCCACGAAGTGTCTCGAGCTGACCGTCGAATACACCAAGGACCGAGTGCAGTTCGGCCGCCCGATCGGCAGCTTTCAGGCGCTCAAGCACCGAATGGCCGACCTGTACGTCGCGGTGCAGTCGACGCGGGCAGTGGTGAACGAGGCCATCGCCGAACCGTCGGCGACGTCGGCCGCGCTGGCCCGAGTGGCGGCCAGCGAAGCCTTCTCCAAGGTGGCGGCCGAGGCGATCCAGATGCACGGCGGCATCGCGATCACCTGGGAGCACGACATCCAGCTCTACTTCAAGCGCGCGCATGCGAGCGCGCAGCTGCTCGGGTCGCCGCAGGAGCACCTGCGTCGGCTCGAATCCGAGGTGTTCTAGCCGCGCACGACGTCACGCACGATCGGCACCCCCGGCCGATAGGCCAGATGGACGTACGAAGGTGCGTCAAGGCGTACAAAGTCGGCTCGCTTACCCGGTGCGAGCACGCCGATATCGTCCCGCCGAAGCGCGGCAGCACCACCGGCGGTCGCCGACCACAAGGCCTGCGCCGGTGTGAAGTTCATGTCCCGGACCGCCACCGCGATGCAGAACGACATGCTGGTGGTGAACGAACTGCCGGGGTTGCAATCCGTCGCGAGCGCGACGGTGACGCCTGCGTCGATCATTCGTCGTGCGTCCGGCCATCGGGCCCGCGTGGAGAACTCGGCGCCGGGCAGCAGCGTCGCAACCGTGGAGCCTGCTGCCAGTGCTTCGATGTCGGCGTCGCTGGCGTATGTGCAGTGGTCGACCGATGCGGCGCCGAGCTCGACCGCCATTCGAATGCCGTCGCTGGGTCCGAGTTGGCCTGCGTGCACGCGCGCCTGCAGCCCTGCCTCAATGCCTGCGGTCAAGATGACCCGCGACTCATCGACATCGAATGCTCCCCGGTCGCAGAACACATCGATCCATCGAGCGGATGGCAGGCAGGCCGCAAGCATCGGACCCGTCACCAGCTCTACGTAGCCCTCGCGGTTGTCCCGGTATTCGGCGGGCACGACATGGGCACCCAAAAACGTTGTCTCGCTGGTGAATCGCCGCGCCACCGCCAGAGACCGCGCCTCGTCTTCGACAGTCAGGCCGTACCCGCTCTTGGTTTCGAATGTCGTCACACCCGCTCTGAGCAGTTCGTCTGCCAAACGCTCCACGCCTGCGCCCAGCGTCGCGTCGTCGGCGTCGCGGGTGGCGGCGACTGTCGTCGCGATGCCGCCCGCCGCGTACGGTTCGCCGCTCATCCTTGCGGCGAACTCGGCCGAGCGTTCGCCCGCGAACACCAGATGCGCGTGGCTGTCGACGAAGCCGGGAATGACGCTCGACCCGCCCCAGTCCACCCGCGTGTCGGCTGCGGGTGCGTCGCGTCGACGACCCACCCATGTGATCGAGTCTTCCTCGACGACTACAGCGCCGTCCTCGACGATGCCGAGTGCGCTGCCGTCGCCCTGGTTCGGATCATTGGTGACCAGTTCGCCGATACCGACATACATCGTGCTCACGAGTTGGCCCGCAACGCTTCTGGCCGGAACCCCATCAGGTCGGATATCGCGGACCCCAGTTCGGCACCGACATCGACACGGACGTGCCTTCGGTCGGCCACCACGACGCGGCCGTCGATCACCACATCGGTGACATCACTTGCACTGGCCGCGAACACGACGGTTTCCGCTGACGCGTCACCCCCTGCGGTGCGCACGGAATTCAGATCCACCGCCACGAAGTCCGCGCGCCCCCCTTCCTTCAACTGCCCGGCGTCCATCCATCCGAGCGCGTGCTGACCACCCACGGTCGCGGCGTGCAAAAGCGTTGAGGCTCCGATGATGCCGCGCTCCTGGCGAGCAAGGCGCTCGTCGAGCTCGACTGCGCGAGCCTCCTCGAACATGTCGATCACCGCGTGACTGTCGGAGCCCAGGCTGAACAGGCCCCTCGCGTCGAGCAGTGCGGGCGCAGGACCGATGCCGTCGCCAAGATCTCGCTCCGTCGTCGGGCAGAAACACACGCCGGTGTGAGTCCGGTCGAGGTCATCGATGTCTTCGCGGGTCAGGTGGGTGGCATGCACCGCGGTTGTCCGCGGGCCGAGGGCACCTGCGTCACGCAGCACCGCGGTCGGCGTCCGGCCGTAGGTGGCCAGACATCGTTCGATCTCGGCCTGCTGCTCGGATGAGTGCACGTGCAAAGGGGTTTCGTGACTATCGGCCCATTCCAAAACCGAAGGCATCTGGTCGACCGGCACACCACGCACCGAATGCAGGGCGGCGGCGACGAGAACGCCTGGCGTCGCTTGAGTCTGCAGATGCAGCGCCTCGACACGCTCGGCCCAGCTTGCTCCGCTGCCGTCACCGAAGCGTTGTTGAGCTCCGTCGGCCAGCGGCGCCCCGTCGGGAGCCGAGCTGAGATAACAGGTATCGAGCAATGTCAGGCGCACACCGGCGTCTGCGGCACCATCGATCAAGGCGTGCCCCATGGCGTTCGGGTCGGCATACCGCCGTCCACCGACGTCGTGATGCAGATAGTGGAACTCGCCCACCGACGTGATGCCCGCCATCGCCATCTCGGCGTATACCGCCCGGGCCAACACCCGGTAGCGATCAGGATCCAACCGATCCGCCGCCTGATACATCAGATCACGCCAGGTCCAGAACGAGCCCCTGATCGCGTTGCGTGCGACCACGCAACGCCCGGTGAAAGGCGTGCGAGTGGGCGTTCGCGAAGCCTGGAATCACCAGTCCGTACAGGCGCCTCGAACCGGGGTCGGGGGATGCGTTCGGGCGGATCGACGTGATCCGGCCGTCATCCACTGTGATCGCCACTGAAGCGGCCACGGTGTCGCCCCCGAGCCACGCGTGTTCGCACCACCAGATCGCTGTGGTTTCGCCCATCACGAGATCCAGTCGGCCATAACGTCGGCGAGGGCCGCTGCGCCGACGTTGCAGTCAGCCGATTCGGCGTATTCCTCGGGCGAATGGGAGACACCGGTTGGGTTGCGCACGAACAGCATCGCGGTCGGCACGAGCGCGGACAGTATCCCTGCGTCGTGGCCCGCCGCGGTGGGAAGCACCGGGATGTCGCCTGCCTTGCCGAGCGCCTTCGTCAGACGTGCCCGCGGGCCTTCCGGAAACTGCACTATCGGGGTGACCGATTCGGCGATGACGTCGAGGGTGACGGAGTCGAGCGCGGCGTGGCGGCCGGCCTCCGCGGTGATCTTCTCCACCAGCGACGTCAGCGTCGCCTCGTCCGCCGCCCTTGCGTCCAGCCAGGCACGAACCTCCGAGGGGATCGCGTTGGCCCCGTTGGGTGCGACGATGACCTTGCCGAAGGTCGCGACGGCGTCATGCGCGGCGGCTACGGCCCGCGCGGAGTGCACCGATGACGCGAAGGCGAGCATGGGATCGCGGCGGTCGACGAGACGGGTCGACCCGGCGTGGTTGGCCTCACCTACCGAACGTGAACTCCCACCGCCCGTGTGGCCAAATCGCTGACGCCACAGCCAATGGCGCGTCCACCAGGTCCAGGGCACGACCCTGCTCCACATGCAATTCGACGAAGACCCCGACACGATCGACCAAGTGCGGGTCCTCACCGAGGTGCCCGGGGTCACGCCCGACCCGCTCGAGAGCCTCGGCCAGGGTGATGCCATCGATGTCGCGTAGCCCGCGTGCCCGATCGGCGCTCAAGGCGCCGGTCGATAGCTGTGATCCGACGCAGGCGACACCGAACCTCGCGCCCTCCTCATCCGAAAAGGCCACCACAGCAACGGGAATCGTCGGCACCACGCCGCGTTCACGCACGATGTCGATCGCCGAGAACGCGGAAACCACTCCCAGTGGACCGTCGAAGGCGCCGCCGTCCGGGACGGAGTCGAGGTGTGACCCGGTCACGAACGCACCGCGTGGCTCTCCGGTCCACCCGGGCGGCATCCACCATGCCCACATGTTGCCGTTGCGGTCGACTTCGGTATCCATCCCGCGGCTTTCGGCGCATCCGGTGAACCATTCGCGAAGCGTCAGGTCCGCGTCGGACCATGCGAACCGACGGTATCCGCCGGTTCCGGCGTTTCGGCCGACGTCGAGGATGGTCGGCCACAGTGAGTCGAAAGCCGTCACCCGTTCTCCTGCATGGGAATCCGGACGCCCCGCTCACCGGCCACCTTCGCGGCGTGTTCGTATCCCGCGTCCACGTGTCGAATGACGCCCATGCCGGGGTCGTTGACGAGGACACGCGAGAGCTTCTGCGCGGCCAGCTCGGTGCCGTCGGCGACACACACCTGTCCTGCGTGGATGGAACGACCCATGCCAACCCCTCCACCGTGGTGGATCGACACCCATGACGCGCCGGATGCGGTGTTGAGCAACGCATTGAGCAGCGGCCAGTCCGCGATCGCGTCGGAACCGTCGGCCATCGACTCGGTCTCGCGGTAAGGCGATGCGACCGAGCCGGAGTCGAGGTGGTCGCGTCCGATCACGATCGGCGCGGACAGCTCACCGGAGGCCACCATCTCGTTGAACTTCAGGCCTGCGAGATGCCGCTCACCGTATCCGAGCCAGCAGATGCGGGCCGGCAGTCCTTCGAACGCGACCTTCTCCCCCGCCATGGTGATCCAGCGACGCAGGTGTGCGTTCTCGGGGAACAGTTCCAGGATCGCCCGGTCCGTGGCCGCGATGTCCTTGGGATCTCCGGACAGCGCAGCCCAGCGGAACGGCCCGAGGCCCTCCTCGAACTGGGGTCGGATGTACGCGGGAACGAACCCCGGGAATGCGAAAGCGCGGTCGTATCCCGCCTTTCGGGCCTCGTCGCGGATCGAGTTGCCGTAGTCGAACACCTCGGCGCCGCGATCCATGAACCCGACCATGGCCTTGACCTGTTTGGCCATCGACTGCTGCGCTTCCTCCGTGAAGTAGGCGGCATCCTTCTCGGCCATCTTCTTCATGTCCTCGAACTCGATGCCGAGCGGCAGGTATGCCAACGGGTCGTGCGCCGAGGTCTGGTCCGTGACGATGTCGATCGGAGCTTGCATCTCGAGCAGTTCGGGATAGACCTCCGCGGCGTTACCGACAAGTCCGATCGACAACGGCCGCTTGGCATCACGAGCGTCGATCGCCATCTTCAGCGCATCGTCCAGACTGTCGGCCTTGGTGTCGAGGTAGCGATGGGCGATGCGCCTGTCGATGCGGCT
This sequence comes from uncultured Actinomycetota bacterium, assembly GCA_963734385.1. Lineage (GTDB taxonomy): Bacteria > Actinomycetota > Actinomycetes > Mycobacteriales > Mycobacteriaceae > Mycobacterium. The sequence goes on along the minus strand of CAVTHR010000037.1, from coordinate 72,065 downwards.
CTCGTCGCAATCCACGCAGATCGCCACGCCCTCGTTCATCGTCACGGCCAGCGGCTGGGCTCCGCCCATGCCGCCGACGCCCGCGGTGAGCGTGATCGTTCCGGCCAGAGTGCCGCCGAACCTCTTTCGTGCGACGGCGCCGAACGTCTCGAACGTGCCCTGCAGGATGCCCTGCGTGCCGATGTAGATCCATGAGCCCGCGGTCATCTGGCCGTACATCATCAGGCCTTCGGCTTCCAGCTTGCGGAACTCCTCCCAGTTGGCCCAGTCGCCGACGAGGTTGGAATTGGCGAGCAACACACGAGGAGCCCAGACGTTGGTCCGGAACACGCCGACGGGCTTTCCGGACTGCACGAGCATGGTCTCGTCATCCTCGAGGGACCGCAGGGTGCGCACGATCGCGTCGAACGCCTCCCAGCTGCGCGCGGCCTTCCCGGTGCCGCCGTAGACGACGAGATCGTCGGGGTGTTCTGCGACCTCGGGGTCTAGATTGTTCATCAGCATGCGAAGAGCGGCTTCCTGTTGCCAACCCTTGCAGGAGATTTCGCTGCCGCGCGCAGCACGGACGGGACGGGGACCGGTGATGGTTGCCATGAGTGATGCGAATCCTTAACGAATATTGCTTATCAGTTGCTGCCGATGCCTGCGTTGGCAATCCACTTCTTGGCGATGTCGGACAGGTTCGTGCCGTTGGCAGCCTCTGCGTTCATCGAGATCAGGTCGTCGGTGGTGAGCTTGGCCGACACCGCGTCCAGGGTCTTCTTGATCTGGTCGTTCTGCTTGGCCGATTTGATCAGCGGAACGACGTTCTGCGCAGAGAACAAGTTCTTGTCATCCTCGAGCGCGACGAGGTGGTTGGCGTGCAGACCCGGATCGGTGCTGAACAGGTCGCCCGCTTGAATCTGGCCGTTGGTCAGTGCCGTCATCGTCAAGGTGCCGCCCGCGTCGAGGCTGACGAATTCCTTGAAGTTCAGCCCGTATATGTCGCGCAGGCCTGCCACGCCCTGGGTGCGCGTCTTCCATTCCGGCGGTCCTCCGAGCACCAATTCACCCGCGACCGGCTTCAGGTCCGAGATCGTCTTCAGCTTGTACTTGTCGGCGGTGGCCTGTGTCACGGCCACGACATCCTTATCTTCCGCGGGAGACGGTGTCAGCATGGAGATGCCGGACGGTAGCTTCGTCGACAGTTCGCTCGACACCGCGTCCGGCGTCGCGGCGGTCGACTTCGGGTCGAGGTAGCTGAGCAGCGCGCCCGTGTATTCGGGAACGAGATCGATGGAGCCGTCCTTGAGTGCCTGGATGTATACCTCGCGGCTGCCGATGTTGAACTGTTCCTTCGTCGGCACCCCGGCCGCCTGCAGCGCCTGTGAATAGATGCTCCCGATCAGTTGGCTCTCGGTGAAGTCGGCCGACCCGACGATCACCTGCGAACCCTCCGACCCGCCGGTGTTACCCCCGCCGGACAGCGGGTCGTCACCGCCACCGCCGCAGGCGGACAACGCGAGAACCGAGGTGACCGCGATGGCCGAAAGTACGCTGCGCTTCTTCATGGGTGTTTCTCCTGTTGGGTGATCGGCGCCGGACGGCACCTATGTGGTGGCGGGCTCGAGGACCGCGGTGGCAAGCGGTGAACTGTCTTTCGACGCCACGCGGCGTAGGCCGGGCGACACGATGATTCGGCCGAGCCAGGCGAAGAGGAATTCGAGAACTATGGCGAGAACAGCGACAAGGATTGCCCCGCCTGCCATTTCGGCGAAACTGGCCTGCGCTCTGCCGTCGAGTATGAACCGGCCGAGACCCTGAAGGCCGAGATACGCGGCGATGGTGGCGGTCGAGACGATCTGCAGGGTTGACGACCGCACACCGGACACCATGAGCGGTAGCGCGCAAGGAATCTGGACGCGCGTCAGGATCTGGCGCCTGGTGTATCCCATGCCACGGGCTGCACCGACGGCGTCCGGGTCGGCGTTCTGGATGCCTGCGTACGTCCCGGTGAGGATCGGGGGCACCGCCAACAGCACCAGCACGATGATGGTGGGCAGCACGTACACGAGCTTCCCGGCGGCGACCGGCGAGACGATCAGGAAGAGCAGCACCAGCAACCCCAGCGACGGCAGTGCGCGCAACGCGTTCGCGAAGCCCGCGACCAACGCCTCCCCGCGTCCGGTGTAGCCGATGACGATTCCGAGCGGCACCGCGATCGCGAGGGCGATGAGCAGCGCAACGGCGGAGTACAAGAGGTGATAACCGATCTGAGCGGGGATTCCGCCCGGCCCAGTCCAATTGGCGGGGTCGGTGAACCAGCCGACGATGTTCACGATGTGACCGTCCTTTGCCGCCACGGGGTGAGGAGCTTGTTCAGCCAGAGGATCAGGCCGTCGAACACGACGGCAAGCACGACACACAGCACCACACCGACGATGAGTGGTGTGAACAACCGGAGCTGAAAGCCCTGGGTGAACAACGAGCCGAGCTGCGGGATGCCCAGCAGCGCAGCCATGGTGACGATGCTGACATTGGACACGACCGCCACCCGCAATCCGGCTGCGATCACCGGTACGGCGACCGGGAGTTCGACCAGTATCAGCCGTTGCCAGCCGCGGTATCCCATGGCTTCAGCCGCGGCAACGGTGTCGTGCGGCACCGAGTTCAGCCCATCGGCGACGACCCGGACCAGCAAAGCCAGGGTGTAAAGCGTCAGTGCCACAACGATGTTGACCGGATCGAGAATCTTCGTGCCAAGTATCACCGGGAGGATGATGAACAGGGCCAGCGACGGAATGGTGTACAGCAGACCTGCGGTTCCGACGATGGCCGCGTAACCGCGTCCCGATCGGTGCGCCCACCAACCCAGTGGCAGCGCGACGATCAGACCGAGGATCGTCGGTATCAAAGTGAGCCACGCATGGCTGATGGTCAGACTGACGATGCGATCGATGTTCGACGAAATCCAGTTCATGCCGCCGACCGCGCTTCCTTGGCTCGCCTGATGGCGTCGATGATGTCGTGGTCGGTCGCGGTTCCGATCAGCACGCCGGATTCGTCGGTGACCACGCAGCGCCCACTCGGGCTCGACAGCGCCGAGTTCAACAGGTCCCGCAGTGGTTCGCCGCGAGTTGCGGACGTCCCGCTGAGGTTGACATCGCTGTCTGTCACGGAATCACCAGTCACGCTTTCACTGTCGACCCAGCCGATCGGCACCTTGTCGGCATCGACTGCCAGAATCCAGCGCCCATTGCCCGACGGAATCGCCGAAACCGGCTGCCCGACCGTGATGGTCGGCTCGTCGGAGAGCTTGAGCAGGCTGTCGCAGTTGTGGAACCCCAGCGCTCGGTAGCCTCGTGCCGACCCGACGAAATCGGCGACGAACGTATCGCTCGGTGCGGCCAGCAGCTCAGCGGGTGACGCGGCCTGGGCCAGTGTCCCACCCTGGCGCAGCACGACGACTTGATCGCCCAGCTTGAGCGCCTCGTCCACGTCGTGCGTGACCAACACGATCGTCTTGGAGATGTCGGCCTGCAGGCGCAGGAACTCATCCTGCAGCTGGTTCCGCACGATCGGGTCGACCGCGCTGAAGGGCTCATCCATCAACAGGAAGGGCGGATCGGTCGCCAGCGCACGTGCCACCCCGACCCGCTGTTGCTGTCCCCCGGACAGCTGCCACGGATACCGCTTGGCGAACTTGGCGTCGAGTCCGACGCGCTCGAGGAGTTCCATTGCCACCGAACGGGTTTCCTTCTTGCCACCGCCGAGCAGGCGGGGAAGGGCCGCGACGTTGTCCACCACCGTGCGGTGGGGGAACAGGCCGGCATTCTGGATGACATAGCCGATTCGTCTGCGAAGCGTGACCCGGTCGAGGGTCTGGGTGTCGACTCCCTCGAGTTCGATCGTGCCCGACGTCGGCTCGATGAGCCGGTTGATCATCCGCATGGACGTCGTCTTACCGCAGCCCGACGGGCCGACGAGCGTGGTGATCTTGCCGGCAGGAGCGGTGATCGTGAGCTTGTCGACCGCAACGGTGCCGTCCGGGTACACCTTGGAGACGTTGTCGAACGTGATCATGACTTTCCTTCTGGGAGGTTGGATTTCGATGAACGACTTAACTGCGCAGAAACATCCCCTGTCGCCACCGTCAGCATTCGGCCGAACACGGCCGCCTGCCCTTTGGTAACCCGGTAGCTGGGGATGACCAGGCTCATCGCGGCGACGATTCGCGCTTGCGAGTACACCGGACATGCGATCGCCGTGACGTCGGGCTCGACTCCACGCTCCACCACGACGTATCCGGCATCCGGAACTCGACCGCGCAGTGCTCGGCCCGCCGCCGACTTGTCGAGCGGCACCGTTCGACCGACCCAGCTGGTGTGCCGGACGGAGTGTGTGCCCTCGACGATCCCGATGTACAGGGCGGTGGCGCCGTGCCCCTCGACGCTGAGGTACACCGATTCGCCCGTCTCGGCGACCAGCTTCTCCATCGTCGGCCTGGCGAGATCTATCAGAGACTCGTTGGACAAGGCTTGCGCCCCGAGCTGGATGAGGCGAGCTCCCGGCCGATACGTACCGCCTGCCTCCTCCCGGCAGACGAACCCGGTGGTCTCGAGCGTGCGCAGCAGCCGCAGCGCGGTGCTCGGGGCCAGGTCACAATCCCTGGCACTGTCGACGAGATTCGCGCCGCCCCTCTCACAGATGGTGGCGAGCAGCGCGAGCGCGCGCTCGACGGTTCGCGTCGACGCTTCGGCCACTGCCACCTCCTCTCGCCGTCATCGGATTTTCATTAAATAAAATTCGATTTCCATCTAGCGGCAATATGGGGTTTTGGTGATGATAGATCTCATCGCCGGTCTGCGATAGGGAAGAAGGAGAATTTCATGCTTGTGCTTAACGGATCCGCGACCATTGCCGACGTCTTGGCGCTCGCGGACCGTCGCGAGCAGGTCTCGGTTTCGCCGGCGACCGTCGCGGCCGTCAGCCGTGCACACCAGGTCGCGGCGGAACTCAGCACCCGATATGACATCTACGGACGAACGACCGGCGTCGGTGCGAATCGGACCACCCTTGTATCGGCAACTGACTCTGAGTACGGCATGCGACTGCTTCGCAGCCACGCGGTCGACGCCGGGGATCCGCTCGACGACAGAACGGTTCGGGCGATGCTCGCGGTGCGGCTCATCCAGCTGTGCGTGCCGGGGGCGGGACTGGATCCCGCGATCCTGGCCGGCCTGGAGACGATGCTCAACGAAGATGCGCTTCCCGAGCTTCGCCAATACGCGTCGGTCGGAACCGGCGACCTCGCGCCTCTCGCGGGCACGGCACTGACATTGATCGGAGAAAGGCCCGCGTCGAAGCCGTTGACACCGATGGCGCAGTGGGGCGCCGACAGCGCGCTGCCGTTCATGAGCAGCAGCGCCCTGACCGTCGGGCGCGGTTGCCTCGCGCTGGAAGAGCTTTCGCAACTCGAACGCGCGTCGAGCGTGATTTACGTGCTGAGTTTCCTTGCGCTCGACGGCAATCCTGAAGCGCTGTCATCGATTGCGGCGCGGGCGTCGGGGGCGCCCTATGCCGATACCGTCGCCGGTCGCCTTCGCTCCATTCTGGCGGCGAAGGGAGGGCCGGCCTCCCGTCCCGCCCGAATTCAGGATCCCTACGGGCTTCGGGTCTACCCAGTCGCACAGGCGAGCGTGGTGGCGTCCTTGCATTCGCTCGAGGGTCAGCTCGAGCGGACACTCAACGCCGCGCAGGAGAATCCGCTCTTCGACATCGAGAACGAATCCGTGATCCATCATGGCGCGTTCTACCAAGCGTCGTTGTCGCTCGAATTGGACGGCGCCACCCTCGCGCTGGCCCTTACCGCACCGATCACGCATTCCCGAATCAGAATGCTCAACGATCCGGATACCAACGGCGGCAACGCTTTCCTGGCCGCCGATACCGAGGGATCGTCGGGCCTGATGATGGTCGAGTACGTCGCCGCTGGTGCGATCGCAGAGATCCGCAATGCCGCGCAGCCTGCCGCCGCAGGCACCCTCGTTCTCTCGCGCGGCGCAGAGGAGGATGCCACGTTCGCGTCACAGGGCGCACAGCAACTCGAGCGGTCCATCGCCGCCTACCGGGTGCTGTTGTGCTGCGAACTCGTAGGCGCGGTCAGGCTGTTACGTCAGCGCGGGCTCGACGACCAGTTCAGCGCGGTCGTCGGCGACACGCTGGCGCTGGCCGCGGTGCTGCCACGCAACGACGAGGACCGTGATCTCCGAGGTGACATCGCCGTGGCGGAGTCCATCCTGGACGACATCGGACGACTCGTCGTGCCCGAGGCCCGCGCGTAGTCAGTCGGTCACCCCAGCGGGCCGGTGACCGACTCCGCCGCCGCTACCAGTGATCCGTCGCGGGCGAGTTCGACAGCCGCCTCGATCTCCGGCGCGAGGTATCGGTCCGCGCCGACTCCTGCCACGCGTGACCGAACGGCCGCGATGACAGCACCGGTTGCCTGCGATGGTGACAGAGGTGCCCGCATCTCGATTCCCCTTGCCGCGGTAAGGGTTTCGATGGCGAGAACGCGGGTGAGCCCGTCGATCGCCTTCCGTAGCTTGCGGGCCGCAGACCATCCCATCGATACGTGGTCCTCCTGCATCGCGGAGGAGGGGATCGAGTCGACACTCGCGGGTTGAGCCAGTCGTTTCAGCTCGGAGACAATCGCCGCCTGGGTGTACTGCGCGATCATGTGGCCACTGTCGACGCCGGGGTCGTCGGCGAGGAACGGGTTGAGCCCGTGGCTGCGGGCGGCGTCAAGGAATCGATCGGTGCGTCGTTCACTGATGCTGGCGAGGTCTGCAACGACGATGGCGAGAAAGTCCAACACGTAGGCGACGGGTGCGCCGTGAAAGTTTCCGTTCGATTCGACGGTGCCCTCGAGGGTGACGACGGGATTGTCGATGACGCTCGCCAATTCCCAGTTCGCGACGTTACGCGCGTGCGAGACGGTGTCCCTGGCGGCGCCCGCGACCTGGGGAGCGCACCGCAGCGAGTATGCGTCCTGGACCAGGGGGCAGTCCGGTCCGCTGTGGCTCGCGACGATGGGCGAGCCGGCGAGGACTCGCGCCATGTTCGCGGCAGCGACGGCCTGGCCGGGCTGGGGTCGCAGTGCCTGCAGGTGGGCCGCGAAGACCTTTTCGGTGCCGAGAAGGCCTTCGACGCTCATCGCCGCTGAGATGTCGGCCAGCGCGAGCAACCGGTCGAGGTCGTTGAGTGCCAGGACGAGTTGCCCGAGCATGCCGTCGGTGCCGTTGATGAGGGCGAGGCCCTCCTTCTCGGCGAGAACGATCGGTTCGATGCCATGCGCGGCAAGAGCCTCGGCAGACGGGACCGGCTCGCCACCGCGGGTGCGGACGTGTCCTTCGCCGATGATGGCGAGCGCGACGTGCGCCAGCGGCGCCAGGTCGCCGGAGCAGCCAAGACTGCCGTACTCGTAGACAATCGGCGTCAGTCCCGCGGAGAGCACCCCGGCGTACGCCTGCGCGACCTCAGGGCGTACCCCTGTGCGGCCGGTGGCCAGCGTCGACAATCTCAGCAACATCATCGCCCGCACGACTTCACGTTCGACCTCGGGCCCCGATCCAGCGGCGTGGGACCGAATCAGGCTGCGTTGCAGCTTTGTTCGGAGCTCATGCGGGATGTGGCGGGTGGCCAAGGCGCCAAAGCCGGTCGAGATGCCGTACGCCGGAGTCGGATCGTCAGCGAGTGCCTCGATGCGGGTGCGACTGGCCGTGATCGCCGCGACGGCGTCCTCCGCGATCACCACCGGGGCGTCGTCGCGTGCGACTCGTACGACATCGTCGGCGCTGACCGGGCCGATGCCCACCACAACGGGAGTGTCTGGCTTGGATGCCGTCATCAGATGATTGTGCACGGTCGCTCAATCGCAGTTGTCAGCGCTTGACCGCGTGCAGCGTATAGCTCAGCGGGAGCCGCTCCGGGTGCTCGATGAGCCGCCATTCACCGTCGTCCCGACGCATGCGCCCAGGAAGCGCCTCCCACGGCACGGAGTCGTGCTCGACGAACATGGTGAGCTCCAAGCCCGCCGCGAGGACTGCGGTGATGACGTCGCCAAGCCCATGGCTCCAGTCGCGGGCCTGGTTGTGGCGGAACTCGACTTCGGACTCGACGTATGTTCCTGGTTGGTCGAACTGTCCCGGCTCCGGCTGCTCGAAATAGGGGTAGCTGAGCACCAGTGCGTCCGTTCGCTCTTCGTCGAAGGCCGTCACCATCGGATGCCCCTCACGCAAGAAGAGCCTGCCACCCTGGCGCAGTAGTTCCGCGACTGTTCTTGCCCATCGCCCGAGATCGGGCAACCACGGGAGCGCACCGATTCCAGTGAAGACGAAGTCGAACCCACCACCGACAGCAGACGGAGCGCCGTAGACCTCCGCTTCTACGAATGTGACGTCGGCGCCCGTGTCGGCGGCGATGCACGGGCGATCGCGATCGATTGCGACGAGAAGTCAAGACCGGTCATGGAGGCGCCGAGGCGGTGCAGCGAAATCGTGTCGGTGCCGATGTGGCATTGCAGATGAATTCCGCGCTGTCCGTTGATGTCGCCGAGCCGTGGTAGGTCGAACCGGACCACGTCGGACAGCCGCGTCGGGTCTGCGATGAGTTCCTGCACGGCGTAGTCCGGCGAACTGGCGTGTGCCGGTGCACGTTCGTCCCACCAGGCTCTGTTGACCGCGTAGTGCTCATCGTCCATGGGCATATCCGGCAAGCCTAAAGACGCCGCTTGTTAGCCTGGCCCGAATGAGCGATCGTGTCGCACTGCGCGCAGGCATCCCACCGTTCTATGTAATGGACGTGTGGCTGGCCGCAGCGGAGCGTCAGCGCACGCACGGCGATCTGGTGAACCTTTCCGCGGGACAGCCGAGTGCGGGTGCACCGGCGGCGGTCCGCGCCGCGGCGAAGGAAGCGCTCGACACCACCGTCCTCGGCTACACCGTCGCGCTCGGCATCCCCGAACTGCGGACCGCCATCGCGACGTCCTATCGACGCCGGCACGGCCTCGTCGTCGATCCAAACGAGGTGGTGATCACCACCGGCTCGTCGGGCGGATTCCTGTTGGCGTTCCTGGCCTCGTTCGACGTCGGTGACCGGGTGGCGATGGCCAGCCCCGGATATCCCTGCTACCGCAACATCCTGTCGGCGCTCGGCTGCGAGGTCGTCGACATTGCGTGCGGACCGCAGACCAGATTCCAGCCCACCGCCCGGATGCTCGCCGAGCTGGATCCACCGGTGCAGGGCGTGATCGTGGCGAGCCCGGCGAACCCGACCGGCACGGTGATACCGCCAGACGAGCTGGCGGCGATCGCGGCGTGGTGCGAGGGGGCGGATGTTCGGCTGATCAGCGACGAGGTCTACCACGGCCTGGTTTACGAGGGGGCGCCCGACACCAGCTGCGCATGGCAGACATCGCGGAACGCCATTGTGGTGAACAGCTTTTCCAAGTACTTCGCGATGACAGGCTGGCGACTGGGCTGGCTGCTCGTGCCGCAGGAGCTGCAGCGCGCCGTGGATCGCCTGACCGGAAACTTCACCATCTGCCCGCCCGTGTTGTCCCAAATAGCCGCGGTGTCGGCGTTCACGCCGGAGTCGACCGCCGAAGCGGATGCGCTGCTTCACCATTACGCCGCCAACCGTAGACTGCTGCTCGACGGGCTCCCGAAGATCGGCATCGATCGGTTGGCCCCCACCGACGGAGCCTTCTACGTCTACGCCGACGTGTCACACCTGACGGGTGACTCGCTGTCGTTCTGCTCGAAGCTGCTGGCTGACACCGGGGTCGCGATCGCGCCCGGCATCGACTTCGACACTGTGCGAGGCGGCTCATTCGTGCGGCTTTCGTTCGCGGGACCGACCAGCGACATCGAGGAGGCGTTGCGCCGCATCGGCGCCTGGCTACTCGAATAGCCTCGCTGGTTCAAAAGCGAAGAACCGCACCCTCGATGGTGAGTCCGGGCCCAAAGGTCAGAAGGACGCCGAGGTCCCCCGGGCTGGGCCTGTCGATTTCCAGAATGTTTTCCAGCACGAGCAGCACCGTGGCTGACGCGCAGTTACCGGAATTGGCGAGGACGTCCCAACTTGCGCGCAGTTGGTCCGGCTCGAGCTCCAGCTGTTTTCCCAGCAGCCGCAATATCTTCGGGCCACCCGGATGGATTCCCCAGTGGCTGATGTCGCCTGCGGACAACCCAAGCGGATCCAGAAGCCGGCCGACGAACCCGTCGATGTTCTCCCGCAGCAATTCCGGTACGCCAGCTGCCAGCGTCATCCAGAATGACCGATTGCCGATGTTCAAACTCATCGCCGTGTGCTGGTCGTACAACTGCTCGGTGTGGGTGCGCAGGAACTGAGTTCCGACGCCGTCGGGCGCCGATCCCATCAGCATCGACACACTTGCATCGCCGAAAAGTGCTTGGGTTATCAGTGATTCGGTCGGATCCTCGCCTGGCATCGGGTTGTCCCGGAGGTGCGCCGAACTCAGTTCCGTCGTGTTGCAGATCACCAGCTCATCGGGTCTGGCGGCCACACTGTCCATGGCAACCTTGATCACGTTGAGCGCCGCATAGCAGCCCATGTGGCCGATGAAGGTGCGTCTCAGGTCCGACCGCAGCCCCAGTTCCTTCGCAAGCATCAGATCGGGTCCTGGATTGACGTACCCGGTCGAGCAGGCCATCACCAAGCTGCCGATTTGGTTGGTGTCGAAGTCGCCGATCGCTTGTTTGAGTGAACGCGAGGCGACGTCCATGGTGGCCTCAGCGTGCGCGGCCATTCGGTCGCCCGTCATCATGGCGCATACTTCGGGCAGCTCATTCAGGTCCCACATGATGTGACGCTTCTGCACCCCTGTCGACTCGACGAAGCGCTTGGCGAATGGAACCGAGGGGGAGATGCGCTTGAAGAAGTGCTCCCAGCTGTCCTGCTGTGTGATCTCAAACGGCGGATACGCCGACGAGATACTCAGCATCGTGGGCCGCACGAGGCACCGCGACGGATGCCGGTTGGCCCAGAGGGAGTTCGCCGAAGTTATCTGCTCGCTGCATCGCTGTCCTCACTGCGTCCTCCTACCCGACCGGTCGCTTCTTCCCTGCGCGCCGTGCGAACGCAGCACGCGCATGGTGCAGTTCTCCGTTGGCAGCCTCGAGGGCAAGCCTCGCGGTCGAAACTTTTTTCGGCGGTGACAGCGTCCCAGTCAGCCACTGGGTGAGCGCTTCTCGTCGCCGGAGTTTTCCGCTGCTGGTGCGCGGCAACGTCCCCGCGGGCAGCAATTCCACCCGCGCAGGCAGGATGCCGGTGCGGTCCTTGACACGCGACGCGACATCGGTTGCAAGTGTGGGGGTGCAGTCGGAAGTCGTTTCGACAAGCATCGCTAACGCCTCGTCGTCCTGGCCCTCGGGAACGAATCCGACGGCAACAGCGCATCCGGCTCGCACGCCGCGCATCCCATCCAACGCCGCTTCAAAGTCCTCCGCCGCATGGTTGGCGCCGCGCACAACGATGACGTCCTTGTCCCGTCCGCACACGTAGAGCTCGCCGTCGTGGATGAGCCCGAGGTCGCCGGAGTCGAGCCAGCCATTGTGCAATGCCTGATCCGTCAAATCGGGACGGCCGAAGTAGCCCGCCATGATGCTGGGGCCGCGAACGAAGATGTGACCGACACGGCTGGAAGGCACGGGTATCCCGCCGTCGTCGCGAATTTCCACTTCCATGCCCGTCAGTGGACGGCCGACGCTGACCAGCTCTTTGGTGCCGGGAACCGCGACGCCATCCAGAGCCAGTTTCTCGGGGTGCACACCCAAGGTGTTGAACAAGGTGTCCGCCGGCTTGAAGGTCACGGCCAACGCGGCCTCCGCCATCCCGTAGCACGGTGTGAGCGCCGACGCACGCAAACCCCAGCGCCCGAATCGCTCAACGAATCGCCGCTGCCCCGCTGCGCCGACCACCTCCGCGCCGTTGAGGCAGATTTTCCACGATGACTAGGTCGACGCCATCGAGCTCGTCGTCGCGGATTCGCTTGAGACACAGGCCGAAGGCGAAGTTGGGTGCCGCCGAGTGCGTGCCTCGGTGTCGTGAGATTGCGCGAAGCCACGCACCGGGTACCGCGACGAACAGCTCGGGCGGAAGCAGCACCAGGGGGGCGGGAACGTAGAACGCGGAGAGCAGATTGCCGATCAATCCCATGTCGTGGTACAGCGGCAGCCACGTGACACCGACCGACCGGAGCCCCGTCTTCGCTGATGATCTCTTGCGAGATCGCGGCCAGATTGGACAGCAGATTCGCATGCGTCAGGGCAACCGGCTTCGGATCATGCGTTGTGCCCGAAGAGAACTGGATCAAGGCCACGTCGTCGGCACTGACTTCTATCTCGAGCGGGTTCGTGCCGGAGAGGGCCGACACGACCACCGCACCCAAGCGGGGCCTCGCGGTTTCAACGGCGACCCCAAGGAGTCGGCGAATGCGCTCGTCGGTTATCACCAGTGTCGCACCAACCGCTCGAAGCATGGCCGCGGTCTTCTGGTGATACTCGTCGAGTCTTCCCAGCCGCACGGGCGGATACAGGGGAACCGGAATGGCGCCCGCGCAGAGGACTCCGAAGAAACACTGCACGAACTCGGGAGAGGTCGGAAGCACGAGCGCGACGCGATCGCCTTTCCGCACCCCGCGATCTTTTAGATCCGCGGAGATCGACAGCGCGCGCTCCCGGATGGCCGCCATCGAGACTTCGTGGTCTTCCTCTCTGCGGTTCACGAAGACGAGGCTCACGCCGCTTTGTGCGGACGCGGCGAGCATCTCGGTCACCGTCGCGTACTTGGGCTGTACGGCGGGACCGCCCTTCATGCGCGCTCCTGAAGCTGGCGGACCACCAAACTCGCCAGATCACCAACCGTCTCGGTGTCATCCCCATCCTCGAGAAACGTGATGTCGTAGTGCTCTTCGATCTTGAAGACCAGCGACATGAGCTTGAGCGAATCCAGACCCGTATCGTCCAGCGTCGAATCCGCGGTGAGGTTGTCCGCGCCGCCCGCTTCAGCCTTGATGAGATCGATGATCTCTTGCGTTGTGGCCTCGACCACCGCGGACTTTTCTTTCGGTAACGTCATCACAAACCTCGGGCTAGTGTCGATTTCTCATGGAATGGGCTCACCGGGAACCGTAATGCCAAGCTACCGCGGCAATACCCGTATTCTCTGTCGGTCAGCAAATACCTAGCTAATCCAATGGTCGCCTAAAGCATTAATGTGATTCTGCTCATATTTCGTCGACTCGGGATTATCCCTACGTGTGGTGCGCGCCACAGGTTGACGGCGTAAGACGTTGCACAACAGTGGTTTTGGCGCTATTGCCGAAATGGGACAAGCGCTGGTGCGCATGCTATCGGGTCGAAATTCAGCAATTGAGAATCTCGCTACAGCTAAAGAGAATTAGGTGTCGATAATTACCCTGACCCTGAAATGGTATTGATCAATTCGGTGCGACGCTCGGTCAGCGCGCGCTCCACCCGCCGTCCATGGAGTACGACGCGCCCGTCACCATTCCGGCGTTGGGTGATGCGAGCCAACCCACGAGGTCGGCGACTTCCTCAGGTTCCAGCAGTCGCTTGATCGCGCTCTCCTGCAGCAGGATCTCCTCCACGACCTTGTCCTCGGGGATGTCGTGGGTTCGGGCCTGGTCGGCGATCTGCTTGGTGACAAGGGGCGTGCGCACGTAGCCGGGGTTGATGCAGTTGCTCGTCACGTCGTGCGGGCCGCCCTCGAGCGCAGTCACTTTCGACAGGCCCTCCAAAGCGTGTTTGGCCGTCACGTAGGCGACTTTGTATTCCGATGCGCGAATTCCGTGTACCGATGAGATGTTGATGATTCGGCCGAACTTTTGGCTGCACATGTGGGGCAGCACGGCACGGATCAGCAGGAACGGCGCCTCGACCATCAGCACGAGCATCGTTCGGAAGCGGTCTGGCGGAAAGTCGGCGATCGGGCTGACGTGCTGCACACCGGCGTTGTTCACCAGGATGTCTGCGTCGAGCTGCAGGCTCTCGAGCGTGCTGACGTCGGAAAGGTCGACCGCCCATACCTTTCCGCCGATTTCCTTTGCGACCGACTCGGCGCCTGCCTCGTCGATGTCTGCGACGGTCACCTTGGCGCCCCGCGCGGCGAGTTCGCGGGCACACGCGGCCCCGATGCCGCTTGCGGCCCCGGTGACCAGTGCGGTGCGTCCCTTCAAATCTGTCGCGCCACCCATCTGGCCGAGTATTCACGCAACGAAAAGGGGCACCCCGGTGGGGTGCCCCTTTGTCGTATGCAGTAGGTCAGCGGCTGTGCTGCACGCCGGTGTCCACGTGCGGGACGGCTACCTGCTGATGAATGTCGTTGAGCCAGTCGAGGTGATCCACACCGGCCGAGGCGGGAGCTGCTAGGCCAAGGAAGGCCGCCGTCATACCGCTGGCGATGATGGTCGCAAACCCGAACTTCTTCATTTTTGTGCCTTCTTCTTTCTTCTTTTGGAGCTCGATCCTGGTGACTTCGAACTCCGTGTTGCCGGTCTCGTGTTTCTTGTTCAACCGGTATGACTGTCCAAACAGGGAGGTCAGCGGTTTAATTCCACTGGCAGTAATTGGTTGGCTGCTGGCAGCAATCGGTTACTTCGAGCGCCGAAAACCTCCGTGATGCCTCTCATCTCGGGTGCCCAAGTAGCCCCGGTCACAGCTAAACCGATCCCTGCACCCTCAATACGGGGCTGCGCCGAAGCCTTGCGCGTGCGCAAACCACCTGATGCAGTCATGGGCATGCCGTTCATCGACCACCCAAAGGGCAAGGCCTACTACCGCCACTGGGCCGCCGAGGAGCCGCGGGCCGCCGTCGTGTTCCTGCATGGCTTCGGGGAGCACACCGGCGTCTACCACCGATACGGCTTCGCGCTCAACGCAGCCGGCTTCGATCTGTGGGCGGTCGATCAGTTCGGGCACGGGCTGAGCCCAGGGCCCCGCGGCGACTTCGGTTCGATCGCCGACAGTTCCGATTTGGGCGATGCGCTGACAGAGATCGCGGAAGGCGAGCGGCCTGGCCTGCCGCTGATCGCACAGGGGCATTCGTTCGGTGCGGTGGTGACGCTGACGCGGCTGCTCGACCAGCCCGACCGTTACCGGGCCGGGGTCGTCTCCGGCGCCCCTCTGGTTCCGGTTCCGGAGATGCTCGACGCGGACAGCACCTTCGACCTCGACCCGCTATGGCTGTCCGAGGACCCCTTCTACCTCGACTCGCTCGAAAACGACCCGCTGGCGTTCGTGGACGCAGACGGGGCGCCGTTGGCCCGGGCTCTCGACACGGCATGGGACCGGTTCGGCAAGGATCTCCCAGGGCTGACGGTGCCCACGCTGGCCGTGCACGGAATCGCCGATCCGATCGCTCAGATCGGCGCGGTGCGGGCCTACGCCGAGCAGATAGAACCGCTGCAGCTCAAGGAGTTCACCGGCGGGCACCACGACATCCTCAACGACACCATGCACCGCGAGGTGGCGAGCACGATCATCGACTTCATCGCGAAAACAGTTTGATCGACATTCGCACCCTCAAATGGCTGAGAAACGCCGATCTTCCTCACAGCGCGCTTCTGCGTTCAATCACCAACATTCCCAACAAAAGTCGCTCCCGCCGCGGACGAACTGTGCTCGATGATCTCTGCGGCACGTTCGGCGATGGCCAACACGGTGGCGTTGAGATTGGCACCCGGTACCGACGGCATGACTGACGCGTCGGCGACTCGCAGACCATCAACGCCGTGCACCTTGAGATCAAGGTCGACCACGGCGTCGGGCGTGGACCCCATCGCGCAGGTACCGGCGGGATGCCAGTAGGTGCCGAGACTGCGGCGAAGGTAGGTGCGCAGCTCGGCTATCTGTGGATACATCCGGACCGGGCAGAAGCTCCTCTTTGCGCCACTTCCCCATGGCTTTGGTCTGACCCAGTCGCCGGGCCAGCTGCAGCGCGTTGAGCATGCCGGTGACGTCGCGCTCGTCGGTGAGAAAGCCTGGGTTGATGAGTGGTCGCGAAGTGGGATCCGTTGAGGCCAGCCGCACTGAGCCGCGGCTGTGCGGCCGAAGCATGCTGAACTCGATCGTGTAGCCCGACTCGGCAGAACCCTCAGTGCCCGGCGGAAACAGCGGAATATCGCAGAACAGGATGTGGGAGTCGGGGAACTCTGAGGCCGGGTCGGCGCGCAGCGCAGCCAGAACGTCGAAATGGTTGTTCACGCCGGCGGGCATGGGCTGAGCGTTCGAATAGGTGACCACCCCCAACGGGTGGTCGGACAGGTTCGCCCCAACACCGGCGAGGTCGTGGATGACTGGGATCCCGCGTGCGCGCAAGTGGTCGGCCGGACCGATGCCGGACAGTTGCAACAGCTGCGGCGTCCCGATCGCGCCAGCGCACACGATCACCTCGCGCTCCGCCAGGACGAATTGAGGATGGTTGCCGTTTTCCAGATAGGCGACGCGCGTGCAGCGCAGGCCGGTAAACAACAGCCGGGTGACAAGGGCGTTGGTGATCACCGTCAGGTTGGGGCGATCAAGCACGGGTCGCAGATACGCATCGGCCGCCGACTGGCGCATGCCTGCGGCCGCGCTGAGCTCATAGCGCGCGGCGCCTTCGGGGTTAGCCCCGTTGAGGTCGTCTGAGATCGGGTATCCCAGCTCCTCGCAGGCCTCAAGGAACGCCTCGGCGGCGGGGTGCACATTCGTCATCGGCGTCGGGGTCATCGGACCCGCGGTGCCGCGCCAACGGGGATCGCGACCCGGAGCGCTTTCGCTGCGCTGGAAGTAGGGCAGCAGACCCTCGTAGTCCCAGCCGTCCGCCCCCTCGCTGGCCCAGCTGTCGTAGCTCGACGGATGAGCCCGCAGGAACGCCATCGCGTTGATGCTGCTCGAGCCGCCCAGCACACGCCCGCGCGGATAGGCCCGCACAGCACCGTCGAGACTCCGCTGGGGCACGGTGCGCGAACCCCAATCGACCGCGGTGCCGAGCAGCGTTGGCCACAGGGCCGGCACATTCATCGCATCGGGACCATGCGCGGCACCGGCCTCCAACAGCAGCACCCGGGCGTGTGGATCCTCGCTCAGCCGTGCGGCGATCACACAACCCGCGCTACCACCACCCACCACGACGAAGTCGTACTGACTGTCGAATTTTGAACCGCTCATAGCAGTCATGAAGCCAGCTTGTATTTCATTGGCGAGCCTTGGAAGGGATCGCTGATCGGGGGATTGGCGATCCTATGCAGGACATATCGCGTCATGCTCGCTGCCGTCGTCGTAGCGGGGTCTTGCGCACCGCGTGAGGCAATCGCGCCCACAAGTGGCGGAGATTGGCGAGGGCGACACGCGCCATGACCGACGGGCGTAGGAGGTGACTGGGAAGCTCGATGAGGTTCAGTACCTTCCAAAACTGCTCGGCGACTTGGCAATCCGTCTCTGCAGCGGTCAGGACCCAGTCGTTGTAGGCGTTTGGTAGACGCACTGATATGGGGCGTTTCGATTGCACTTCGGGTAGCGCCAGGTCGGATCCGACGGCCATCTGCCAGGCGCCACCGATTCCTTCGGCCGCGGACGCGAAGAATCGGCGCGAGAGGTCCAGTGGGCCGTCACGAAGGCAGTCGTGCAGAGCCAGCGCGTCCATGGCCGCGACGGTCATCCCCTGTCCGTAGATGGGATTGAAGCTGCAGATCGCGTCGCCGATGCTCAACAATCCACTCGGCAGTCGACGTAGTTTGTCGTAGCGCCGCCACCGATTGGAACGAATACGATGTCGCGCAACGTCTCCGGTGGGTTGGCCGGAATGCAGAGCCGCCACGATGTGGTCCGGGGCGACGTCCGCCGCGAATTCGAGCATCTCGGCGTGGTTGAACGGCGTTTCTTGTCCCATGATTCCTTGGACCGTGAGCAGCCAGGAGTCGTGTTCGTAGCCGAACAGAGAAACCGCTTTCGGCCGGCCGGGCACAAAGTTGTAGACGTAGACCTTCTCGTTCAGAGTGCCCCGCGGTACGCGGAAGGGCTCGCTGCTGTAAGTCAGCTTGATGACGAGCTCATCTTCCACCGGGCGTTCGTAACCCAGGCTCTCCAAAAACGCCGGCGCCCGCGAGCCGCGACCCATCGCGTCAACGACCAGATCGGCCTCGAGTCGCTCCTCTGCACCACTCTGACGATCCGCCGTCCTGACGCCGGTAACGCGATCCCGCTCCGGTGTCGATGTGAGGTCGAGGATATCCCGTCGCTGCGAAAGGCGAACGTTCGAAAGTGCCAGGACCCGTTGCCGCACATGGAACTCCAAAAAGGGTCGACTCGGGCTGTAGAACGCGGTGGACGAGAGATCGGTGAATCGACCGGATCGCAGTATGTGGTGCCCACGGAACGACACGTCAATCTTCGACAGGTCGCCGTCGTTCCATACCGGCACACCGTCGGCAACCAGTTCATCAAGGAAGCCGGGGAACAAATCTGACAGGATCTGCGAACCGCGCCGCATCAATAAATGTCCGTGCCGGCCCTGCGGCACCCCCGGTCGGTTGGTGGGGGTATCGGGCAACACGTCTCGCTCGACCAGGGTGACAGTCCGATAGAAATCGGCCAGCACACGCGCGGCCAGCAGCCCGCCCATACTCGCGCCCAAAACCACCGCGTGATCGCCGAGCTTCTCGCCTGTTCCCTCCTGAACCCCAACACTTCGTTTGTCCATGTTTTCGACGCTAGGTAAGCGAATGAGGATGCCCTACCCACGAAACGCATTCAGGTCTGGCCAGATCCCGCATGCCGCCGCGAAGCTAGTTCCCAGACTGTTTGGGTAGCGTCGCGAAGAGCGCAAGATTCGGTCTCATGCGCGACGGGAGCAAGGTCAGTGACATCATGGATGCACGCCGAAACAGTAGTTGATGCCGAAATCCTTTGCGGTATGGCTCTTTACCCAGAACAGAAACTAAAAATCCTCAAGAATCCGGAGTCATTTTCGCTCGAACAGCGAATCGGCAACCTCGGGCCGATAACCATCGGCGAAATAGCATTCGGCGCGGACGTCCGGCTGGAATGTGGCGAACTTCACGACAGCTATCACGTCAACATTCCGATGACAGGTCACATCGAATCGGAGCATCGAGGCGTCCGCGTCACCGCGGACTCCGCGCACGCCACTGTGTACCAGCCCGACGTGCACACAGCCTTGCCCTACTGGTCGGCGGCAACACGATTGCTGTGTGTCAAATTCGACCGATCCGTTGTCGACGACGCTCTAAGAGATGCTCTCGGGAATACGGTGGACACTCAAATCGACTTCGGGCATACCATGCAGATCGACAGCGGCGGCGGCCGCGCTTGGGCGCGGTTGGTGATGATGCTCTACGACCAGGTCTCCCGACCGGACAGCATCCTGCGTGAGCCGATGGTTGGGTTGCCGTTTATCGACAGCATCGTGCGCGGCCTTCTCGTAGTCGCCGACCATCCGAACCGCACCGCCATCGTCAAACCCGTCAGAGCAGCGCTGTCCCGCTTGGTCGCGAGCGCTGTGGAAATCATCGAGGCGGACGCTATCTGCCGTTGACAGTCTCTTCGATAGCAACGCGCGCCCACGGCAGCGTCCGGGCCCTCCAGCAGGCATTCCGCCGTGAAATGGAGATGACGCCAATGGCATATGTGCGCGAGGTGCGGTTGCGGCGAGCACATCGTGCACTTGTGGAATCCGACCCGACCGCTGTCACAGTGGCGAGGATCGCCCACGACTGGGGCTTCACGAATCTAGGCCGGTTCGCTGAAACGCACTCCGCGCGTTACGGAGAACTTCCGGTTGCGACACTGCGCCGAACGCTCCTGCCTCGCTAAGAACCGACATTCGTACGGCGCTACGCGCAGCCATCCGTAACGTTGTCCTGCCGGCCGCACGACGATCTCGTTCACATCCACGTCCCGTTGACCGATCGCGTACGAGATCGCGGCGGCGACGGCGTCGGGTGACATCGCGATCTTGTCCCACACAGCGCGTGATAGTTGCCGAGCAGCCGGATCGGTTACAGAGTCGAGCAGTTCGGTTTCGGTGACTCCGGGAGAGATTGTCGTCACCCGAATGTCTGGATCGCTTTCGAGCCGAAGGCCTTCGGTGATCGCCCGCGCCGCGAACTTGGTGGCGCTGTACACCGCGGCCGCGGGCAAGACTTCACGAGCAGCAGTGGAGGCGATGGTGACGAAATGCCCGCTGCCCTGCCGCTGAAAGTGCGGTAAGACAGCCGCAATGCTGTGCAGCAGGCCTCGGATGTTCACGTCGATCATCCGTTCCCAGTCCTCGAGCTGCAGGGCGTTCAGCGGTGACAGCGGCATCACACCGGCGCATTCAACTGACGACATCAAGCCGGTCTGATTCGGCCACCACCTTGTCGACCAGGTCCGCGACGGCGGCGCGGTCGGTCACGTCTACTTGCATCGCTGTCGCACGGCCCCCCGCGGAAGCTACCTGTTGGGTGATCCGAAGCAATCGATCGACGCGCCGTGCAGTGACCACCACGTGATGGCCTTCGCCAGCGAGCCGAATTGCGGTGGCCTCACCGATTCCGCTGCTCGCACCAATGATGACCACGGTCTTGACTGCCATTCAAGGTCTCCTTCAAGGCTGGGAGAATCTCCAACGTCCACGTCACTCGACGCTAGGCACGTGAAGTGCAACGCCGTACCCGAGAAGCGCACCTATCGCGGCCAGATCACGCATAGCGTGCAACCGGTTTCGCCCACCGGCTAGAGCCAGGTGTCCTCGGTGGTGGTGGTGAGGAACGCCTCGAGGTCGTCGCGCCACTGCGCGGGAGTGTTCTTGTCCGGCTCGATGCCGGTGTACTGGCCACGGTAGAACAGCAGCGGCCGTGGCTTCTTGTGCGGCACGTCCGACATCGTGTGGACGGCCCCGAACACCACGAGATGGTCGCCGCCGTCCTGCACCGAATGAACCGTGCAGTCGATGTGCGCCAGCGTGTCCTTGATCACCGGAGAGCCCAACTTCGATGGGCTCCAGTCGATTCCGCCGAACTTGTCGGGCTCCTTCGAACCGAATCTCGCCGACACGTCCTTCTGCTTTTCGTGCAGCACGTTGACGCAGAACGTGCCGGTCGCCTCGATGGCCTTCCATGACCGAGACACCTTCGTCGGGCAGAACAGCACCAACGGCGGTTCCAGGGACAGCGCCGCGAACGACTGACAGGCGAAGCCGACGGGCACGTCCTCGTGCATTGTGGTGATAACCGTGATGCCTGTGCAGAACTGCCCAGCACATTTCGGAACGTGCGTGGGTCGATCGGTTCAGCCGGCACTATCACTTGAAGCCGATGCTGAAGTCGTGACCCCATAGGCTGACTGCGGTGCTCTCCCTGGCGATCCAGTCGTCGTTTTCGACTTGCAGTCCCTCGCAGCCGAATTCGACGTCGAAGCCACCCGGTGTCTTCATGTAAAACGAGAGCATCTTGTCATTGACGTGTCGCCCCAGCGTCGCCGACATCGGCACCTTCCTGCGTAGCGCGCGATCGAGGCACAGGCCGACGTCGTCGGCTTCGCCCACTTCGACCATCAGATGCACGATTCCGCTCGGAGTCTCCCCCGGCATGAAGGCGAGGCTGTGGTGGCGCGGGTTGACCCCGAAGAAGCGCAGCCACGCGGGCGGACCATCGGCGGGCCGGCCCACCAACTGCGGTGGCAGCCGCATCGAGTCGCGCAGGTAGAACCCGAGCACGTCCCGATAGAAGTGCAGCGACTCTGCATCGTCCTTCGTGGTCAGCACGACGTGGCCGAGGCCTTGCTCCTCGGTGACGAACTTGTGGCCGTAGGGGCTGACGACCCGACGGTGTTCGAGGGCGACCCCGTGGAACACCTCGAGCGTGTTGCCCGACGGGTCGTCGAACGTGATCATCTCGTCGACGCGGCGGTCGGCGAGTTCTGCGGCCGAAGCTTCCTTGTACGCCGTGCCCTCGACGTCGAGCCGCTTGCGGATGTCCTGCAGGGCCGCGGCATTGGCTGTCTCCCAGCCGGATTGAAGCAGCCGGTCCTTGTCACCGGGGACGATGACCAGGCGGGCCGGGAACTCGTCCATCCGCAGGTATAGCGCACCCTCGGTGGAGCCGGAACCCTCGACCATGCCGAGAACCTTCAGGCCGTACTCACGCCATGCGGCGATGTCGGTGGCCTCGATCCGCAGGTAGCCCAGTGATTTGATGCTCATTTCCCGCCCCCGAGGAAGTCGATCGTCAAGCTTGTTGAATTCGTCGAACTTCTCCAGCTGTGCCCAGTGTCCGCACTGTCCGAAGACGTGCAGCTGCGCACGCTGGATCTGTTTGAGCGCGACCAGCGCGCCGTCGAGCGGGTTCACGCGGTCCTCCCTGCCCCAGATCAGCAGTACCGGCTGACGCAGCTTGTAGACCTCGCGCCACATCATGCCGAGCTCGAAATCGGGTCCCGCGAAGGACTTGCCCATCGCCTTGGTCGCGGCCAGCGACTCGGGCTGGCTGGCGATGGCGAACCGCTCGTCGACTAGTTCGGGCGTGATGAGGTTCTGATCGAACACCATGATGCGCAGGAACTTCTCGATGTTCTCGCGGGTGGGCTCGACGGCGAACCTTCCGAGCAGTTTCACGCCCTCGGTGGGGTCCGGAGAGAAGAGGTTGACCGACAGCCCGCCTGGACCCATCAGCACCAGCCTGCCCGCGCGCTTCGGGTTGTCGAGCGCGAACCGGACCGCGGTGCCGCCGCCCAGCGAATTGCCCACCAGCGCAGCACGTTCGATGCCGAGGTGATCGAACAGGTTGAGCAATGCCGTTGCGCTGTAGCGGTTGTACTGCTCGTGCTCGGTGTGCTTGTCGGAGTGCCCATAGCCCGGCTGGTCGACAGCCAGCACATGGAAGTGTTGAGCGAGCACCGCGATGTTCTTGGAGAAGTTCGACCAGCTCGACGCGCCGGGCCCGCCGCCGTGCAGCAGCACAACGGTCTGGTCGTTGCCCACACCTGCTTCGTGGTAGTGCAGGCGCATGTCATCCCGCACCTGCGCATAGCGTGAGGTCGACTCGAAGGTGATCTCCTGCTGTTGTGCGGCTTCGGCGGCGAACGACGTCATCAGACCATCGTGTCCTGAGGCGGCAGCCCAAACTCGTTGTTACCGAAGATCAGGTAGGCCCGCTCGGGGTCGTTGGCGGCGTGCACGCGGCCTGCGTGCGCGTCACGCCAGAACCGTTGCACCGGAGCATCGTTGTTCAGCGCGGTCGCACCCGACGCCTCGAAGAGCCGGTCGATCGAGGCGATCGCACGCCCGGTGGCGCGTACCTGGTCGCGACGGGCGCGGGCACGCAGCTCGAAGGGAATCTCCTTGTCCGCCTCCAGCAATGCGTACTCGTCACCGACGTTTCCGATCAGCTGCCGCCACGCCGCGTCGATATCGCTGGCCGCCTCTGCGATGCGCACCTTCGCGAACGGGTCGTCCTTGGCCTTCTCCCCCGCGAACGCGGCACGCACGCGCTTGCCCTGATGTTCGACATGGGCGTCGTAGGCGCCGTACGCCATGCCGACGATCGGCGCCGAGATCGTGGTGGGATGCACCGTGCCCCATGGCATCTTGTACACCGGCGCGGTATTGGTCTTCAGCCCGCCTGCGGTGCGGTCGTTCATCGACTTGTACGACAGGAACCGGTGCCGCGGCACGAACACGTCCTTCACCTTCAGCGTGTTACTGCCGGTTCCGCGCAGCCCGACCACATGCCAGACGTCGTCGATCTCGTACTCGGTGCGCGGGATCAGGAAGCTGCCGAAGTCCACCGGCTTGCCGTCCTTGATCACCGGGCCGCCGACGAATGTCCACGTCGCGTGATCGCAGCCCGACGACCAGTTCCACGAGCCGTTGACCAGATAGCCGCCGTCGACCACATGGCCTGCACCCATCGGCGCGTACGACGAGGAAACGCGGACAGTGGGGTCGTCTCCCCACACCTCTTCCTGGGCCTGCTGGTCGAACAGGGCGAGGTGCCAGTTGTGCACGCCGACGATCGAGCTGACCCAGCCGGTGGAACCGCACGCCGTTGCGATGCGTCGCACCGCCTCGTAGAACAGCGTCGGATCGCACTGCAGTCCGCCCCACTGCTCGGGCTGGAGCAGCTTGAAGAAGCCGACCTCGTCGAGTTCGGCAACCGTCTCGTCGGGCAGCCGCCGAAGATCCTCCGTCGCCTGCGCTCGCTTGGCGATCAGCGGCAACAGGTCGTCGATGCCGGCTAGGACCGACTGCACGTCACGCTGTTCAATGGACGTCACTGGTTTTGCCTCCCGGGAGAACGGACCTGAAGAAAGATTAGAACACGTTACGATTTGTGTCGAGCAGGGCATTCCTACGGTAGCTAGACCTGCGCACATGCATTTCTGTAACCTGTTCTAGTTATAACTCCCGGATTGGTCAAGGAAGGGCACCGCAGTGACGGACGAGCCGCTCGGTAGCCACGTGCTCGAGCTGCAGGTGGCAGACGTCGTCGAGGAAACCGACGACGCGCGCTCGCTGGTGTTCACGGTGCCCGACGACGTCGACATCCCGGCCGACAGGCTCCGCTACGCGCCGGGGCAGTTCCTGACCTTGCGGGTGCCCAGCGACCGAACCGGCTGTGTGGCCCGCTGCTACTCGCTGTGCAGCTCGCCGTTCACCGGTGACCCGATGACCGTCACCGTCAAGCGCACCGACGGCGGCTACGCATCGCACTGGCTGTGCGACAACGCCCATCCCGGCATGCGCATCCACGTGCTGGCGCCGTCGGGCAACTTCGTCCCCAAGACGCTGGACACCGATTTCCTGCTGCTGGCCGCGGGCAGCGGCGTCACGCCGATGATGGCGATCTGCAAGTCGGCGCTCGCCGAGGGCAGCGGCCGGGTGGTGCTGATCTACGCCAACCGCGACGAGAAATCCGTCATCTTCGGTGGTGCCCTGCGCGAGCTGGCCGCCAAGTACCCCGACCGGCTCACGGTCGTGCACTGGCTGGAATCCGTGCAGGGCCTGCCGAGCGCGGCCGCGCTCGCCGCGCTGGCCGCGCCGTACGTCGGACACGACGCGTACATCTGCGGACCCGGGCCGTTCATGGACGCTGCGCAAGAGGCGATGAAGAGTGCGGGAGCGCCGGGCGACCGCATCCACATCGAGGTGTTCAAGTCGCTGGAGTCAGACCCGTTCGCCGAAGTCGTGATCGAGGAGGACGACAGCGACGAGGGGCCCGCCACTGCGATCGTCACGCTCGACGGGCAGACGCATGAGGTCCGCTGGCCACGCAACGCCAAGCTGCTCGACGTGCTGCTCGACAAGGGCCTCGATGCGCCGTTCTCCTGCCGCGAGGGCCACTGCGGAGCGTGCGCGGTGCTGAAGAAGAGCGGCGACGTCGAGTTGGAAGTCAACGACGTTCTCGAGCAGCAGGACCTCGACGAGGGTCTGATCCTCGGCTGTCAGGCTCGGCCGCGGTCGGATTCGGTGGAAGTCACCTACGACGAATAAGCGCCGGACTACCATTCGCCGCACTGGAGGGGAGCACACATGAACCGGCTAGCAGCAGCATGTGCGGCGACAGTGCTGACGGCGGTGCTCACGCAGCCCGCGTCGGCCATGGCCGCATCCAACACGGCCACCACCTCGATCCCCGTCGACCCGGCGAACCAGATCGAGATGCATGTCACCGCCAACTGCGTTTCGGCGGAGAACAAGTGCTACTTCAACACGGCCGCCAACCTGCTGACGCCGGACGGCCCGACCGGATTCCCCGGCGACACATGGGCCCGACAGACCATCACGCTGCGCAGCCTCGGACCGCCAGGTATGGCAGGAGGCCGGCTACAGCGCCCCTTCGGGGAACCCGCGAGAGGTCAAGGGCGCCAATCACGAGAACGTGCTGTCGAAAATGTTCAAGTCGGTCACCAGCGTCGAGATCTCGGTGACCTACTTCGGCGGCGGACCGATCGAGCGCTTCCAAACCGACGGTGATTCGGTGCCCACCGACTGGGTAACCGGCCAGCCGAGAACACAGGCCGGTTTCATCGCGTGCTCGCAGATCCAGGTGGTGTACGGCGGCGTGAACCTGACGACGCCGAGCGCCTGCGCGCAGACCACGTTCAGCTAGAGCTCTGGCACCCGTCGGCGGACTGCCGCACGTGCGCGCTCGAACACCGCCGCGTCTCCTTGGAGAATGAAAGTCGAACTGGCGGACACCAAAATCGCGTTGAGCTCGAAGGCGAGCTGAGCCGGGTCGCTGCCGGGCTCGAGTTCGCCGACTTCCATCGCCTTGCGGGCAAGCCGCTCCAGAAGTTCGGTCCAATCGCGTTGCTGTGCTGCGACCGCATCGCGCACCGCGCCCGGCCGCGTGCCGACGTCGGCGGCCGCCACTGCGAAGAAGCATCCGCCGGGGAACACCCGCCGCTCGATGTGAGACAGAAACGCATCGCAGGCCGCGTACAGGCGCCGGATGCCCTGCGGCGCGTCGAGGGCAGGCACGAACACCTCGGCGATGAAGGTCTCCCGCGCCGAAGCGATGGTCGCCAACTGCAGGTCCTCTTTCGAGCCGAAGTGGGCGTATAGACCGCTCTTGCTCATCCCGATCGCTGTGGCGAGCCCGCCGATGGACAGGCCGTCGAGGCCGTCGACCGTCGCGAGGCGCGCGGCCTCGGCGAGGATCGCCGACCTCGTGCGCTGCCCCTTCGACCGCTGTTTCACGCCCTTGAGCATAAACGAACGATCGTGCTATTCTCCACCACGACTGAAAAGCACGACCGTGCTTTTCACTCACATGGAGGACTGAAATGCCAGTTCAGGAACGCCATGACTCGATCATCGCCGAGCGCAGGCCCCGTTGCGCCAGCTGTACGCAGCAGAGCCTCGGGCGAGCGCTCACCCGCAAGTCGGCGCGGACGTCGGCGACGAAGTCCCGCGACCGACCCGTTCCACGGCGAGGTCGAGATCGGCGAGGGTTACGGCACGTTCGTCCGTTTTGGCCTGGATCGCTACGTGGGGGGTCTGCACGACGCGCCGAACCCGGGCGACCTGATGTGCGCCGCGCTGGCCACGTGCACCGACGGTGCGATCCGCATGATCGCCGACCTACTCGGAGTAGACCTGGACAGCGCTCGAAGTGAAGGTCGACCGGCGAGCTCGACGTCCGCGGCTGCCTCCTCATCGACGGCGACGTCCGCATCGGCTTCGAAAGGCTGGCTTGCAGCGTCCGGCTGGAGGCGGCCGAGGGAACAGACCAGCGACGGCTCGAGGCGCTGGTTGCCTCCGCCGACCGCGTCTGCGTCAACCTCGACACGCTTCGCGGCGGGGTCGAGGTGACGACCGCGACCGAGATCGTCGAGAGCTAGCGAGGCAGGCCGAGCAGCCGTTCGCCCGCCATGGTGAGCAGGATCTGCTCGGTGCCGCCCGCGATGGTCAGGCAGCGCACGTTGAGGAAGTCGTGCACCGGCTTGTTCTCGACAAGGCCCGCGCCTTCGGACAGCTCCATCCGGAACTCCGAAAGCGCCTGCCGGTACCGCACGCCGATCAGCTTGCGGGCGCTGGCCTGCGGCCCGGGGTCGGCGCCGCCGACGGCCAGCTCCGCGATGTGCTGGTCGAGCAGCGAGCCGACCTGAGCGGAGACGATCATCCGGCCGAGGCTGTCCTGCACGACCGGGTCCAGCTCGAGCTCGGCCACCGTGCGCAGCAGCTCCTCCATCGGATTGCCGAGCGCGGTGCCGTGTGACATCGCGACCCGCTCGTTGGCCAGCGTGGTGCGCGCCAGCCGCCAGCCGTCGTTCACCTCGCCGACCACCATCTCGTCGGGCACGAACACGTCGTCGAAGAACACCTCGTTGAACAGATCTTCGCCGGTGATCTCGCGCAGCGGCCGGATGTCGATGCCCGGCGTCGTCATGTCGACGAGGAAGTAGGTGATGCCCTTGTGCTTCGGAGCGTCGGGGTCGGTGCGCGCCAGGCAGACGCCCCACTGGGCCCAGTTCGCCCGCGACGTCCACACCTTCTGCCCGGTGAGCTTCCAACCCCCTTCGGCCGCGAACGGCTTTCATGCGCAGCGACGCCAGGTCGGAGCCCGCACCCGGCTCACTGAACAGCTGGCACCAGAAGAGCTCGCCGCGTCAGCGTCGGCGGCACGAATCGCTCGATCTGCTCGGGGCTGCCATGCTCGAGGATCGTCGGCGCCGCCCACCAGCCGATCACCAGGTCGGGGCGCTCGACGCCTGCGGCGGCCAGCTCGCGATCGATCAGCAGCTGCTCGGCGGGCGAGGCGTCGCGGCCGTACGGTCGCGGCCAGTGCGGGGCCTGCAGCCCGGCCTCGGCGAGCGCGATCTGCCGCTTCTCGACCGGGCAGCGCGGCGACATCGGCGACCGCGGCGGCGATTTCGGGCTGCAGATGCTCGACCGACGCCAAGTCGATGTGCAGTTCGCGGCGGACACCCTGCTGCGTGAGCGCCGCGACACGGCGCAGCCAGCGCGACGGGCCGCCGAGGAACTGCGAAATGCCGTATGCCCGACGCAGATACAGATGCGCGTCGTGCTCCCAGGTGATGCCGATGCCGCCGAGCACCTGGATGCAGTCCTTGGCGTTGGCCTTCGCCAGCTCGATGCCCGCGGCGGCGGCGACGGCTGCTGCGATCGACAGCTGCGGATCGTCGGACCCGTTGGCGGCACGGGCCGCGTCGGCCGGCCGCGACGGCGACCTGCTCGGAGCGCAGCAGCATCTCGGCGCACATGTGCTTGACCGCCTGGAAGCTGCCGATCGGCTTGCCGAACTGCTCGCGCACCTTCGCGTATTCGGTGGCGGTCTGCAGTGTCCACCTGGCCAACCCGGCGGCCTCGGCGGCCAGCACGGTCGCGGCGAGGTCCTCGACGCGTCGCCTCGATACGGGCAGCACTTCGGCGGCGGCGTCGTCGAGCACGACCCGGCGAGCGGGCGGGAGAAGTCGGTCGGGGTCAGTGGTTCGACGGTCACGCCGTCGGCGGCGGCGTCGACGAGGACGAATTCGTGCTCGGACGCGGGCAGCAGCAGCACGGCCGCGGCATCTGCGCCCAGCACGAATTCGGCGCGTGCCGGATGCCCGGCCGTCGGCGTACTTCAGGTCGGCGCTCAGTGCCATGCCCGCGGTGCGCTCGCCGGAGGCCAGCGCCTCCAGCAGGTCGGCCCGCGAACTCGGCACGACCAGCGTGGCAACGGCGGTGCTGGCGATCGGGCCGGGAACCATCGCGGCTGCCGCCTCGTCGACCATCGCGCAGAGGTCGTCGACGGTGCCGCCGGCTCCGCCGGCTTCTTCGGGCAGTGCCACCCCGAAGATGCCGAGCTGGGCCAGACCCGCATATGGCGCGCGCCAGGCCTGTGGGTCACCCTGCTCGATCTCGCGAGCGGCCTTCACGGCATTGGACCCCGCGGCCCAGCTACGGACCAGTTCACGAGCGGCAAACTGCTCGTCGGTGGCGGTCGCTGACGCCTGCGACATTTGTGGACTCCTATGCCTTCGTGCGAGAAGGCAGTGCTTCTCACTAGAACGTGTTCTAATAGTGCCAGCGTTCGACCGTCAAGTCGAACGCGCATTACAGCAGGACACGTCGGTGCCGTAAGGGCACTGAGGTGACAAAATAGGAATCGGCATGCGTATCGTTTTCACCGAGACCGCATGATGAAGGAGCCGTCCGCACCTATGTCGTCGCCAGCACAAACCAACCCGCCCTCGGGGTCGGAATCGCGACCACCTCAGGTGATGCCGGTGTCCGTCCTCGCCGAGTCCGAACTCGGGTCAGAAGCGCAGCGGGAGCGCCGCAAGCGCATCCTCGACGCCACCCTGGCCATCGCGTCCAAGGGCGGCTACGAGGCCGTTCAGATGCGCGCCGTCGCCGAGCGTGCCGACGTCGCCGTCGGCACCCTGTACCGCTACTTCCCGTCCAAGGTGCACCTGCTGGTGTCGGCCCTTGGCCGCGAGTTCGAACGCATCGACGCCAAGACCGACCGCGCGGCGCTCACCGGCGGCACGCCATACCAGCGGCTGAATCTCATGGTCGGCAAGCTGAACCGGGCGATGCAGCGCAACCCGCTGCTGACCGAGGCGATGACCCGCGCGTTCGTGTTCGCCGATGCGTCGGCTGCCGGCGAGGTCGATCACGTAGGCAAGTTGATGGATTCGATGTTCGCGCGCGCCATGAGCGAGGGTGAGCCGACCGAGGATCAGTACCACATCGCGAGGGTCATCTCGGACGTCTGGCTGTCCAATCTGCTGGCCTGGCTGACGCGCCGGGCATCGGCTACCGATGTCAGCAAGCGACTCGACCTTGCCGTTCGTTTGCTCATCGGGGATGGCGAGCACCCTAAGATCTAGCGGGTGACGCAGGAGTTACCGCCCGAACTGAAGCGTGCCCTCGCGACGGTCGCGCGCGTTCCCCGAGTGCTCATCGCCTGCGATTACGACGGCACCATGGCACCGATCGTCGCCAACCCCGACGACGCGCGTCCGCTCACCGAATCGGCGGCGGCAATGCGCGAGCTGGCGGCACTGCCGTCAACCATTGCCGCGCTGATCTCCGGGCGGGCGCTGCGCGACCTGGCGACGCTGTCCAGGATGCCTGCCGAGGTGCACCTGGTCGGCAGCCACGGCTCGGAGTTCGACACCGGTTTTGTGCACGGCATCGACGACGACGCCAAGGCACTGCTGCGCAAGATCAAGGACGCCCTTGGCGCGATCGCCGCCGAGTACCCCGGTGTCGCGATCGAGATCAAACCGGCCAGCATCGCACTGCACGTGCGCAACGCCGAGCCGGCCGACGCCGATGAGGCCCTGAAGAAGGCGATGGCGGCCTCGCAGCCATGGGATGCCCAGATCACCGAGGGCAAGGCGGTGCTGGAATTCGCGGTGATTCAGACGGACAAGGGTCAGGCACTCGACATCCTGCGCCACCAGCAGGGCGCCTCCGCCGCAGTCTTCTTCGGCGACGACGTGACCGACGAGAAGGCGTTCCGGCGGCTGCACGGCCCCGACATCGGTGTCAAGGTGGGACCCGGCGAGACGCTGGCCGACTACCGGGTCGAGTCGCCAGAAGACGTCGCGGAGGCGTTGTCCTTCCTGTTGGAGTGCCGCCGAACATGGCTGCTCGGTGGGCATTCCACGCCCATCGAGCGACTGACGATGTTGTCCAACGCTCGCACCGTTGCGCTGCTGACCCCGGAGGCCGACGTGGTGTGGATGTGTCATCCACAAGCCGATGCCGCGGCGGTGTTCTCCAGGCTGCTCGGCGACGCGAACGCCGGGCACTTCGCGATCGGCCCTGAGCGGGAGGCGCTGCCGCTGAGCCAGCGCTATGTCGACGGCACGATGACCGTCGAAACCCGTTGGGCCAGCCTGCTGGTGACCGACTACCTGTCCCACGATGTCGGGGCGGGCCGTACCGATCTGGTGCGGGTGATCAGTGGGCAGGCGAAGGCGGTGGTGTCGTTCGCGCCACGGCCCGAGTTCGCTCAGGCCCCGGTGCACCTGCGCGCCGACGACGGCGGGCTTCGGGTGTTCGCCACCAACGAGCCGATGGTGCTGCGTGCCCCCGGCGTGGAATGGGAGATCGTCGCAGACGGCATCCACGAAACCGCTCGCGCGGTGGTCGACCCGTCGCAGGGTCCGGTGATTATCGAATTACGTTGCGGGACTGAGGACTTGTCCGAAAGCCCTGTCGACGACGACTCCCGCCGCGAGCGGGCGGAGAGCTACTGGCGTGACTGGGCGGGGACGCTGACGCTGCCCGAGCTGAATCGGCCACTGATGAAGCGGTCGGCGCTGACGCTGCGCGGGCTGGTGCATGCCGACACCGGCGCAATCATGGCCGCGGCTACCACCTCGTTGCCCGAAGAGATCGGCGGTGTACGCAACTGGGACTACCGCTACTGCTGGATCCGCGATGGCGCGATGACCGCGGCCTCGCTGGTGTCGTTGGGTTCCACCGCCGAGGCGGAGGGCTATCTGAACTGGCTGCACGGGGTGATCGAGACCATGCACGGCCCAGAACGACTCCATCCGCTCTACGCGCTGTCAGGTGCGATTCTGGGGCCCGAGGCCGTCATCGACTCGCTGCCCGGCTATGCCGGCTCGCGGCCGGTGCGGGTCGGCAACGCCGCCAATGTGCAAGTGCAGCTTGATGTATTCGGCCCGGTGGTGCAGCTGATCTCCGACCTGGTGCACAAACGCGTGGCCGGCGGGCGCGCAGACGCACTCACCGACGCCGACTGGAACCTGGTCAGCGAGATGGTGTTCGCCGTCGAGAGTCGGTGGGCCGAGCCCGATCACGGTATCTGGGAGATTCGCGGGGCACCGCGTCACCACGTGTACTCGAAGGTGATGTGCTGGCTGACGGTGGATCTGGCGCTCAAGCTTGCCGCCGAGTTCGGCAGGGAGGCGCCGCCCGGGTGGGCGACGTTGCGCGATGTGATCTCGGAGCAGGTCACAGATCGCGGCTGGAACGACGAGGTGCAGTCGTACACCGCGGCCTACGACGGCTCCGACCTCGACGCCGCGACACTGCATATCGGGTTGTCCGGCCTCATCGAACCGTCCGACCCGCGGTTCGCCGCCACCGTCGTCGCGACAGAGACCGAACTGCGCAGCGGTGCAACCGTTTACCGCTACCGAAGCGACGATGGGCTGCCCGGTACAGAAGGTGGCTTCCACCTGTGCGCTGCGTGGTTGGTCGAGGCCTATCTACTGACCGACCAGCGGTCGCAGGCCGAGGCGTTGTTCGACCGCCTGATCACCGCCGCCGGGCCGACCGGCCTGTTGTCGGAGGAGTACGACCCCGTTGCCGAGCGTGCGCTCGGAAACCATCCGCAGGCCTACAGTCACCTCGGGCTGCTGCGCTGCGCCCAGCTGCTCGGTGCCTGACTCAGGCGGGCGGGGCGGAGGTGCGGCCGCGAACCACCTCGGTGTCGAGCACGTCGATCACCGGCAGACCAGACCTCGGCGGGCTGTGCAGCAAATGGCCTGCCCGCCTGCCCTTCTCGAGGCTAGGCTGCCGCACGGTCGTGAGGCCACGACGCAACGCATCGGGAACGCCGTCGAACCCGGTCACCGTCATCTGACCCGGCACATAGATGCCCCGTGCCCTCAGGTAATCCATCGCCGATAGCGCCAGCACGTCCGCCGTGCACATCAGCGCCGTGAGCCGCGGATTGGCGTCGAGGGCAACCTCTGCCGCTGCTCCACCCGAAATCGGTCCGTGCTCATAGCTTTCCACCACCGTCAGTGACTGCGGATCCAGGCCCGCTCCGGTCATCGCGTCGTAGACACCGTTGATGCGTTCGCGCTGAACGTGGAAATGCGGCGTCTGCAGCCGGTCCGGACTCGCCACCACCGGCTTGCCGCTGCCCTGCGGGCGGTCTCTGCCCAGCCGCATCGTGAGCAAGCCGATCTCCCTGTGACCGAGCCCGACAACATATTTCGCGAGCTTTGCCATCGCTGCGCGGTCGTCGATGCAGACCCTCGAGATGCCGGGCACGTCCTTGGGCTGGTCGACGACGATCACCGGCAGGTGTCGCTGCAGCACGACCTGTAGATACGGGTCGTCGTCGGACGCCGAGTACACCACGAAGCCGTCGACTCCCGCAGCCAGCACCGCGGCCGACCCGTCACTCACCGGACGATTCGGGCCGACAGCGACGAGCAGCAGCCCCTGGCCGGCCTCCTCACACGACTCGGCGAGGCCCGCGACGAAGTCCAGCGCCGCGGGATCGCTGAACGAATAGTTCAGCGGCTCGGTGATCATCAGGCCCACCGCACCGGCCTTGCGGGTGCGCAGCGACCTTGCCACCGGGTCGGGCCCCGGATATCCCAACTGCTTCGCCGTGGCGAGAACGCGTTCGCGCAGATCGGCCGACAACTGGTCGGGCCGGTTGTACGCGTTGGAGATGGTGGTGCGGGAGACCTTGAGCTCCGCGGCCAATGAAGCCAGCGTGGCCCGACGCCGCGGCGTTGGACCTCTGGACATGCTCGTGACGTTAGCCGACATAGCTTCTCCCATAGCACCGACGAGCCCTTGCGCACGGCGCAGATAGCGCTGCCGGTCACCTGTGCGTTAGAGTTAATGGAAACGATTTTCATTTGTATTAGGGAGGTAGCCGTGCGGAGGTCGGCGATCATGCTGGCGACTGGTCTGGCAGCAGTCGCGCTCGCCTTGGCCGGGTGCGGCCAGGCCGAAGCAGTCAGCCAACGATGACGGCGCGATCAACGTCGTGGCATCCACCGACGTGTGGGGCAGCGTCGCGAGTGCCGTCGCGGGGCAACACGCGTCGGTCAAGTCGATCGAGACCGGTGTCGCGGCCGACCCGCATTCGTATGAAGCCAGTCCAGCCGATGTGGCGGCGATGTCCGACGCGTCACTCGTGGTCTACAACGGCGGCGGCTACGACCACTGGGTGGACGACGTGCTGGCGGGCGATCCCGAGGTCGACGCGGTCGACGCGTACTCGCTGCGCGGCACCGAACAGAAGGCCAACGAACACGTCTTCTACGACACGGGAGTCGCCAAGTCCGTCGCCGCGGAGATCGCCAAGCGGCTCGCCGAGATCGACTCGACCCACGCTGACGAATACCGTGCCAACGCAGCTGAATTCGGCCGAAAGGCCGATGCCATCGCCGAGTCCGAACGGGCGATCGGCAAGGCCCACCCGTCGGGAGCCGTCGTCGCGACCGAACCTGTGGCGTACTACCTACTACGCAACGCCGGAATCACCGACCGGACCCCCGAGGGCTTCGCCAGTGCCGTCGAGGAGGGCGACGATCCGTCGCCTGCCGATGTCGCCGCGATGCTCGACCTGATCGACAGCCACCAGGTGTCGGTGCTGCTGTTCAACCCGCAGACCCAGACCCCCGCCACCAAACAGATCGAGGACGCGGCCCGGCGGGCATCGCTGCCGGTGGTGACGGTCACCGAGACGCTGCCGCAGGGTGTGGACTATCTGACCTGGCAGCAGAACACCGCCGACGATCTCGCGCGCCAGTTCGACAACGCGCCACAGGCGAATCGGTAGTCACTTGGCGCAGCCTGCTGACGTCGTCGACTTGAAGGGTGGCCGTCTCGCCTTCGGCGACCGGGTGCTGTGGGACCACCTCGACCTGTCAGTGCGTGCAGGCGAGTTCATCGCGGTGCTCGGGCCGAACGGGACGGGGAAAACCTCCCTGCTGAAGGTGCTTCTCGGTGAACTGCCGCTGACCGCGGGCACGGTTGCGGTGGCGGGCAATCCGGTCACCAAAGGCAGCGACCGTATCGGCTACGTCCCGCAGCACCGATCGGTCGATCGCGGCCTGACACTGCGGGGCCGTGACCTTGTCGGGCTTGGGCTGGACGGGCACCGATGGGGCCTGACGAGCCTGCGGCCTGCCGACCGCTCCCGACGTCGCGCAGCCGTCCAGACGGCGCTGCACCAGGTGAACGCCGACCGCCTCGCCACCGTGCCGGTGGGGGTGATGTCGGGTGGCGAACTGCAGCGGGTGCGGATCGCACAGGCGCTGGCCAGCGATCCCGTGCTGTTGCTGTG
The DNA here is from genome assembly GCA_963734385.1 of uncultured Actinomycetota bacterium. Classification (GTDB taxonomy): domain Bacteria; phylum Actinomycetota; class Actinomycetes; order Mycobacteriales; family Mycobacteriaceae; genus Mycobacterium. Next base: position 36,469 of record CAVTHR010000037.1, on the reverse strand, counting down.
CGACGAACCGCTGCTCAACCTCGACCCGGCCAACGCGCGGTTGGTGTCCGCGCTGATCGATCGCCGGCGACGCGATGCCGACAGCGCGGTGCTCTTCGTCACCCATGAGGTGAATCCCGTTCTGCCCTACGTGGATCGGGTGCTGTATCTGGTTGACGGGCGGTTCCGGGTCGGCACGGTCGAGGAGGTGATGACTTCGGCGACTCTGTCGGAGCTCTATCGCGCCGACATCCAGGTGGTGAAGGTGCACGGCCGGTACGTCGTCGTCGGGGAGCACATCGACCATTCCGGCCACGCGAGCGGACACAGCCATGAATGACCGCATCGCCGACCTGCTGGCACACCTGTTCGCGTTCGACGTCACCGCCGACCTTCTCAGCCGCGACTTCGTCCAGCAGGCACTGTTGGCGGCGGCGCTGCTGGCACTCGTCGCTGGCCTGATCGGTCCCTTCATCGTGATGCGTCAGATGTCCTTCGCGGTGCACGGGTCCAGCGAATTGTCCTTGACCGGAGCGGCTTTCGCGTTGCTGACCGGATTGAATGTCGGCGTCGGCGCCCTCGTGGGAAGCGCGCTGGCCGCCGTGCTGTTCGGTTTTCTCGGCCAGCGCACCCGCGAGCGCGACTCCGCGATCGGGGTCGTGCTTGCGTTCGGCCTCGGCCTGGCGGTGCTGTTCATCCATCTGTACCCGGGCCGCACCGGCACCAGCTTCGCGCTGCTGACCGGACAGATCGTCGGCGTCGGTTACTCGGGTCTGGCGCTGCTTGCCGTGGTTACCGTGACAGTGGTTGTCGTGCTGGCGCGTCTGCTACCGCCCGCTGCTGTTCGCCACCGTCGACCCGGAGGTGGCCGCGGCCCGTGGCGTGCCGGTGCGCGCGATGGGGATCGTGTTCGCCGCGCTCGTCGGCGTGGTCGCGGCGCAGGGTGTCCAGATCGTCGGCGCACTGCTGGTGATGTCACTGTTGATCACGCCGGCCGCGGCAGCGGCGCGGGTTTTCGTCTCTCCCGTCGCGACGATCGTCGCCTCGGTCGTCTTCGCCGAGATATCTGCGGTCGGCGGCATCGCTGCTGTCGCTGGCGCCGGGAGTGCCGGTCTCCGTGTTCGTGACGACGATCTCGTTCACCATCTTCCTGGTGTGCTGGGCAGTCGGCAGGCGTCGCCGCGTCGCGCAGGCGGACTAGCCGCGCTCGACGGGACGCGTTGCGTCCGAACACCATTCCGACCACGATCCCGGATACAGCGCCGCGTCGACGCCGACGGTTGCGAGCGCGGCGACGACCACCGATGCAGTGACGCCGGAGCCGCAATAGGCGCCGACGTTGTCGACGCGCCGAACAGCCGCGTGAGATCCTTCTCCGCCAGGAACGTGCCGTCCTCGGCCAGCAAGCCGGTGCTCGGCGCGTTGCGGGCTCCGGGAATGTGCCCGGCCATCGGGTCGATCGGCTCGACGTCACCGCGGAACCGCTCGGGTGCCCGCGCGTCGAGCAGAGTCGCCACGCCGACGTCACCTGCTCGGCCGACACCGTCGGGCGCGCGCCCGCGTACAGGTCGTCGTGGGCGCACGACGACGTCGCCGGGCTCGGACGTGGCCGGGCCGCTCTCGAGTTCACCGGCCCAGGCGGCCAGTCCCCCATCGAGGATGCGCACGCCGTCGATGCCCGCGGCGCTGAGCACCCACCACGCGCGGGCGGACCCCGCACGGTTCCAGTCGTCATAGACGACGACGGGCACGTCCCTGCGCACACCCCATTGGCGCGCTGCGGCTTCGAGTGCACGCCCTGAGGGCAGCGGATGGCGTCCCCGCCCGGCCACCGAATGGTCGCTGAGCTCGTCCTCCAGCGACACGTAGACCGCGCCAGGGATGTGGCCCTGCTCGTAGGCGGCCCGCCCGTCCGGCTCGGCCAGTTGCCATCGCACGTCAAGGATCGTCACCGGCTCGCCGGCGGCCAACAGCCGAGCCAGTTCGGTTGCGGCGATCAGCACGTCGTCACGTCCGCGGGTCACGAGCCCAGCCTGCCATCTACGCTGGCGGCATGGTGTCCGTCGACCTCAACGCCGACCTGGGAGAAAGCTTCGGGACGTGGCAGCTCGGTGACGACGACGCGATGCTCGGGCTGGTCACCAGCGCCAACGTCGCATGCGGATTCCACGCGGGTGACCCGGCGACGTTGAGCCACAGCTGCGCGGAGGCCGCAAAGCAGGGAGTCCGGATCGGCGCCCAGGTCGGCTACCGTGATCTGGCGGGGTTCGGCAGGCGCTTCATCGATATCACATCCTCCGACCTGACCGCCGATGTCATCTACCAGATCGGTGCGCTGCAGGCGCTGGCTCACGTGGCCGGTTCATCGGTCACCTATGTGAAACCTCATGGCGCGCTGTACAACACGATCGTCAACAACCACGACCAGGCCCGCGCGGTGGCCGAAGCGGTGCACGCCGTCGACCCGAACCTGCCGGTGCTGGGATTGGCGGGATCGGTGTTCTTCGCCGAGGCGCAGCGGCTCGGATTGCGCACCGTTCCCGAGGCTTTCGCCGACCGCTCGTATCGCCCTGACGGCCAACTCGTTTCCCGCCGCGAGCGCAACGCCGTTCTGCACGACCCGGCCGAGATAGCCGACCGGGTGGCGTCGATGGTGCAGTCCGGACGCGTCGTCGCCGTGGACGGGTCGACCATCCCCATCACCGTGGAATCCGTTTGCGTACACGGCGATTCGCCCGGTGCGGTGCAGATCGCCACTTCGGTGCGGGACCGGCTGGTGAGCGAGGGCGTTGAGCTGGCGGCGTTCACCTGATGCGGCTCAAGCCGGGCAGGCCTGACCTCGAGAACTACACCCGGTACTTCGACGTGCCCGACGCTTCGGCCGGCGCGCCGCTGACGGTGACGTGGGCCGGCGTCACGACACTGCTCGTGGACGACGGCACGTCGGCCCTGATGACCGACGGCTTCTTCTCCCGCCCTGGCCTGGCCAACGTCGGACTGGGCAAGATCGCGCCGTCGCGCGTCCCGCATCGACGGCAGCCTCCAGCGGATGGGAGTGGATCGGCTGGAGGCGGTGCTGCCGGTGCACACCCATTTCGACCACGTGATGGACTCGGCCGTCGTCGCCCAGCGCACCGGCGCACGACTCGTCGGCGGCACCTCGGCCGCACAGGTCGGTATCGGCGGCGGTCTACCCGAAGACCGTTTGGTCGTCGCAAGTCCCGGCCAGCCCGTCACGCTCGGCGCCTACGACGTCACGCTGGTGGTGTCGGAACACTGTCCGCCGGACCGGTTTCCGGGTGTGATCACCGAGCCCGTCGCACCGCCGGTGAAGACGTCGGCGTACAAGTGCGGAGAAGCCTGGTCGACGCTGGTGCACCATCGGCCGTCGGATCGGCGGCTGCTCGTCGTCGGTAGCGCGGGCTTCGTCGCAGGCGCCCTTGCCGGATACCGCGCCGAGGTGGTCTACCTGGGTGTCGGACAGCTTGGCGTGCAGCCGGAACGCTATCTCGTCGACTACTGGACCGAAACGGTGCGTGCCGTCGGCGCGCGCCGCGTCGTGCTGATCCACTGGGACGACTTCTTCCGGCCGCTGACCAAGCCGCTGCGGGCGCTTCCGTATGCCGGGGACGACCTCGACGTCTCGATGCGGGTACTCAGCGCGTTGGCCGACGACGACGGCATACCGCTGCATCTGCCCACGCTGTGGCAGCGCGCTGACCCGTGGAGCTGACGCTGGCGCTGCTTGCGCTGGCTGTGGTCCTCGTGTTCGCGATGGTCCGGCCGAGAGGGTGGCCGGAGGCCGTCGCCGCGGTGCCCGCTGCCGCACTGCTGATCGCGCTCGATGTCGTTCCGCTGCGCGAATGCGGCCGACGAGGTGGGGCGGCTGCTTCCCGTTGTGGGGTTCCTCGCGGCCGTGCTCGTGCTGGCGCAGCTGTGCGACGACGAGGGCCTGTTCCGCGCGGCTGGCGCGGCGATGGCGCGGGCGACCGACGGAAACACGCGACAACTGCTGGGCAAGGTGTTCATCGTCGGCGCCGCGACGACAGCCGTACTGAGCCTCGACGCGACGGTGGTGCTGTTGACGCCCGTGGTGCTCGCGACGACGCGCGCGCTCTGGGTTCCGGCCAAGCCGCATGCATATGCCACGGCGCACCTGGCCAACACCGCGTCGCTGCTTCTTCCGGTGTCCAACCTGACCAACCTGCTGGCGTTCAGCGCGGCGGGCCTCTCGTTTCTCCACTTCACCGCTTTGATGGCGCCATCGTGGCTGGCGGCGGTTGCCGTCGAATTCCTGCTGCTGCGTTGGCTTTTCGCGAAGGAGCTGGCCGTCAAGCCTCATGTTGAGACGCCGACGGACACGGAGAGGGTTCCGGTGTTTGTGCTTGGTGTGCTGGCGCTGACGTTGATCGGGTTCGCCGTCATGTCGATGCTCGGCCTCTCGCCGGCCTGGGCCGCGCTCGCAGGCGCTGTTGTACTCGGCGTACGCGCGCTGGCCCGGCGGGAAACGTCCATTGCGGGCATCGCCGCCGCGGCCGATGTGCCGTTCCTGATATTCGTCTTGTGCCTGGGCGTGGTGGTGGACGGGCTCATGCTGCACGGCCTCGAAGACACCATGCGCGGTTTACTGCCGACCGGCACCACGCTTCTGGCGTTGCTCGGCATCGCGGTCGTCGCGGCGCTGCTGTCCAACGTCGTCAACAACCTGCCCGCGGTGCTGGTGCTCCTGCCGTTGGTGGCCGCATCGGGGCCGCCCGCCGTGCTCGCGATGTTGATCGGGGTGAACATCGGGCCGAACCTGACCTATGTGGGCTCGCTGGCGAATCTGCTGTGGCGCAGTGCTGTCCGAGATGACTTCACCGCCGGGTCCCGCGAATTCAGCCGCGTCGGGTTGGTCACGACGCCGGCCACACTTGTGGTCGCTGTGCTCGGGCTGTGGGGTGCCGTGCGCCTGTTCGGTCTTTAGCCGCGTTCACTTATCCACAGTCGCGGGTTCATCCACAGGCATGGGTTGAGCTGGTGGTTTGCGTCGGCGTGCGTCGAGTAGCTTCGAAAGTATGTTCGATGGTCCGTTACCTGAGGTCGCCGACCTGGCCGGGCTCGATGACGCCGCGCTCGTCGATGCCGCCGGCGGCTGGGCCCGCGCCGAGAACGCCGCGTGCGCGCGGAAGCTGGCGGTGATGGCCGAGATCTTCGCCCGCCGCACCGGACTGGACGCCGGGGAGCGGGAACTGTGGTGGATCGACCCCGACGCCGCGGTGGCCGCCGAGATGGCCGCGGCGGTCAATGTCAGCCAGGGCATGGCGCTACACCAGACCCACCGCGGGGTGGCGTTGCGGGATCGGCTCCCGACCGTCGCCGCGTTGTTCGAGGCCGGGCTGATCAGTGATCTGCTGGTGCGCACCATCGTGTGGCGCACCTACCTGATCACCGACGACGAGGCGATGGCCAAAGTCGACGCCGCCCTCGCCGAGCGGATCACCGGCTGGGGCGCGTTGTCGGCGGCCAAAACCGAGACCGCCATCGACGAGTTGGTCGAAGAACACGATCCCGGCGCGCTGCGCCGCTCCCGCGCAACCGCCGCCCACCCCACCGTCGAATTCGGGTCACCGTCGGATCCTCCCGGCACCACCAGCATCTGGGCCCGGCTGAACTCCCCCGACGCCCTACTTATCGAACAGTCGGTCGACGAGTTGGCCCACAGCGTGTGTGACGCCGACCCGCGCGGCATCGACGAGCGCCGGGCGCTGGCATTAAAAGCGGCAGTCGCCCACGAGGGCATGGCCTGTCGCTGCGGACAACCCGACTGTGACGGTCCCGCAGCCGACGACACACCCGTCAAGAACGCCGTCGTCTACGTCGTCGCCGACGAGAAATCGGTGGATGCTGCCAGCGCGCAGCAGGCCGAGTCCGCAGCGCCGCCGGCCTATGTGTTCGGCGCCGGGGTACTGCCCACCCCGTTATTGGGTGCGGTGTTGGAGCGTGCCCGCCTTCGCGAAGTGCGCCACCCCGGCGACACCACCCCGGCCGAACCGCGCTACACCCCCACCCGCACCACCGCCGAGTTCGTGCGCTGCCGGGATCTGACCTGTCGCTTCCCGGGCTGCGACAAACCCGCGCAGTTCTGCGACCTCGACCACACCGTGCCCTACCCGGCCGGGCCCACCCATCCGTCAAACCTGAAGTGCCTGTGCCGCTTTCACCACTTACTCAAAACCTTCTGGAGCGGTGTGCGGGGATGGCGCGACCGACAACTACCCGACGGCACCATCATCTGGACCTCACCCACCGGGCACACCTACACCACCTACCCCGGCAGCCAACACCTGTTCCCGCCACTCTGCGAACCGACCGCCATCCTGTGGACCGGCGAACCACCGGTCATCGAGCCCACCGGCGACCGAGGCGCCATGATGCCCAAACGCCGCCACACCCGCGCCCACGACACCGCCAAAGCCATTGCAGCCGAACGCCGACTCAACGACGACTTCGTCGCCGAACGCAACAAACCACCGCCGTTCGAGCCAGATCAAAGAAATGGTTACCGAGACGCGAACAGCGATGGGACGGTTGACGTCTAATCGCTACGCAACCGCGATGCGATTGGCGAACCGCCGTACGATCTCGGCAAGATTGTGGCCGTGGCGTTCTCCAGGTACGTGGCGCTCGGCGACTCGTTCACCGAGGGTGTCGGCGACCCACACCCGACGAGCCCGGCCGGCCTGCGCGGTTGGGCGGATCACGTCGCCGTCGCGCCTGGCGCAGACCAACCCCGAACTTCGCTACGCCAACCTTGCTGTGCGCGGCAGGCGCATGGACGAGATCCTCGACGAACAGTTGCAGACCGCCGTCATGCTCGAACCTGATCTCGTCACCATCTATGCGGGCATGAACAACCTGCTGCTGTTGCGCAACGACGTCGACGCCATGATGGCCAGGTACGCCGAAGGGCTCAAGACGTTGCAGCAGACCGGCGCTGTGGTGCTCGCGTTCACCGCGGCAGACCTCGGCACGGTCCCGCTGTTCCGGCGGCTGCGCGGCCGGGCAGCCGTCTACAACGAACTGCTGCGCGGCATAGCCGACGATCTCGGTCTGCAGCTCGTCGACTTCTGGCGCTTCGCCGAGTTTCGTGACGCCCGCCTGTGGGACGGCGATCGCATCCACCTGTCGCCGCTCGGTCATGAGCGATTTGCCGCCAAAGTTCTTGACACGATTGTCGTTCCGCATGAGCTGACCACCCGGTCGGCAGCACTGCTGTCATCGGCCCCTCCGGCGCGCGACTTCCGCGCCAACCTTCGATGGACCGCGGCGTTCGCGGCGCCTTACGTCGCCAAGAGGATGCGGCTGGCCAAGCCGGGTGCGGGTATCGAACCGAAGTTGTCGACATTGTCGAAGGTCCTCTGAATGCCGGTCATCAACGATGCCCCGAGCGTCGGCGGGCTGCATCTCCAGTTCGGCGCCGACGCCTCAACGGAAGTGGTGGTGTCCTGGCACACCCCGGCACCGGTCGGCAAGCCTCACGTCACCTTCGGCACACCCAGCGACGGGTTCGGCAAGGTTGCGCCTGCCGAGACCGTCACCTACCGCGATGCGGCGTCCGGTACCACGACCTATGTTCACCATGCCCGGATCGCCGGCCTCTGTCCGGACACCCACTACGTCTATGCGGCGGTACACGATGGCGCGATGCCGGAAATGGGAACGGTGCGGACGGCTCCCCGTGGCCGAGCGGCGCTGCGGTTCACCAGCTTCGGTGACCAGTCGACGCCGATGCTGGACGCATCGGTTGCCAGCGCTTTCGGCCGCGACAACCGCGGTTCGCCTGCCGCAGGCGACATCACGAGCGCCGTCGAGCAGGCGGCGCCCCTGTTCAACCTGGTGAACGGCGACCTGTGCTACGCAAACCTGTCGCGCGACCGGGTCAGAACCTGGTCAGACTGGTTCGAGAACAACTCGAGGTCCGCGCGGCACCGGCCGTGGATGCCCGCGGCAGGAAACCACGAGAACGAAGTGGGTAACGGCCCGATCGGCTATGCGGCCTTTCAGACATATTTCGCGTTGCCCGACTCCGGCGCCGACCCCGAATTGCGCGGCCTTTGGTACTCGTTCACGGCGGGGTCGGTGCGGGTGATCAGCCTCGCCAACGACGATATCTGCTACCAGGACGGCGGCAACTCCTACGTGCGGGGCTATTCGGGTGGGACCCAAAAACGCTGGCTCGAAACTGAACTCGCCCGTGCCCGAGCCGAAAGCACTATCGACTGGATCGTGGTGTGCATGCATCAGACGGCCGTGTCGACCGGCAACCTCACCAACGGTGCGGACTTGTCCATTCGCGAGAACTGGGTGCCCCTGTTCGACCGCTACGGAGTGGACCTTGTGGTGTGCGGCCATGAGCACCACTACGAGCGGTCCCACGCGATCCGCGGCACGCTGCCCAGCGACACACTCACCCCGCTTCCCGTAGATACTCGGCCGGACCTCGTCGACACCAGCAAGGGCACGGTGCATCTGGTCATCGGTGGCGGCGGCACGTCGATACCGTCGAACAGCATGTTCTTCCCTGAGGCCCGATGCCGTGTGCTCACCGATGTCGGTGAATTCGACTCGGCGACCGGCCACAAGTCGCCTCGATACGTTGAGGAGCCCGCTCCATGGTCGGTCTTTCGTGACATGCACAACCCGTGCGGCTTCGTAGTCTTCGACGTCGATCCCGGTGTACCCGGTGGGCTGACATCGATTGCCGCGACGTACTACGCGGTCAACGGGATGCTCGGCGCGGCCGTGCCCGTCGACAAGTTCACGCTGACCAGACCACGGCGCACCGCGTCGGCTTAACCCCTGCGCTGGCGGGCGATTTCGGCAAGCACCACGCCTGCGGCCACCGACGCATTGAGCGACTCCGTCGGCCCTGCCATCGGGATGGATACCACCGTGTCGCAGTTCTCCCGTACCAGCCGCGACAAGCCCTTGCCCTCCGAGCCGACCACAACGACCATCGGGTCGGTGCCGTCCAGCTCGTCTAGCGTGATGTCACCGTCGGCGTCGAGCCCGACCACCTGCAATCCCGAGTCATGCCAGTTCTTCAGTGTGCGATTGAGATTCGTCGCCCTGGCCACAGGCAGCCTGGCGGCCGCACCCGCGCTGGTCCGCCAGGCGACCGCGGTGACCGACGCCGACCGGCGCTGCGGAATCAGCACGCCGTGCCCGCCGAAACCCGACACCGAACGGACGATCGCTCCCAGGTTGCGCGGGTCGGAGATGTTGTCGAGTGCCACCAGTAGCGCGGGCACGCTGTCGTTGGACGCCGTCGCGAGCAGATCGTCGGGATGGGCATATTCGTAGGGGGGCACCTGCAGGCCGATGCCCTGGTGCAGTCCGTTCGCGCTGATTCGGTCCAGGTCGGCGCGCGACACTTCCAGGATCGCGATACCGGCATCGGCTGCGCGCCTTACGGATTCGGTCAGCCGTTCGTCGGCTTCGGTGCCGAGCGCCACGTACAGCGCGGTCGCGGGCACGCCGGCGCGCAGGCATTCAAGCACGGGGTTGCGGCCCAGCACTGTCTCGGTGTCATCGGTGCGCTTCGGAGCGCGGCGCTGCGCAGGCTTGGCCGACCGCTTGGAGGCCGGGTGGTTGGGCCGCATGTGTGCGGGCGGGGTAGCGCCGCGACCTTCCAGCCCGCGGCGGCGGACTCCGCCAGAACCGACCTTGGGGCCCTTCTTGGTACCGGGCTTGCGGATCGCCCCGCGGCGCCGCGAATTGCCTGCCATCTACGTGGAGTACCCGTCCAGCAGCGTCCACTGCGGACCGTCGGCGGTGTCGGTGACCTCGATACCCGCCTTCTTCAACCGGTCCCGGATCGCGTCGGCTTCTGCCCAGTCCCTGCGCTCGCGGGCCTCCTCGCGGCGCTGGATCTCCGCGTGGACCAGGACATCGACCGCCGCAAGCGCCGCCGATGTCTCGTCGCGGGACTCCCATCGTTCGTCGAGCGGGTCGCAGCCCAAGATGCCCAGCATCGCCCGGATCGACCGGGCGCGGGCCATCGCCGTCTCGTGGTCGCCCGCCTCCAGCGCCCGGTTGCCCTCGGCGCGAGCGGTGTGCACCTCGGCCAGTGCGATCGGCACCGACAGGTCGTCGTCGAGCGCCGCCGCGAAGGCAGGCGTCCATTCGCCGGGTTCGACGGCGCCGACCCGGTTGCGCACCCGATGCAGGAAGTCCTCGATCCCGGTGTAGGCCTTGGCCGCATCCTGCAGTGCGGTCTCGGAGAACTCCAGCATGGAGCGGTAGTGCGCGCTGCCGAGGTAGTAGCGGAGCTCGGCGGGGCGCACCCGCTGCAGCACCGCGGGGATGGCCAGCACGTTGCCAAGCGACTTGCTCATCTTCTCGCCGCCCATGGTGACCCACCCGTTGTGCAACCAGTACCGGGCGAACGGGTCACCGACGGCTTCGGCCTGGGCGATCTCGTTCTCGTGGTGCGGGAAGATCAAATCCATTCCGCCGGCGTGGATGTCGAACTCGGCGCCCAGGTACGCCTCGCACATCGCGACGCATTCGGTGTGCCAGCCAGGCCTGCCCCTGCCCCACGGCGTTGGCCAGGACGGCTCGCCCGGCTTCTCGCCCTTCCACAGCGTGAAGTCGCGCTGGTCGCGCTTGCCGGTCGCGACTCCCTCGCCTTGGTGCACATCGTCGATCTTGTGCCCGGACAGCTTGCCGTACCCCGGTTCTGGCAGCAGGCTCTGCACGTTGAAGTAGACGTCACCGCCGCCGGTGTACGCGTGCTTGCGCTCGATCAGCCGCTCGATCAGCTCGATGATCTGGGTGATGTGGCCGGTCGCGCGCGGCTCCGCCGACGGTGGCAGCACGCCGAGCGCGTCGTAGGCGGCCGAGAACGCCCGCTCGTAGGTGGCGGCCCACTCCCACCACGGCCTGCCCGCGTCGGCCGCCTTGTTCAGGATCTTGTCGTCGATGTCGGTGACATTGCGGATGAACGCGACGTCGTAGCCCTTGGCGATCAGCCAGCGGCGTAAGACGTCGAAGGCCACCCCGCTGCGAACATGACCGATGTGCGGCAGCCCTTGCACGGTGGCACCGCACAGATAGATCGACACGTGGCCGGGACGCACGGGCACGAAGTCGCGCACGGCGCCCGACATGGTGTCGTATAGGCGCAGGTCGGTCACGACGGGCCAGCTTACCGGCCTATTCGGCGTCGACCACCAAAGCGGTCGCGATGGCGGCCAATCCTTCTCCGCGGCCCGTCAGGCCCGAGGCCGTCGGTTGTCGTCGCCGACACCGCCACAGGAGCGTCCAGAAGCTCTGAGAGGACCTGTTGTGCTTCCGCGCGCCGCGGCCCCACTTTGGGCCGATTCCCGATCACCTGCACGGCGGCATTGCCCACTCGGTAGCCCTCACCCCGCACCAGGGCGTGCACGTGCCGCAGCATGTCCGCGCCGCTGACGCCTGCCCAGCGCGGATCGTCGGTGCCGAACACCTCGCCGATATCACCGAGCCCGGCGGCGCTGAGCACCGCATCGCACAGCGCGTGGGCCGCGACGTCGCCGTCCGAATGACCGGCACAGCCGTCTGCGCCCTCGAACAGCAGGCCAAGCAGCCAGCACGGCCTGCCCGCCTCGATGGGATGCACATCGGTGCCGACGCCGACCCGTGGCGTGCTCATTCGGCCCGCCCCAGCAGCGCCTCGGCGAGCAGCAGATCCATCGGCGTGGTGATCTTGAAGGCCAGCGGGTCGCCGTCGACCACCTGAACCTGGGTGCCGGTCATCTCGACCACCGAGGCGTCGTCGGTGAATCCGCCGGCGGCTGCGCGCTCATAGGCGTGTCGCAACAGCTCGGTCTGGAAGCCCTGCGGGGTCTGCACCGCGCGCAGGCCCGCCCGCTCGGGGGTGCCGAGAACGACGCCGTTGGCGTCTACGGCCTTGATGGTGTCGCTGACCGGCAGCGCGGGCACCACCGCGGCGTGACCGGACCGGAGGGCCTCGACCACGCGCACGATCAGCGATGGCGGCGTCAGCGCCCTCGCGGCGTCGTGCACGAGGACGAATTCGGCGTCACCGACCGCCGCCAGCGCGAGGCGCACCGACTCGGTGCGATCCGTTCCGCCGGCCACGATGACCGCGTCGCCGCCGAAGACCAGCTTGGCCTCGTCGGTGCGGTTGGGCGGCACGGCTACCACGACTCCGTCGACGACCCCGGAGTCACGCAGGCCGCGCAGGGCATGCTCCAGCATCGGACGACCACAAAGATTGACGAACGCCTTCGGCGCGCCGGCCGCCAACCGTTCCCCCGAACCTGCGGCCGGGACGACGGCGATCGTGCTCATGCCCTTCAGGAAGCGGCGGCCAGAACCTCGTCGAGAATGATCTCGGCCTTGGCGTCGTCGGTGTTCTCCGCGAGCGCAAGTTCGCCGACCAGAATCTGCCGGGCCTTGGCCAGCATCCGCTTCTCGCCTGCGGACAGGCCGCGCTCCTGATCACGGCGCCACAGGTCACGAACGACCTCGGCCACCTTGTTCACGTCGCCGGAAGCCAGCTTCTCCAGATTGGCCTTGTAGCGGCGCGACCAGTTGGTCGGCTCCTCGGTGTGCGGGGCGCGAAGCACCTGGAACACCTTGTCGAGGCCCTCTTGGCCGACCACGTCGCGCACGCCGACATACTCGGCATTGTCTGCTGGGACTCGGACGGTGAGGTCTCCCTGGGAAACCTTCAAGACGAGATATTCCTTTTGCTCGCCTTTGATGGTCCGGGTTTCGATCGCCTCGATCAACGCAGCACCGTGGTGTGGATAGACAACGGTGTCTCCGACCTTAAAAATCATCTGTTTCGAGCCCCTTTCGATACTCCATGCTAACACGGGGCTCAGACACGTGCCGCACAACGGTGCAGGTCAGGGGCACCAGAGGTGAAGACTAGGGGTTGACACGGTGACGAATCCGTGCAAGGCCCTGCCCGTTCAGCGACCCCTTGGCGGCCCCTCTCACGTGCCTGTGGATGGTTCGCGGCAAACCAAAATCGACGTCCGGTGACGCCTCCGCTACCGCTGCCAACCACCACCTACTACTGTGCATAGTCGAACAGGTTCTTGTCACTGGCGACCGACGTCACCGGCGCCTCGCAGGCCGAGCAGGAGGCTTTGGGTGAACCGCTTCAAATCGCGCAGTTCCGCCGTCACCGTCCGCTCGCGGCCTGCGGGCTGGCCGCCGCTGCCGCCCTCTCCGGTTGCAGCGCCGGGCAGGTTTCCCAGACCTCCACCCAGCAGGCGGCCGTCAACGGCACCGCAGCGACGGAAGGCAACATCACCATCCGCAACGCACACCTGCGGGCCACGCTGACGACTGACTACGTGCGGCCCGGCAGCGAGGTCGAATTGCTGTTCGTGGCGTCCAACGAATCACCCGACACGCCCGACAAGCTGACGTCGATCACCTCCGACTTCGGGACGGTGAGTTTGACGGGCGACACCGCGTTGCCACCAGCCGATGTGCTGCTCGTCGGCGAGCCCGACGGTCAGATCGCCCCGCTGGAATCCGCAGAGACCGCCGATGCGGCGAAGGCCACGGTCGACTTGAGCAAGCCGATCACCAACGGCCTGACCTACGAGTTCACCTTCAACTTCCAAAACGCCGGCCAGATCACCCTGCCTGTGCCGATTTCGGCGGGCGAGTCGCCGCGTCGCGACCAGTCCGCGGATGCATCCGACGAAGCCGGCGGCGACACGGGCGGTCACCACTAAGGATCTGTCGGCCGCGGCGGATACCGTCATTCCGTGGCCAAGGCGCGTTCGCAGTACCGCTGTTCCGAGTGCCACCATGTCACCGCGAAATGGGTCGGGCGCTGCGCAGACTGCGGCACCTGGGGCACCGTCGACGAAGTAGCTGTGCTCGCCGCCGTCAACGGGTCGCCTGCCAGGCGCGCGGTGGCACCGACCACGCCAGCCGTGCCGATCAGCTCCATCGATCCCGGCGCTACCAGGCACTATCACACCGGCGTGAGTGAACTCGACCGCGTGCTGGGCGGCGGCATCGTGCCGGGTTCGGTAACGCTGCTTGCCGGCGATCCCGGTGTCGGCAAGTCCACGCTGTTGCTCGAGGTCGCCCACAAATGGGCGGAGAGCGGGCGCCGAGCGCTCTACCTGTCGGGCGAGGAGTCCGCGGGCCAGATCCGGATGCGCGCCGAACGCACCGGCTGCAGCCACGACGAGGTCTACCTGGCCGCAGAGTCCGATCTGCAGACCGCGCTCGGCCATATCGAGGAGGTCCGGCCGACGTTGGTGGTGGTCGATTCGGTGCAGACCATGTCGACGACCGAGGCCGACGGCGTCACCGGCGGTGTCACCCAGGTGCGGGCGGTGACGACAGCGCTGACGATGACCGCGCAGATCCACGGGGGTGGCGATCATCCTCGTCGGCCATGTGACCAAGGACGGTGCGATCGCGGGGCCGAGGTCGCTGGAACATCTCGTCGACGTCGTGCTGCACTTCGAAGGCGACAAGACGTCGACGCTTCGCATGGTGCGCGGGATAAAGAACCGGTTCGGCGCGGCCGACGAGGTCGGCTGTTTCATGTTGCACGACAACGGAATCGAATGCGTAGCGGATGCGTCCGGGCTCTTCCTCGATCAGCGGCCCGCGCCCGTTTCGGGCACCGCGGTCACGGTGACGCTTGACGGCAAGCGTCCACTCATCGGGGAAGTCCAGGCCCTGCTCGCGGCGCCGACGACATCGACGCCACGGCGCGCCGTCAGCGGTATCGACTCGGCGCGCGCGGCGATGATCACCGCGGTGCTGGAGAAGCGGGCCAATCTCAGGGTCGGTCCGTGCGACATCTACCTGTCGACGGTCGGCGGCATGCGGCTCACCGATCCGTCGTCGGACCTCGCCGTGGCACTGGCCATCGCATCGGCATACCTCGACCTTCCCCTGCCGACGACTGCCATCGCGATCGGCGAGGTGGGTCTGGCGGGCGACCTACGCCGGGTCAGCGGCATGGAGCGGCGGCTGGCCGAGGCCGCCCGCCTCGGGTTCACATGTGCCGTAGTTCCGCCCGGCGTGAAAACCGTGCCGATAGGCTTACGGGCGATAGCGGCCGACAGCATCACCGCTGCGATGAAGGTGCTGACGGAGATCGCGGTGAAAGGCGGCCGCTCCGAGGAGGGGCCATGGCCGTGAAGTCCAGCCGCCGCAACGTCGTGCAGCTGGCCCGCCCCACGCTACGGGAAACCATCGGAAGGCTCGCCCCGGGAACCGCACTGCGCGACGGCCTCGAACGCATCCTGCGCGGCCGCACGGGCGCCTTGATCGTGCTCGGCTATGACGACAGCGTCGAGGCCATCTGTGACGGCGGCTTCGTACTGGACATCCGATACGCGCCGACCCGGCTACGGGAGCTGTCGAAAATGGACGGCGCCGTCGTGCTGTCCAGCGACGGCTCCCAGATTCTGCGGGCCAACGTTCAGCTGGTGCCCGACCCGTCGATACCGACCGACGAGTCCGGCACCAGGCACCGATCCGCTGAGCGCACAGCGGTACAGACCGGCTATCCCGTTGTATCCGTTAGCCATTCGATGAGCATCGTGACCGTCTATGTGGCAGGCGAGCGGCACGTGGTGCCCGACTCGGCAACCATACTGTCGCGTGCCAACCAGACCATCGACACGCTCGAGCGGTACAAGTCACGGCTGGACGAGGTGAGCAGGCAGCTGTCGACGGCCGAGATCGAGGACTTCGTCACGCTGCGCGACGTGATGACGGTGGTACAGCGGCTGGAGATGGTGCGCAGGATCAGTCTCGAAATCGACTCCGACGTAGTCGAACTCGGCACCGACGGACGCCAGCTGAAGCTTCAGTTGGAGGAATTGGTCGGCGACAACGAAACCGCCCGTGAGCTGATCGTGCGCGACTACCACGCCAACCCCGACCCGCCCACGGCGGCACAGGTGAGCGCAACACTCGAGGAGCTCGACCGCCTTTCGGACGCCGAACTTCTCGACTTCACCACGCTGGCAAGGGTTTTCGGCTACCCGTCGACGCTGGAGGCACAGGACTCGGCGATGAGTTCGCGCGGTTATCGCGCGATGGCGGGAATTCCGCGTCTGCAGTTCGCCCACGTCGACCTGTTGGTTCGGTCGTTCGGGTCGTTGCAGGGCCTGCTGGCCGCCAGCGCGAACGATCTCCAGTCCGTGGAAGGCATCGGATCGATGTGGGCACGCCACATCCGCGAGGGTCTATCGCAGCTGGCTGAATCGACGATCGCCGACCGGTTGGCCTAGCCCGCTGGCGCCGGAGCCTCTTCTGGGGCGGGCGCGCCTTCTGCCGGCGCAGGCGCTTCTGCTTGCGGTGGTTGGGCGAGGATGAACGGCATCGCAGCCGACCGCAGATTGCCCAGTTGGACGAGCAGGTTGTACGTGCCAGGGCCGATCGGCTGGCGGGGCAGCGGGCAACCGGGGCCGGAGCCCATGCCGGTCCAGGTCACCTCGGTGGTCACCTGCTCACCGGGGTTGAACGTCTTGACCAGCGTCTCGTTCGACGGCGCGCAGTCGAGGTTCGACCACAACCGCGTGTTGTCCAGGCCGTACACATAGGCCGCAAGCACTGCAGCGCCGACGTCACGCTTGCAGGCCACCAGCCCGATGTTGGTGACGACCATGGTGAACTTCGGCTGGTCGCCCACCACGTATTGCGGCTGGCTGGTGATGCCCTTGACGGCAAGCGTCGAGTCCGGGCAGTCGTCGCCCTCCTCGAGCACCGGCGGCGGTGTGACCGCGGCGGTCGGCGTCGGTGTCGGGGCGGGAGCGTTGATGGCGGGAGGCACCACCGGCGATTTGATTTCCGGGTTCTCGCCCGGAAGCGGTGTCGGCGGTGCGGCCGGGGTGGGGCCCGGTTTAGCGGCGTTCTTCGTCTCGGCACCGCCACCGTTCATCACGATCATGACCACCACGGCGGCGATCACCCCGATGACGAGGACCGCTATGCCTAGCGCCAGTGCCCTGCGTCGCCAGTAGATCTGCTGGGGTAGCGGGCCATGCGGTTCCAGATCCAACACAAACCCAAGGTAAGGGCAGGTCACGCACAATCGTCCGAGGTGACTCGGCGTGTCGCAGGTCAGCCTTCGCCGATGTCGCCCAGATGGTTGCGCAGCACGACGCGGCCATCCGCCAGATGGTAGGTCGCACCGGCGATCGCCAGAGTGCCTGCCGCGATCCGCTGGGCAACCGCCGAAGAGCGGATCCGCAGCTGATCGACGGTTTCGCTGACGTGCCGGGCTTCGAACTCGTCGACCCGCGTGAGCCCGGCATTTCGCCCGAACAGGATTGACGGGGTGACCCGTTCGATGATGTCGCGAACCCAGCCGCCCGGCACCACGCCATCGTCTAGTGCGGAAATCGTCGCCTTCACGGCCCCGCAGTTGTCGTGGCCCAGCACAACGATCAGCGGCACGTTGAGCACCGTCACCGCAAAGTCGATCGAGCCCAGCACCGCCGAATCGACGACGTGGCCCGCGGTGCGAATCACGAACATGTCGCCGAGGCCCTGATCGAAGATGATCTCAGCGGCAACTCGGCTGTCGGCGCAGCCGAAGACAACCGCCGTCGGCTTCTGGCCCCTGGCGAGGGCGGCCCGGTGCTCGATGCTCTGGCTGGGATGCTCGGGGGTACCGTCGACGAACCGCTGGTTACCCTCCTTGAGTGCGTTCCATGCGGTCACCGGACTCGTGTTGGACATGGCCGTCATTGTGCCGGAGCGCGATCGCATGATCGATTCGGCCGGGCTCCTGAGTTGGTACGACCGCGAGCAGCGGGACCTGCCGTGGCGTCGTCCCGGTGTCACGCCGTGGCAGGTGCTGGTGAGCGAATTCATGCTGCAGCAGACGCCTGTCGCGCGGGTTGAACCTGTTTGGCTGGATTGGGTGGCGCGCTGGCCCACCCCGTCAGCCACCGCTGCGGCAAGCGCGGCGGACGTGCTGCGCGCGTGGGGCAAGCTTGGCTATCCGCGGCGGGCCAAGCGGCTACACGAGTGCGCGGTGGTGATCGCCTCCGAGCACGGCGACGTCGTGCCCTCAGATGTCGAAACCTTGTTGTCGCTACCCGGAATCGGCGCATACACCGCCCGCGCGATTGCGTGCTTCGCCTTCCGGCAGCGGGTGCCGGTGGTCGACACGAATGTGCGCCGGGTGGTGGCGCGGGCCGTGCACGGCCGGGCCGACGCGGCGGCTTCCTCGTCGCCGCGGGATCTCGACGATGTCGCCGCCCTTTTGCCGAATGGCGATGATGCGCCTCGCTTTTCGGTCGCCCTGATGGAACTGGGTGCGACGGTCTGCACCGCGCGGGCACCGCGGTGTGGCATCTGCCCGTTGAGCGTCTGCGCCTGGCGATCGGGCCGGCTACCAGACCGCCACCACACCGGCGCGCCGGGTTCAGCGCTATGCGGGCACCGACCGCCAGGTCCGCGGACGCCTGTTGGATGTGTTGCGTGGCAACGACTCCCCTGTCACCCGTGCGGCACTCGACGTGGCCTGGCTCACCGACACGGCACAGCGCGACCGCGCCCTGGACTCGCTGCTTGTCGACGGGCTGGTCGAGCAGACGGCCGACGGGCGTTTCGCCCTTGCGGGTGAGGGCGACCAAGCGCTGCGCTAACGGGCAGGCACGATCCGCCTGGCAAGCAACGCGAGTCTCGACGGCTTGAAGTCCCACACATCGGCGTCGGCTTTCCAATCCCACGCATAGGTTGGCGTGCTGCCGTCCACCAAACCTCGAAGCGCAGGTAGGGCAAGCATCTCCGACGACCACTCGTACAGACGACCGAATCTCGGCGCGATGATGCCGATGTCCAGCATGTGGCCGAATCCATGCTCGACCGCCACATAGGTGTCGACATCGTCGCCGAGCGGATACAGGTCGGGCAGTACCCGCGACAGTGACAGGAAAATGCCGGTCATGCCGACACGCGGATCGCCAACCGCGCGGCCGATCGGCGCGAGCCAGCCCAACGCGAGCCGGGGTGCGGCCACCAGCGCGTGCGCGAACAGCACCCGCACGAGAACCACGTTGATGAAGAACCGTTCCACCCGGCGTTCCTCGGCGGCCAGCGACTCGTTGTCCAGATAGCCCCCGACGATGCTGGAGTTATGTGCGCGGTACCAGTTGCGCGCGGTGGGTCGGTGGATGAAGTCCAGGTGCGCGGTGACCGCAAGTCGGCTGGGTTCGCCGGCGTACCCGAACGCCAACGCGCGGGCTTCGGCGGTGTCGCGCAACAACGATTCGTTCAACGCCCGCCACCACGGGCTGCCTGGCCTGGGATCAGCAGGCGGGTTCAGGAGCCCCCGTCGCAGTTGCCAGTTCATGAACGCCGATGCCGCGCGCCGGTAGGGGAGATACCCGCGGTCGACGTTGCGCGGGACCTCGTAGAGTCGACGCATCAGCGTGAACCGCGCCGTCGGGTCGTCCCGAACGCGCTCCACAGCTGAACTGGCAAAGGCCGCAGCAGAATTCCCCGCCACAGGCCGATTCTTCCACGTAGCCTTGGCCTGTGGCGCAGGCTCCGCGAACCCGCTACGCCAAGTGCGGCGACTTGGACATCGCCTACCAGGTGCTCGGCGATGGCCCTGTTGACCTGCTGGTGCTGCCGGGTCCGTTCGTCGCCTTCGATTCGATCGATGCCGAGCCTTCGCTCTACCGATTCCACCGTCGCCTCGCATCCTTTGGCCGGGTGATCCGGTTCGACCAACGCGGAATGGGCGCGTCGTCGCGCACTTCGTCGATTAACACGCTTGGTCCGCAATTCTGGGCCCAGGATGCCCTTGCGGTGATGGACGCCGCGGGTTGCGAGCAGGCGACGATCGTCGGATCTGGCTGGACCGGCATGACCGGACTGGTGCTGGCCGCCGACCACCCTGAGCGAGTGCGCGGCATGGTGATCGTCAACGGATCCGCCCGCGCGCTGTGGGCGCCCGACTATCCGATCGGTAGCCAGGTGACCGATGACAATCCCTGGGGCACTGTCGCACTGGATCCTGACGCCGTCGAGCAGGGCTTCGACGTCCTACGGATCATCGCGCCGAGCGTCGCCGACGATCGACACCTTCCGGCGCTGGTGGGATCGCGCGGGAAACCGGGCGCAGTCGCCTAGTGAGGCGAGCGCCATCCTCGAGGTGATCGCGACGTGCGATCTACGAGATGCGCTCACGCGCATCACCGTGCCGACGCTGATCCTGCACCGCAAGGACGCCGTGATGATCCCCGTCGAGCACGGTCGCTATCTCGCCGATCACATCGCGGGGTCACGCTATCTGGAGTTGCCCGGCGCCGACACGCTGCACTGGACAGGCGATGCCGGGGCGATTCTCGACGAGATCGAGGAGTTCGTCACCGGTGCGCGCGGCAGCTTCGGCACCGAACGCGTGCTCACCACAATAGTTTTCACCGACATCGTCGGATCGACGCAGCGCGCTGCCGAACTCGGCGACCTCCGGTGGCACGACATGCTCGACAACCACGACCGCATCGTCCGCAGTGAACTCCAGAGATTCCGCGGGCGCGAAGTCAACACCGCGGGAGACGGATTCGTCGCTACGTTCACCAGCCCCAGCGTGGCGCTCGACTGCGCAGAAGCCGTCGTCGAGGCCGTCCGGCCGCTCGGCATCGAGATACGGGCGGGCATTCACGCCGGAGAGGTCGAAGTGCGCGGTGCCGACATCGCCGGGATGGCTGTGCACATCGCCGCCCGTGTCGCCGCACTCGCAGGGCCGAGCGAGGTGCTGGCCTCATCGACGGTGCGCGAGATCGTTACAGGATCACATCGATCGTTCACCGAGCACGGCGAACACGAATTGAAGGGTGTGCCCGGCCACTGGCGGGTGTATGCCTTGGCGCGCAGTCGATTCGACTAGGCGGTCTGGGCGGTCTGCCCGCACTCGGGATCCATGCTGCATGCGAAGCTGCGGCGATAGTCCGACGGCGTCACACCGATGATTCGGCGGAAGTGGTGCCGGAGCAGCGTTGCGGTACCGAAGCCCGACCGGTCGGCGATGCGGTCGATGTCGAGGTCGGTCTCCTCGAGCATCCGCCGCGCGTAGAGCACCCGCTGGTCGGTTACCCATTGCATGGGCGTCGTGCCGGTCTCGTCGACGAAGCGCCTCGCGAAGGTCCGGCCAGACATGCTCGCCCGTCGCGCCAGTGTCGCAACGGTGTGCGGCTTTTCCAGGTTCGCCAGGATCCAATCCAGATGGGGCGCAAAACCTTCCGAGCAGCGAACCGGTATCGGCTGATCGATGTACTGCCGCTGACCGCCGTCGCGCTGCGGTGGAACCACCATCCGGCGGGCGATCTTGTTGGTCACCTCGCTGCCCATTTCGCGCCGAACGAGATGTAGGCACGCGTCGATACCCGCTGCGGTGCCCGCGCTGGTGATCAGGTTGCCGTCGTCGACGAACAGCACGTTGCGGTCGACCCTGCGCGGTCGGGTACCGCCGAGCCAGCTCGTCGGCGTGCATCCAGTGCGTCGTACACGGCCGCCCGTCGAGCAGGCCCGCCTCGCCTGCGACGAAGGCGCCCGAGCAGACGGTCAGAATGATCGCGCCTGCATCCGCGGCCGCCCGCACCGCCTTCAGCGCCTCGGGCAGGTAGTCGGATCCCCCGATCGCCGGAATCGCGACGAGGTCAGCGCCGACCAGGTCGTCCAGCCCGTGATCCGGGATGAGCGTCGCGCCGACCGACGTGCGCAGCGGCTTGCCCGCCTCCGGGCCGCAGACCTTGAAATCGAAATTCGGCACGCCGTCGGCGGAACGGTCAATCCCGAAGACTTCGCAGATCACGCCGAACTCGAAGACCGCCATGCGGTCCAGGACCAGCGCCGATACCTTCTCAATTGCCATGGCAGTATCTTATCGCACCGTGTCGCTTCTGCCACTGTTGGCGGGATCTTTACCGGCGCACGATTACTGCCATGAGTACAGCACTGACCTTCCTGATACTGATCGCCCCCTTCGCGGTGGCCGCGACGCTGAGCTGGGCCGCACACCGCTCCGACTCCCTTCGGATCCGGTTCAGCCAGTTCCGGTGGTCCGCGCCGATGGTCGGCAGGCTCTTCGAAGACGACCGCGACGGGTTCCGCGTCGCACACGACGTCGACGCCATCCGCACCCGCTTCGAGAAGCAGCCGATGTGGCCCGCTTCAGGTGCCACCGGCGAGCGTCGCTAAGAACGACTCAACCGCTTCTTGATATACCTGCGGCCGCTCGTCATGCACTAAATGGCCGGCGCCGGGCACATGCAAATATGTTGTCCGGTAGCCGGTTTCATTCATTTTTTTCATCTGCCCCGGCGGAGTGACCGAGTTGCCCGCCTCGATGAGCAGGACCGGCACCCGTACGTCACGCCATTGATGCCAATAATCGCGGGTGCCCCATTCCGCGGCGATGTCGATCCACACCTTGGTGTGTCCGTGCAGACGCCAGCCGGATTCCGTGTGGTCGAACGCCTCGAGGAAATACTGGCCGGCCACCGACCCGAACTCGTCATAAACCTGCTGGGCCGAGGCGAATTCGACGGGTAATGCATGCAGCCACGGCTCCCAGGGGCCGGTGGTGCGGCCGCGGAAGTCGGGTGCCATGTCCTCGACCACCAGGGCTTTCACCAGATCTGCTTTTGTCGCCGCCAGGCACCAGCCGTGCAGACCACCCATCGAGTGGCCGATCAGAGTCACGGGCCTGCCGAGCCCGGCCACTGCGTCACCGAGATCGTCGACGAATCGCTCGGTGCTGATCGGGTACGGGTCGGCGACGTCGCGGCCCCTGTGCCACGGCGCATCGTAGGTGTACACCTCACAGAGCCGGGTGAGCCAGGGCAGTTGGCGCGACCAGGTGCTGCCCCGGCCCATCAGGCCGTGCAACAGCACGAGGGGCTCGCCATGCCCGCCCCGGCGGGTCAGCAGTTGGTCGCCCATGTGTTCACATGCCGATCAGTGATTCGATCCAGCCGCGCGCGAAGTAGACCAGGAAGCCGGCGGCGGCGATCCAAAGCAGCGGACTGATCTCGCGCGCCTTCCCGGCGGCCGAACGCACGATGACCCATGCGATGAAGCCGATGCCGATCCCGTTGGCGATAGAGAAGCTGAGCGGCATGACAGCCACCGTCAGCACGACGGGCAGCGCTACGGACAGTTCCGAGAGATCGACGTCTCGAAGGTGCGAGAACATCATCACGCCGACGATCACCAACGCCGCCGCGGCCACCTCCGAAGGCACGATCGACGCCAGCGGCGTGACGAACATCGCGGCGAAGAACAGCAGACCCGTGATCAGGTTCGCCAAGCCGGTCCGTGCGCCCTCTTCGATGCCCGCCGCCGACTCGAGGAACACGGTGTTGGACGACGTCGACGTCGCACCGCCGACGACCGCACCGGCACCTTCGACGATCAGTGCCGAGCGCAGTCGCGGGAACGTTCCGCGGTCATCGGCGACACCGGCCTCGCGCGTCAGGCCAGTGAAGGTGCCCATCGCATCGAAGAAGTTCGCGAAAACCAAAGTGAACACCAGCATTACGGCGGCCAGCACGCCGATGCGGCCGAAGCTGTCGAGGCTGAACGCGCCGACCAGCGAAAGGTCGGGCACCGCGAACGGGGACCCGGACAGCGTCGGCACCGACAGGCTCCACCCACCGGGTTTCTGTTCGGCAGAACCCAGATGCCAGATCGCCTCGACGACTACGGCAACGACTGTGCCCGCAACGAGTCCGATGAAGATCCCGCCGCGTACATGCCGGACGACCAGAATGCCGGTGAGCAGCAGGGTGAACAGGAAGACCAGCGTCGGGACGGTGCTGATCGTGCCGGTTCCACCGGTGCCGAGACCCACTGGCGGTGAGGGAAGGCCGGTTGACCCGATGAAGCCGGCGTCGACGAGCCCGATGAACAGGATGAACGCCCCGATACCTGCGGTTATCGCCAGCTTGAGCTGCATCGGCACCGCGTCGAAGATCAGCGTCCGCAGGCCCGTGGCCGCAAGGATCACGATGATGATGCCGTTGATGACGACAAGGCCCATCGCCTCGGGCCAGGTGAGCGAGCCCACCACTGTGGTTGCGAGGAACGAGTTGATTCCGAGGCCTGCGGCGAATGCGAACGGAAGCCGGGCAACGAGGCCGAACAGGATCGTCATCACGCCTGCGGCAAGCGATGTCGCGGCGGAGACCGCAGCGAAGTCAAGGCTGTTTCCGTCGACGTCCTGTGCGTCCGACAGGATGATCGGGTTCAGGACGACGATGTAGGCCATCGCGATGAACGTGACAACGCCGCCGCGGATCTCGGCGGGGACAGTCGACTGACGCGCTGTTAGCTCGAAGAACCTGTCGAGGCGACCAGAGCTACTCGTGCTCTTCTCGTGCACAGACATTCCCTGACCCTAGGTGCGTAAGACGCGATTTGCGCAGGCGGTAGCCTTGGCCGCATGCCCGTGGTGAAGATCAACGCAATCGAGGTCCCCCCCGACGCTGGTCCGGAACTGGAGAAGCGGTTCGCAAACCGTGCACACGCCGTCGACAACCAGCCCGGTTTCCTGGGCTTTCAGCTACTACGCCCGGTCAAGGGTGAGGATCGCTACTTCGTCGTCACGCAATGGGAGTCCGAAGAGGCATTCCAGGCGTGGGCGACCGGTCCGGCCGTCGAGGCGCACGCCGGCCAGCGCGCGAACCCTGTCGCCACAGGAGCTTCGCTACTGGAGTTCGAGGTTGTGCTGGACGTTGCGGGGACCGACGCCAAGCCGTAACGCGAGCCGGGCGCGCCGCTGGGCGACCACGATGACGGTCGTCGTTGCGATGGTGGCCGCCCTGGCTAGCGGTTGTGCCGATGCGGGACCGGCGGCGCCTGCCGGGGCCGCACAGGGCATCCACATCGACACCAATACGCCGCAGGGTCTGCGGGCCAAGCAGATCATGGACATGCTGAACTCGGACTGGCCGATCGGACCCAATGGGATCCGTACCCTGGCCGTGCCGAAGATCATGGATGACGTCGGCGTCACGATGGACAAGATCTGGTGGGACCGCCCGTTCACCCTGACCGGTATCGACATCGGCGCCGGACACGCCACGATGCACCTGTTGACCTCCTACAAAGTCGCGCAGACCATCGAGCTGCGCACCAATGACGCCGGCCTCGTCGACCGGTTCGACGTGTCGCTGGATCCGCCCGTGATCAAGTCGTGGAAGGACATCGACGCCGAGATCGCCAAGACGGGTGCGCGGTATTCGTATCAGGTGTCCAAAGTCAACAACGGCAAGTGCTCGCTGGTTGCGGGAACCAACACCGACCTATCGCTTCCGCTGGCGTCGATCTTCAAATTGTATGTGCTGCTTGCTGTTGCGGAGGGCGTCAAGGCCGGAAAGATCGGTTGGGACGATCAGCTCACCGTCACCAAATGGGGCAAGGCCGTCGGGGCGGCGGGCCTGGATGAAGTCCCCGACGGCACCACGGTGTCGGTGCGCACCGCCGCCCAGCAGATGATCTCGGCCAGCGACAACATGGCCACCGACCTGTTGATCGAACACCTGGGCCCAGGGGCCGTTGAACATGCGCTGGCCACGGCAGGACACCACGACCCCGCCAGCATGACGCCGTTCCCGACGACGCATGAACTGTTCTCGGTCGGCTGGGGCACGCCGAATCTCCGCGAGCAGTGGGAGAAGGCATCACCTGCGGATCGCGCGAAACTCTTGAAAGACACCAACTCCCGTCCATACGACCCTGATCCGGAACGCACACACATCCCCGCGTCCGACGTCGGCGCCGAGTGGTTCGGCAGCGCAAGCGACATCTGCCGGGTGCACGCGGCGCTACAGGCATCGGCGGTCGGCGAGGCGGCTCCCGTCAAGCAGATCCTGTCGGCGATTCCCGGTATCGATCTGGATCGGTCGAAGTGGCCATACATCGGCGCGAAGGGCGGAAACCTGCCTGGCGACTTGACCTTCAGCTGGTACGCCGTCGACCACACCGGACAGCCGTGGGTGGTCAGTTTCCAGCTGAACTGGACGAAATTCCGCAGTTCCACCGCGGCCGGATGGCTGCAGTCCATCGTGCGCCAGACGTTCGACCTCGCACCCGTCGGCTGATCACCCCGTCGAACGCAGCGTCCATGCGTGACCGCGGAAGTGCATCACCGTCCGGCTGACCGGTGCAATGTCCATGCGCCAGAACGACTTCGCCGGCGCATCGAGAGCCACCAGGATTGCGGCGCGGATGACCGCAGGATGTGTGACGGCGACCAGTCGGCTCCGCCTGGTGGTCAAGGTTTCCATCCAGTCGCTCACCCGGTTGATCAGGTCGACGACGGATTCGCCGCCGTGCGGCGCGCGGGTCGGATCGGTCAGCCAGATCGCGAGGTCGGCGGGCCGCACACCGCCAAGCACGTCGCCGCGCCAACGCCCGCAATCCACATCTGCAAGCCGTTGGTCGATGGCTTGCCTGCAGGCCAAGCAGTTCCGCGGTCTGCCTGGTGCGTTTCTCCGGCCCGCAGAAGGCGCTGTCCGTCATGCCCGAGGTCGATGGAGGCGTCGACTTGGCGGTAGCCCACCGAGTTCAGCGGTTCGTCGGTGGGGAATCGTCCGGCCGACATGGCGTCGGTCATGGCGTGCGACACCAGCGTCAGCCGGACGACCTCACTCATACCGGGATGTACGTCTCCGACCGTCGCGCGCTCTCACCGAGCAGTCGCTGAGCCATCGAGCCGAACACCACCGCGATGATCGCCCACAGGACGAATTGGGTGCCCAGCGAGTACAGCCGGAACTCATAGAGGACGTCGGCGGGGAAATCGTCCGGCGTCTCGTCGATGGTCGGCAGCACCAGCATCACGATCGCGACGGCCACGACATACGATGCCGCCGCGATCAGCGTCGCGCTCCATGCGCCGTACCGCTCGACAAGGTTGCGGCCCAGCCACACAGCAGCCGCGAACAGCGCCGCCGAGAGCACCACCACGAGGAGATACAGCAGGGTGCGCTGCCGGATCGTTTCGTCGAGGCTGACGGCAGGCGGGCTCGCTGGGTACTTCAAGAACGGGATCACGTAGAGCGACAAGAACATTCCGCCGGCCACCAGCACCGATAGCAGCCGCGGGGACAGATTGCCGACGCGGCCGTACACCACGCAGTACACCACCGCGAACAACGCGCCCATCGCGACACTGAACGCCAACACGCCGAATCCCATGCCGATGTTCGCCTGCACGCCGCGGGTAAACACTTCGACCCCGTGCTCATGTCCGGCCGCCTGTCGCTTCCTCGTAGGCGATGGCCTTGTCGATCACGGCTCGACGAATGTGCGGGCGAACACGAACGCCGACCACGCTTGCGATTGCGCCGGCCAGCAGGCCGCGCGCGATTATCTGTTTTTCCATTGTGAGGCTGCTCCCCGGATTCAGTGGCAGGGGAAGCCGAGCAGATGGCGGGCGTCGTGCACGAACTCGTGGATGTACATGTCGTCGCCGAAGACCGATGTCGCGCCCTGGTCCATGCCGACGAAGTAAAGCACCAGCAATGCGAGGAATGCGGTCAGCGGTCAGCCAGACCGCCGCCTTGGTGGCTGAGAAGTCCAGCGCGGGCGCAGCGCTCTTGCGGGCCTCAGGATGACGTCATGTCGATTTCCTTTCCGGGATTTCGCGTCCCAGTTTCGAGGTGCCGGCGGCCGTCGGGTCTGACTGTCACAGTGGCGCGACCGTTCTGGATTCTCACCAGATTCCTTCGCCCGCCGATTACATCAGCATCCTAAGCATCGGGTCCAGACTCTGGGCCGAGGCATAGCAAAAGCCCCCGAATCTTTCCATTCGGGGGCTTTGCGTAAGGGCCGTTAATTATTCGGTGGCTGTTGCCGCACTCGCCGCTCCGGCGGCACCGGCCTGAGCCAGGTCGGCTTCCTCGACCGGCTTGGCCGGCTTCTTGGCCCCGGTGAAGGTGAACTCCGCGTCCTCGCCGGCGCCCTCGCCGTCCCAGTTCTCGACGTCGACCGTGACGATCTGGCCGGGGCCGATCTCGTCGAACAGGATCTTCTCCGACAGCTGTCCTCGATCTCGCGCTGGATGGTGCGCCGCAGCGGCCGGGCACCGAGCACCGGATCGAACCCGCGCTTGGCCAGCAGCGCCTTGGCCTTGTCGGTCAGCTCCATCGCCATGTCCTTGCTCTTCAGCTGCTTCTCCGACCCGGCCGATCATCAGGTCCACCATCTGCACGATCTGATCCGTGGTGAGCTGGTGGAAGACGATGACGTCGTCGATGCGGTTGAGGAACTCGGGCCGGAAGTGCTTCTTCAGCTCGTCGTTGACCTTCTGCTTCATCCGCTCGTAGTTGTTGTCGCCGCCGCCCTGGGTGAAGCCGAGGCCGACCGCCTTGGAGATGTCGGACGTGCCGAGGTTCGAGGTGAAGATCAGCACGGTGTTCTTGAAGTCGACCGTGCGGCCCTGGCCGTCGGTGAGACGGCCGTCCTCGAGGACCTGCAACAGGCTGTTGTAGATCTCCTGGTGCGCCTTCTCGATCTCGTCGAACAGCACCACGCTGAACGGCTTGCGCCGCACCTTCTCGGTGAGCTGGCCGCCCTCCTCGTAGCCGACGTAGCCCGGAGGGGCACCGAACAGCCGCGAGGCGGTGAAGCGGTCGTGGAACTCGCCCATGTCGATCTGGATGAGCGCGTCGTCGTCGCCGAACAGGAAGTTGGCCAGCGCCTTGGACAGCTCGGTCTTACCGACACCGGACGGGCCGGCGAAGATGAACGAGCCGGACGGGCGCTTCGGATCCTTCAGGCCGGCGCGGGTGCGGCGGATCGCCTTGGAGACGGCCTTGACGGCGTCCTCCTGGCCGATGATCCGCTTGTGCAGCTCGTCCTCCATGCGCAGCAGCCGAGTGGTCTCCTCCTCGGTCAGCTTGAACACCGGGATACCGGTCCAGTTGCCGAGCACCTCGGCGATCTGCTCGTCGTCGACCTCGGCGACGACGTCGAGATCGCCTGAGCGCCACTGCTTCTCGCGCTCGGCGCGCTGGGCGACCAGCTTCTTCTCGCGGTCGCGCAGGCTCGCGGCCTTCTCGAAGTCCTGCGCGTCGATCGCGGACTCCTTCTCCCGGCGCGCGTCGGCGATCTTCTCGTCGAACTCGCGCAGGTCTGGCGGCGCGGTCATCCGGCGGATGCGCATCCGGGCGCCGGCCTCGTCGATCAGGTCGATCGCCTTGTCCGGCAGGAACCGGTCGTTGATGTAGCGGTCGGCCAGCGTCGCCGCGGCCACGATCGCGCCGTCGGTGATCGAGACGCGGTGGTGCGCCTCGTAGCGGTCGCGCAGACCCTTGAGGATCTCGATGGTGTGCTCGACCGTCGGCTCGCCGACCTGCACCGGCTGGAAGCGGCGCTCCAGGGCGGCGTCCTTCTCGATGTACTTGCGGTACTCGTCGAGGGTGGTGGCACCGATGGTCTGCAGCTCGCCGCGGGCCAGCTTCGGCTTGAGGATCGACGCGGCGTCGATCGCGCCCTCGGCGGCACCCGCACCGACGAGCGTGTGCAGCTCGTCGATGAACAGGATGATGTCGCCGCGGGTGTTGATCTCCTTGAGCACCTTCTTCAGGCGTTCCTCGAAGTCACCGCGGTAGCGGCTGCCCGCCACCAGCGACCCCAGGTCGAGCGTGTAGAGCTGCTTGTCCTTCAGCGTCTCGGGCACCTCGCCGTGCACGATGGCCTGCGCGAGGCCCTCGACGACGGCGGTCTTGCCGACGCCGGGCTCGCCGATCAGCACCGGGTTGTTCTTGGTGCGGCGGCTCAGCACCTGCATGACCCGCTCGATTTCCTTCTCGCGGCCGATGACCGGGTCGAGCTTGCCCTCCATCGCGGCCGCGGTCAGGTTGCGGCCGAACTGGTCGAGCACCAGCGAGGTGGACGGGTTGCCCGCCTCGCCGCCGCGGCCGCCGGTGCCTGCCTCGGCGGTCTCCTTGCCCTGGTAGCCGGACAGCAGCTGGATGACCTGCTGACGCACCCGGGTCAGCTCGGCGCCCAGCTTGACCAGCACCTGGGCGGCCACGCCTTCGCCCTCGCGGATCAGGCCGAGCAGGATGTGCTCGGTGCCGATGTAGTTGTGGCCGAGCTGCAGCGCCTCGCGCAGGCTCAGCTCCAGCACCTTCTTGGCGCGCGGGGTGAACGGGATGTGGCCGGACGGGGCCTGCTGGCCCTGGCCGATGATCTCCTCGACCTGGCTGCGCACGCCTTCCAGCGAGATGCCCAGCGACTCCAGCGACTTGGCGGCTACGCCTTCACCCTCGTGGATAAGTCCCAGCAGGATGTGCTCGGTGCCGATGTAGTTGTGGTTGAGCATCCGGGCCTCTTCTTGAGCCAGGACGACGACCCTGCGGGCGCGGTCGGTGAATCTCTCGAACATCGGTGGTTACCTGCTCTCCATCACATAGGTCGGTGCCTCGCGCGGCGACGCCGCGCGACTGCACCTGCCGTCCACTCTAATGGGCGGCTGTCCCGGCTGCCCTGCTTGGCGGTCTGCTCTCGGCGGACGCCGAGCACCCAGGAACGCGCGTCCGCCCTGCACCCGGTGCTGTAGTGAGCAACGCCCGGTGCGCGACGATTCGTTTCCCGCGCGTCACGCGCGGCTAGTTCGCCGCTAGCGAAAGCACGTCCCGGACGAGTCCGCGACGGACGCGCGTGTTCTGGCAACGGCCGATTATGTTGCCGCGTGAAAAGCGTCGATGACGTCGGCCGGAATGCGCCCGCGGGTGGACACATTGTGACCGTTGCGGCGCGCCCACTCGCGGATCGCGGCACTCTGCTCGCGATCGATCGCGGCACGTCCACGGCCCGAGCCGGCCGACCGTCCGCGCCGACGACCGCCGACTCGACGGCCGGCGTCGACCCACTGCTTCAGATCGTTGCGCAGCTTTGCGGCATTCTTGGAAGAAAGGTCGATCTCATAGCTCACCCCGTCGAGCCCGAATTCGACCGTCTCATCGGCGGCACCTTCACCGTCGAAATCATCGACCAAGCGTGACGGTCACTTTTTTCGCCATTAGCTCACACTGCCCTTCTGCCTGAGCACTAGTCGGTGGTTTATATCTCGAACCCCGGCACCAATGTGCCATATAGAGGCACGCCATTCAACAAGATTCTTCAATCGAAGCAGTTCAGTTGCTCTGCCGTCGAACAATCGGGAACAAAACCGTCTCTCTAATCGACAGTCCCGTCAATGCCATCAACAGCCTATCGATGCCCATTCCGGTACCCGTGGACGGCGGCATCGCATACTCCAATGCGGCGAGGAAATCCTCGTCGAGCGCCATTGCCTCGTCGTCGCCGGCGGCCGCCGCGCGGGCCTGCGCTTCGAACCTTTCCCGCTGTATCACCGGATCGATGAGTTCGGAGTATCCGGTGGCCAGTTCGATGCGCCGGATGTAGAGGTCCCATTTCTATTTTGGTGGCCCATGCCAGACCGGTCACGTAGTCTCGGATGAAGAAAAGCTGCACCGTCCGGAACAGCAGACCGCTCACGCCAACCACCAGCCACAAATAACCAAGGTGCCGCGCGAACCACATCCAGCCTTCCACGACGCGGTCAGCTTCGGCAAGGTCGGGATCGAACGTGAGCAGGATGTGGCGATAAAGCCCAAACGGACATAAGAACGACCTTGCGGCGGATGTTGTAGCCGACTTTGATGGCCTCTTTGTATTCGTCGGTCGCCTGATTGACGACGTCATAGTCCCTCGGCTCAAAGAAGAAATGACCGATCTGCCGGCTGGTCATCGCCACCAGCCAGCCGATCAGAGCCGCCAGCGCGGATCCTGAACATCAACAGATAGGCGCACAGGAAACTGAGCGCGCTCAGCAGATGCAGCGACTGATTGACCAGGCTGTGATGGTAGTAACGATGGTCGTCCCATCGCTGGATCCTGAGGGTCTCGAGAAAGCTGGTCATAAAGGTTCCTTGCGTGTTCCAACGCGGTTCAAGGCGTGTGATGGCGGATGCGCCTCGTTACGGTTCCGGATCTTCCTGGCGAACGTAGCGCAGCAGCCAGAAATGGCCCAATGGCGGCAGCGCGCGCCGCTCCAGCAGACGAACCTTTTTCGATCGCTCGGCCCACTGCTCGTACGCGACCATGGGAATTCGGTGCGCCAGCCAAGCCGGCTGGTCAGCGGCATCAGCCATCTTTCCAGGGCCCCACGCACCCCGGTTTCGGCGCCAATGCGCGTGGTCAGGTGATCTCGCCGCCCGGCCGCACGACGCGGGCGAACTCAATGCCAGTCCCCGCTCCGGGTTCGGAATGGCGGTGACCACGTCTTGCGCCACCACGACATCGAAGGATGCATAGGGGACCGCCAGATGCTCGGCGTCCATGACCTCCAAAGCCTCGACGTAGAGTCCAGGCGCCGGGCCTCGACCCGCGCACGCGCCTTGTCCAGCATCGGCTCCGAAATATCGATGCCCACCACTCTGGATCCCTTGCCGTAGTCAGCCAGTGACAAGCCGATGCCAGACCCCGACTTCCAGGATGCGTCCGCCGACCTGCTCGGCCGCCAGAACCGCCGCGCGGCGGCCTTTCCGAAACACCGGACCGAACACGATATCGTAGATCGGGGCCCATCGTCCCGTAGGCCTCCGCGACGTGGTCCCGATCCATCACACTCGTTACAGCCATATAATTCCTCCAGAACGTCGCGGCGGACTGCCGAGAACTGTCGCGTGGCGCGGGCCGGCGCCGGATGCGGTCGGGCGCGCGGGGTGCATCGGGCCCCGCATACGACCGGCGATCGCCGACTGTTGTCGCCCCGGATCGATGACATCAGGAATTACGCGGAGCGAGCTGACCGCATGGCGATCAGCCAATTCCCCATTTGCCACCTGGCCGTTTAGGACCGTGAGGCATCTTCCGTTGTACCGCATCGCTCATGATCGTTTCCGATTCCAATAGGCCCGATGGTCTCTTTACACATTCATGGCACTTAATCACCGGAGTCACAACCGGAAAAGCCGCCCGGCGTATGACAGTTTCATGGCGGCATCATCGATTTTCCGTGTCACCCGTTCGGTGTGACCGGCTTGCTGATCGCAAGCCAAATGACGGAGGTCATTGTCCTGTCGTCAATGCTGAATTAAGTTCACCCGCGTAACACGAACGAAAAACCACGCCCCTGCGTCACGAAAGTTTTAACATGCCCGCTCTCCACGAACCGCGGCGCGGAACAAGCCTGGGCTCGCGAGCCACACCGGCCCACTGTGTTCGCGCGGCCTGAGCGGAAGAGGCTGATGGATACCAAGATCGAAGCACCGCGGGTGGGTGGACCCACATGGACCCTGACCGTCCCAGGCCAGGCCCGGGAATGGCAATGGACGCATTTCGATCTGCTGTTCGCCCAGGCCAGGCAGAGTATCGAGGCGCACCCGGCATTGCCGGAGTTCGCTCGCCAGGTGCTGACCGGAACCGACGAAACCCCGCGCATCGTCACTGACGGGACCGTCGTCGCCGGCGTGCTGCCGGCCTACGCGCGCACCGGCGACGCCGATGAATTCGACGTGACCTGCTGGCATTTCGCGATGACCCAGGACTGCCTGGTCACCGGGCGCCGGCGTGCCACCCGCACTTTGATCAACTTGTGGGATGCCATGCGACGCGGCCTCAATCCGGCCAACCCTTCCGCCCTCATCGATCTCTGCATCGTCGAATTCGCCCGCGAAGCGCGCGCCCGGCTCGCGGCGCTGGCGTGCGAACTTGACCCGGTCGAGGACATGCTCATCGAAGGCCGCGACGCGAGCGGACTGGCCGACTTCGGTGGGCGAGTAGGCGCGGTCCGCCGCGAAGCCACGCGGTTGAAGCGTGCGCTTTCTCCGCTCGACCGCGCTTTGGACATGGACGCCGAGGACCTGCCCGCATGGGCCACGTTCTCCGAAAACGGCGCCGGCCAGCGCGGACTGCACAGTGCGCTCGACGATATCTCCGCCTTGTACGACCGCGCCCGCTCGCTCCAGGACGAGCTGACGACACGGCTCGCCGAGGAGACCAACCGGCGCCTCTATCTCGTATCGGTGGTGACGACCTTGTTCATGCCGGCCACCTTCGTCACCGGTTTCTTCGGCATGAATACGGGCGGCCTGCTATGGGGCGGCGACGAGGTGCCGCATGGCACACTCTTCGCCACCGTTATCTGTGCATCCGCCGTGATCGTCACGCTGCTGCTCATGCTGCACAGACAGCCGGCGGCTGTTGTGAACCACGCCGGTTGTCATCGTTTCTTCGCACTACGGCCCGGTAGAACCTGACAAATGGTGCGGTCAGGACCTTTGGTTCGCTGCCCACGCGGAGTCTTCAATGCATCTGGTAAATCTCCTGTTGGCCGGATTGGTCGTGGCCGGCACCGCCTTCGCAGCCCATGCGCAGACGATCTATCCGCTGACGCGCGCCGAAATCCTGGCCGGCGCCAAATTCGACTTCAAGGTCGAGTTTCCCGGGCGCCCGCCGCAGGCCGACGTCAAGGTCACGATCAACGGCCGCGACGCGGCCGACGTCTTCGGCAAGCGCCGCCGTTCGTGGCGAACGAGGACGGCCGGGCCACACCGCCTATGGGTCCGCGACGTCGCCCTGCCGAGCGCCGGCACCTACGAGGTCGAGGCGACCGCCGGCGGCAAGCCGTCCGAGCGTCAGCGTGGGAGGTGTTCGGCACGCCGCAGCGGCCGCGCGGCGAAAACGTCATCCTGTTCATCGGCGACGGCATGTCGATCGCCCATCGCACGGCGGCGCGCATGCTGTCCAAGGGCATCGTCGAGGGCCGCTATGGCGGCGAGCTCGCCATCGACGACATGCCGCACATGGCGCTGGTCTCCACCGCCGGCACGCGATTCGATCGTCACCGACAGCGCCAACTCGATGTGCGCCTACACCACCGGCCACAAGTCCTGCGTCAACGCCATGGGCGTCTACTGCGCCCGCAACAAGAACGGCCTGGACGCATCCCAAGGTCGAGACCATCGCCGAGCTCGTCAAGCGCCGCACGGCGGCATGGCCGTCGGCGTGGTCACCAATACCGAGATCGAGGACGCGACGCCGGCCGGCATGGTGGCGCACACGCGCCGCCGCGGCGACTACAACGACATCGTGCAAGCATGTTCTACGACGTGAAGCCCGACGTGATGATGGGCGGCGGCTCGGCCACTTCCTGCCGAAGTCGACCAACCGGCTCGAAGCGCACGGACGAGGAGAACTACATCGAGAAGTTCAAGGACGCCGGGCTACCGCTTCGCCGCCACGGCGACGGAGATGAAGGCGGCCGCCGGCGACAAGGCGACGACGCGGCTGCTCGGCCTGTTCAACCCCGGCAACCTCGACGGCGCGCTCGACCGCCACTTCCTCAAGAAGGGCACCGTGACGCAGTTTCCCGACCAGCCCGATCTCGCCGACCAGGTGCAGGTCGCGATCGACATGCTGTCGCGGAAACCGAACGGCTTCGTGCTGATGGTGGAATTGGGCCTGATCGACAAATACAGCCACTCGCTCGACTGGGAGCGCGCGATCTACGACACGATCATGCTCGACAACGCGGTGAAGGTGGCCAAGCGACTTCGCCGCGGACGCGCAACGACACGCTGATCATCGTCGTCGCCGACCACGCCCATCCCGTCTCATCATCGGCACCTATGACGACGAGCGGCCGGGCGAGCGCCTGCGCGACAAGCTCGGCATCTACGACGAGGCGAAGTTCCCCAACTATCCCGCGGCCGATGCCGACGGCTATCCGCATCGATCGACGTGTCGCGCCGGCTGGCTTTCGTGTTCGGCAGTTTTCCCGACCATTGCGAGAACGCCAAGCCCTATCTCGACGGCGAGTCGTGCCGGCGGTTCGGGTGCCGCGAGGCACCTTCGTCGCCAACGAGAAATATTGCGACCTGCCGGGCGCGGTCGGGTGACCGGCAACCTGCCGGTGGACGCCCGCAAGCGGTGCATTCGGGCGACGACGTCGTGCTGACGGCGATGGGGCCGGGCTCGGAGATGTTCCATGGCCGCATCGACAACACGCGGGTGTTCCGCATCATGGCGACGGCGCTTGGCTTGGCGAGCCGTAGTCGCCTGCCAGGCGCGCAGCACTCGCCAGCGCCTTGCGCTGCGCGTTGCTGGCGGCGCCGCGGCCGGCCGCCCGAGCGCACCGCCGGTTCGGCTTCGATTCGCTCTACAAAAGCTTCGGCGTGCGCCGGCTATGTCTTTTCCGACCGCCTCACGGCGCTGAACGGCAAAGCCAGGTCTCTATCACCGGCTACATGGCGCCGCCGCTGGGGCCGAGAGCCGGTTCTTCGTGCTGACGCGCGAGCCGCTGGCGCTCTGCCCGTTCTGCCAAAGCGACGCCGACTGGCCGGTCGACATCGTCGTGGTCTACCTGCGCCGGGTCAGCACTTTACTGCCAGGTGGTGCGCGCCTGACCGTGACCGGACGTCTGGAACTCAGCTCATGGCCGGAATATCGTCCGTTG
>CAVTHR010000036.1:0-121090 GCA_963734385.1 uncultured Actinomycetota bacterium | reverse complement strand
CGAGATCCCTGATGCCCACGACCTGTCCAGCCTGCGGCTGCTGGGCACCGTCGGCGAAAATATCAACCCCGAGGCGTGGCGCTGGTACCGCGACGCGATCGGCGGCAACCGCACCCCGATCGTGGACACCTGGTGGCAGACCGAGACCGGAGCGGCGATGATCTCGCCGCTGCCGGGTGTCACCGCGGCCAAGCCGGGCTCGGCGATGGCACCGCTACCCGGCATCTCCGCCCGCGTTGTCGACGACCACGGCAACCTGATCGAGGCCAGCCCCGAGTTCGGCGAGCACGCGTCCGGTTATCTGGTGTTGGATCAGCCGTGGCCGGCGATGCTGCGCGGCATCTGGGGGGATCCGGAACGGTACAAGCAGACCTACTGGTCCCGGTTCGCCGAGCAGGGCTGGTACTTCGCCGGCGACGGCGCGCGCTATGACCTAGACGGCGCCATCTGGTTGCTGGGCCGCGTCGACGACGTGATGAACGTGTCCGGGCACCGGATCTCCACCGCCGAGGTGGAGTCGGCACTGGTCGGCCACTCGGGGGTGGCGGAGGCGGCCGTCGTCGGCGCCACCGACGACACCACCGGGCAGGCGATCGTTGCGTTCGTCATCCTGTTGGAACACCACGCCGACACCCCGCGCGAACAGATGATCGACGAGCTGCGGGCCGAGGTGGCCCGCGAGATCTCGCCGATCGCGCGGCCGCGGGAGATCCACGTGGTGCCCGAGCTGCCGAAAACCCGCAGCGGCAAGATTATGCGCCGGCTGCTGCGTGACGTCGCCGAAGGCCGTGAACTCGGCGACACGTCAACGTTGCTGGATCCCAGCGTGTTCGAGGCGATCAGGGCCAGCAAGTAGCTTCGCAGCCAGCCCTCAGGCCTCGTTCGGCACGAAGCCGGAACCGGGCCGGTATCGGTTGATGACGTCGCCGATGACCGCGTTCATCGACACCGCCACCGCCGGGGTGTGCAACGGTATGAACTTGACGATGCAGGTGGGCAGGTCCGCCGTGAAGGCGCCGTGGATCATGCCCACCAGCCTGTTGTTGACGGTCACCGGTGCTCCGAGTCCGGGCTCTGCACACCTGATTGAGAATGGTGCCCGGTAAGTCAGCAGAAAGGTCAACCCATTGGGTCCGAACCACATAAACAGATGACGTTCATGCCGCTCGGCACTGAATCCGCATAATGGCGCCGGACTTGGCAGCGAGGCTTTCGCCTTCCTCGCGGCGTCGGCGTAGGCCAGATCGACTGCGAAATGGCATTTGCGTAGAGACGGCGTTATCAGAGCACGAAATCCGTTGTCGCGCAACTATCGTCGCGGATAGCTGACATGATACTATCGGTGTTTAACTACTGCTAGTTGTAACAGATAAAAGCGCTTGCACCCCTTGATGATTGAATGATCTGAGCAGCTTGCGGAGTTGATTGCCCTTTTCGCTGTGGAACGGATCGGTCGCAATCGGTTGTGGGTACGTCCAAGTCGCCGTAGTTCAAACACTTAATGAACGATTCAGCTGTTAGGTGAAACTTTGAGTGTGCCCCTGATGGCCGGCCGCGTAGTCGGCGATCCACTGTCCTTCGCCCCTGTCGCCGTATCGCAAGTAATATGTGACTGTGACGAATAGGCTGTGGCGCAGGCTTATTCATGCGCCGCGTTGACTGGGTCGGCTACGGTCCAACGGTCACACGGTCGACGATTCGGCAGGCTGCGGGCTGGTCTCCGGCATGGCTGATGAGCTGCCCGGGTTCATTCCTCATGTTCTGTGTCTCGACGACGTTTCGCTGCTGCGAGCTGATGAGACGGTCTTCAACGCGATGGTGGACGGATGGCGAGCTCAGATGCTTGCTCGAGGTCTGGCGGTGGACACCATCAGGCGCGGTGCAGGCTCGCGTCGCGGTTCGTCGAATTCACTTTAACGAGCATCCGTAGCGGTGGCGCCCGTTTGATCTTGATCAGTTTCTGGCGGATCTGAGGTCCGAGCAGGCGCCGATCGTGTTGTCGACAACTGCGTTCGTACAGCAACGCGATCACGAATGTTTTGTTCTTATGTCAGTGACGGTAGATCCGGATGGGTTGCGTTCTGCGAGAAGCAGTTCGGCGATGTTCCGTCTCAGATTTGCTTCGAGTGGAACACTCCGCAACACACCACCGACGATGCCGTGCCGCCGAGGCGGCGAACCTTCTACGGCTGAGTTGCAACACTTATTCGATGTCGTCGACGACTTCGTCGACGAAGCGCACCGCAACGGATCCAAGCGCTGCTGACCGCGTTTCGTGACTCGACCGCATTCAAGATCGGATATGCCTACGGGCTTCGACGGCCCGAGCTCGTCATGTTGGACCTCACCGACTTGGGCCCAATCCACACGTTCCGCGCTATGGCAACTACCGCGCGCTGACTGTTCGTTGGGCCAAAGGCACCAAAGGATCTGGCCCGTGCCGGCGGACAGTACTCACATCGCCGGAATTTGCTTGGGCCGTGGACCTTTTGCAGTATTGATGCGGTGGTCAGCTCACCGAGCCGCTGCAGCGCGGCGTTGAGCGCCGCCGCGGTTTGGTCTCGACAACCCCGCCGAGATGGTCGCCGAGGTGTTGCTGAATTTGGAGATGACCCACCAATTGGCGCGTGGCGTCGTCGAACCGGGACGGGGTGCGCTCTTGCTTAACCCTGTGGCAAGGGCCGCGAGTTCTTCGGCGGTCGGCCGGTTCGGCGCCGTGCACGCCTCAATTACGTTGCGGTCAACCATCAGCAGAAGTGCATCCTGCAGGTCCGCGGCGCGAGGCCCTGGTCCCCCGGCTGCAGGGGCGCAATGATCGTGTTCACGGCACCGCTTCTTTATTTTCGATTTCCACATAATCGGCCCGGGCCATTCGGCTGTTCGCCATAGGAGATACCAGAGCCGCTTCCAGTCCGGCCGAGGTGGTGGTAGGGCGACTCGATTATCACGATCACCCCCCTCCGGCGCGTGCGGTACAGGTGTTAGAGAATATGCCGCAACAGAGGGCGCTGCCGCCGAATTGGCCACCAAAACAACACTATTGTGAGGAGCGTCCAATTTTCCGGTTTCACGACCAAATTAGTTAGCTCGACTGGAATTAGGCTGCTCGCCGGGACGCGAGCAAATTCGCCGCAAACGACAACCATTGCGGCGGAAATTGTTTCGGCGCTGTGCTTGACAAAACGGCTGCGCACCGCCCGCGCGGAGCGGAAGACTGCGCGGCAGGCGCGACGCGACGCCATACAGCTCAGGAGCGACCAGAAGGCCCTCAACCGCCGCCAACTGCCAAGACGGCGACCTCTAGTGGGACCTTCAACGTCATCGACCACCATCGCACCGCGGTCCAAAAGATCCACAAGCACCGCGCCGCGGGCAAGCCCGCAACCGTGCGCCATCGCCGTTTCGACGGCACCGCCTCCATCGCCGTCCACTCGCTGCGGGTATCGGGCACGCCGGCCCGAACCCCGGCCGTCCTGGCCGACCCCAACGGCCGCTACCGCAACGTACTGCACCTGCAGTGGATCGAACCGCACGAGTGGGAGCAACTCACCGACGGCCAGCGCCGCCGACATCACCTTTCACAGAGTCTTCACGGACGCAATCCGTTGTGGAACAACGAGAATAGAGATTATCGTCAAGTAAGCTCCGTATGCCTGTTGCTT
Source organism: uncultured Actinomycetota bacterium (assembly GCA_963734385.1). Taxonomy (GTDB): domain Bacteria; phylum Actinomycetota; class Actinomycetes; order Mycobacteriales; family Mycobacteriaceae; genus Mycobacterium. Next base: position 117,428 of record CAVTHR010000036.1, on the reverse strand, counting down.
CCGCGGTGGGGCCTGCGCGTGCGCCTCTGGCACGAGTCGCGGACAAGAATCCGGATTGAGCAATGCAATCCGAAGCGTCAGGCCTGGCATCTCGGTCGTTCATCGGACCTGTGCCTGTCGTTGCAGCGATTTGGGGCTCTACGCCACCAAGCTGGGACGGCGGGTTCGGATCCGTGATATCTGGTGATTGTTCTGGATTCGGCCGTGGTTGAGAAGTAGGCGGAGCCGGTAGTTGCCGAAGTTGCGGAATCCGCGTGCGGTGCGCTTGGTGTTCTTGATCTTCAGGTTCAAGGATTCGGTCGGCCCGTTGGACACGTCGGTGTGGGCGAAGTGCGCGAGGAACTCCGCCCGCCATGTGTGCAATGTCCTTCCTAGACGGGCCATTTCGGGAACTGGGCAGTCGCAGGCGGCGGTGATGACCGCTGCCGCAGCGCTGGCGTCGCGGAGCTGGTAGCAGCGCATCAGGTCCTGGGCGATGATCCAGGCGGCGGTGACCTCCCCGCACGGGTCGCCGGCGACGAGTCCGGCCCGCAGCCGAACCCAGGCCCGCTCGGAGAGCCGGTCGGCGCGGCGGCGCAGGATGCGGCGGATCCCGTAGAGCGGGTCGCCACGATGACCCCGATGCCGGTAGATGTCCTGCTGCACGCGGCGGCGCACCTGGTCGACCGCGGTCAGCCCGAGCTTCGTGACATGGAACGGGTCGAGCACGCGAACCGCTTGGGGGAGTTGCTGATTCAACGCGGTGGCGTAGCCGCGGAACGGGTCCAGCGATGCGGTCGCGATCTGCGCCCTCCACGTGTCGCGCTCGTGCAGCCAGCGGCGAGCACCACGCCGGACCGGCCGGCGACCACGTCGACAGCCGCGCCGGCCGACCCGGTGTCAGGTCGGCGATGCCGGTCGCGTACATCGTCGGGTGCTGTCCGGTGGCGCGCAAGAACGCGGTCTCGTCCACCCCGATCGCGGTCGGCGCGTCCAGCCGTGCGGGGTCGTCGATGATCGGCTCGCCGCGAGTGGTGACGATCCGCATGATCGTCGCCCAGCCGACACCGAGCGCGGACGCGACCCGCGACACGGCGCCGTCCTGGGCGCCGACCGACCTGCTCGAACGCCCACGCCCGAGCACGGTCGGTCAGGCACGCGCGGGGTTCGATCGCAGGATGCTGCTCGGTCCAGGTCTTCTTGGAGCACAACGCATGCGGGCAACACCAGACTCGTTTGTGCCAGCACACCACGACCGGTCTGCCGCCGATCGGCAGGTCGCGCACCCACACCGGACGGCGATCCTTCGCCCGCCCCACCGCGCCGCAGTCGGGGCACGGTACCACCCGCGCGATCGTCTCGACCAGCAGCTCCAGCTCACCACCGGCATCCGCGGCGGCCGGCGGAACCCGTCCAACCCGAACAACGCAGCAACAACCGAACCGGTAACCTCTGCTTCCACCTGGGGCTCCTCGACAATCCGTGAGATCTTGGTCGTGATCACGGATCGTGCGAGCCCCAAGCCCACGATCAGCTCATTTCAGAGCCAGAGGCGTGTCGCCCAGGTCTCCCCGCTCCCAGGTTCGTGGAGAAGAGCCCGATTTGATCGGTTGGCGTCAAACTGCGAGGTGAACCAATGCGGCACACAACCTACTGATTGGGTCCAGTACCGCGCTTCGTTCGGCGTTTTTGACCGCCAAGAACTTGACGCGAGGCTTCCTCGTGGCACAACCCATCGATGCTGGAAGGCCAATAGCTTCCGGCCGTCTCGAAGTCGGTTTCGTAGTGAACAACGGTCAGTTGGTGCGCTGCGGCAAGCGTCGCGGTCAACAGATTCGCCATGCCGACGGCCTGCCGCCGATTAGGCCGACCGCGATGCCGGCGATCAGCGAGATGACCCCGGTGCGGAACGCGAACGATGCCCAGTACCCGGTGAACGAACGGCGGCGCCGGGGCTTGTTCCCCATTGAGCACCGATTTGAGGCGATTGGGAATGCTGGGACGCACGGACGTGCTGTACACACGAGCCACCAACATCGCGGCGTAACCGCAATTGGCGACGCCCCACTTGGCTTGGTCTCCCGAAATCGGACCTACCCGAGACGCAGTTAATCCACGGAATACGCAACGTATGGAATACGTCCACTGCGCCAGTAATGCGGATAGCTGTCGGTAGTCGGGCCTGGCCGGCGAGGCGGGGTTCGGCAGGGCGATGGTGGCGCAGAGGCCCATACCCAACCTCCCCCCACCTGACTCACGAGACGAATACGGCGAAATCGAATACGGAGGGTTACCGGTAGGGGCGAACGCCGTTGTTGGACAGCACTTTCACGTGCCGATGATAAGATAACGCAACGCCGAGCTTATTGAGCACCTTGGTGCAGTCTTATTGCTCGGTAGGGATTTGCGTCGGGTTCGGGCCTATACAATCCCCATCGCTGACCGCCGAATTGTAGATAGTGGTACTCGGCAATCCCGTCGATCGGTGTACCGATGGCGATGACACTCGCCAAAACCACTACATCTTGTCGCCGCCCCGCGACCAAGACTCGTCGGTCGCGGCGCGGCGCGCCGTTTTTATGTCTTACTGGGATTTGTAGACCGCATACCACGTGCGCCGTGCCAGGTGCTGCATTGCCTCGGCCAGGAGTTCGGTCCGGCGATACTGCTCGCGTCGCCGCAACTCGCGACGCAGGTCGGTCTCTCGCTCGAGATCGGCGATGGCATCGCGATACGCGTGTTCGGCGCGGGTCAGCTGGTCCAGCGATTCGTCGGCCAATGTCGCGGCGTGTTCGTGGGGAAGGGCCCGAATGGCTGCGGCGAGCGATGTCATCGCGGCCCCGATTGCCTCCACCTGCCTACCGAGGCGTGGGTCGGGAGGAGTACGCGAAAGTTCGGCTTCGCGCGCAACAGCGTAGGCGCGCTCGGCGACCCCGCCCAGCCGCTCGCCGAGTTCGAAAAGGTCCTCTGCGGCGAGGGGTGTACTGAAGCTGGACCGAACCTGAATATGTAGCCGCCGCCGAGTCTCGTGTTCGGTCGCCAGCAGAGAACGCAACTGGACGACGGTGTCCTCGCCGCCGGTCCCGGCACACCACGTGGCTAGAACGCTGATCATTGTCTCGACAATGTCGAGCTGCGCGGTGACCGTGCCGAGGACGTCATGGGTTTCGGGGAGAAACCACGCACGTGGAAGCCTCATGTGAATTCGCTCCAGAGTGGGTACGCCGCAGCCCCCGCCACGGCACTGATCGGCAGCGTGATCAACCACGCAGCCCCGATCTCGCGCACCACGGACCAGCTCACATGGTGGCTGCGTTGCTGCATTCCGACGCCGACCACACTCGAGGCGACGACGTGCGTGGTGCTGACCGGGGCGCCGAGGGCCGCGCCGGCCAATATCACCGCCGCGGACCCGCCCTGGCTGACGAGTCCATCCAACGGGGTCATCCGGTAGATGCCGCTACCCACGGTGCGGACGATTCTCCAGCCGCCGAACGCGGTTCCGATGGTCAACGATCCCGCAGCCATCAGACGCACCCAGACCGGCACGGAGAAACTCGACAGGTGGCCCGTCGCGAAGAGCAACAAAGCGACGACACCCATGGTCTTCTGTGCGTCGTTCGCGCCGTGACTGCACGCGAGCGCCGAAGCGGTGAGCCACTCCCCCCGCCGCACAACGCGGTCGAATTCGCGGCGAGCACGTCGGAGGAGCCGGCCGGCCACCAGGATGCCTACTGCCCCGACAAGCACTCCGAGCACGGGCGAGATCGCAAGCCCGGTCAGGACGCCGACCACTCCTTCGGGTCTACCGTGTGCGAAGCCTCCCCATCGCACTCCGGCCATCCCGCCCGCGGTTACCGCTGCGCCGACGAGTCCGCCGATCAGTGCGTGCGACGAACTCGACGGCAGCCCTAATCGCCAGGTCACGAGGTTCCATCCGATGGCGGCGGTGAGGGCGGCACCGATGGCCGGTACCGTTTCGTCCGGCGCGACGATGACGACGCCGCCTACCGTGTTGGCCACGGCTGTGCCCAGCAGCAGCGCGCCCGCGAAGTTGCCTGCAGTCGCCACCGCGAGCGCCTGCGCGGGTGTCGCGGCGCGGGTGGCAACCAATGCGGCCACGGAGTTGGCCGAGTCGTGGAAACCATTCGTTACGTCGAACACCACGGCCATGCCGATCGCCGCGAGGAGCAGGGCCGCACCCATTGTTCACAACCGTTCGGCGCTGCACAGGGCTGACGCGTCTTCCAGTTGGAACCTGGCACGGTTGAGGGTCAGCGGAATCAGGTCCGTCTGGATACGGGCCGCTGCAGCGAGCGGTCGATGGGTTTCGGACACCACACTCCGAACGTAGGCGCGGGTGTATCCGGGAAACTTCGCAATCAGTATCCCCACAATGGAATCCAGCTCGACCACGGCGAGCGGTGGCGCCTCGGGGCTCATGATCGGCTCCTGAAACGTATCGGATGTTGTTCGCGCTGTAGGAGCCTCGCTCGAGAGCATCGCGGGGGGGTAGGGACTTGCGGCCCTATCAGCTTCCTGCCCGCGAGCCCAGTCTCATAGGATCGGCCAAGGCATTCTGCAGCCAGGACGCCACCCGGTCCCCATCCGTAGAAACTTTCTACCAGTTGTCCGTCTTCGGAGCTTGAATCCCGCACCAGTCCATTACCGCATTATCGAGGTCTCCGGTGGTCGAATATCGCGCGGTGCGTCCTCCGCGGTCTGTTGTCGGACCATTAAGAGCAGCCGCCGGTGGCGATGTTTATCGCCGTGAACAGATCGACCGTGCCGTGGCGCTTGTAATCATGGGTCATCGTTTCGGCTCTGCCGGGCTTCATCGGCAGCGACGGCAGGGTGCGGTCCAACGTGGCATTGTGTCTTTTCGTCGAAGCTGAACACCGCCGCCCGCGCGGGCGGATTCACATACAAGCCAACGCTGAGGGCCTGCGCTCCGTCCCGCGCGGCCAGGGAGCGCTGCACGCGCTCGACCTCGATCTCGATCGCTGACCAGTTGTGGTCGCGCAGATACGCCGGCCGCGGCAGGCGTATCTGGCCTCGAATTCGCTCTCCGGTGTCACTACATCCCACTCTTGCCGATCACCGTGGCGCGGCCGGCGGGAGGGCCGGCGTGGTGCCGGCGGCGTCCATGGTGTCCAGCAGCTGTGCGGCGGAGACCCCGCTGCTCGGGCTATGACAACAGCTTGAACTCCAGTGACGCCTCGTGTTTGTCGTTGCGTAGCCAGCGGTTCCACCGCCAGCATTGGCCCACCAACACCCGCCAGCTACGCAGCGGCCTACACGCACCGAACACGACTCCGACTCGACGCGTGGACCAGTTCGTGGGGTCTCGTCACGCGTTGACGCCGGTCATCGGACCCGGGTCGACATTGCTCCGTACGGAACGGAGTTGAGCCGAAGTTCCGAGCACGATCAGGATCGTGTCGGGATCCAGGCGCGTGTCCGAAGCCGGGTTTGCGACGAACTGGCCACTCGCGGTCCTTATGGCCAGTACCAGTGCCCCGGTCGTCAACCCAAGCGCCGTATCCGCCAAGCACCGACCCACCAGAGGCGAGGCGGGAGTGATCTTCACTTCCTCGATTCGGTAATCGAGACTCTCGTCGTGCATGACGACGTCAAGGAACTCGGCCACGTGGGGTTGCAACGCAAACGCCGCCATCCGCCGCCCGCCGATCAGTTGCGGATTGACGGCCCGGTTGGCGCCGGCCCGCAACAATTTGGACTTCGACTCCTCCGCGCGGGCACGAGCGATGATGACGAGATCGGGTCGCAACGCTCGACTGGACAAGGTCACGTAAACGTTGTCCGCATCGGTGTCCAGCGCCGCGATCAGCGCATGGGCATGCCCGATGCCGGCGGCCTCCAGGATGCTGTCGTCGGCGACATCGCCCAGAACCGTCGGATAGTCGAGACCCTGCAGGCGGGCGGGGTCTCGGTCGACGACCACGACCTGCTTCCCGATCGCATCGAGATACAGCACGCTGGCCCGACCAACGCGGCCCCATCCGCAGATGATGAAATGACCAGTCATCCGGCCTATCTGCCGCTCCATCCGCCGCCTCCCCAGCTGCTGGCGCAGGTGCCCCTCGATGAGCGCTTCGAGGAGGATCCCGAACGTGTACAGCGCGGTTCCCACACCCACGAGTATCAGCGCGATCGTGAAGAAGTGGCCCACCGTGGAGAGCGGGTGAACCTCGCGGAAACCTACCGTCGAGATCGTCGTGACCGTCTGGTACAACGCATCGACAAATTTTTCTCGAACCCGCGGGTCACATAGCCCACAGTCCCGGCAACGATCACCAACCAAAACGCTACCAGCGCTCGGCCAATCCGCCGCAGAGAACTCACTCCGTAGATTGTGCTCCCAGACGCAGTGCAAGTCCTGGGTGGGGTCGAGGACGGTCGGGCGCCCCGTGGGAGGAAAACGCACACATGGAATACGTCGTCCACTCCGCCAGCAAATGCAGCGAATGGTTTACGCCCCAACGCTTTCCGAAAATTGCACGATACGGTATCTCGATGAACTCTGTTCCAACGTCGTTAACCAGACCTGACCGTGACAGGTCGGCGACTTGGTTGCCGTGGATTGTCGCTGAGAAGCTGCTTTCCTATCCCGCTCAATCGACGATGACAGCGGGTCGGGAATCGCCACGCAAACTTCGCCGCGTTAGGGTTAGTCATGTCCCCAGCAAGCGCGCCCGTAACCGTGCTCAGTGAAGACGAGAGCTGGAGCTTGCTGTCCAGCTTGACGCTAGGCCGTTGTCAACCTTCCACGGCTTGACCCAGATTATTCCGGTCAACTTCGCCACCCAACGCCCTACTGTGCTATTCCGAACTGCCGAGGGCACCAAGCTGTTCAGCGCCGTGATGAACGACCAGGTAGCTTTCGAGGCCGACCACCACGATTCTTCCCTCATCGACGGGTGGAGCGTAATCATCAAGGGCAGCGCGCATGTGCTGTCGACCAGCGACGAGCTCGAAGAGGCCGAGCGCGCGCAGCTGCGGACGTGGACCGCGACGTTGAAACTTCGCTATGTGCGTGTGATCGCCTCGGAAATCACCGGCCGCCGGTTCAAGTTCGGTCCCGAACCGGATCACGAATCAATCATCGGTTGATGACGCTGCTTCAGCCGGGTCAGTTTTGGTCTGTGTCCAATATGCCGTCAAGCACGTCCGCCGGGCACTTCGGGCACACCGTCGATATCGACCTGAGATATCGTGAGCAACCAGTTCACGGAATAGTGAGAACGACCGAGCCTGATCTTTCTCACTATTTCTGTTCCTCGCAGCTCAGAGGCACGCCTTGCCGCAGTTGCGTTGAGGAGGGACACACTCGACCAAGCCTGGCCCTTCTCCGACCAACGCGGCTGCCGATGATCAATACGTCACTGCGAGTCTCAATAAGATTGTCATCCCTGAAGGGGCGGGGCTCTGTCAACACGTTGTCGACCAGTGGTTTGCTGGCTTTCGGCCTCCGGTAGGCAGTGCCGGTAAGACCGGTCAAACGGAGCGCCCGCAGCGTAGCGAGACGAACGTCTTGACGCCGGCCGGTCTGGCAGCTATCGCAGCCGAGGCGCAGCGCGAGTGTTGTTGCGGCCTTCTCCAAGCCGTGATGGCGCAGATACGTTGGCAGGCCGGACTGGTCCGCTGCCGCAGCCCACCGCACAGAGCATGCTGACGGTGTCATGCGCGCGACCGGAGTGGTTCGCCGCGTTCCTCGCCGATCGCGGCACGCGCAAGCCTCGGCGCACACCTAAGGCCGATCGCCAGGACTTCGACGCGCGGCCCTCATCGCCGGCGGCGGCGATCTGTCCGGTATGCCGGTAGGGGGGAGGGAAGGGGGGTTTGGATTGATGGGACGAGAGGGGGGGTGAGAGCTGCAGGCATGGGCCGATGGGTGGGGTGGGGCTCCATGCCGACCAGGTGCCGCGCCGGCGCGCCGACTGGATGCAGCGCGACCGCGCCCTGATCCTGACCGCGCTGCTGGCCGGACTGCGCGCCGATGAACTGCTGCGCGCCAATGTCGGTGACCTTCGCCGCTGCGACGATGGCGCCGTCATCCACGTCCGCGGCAAGGGCAGCAAGGACCGCCGGATCCCGATCGAGCCGGCATTGTGTCGGTGCTCGAGGGCTATCTCGACGGCCGCGCGACTCGCTTTCCGGCCACCGCGAAGCGGCGCACCTCCCCCGGCGCGGGATTGGCCGCCTGGCCGTCGGCGGCGCCGCTATTTGTGGGCACCGACGGTGAGCGCATCACTTGCGGCGCCCTGGTCCACGGGTTGCGCCACACCTTCGCTACCGAGCTCGCCAACGCCGACGTCAGCGTCTACACGCTGATGAAGCTGCTCGGCCACGAGTCGATGGTGACCTCACAGCGCTACGCCACCGCCGCCGCACCGAGACACGCACTGCCGCAGCCCACAAGCTCTACGGCCTATTAGAGCAAGAATGCTAACCCGGGCGGCCTCAATGGCGGCAAGCGCCGTTACCGTGGTGGGACGGCGGGTCCGCTAGGCATCTTGTCGCACAACGCTTTTGGCCGAGAACAGATATTACGTCAGGGAAAAAGTACGCCGTATTCGTTATTATGCTGTCGCCCGACATGTTTCGGTATGTGTCCGGTCTCAGTGCACTTGTCCTCGGTCAGTCATTCTGCGGCATCGCCACTTAGTTTCGGCATTTTGATCCGGATGCCGCAGTGCACTCTGGCTGAGTCTCCTTCACCGCCCGACTGTGTGGTGATCGACCAGCACGGACGACACCTGCTGTCACGCCGGTCGGCAACGACGAGGTCAGGTCGTCAGCTTTGCCCGTGGTCAATCCCGCCTGACCAAATGTGATGCGGCGAGTGGGCGCCGTTGTATTGCTTAAGTCGGCCACCCGGACGAATCCAGCCTCTTCCATGACCCGAGCAATGGAGGTAGCCCGCCATCGCGGCGCCCTTCGCTAGCCACCCACTTCCGTCACGGTGACGTAATGACCGCGAGTCATACTGCAACACAGGTCTTTACAAACCGACGAAAACCGCGGATCGCGGGTTAATACCACAAGGACTGCTACCTGAGCTCGTGTGTAGCGCGCTGAAGACCACCGTGTCCCGGCGGCCACCCTTGAACGCGATGTGCGAGCGCAGTACGCCCTCGCGCACGAACCCGCACCGGGCCGCGACCCGCTGCGACGCGCCTCATTGTCGGGACCGCATGTCAGCTCGAGCCGGGCCAAGCCCAGCCCTGAGAAACGCCCATCGAGCCAATAGCCGGACGGCGTGAGTCACTACACCACGGCCTCGAGCCTCCGGCGCCAGCCAGTAAACGACCGCGGCGCGTGATTGCTCGAGATCAACGTCATAGAGCGAGCCACCTCCGAGCTCAACATCGTCGTTAGCGGGTTCCACAACCGCGAAGTGCAGCGCCTCGCCGCGCCGACGGGCCTGCTCCTGCTCAACGAAGTAGGCGCCGGCCTCCGCCTCGGTGTAGGGCGCGGTCCGCGACCAGGAGAACCGCTGGACCACGGGATCACCGAAGACCATGAGCTTGGCCGGCACGTCGGTCTCACGCCATTGGCGCAGCGACACCACCGCATCGCACTAGGGCCGGACCGGGAACGAGAGCTCTGCCACTCCGCGACCGTACGGCAGATCTCGCCCCGGCGACCCGTATCCGGCAAGGACGCCGCCCAGCTGAGATGTCCGCTGTTTCGCCACTTCCCCGGGCTTCTCAACGCCACGGCCATGGATAGCCAGCGAATGCCATCTGGCAGCATTACGGAGAGCGGACGTCGGTGATATCCGCACGGCGGCGACTGGCGGTGCTGTAGTCCATGTTCGCGGAAATGGGAACCTCACGCAGCTGCGGCGCGAGCTGGAGGACGACCCATCGTGCCCCGTGCATCTGCTCACCGAAGCCGGGATGGGCTACCGATTCCAGCAGTAGTCGCCTTGTCGCGCGAGCAGTCGCAAAAGGACCCCAAATCGCCGGAATTCGGATGCTTTACGTCTGCTCGGCCTGGGGAAGCGGCCCGCGGTATACCGTGCCGGTATGGCCGGGTATCGCGAACTGTTCGACGCAAGCATCGAGAAACCTACGGCCTTCTGGGCGGATGCCGCGCGGGCGGTGACCTGGACCCGGGAGCCGCAACGCATTCTCGACGACGCTAATCCGCCCTTCTACCGGTGGTTTCCCGACGGCGAGCTGAATACCTGCGCCAATGCGCTGGACCGCCACGTCGCCAACGGCCGCGGGGAGCAGGCGGCGCTGATCTACGACTCGCCGGTGACCGGCACTCAGCGCACCTACACCTACCGCGAGCTGCTCGACGAGACGGCGCGGTTCGCCGGCGTGCTGCGGGGGTCGGGCGTGGCCAAGGGCGACCGGGTCGTGGTGTACATGCCGATGATTCCCGAGGCCGTGATCGCGATGCTGGCGTGCGCCCGGCTCGGCGCGGTGCATTCCGTTGTGTTCGGCGGGTTCGCCGGGCACGAACTCGCCGCGCGTATCGATGACGCCCGCCCGACGGTCGTCGTGACGGCCTCCTGCGGGATCGAGCCGTCCCGGACCGTGGAGTACAAGCCGATGCTCGACCACGCCATCGACGCGTCCGAGCATCCGCCGCGCAACTGCATCATCGTGCAGAGGGACCGGCAGCGCTGCGAGCTGACGCCGGGCCGGGACCTGGACTGGCACGAGGTGATGGCCAGCGCGGAGCCCGTCGACCCGGTGCCCGTCACGGCCACCGACCCGCTGTACATCCTCTACACGTCCGGCACCACCGCCAAGCCGAAGGGCATTGTCCGCGACAACGGCGGGCACGCGGTGGCGCTGCTGTGGACAATGCGCCACCTCTATGACATCGCACCGGGCGACGTGTTCTGGACCGCCTCCGACGTCGGGTGGGTTGTCGGCCACTCCTATATCGTCTATGCCCCGCTGCTGCTGGGCGCGACGACCGTGCTTTACGAGGGCAAGCCGGTAGGAACGCCGGATCCGGGCGCGTTCTGGCGGGTGGCCTCCGAGCACCGGGTGAAGGCCCTGTTCACGGCGCCGACCGCGATCCGGGTAATTAGGAAGGAAGACCCGGACGGCGCACACCTGAGCAAGTACGACCTTTCTGCGCTGCGTTATCTGTTCCTGGCCGGAGAACGGCTCGATCCCGACACCTACCACTGGGCAACGCAGAAGCTGGGCATGCCAGTCGTCGATCACTGGTGGCAGACCGAAACCGGCTGGGCGATCGCCGGCAACCCGATGGGCGTCGAGCGGCTGCCGATCAAGCCCGGGTCGCCGACGGTGCCGATGCCGGGCTACGACGTGCGCATCCTGCACGTCGACGGCTCGGAGTGCGAACCCGGGCAGGAAGGCGCTATCTGCGTGAAACTCCCGCTGCCGCCGGGCACATTGCCGACGCTGTGGCGTGACGACGACCGTTACATCGCTTCGTACCTGTCGGCATTCCCCGGCTACTACCTCACCGGGGACGGCGGTTACGTCGACGAGGACGGCTACCTGTTCGTGATGGGGCGTACCGACGACGTGATCAACGTCGCGGGACATCGCATGTCGGCCGGCGCGATAGAGGCCGTGCTGGCCACGCACCCCGCGGTGACGGAGTGCGCGGTGATTGGCGTCGCCGACGAGATCAAGGGTCAGGTTCCGCGGGGCTTCGTCGTGCTCAAAGCGGGCGCCTCCGCCGAGGGTCTGGCCGACGAGCTGGTAACCGCGGTGCGGGACGAGATCGGCGCCGTGGCCGCGTTCAAGCTCGTCGACGTTGTGCCCGCGCTGCCGAAGACTCGGTCCGGAAAAATCCTGCGTAAGACCATGCGCGAGATAGCGGACGGCAAGAACGAACCGCCGCCGTCGACCATTGAGGACCCGGCTGTCCTGGATGTGCTGAAACCGATTCTGCGGGGCTGACTTTCAGGATCCCCGGCGGGGTGAACTGGCTCAGCGTCAATGCGTGGGCTTCGTTGTAGAGCTGGTTGAGGGGCTGCGCACGGCGGTTCCGGGGTGTACCGCGCGTGCCACCCGCAGTTCATCGGATGCGCCTGTGCGCCCGCGGATCCCGATCAGCGCTGCCGCGATAGGTTCGGGGAGCAGGGTGACGTCGGCGATTACGGTGCGCAGCAACCGTTTGCGGTCCTTATTGCTGGTGGTGGATGCGCGCCAAAGCCCGGGCAGGACCTTGCGCTTTGTGGTGCTCATCGGAAGGCGTTGAGCCCGGTGATCGCGCGTCCGACGATCAGGGACTGAATGGAGTCGGTGCCCTCGTAGGTGTAAACGGCTTCGATGTCGGCGTGGTGCCGGGCGACGTGGTGATCGAGCAGGATCCCGTTGCCGCCCAGGATATCCCGAGCCATCGCGCAGACCCGGCGGGCGCCGTCACCGGTGTTCAGCTTGGCCAACGCGGCGTGCTCGATCGACACCAGCCCGCGGGCCTGTAGCTGCGACATCCGGGTGCACATCAATTGCATGCCGGTGATGTCGCTGAGCATGTGCGCGAGCTTGTCCTGGATCAGCTGGAACCGGGCCAGTGGGCGGCCGAACTGCTCGCGTCGCAGCGAATAAGTGAGTGCCGCCTCATAGACGGCGACCGCGTGGCCCAGGGCTTCCCAGGCGACGGTCTGCCGGGACTTGGCCAGCACATAGTTGGTGTCGTCCCAGGTCCGGGCCTTCGCCAGCCGGGCACCGGCGGGCACCCGCACCCCGTCCAGCCGGATCTGGGCCTGCCACACGCCGCGGTTCGCTGCTTTACCGATGATCCTCCTGGCGTAATACCCGGGCACCGGGTGCTCCGCGCCGTCGGGGTGTTCCACGACGAAAGCACCGACCTGGCCGTCGTCGTCCCGGGCCCAGACGACCACCACGTCGGCGACCGTGCCCACCAGTCGGCCGGTAGGTCTAGGAGCAAGGGGCGCGACAAGGGCGCCCTGGCTGGCCGGCCACGCTGGGCCGCATCGCGTTCGCCCACTCGCGCGCCGATACCTTCCTGGGGGCCCGCTACCGGCGCCTGGCCCGGCGTCGCGGCAAGCAGAAGGCCGTTGTGGCCACCGGCAACTCGGTCCTCACCGTCGTCTACTACCTCCTGTCAGACCTGGATGCCAGCTATGCGATCTCGGGCCCACATACTACGAATCCCGGATCAACAAGCACCGCCGTGCCCGAGATCTGGCCGCCCACCTGCAGGCGCTCACCGGCCAGCACATATCGTCATCCGCGACGGCAAAGCGGTCATCAGCGACACCGCCGCCTAATCCCAAACCCACAACAACACAACCTGACCCGGGTTGTGCCGGGTGCCTTTGGCCTGCCCACTGACCGTCCGATTTTCGGGTCAGTAAACCCGGCCGCTGCGCTGACCGCCGTCGAGGCGGGAAAATGGCATGGCGTCCGTCCGGGACGCCGACATGTCTGTGATGCCGTTTGAGCTCGTGGTGTCAGTATGGCGTTGGGAGCCACCGACAGGAACTGTCGATTGTTGCCGTGAGCACGCGGACCAGACTCTTGAGGCCCTGTGGTTCCTCCGGACGGGCGCGCCTGGTTGGAAGCTGTTGTGTTCGGAGGGATTTGATGGAACTGCTGCACGAGCGGTGCGCCGCATTGGATATCGGCAAGAAGGATCTCAAGGCGTGTGTGCGCACGCCCAGCCCGAAGGGTAAACGTTCGCGGCGGCAAGAGATCCGCACCTTCGCCACGACCACGAACGCGTTGTTGGAGCTGCGGGACTGGCTGGTCGGCGAGCGGGTCAGTTTGGTGGTGATGGAGGCCACCGGCGATTACTGGCGCGGCGCGTTCTACCTGCTGGAGGACGATCTGAAGGTGATCCTGGTCAACGCCGCGCACGCCAAGGGGCTGCCCGGCCGCAAGACCGACGTCTGCGACGCCTCTTGGTTGTGTCAGATGGGTGAGTGCGGGCTGCTGCGGGCCTCGTTCGTGCCGCCGGAGCCGATCCGGCACCTGCGGGATCTGACCCGCTACCGGACCACGCTGGCCACCGAACGCACCCGCGAGGCGCAACGGTTGGAGAAGGAGCTCGAAGACGCGGGGATCAAGCTGTCGTCGGTGGCCACCGACATCCTTGGGGTCTCCGGGCGGGCGATGCTGGCGGCGTTGATCGACGGCGAACGCGACGCGCAGGTGCTGGCCGAGATGGCCAAGGCGCGGATGCGCCCGAAGATCCCGCAGCTGGTTCAGGCGTTGACCGGCAACTTCGGTGACCACCACGCGTTCCTGTGCCGGCTGCATCTGGAGCGCATCGACCAGCTCACCGCGGCGATCGGGGAACTGTCGGCGCGCATCGAGGAGCAGATGCTCCCTTTTGCCCGCCAGCTTGAGTACTTGGCGACGATCCCGGGGGTGGGCCAGTCCGTCGCCGAGGTCATCGTCGCCGAGACCGGTGCCGACATGAGTCGCTTCCGCACCGCCGCACACCTGGCCTCCTGGGCCGGGGTGTGCCCGGGCCATCACGAATCGGCCGGCAAACGTCGCTCCGGCAAGACCCGTCACGGCAACCGGTGGCTGACCGGCGCGCTGGGCACCGCCGCCCTGGCCGCGGCCCGCACCAAAGACACCACCTACCTCGGCGCTCGATACCGCCGTCTCACCCGTCGCGCTGGGGAAGAAGAAAGCCCTTGTCGCCGTGGAACACTCGATTCTGATCGCGGTGTGGCACATGCTCACCAACGACGTCGACTACACCGATCTCGGCGGCGACTACTTCACCCGACTCGACCCCGAACGCGCCATGCGCCGCATCGTTCGCCAAGCCAACGCGCTCGGATTCACCGTGCGCTTCGACCCCATCCAGGCCGCCTGACCACCCACACGATTTCGGCACAGCGCCAGAAACATCAATCACCCCTGGCGGCCGCGACTCACCCATCATTTTCGGACCAGATGGAACTGATTGCGGGACAGGCTCGTTCGTGCTGGTCAGACCGGACCAGTTGGGCCGGGAAGCGGTCGTTGAGCCACTGGTTCCGAGACTGACGGCGGATAAGCGGCGTAGAGATTCGACGCCAATTGGGCCCGCATGCGGCATCCGCGCATAGGTGCAGATCGACCAGATGCAGTCCGCACCGCGCCGGGCTGCTTGACGAGCGGAACCAAACGAGCGCGGCCGTCGACTACCTTGCAGCGACCGGCTATCGAGGGAGCGACCGCTACGTCGAGGGGCGCGACGGCCGTCGCAGCTCACCCCTGGATCATGCGGGTGCGGGGGTGCGCCTCGTGCCACGCGTCCATCGCCGTGTCCCACTCGTCGCCGCTGAGAAAGGTCAGCGAGGCTGGGAAGAGCCCGTCCTCTTCCTTGCTGATGTGCTCGTAGAGGTCGGACATCGCGGTGCGGATGGCCTGCTGACCCTCGGGTTCGAGGATGTCGACCGTGGCGAGCAGTTCGGCAAGCTCGCGGTGCTCGCGGATCAGCGGAGCTATATGCTCGGCGAACATCTCCTCGCGCGCCATCACCCGGAACAACCCGGTTTCCTCTCCCTGCCAATGCGCGGCCAGTTCGGTCGCCATCTCGCCCAGCAGGTGACGTGCACGGCGCAGGTCGCCGCGGTCGATCGCGCGCACGGCGTCCCCACCGAAGTTGGTGGCACGCTCGTGCTCCGCGATGTAGGCGCGCAGCAAAGGCATCTCCCGGCACCCGCAGTAGTGGCACATTTCCCTTTAGACACTACCGATCCTCGGCACCTCTGCCTCGAGGTTGCACCCAGGGCAGATCTCGACCGACCACCGGCCGGCTCACCCGCACATACACCGGTATCACAGCCGTGCAACGCTGCACCCACGGCTCCAACGGCACCCCGTCCAGCGCCGCGACCAACGCATACCGATTCCCGCGCAACATGATCCGTTCCGCGACAGCGAGCATTCCCAGCCGGGGATCAGCCCCCGCGTAGGCATCGATTCGCGAACGCCGTGTAGCCGAACGCGCCATTCGGCACGCCGGTCATCTAGGGCCGTGGGGATCCTGCGCCGCCCGCCTCGGCGGGGCGCCGCCACACCCGGTCGAACAACTCCGGCCGCACCGACTTCGAGTGCGGGTATCCATTCGGCATGACAACCTTCAAATCCACGAAAGTTGCACTGACCGTGTGAATCCGCCTCGCTTGACGCGCGTCGCCAACTGCCCTCTCGCGGCGCAACGAACTCGTCGTCACCAACCCCGGCGCTGCGGCGTCGACCCCACCAGATGGTCCTTGGCCGCGACGTCGCGGCTGCGGTAGACGACATAGGGCCGGAACAGATAGCCGATCGGTGCGCTGAACGCGTGCACCAACCGGGTGAACGGCCACAGGCAGAACAGCGCCAGCCCGATCATCACGTGCACCTGGAAATACATGGGCGCCTGCGCCATCAGGTCACCGCGCGGCTGCAGGATCCAGATCGACCGGAACCACACCGACACGGTCTCGCGGTAGTTGTACGCCTCGCCGACGACGCCGGACCCGAGCGCGGTGGCGCACAGTCCCGCAACGGTCGCCAGGACGAGCACCACGTACATCAACTTGTCGTTGGCGGTGGTGGCCATGAACACCGGGCCGGTGGTGCGTCTTCGGTAGATCAGCAGCGAGATGCCGGCCAGCGTCGTGATGCCCGCGATCGACCCGAGGATCACCGCCTGAACGTGATACGCGTGGTGGCTCAGGCCGACGGCGTCGGTCCAGGATTGCGGGATAACCAGCCCGATGACGTGACCGAAAACGACCACCAGCATGCCGAAGTGGAACATCGGGCTGCCGATCCGCAGCAGCCGCGACTCGTAGAGCTGCGACGAGCGGGTGGTCCAGCCGAACTTGTCGTAGCGGTAGCGCCACCAGGTGCCGACCACCACGATCGCAAGCGTCACATACGGCACGACGTCCCAGAAGATTTCGCCCGCTTTCATGTCACCGGTCTCCTTCGCCACGTCGGGGCGGCACCGTCAGCGTGAACGGTTGCAGGCCAACCGCTTCCGCGGGCGGGCCGGCCTGCGCCAGCCGCTGCGCCCGTCGCACTTCCTGGTCCGTGGCGGCCGGTATCGTCTCGCACACCCCGGAAATGGTGTGGGCGCGATGCTTTGACCGAATGCCGGATCGCCCTACGCGCGACCGTCGACCCCGTTGCGGGGCGGCGGCTGCTGGTCGAGCACCGGGTGCCGATCGACGTGCTGCGACGCGCGACGTCGGCGACGGTGAACCACGTAGGGCGCCACGACCGGGCAGATCCTTGCGCTGCGTGAGCATTTGGTCGCGGCGAAGGTGACCTGTGTGGTGACCGAGTCCACCAGCGACTATTGGAAACCGTTCTATTACCTGCTCGACGACGGACTGGACGTGATGCTGGTCAACGCCGGCGAGGTGCGTAACCTTCCCGGCGTACGACCGCGCGCCAAGCGGCTGTGGGCGCAGGCCAACGCCGTCTCGCCGTGGACCGGCCGGTACGTATCGCCTACAACGCCGACGGTCACCAGGAGTCGGTCGACGCGGTGGGCAACAGCAGCAAGAATGTGCTCGGGATCGAGGCGCTCGATAATGTTCGCCCAGATCCGCACCCAGATCACCGACCGCACCATCGGAACCGCATTCCGCGATGGGTGGCAGGGCGACTACCCGTCGACGATGGAGTTTCTCGAACCGCTGTTCGTCACCGGCGCGGGTTCCAACGACGTTGACTGCTCTCACCCGGCGTTCGACGCGGCCCTGACTGCGGCCGAAGCGGCGCCTGCGCTTCCGGAGTCGTGTGCGCTGACCAACGCCGCGCTGCGAGTCTTGTTGCGCGACATGCCGGTCGTACCGCTGTGGGACTACATCAGCGCCGCTGCCCGACTACGAGCGCATCGTCAACGGCTGACGTGACGTCTTGTTAGCTACTTTCGACCTGAAAAACTCTGGGGCGTGGATGGCCTCAACCCCTTGGCTAGAAGGGATTGAGGCCATCGTGCTCAGAACTGATCTGACGCTACGCAAAGAGATCCTGTGGGAATCCGAACCGAGCTACTGACGCCGAGGTTCGCGCCATGGAGATGAAATTGAACCGGGAAACGGCGCTAATGATCCGGCCGTTCGCCTACAACGTCCTACCGCAGTGGCGTCCGAGTTGATGGCTGCAAACGAGAGGCTAGCGACGAGCAGCCGTGTCAAGGGACATTGGGAATTGCCCGAGCCATAAGATGTTACGCCTTCGCGTGCTGCTCTCCTGAATAAGTGCGACTCACTCGGAACCCGCATCTTCGGCGTATTCTGGTTTGGACAGCTTTTCTGCGAGCTGGTCAAGCGCAGCCTGCAGTTTCTGCCTCTCGTCGGCTTCACCCCTCTTAACGTCAGGGTCGGCTTGCCGCCGCCTGGAAAACACCACCTTTTCAACGTACTCGTTGGCGTTCTCAATCGCGGAGTCGATTTTCCCCAGCACGTCCTCAACTTCGGCAGGACCTGCGACGGCCTCAATCTTGTCCGGGTGGGTTTCTGTTCCGATTATAGTGACTCCATGCCCTCGAACCGTCTGCAGGAAGCAATCCGTCCAGGCAACGGGTGGTAGCGGCAAGATTTGCAGCCGAATAATAGCTTCCTGAAGTGTTTCGCCCACTTCAAGCTCCAGCTGACCAACCCTGGATATTGCCCATTTCTCTGACATCGCTAATCCTTTTCTGTGATTTCTCGCGGTGAATGGGTCCAGTCGATCAATTTAGCCTGCACCCATTTTGGTATATCGCGCCACGGCGAAGCTGTACGGCAGGTCCAGCGTGCGTGCGACCCGGAAGGTGGTCGATGTAACTGTCGCCCGCAGGCGGAAAACGTCGCAGGCCCGGAAGTCCCTAGATCGAATGCACTTACCGCTGAAGTCGTGTGACGATTTCGCTGCCACGACGCGCAGCAGTCATCAAGCGAAGGTGGATTCGCGGTCCGGCTCGGGACCGAACTTGAACCGCCGGCCGGTGATCTCCATGGCGATCACCCGTACGTAGACAGGCTTCAACGTCGCGGTCCACGGCAGCAACGGCGCTTCCTCGGCGTCTAAGATGTCGGCGTTGGCCGACAGCACATGCGCCGTGCCCTTAACGATCACGCTCCACCCCTCGGCGACAGTGTGGTCGTCGGCCTCGAAAGCTACCCGGCCGCTCATCACAGCGCTGAACAGCTTGGTGCCCTGGGCAGTTCGGAAGAGCACCGTCCGGCGTTGGGTGACGAAATTGACCGGGAAGATCTCGGGCTGCCCGCCCAGGATCGTGACTAATCGGCCTAACGACACGGTGGATAGCAAGCTCCAGCACTCGTCTTCGCTGAGCACGGTCACCGGATCGTCGTCTGCGGACATGATTCAGCCTAACGCCATGGGGGTTTCGGCGCGGTCAGATGCGATGGCCGATGAATGGCGACCGTCCCACCGGATAGGGACCAGTTGACCTATGTATGGGCGTCCAGTGTATGGGCGGCCAGCCGCATCGACGCTGGCGCAATGACGACATCTGGCACGGATCTCCTGCAGCGAACTGTCGCAGTGATGTGCACGGTAGCTTGAATTACCTGCGCGCGCAGATTCTTTCGGCTTGTTGCCCCTGCATCGATGGAAGTCACGTGCGGAGGTGTTGTGGGCAGGCAGGGTTGTCTCCACCTGCTCGGCGGGCAATATTCTCCACCTTCGGGTTCAGCCTAGGTGACTTTGCGCTTTGTGGTGCTCATCGGAAGGCGTTGAGCCCGGTGATCGCGCGTCCGACGATCAGGGACTGAATGGAGTCGGTGCCCTCGTAGGTGTAAACGGCTTCGATGTCGGCGTGGTGCCGGGCGACGTGGTGATCGAGCAGGATCCCGTTGCCGCCCAGGATGTCCCGAGCCATCGCGCAGACCCGGCGGGCTCCGTCACCGGTGTTCAGCTTGGCCAGCGCGGCGTGTTCGATCGACACCCGCCCGCGGGCCTGTAACTGCGACATCCGGGTGCACATCAATTGCATGCCGGTGATGTCGCTGAGCATGTGCGCGAGCTTGTCCTGGATCAGCTGGAATCGGGCCAGTGGGCGGCCGAACTGCTCGCGTCGCAGCGAATAAGTGAGTGCCGCCTCATAGGCGGCGACCGCGTGGCCCAGGGCCTCCCAGGCGACGGTCTGCCGGGACTTGGCCAGCACATAGTTGGTGTCGTCCCAGGTCCGGGCCTTCGTCAGCCGGGCACCGGCGGGCACCCGCACCCCGTCCAGCCGGATCTGGGCCTGCCACACGCCGCGGTTCGCTGCTTTACCGACGATCTTCCTGGCGTGATACCCGGGCACCGGGTGCTCCGCGCCGTCCGGGTGTTCCACGACGAAAGCACCGACCTGGCCGTCGTCGTCCCGGGCCCAGACGACCACTACGTCGGCGATGGTGCCGTTGCCGATCCACCGCTTGTGCCCGTCCAGCACCCACTCGTCACCCTGGCGCCGCGCCCGGGTTTCCAACGCAACCACGTCGGAGCCGTGCTTGGGTTCGGTCAGCGCAAAGGCGCCGAGAATTTCACAGGTCGCCATCCGTGGCAGATATTGGGTCTGCTGCTCTTCGGAGCCGAGCATCGCGATGGTCGTCATCGCGAGCCCGGAATGTACGGCGTTCAGGGTGGCGATGCTGCCATCGCCGCGGGCCAGTTCGGCGGCGATGACACCTTCGGCGAGAAACGACACCCCGGGGCAACCGTTCCCGACGATTGAGGCGCCGGCAATGCCGAGCCGCCCATAGCCCTTGGCCAGTTCGACCGGGAACTCTGCCCGCTCCCAATAACCGGCAGCGGCCGGTGCCACCTCCGTGTCGCACCACTGCCGGACCCGATCACGCATCTCGCGTTCCTGGTCGGTCAGCAGTTCATCCAGACTGTAGAAATCAGTAGCCCGGGAAATCGCCAGATCGTCACCATTTGGGAACTCATTCTCGGTGGCCCCGGAATCAAGATCGGCAACGTTGTCGGTCACCGGAATAGTCGGCGCGTTCATGCTTGGGTCCTGCTTTCAGATTCGAATAGGTGCGTGGGAATGGGCGAAAATCTCATGTCTGTCCTTCGGTCCTGGCCCCTAGAGTTAGGTGTGGTCTTGGTTGCTCCCCTCAGCCCCCGTGATCTGCCTGCGAGGCTTACCCTCGAAACAGTGGTCGGTTGGGCAGGATCGCCCTGCCGAACGTTGACGCCATCACGCCGGCCAGGCACAGGTACCACGCCACGGCCGCGGCGACGAGGCCCAGAATTCCGCCCAGCTTCGTCAGATCGGGATTGGACGCCAGGGCTCCGAAGCTGAGCAGGTAAAGC
Organism: uncultured Actinomycetota bacterium; assembly: GCA_963734385.1. GTDB lineage: Bacteria > Actinomycetota > Actinomycetes > Mycobacteriales > Mycobacteriaceae > Mycobacterium. The sequence continues at coordinate 96,198 of CAVTHR010000036.1, read as the reverse complement.
GCCACGTCCAGAATTGCGAACAGGATGGCAAGTACCGCGGTTGTGCGTAGTGCGGCTATCACCATGAGGGTCGTAAAGATCGCCCACGCCATCAGGAACCAACCGGCTGCCTGCCCATGGCTCGCGGCCGGTACGTCCTTTGCGTAGAAGGCGACATAGGCCCAGAACGACAGCCAAAAGGCGCCGTAGGAGGTGAAGGCCGTGGCGCCGAAGACGTTGCCCTTGCGGAACTCCCACATGCCGGCGAGCATCTGCGCAACCCCGCCGTAGGCCAGCGCGACGCCGAGCACGACCGGCTCCGTCGCTGCATCCATGACTCCGGCGTTCACCAGGCTCAGCAGGAAGGTTGTGAGCGCAAAGGCGCCAAGGCCGAGCGGCGCCGGGTCCGCGATCATCCGCACCTGCTCAGACGCCAGCTCCCGGGAGATGGCGACCTGTCCTGCGGTGGGGTCGTTGGTGTCCGGAATGATCCCGGGGGTGTGGTCGGCGTGATGCGCCGAAACTTTCTCTAGCAGACTCATTGCTTGTCCTCCTTGTTCATGGCATTGCCTAATTCGTGTCGGCCCATCGGGTGGTACCCCGCTCAGCCTTGGATGCGGCTGCTGTGTCCGGCCCATTCCTTGTCGCGCAGCGCAAACTTCTGCAGCTTTCCGGTCGACGTACGCGGTAGGGACTCGACGAACTCGATCGCCTTGGGCACCTTGAAGCGGGCGAGGTGGGCCTGCAGATAGGCGATCAGCTCTTCCTCAGTCACCTCAGCGTCGGGCCTGCGGACGACGAAGGCCTTCGGCCGCTCTCCCCACTTCGGGTCCGGCACGCCGATCACGGCGACCTCGAACACCGCCGGATGCGACTCGATCGCGTGCTCGATCTCGATGGTGGAGATGTTCTCGCCACCGGAGATGACGATGTCCTTGGCCCGATCACGCAGCTCGACATACCCATCCGAGTGCTGGACGCCGAGATCCCCGGTGTGCAGCCATCCGCCCTCGAAGGCGTGCTTGGTGGCCACCTCGTCGCGGTAGTACCCGGCCATCACGTTGTTGCCACGCATCACGATCTCGCCCATCGTCTGACCGTCGCGCGGAACATCGTTCATCCGCTTGTCGACCACCCGCACCGGATCGGACTGGATCATCGCGACGCCCTGTCGCGCCTGCCGGCGCGCCTGATCCGCCGGCGACATGGCCGACCAGCCGGGCTGCCACTCGTTGAGGGTGTACGGGCCGTACACCTCGGTCATCCCGTAGACGTGCACGATCCGGGCGCCCAGCTCGCGCATCCGCGCGATCACCGACGGAGCCGGCGCGGCGCCGGCCACCGTCGCCACCAGCTCGCGGTCGAGCCGGTGCGCCTGCTTGGCCTCGGCGATCGTCACCAGCACCGTGGGAGCACCGTCGAGATGGGTCACCCGCTCCTCATCGAGCAGCCGCCAAATCACGTCCGCACGTACCGCCCGCAGGCAGACGTGCGTGGCACCGATCCCGGTCACCGCCCACGGCGTGCACCAACCGCTGCAGTGGAACATCGGCAGCGTCCACAGATAGACGCTCTCCGGGTCGAAGCGTTGGTGGATGATTTCGCCCAACGCGTTCAGGTACGCGCCGCGATGGGTGTACATCGCGCCCTTGGGCTGGCCGGTCGTGCCCGAGCTGTAGTTGATCGCTATCAGCCCCAGCTCGTCGTCGACCGTCCACGCCAGCGGGTCCCCCGAGCCGCGCGCCATCAGCTCGTCATAGGAAATGTGTGCGTGCGCGACGGCCGCGGGCGACGCCGGCCCCAGCGGGTCGCTGAGCGCCACCACCTCCTGAACGGTTTGCAGACTTCCCAGTACCGGAGCCAGCGCCGGCAGGTACTCCGTATCGGCCACTAGCAGCTTCGCGCCGGAGTGATCGCAGATGTAGCGGACTTCCTCCGCGGACAGCCTGACGTTGATCGGCACCATCACCGCACCGGCCAGCGGCACCCCGAAGTTGGCCACCAACATCTCCGGGATGTTCGGGCACATGTACGCCACCCGATCACCACGCTCAATGCCAGAAGCGCGAAGTGCATTCGCCAGATGGGTCGCCGCTGCACCAAACTCGCTATAGCTCAGCCGGCGGTCGCCGTACGCGATGGCGGTCTTATCGGCGAACACGTCGAGCGAACGCTCGAGAAACGCCAACGGAGTCAGGGCTGTGTACGAGTCAGATGACTTCACGTCCTGACCGACGGGTACATCAAATGTGGGGGCCATGGATTCTCCAGATCGTTGAAATTGACAGATACGGACGTGCGGGCGACGTAGACCGCTGGCGCACACAGGAGCCCACAGCTCCGGGGAGTGAGAACGATGCCAGCCCTGGCGGGTCAGTGTTTGAAGGCATGTTTGACCTTGCCCCTGCCTGTTTGGTGTTGCCCTTGAACTGATCGACGCGTCCCTCGGTGCGCAGGCGGGTGTTCCCGGTGGCGCGGCCAAAGAACTTCTTGGCCGCACCCTTGACCGCCTCGGCCTTGTTGGCGATCTTCTTACCGATGCTCATTGCAGACTCCCCCGCAGTCGATGATCACGTTGCCCCGACTGCCGGCGGACAGAAACGACCCGGGATCGGTGCCTACCGAAGCCCGTTACCATGCGCGGTGCCCGTGGGTTGTCGCCCGCGCGACCAGCGACCGAGCAGGGGCACCCGGTTGCGGCGGGTCGTGGCTTCCTCCGAGCTCACCGATGAGCTACTGGCTGCGCCCACCGACGAGTGTTCGAGGCGTCGGTCGCGGTCCTGGTTGAGAAACGCCGTTTCTCGTTGGGACCTCTGGAGTTCGCGTCGAGCGTCGCGCCCGCGGCCCGCGGTACGCCGGGCACCGGCCAGCAACACGCTCAGCCCCAGCATCGCCACCGCGCCAACCACGATCCCGAACAAGAACAACGTGCCGGTCGACCCGGTGACGTGATAGCCGAACACCGAAAAGTTCTCCGTCAGCGGATGGTCGGGCCCCGCATTGGTCAGCACCCCGGTGAACCCGACGATAACGGCGACGAGCAGAACAACTAATCCAACGATGACAATCATGTCGACGCCTCTGATCCTGGTGCTAGAACTCCAGTACACGCCCCATCAACGCTACTGTCAACACTGTGAACACAATGTTAATCTAAAGTGTTGACTAACGGTGTTGACTTCAATTGGTGGGTGCCTCGATGACACCTAGCAGAAGGGCAGTGGTGTTGCCATGACCAGACCGCCGAGCGGGCCCGACGCCGGCGCCGACGACGCTGGCCCGTCCGCCGCCGCCGGCCGAAACAACGGTCAGCTCAGCCGGTCGACGATCCTGCAGACGGCGCTGGCGATCGTCGACCGCGACGGGGTGGACCGATTGTCCATGCGCCGCCTCAGCAACGCCCTGGGCCGAGATCCGGTGATGCTCTACCGCCACGTCCCCAGCAAGGCCGCCGTGCTCGACGGGGTCGCCGAGATCGTCCTCGCGCAGCTAGCGGTGAACACCGCCGACCCGGACTGGGCCGGCCAACTGCGCACCGTCGCCCACCACTTCCGCCAGGTGGCCCTGGCCCACCCCAACGTGGTCCCGCTGCTGGTCACCCGACCGCTGGCCACCCCGCTCGGACAGCGGCCACCGGGCATGCTGCGGCCACTGGAAGACGTCCTCGCCCTGCTCACCTGCGCCGGGTTCACCGGCGACGACGCCCTGCACATCTACCGGATGCTGTTCGGCTTCTTGCACGGCCACATCCTCAACGAACTGCAGGAGGTCATCGAGCGACCCGAGGAAACCGACCACGTACTTCGGCTCGGTCTGCACCGGTTCGCCATCACCGAATTCCCCCTACTGCGTGCACTAGCACCCGCCCTAGCCTCCTACGACGGCGCCGCCGAACTCGACCGCTTCCTCGATCTGCTGCTCCCCGGCCTGACCGCCACCCTCACCCACCACCGATACCCAACCGACTGAGACCACCACCAAGAACGGACGTGACCACGATGTTGGCGCAATCGAATCCCACGAAGATGTCCGTCGGCCCGCGAATGCGGTACGCCACTTCGCCTGAATATCGGTGAGACGTCGAGGGCAATAGCAGACGTAGCCGAATACGCCATCTGAGCGATGCGGACCTCGAGGCGCTCGGATGTGAGTTGGAGGCGATCCGCCGCTATACCGAGGATTCGCGCGGTGAAAATGACAGGGCATACATCCAGTGCGCTATCGCGTTTCAGTGATGCCTCGACGTCGCTGCGCGGCTGGTCATCGCCGGCAGCCGCAGCAAGGCCGGCTGGGTGCTCGGAACCACCGCGCTCGCGGTGGCCAAGAGCATCGGAACATGGAACTCGGCCATAACATCTGCCACGGTCAAATGGGATTGGATGAACGACCCGGAAATCCATTCCAGCACCTGGGAGTGGGACATGGCCGGTGTCTCCTCGCAGTAACGGTATTCAACTACGCCACCACGTGTTTACTAACGTTATCGGGATGGACGACCTCGGATACGGTGTGCTGCGGGTCACCCGCGACCTTTCGATGGTCCCACCAAGGCCGCCCGGTGCGGGTTGGAGTGGTTCCGGCGCTTGCAACGCGTGGTATACGCATCCGTGTCGGCATTCACACCGGCGAATGCGAACGCCGCGGCGATGAGTGGAGCAGGATGGCGATACACAGCGATCCAGGCCTTTTGGCGGCCGCGAAGGCCTCGAAACCGAGCGATTGGCGTGCGCGTCGTTCCCACGATATTCCCAATGTTCCCAACGCAAAATGACCGCCAGTTTGCAACCGCGGCCATCTGCAGTGGTCAGAGACCACTTCCTAGTAGCGGGGACAGTGTGTGATTTCACGACATCGTTGACAGATGTCTCGCGACATAGTTGACACCTCTGCGAGTCGGGGAGGTCGGCCATGTCCAAGGCGCAGCTCATCCTCACCGCCGTGAGGCTGGAAGGACGCAGCAACAGTGCCGTCGCCCGCGACTACGACGTGTCTCGCCAATGGGTACACCAGCTGGTCACCCGGTATGAGACCGAAGGAGCCGCGGCGTTTGAGCCGCACTCGCGCCGCCCACACCACAACCCCCGCGCCGTCGCCACCGAACTCGAGGAGCGCATCGTGCGGCTGCGTAAAACCCTCGATAAGCAGGGTTACGACGCCGGTGCAGCCACCATCGCCGCCCACCTGTGCGCTGACCCGGCCATCACCAAAACGCCTGCACTGTCCACGATTTGGCGCATCCTGCGCCGTCGCGGCTTTCTGATACCCCAACCACACAAACGGCCCCGCTCGGCGTGGAAGCGATTCACCGCCGCCCAACCCAACGAACTCTGGCAGGCCGACGTCACCCATTGGCAGCTTGCCGACACCACCGAGGTGGAGATCCTCAACCTCCTCGACGACCACTCCCGGGTAGGCCTGGCCAGCGTCGCCCGCACCACCATCGGCGGCCCCGACGTCACCGACACCTTCACCACCGCCTTCACCCGCTGGGGCACACCGGCGTCAGTGCTCACCGACAACGGCGCCATCTTCACCGCCACCCCCCGCCGCGACGGACGCACCGCCCTCCAGGTGATACTCGGCGAACTGGGCATCAAGTACCTCACCTCTCGGCCCTATCACCGGCAGACCTGCGGCAAGGTCGAGCGCTTCCACCACACACTCAAGAAACGACGACGAGCCCTGCCCCGCACACACCATCGCCGAACTTCAGCACCAGCTCGATGACTTCCTGGCCTACTACAACAGGATCCGACCGCACCGGGCCATCGGCCGTCAGACTCCCCTGCACGCGTTTAACGCCCGCCCCAAAGCCTTCCCCACCGGCTACCGCATCCCCCCGCATTACCGGGTGCGCCACGACCGCATCGACGCCGCCGGCGTCATCACCATCCGCTACCACAGCCACCTACACCACATCGGGCTGTCCAAACACCTACGCGGCACCAACGTCATCGTGCTCATCGACGACCTCACCATCCGCGTGCACAACCACAACACCGGAACACTGATCCGCAAACTGATCCTCGACCCCACCCGCGACTACCAACCCCGCGGCGTCAAATGCGGAAACTCACCCGAAACAGAATCGAGGTGTAAACCATGTCTCGGGACATCTGTCAACGATGTCCCGAGACATCACAGGGGTAGCGGGGACAGGATTCGAACCTGCGACCCCTGGGTTTGAGCTGACCAGTCGCCGGCTCCAGTCACCTCTCGGGTCTCATGGCTGCAGGTCGTCACGGTCAGCCGTCCCAGCTGTCTCGCCCATCCCGTTGTTCGCATCGCTTCCACCATGTTGCGTGTCCAAATCCGTGGCCAACCCATTAAGCGACAAGGACAGTCGCCCCGCCGTCTCAGGCGCGTTGTTAGTGGATGAGCGTCACTATCCACGAACTGTCGTTAGAGGCGATCGGCCACTTCCACTTCGTTAGGCACCCACTCCTCGACTGTCGGGTGCAGTTCGGCGTGTCTGGCCATGCGATGGAATTAACGATCGGGAGCGGTCGCAGTCGCGGAAATGAACTGAAACCGCTCAACACCGCTGCATCGCTACACACCTGTCGAAACCACCGTGAATGCCGTCGAGCCAGATTTCGCACATGCGGCGGCGGGTACTTCGAGGGATGGCGGGTCGCAGACCCACCGGCATCAGACGGGCCCAGCGGATCCCGCACGCCCCCGCCACCGGTGACGACCAAGGTCCTCCATCCCGATGGAGGGGATAGCGATCGTGCCGCGGTGCTTGAGATAGACGACATCGAGGACTCCGCAGCGCCCTACCGTCACCGAGGGCACGTTGGGCCAGGCGTGCTCGACGGGTTGCGCGCGCAGGACGATTTCAACGGATGGGATATCAACACCGCCGCATTCGACTGGTACCGCGACTCCTGGGCTGTCGGTGGTGATGCCCGTCGGCGGCGAGTCCAGCTTCTACACCGATTGATATCAGCCCGCCGTCGGCAACGGCACCACCCAGACCTACAAGTGGGAGACGTTCCTGACCCAGGAGCTACCGGCCCGGCTGTCGACGAACAAGAAGATCAGCCAGACCCGCAACGGGGTTGTCGGTCTCTCGATGGGTGCCTCGGCGGGCCATCTACCATCCCCAGCAGTTCGCCTATGCGGCCGCGCTGTCGGGCTTTTTGAACCTGTCGGCCGCTTAATGGCCCGGTCTGGTCGGCCTGGCGATGGGCGACGCGGGCGGGTTCTCTCCCGACGCGATGTGGGGGCCGCCCAGCGATCCGGCGTGGGCCCGCAATGATCCCACCGTCAACGTCGCCAAGTTGGTCGCCAACAACACCCGACTCTGGATCTACTGCGGCAACGGCGCCTCGGCACCCGGGGACACCGCGGCCAATGCCGGCGCATTGTCGCTCGTCGAAAGCCAGGCAATCGGCGGTAACCTCGCGCGTTCCGCGACGCCTACGGAGCTGCCGGTGGCAAGAACGTGACATTCAACTTCCCCGACAACGGTATCCACGACTGGCGGGAATGGGGTGCACAGCTACAACAACTCAAACCCGACCTGCAGCGCACGCTCGGAGCCAAACCGTGTCTGACTCGATATACATCGGCCCCCCGCGACATCAACTCACATCGGCGGCGGCCTAAGGGCGTTCGGCTGCGCGCCGAGCACCGTAAAACTCAACACGTAGGTGGCCATGATCAGCGCTGCGATGAGCAACCGGTGCACGACGCTACCCAGGTGATGGTGTTGACTGTCCACCTATTCAGTCAACCCATCATTCGGATGGGCCGCAACCGTCCGGTCCGCGACCAATCAAACTGGCCGATGTGCATCACTATCCGAAAAGCGAAGTGCGGCATCGCCTCCCGTACAGTGCGCCGTCGATCATGCCCCGAATTACCACCGCCCACACCATGGCTCCCTGCGCGTGGTGATCGGGGAACGTGCCGCGCAGGTCATCAAAGAACGTTCACTGACGCCTGTGACGAGATGCACGTTTCCGCGTCGGAATCGGGCGAATCCACATCGTAGTTTCGGTGGTATGCCAATTCTGGACTTCAACGACGAACAGGCCGGCTTGATCGACACGATGTACGCGACGCCGGACGTCGTGGCGCAGCGCCAGTTCGTGCTCGGGCTTCTGGACCTGAACTCGGGTGAGCGTGTCCTCGACATCGGATCCGGACCCGGCTACCTGATTTCGGAGATGGGCGCGGCGGTCGGCCCGGACGGCGCGGTACACGGTTTGGACGCCAGCGTCGCCATGAACGTGATCGCCGCACGCCGCTGCGCCGACAAACCCTGGGTGCAGATCGACGAGGGTGATGTGCTCGAGCTGCCCTACGCCGATGGCACCTTCGACGCCGCGGTGTCGACCCAGGTGTACGAATACGTGGCGGATCTGCCGCGGGCACTAGAAGAACTGCACCGCGTGTTACGCCCGGGCGGGCGGGCTCTGATCCTCGATACCGACTGGGACTCGCTGGTGTGGCACACCAGCGACCGGGAGTTGCACCAACGCATCACGGCGGCGTGGGAGGACCACCTGGTGCATCCGCACCTGCCCAGGGTGCTCGCCAGACTGATGCGGGCCGCCGGCTTCACCGTGACCGCGCAGCGGGTGCACGTGCTGTTCAACACTGAGCTCACCGAGGACTCGTTCAGTGCGTTCGACATGCGCGCGGTCGCGCAATACGTACCCGGCCATCACGGCCTGACCGAGGCCGATGCCGCCGCCTGGATGGCCGACCTGCAGGCCCGCAGCGACGCGGACGAGTTCTTCTACAGCCTGAACCGCTACATCGTCATCGCGACCACGTAGCCATCGCCGGCGTCACGGCACACGTCATTTTCGCCAACTTGCGCTTGAGCCTTCCGCTCCGCCAGCGCCCTTACTTGAGCCGAGCTAATCCTCTCGGGCACCACGATGGTGTCGTGCCGCACGTTCGAGCCATCGGCCATAGCGCCAAGCTGCGGCAAGTGTGGCCTTCCGGGTCCCGACGACACGCGCCCGCACAGAACCGTGATCGACACGTGCTCGACCTGCGACGCACCCACCGCCACTCGCCAGTGACCATGCCGAACGGGACCCAACGCAACCGCGAGGAGAAGTTGGCGGCGGACACTTAAACTTGCCCGGCGTGACCAACTCTCCGCTATGGCTGAAAACTATTGTGCAACAACATGATAACGAATACACCAGTTGATCATGGAATGATCCCTGTCATCCACCGCTACCCCCGGCACCAGCACGTTCTGTGGAATCTCCACGCAACATTGCCGGAGGCACTACCCGACTTCGTGGATAACATTCGTTACCCATGACATTTCGCGGTCACTGCTGCGGTGTCTCCTTGGGGCGGACGCCGAGGTCGGATGGCGAACAATCAGCACTTCGGCAAACGATAGCCCGAAGCGCAGCCGAGAGAGAAATACCATACGCTCGTCAAACCGCTGGAATTCGGCAACGAAGTCGGAGGACAGTTAACTCAGATACCTAGCTAACGTGTCCAAATGCGTGTCCGACGGGCATGAAAATGGCCCCAGAGGTCGCACCTCTGGGCCATTTCCGCTAGTAGCGGGGACAGTGTGTGATTTCACGACATCGTTGACAGATGTCTCGCGACATAGTTGACACCTCTGCGAGTCGGGGAGGTCGGCCATGTCCAAGGCGCAGCTCATCCTCACCGCCGTGAGGCTGGAGGGCCGCAGCAACAGTGCCGTCGCCCGCGACTACGACGTGTCTCGCCAATGGGTACACCAGCTGGTCACCCGGTATGAGACCGAAGGAGCCGCGGCGTTTGAGCCGCACTCGCGCCGCCCACACCACAACCCCCGCGCCGTCGCCACCGAACTCGAGGAGCGCATCGTGCGGCTGCGTAAAACCCTCGATAAGCAGGGTTACGACGCCGGTGCAGCCACCATCGCCGCCCACCTGTGCGCTGACCCGGCCATCACCAAAACGCCTGCACTGTCCACGATTTGGCGCATCCTGCGCCGTCGCGGCTTTCTGATACCCCAACCACACAAACGGCCCCGCTCGGCGTGGAAGCGATTCACCGCCGCCCAACCCAACGAACTCTGGCAGGCCGACGTCACCCATTGGCAGCTTGCCGACACCACCGAGGTGGAGATCCTCAACCTCCTCGACGACCACTCCCGGGTAGGCCTGGCCAGCGTCGCCCGCACCACCATCGGCGGCCCCGACGTCACCGACACCTTCACCACCGCCTTCACCCGCTGGGGCACACCGGCGTCAGTGCTCACCGACAACGGCGCCATCTTCACCGCCACCCCCCGCCGCGGCGGACGCACCGCCCTCCAGGTGATACTCGGCGAACTGGGCATCAAGTACCTCACCTCTCGGCCCTATCACCGGCAGACCTGCGGCAAGGTCGAGCGCTTCCACCACACACTCAAGAAACGACGACGAGCCCTGCCCCGCACACACCATCGCCGAACTTCAGCACCAGCTCGATGACTTCCTGGCCTACTACAACAGGATCCGACCGCACCGGGCCATCGGCCGTCAGACTCCCCTGCACGCGTTTAACGCCCGCCCCAAAGCCTTCCCCACCGGCTACCGCATCCCCCCGCATTACCGGGTGCGCCACGACCGCATCGACGCCGCCGGCGTCATCACCATCCGCTACCACAGCCACCTACACCACATCGGGCTGTCCAAACACCTACGCGGCACCAACGTCATCGTGCTCATCGACGACCTCACCATCCGCGTGCACAACCACAACACCGGAACACTGATCCGCAAACTGATCCTCGACCCCACCCGCGACTACCAACCCCGCGGCGTCAAATGCGGAAACTCACCCGAAACAGAATCGAGGTGTAAACCATGTCTCGGGACATCTGTCAACGATGTCCCGAGACATCACAGGGGTAGCGGGGACAGGATTCGAACCTGCGACCCCTGGGTTATGAGCCAACCAGTCTCAGTCTCACATTGGGATTGACCCGTGATGGTGGACACCTGACTGGTGGGACTGCTGGTCCTGCGGGAAGGTTGTCTGTATGTCGGGCAAGCGTCGGAAGTACACCCCGGAGTTCCGGGAGCAGGCTGCCCGCCTGGTGATCGAGACTGGCCGGCCGGCCGCGCATGTGGCGGCTGAGATCGGTGTCGGCGAACAATTGCTGGGTCGTTGGGTGCGTCGGGCGCGGGAAGCGGCCGCGGCTGGCGATACTGGCGCGGTGCTCGATGCTGATGAACGCGCAGAGCTAGAGCGTCTGCGCCGGGAAAACGCCGAATTACGGTTGGACCGTGAGTTTTTGAATAAAGTTTTTGAATAAAGTATCGATGGGCCCGGCTGGGCGGGCGCACCCGATGAGATGAGAATCCGGCGCTGGTGGCGTTCGTCGGTGTTGCGGTGCTGCCCCGGGCGGCTGATGCTGATCACGGCGGCTGCTGGGCTGACGCCGACGCCGCTTGGTGCCCGTGAGCCCGGAAAAAAGTATGGCGCGGAGGGTTGTGGGCACCCGGTTGTGCTGCCGGTGAGCGCGAACTTCAGACTCCTTTGATCGACGACCTTCCTCCGGCAGTCGCCGCTCTTGTTGTGGGCGCGAGTAGGGAGGTTGCTGATGGATGAGGTAGTTGAGTTCTGCGCGGGTCTGGATGTGCACCGCGACACGGTGGTGGCGACGGTGCGGTTCCCGCAGGGTCGCCAACGCGGCAGTGAGACAAAGACGTTCGGCACCGACACCGCCGAACTCGTCGCGTTGGGTGATTGGCTGATCTCGCATCGGGTCACTCGGGTGGGGTTGGAATCAACAGGGGTGTACTGGAAACCGGTGTTCTATCTGTTGGAGGACCGGATCGAACAGCTGTGGCTGCTCAACGCCCAGCATCTGAAGAACGTCCCGGGCCGCAAAACTGATGTGGTCGATTCAGCCTGGATCGCGCAGCTGGTCGAGCACGGGCTGGTACGGCCCTCGTTCGTGCCGTCGCCACCGATTAGAGAGCTGCGTGATTTCACCCGGCACCGCCGGGCGCTCAGCGAGGAACGCACCCGGATGGTGCAGCGGCTGGAGAAGGTGCTGCAGGATGCGGGGATCAAGTTGACGTCGGTGGCCTCCACGGTGTTGTCGAAGTCGGCGCGGGCGATGCTCGAGGCGATGCTGGCCGGCGAATCCGACCCCGTGGTGTTGGCGGAGTTGGCCAAGGGCAGGATGCGCTCGAAGATCCCTGCGCTCACCGATGCGCTGCGCGGTAGTTTCCGGGTCTGCCATCACGGGGTGCTGGTTCGTCAGATCCTGGCGCACGTGGATTTCCTGGACGCCCAGCTCGCCGAGATCGATGAACAGATCACCACCCGGGTGGCGACCTTCGAGCCGATCATTGAACGCCTGCAGACGATCCCGGGGGTGGCCCGGAAATGCGCGATCGGCATGATCGCCGAGATCGGCGTCGATATGAGCGTGTTCGCCACCCCCGCGCACCTGGCGTCGTGGGCCGGAATCTGCCCGGGCAACAACGCCTCCGGAGGCAAAGCCCGATCAGGACGCACCCGCCACGGGCCGGTCGCGCTCAAGACGGTGCTCACCGAGGCCGCACAAGCCGCCGCACGCACCAAGAACACCTATCTGGGCGCGCGGTATCACGTCATCCGGGGACGCCGCGGCACCTTCAAAGCCGTCGGCGCGATCCGCCACGACATCCTGATCGCCTACTGGCACATCGTCACTGCTGACGTTGGCTATCAGGATCTCGGCGTCGACTGGGTCGCACGACGGCATAGCCGTGAACATCAAATCGCGCGACTGGCCAAACAGATCGAGAAGCTCGGCGCCGCCGTGGAGATCACCATGCCCGCCGCCTGACCCCGCCACATCCCGCTCTGAGGTCCCCGACCTATGAGGGTCAGGGGCACCAAGGGATTCACACTTCAGCCGCGGCCTTCTTCGTCTCCGAGCAGAACCGGTAGAGGCCTACCGGGTGATCGAGGCGGAGAAGGCCACCTACACGGTCAAGCGGATGTGCGATCTGCTGGAGGTGTCACGTTCAGGGTTCTACAAGTGGCGGGTGCGTCGCGACCGGGGTCCCAGTCCGTTGCAGCGGCGACGCGCCGAACTCGACGCCCAGGTGGCGGCGTCGCACGCGGCTTCCGACGGCGTGTACGGGGCGCCACGGGTCCTGGCCGACTTGCGTGCCGACGGGCGGCGGGTGTCGCGCAAGACGGTCGCGGCGTCACTGCGTAGGCAGCGGCTGGCCGGGATCTGCCCGCGGCGATTCGCGCCGGCTACCACGGTGGTCGACCTGGACGCGGCGGTACCGACCGACCTGGTGGGTCGGCGGTTCGACACCGGTGAGCCGGATCGGGTGTGGACGTCCGATATCACTTATCTGCGCACCGGGCAGGGCTGGCTTTACCTGTGCGCCGTGCGTGACGGCTGTTCGCGGCGGGTGATCGGCTGGGCTATCGATGAGCACCTGCGCACCGATCTGGTCGAGGCCGCGCTGTCGATGGCGGTCGCGATGCGCGGCCAGGTGGCCCAGGAGGTGATTCTGCACGCCGACCGTGGCTGTCAATACACCTCTGCGCAGCTGGCTCGATTCGCCCGTCGGCACAACTTGGCCCGTTCGGTCGGCCGTACCGGTGTGTGCTGGGATAACGCTGCGGCCGAATCCTTCTGGGCGACACTGAAAGTCGAGTTCTATGATCGATATCTGTGGCCCAGCCGGGCAGCCGCTAAGCTCGCCGTCGGCGACTGGATCGAGCGGGTCTACAACCGGCGCAGACGCCACTCAGCCCTCGGTATGATCAGCCCGGTCGATTATGAAGACCGATTCAATCAGACGGCACAAGCCGCCTGACCCTGTGTCCACCAAACGGGGTCAAGCCCAACATCGCGTGGCGCGTCTCAAAGCCGCAGGTTACGACTTCTCGACCGTCCCAGCCATCACGCCGCATTCAACGCCGCCTCGGCTTTTGCGCCGCGTCTGGTTCCCAAATCCGTTCCCAACCTCGCGGAAATTAAGAGGGGCTCCGTGCTCGCAATCGCCGAGGCGTTGACCGATCGACAGCTTGAATCGCGGCTGGCTCTGACGTGGGAGTGCGGGGAATGAACCATTCCGGATCACAGAACCCCGAGGGTGCATGAAACCCGGGGAGGGCTTCAATCATGCGCACGGTCGATCGGCGATGCCCCGGACGAGTCCGGGGGGGGTTCGCGACGTCACCCGGATCTGGGTATCGGGCGTCCGAGGAGTCCTGCTCCATCTCACGTTTGACGTCGACCCACATCGTGTTCTCGCACGCGGGGCATCGGTGCGACCGGAGCACTGGCTTCCTGTTCTTCAAACTCTGCCCGTCGGATGGCATGCGGCCGAGATACCAGTCGATCACGACAGCGACGGCATGACCTGCGGGTGATGCAGCGAGGCGCGCCGGGCACGGCGCCACCGTGCTCACGATTCCTGTCCGGTTTGACAGCCGCTGAAACCCTCGCGCACAGTGAACACATGAGCCTGTCAGACAGCTGGACAGCCCGGCCCGCGGCGATCAACCGCCAGAACGCGGCTGAGGCGATCTTCGAGGACCTCCGCGGAGCCATCGAGTCTGGAGAGCTTTCGATAGGAACACGTCTCCCCTCCGAAGCCGCGCTGGCAGAACGCTACGGCGTCAGTCGTCCGATTGTGCGAGAAGCCCTGCGCTCGGCACAAACCTTGGGGTTAACTCAAACCCGCACTGGTAGTGGCACTTTTGTGATTGCAGCCGCACCGTCACCGGAAATCACGTACGGCGCGTACTCCGCTCGTGACCTCATGGAGGCACGATCGGCCATCGAGGTACCCGCCGCAGGCTGGGCAGCGCGACGGCGCACAGACGAGCAACTCCGCGTTCTCACGGAGCTGTGCGCCGAGATGAAACGCGAGAAGGATCCCGACAAGTGGGTTTCGTTGGACTCCCGGTTCCACTGCGTTATCGCCGAAGCATCAGACAATGCGGTCTTCACCAGGGTCATTCTCGACGCCCGCGACGCATTGGCCACCCAATCGCAGCTGATCAATCTGGTGGCACGCCGTCGACCCGCTTCGAATCGCGAGCACCAACGCATCGTCGATGCGATCGCCTCCGGTTCGTTCGAAGACTCACAAGTGGCGATGCGCGATCATCTAGCACGCGTCGGGCACGCGATGTCGAAGATTTCCAAGCGCAACGGATGAACGGTGTCGATCACCTCAGATTCGCCAGACGCTCCGGCTGAAGCGCCTGGGTGAGCTGCGCAGCGGTGAGATATCCGCGGTCGAGAACGATGTCTTTCACCGACCGGCCGGACACCTGAGCCTCTTTGGCGACCTCCGTCGATATCAGATATCCCAGAAGGGGATTCAACGCCGTGGCCAGGCCTATGGAGTTGGTTACACGCTCGGCCATGACATCCACGTTGGCGGAGATGCCGTCCACGCAACCCCGTCCCAAGACCTCACACGCGTTCGTCAGATGCATGAGGCTCTCGGACAAGGAATGCACGATGATGGGTTCAAATGCGTTGAGCTGCAGCTGTCCAGCCTCGGCAGCCATGGTGATCGCGACGTCGTTGCCGATCACTTCGTATGCCACCTGATTCACCATCTCCGGTATCACCGGATTGATCTTGCCTGGCATGATGCTCGATCCAGCCTGCATGGCGGGGAGATTGATCTCTCCCAGGCCTGCGCGGGGGCCGGAGGACAATAACCGGAGATCGTTGCAGATCTTCGATAGCTTGACCGCCACCCGCTTGAGGACGCCGGACAGGTGAACGAATGCCCCGGGGTCCTGTGTCGCCTCGATCAGGTTTGGGCGGTCACCAACGGCAGATCTGTCAGTCTCACGAGGTGCGCGATGGCGGACGCTGCATAGCCGACAGGAGCGTTGAGACCTGTTCCGATAGCAGTGGCGCCGAGATTGACCTCGTGCAGAAGCAACGAGGCCTCCGATAAGCGCGCTCGATCCTCCTCGATCATCACTGCATAGGTGCGGAACTCCTGCCCGAGCGTCATCGGAACAGCATCCTGCAACTGAGTCCTGCCCATTTTCAACACATCTCGAAACTCGAGCGCCTTGCGCTCAAACGCCTGTTCGAGCGCGCCCATAGCGTCCACCAGCGATCGCGTCGCACAGATCGTCGCGACATTGACCGCCGTTGGGTAGGCGTCGTTGGTGGATTGGCTGAGGTTGACATGATCATTGGGGTGGAGCGGCCGGTAGTCACCTTTCCGGTGCCCCAGGATCTCGAGCGCACGGTTTGCGATCACTTCGTTGGCGTTCATGTTTGTGGACGTGCCCGCACCTCCCTGGATGACGTCGACCACGAACTGGTCGTGTAGTGCACCGTTCACAATTTCGGCACATGCTTGCACGATCGCGTCGTGTCGCCTCATGTCGAGGATCCCGAGTTCATGATTGGCTTCCGCGGCCGCAGCCTTCACCATTGCCAGTCCCCGAACGAGGTGCGGATATTGCCCGATGGTGATGCCGGTGATCGGGAAGTTCTCCACCGCACGCAGCGTATGGACACCCCAGTATGCGTCGGCGGGAACCTCCCGGTCGCCGAGCAGATCATGCTCGATGCGCGTGCTGGTCATCTCTTCACCTCGGGACATGTTGTTCGACACTGGTTTCAGCGGGCGTTGTTTCGCCGATAGAGCCACGCCGACATCGGTATTCTCAGACAAAACCTGTCAAGCTGACTGACAGATTTCTGAGTATGCCCCGCACCTTGGTGCACGGTCAAGTGATCGGGCCGGGGGTTGACGTTCATGCGTGAGGTGCGCAACACTCACCTATATCCTGTCTGACAGGAAGACAGATTCTCATCAGGAGCGCGATGACTTCGAAACATCACATCACTGTCATCACTACTGGCGGCACCATCGCAAGCCGACACGGATCGGACGGTGTGAGTGTGCCTGTTCTCGCTGCCGCCCACCTGCTCGACGGGCACGAAGGTGTTCCACCCAGCGTCGACATCACCGTGCACGAACTGATGAACAACGACTCTGCCTGCCTCACACAGGCGGATATGGAGGACATCAGAACGGCCGTGGCCTCCGCTCTACTGTCTCCGGACATCGACGCCGTGGTGGTGCTACATGGAACCGACACCATGGAGGAGACGGCCTTTCTCGTGGATCTCCATCACGACGACGACCGCCCTGTCATCTTCACCGGCGCCCAACGAACCGCCGATCACCAAGACCCCGATGGCCCGGGCAACCTGACCGCCGCGCTCACTGCCGCAGTCGACCCTGCCAACCGCCGTCGCGGAGTGCTGATCGCGTTCGGTGGCGCGCTACTGCCCGCGCGCGGCACCTACAAAGCGCACACCCGCGAACTCGACGCCTACCGTCGGTGGCCTGACAACGATCCGGTGACGAGGCATGTGCTTCCATGGAACACACTGTCGGACACACGAGTTGACATCGTCGCTCTCTATCCCGGCGCCGACGGAACACACATCGACGCCTCCGTATCGGCTCACGCCCACGGCATAGTGTTGACGGCATTGGGCTCCGGCAACACCAACCCGACCGTCGTCGACGCGGTTCGACGCGCGTGCCAGGCCGGAGTCGTCGTGGTCGTCTCAAGCCGAGTGCCAGAAGGCCCCTTAACCGCCTCGTACGGCGGAGGTGGAGGTGGACACGACCTCCAGACCGCCGGAGCGATCCCAGCTCACACCCTCCGAGCCGCACAAGCCCGAGTGCTCCTCACAGCGCTCATCGCCGCACTCTGCACATTCCCCGAGATCGAAGACGCTTTCGCCGATCCCCGGCGCCTCATGACATGAACTGGGCTTTCCCTCGAATCGTGAAGGCTTCCCTTACGCTGCGGCCGGTCGGTCTGCAGCGAGTCTCTCGTATTGGATCGGCGGCATCCATCCGGCCGAGCTGTGCCAGGCGCCGACGATCCGAGCATCCCGCAGGTCCACGCCCCGCTGATGGCGCGCTGCTGCCCAACACCCAGCGGTACCTCTACGCGATGGGCACCCGGGCTGCTGGCGATGGCTGACAAGCTCGCGCCGATGACCGCCGGTTTGCTGGCGGAAACCGGCCCGCATCGACCGCGACCCGCCAGGCACGCACCGTGCCGACCCCTCGCCCCCACAGGTGTTCGCTCCGGCGGTGCGCTCAGACAGGTCGCCACGGCGTGGGCGCACACACGTGCGTCTCGACGTCGGTGCCCGGTACCGAGATCACCGCGGTCGGCCCCCGGGGGCCGGCAGTGGATGCGCCGCGGGTCAGAACACCGACAGGCCGCTGGCCGTGGTGAACTCGTCCAAGGCGGCGATCGCGGCCACCGAGTTGCCCGCGGCGTCCAGCCGCGGACCCCAGGCACACAGGGTGCCGTGCTGGGGAATCACGGCCAGCACGCCCCCGCCGACCCCGCTCTTGGCCGGCAGCCCGACCCGGTAGGCGAACTCGCCCGCGGCGTCGTAAGTACCGCAGGTCAGCATGACCGCGTTCATTCGCTTGGCGTCGGTGCGGCCGAGCAGCCGCCGCCCGTCCACCCGCAACCCGTGATTGGACAGGAACAGCCCGGCTAGGGCGAGGTCGCGGCAGCTCGCGTCGATGGCGCAGTGCGCGTAATAGTGGTCCAGCACCCAGTCGACCGGGTTCTGCAGGTTGCCGTAGCTGGCGAGGAAATGGGCCAGGGCGGCGTTGCGATGCCCTTGCTCGGCCTCGGACCGGGCGACCACCCGGTCGGTGTCCAGCTTCAAGTTCCCCGACTCAGTCCGCAGGAACTCGCGCACCTCCCCAGCGGCGTCGCCGGTGGCCGACAGCAGCCGGTCGGTAACCACCAGGGCACCGGCGTTGATGAACGGGTTGCGCGGAATGCCGCGTTCGGACTCCAGCTGGACGAGTGAGTTGAACGGGTTCCCGGACGGCTCCCGGCCCACGCCCTGCCAGACCCGGTCGCCGATCTCGGCCAGCAGCAGCGCCAGCGAGAACAGCTTGGACACACTTTGGATGGAGAACGGTCGCTCCACCTGGCCGACGCCGTAGATCTCACCGTCGACCGTGGCCATGGCCATGCCGAACGCGTCCGGATCGACGCTGGCGAGGGCCGGGATGTAGTCGGCCACGTGGCCGCGGCCGGCGGCGGCCGCCGCAGCGGCCATCGCCCGCTCCAACAGCCGCTGGTAATCCACCTGACACAGTATGAGCGGGATCCGAGCATTCCTGGCCGAAAGCTCCGCCTTGCCCGCCCGGGTTCGGCAGGCAGACCTGGATCGGGCCAGGATGGGTGAGATCCACCGCCTTCCGATGAACGGAGTAGCCGTGCTCCGGCACTCCACCCGCAGCAGGTCTTCGCGTACACGATTATGCCGACCTCCGCGTGCTGCCGACCGTCGGTGAAAGGTGTTGTCGGCCGAGGTGATCGCCGTCTCGGGGTCGGCATAACGATATCGCTGTGATCATCGCCTTCGTCCGGCATTGTTTGACGCTCCACTGCTGGTCGGCTCACGGCGCGGCCAGGAACTTCACCAAACCTTGCACCACGCGGCGGCATGGTCCTACGACCACCTCGATGACACGGACAAGGCGTTGCTGGAGCGCAGTTCGGTGTTCGCGGGTGGATTTGACCTCCAAAGTGCCTGCGCGGTAGCCGGTTTCGATGACGCCGATGACTACGCCATCCTCGATCTGCTCGACGCGCTAGTGGCTCGCTTGACCGCCTTTGGCGAGCAGGCCGCTGGGCATTGTCCCTGCGGCCGCTCCGGCGGTATCGCGGCGCGCTACCTTCTTGGCAGTGGGTAACGGGTTCGTGCGTGATCCCGCCCGCCGCCTCGGTGAGGCTCTTTCCGTTCATCTCCGGTGCTAGCTACTGTGTCAACCCACCGCCGGCGAAGGCGACGGCGGCGGCAGCAGCAGCATGGTCAGACCTGTGCCGAGGCTATGCATCGATATTGGCATCAGGAACGTACCGATGCCCGCCCCTACGCGGCTAACCGCAGTCGCGAAACCTGTTCCAATCCCTCGGATTTCGGTCGACAGGACCTCTGGCGGGTAGACGCCCGTCAGCGTTGTGTACATCGCGTTGAAGAACGAAAACACCAAGAACAGGCCGAGCATGACAGCGGCGGGAGCACCTGCCCACAGGCCGATAACGGCGAGGACGGCGGCACACAGCCACTGCGCGGTACCCGCCTCGCCGACGTCGAAGCGGAGTTGGCACCGGTTGGTATGCAGGCATTTGGCTTGTTGTTAGTAGAAACTGCGGAACCCAGGTCTGCTGAGCCGCGAGTACCGATTCGGCTCGGTCATATCACTACCGCGGCCTTCGGATCGCCGACCAGGTCTCGGTGACGACTGCACCCACTTTGGTTCCGATGCACAAACTGATAAACGTGGCCGTCGCGTCGCCCAGCGTGCTGCCATGTGACGAAGCCAGTGCCGCCAGCCCCACTGTGCCCGGAACCAGAAGCAGGAAGGCCGGTTGGAATGACACAGTGGCGGGTACGGCGAACGTGAGTTCGTCGATGAGTTGGGCTGCGATGAACAGCACACCGGCCGTGACTCCTGTGGCGACGATGCTTCCCGTAATCGGGGTCAGTGTTGCGAGTAACGCGTAGGTGCCGGTCATCACCATCACGTTAAGCACGGTGAGTCGTGCCCCCGATCCGAACGCAAGGCCGATGCCAGTTGCGAGGATGACCACTCCCACCCACGAAAGCCACAGCGGCGGAAGCGCTTGCCATCCGCCCGTCACAGAGTTGGCGGCGGCTGCCTGGCCGACTAGTGCCGCTGAGTTCGGATCGATGCGGAGTCCGGTGAGCGCTGCGCCGGCGGCGATACCGGCAGCCATGAAACCCAGCATGATAAGCCCGTAAAGCAAACGCGCCGACCCGGTGATGATGTCTCTTGCGGTGAGCTCGAGCAGTGCGTTGGTGATCAGTGCGCCGGGGACGATTATGGCGATAGGGGCACACACAGCGAACAACGGCACCTGCGTCAGCCCGGCTCCGTGGGCGAGCGCACCGACCAACGTCGTCGCGGTCAGCGTCGCGACAAAGGGGACGATCGCAACCGCACCCTGGATTCGGTTGAGCACCGTCGTGATCACACCGACGAGCGCGCCAACCACGGCAGTGACAACGACGGCCCACCAGGAGCATCGGAACAGGATGGCCAGACCGTGGACAGCAGGGCACAGCCGACGATCCACTGCAGACCAGCGTGCGAGCGCACTAAACCTCGATCCGTGGACTGACCTGGTTGATGTGGCTTGAGGGTGATTCCGACGGCTCGGTCGTCGTGTGAGCATGAGGTAGTCGCGGTCGGGCCTTGTTGGGCGGGTGGTCAGATTGTGGCGGCCAGTGGTGGGCTATGTCCGATGGTGTTGTGCCACAGTGCAAGCCAGCCCTGTGACCAGGGCCAGTGGGTGGGCAGATGCAGGACCGGCCGGCGTTGAGGGCGGGTCAGTCGGCCCGGGACGTTGACGATCTTGCGGCGCAGCGTCGATCCCCGGGCGCGGGCGTGTTGGTCTCCGGCCAGGATGCCGCTGGCGCGCGGCAGGTTGTGAGCAATGGCCGCGCACAGGATCCAGGCGGAGTTCGCGCCGAAGCGGCCCGAGGGGATGTGTGCCAGCGGTCCGTCGATCAGGTCGGCGAACACGGTTTCGATGATGGCGTGCTGGCGGTGGGTGATGTCGGCCGCCTCGACGGGTAGGTCGGTGTTGGTGAAGAACGGGTGGTATCGCCACACCGAGAACAGTGCGTCGGGGAAGCGGGCGTCTTTGACCCGGCGCACCACCAGGCGGGCAGTCACCCGATCCTTGGTCGAAGCAAAAGCGGTGTAGGCGATTTCGGCGATTTCGGCATCGGAGATCCAGGCGCCGGTGTCGGGGTCGCGGACCGCGCCGGGATAGCAGACCGGAGTCCATGCCGCCTCGTCGATCGCGGTGATCGCGCGGTCCACCGCGGCATTGCGGGTCATCACCAGCGAGAACTGGGCACCGGCGCGTCGACAGGCCCGCACGACCTTGCGGTTGCCGTAGGCCGAATCGCCGCGCACCACGATCTTGCCGGCGGCGCCGCAGTCGCGGGCGGTCCTGATGGCCTGGGCGACCATCCGTCCGGCGCCCTTGCCCGAGCCGGTCTTCCCGGCGCGCAGTCGCATCCCGGCGATTACCGGTGCCGCCTTCGCGGTGCTGATCGTGGTCGCCAGCGGCGAGAGGCCCTTGCGCAGGATCTGCTTGCCGACGATCTTGGTGTGCCCGTAGGAGGCGCCCTGTTTGGCGTGGCCGTAGACCGGGCGCAGCAGTGAATCGATGTCGATGAACACCTGCTCATCAGCACCGGGCAGCAACTCGACCCGCCGGCACAAGGCGGCCAGGTGCTCGCGCAGCACCGACTCCAGTTGGCGGGGTGTCCGAAGGTGAACTCCCGCAACAACGTTCCCACCGTCGATGGGGCGTACACGCCGTCGAAGAGCGTCGTCATCCCGCCGCTGCGCAGGACGTCGATGTCATCGATGCAGTCCGCACCCGCGCACATGCCCGCGACAACGGTGGCCAGCTTCGGTGCCGGATTCGCCGACCCCGACTTGATCCGCGGCGCGTTGATCTGAACCTTCTCGCCGAGCAACGTGAGCAGCCCGGTGTGCTCGGCCAACCTCATCACCGGCACCAACCCGGCGCACGACACGAGATTGTCATCGTCGAACACCGCGGACTCCGCGGCGAACCTGTGCGAAACTTGCACCGGAAGTGCCTTTCCGAACTGGACCCGATTGCTGTGTGAGAACTACAATCATCCCAGCTCAGAGGGCACTTTCCTCATTCCGACACCCCTATAACACCAGGTCGGTCGGTGGATCGAGGCTAAGGCAAGGCTAAGGCTGTCGCCATTCAGCCATGCTGTCCAATACCGGTGGGGCAATATATGCATGCCTGAAAGGCATGGACATTCTCAAACAAAGGGCGCGGCATGGAACTTCGCACTCTGCGGTACTTCGCCCACACAGCCGAGGCCGGGACGGTGAGCGCGGCGGCCGACTGCTTCCCCGCGTTCGCGAATTGCTCGCCGACGCCGAACGTTTGGCTCTTGGCGCACGGGTTCTGGCGACGGGTCGGCTCAGTCGGATCACCGTCGCCGCGCCGGCGACCACGCTAGCCGAAGTGATCGCTCCGTTCATCGCGACTCTTGGACCCGGCGACCCTACGCCGTCGGCATTCGCATCTGATGGGCAAGACCTCAAGCGGCATTGCGCGCTGGCGCGGATCTGGTTATCGCCAACGGCCGCCCAGCTGACCTAGTTCGTTCACTCGAAATCGGCGTGCTCCCGGTGTGGGCGTATCTGCCCGGCGCGCATCAGTGGGCCACCCGAGAAGCCATCGACCTCACCGCCGAGACCGTCATCTCCCTGCCGACGACATCCAGCGGACGCCAGGCGCTCGACGCCGCCGCGATACGGACGCAACAGACAGTCCGCGTCGACATTGAAGCAAGTAGCGGCGCCGTCGCGCAGGCGCTCGCCGCCGCCGGGCGCGGAGTAGCAGTGGTCACCGACGACCCGCGGTTCGATCTCTCCCGATTGAGGGTCCTTGCAAGCGGTCACCTCGTGAACATCCATCTGCACGCCGGATGGGACCCAGGCCATCCCGCACACCTCACCCTCGCCGCGATGGCCCGACGACTCGCGAAACACATCGCTGATCACTATGGATCTCCTGCGTGAACGCAGTCACCGGCACACGACATCTCAGGTTCCTCGGTAGAAGTACGTATTGAACCTTGGTGAACGGCGGTCGAATATTTGCCTATCAGCATCTGCGCCGTCAGGGGCGGGCGCGTGACCCAGCCGTGCGGGAGGAATTGACGTGACCGGATCAGTCGGCCCTGAAGGGGTGCCCACCGAAACCAGCACCGCCGAGGAGGACGTCAGGCTCTCGCAACTGGGATACAAAGCCGAGTTGTCCCGCTCCTTGAGCCTCAGCGACGTCGTCATCCATGGCCTGATCTACATGGTTCCGATCGCACCCATCTCGGTGTTCGGCGTCGTGTACTCGCTGTCGGGCGGCACGATCGGCGCCGTTTACGTGATCACCGCGATCGTCATGGCGCTTAGCGCTCTCAGCTACCGGGAAATGGCATTGCAATTTCCCGTGGCCGGATCGGTGTACTCCTATGTCAGGCTCGGCACCAACGCCTTCCTGGGTTTCATCTCCGGCTGGATGATCCTGCTCGACTACCTGCTCCTGCCGGCACTCCTGTGCGTCTTCGCGTCCGTCGCGATGGCGTCACTGGTCCCCCTCATTCCCGGGTGGGGGTGGGTCATCGTCTTCGTCGTAGCAACGGCCCTTATCAACATCAAGGGCGTCACCGTCACCGCCGCGATGAACAAACTGTTCCTCTACATTCAGTTGACGGTCCTCGCGTTATTCGTGGGCTGGGCGACGGTGCTCATCGTTCGCGGTGACGCATACCTGTCGTTCGACGTCCTCATACCCTCGAGCAGTGTCTCGTTGGCGCTGGTCATCAGTGCGGTGCCGATCGCTGCGCTGAGTTTCATCGGGTTCGACGCGATCTCCACGCTCAACGAAGAAGCCGAACACGGCGGCGCCACCGTGGCCAAGGCCACGATGCGGGTGATGTGGCTGATCGCCGTGCTGTTCGTGGTGCAGGTGTGCCTGGCCGCAGTCCTCATCCCCCAGGGGACGACGTTCGCAGAGGGCGACGACACCACCAACGCGTTCTACGACGTGGTGAGGCACGCGATGACGTCGTGGTTCGGGACGGTCGTGCTGCTGACCAATGCGCTCATCGCACTGTTCGCCAACGCCATTGCCTCCAACGCCACGTCCTCGCGTCTGGTGTTCAGCATGGCGCGCGACGGGCAACTGCCGTCCATTCTCGGTCGCGTCAGCAAGCGCAAGGTGCCGCGCAACTCGATGATCTTCATCGCCGCGGTCTCCGTGGCGATCGGAATCCTGGGAGTGGAGCAAGCCGACCTGCTCACCACACTGGTGACCTTCGGCGCCTTGACGGCGTACGTGTTGCTGAACGTCGCCGTCATCAATTACTTCGGACTCCGGCAGAAGAGCCGTCGGTACCTTGTGCACTACGCATCGCCGGCGATCGGCTCGGTCATTCTGCTGCTGGCGCTAGTGAACGCCAACCCGCATGCGCAGATATTGGGCTTGACGTGGCTTGCGCTCGGAGCCGCCGTCGCCCTCTATCTCAAAGTGAGCGGGCGCTCGCTCGTGCAGTCCGACAAGTGATCATCGACATCGAACAGGAGCAGATCGCCATGACTCGGACAGTCGCCGACAGACTTGCAGAACTTCGCGACGTCTTCGAAAAGCGTTGCAGCGAAAGAATTGGTGCGGAATTCACCGATCGCGTCGCTCAACTCCACGACAGCGACCCGACCTGCGTCCTCGACGACGCCGCCAACAGAGTCCTGCGCTTCCTGCGCGGTCAGCCCATCGTGGGCAAGCACCTCATCTACTCGACTGGCCCCGACGGTCCGTGGCAACTCGGAAGGGTCACCCCAGGGGCCTTGGGGAACTTCACACTCGAACCCGCCACCTTCGATCGTCTGGACGATGCGATGAGAGCGGTATTCGCCGCACGCCGCGAAGCATTCGTCACTGTTGGGCAAGCACCGTTGGCAAGCGCCCAGACCACCGATGAAGGCGCCTCGAAATGACAGACATCAGCGCAACGCCCATATTGCAGAGGGTATTTGGCTACACGGATCGACTCTCGGCACGGTCTGGAGAGTCGCTGTCCCTGCATGTCAGCTGTCCCGAAGACGACGCCTTCGACGTGAGCATCGTCCGGCTGCAGCACGGCTGGGACGGTGCCGCCGGACCGGGATTCGTCGAGACGCTGGTACCCAGCGACGTCGACGGGCGCTACCCGGGGCACCACTACGCTTGCGTGCCCGGCTCGTACGTGGAGGTATCCGACCCGGAGTCGAGGCTCGTCGAGCCCATTGGACTGTCATTGTCCGTCGCCGTATTTCCCACCCTGCCAAGCAAAGCGCACACCGGTACGGTAGGCGCTTACCGGATCAGCAACGCATCGAACATGCTCACGGGCTCTCGGCAGGCGATCTTGGGCAACCTCGACACTGAACTGTGCGGAGGCTGGGCGCTAACCCTCGACGAGGGAAGGCCGACATTCACCGTCGCAGCGAACGGCGTCTTGCACGCCACGCGACTAGAACACGAGTTGGTGGCGCAACACTGGTACCAGCTCTCCGTGACGGTCTCCCCTGATGGAACGAACATCGTCCTGCAATGCACCCCGCTCGGTCATCTTTCTGATCTACACCTCCCCGCTGCGTCCAACCTTCAGCCGGAAGTGGCCAGAACGAACGTCGATGGCGAATGCACGCCGTCTGCGTTGCCGTTTCGCATCGGCGCGCTGACTGCACGCGACGGCCACCGACTCACTCCGTCTTCCGGTTTCAACGGAAAGATCGGCGGCGTGACGGTGGACCGTCACATCGATGGGGTGCTCGTTCCCGTCGCCCGCTGGCACTTCGGTCGCAGCGAGCGGAGTGACGGGTTACTGCTCTCACGCGTGATCGACGAGTCGCCCAACCGCTTGAACGGCGAATGCAGGAACGGACCCATGCGCGCCGTGACCGGGCCACGATTCGGAGGCTTGGCAAGAGATTTCCGGTTGGCGCCAGACGAGTACGACGCCATCTTCTTCCACGACGACGACATCACCGACACCGACTGGCCCGCTGCGCTCACCTTGACCGTGCCGGAAACGATGGAAAGTGGTGTCTATGCTTTCCGGCTCACCGTCGAAGGCATGGATCACCACGTAGCGTTCTTCGTCGGTCCCGCCAAGGCACGACGCCGCGACGTCGCCGTCCTGTTCCCGACCGGAACGTACCTTGCGTACGCCAACGATCGCATCGCCTTCGAAGCCGACAGCATGGAAGTGCTCCTTGGCCACACGCCGGTAGTGCATGCCGAAGACCTTGTCCTGCAAAACAACCCCGAGTTCGGGCGGTCCTGCTACGAGGCGCACAACGACGGATCCGGAGTAGTCTTCAGCAGCTGCCGGCGGCCGTTGATCACGATGCAACCGCGCTACTGCTACTCGTTCGCCAGCGAAGGCCCGTGGGCGCTCGCCGCTGATCTGTGCATCACGCACTGGTTGGAGACCGTCGACTGTGAGTTCGATGCGATCACCGACGAAGATCTCGACCGCGAGGGCTACGAGCTGATCGCGGACTACCGTGTCGTCATCACCGGGAGCCACCCCGAGTACGTCACGCGCACCGAACTCGACGCCCTCGAAGAATTCACGGCCAACGGTGGCCGATTGATGTACCTCGGGGGCAACGGCTTCTACGCGACCACATCGTATGATCCCGAGAATCCCCATTTGGTGGAAGTCCGACGCGCTTCCGGAGGTACCCGCCCACACCAAACTCCCTTCGCCGAGCAGCGGCACGCCACCTCGGGAGAACAGGCCGGGCTGTGGCGCGACAAGGGCAAGGCTCCTGAACGGCTGGTCGGCGTGGGGATGTCGGCACAGGGATTCGACCGGTCGACGCACTATGAACGGCTGCAGGACAGCTTCGACCCCCGCGCAGAGTTCATCTTCAACCGAATCGGCGACACCGAACTCATCGGCGACTTCGGCATCATCGGCGGCGGTGCGGCGGGGTCGGAAATCGACTTCTACAACCCAACCCTCGGAACTCCGCCCAACACGTTGGTCCTCGCAACCTCGGGGCCCCTCACCGACGTCTATCAACTGGCGATGGAAGAACTCTACGAGACGCTCCCAGGCATTGGCGGCTCCGAACACCCGTCAGTCCGCTCGGACCTCGTGTACGGCTCCGTTCACGGCGGGGGCGGGTTCTTCTCGGTGGGCTCCATCGCCTGGACCGGCTCACTGTCCCACAACGACTACGACAACAACGTCGCCCGGCTCACCACCAATGTGCTTCGCCGGTTCCGGGACCCCGAGCCGTTGAAATAGGCCGTTGAAATAGGCACTGACGAGGTGCGCCGCTGCTGACCTCGTCGTTAGACTGGACGACAATGCCAGCCCTGCCGAAGGCAGCCATTGTCCATCGCACACCAAACACACCTCGCAGACGGTGACGCCGAAGTCACCGTCTCCGAGGCACGCGTCTTGGCCGACTGCGCCTTCAGCGCTGGCAGTGGTGACACAGGGCAGGCTGGCTCCTACATCTTGGAGCGCCTGCGAGACATTCTCCATGCGGACGCCGCGGCAATCTTCGCGTGGAATCCGGCCGCCCACCGCCACGTACTCGTCAGCAACCTGGACTACACCCAACCGACGTTGGACGGCCTCAGCGACCCCTATGCGGATACCGATCCGCACCAGCGGATGCTGTCCACCCACCAGCCGCTTCGCATCGCGGACCTACCTTATGACTATCGCGATACCGAGATGTACCAAAATGTCATCGCGCCCATGGGTTTTCGCGACGGCATGACGACGTGCCTGTTCGCCGCGGATGGCCATTACGTCGGCATGGTGCACATGTCGTCGGCGACGCGCGGATCGTTCGAACCCAGGCATCCAACGCTCCTCAACGCCATCGCCCCCAGCATCGGAAAACTCTGCACCCTCGCTCGACCTCGCGCATTCCCTGCTGCAGATGAATCCCGTTCGGCCTTCGTCGATAGAACGGGTTGCATTCAGCTCATCAACCACACCACCACGCTCACCGTAGCCACCGATCCGAGACTCACCGCTACGATCACGGCCTTCCTTGACAGCGGCAAAGAATCCGTCGTCGGACTATGGCTGTGCGCAAAGACCTGGCTGCGAGTACGCCTGGACCGAGTGAACGAGCCCCTGCTGGATTCGCGCGCGGTCACCTTGGTCACCGAGACGGACATGCTTCTGCCGTATGGACTGACGGAGCGTGAAGTCGACGTACTCACCGGCATCGCCGAAGGCTTGTCCAACCAACAGATCGCATCAAGCCATGCCATCTCCTTCCGCACTACAACGACACATGTCGAACGGATCTTGAACAAGCTCGATGAACGATCGCGCACCGGCGCCGCCATACGGGCTATTCACGAGGACCTGGTCCGCCTAGTGTCGTGTGTTTGAAGTGACTTTACGGTTAGCTTTGGTGAGGATTTCGTCGGCGGTCTTGGTCCACACGAACGGTTGGCAGCGGTGGTTCCAGGCGTCGATGAAGGTTTCGATGGCGCCGATGAGGTCCTTGACCGAGGTGAGCGTGCCGCGCCGGATCGCTTGGCGGGTGATGATTCCGAAGAACACTTCGACCAGGTTCAGCCACGATCCGGAGGTCGGGGGTGAAATGCATCCGCACGCGCGGGTGCTTAGACTCGATCCACCGATGGGCTGTGGGGTGTGCGTTCTGAAGTCTGTTGATCTTGGTCGTGGGGATATGGGCGTGGAGTAGCCGCTGGTCTGCCCAGCCTTTCCTGTGCGTTGGTGACAGGCCTGTTCGGCAGGTGGTGGTCAGGGGGTTGCCGGTGGTGGCGGGCTGTATCCGATGGTGTTGCGCCACAGCGCAAGCCAGTGTTGAGCCCAGGGCCAATGGGCGGGAAGGTGCAGAAGAGTTTCGGCGTTGGGGGCGGGCCAGCCGGGCCGCGACGTTGACGATGCGGCGCCGCAGGGTCGAGCCGCGTGCTCGAGCGTGACGGTCCCCGGCCAGCACACCGGCAGCCCGCATCAGGTTGTGGGCGATCGCCGCGCACAACATCCAGGCGGAGTTCGCCCCGAACCGGCCCGAGGGAAGGTGGGCCAGTGGCCCGTCGATGAGGTCGGCGAACACGGTCTCGATGATCGCGTGCTGGCGATGGGTGATGTCGGCTTCGGCGGTGGGCAGATCGGTGTTGGTGAAAAACCGGTGATACCGCCAGACGGGGAACAGTGCGTCGCGGTAACGGGCGTCCTTGACGCGGCGCACGACCAGCCGGGCGGTGATCCGGTCAGGGGTGGATGCGAAAGCGGTGTAGGGGATTTCGGCGACCTCGGCGTCGGAGATCCATTCCCCGGTGTCGGGATCGCGCACCGCGCCGGGATAGGACACCGCGGTCCACGAATTCTCGTCGACGGCGGCGAGCGCGCGTTCGACCGCCGGGTTGCGGGTCATCACCAGCAACAACTGAGCGCCGTGGCGCACGCAGGCGCTCACGACCGCCCGGTTGCCGTAGGCCGAGTCGCCGCGGACCAGGATTGCTCCGCTGACCCCGGCGGCGCGGGCGGTGCTGATGGCTTGGGCGACCATCCGCCCGGCACCCTTGGCCGAGCCGGTCCTGCCGGCGCGTAGCCGCAGCCCCGCGATGACCGGCGCCGATCCGGCGGTGCTGATGCTGGTGGCCAGCGGCGAGAGTCCCTTACGCAAGATCTGTTTGCCGGCGATCTTGGTGTGTCCGTAGGAGGCGCCTTGTTTGGCGTGCCCGTAGACCGGGCGTAGAAGTGAGTCGATGTCGATGAACACCAGCTGCTCGGCGGCGCGGGGTAACAGCTCGACCCGCTCACACAAGGAGACCAAGTGTTCGCGGAGCACCGATTCGAGTTGCCGGGCATGGCCGAAGGTGAACTCCCGCAACATTGTTCCGACCATAGAGGGTGCGTATACCCCGTCGAAGAGCGTCTTCATGCCGCCGCTACGAAGCACGTCGACGTCGTCGATGCAGTCCGCGCCCGCGCACATGCCTGCCACCACGGTGGCCAGCTTCGGCGCCGGGTTCGCCGCCCCGGACTTGATTCGCGGCGCGAGGATCTGGACCTTCTCCGAGAGCAGCCGCGTCAGCCCGGTCTGCTGGGCCAACGTCATCACCGGCACCAGCCCCGCCGACGACACGAGATTGTCCTCGTCGAACACCGCTGAATCCGCGGCCAACCTATGAGAAACTTGCACCTGAAGTGCCTTTCCGAACCGACCCGATTGATGCGTAGAGAACACCAATCATTCCAGTTCAGAGGGCACTTTCCTCATTCCGACACCCCATCACCACCACAGCCCATCGGTGGATCGAGGCTAAACCACGAATCTGTGTCACCCGCGTGGGGACATCCGACAGGGCCGTCACGCCTACCTGGACATCCCGTACGAGCCGGCTCGCATGGGCGGCCTGCCGAAACGACAGGTCTGACGTAGTCGCGCCGACAACCGTCACCGCCCCGGTGCGGGTATGTGTGACGATGACCATCTCAGGCAGTACCGAAAACGACAGCTCGTCACCGTCAATCGCGGACGAACCCCGCACCGTCTCCAGCGACGTGCGGACATCGGTCACCGAAAGGCCGGCTTCGAGAAGAAGCGCGCCGAGTTCACCTAGGATCAGTGTGGCGCGGTTGTCGTCGGGCAGGCACCCGCCAGGCGCAACGTTCACAGCAGCGCCGTATCCACGAGCAAAACCGATTCATGACTGGTCACTGACTGTCGCGTGCCGCCGACCATGGGCCAACTGTATCGACGACTGGTGAGCCCGCGCAGCACCGCAGAGCCTCTGATT
The DNA here is from genome assembly GCA_963734385.1 of uncultured Actinomycetota bacterium. Taxonomy (GTDB): domain Bacteria; phylum Actinomycetota; class Actinomycetes; order Mycobacteriales; family Mycobacteriaceae; genus Mycobacterium. The sequence goes on along the minus strand of CAVTHR010000036.1, from coordinate 64,791 downwards.
ATCCGTTACACCAGAACCGAATTGGCGCATCGCTGGGATTGCTGCGAGCAGTCCACACCCGTTTTGAGGCGAATTGCTGCAGTCGGGGAAATCCGGTTGCGCCAATGGCTTTGGCCCATGGTTTGTGCTGTGCACGAAGACGCACAGCTACCGAACGTCTTTCCCGTCCGCGTGGTGACGGCCTGGCGCTGGGAATCCGGCCGTCCTCGTGCAACGGCATGGAGCCGGTGCGGCCGTCCAGGATGTCCACCGAGTCGGTACTGATCAGGCCGGGATGCTTCACCCGACACGTCTCGGCCACCTTGACCAGGTCGCGGCGCAGCGTCTTGATGTAGTTCGCGACGACCCGCGCGGTCTTTTCCTTCGGCACCAGGCCGCGGGCCACCACGCGTTCTGGGTGGCCACCCCGATCAGGTCGTAGTCCACTGCGCGGGCGAGGTATCGGTCAGGTGCCGGAGGCGGGAGCCAGCGGATTGCCGATCCGGGCGACCGCCACGGCCGTCGCCGTCACCCCCACGGCTCCGGCGGCCAGCGAACCGGAGTAGCCCGACGGTGCCGCGAGCGCCGCCAGCACCGCGATGCCGAGCCCGGAGCCGAGCGCAAAGGCGACCTCCTGCACCACACCCACCTGGGATACCGCGTCGGCGGGAGCTGCCACGAACAGCGCCGTGGTGCCGAGCGTGCCGATCACCCCGAAGCCCGCGCCGATCAGCAGCAGGGCGGGGCCGATCGCCGCCGGATCCGTTGCCGCCCAGGCCAGCCCCGCCGCCTGCAGCATCAGCGCCGCCGGTAGGACTAGGCCGCGGCGGTCGATCCGGGCCAGCATGGGCGCCAGGATGCCGCCGGCCGTGGTGGCGATCGCCTGCCAGAGCAGCACGAGGCCGGTCGCGTACGCCGACCACCCCCGATCGTTCTGCAGGTGCAGGCTGGTCAGATAGATCGCCCCGACGGTGACCCCGGCCGAGACGATGATCGTCCCCACGGCCGCCGAGAAGCCGCGGTCTCCGAACAGGTCCACCCGCAGCAGTGGGTCCCGCAGCCGCCGCTGGGCCCGCAGGAACACAGTCAGGACGCCCGCGCCGGCCAGCCCGACGACGGCGCCGACGCCCGGCGCGAACGGCAGGCGCTGCACGCCGTACACCGTGACGCCGAGCCCGAGCGCCGCGACCATCACCCACCCCGGGTGCCACGCCGGCGGAGCCGGGGTCCGGGTGTTCGGCACCGCAGCCCGGGTGAGGAGCGCTCCGGTCCCTGCGATCGGTACGCAGATCCAGAACACCCACTGCCAGCCCCAGTGATCGGTTAGGTAGCCGCCGACGAGCGGGCCGATGGTGTTGGCGGCACCGAACACGGCGACCCACATGCCGTTCGCCATCGTCCGAGCGTGGCCGATGAACACGGCGCCGATCGTGGACACCACGTTCGCCAGGATGAGCGCGCCGGCGATGCCGAGGCCGAGTCGCGCCGCGACTAGCCCGGGGGCGGGCAGCATCGGGGCCACCGCGCTGAGCAGCGCGAAGACGGTCGTGCCCGCGACCAGGGCGCGGCGCCGCCCGGAGCGGTCGCCCCACCGCGCGGCGGGCACGATCGCGGCCGCGACCGCGAGCGGGTAGATGTTGACGACCCACGACTGGTCCGCCGGGGCGAAGCCGAGATCGCGGGCGATTTTCGGCAGGGCGGTGTTGATCATGCTCACGGCGAGGCTCTGGGCGAGGATCCCCACGAGCAGCGGGAGCATCACGGGCCACGAGATCCGATCGGTGGCCCGCGGCAGGCCCTCATCGCGCGGTGTCGTCACGCCCCGATACTGACAGTTCGTTGTCTGCTCATTGCTTCTCGCAGCGCAACACCAGCGCCGTGAACGGCTCCTGCGGTGCGGGCAGCGGTGGCTCCGGGTCCAGCGCTCGTCGGCGGCCGCGCGACAGTTTCGAAGCCGCCGGGTACTTCGGTTCCGTCACGGTCTCGTGGCAGGAGTAGACGACGCGATGCACCCCACGCAGAGATGATGGGCTCCGCGCCCGATCCACCGGATCAGTCGCCGCCGCGGTAGCAAATGACCGCCACCTGGTGGGCAACGTGTCGAGCACCTGAGCTGAGAAAGCCCTCAGCAAAAATCGCAGCACGATGGCCGGTCAAACAACACCCCCCTGCTTATCAATCTTCGCTGCATCTCGACAGCCGATAACACCCGATTACGTCACCACAAATGCCGCATATTGCCTATCTCGTTGCGCAGCAGAATATTTCGTCGCGCTGTCGGGCCGACAATTAGACGGGGCAGCGGTTAGCCGCACTTGGTGATGCCGACGTCGACGCCGATGCGATCCTGCGCGCAGCAGTAGAGCGGGGCTGGCGGCGCTGCCTTCGGTGCAGAACAGCACCCCGGTGGCAGATGCGTGAGGTCGAGGAGGTTTCGGGCGACCGGTTTGTCGGGCCGCCAGTAGCGCGCTCACGGTGGCGATGAATCCGTCGTCGTTGTCGTAGGCCACGTTCTCGGCACCCATCACGACATCGCTCAGGGTTTCGGCCAGCCAGCTTCCCGGTGCGAGTGGCTGGCTTTCCAGCGTCAACGCGAACTGATCCATCGGCAGCACGATCATGATCCTTCTATCGCGCTCACTGATGATCCGAACACCGGGCCGGTGACCGTTGGCGGCGAACACTTCGATCGATGCAGAGCTGAGCGCAGCACCGGCTCGCCGTTGCGCAAGACACGCAACCAGCATTTCGATTTGCTCTGGAAATACATTGATTTAGCCCGACAGGTTTCAGATCTGAGGTAGAGACCGGTCCGGCGAGGTCGACGTGCCGTCGGTGTCATCGACGTTGAGTACCGTCACGAAGATGGCATCCGAGACTGCAGCTGCCGAGGACTTCCGCAACGTCGTGCTCCGTGGCGTCGACGTCGCGAATATAAGTTCGCACTGGCCAATTCGATCCTGGCGCTCGCCGCGTCCGGCGCGACGTCGGCGTCGCTGGACGATCTTGCGGTCCTCTTCAGCCACGAGCTGTGCGAGCACCTGAAGGCTCGACGTCAAGCGACCCTGGATCCCGCTTCAGCTGCTCCACGTGACAGTTCAGCGTTACGAAAGAGGATGTTGCCCAACAGAGATCGCCTACCGACGTACGTATCGGCTTGCGTCGCACGGTGACCCGTGTCCGATTGGCCTCCCTGAAGACTCCCGGCGCCGCACGATGCAGACAATCCTCACAGCTCGGCCAGCTCCTCGGCGTGCGCCAGAAGGACGCGTATCTCGGCGATGGCGTCGGCGCGTTCGCGGTAGGTCAACAACCAGGCCCGGTGCGCAGTCTCGGTAGCGCGCTGATCCCCGACGGACCGCAGCAGCTCCAGCACATACCAGATCGCCAGATGGTCGCGGCGGTTGGTGAACGCCGACAGGACGCGCTTCCACCACAGGGCCTGCAGTTTGTACTCGTTGGTCTCAGCCATCGGAGTCGTCGTCCTCCTCGTCTAGCCGGAAATTATTCAGTAGTCGGCCTTACATCCGAGCCGGCGCGTCCTCTGAAAGGAGCAGTAGAGCCGCTGGCACCAGACACTGCGTCCTAATGGGAGTCGATCGGCGAGCCTCGGACAGATAGCGATCCGGGAGGGTGACGCTGATCGCCGAGCCGCCGGTCGGTGAGCACTTCTGTGTCCTGGAGTGAAGTTCGATTCCTAGCGCTAGATCGTGCCCCGGCTGGTTTGGTGAGGTCATCTGTAGCGCTGATGGGATGTCGTGCCGGTCGAGCACTGATCCATTAGGTCGCCGCCGGGTGTCCTTGGGTTCGAACGGAATTTATCGGCTCTGATCAAGGGGAGGCTTATCGATGCTGTTCGTCGGAGACGACTGGGCAGAAGACCATCATGACGTGTACCTGATGAATGACGCCGGCGACCGGCTGGCGTCGCGGCGGCTGCCCGAAGGCTTGGCCGGCATGCGGGCGTTTCACGAGCTGGTGGCTGTCCACGCCGAGGTTGCGGACCACGTCATGATCGGTATAGAAACCGATCGAGGCCTCTGGGTGGATGCGTTGAGCGGGGCCGGATACCAGGTATTTGCGGTCAACCCGCTGGCGGTGGCCCGCTACCGCGACCGCCACCATGTCTCGGGCGCCAAGTCCGATGCCGGGGATGCCAAGCTGTTGGCTGATCTGGTACGCACCGACCGGCACAACCACCGTTTGATCGCCGGTGACTCTGCTGATGCCGGGGCGGTCAAGGTACTGGCCCGTGCACATCAGAATCTGATCTGGACCCGCAACCGGCACACCAATACGCTGCGCTCAGCGCTGCGTGAGTACTACCCCGCTGCGCTGGAGGCGTTCGATGATCTGCACGATCGTGACGCGCTAGCAATCTTAGGCCGCGCTCCTGGCCCGCTGCAGGCGGCCAATCTGAGTCTGGCCAAGATCCGGTCGGCGCTCAAAGCCGCTGGGCGACAACGCAACCTCGACACCCGGGCCCAAGACATTCAAGGCGCTCTACGCACCGAGCACCTCGCCGCCGCCGCTGCTGTGACCGCCGCGTTCGCCGCGACCACCCGCGCCACGGTCGGCATCATCGCTGAACTGAACCGCCAGATCGATGACCTCGAGACCGAACTGGCGACACATTTTGAGACACACCCGGACGCCGACATCTACCTCTCCCTGCCAGGACTTGGTGTCATCCTCGGCGCCCGGGTGCTCGGTGAGTTCGGGGACGACCCGAACCGCTACACCACCGCCAAGTGTCGCAAAAACTACGCCGGAACCTCGCCCCTGACCATCGCGTCGGGCAAGAAACGCGCCGTGCTGGCCCGCCACGTCCGCAACCGCCGGCTCTCCGACGCCGTCGACCAGTGGGCCTTCTGCGCGCTATCAACTAGCCCCGGCGCACGGATCTTCTACGACGCCCACCGCGCCGCCGGCGACACCCACCACCAAGCGCTACGCGCGCTCGGCAACCGCCTCGTCGGCATCCTGCACGGCTGTCTACGCCATCGAACCCACTACGACGAATACAAAGCCTGGACACACCGTCAAGCCGCCGAGGCGGCTTGATGCGATGAAGGGGCGGGGCCTCCGCTCCTCGTGACGTCCCGGCGGATGCTGGGGGTGCTCACTTCTACGAATCACGGGAGGCCCCTATGGACGAGTATGACGGCAGGCAGTTCGTCGGGATCGATCTGCATCGGCGGCGGTCGGTGATCGTGCGCCAGTCCGAATCCGGTGAGCAGCTCTCGGCGGTGCGGATCGTCAACGATCCGGTCGCGCTGGGACTGCAGCTCGAGCAGGCCGGCGCCGATCCCGAGGTGGTGCTGGAAGCCACCTACGGCTGGTACTGGGCGGTCGACGTGCTGCAGGCCTGTGGAGCGCGGGTGCATTTGGCGCATCCGTTGGGGGTCAAAGGGTTCCGGTACCGGCGAGTGAAAAACGACGTCCGCGACGCCGCCGATCTGGCCGATCTGCTGCGGATGGGCCGACTGCCCGAGGCCTGGATAGCCCCACCGCAGACCCGTGAGTTGCGGGAATTGGTGCGCTACCGAGCCAAGCTGGTCGCGATCCGATCCGGTCTCAAGGCGCAGATCCATGCCGTGCTGGCCAAGGCCGGAGTGTTGATCGCAGCCTCGGACCTGTTCGGCGTCACCGGTCGGCAACGGTTGGCGAAGGTGCCACTGGGCGCCGCCTACGCCCAACGCATCGGCTCGCTGCTGGAACTCATCGACATCCTCGACAGCCACGAAGCGCGCTTCGCCGCGATGATCGCCGAACGGCTAGACACCCACACCGGCTATCACGCCATCCAGCAAGTGCCCGGCATCGGACCGGTGCTGGCGGCGGTGTTCGTCGCCGAGATCGGCGACGTGCACCGCTTCACCGACCCCGCCCACCTGTGCTCGTGGGCCGGGCTGACCCCCACCCACCGCGAATCCGACACCGTCGTGCACCGCGGACACATCACCAAACAAGGCTCCAAAGCGGTCCGCTGGGCGGCGATCGAGGCGGTGCAGCGCCACCCCACCACGGCCAAGATCGCGGCCGACAAACACCGCATCGAAGCCCGCCGCGGCAAAAACATCGCCAAGGTTGCCGCGGCACGCAAACTGCTCACGCTGGTCTACTACGGGCTGCGCGACGGCCACATCCGCGCCCTGGCCCACCGTCAGGTGGCGGCGTGAGCACTCCGGACCCAACCCGCGCGCGGCCGCTCACTTGTCTGACCCCCGAACCATCGGCGTGGTCGCCCGCTTGATTGACCCCGCGTGTTGTCACCGCACCGCTCCATGCCCATCCAGCTGGGCGAAGGGATGACCGGCAGCCGGACCAATCCGGCCCTGCCCCAACGTATCTGCGCCATCACGGCTTGGAGAAGGCCCACAACCACACAGTCGCGCCGCTGATCTTCCGGGATCCGCCGACAGCATGCGCCGGGCCGGCCCAGCGTCAAGACCGTTCGTCCTCGCTACGCTGCGGGCGCTCCGTCTTGACCCCGGTCCTTCACCCGGCGCTGCCCGCACGGAGGCCGAAAGCCAGCAAAACCACTGGTCGACAACCTCTTGACAAAGACCCGCCCCTTCAGGGATGACAACTTACACACCTGGGATGTCTGATATGGAGCCGATTTTGTCAAGTGGGCAGGGTGAAGCGGCGGCCACAACCGTCGTTGGAGCCGCCGCTTCGGTGACCGAATGAGTCCGCGAAAGTGTCGAGCGTGTCATATCGACGCGTGTCCACTCTGAAATGCGCGGGTTGGCTACCGCATGACGGTTTTTCGGATGGGAGTGGATCGCAAGTCTAGAGATCGAGCATAAATAGCTGCGGTGCAACATATTTGCTCATAGACATCCTCGCGTGTCACTCCCAGACGCTTACCGACACCAGCGGATGTTCATCCGGACATATGTGGGTGCTACTCGTCGAGTACTGCCAGTGACCAGCACCAGCCGGCCAGCTCGCGGGCGATCGCCGCGTTGGCGACCACAGGGCATTTCTTGCGCGCATCGAAGCGCACCCAACGGGCGTGCAGGCGCGCATTGGCGGCTTGGCCGCGTGCTCGTGCCGCCGGTGAGGCCGCGTCCCAGCGGCGGCGCAGATCCTGGCCGGGCCGATACCGGGGTCGGTGATGCCAGGCGGCTTCGGCCAACAGCCGGCGGGCATGACTGTTGCCGGTTTTGGTGACTCCGCCCTGCACCCGGGTCGATCCCGAGGAGTATTCGGTGGGCACCAGTCCCAGGTAGGCGCCGATAGAGCGGCCGCTAAGCCGTGTCCAGTCGCCGATCTCGGCGGCCAATCCGAACGCGGTCAGCGTGGAGACACCACGCAGACAGCCCAGCCGCCTCACGACTGGGGTGAATATCGAGTTGGCGGCCAGCGCCTCAATCTCGCGGTCCAACCGATCGCGGCGATCCAGGGCCGTCAGCATCGCGTCAAAGGCGGCGTCGTAGGCCTGCTGCAGGCCCGGGGTGTCGAACCGCTGCGTGCGCAGCCACAGTTCATGCTTGCCCGTCCAAGCTCTGCCGCCGTAATAGACGATCCCTTGGCGCAGCAGGAGTTTCGACACGCGGTGCCGTGCAGTCATCAAGTCACCGCGGCAATCCTCGCGTGCACGCACCAGGTCACGGGCGGCTTCCTGCTCCACGGTAGGAATGGCCACCGCCACGATCTCACCCAGATGCAGTAGCCGCGCCAAATGCCGGGCATCACGCGCGTCGGTCTTGACCCGATCTCCCGAGGGCCGCTGCAGCTTCGACGGCGCGGCCACCACACACTCGATCCCCGCATCGATCAAGTAACGAGCCAGACCAAAGCCGGTCGGGCCCGCCTCATAGACCACCACTGCCGGCGCCGGCAGCGACCGGCTCCAGTCACAAACTTCTTCGCGGCTCGGTGTCAGCCGCCGCTGAAAAATCTCACCGGTTTCTCGGTCCAATCCACACCCGACCACCGATCGTGCGTGCACATCCAACCCGACGCTCGTACGATGACGTTTCACTGGGGCCTCCTACATCTGTGGCTCTACCGGCCAGGACCTGATTCCTGTCGGCAACCCACGTTCACATGCAGTGAGGCCCCAGCCTCGTCATACCGTCTAGCTGCTGAATATTCTCGCCAATTCATGCGCCATTGTCCCTGGCGCTTTGGAAACTTTCCGACGCATTGATCGCGTTGGCAAGAACGTCACTGTGATGTCTCAAGACATCGGAATAGCTCCGAGCCTGCATCGGAACTATTCCGGTTTGGGTCTTTGGGTGCAGCGGTCCCTGTGCCCGATCCTGGAGAGCAGCGCCACAGGCGGGAGGCCAGCTCCGGGCTGTTCGACTGACTAACGATGCCGTTGGCGCGATTTGCACTGCGTGGCCGCCGGCGTGAGCGTCCTGGTGCGCTCTTCGCGGGTCAGATTGGCGATCCGGTAATAGGGGCGCCGCGGCTTGAACGACCCCGTGCGTTGCAGATTCTCGCACTTGAGCCACACCTGTTCCCGGTGATCTCGTTCCATACCGCGAAGCAATCGGCCATCACCTGTCGGTAGTCGGCCGCCGACAGCAGGTGCCGACGGGGCCGAGGGTGCGGCGAGATGCCGCTGAACCTGGACAGGAACCGTTGGGCGTGCCGGATCGACTTGAAGCGCTTTATCGCCCGCTCACGTGAATGCAACCCAACAAGACCGAGAGGACCGCGTCTAGTCCCTCTGACAAATTCACCGGTGGCAATGCAACCGCATTGGCAGGTCCCATATAGTCGGTCCACCCGATCTCGCAGGCCACGGGTGGTGTGTGTCTTCCGCGGGTGGCGTAACCAGGGCCGCAGTGATGGCGAGCGGTGGCTCGATGCTCAACCCTCGCCTCTGCAGGCGATCAACCGCCGATGCGGCTGATTGGGCCCGGTGTGGGCGACGAGGCACCGGTTGAAACTGGCGCGTCGTATCAAATCACTGAAGTCCTAGCGCTCTCGCGGCCCCGTGCGGCCCAGTCGGTGCGACGATCAAGCACCATTGTTGTGTGCGAGCAACAGTATTGGGTGCGGGCATCTCCGGCCTGACCACGGCGTCGCGGCTGCTCGTGGCCGGCTGCGCGGTGCGGGTGGTGGCCGCCGCTCCAATCGAGGCGTCGACGTCTTACTTGGCCGCCGCGGTGTGGTTTCCGACCCACGTAGGGCCCGCCGATCGGGTGGCGGTTTGGGGTCAACGCACCTATGACGTGCTGGCCGAGCAGGCCGCTCGGGGGGTACCGGGTGTGGTGATGCGTGAATCGCTGGCGCTCTACCGCGAGCCGCCGGAGGATCCGGACTGGGCCAAAGCGGTCCGCGGCGTCCGGCCGGCCACTGCAGCGGAGCTTCCGCCCGGGTACCGGTACGGGCTGCGCTTCGTGGTGCCTTTAGTGGAGATGCCTCTGTACCTGCCGTGGCTGGTCGAGCAGGTGCGCATGAAAGGTGCCGAGCTTCGAGCCCATCATGCTCGTTCGCTGGGCGAGCTGATCGGGGACGGGGTGGACGCGATCGTCAACTGCTCAGGTCTCGCGGCCCGTGAACTGGTCGGTGACCGGAGCGTCTACCCCGTGCGGGGGCAAATCGCGCGGGTGACCAACCCTGGTTTGACCATGTCGATCCGCGACGAGCACCATCCGGAAGGGCGGGCCTATGTACATCCCCGCGAACATGACTGCATCCTGGGCGGCACGCTCGACGAACACTCCTGGGATACGCGTGTCGATCTGGACACCGCCGCGTCAATCCTGCGCCGCTGCCGAGACATTGCCCCCAAGCTGGCCGACGCGTCGGTTATCGACCACGTGGTCGGCCTGCGCCCCGGCCGGGCCACCGTCCGTCTCGAGGAGGACACCCCCGATGAGCGGGGCCCACGCGTACTGCACAACTACGGACACGGCGGCGCCGGCATAACGATTAGCTGGGGCTGCGCCGACGAGGTGACTTCTCTGCTGGGGTTTTCACCGCGTTAACGCTCGCAGAGCGTCCTACACGCGCAGGAGACTCGAAACATGTTCGACGTCGCCGCGCGTGCCACAACCGCAGAATTGAGGCCGCTTCGGCAATCTCGATCGCGGCGGGCACGACCTCAGATCCGATGACGTCACCGGCGTTGACGCGACGCAATGACGTCTGATTTTTGCGTTCATTGGACCGTGCGTCCCGTTGGTTGACCGCGAAGTACTTGGTCTCGACGCCACCAGTCAGACTTACGACATGGGCCATGTCAGTCGCGGAGGCGCGCTGTCCGCTTTCCAAAGACGTTGCAAGCTGACCAGGCCCGCCACGGCCTGACCCGCGCGGTCCCATAACCGCCCGGTGCGCCCACCGGCGAGAAACTAGGCACGCGCGCTGCGCACGGTGTTGTTCACCGACATGTCGCCTCGATGGCACACGCCGCGGCCACAGGCGACGAGCGTTGGCGGGCGGTACTCCAGCGATTCCGTGACATCACAGTCGAACTCACGAACCGATTCGGCGGCACGGTGGTGAATTACACAGGCGACGGTCACCTCACGACGTTCGACGGCCCGACGCAAGCCATCCGCTTCGCCGAGGCATTGCGCACTGACACCGAGAGCCTGAGCATCGAGATTCGAGCTGGTATCCACACCGGCGAGTGCGAACTGCTCGAAGGCGACATCGCGGGGATCGTGTACACATCGCGGCGCATCCTCGGCCGGGCCAGCGCCGGCGAAATCCTCGTCTCCCGCACCGTGCGTGACCTCGTCGTCGGCTCTGGTACAGGCTTCGAGGACCGGGGCAGTGTCGAGCTGCGTGGCGTACCAGCAGTCTGGCAGCTGCTGGCTGTCGATCTTCACGGCGCGCGGCCGGAATCGGCCGAAGCGGCACTCTCGTCAACGCCCACCCCCGGCCCCCGGACCGGGATGCGCCGGACCGACCGCGCCGTAGCGCTGATGGCGAAGCGCGCCCCGTGGATCCTCCGCGGGATGGCCCGTCTCGCCCCGGCGACCGGGCAGAGTTGAGTTTGACATCGCGCCGACGTGGTGTGCGCTGTCACTCAACATCCAATGAAGCGTGGAAGTGCAGAGACTTCGTCATTCTATTGAAACAATTTGCAGCACAACATGGCTCACAACAGATAACTGAGTGTGGTCACCTAACTTGGCCCCACTTTGGCTGGTGTTCTTCACGAATTCTGGCCCCATCGGGGTGGTGACCATTCCGCTTGGGTGGGGTGCGGTGTGTCGTCACCAATGTTGGCCCCACCCTCGTTCAGATCGTTCCTGTCGGCCGTCGTCCCCGTCGGTCGTCAGGGAGGTCGGTCAGGATGCGGTCACGCGTGGAACTGTTCGAAAAGATCAGGAGAGACCGCCGTCTCGATGACCTGTCGATCCGTGAGTTGGCGGATCGTCATGGCGTGCATCGTCGGACGGTGCGTCAAGCCCTCGATGACGCGGTCCCGCCGCCGCGGAAGGTGTATCCGGCGCGGCCTCGTCCGGCGATCGACGCGTGGGCGACGGTAGTCGATGCCTGGCTGATGCAGGACGGGGACGCACCCCGCAAGCAGCGACACACCGCCCGGCGGATCTGGCAGCGGCTGGTCGCCGAGCACCAGGCCACGCTCTCCGAGGTGACGGTGTCGCGTTACGTCGCTCGGCGTCGGGTCGAGCTCGGGCTGGCGACCGGTGAGGTGTCGATCCCGCAGACCCATCTGCCCGGCGCCGAGGCCGAGGTCGACTTCGGCGAGTTCTACGCGACGATCGCCGGGCTGGTCGTGAAGTGCTGGATGTTCGTGATGCGACTGTCGCACTCGGGCAAAGCCTTTCACGTCGCGTTCGCCACTCAGGCCCAGGAAGCGTTTCTGGAGGGTCACGTGCTGGCCTTCGCGTACTTCGGCGGTGTCCCGGGCCGGATCCGCTACGACAACCTCAAACCCGCCGTCGTCCGGGTCCTCAAGGGCCGTGGCCGCACGGAGTCTGAACGGTTCACCGCACTGCGCAGCCACTACGGGTTCGACTCGTTCTTCTGCCGCCCCGGCATCGACGGTGCCCACGAGAAGGGCGGTGTGGAGGGCGAGATCGGCCGCTTCCGACGGCGCCACCTCGTCCCCGTCCCGAAGGTCGCTTCGCTGGGCGAGCTCAACGAGTTGATCGCGAACGCCGACCGGGTCGACGACGACCGGGTGATCACCGGGCGCCCGATCACCATCGGGGCCGCGTTCGCCGCCGAGGCGAGCGAGCTGATGGGGTTGCCGGCCGAGGCGTTCGACTGCGCCCGGCTGCTGCACGCGCGGGTCGACAACCGGGCCAGAGTATCTGTGCGGCAATGCTTCTACTCCGTCCCGGCCCGCTACGCCGGGCGACGCCTACCGGTTCGCCTATCCGCCCGCACCGTCGAGGTCTATGACGGACCCCGGCTGGTGGCCCGCCACGAACGGGCCGTCGGACGCTACGTCGAGGTCCTGTGCCTGGATCACTACCTCGAGGTACTCAAGACCAAACCCGGTGGCCTACCCGGCGCGACCGCGCTGGCACAAGCCAAGACCCGCGGCGTGTTCACCGCCTCACATCAACACTATTGGGATGTCGCCCGAGTGTCCCGCGGCGACACCGCGGGCACCCGCGCCCTGATCGCCATCCTGCTGGCGCACCGCAGCATGCCTGCCGCCGCGCTGATCGCCGCGATGGACCGAGCCGTCGCCTCGGGGTGTCTGGAACCCGAGACGGTGCTCATCGACGCCCGCCGCCACCTCAGCGCCCTCGTCGCCGCGGTCCCGAATGGTGCGCTGGCCCGTTACGACCGACCGCCACCATCGTTGACCGATTACGACGACCTACTCACCGGAAGCCAATCATGACCACCACCACCAGCAGCAGCAGCAGCAAGCCGGCGACCGTCGATGCCGCCGCGCAAGCCTCAATCGGCGCGGCCGCCCGCGAATTGCACCTGCCCACCGTGCGCACCGAGGCGGTTCGCCTGGCCGAGATCGCCGACCGGGAACGCCACACCCACCTGTGGTACCTGGCCGAAGTCCTGGCCGCCGAGGTCGATGACCGCACCGAACGGCGCCGCGCGCGGCGCATCCACGACGCCAAGTTCCCGAGACTGAAACGGTTGGCGGAGTTCAACATCGACGCCGTCCCCGGCGTCGCGCCCGCCCTCCTGGGCCAACTGGCCGGCGGTCACTACATGGACGCTGGGGAACCCGTCGTCCTGCTCGGTGACTCCGGCACAGGCAAGTCCCACCTACTCATAGGACTGGGCTTGGCGGCCTGCGAACAAGGCCGCCGTGTCCGTTACATCACCACCGCGCAACTGGTCAACGAACTCGTCGAAGCCGCCGACGAACGGGTCCTGTCCCGCGTCGTGGCCCGCTACGGGCGCCTGGACTTGCTTTGCCTCGATGAGCTCGGATATGTCCAAATCGACCCTCGCGGAGCGGAATTGCTGTTCCAGATCATCACCGAACGTGAGGAACGGGCTTCCGTCGCGATCGCGACCAACTTGCCCTTCAGCGAATGGGGCACCGTCTTCCCCGACCCCCGCCTGGTCGCCGCCATCGTCGACCGCGTCACCTTCAACGCCCACATCATCGAAACCGGCACCAAGTCCTACCGACTACGCACCAGCAAAACCACCTCCCGAGCCAAACGAGCCAACTAAACAGGGTGGGGCCAAAATTCGTGACCGCCCTGGGGCCAAATCACTTGACGAAACGCAGATAACCGTGCGTGTTCAAGCGGTGCTCGCGTCGAGCTATCAATCACTGTGCTAAACAGCATATTTTGGACACCGATCGCGACTGTTGTGTTCGAGTGGACTACGCATATTGCCTACATCATTGTGTGCAACCCATTGTCAAGGTTCGGAGAAGCGTCGATAGCTTCTGACGTTGTGTAGGCCCCAGCGGTCGGGTTGCGCGACAGTCGATCGGTCCTGTTTCCTGCTATCTCAAGAGGCATGCCGCCAATAGCAACCGACACGGGTCCAGCAGCAACAGCTACCTACCAGCGCTCGATTAATACGTATTTAGTGGGCTAAGCGCTGCGCGATCAATCTAACTGGACCAACCAGATGGCGAGTCGCCCATACCGGCATAGAGCCGGATTGGTAGCGGATTGCCAGAAGCTATTCAGCGACCGCCCAGTTCGGCGGGGAACTCTCAGCACATCCGCACATCATACGAAGGCGGGGCACAGAGGCCAGGAGGGACATTCATGCAGCAGTCGACAAAGATGCGAGCAATACTGGTTGCCGGAGCGGCGCTTGTAGCTGCGGGCGCCTTCGCAACGGCGCTGGGCCAGGAGACGGAAAGTGGCACTGCGCCGATCGTGTCCAGCGGCGAAATCACACTCGGTGTCACCGAGACCACGACCACCCCTCCCACAGTGGTTCCCATCGCGATCGCTTCTCCCACCCTTAAGGCGGCTGTGCCTTGCGGATTCACCACGGGCTGCTGAGCGCAAGCGTCTATGGCGTCGGTCCAGGGAACTGCCATGCGGGTAGCCGAGCCAGAAAGGCACGCCGTTTGCATCATATGAATTAATCACCTCCAGCTGCCCAGGTACGGAGTTGACCTGCGAGTTCGACTGTGAGGCGGTACCGCACGGTCATGCATTGGCCCATGCATTGGCCTTCGTCTTCGCCGCGCGCTGTCTGCGTCCATCGAGAGGACTCAGATCGACGGGCGGCGACCGATCGCTGGCACCTCACCGATCGCCGTTCCGCATGATGCCAATACGTCCTAACTGTGACGGTTCTGTGCGACGGCCTGAACCCCAATCATGCTGTCCCCCACTGGGTTCAATACAACGTCATGGATAACTATTATTATCCATGAAACTTTCCAACATCTCGTCCGATTGACGACGGGCGTAAAATGAGACGGCCACTTAGACTACGGTTTGAAGTCTGATCGGACATCGGCTCGACAGATCTCCTCGACGATCCCTATGCGCCTTAAAAGCCCCAAGTCGGAGTCCCTCCGAATACGACCGGTGTAAACACCCAGCAGCTTCGACTGAGTGCCGCCGACTATCCGGACACTCCGGTCTTGCTTTGCGACCACTTCGCCGGGGTATCGAAACAGCAGTACCGGTGTGATCCGGACTGCCCCCGCGTGCGGGCGTCCACCAGAAAGATGGGCAGTTGGTCGTCATCTTCTGTGCGATACAGGAATTCGGGTTCGGAAACGACACTAGTGTGTCGCGCCTGAAATTCTTGCCATATATTTTGCGCGCCGCGGCGAGGAGTTTGGTCGTGAGTAGTCCGAACCGGCGTTCCACCTGGTTGATCCGGGAGGAGCCGATCGGGGTGACGTGCATGTGGAATCGGCGGTGCTTGGCCAGCCATTCGTTGATCGCCTTGGTCTTGTGGGTGGCGAGGTTGTCGCAGGTCAGATGCACGTCAAGGTCAGCGGGAACGGCCTTGTCGATGGTGATCAGGAACTTCTTGAACTCCACCGCCCGGTGCCGGGGGTGGCGTGCGGTGATCACGTGCCGTCGACGATCTTGAACGCCGCGAACAGGCTCGTGATGCCGTGGCGGGCGCAATCGTGAGTGCGCCGCTCGGGCATGCCAGGTGCCCCGGAAGAGCAATCATCTGTGCTCGAAACACGGGGTGCCGCAAACCTATTCCGTGGGTTAGCCGCGCATATTCAAATCAGGCGCCCATTCCCGCTCTGGCCACAGCGCGCCCGTATTCGCCGACGATCTCCTGCCCTTCCAATCCCTCGTTGCCAAACTCGCTGCGAGGGAGTCGAGGATTTCGTCGGCGGTTCTGGTCCAGCGGAACGGTTTTGGTTGTCGTTCCATGCGGTGATCCAGTTGCGGACATCGTTTTCCAGTGCGGCAACGCTTTTGTGCCTCGTGGCGCACAAAGAGTCAGATGCAGGCGCTGGGCCGGTCCCAGCCGGTGCTGCCGATGATGCGGTTAGCACGAAGTACCCGCCAAGCGAATTGAGACCGGACACGTATAGCTCGACGCCGCACGAGGCGATCGGCAAGCCTCGCCGCGGGCAGGCCTCACGTGATTGACGCCGATCCGTCGTTGCGGGCGGCCCGCGAACTGCAGATTAAAGGGTGCAGCAGACTAGGGACCTGCGACCCATATCCGGAACGGGAAGGTGTCACTATCGTGAACGTGACAGCTGATCAACAACCCCGAGGACCAGCACGCATGTTGCATCGATGAGTTGTGCGCGAGGGCGGCGGCGATGATCGAGAAGCCATTGCGTGGCAATTGTTGTGATCGCACCAAAGATTCCTTGTGCGATGACGGCCAATTGGGGCTTGGGTAATCCGCTGGCCGAGAAGGCGTCGCCGGCGACCGTTTCCACGGAGCTAGCGAATCTTTCGAATTGTGACGCGTAGGCCTTATCCACGGTGCTGCTAACCCCAAGGACTTCCAGCAGGGTGATCCGGGCACCGCGTTCGTCAGCGTCGATAGCGCTGAAATAGCCCAAAAGCGCAGCGCGGACCTGGGCAGCAAGGGTGTCGGGTGCTTGGGCGACAGCGTTGACCATTGCCTCGTGGAAATCATTGCAGCAGCGCTCGTAGCAGGCGAGCAACAGCGCCTCTCTGCCGGGGAACGATTCGTAGAAGTACCGTTTGGACAACCCGGCCCGCGCACAGATGTGTTCGATGGTCGCCGCGCGATAGCCGATGGTGCCAAAGATGTCCAATCCGGCATCGACTAATCGGGCGCGACGCTTCTCGACACGCTGGTGCGACGAATCGCCGCGGTAGGAGCGCGACAACTGAGCCACCCCCACATGTTGACACAACTTGGTTCCAGATAGAAACTAGAACTGTAACGTTCCCAAAGAGGTTGGTCATGCTGGTGCGAGGTCGAGTTGATCACCGGTGCGTCGACCGGGATCGAGGCGCTGCCCACATGCCGAATCGCGCGGCGCACCGACGGCTAATCGCCGACGCGCTGGCGGGGCTGTCCTACGAGCACCGCGTGGTGATTGTCCGCTCGTTCTATAAGGCCCAGACGACGGCACAGATCGCCCACGACCTCCACATCGCCGAAGTCACCGTGAATTCGAGACTGCACTGCGCCATGCAAGCGCTGCTGCGCGCAGTCGAGAAAATGGGGTAGCGGATAAAGCTGTTTCAATCAGCCACCGGCCACGCTCACCACCGCCCACCATTGCGCCTCGACCAGCGGACGCGCCCACTATTAATATTCTGTCAATTAAGCGTGAAATACGCTGTTCGACAGTCGAATACAGGATAAGTAATACCAACCCGCAAGCGGCAAGAATCTTAAAAGCCATGGCAGCCGACCGAACACGTCCACGCTAAGCGAGCAGCACCGAGCTCGCTCCCTGGCGGAGGCCAGATCGGCAGACACCATCTCCGCACCAGCACGACCCAAACACTGAGCATCCCGCGTCTGATCATGTGTCGGCCCACCACCCCCTCTCTTTTGGTGGCGGGCCGAACTCATTTCAAGCGTCACGGCAGAGACTGGCCGCGAGTGCCGGCGAGATTACCGTGCACGACAATCGAGTGGTCGTCGGGGGGCAAGCCAGGCACAAAGCGGGCGGCAAGACCAAGAACGCCGATCAGACAATTGCCCTCGATCAGGATACGGTCGCCGCCCTCCGCGCCTGGCGCGACTGCCAAGACCAGGAGCGTGAAGTTTTCGGCCGCGACTACCACCCCGGTAACTATGTCTTCACGTTCGAGGATGGCCGCCCACCGCACCCGGACTCGATCCGGCAGCGTTTTGACCGTCTCGCGGCAGCGGCAGGACTATCGCGAATCACGTTTCACGATCTGCGGCACTCCTATGCCACGGGTGCCCTCAAAGCCGGAATACACCCCAAGGTGGTCAGCGACCGCATTGGTCACGCGAATGTCGGATTCTTCCTACAGACCTACGCTCACGTTCTCGGAAACGACGACCGAGAAGCCGCGGAGCAGGCCGCCGCATTCCTTCTCGGGGAGGGTTGGGGTATGGATGAAGAAGCCCCGCCGAGTGCTCCAACAGAGGGTGAGGCCCCAAGAGATGATGAGCCTGTCTAATGTTCCCAAACATGTTCCCAATGAGCATGAAAGCGGCCCCCGGAGGACTCTCCGGGGGCCGTTTTACCTGGTAGCGGGGACAGTGTGTGATTTCACGACATCGTTGACAGATGTCTCGCGACATAGTTGACACCTCTGCGAGTCGGGGAGGTCGGCCATGTCCAAGGCGCAGCTCATCCTCACCGCCGTGAGGCTGGAGGGCCGCAGCAACAGTGCCGTCGCCCGCGACTACGACGTGTCTCGCCAATGGGTACACCAGCTGGTCACCCGGTATGAGACCGAAGGAGCCGCGGCGTTTGAGCCGCACTCGCGCCGCCCACACCACAACCCCCGCGCCGTCGCCACCGAACTCGAGGAGCGCATCGTGCGGCTGCGTAAAACCCTCGATAAGCAGGGTTACGACGCCGGTGCAGCCACCATCGCCGCCCACCTGTGCGCTGACCCGGCCATCACCAAAACGCCTGCACTGTCCACGATTTGGCGCATCCTGCGCCGTCGCGGCTTTCTGATACCCCAACCACACAAACGGCCCCGCTCGGCGTGGAAGCGATTCACCGCCGCCCAACCCAACGAACTCTGGCAGGCCGACGTCACCCATTGGCAGCTTGCCGACACCACCGAGGTGGAGATCCTCAACCTCCTCGACGACCACTCCCGGGTAGGCCTGGCCAGCGTCGCCCGCACCACCATCGGCGGCCCCGACGTCACCGACACCTTCACCACCGCCTTCACCCGCTGGGGCACACCGGCGTCAGTGCTCACCGACAACGGCGCCATCTTCACCGCCACCCCCCGCCGCGGCGGACGCACCGCCCTCCAGGTGATACTCGGCGAACTGGGCATCAAGTACCTCACCTCTCGGCCCTATCACCGGCAGACCTGCGGCAAGGTCGAGCGCTTCCACCACACACTCAAGAAACGACGACGAGCCCTGCCCCGCACACACCATCGCCGAACTTCAGCACCAGCTCGATGACTTCCTGGCCTACTACAACAGGATCCGACCGCACCGGGCCATCGGCCGTCAGACTCCCCTGCACGCGTTTACGCCCGCCCCAAAGCCTTCCCCACCGGCTACCGCATCCCCCCGCATTACCGGGTGCGCCACGACCGCATCGACGCCGCCGGCGTCATCACCATCCGCTACCACAGCCACCTACACCACATCGGGCTGTCCAAACACCTACGCGGCACCAACGTCATCGTGCTCATCGACGACCTCACCATCCGCGTGCACAACCACAACACCGGAACACTGATCCGCAAACTGATCCTCGACCCCACCCGCGACTACCAACCCCGCGGCGTCAAATGCGGAAACTCACCCGAAACAGAATCGAGGTGTAAACCATGTCTCGGGACATCTGTCAACGATGTCCCGAGACATCACACTGGTAGCGGGGACAGGATTCGAACCTGCGACCCCTGGGTTATGAGCCAACCAGTCGCGGTCTTCTCCGAAGCACTCGGTCTCATAGCTGCAGGTCATCGGACGTTCAGCCGTCCAAGCTGTCTCGCCCCGTCCCGCTTATTCGCCTCGGTTCCACCGTGTTCCGTGTCCAAATCCGTGGCCACCACACCCGGCAGGAACGATTCCCACTGCACGACACGCACGCCACGGTGATGGCTCACGCAAGATCGTCACCAACCCTTTCCGTGCAGCGGGACGGTTCGTCGTGATGATGTTGACGGGTCTTCTGACAATTCGGCGTCGGGCTTCAGCTCGGTTGTGGCAGAGGACGCCTCGATTGGTCGCATCACCTCGACGCGATCGGTCAGTGTGGGCATTCCGGCGAACTTGCTGTCGTATGCGCCGCCGATCGGAGCGCGCGAGACCCGCGGCCGCACATGAATCGCACCTGAATAGAGAACCCGAGCAAGGATGAAGTTGACGCGCTGGAGCCAACCTTAACTACCGATCGCCAACGAACTGACCGAATAGCGCCGCCAATCGCAGCCTCGACGCGCGGCTCCGATCGCTGTGAAAGCCGTGACGAAGAGCTGCCCGGCAAGAGCACCGCAGAGGATCTGAGCAGAACGCTTGCGTGTAGGACTGGTCAGCCGCCACTTCTGCATGAGCTAGACCCCCTCGTTGTGCACTTCCGGGAGGATGTTTTCGAAGTCGGTCACCCCGGCGGCGTTGCGGCCGGCGATATAACCGAAGGTCATGGCTGGGCCGATGTTGATGCCCCCGGATGGGTAGTGCCCGCCCATCACGTTGGCCTGGTCGCTGCCAGCCACCCACAGCCCCGGGCTACACCGCGGCCCTACGGTTATGCGCGCCCAGAACAACCTCATCGGCTGTCGCCTCCTGCCACCGAGCGGCGAATTCGAAGCCGTCCGTGCCGAACTACGCGATCATCGGCAAGCCCGGCCTAGTTCGTCACCCATCTGCCGACGACTGCGTGCCCGTGATGTTGGCCGCGCGGAACGCGCTGGGACCCCCAGGCCGTGACGCCGCACTCACGAGCCGTGTTTTCACAGTCGCCGAGGATCGTCTGTTCAAACTCGTCGCCCGCGTGCGCCGTGATCACAACAATTCCTGGAGGTCGAAGGCACGGCTAGATGGTCGATGTTCGGCTCCGCGATCAGAGGTCAGTCCCGCCTCCGCGGCAAAAGCGGGATCTTCCAGCGCATCTCGATCGCAATCGGGCTCGGATGGCTGAGCTCTTTGTCGCTTCGCGCGGCATATCTCAATAACGAACGAGTTGCGAGAGTCTCGAAAGTCAGTCGCGATTGGTCGCGTTGAAGTGGGCTTTGTGACATCCTGTGCGGGTGCCCACGGGGGGACCACCGCCGGGGTCGTCACCTTCCTGTTCACCGATATTGAGGGTTCGACCCGTCGGTGGGAAGCTCGGGGCCGGGATGCCGTATGTGGGTCGGGTTGGCGGGTTCGCGGTCGCCTTGGGGGTCGGGGCCGCGGTCTTCACTGGGTGTGGATGCGGGGTGGCACGGGCTGACACCTCCGGTTCGACGTCGTCGGCCTCCCCGGGATCGTCGTCGACGAGTTCCGCGGCGTCGTCGGATTCGACTTCGTCGTCGAAGGGCGCGGCGACCTCCGGGACCGAGGCGGCGTCGGGCCCGTCGACTTCCGCTCCGTCGACGGCGTCGGGATCGACAAGGACGTCGACAAGATCGCCAATCAGCCAGGTGACATCAATATCGGCGTCGGCCACCCCGTCGGCGTCGTCGCATCCCGCGACGCGTTCGGCCCGGGCTGGTGTGGTGGTGGGCACCGGCCCGCACACCAGTTCACCGAACGGTTCCTCCCCGTCCGCCGGCGCCGCCACGACGGCTGCCGATGGGTCCGAGCCGGACTCGAATGCTGCGACAGCGCCGGTGAGCACGACTGCGACCTCCCGCGTCGCCGCGCCCGAAACTCTTGGGGGTATAACTAAGTCCAGCGGAGGGTCGACAGTCACTGCGATCGCGCCGGTGCAGCCCACGACAGCGTCGTCGCCGTCGGGCTCCACAGCTGCAAAGACGACCAGTACCTCGGCCGCAGCGAAAGCACCCGCCAGCAGTGTCGACGCCACCCGGGTTGTTGCTTACGCGGCGCAGACGCCCACCGCGACCACGCCCATCGTGGCGGCTGCCGCCACCACATCGGTGCCAACGGCGGCCACGATGGACCGCGCTGCCGACGTCAGCGATTGGCCACAGCCCGCCACCGTCACGACCACCACAGCGGCGGTCACCACCCCCGTCACCATCGTGGCCGGGATGGTTGCGAGCATCGTCAACGTCCTGAGCCCCTTCGCGGTCACGACCGCGCCGGACGCGCCTGCCCAGACGCCGGCGCTGTGGACACTGGCGGCCTTGGCGCGCCGCGAGTTCGAGCCGGCTTTCTCCATCTCGTCGCCGACCGTGAACCCGGTGGCCAGTCCGACAACCAACGGGGTCGTCACCGGCACCCCGACGCTCAATGGCCAGTCGATCGACCCGGCAATCACCGGCATGACGGCTGCACCAATTGCGGACGTGTCGGTCCTGCCTGCCAGCCCGCAGCCCCATGCGACCCCGGCGGCGGCCACATTTACTGGTGAACCTTCGATCGTGGCCCGACTCGTTGGGGCGGGGCTGCGGGTCGTGAAATTCCTGGGTTTGGATTACGAAACACACGTGGCACCACTGATATCGAGCGACAGTCCGCCGTGGTTTACGACGCTGGGACTGAACGTGCAGCGCAGCGAGTTCGACGGGTGGGCGGTCTACACACTGCAGCCCGCCAACCCGTCGGGGAACTACGTCGTGGGCATTCACGGGGGCTCATACGTTCTTCAGCCCACCACGCTCGTGCATTGGCCCGATTATGCTTCCATGGCCCGCGACAACGGCGCTACCGTGATCGTGCCGATCTACCCATTGGCGCCACAGGGCACCGCCAGCACCGTCGTCCCCCAAATGGCGGACCTTATCTCCTCGGAGATCGTTCAACACGGGGCCGAGAATGTCAGTGTTTACGGCGACTCCGCCGGCGGCGGTTTAGCGCTTGCCGCCGTGCAAGAGTTGGTGCGCCGCGGCGACCCCGTTCCGTCGCACATGGTGCTCGTTTCACCGTGGCTCGATGTCACGCTGACTAACCCGGCCATTCAATTTATCGGCAACCTCGATTATCTGAACGCCACGCTTCTGCGAAACGATGGCCAACTCTGGGCCGGCAACCTCGATCCCAGCGATCCGCTGGTCAGCCCCCTGTACGGGTCGCTGGCTGGACTTCCGCCCACCGCGGTCTATGCCGGATCGTTGGAGGTGCTCGCCCCCGATGTGCTTGTCCTCCAAGACAAAGCCTTGGCGACGCCGGGCGCTGACTTCACCTTCATCCTCCGCAAGGATGAACTACACAACTGGCCGCTCCTGTGGTTTTTGCCCGAGGCACAAGCCGTTCGCCCCGACATTTATCAACAGTTAGGCATCGGTTCCGATGCCTAACCGGGCCACGTGCGATCGGAAATCGTTCTGCTCCGGCAGTATTCAGACGATGACGACGACTGGCGGGGCCTCG
This sequence comes from uncultured Actinomycetota bacterium, assembly GCA_963734385.1. Classification (GTDB taxonomy): domain Bacteria; phylum Actinomycetota; class Actinomycetes; order Mycobacteriales; family Mycobacteriaceae; genus Mycobacterium. The sequence continues at coordinate 41,820 of CAVTHR010000036.1, read as the reverse complement.
TCGTTCATGCGCCCAGGACGTCCGTCGTCGTCATGGCGGATCGAACCTCCCTCCCCGCCAGCGACGGGGACCATCGGGGAATACACCATTGGAGACTTGGTGCCGGCGCGGCCAGACATGCGCGGTCGAACCAGTCAGAATGGCCGCTCAACACTCACTTCCAACCGTGGGCGGATAAGCGCACACTTGGCATTGGCGGGTTTTCGTGAAGCAGAACGCGGATCAGAGCCTCGCCTGAGTTCGGTCTAACCGATTTCACACTGCCTTAGACCGGCGAAGTCGTCTCGATGAGTGCTGCGCGTCAGTTGCCACATGAAACCCTGAGCCAAGATCTATACCGGTTCGCCATCGAGTTGCGTCAGGCGGTCTACACCCTGCCCGGAGGGGCCTGGGTCAGCGCATCGTGGTGATAGCGAGGAGGCTGTCGATGTCTGAGATTCGCGGTGTCGACGGTATGTCGCGGCCTCTTGAGGCGAAGGACATCCGCGGGCTGGCCGGCACGCTGAGCGGCTCGGTTCTCGAGCCTGTTGATCCGGGTTACGACGATTCGCGACGGATCTTTAACGGGATGATCGATCGCAGGCCGGCCCTGATTGCCCGCTGCATCGACACCGCCGATGTGGTCGCTGCCGTCAACTTTGCCCGCGCCACCGGCGTCGTTGTGTCGGTGCGAGGCGGTGATCACAGCACTGCAGGCAACGCGGTGTGTGAGGGCGGGATGATGATTGATCTCTCGCTGATGAAGGGGCTGAGGGTCGATCCCGAGGCCCGCACCGCCCGCGCCGAGCCTGGCGTGCGGTGGGCGGAGTTCGACGCCGCCACCCAACGGGAAGGATTGGCGACCACCGGCGGAACCAACTCCGATACCGGCGTTGCTGGCCTGACCCTGGGAGGCGGCCTTGGCTGGCTGGCCGGTCGCTACGGGTTGGCCTGCGACAATCTGCTCGAAGCGGAGGTAGTGACGGCGGATGGACAGCTGTTGCGAGCCTGCGAGAGTGAGAACGCTGATCTGTTCTGGGCGTTGCGGGGCGGCAGCGGCAACTTCGGGATCGTCACTTCCTTTACGTTCCAGCTCCATCCGGTCGGACCGATGGTGGTGGCCGGCTTGGTGGCGCATCCGATGGAGCGGGCCGTCGAGGTGTTGCGTTTCTACCGGCAGTTCGTGGAGACGATTCCTGACGAGATCAACACCATCGCCGGATTTCTCACCACCCCCGACGGCGTCAAGGTGGTGGCCGTGGCGGCGTGCCATTGCGGTGGCATCGACGAGGGGGAGCAGGCGCTGCGGCCCCTGCGCGAGTTCGGTCAACCCGTGCTCGATGAGATCGCCCCGGTGCCGTACACAGCATTTCAGCAGGCGCTCGACGCGAACTTCCCCAGGGGTCGCCGCTACTACTGGAAGTCGACGCTGGTTCGCGAGCTGTCCGATGACGCGATCTCGCAGCTGATCGAGCTGTTCGACTCCGTTCCGTCGACGATGACTGCGATCCTGCTTCAACAACTGGGCAACGCGGCGAACCGCGTCCCGCCCGCAGCAACCGCGTTCGCCCACCGCGACGCCCGCTGGGACGGCGTGCTCCTCACCAGCTGGGAGGACGCCGCTCAGGACGCCACCCAGATCGAGTGGACGCGCGAGGCGTGGCGTTCGCTGCGACCGTTCTCGACCGGTGGGGTCTACGTCAACGGTGTTGCTGACGGCGACGCCGAAGAAATCAGTGGCGCGTTCGGCAGCCACTATGCGCGATTGGCGGAGCTCAAGGCGAAGTACGACCCGACGAACCTGTTCCGCGTGAACGCCAACATCACCCCAAAACCGACCGGGAGCCTCGCCTAAGTGCATGTGACTCGTCGGCGATCGACAACAACACGCTGGTGCAAAACACTTGTACCCCAATCGATTCGGTAAGCACTGACCGTCCTGCTGACCACCGTTGGGTGTGGTCGGATACTCTGTCGGCAGACTCCAGGGGTTCGTGATCTTCGACAATCTGCTTCGGCCGGATTCCTTCAGCCAGGCGACACCTGTCCACATCAATAGATCGGCGTTTGGGTGATCTGCCAAACTCCTCGCCGAGGGGTTGACGGCACTCGCCGAAGCTGTCAGGGAACTGGACCAGGAACTAGGGCGCGTCGAGAGCCAAACCCGTCGCAGCGGCTAACCTCGACCGGCCCTGGCCGTCAGACGCCGAGGTCGCTCGCTAAGGGTCGCGTTCATCTCCAAGCTGCTCGTCGAAGGGGCTAGAGCCGTCGTCGCGCCAGCCTGCGATCGTTGCCGCCATCTGAGAGAGTTCCGCCTTCCCCGCGGGTGTCGCTAGTTTAGGGTGACCGCGATGATGAGCCGCGCTCGTCCGCTATGGCCGGTCCTCATGCGACTGATTTCAGGCGAGGCGGCCGGCCCGCCGGCCGAACACCATGCCTGCGGCGAGCCCTGATCCTCCCGGGTAGTTGCCACTGAAGAGCCCACCGAGAGCCTCGCCGCACACGTAGAGCCCGGGGATCGGCTCGCCGGATTCGCCTAGCACCTGGCCGTCTATGTCGGCCCGCAGGCCTCCGAAGGTGAAGGTGATACCGCAGGTGACTGGGTAGCCATAGAAGGGCGCGCACTCCAGAGGGATCGCCCAATGGCTCTTCGGCGGTTCGACGCGGGCGGCGCGGCCGTCCTTGACGGTCGGGTCAAAAGGGATCGTGGTGTCGATCGACGCGTTGTACTCGTCCACTGTCGCCGCGAACTGCTGTGCATCGATCCCGAGTTCGCGGCCCAGCTTCTCGATGGAGTCCGCTGTCACGACGCTGATTCCGGGCATGTCGTACTCCTCTTTGCGGAGCATGGGCCGAAGCTTCGCATCGAAGATTTGAAACGCGATCGAGCCTGTCTGCTTCAGGATCCGTTCGCCGTATTTCGCGTAAGTGTAGTTGCGGAAGTCAGCACCCTCGTCAAGGAAGCGCCTGCCCAGGCGATTGACGATGATGCCCAATGGATAGCTTTGGCGGGTGAGCCTGTTGGTGAGCTCGCGGTTGGACTCGTTGTTGGGTGTGAAGGCGTCCCACTGAACACTGTGCGCGGTCGACCAATCACCACCCTTGGCGCCGCCGATCGAAAGTGCCGCCGCGATCATCTCGCCGGTGTTGTACGGAGTGCCACGCACCTTCGCGTTGCGCCAGCCGTGGCCGAGGTGTTCCTCGCGCCACTCGGGATTGGACTCGAATCCGCCCGACGCGATTATGACACTCTGTGCGCGGAATTCGCGTGAGCCTGAATCATCATCACTCTGGACACCGACCACCCGACCTTCCTCGACCACCAGCGCGGTTGCCCGGGTGCCGTACCGGACTTCGGTGCCGAGCTTCTCTGCGGCGCGGGTGTGTTCGGCGATCAGTCCTTCGCCTCCGCCGACGTTGCCCACGTGCAGCCCGCCCCAGAACAGATAGCTGCCGTCGGGCCGGTCATACGCCTGCCGTTCATACATGAGCCGGTACCGCAGGCCAAGCGAATGCAGCCAGCGCACGGTGTCCTGCGCCTCGGTGACCAGGACGCGTGCCAGCTGAGGGTCGGTGCGGCCTTCGGTGACCTTTACCAGGTCGGCGAGATACTGATCGGAGCTGTACGGCGGCACCTCGGTGCGCTGATGACGTTCGTCGGGTTCGATGAAGTCGACGATGTCGTCTAACCCTGCGTGGGCGATTCGCGTGGCTCCCGCGGTGTAGAAGCTGTTGCCGCCCGCCATGTCCGCCGTGCCGCGCTCCAGCAGCGCGACGCGGCGTCCGCGCTCGGCTGCGGCGTGTGCCGCCGAGAACCCGGCATTGCCGCCACCGATGACGATGACGTCGTAGTCAGACTTCACTTCAGCCATGTGTGCTTCCTTTGCGGCGATTGTTGAAGTTTGGGTACCCGTCGGCGGCACTCGAAGCCAGCGATGGGTGGCGCGTGGTGCGATGACACAGTTACGTCGATGGCTGCGCGCACTGATCGCGGTCCTTGCCGCCGTGCCGACCGTCGCGACCAGTCCCTTTGAAAGAACGGCGGGTACGCGGCTGCAGCGGGTTCACTGGCGCCCCCACTGACCATCGGATTGCCGACGTCCGCCACGGCTGTCATCCTCATCGCATTCCAGTCCTATGGCCTGCAGCCTGGTCCGGAATTGTTGGCCGAGTCCCGCACTCTGGTGTGGACACTGATCGCGAGCCTGTACATCGCAACGTGACGCTGCTCGTGCCGAACTTGCCGATGGCTAAAGTTATGGGCGCGCCTGTTCACCATGCCCGACTCAGCCGAAGGCTTCATCGATGATTTCCTGCTGCTCGACGGCGTGCACTTTTGATGAACCCGACGACGGCGCCGACATCGCGCGCCGCGAAATGCGGTTGAGGCCGGTCAGGTGCTCGGGCAGCAATTCCGGCAACGCGAGGCCGAAGGTCGGCCAGGCGCCCTGGTTCGCTGGTTCCTCCTGCACCCAAAAGAACTCGGCGGCATTCGGGTGGCCGTTAAGCGTATTGGCCAGCTCTCGGTTCGGCAGCGGGTAGAGCTGCTCGATGCGTACGATCGCGACGTCGTTGCGATTGTCCTTGGCCTTGCGGGCGGCCAGGTCGTAGTACACCTTGCCGCTGCACAGCAGGATGCGGGTGATCTTGCTGCGGTCGCCGGTGCCGTCCTGGTACGTGGGTTCCTCAAGCACCGGGTGGAACTCGGTCTCGGTGAATTCCCTGATATCACTAACTACGGCCTTATTGCGCAGCATCGACTTCGGCGTGAATACGATCAGCGGCCGCTGGATGCCGTCTAGCAAGTGCCGCCGCAGTAGGTGGAAATAGTTCGCCGGTGTCGACGGCATCGCCACCGTCATCGAGCCCTCGGCACACACCTGGAGAAACCGCTCGATGCGGCCCGACGTGTGGTCAGGGCCCTGGCCCTCCTGGCCGTGCGGGAGCAGCAGCACCACATCGGACCGCTGTCCCCATTTAGCCTCGCCGGAGGAAATGAACTCGTCGATGATCGACTGCGCGCCGTTGACGAAGTCGCCGAACTGGGCCTCCCACAGCACGATCGCATCCGGGTTACCCACCGAGTAGCCGTACTCGAAGCCCACCGCCGCGTACTCCGACAGCGCCGAGTCGTACACCAGGAACTTGCCACCGGTAGGGCGGCCGTCCTCGTTGGTGGCTAGCAGCTGCAGAGGGGTGAACTCCTGACCGGTCTTGCGATCGATGAGCACAGAGTGCCGCTGGGAGAAGGTGCCGCGGCGGGTGTCCTGCCCAGACAGCCGGATCAGCGTGCCGTCAGCGATCAGCGATCCGAGCGCAAGCAGCTCGCCGAACGCCCAGTCGATCTTCCCGTTGTAGGCCATCTCGCGGCGCTTCTGCAGTACCGGCTGCACGCGCGGGTGCACGCTGAAGCCCTCGGGCACCGCAAGGAACGCGTCGCCGATACGGGCCAGCAGCGACTTGTCTACCGCGGTGGACAGCCGGGCCGGGCGGACCTGGTGGGACTCCACCGACTCGCTGGGCTGCACCGCGTGCTTTTCCAGTTCGCGGACCTCGTTGAACACTCGCTCGAGCTGACCCTGGTAGTCGCGCAGGGCGTCCTCGGCTTCCTTGAGCGAAATGTCGCCGCGGCCGATCAGTGCTTCGGTGTAGGTCTTGCGGACGCCGCGCTTGAGGTCGATGACGTCGTACATTGCCGGCTGGGTCATCGACGGGTCGTCGCCCTCATTGTGACCACGCTTCCGGTAGCACAGCATGTCGATGACGACGTCCTTCTTGAACTTCTGCCGGAAGTCCATCGCGAGCCGCGCCACCCACACGCAGGCCTCGGGGTCCTCACCGTTCACGTGGAAGATCGGCGCACCGATCATCTTCGCCACGTCGGTGCAGTACTCGCTGGAACGTGAGTGCTCTGGTGAGGTGGTGAATCCGATTTGGTTGTTGACGACGATGTGGATCGTGCCGCCGGTCCGGTAACCCGGCAGCAGCGCCAGGTTCAGCGTCTCGGCGACCACGCCCTGGCCGGCGAACGAGGCGTCGCCGTGAAGCATCATCGGCACTACGGTGAACCCGTCGTCTCCGCCGCCCCTTTCCAGCAGGTCCTGCTTGGCCCGCACTAGGCCCTCCAGCACCGGATCGACGGCCTCCAGGTGCGACGGGTTGGCCACCAGCGAAACCTGGATATCGTTGTCGCCGAACATCTGCAGATAGGTGCCGGTGGCACCGAGGTGATATTTCACGTCACCGGAGCCTTGCGCCTGCGCCGGGTTCAGGTTGCCCTCAAACTCGCTGAAGATCTGCGAATACGCCTTGCCGACGATGTTGGCCAGCACGTTGAGTCGGCCGCGGTGCGGCATGCCGATGACGACCTCGTCGAGCCCGTGCTCGGCGGCCTGGTCGATCACGGCGTCCATCATCGGGATGACGGCCTCGGCGCCCTCCAATGAAAACCGCTTCTGCCCAACGTATTTGGTCGCCAGGAAGGTCTCGAATGCCTCCGCAGAGTTCAGCTTGCGCAGGATGTACTTCTGCTGCGCCACATCCGGTTTGACGTCGGTAATTTCCACGCGTTCCTGCAGCCACTGCTGCTGCTCGGGCTCCAGGATGTGGGTGTACTCGACACCGACGTGGCGACAATACGCGTCGCGCAGCAAGCCCAGCACGTCGCGCAGCTTCTTGTAGTCCGCTCCCGCGAAGCCGTTGACCTTAAATACTCGGTCCAGGTCCCACAGCGTCAGCCCATGAGTCTGCAAGTCAAGGTCGGGGTGGCTGCGGAACCGGTCCTTATCCAGCCGCAGCGGGTCGATATCCGCCATCAGGTGACCGCGGTTGCGGTATGCCGCGATCATCTCGATGACGCGGCCGTTCTTATCGCCGATCGGGTCCGGGTTGTCGATGCGCCACCGCACTGGCTCGTACGGGATGCCTAGCTCGCGGAAGATTTCGTCGAAGAAGTCGTCGGAGAGCAGCAGCCCGTGGATGGTGCGCAGGAAGTCGCCGGACTCCGCGCCCTGGATGATGCGGTGGTCATAGGTGGACGTCAGCGTGATCAGCTTGCCGACGCCCAGTTCGGAGATGCGTTCCTCACTGGTGCCCTGAAATTCGGCGGGATACTCCATCGCGCCCGCGCCGACGATCGCGCCCTGTCCGCGCATCAACCGCGGCACCGAATGCACGGTTCCGATGGTGCCCGGATTCGTCAACGAGATCGTCACGCCGGAGTAGTCCTCGGCGGTCAGCTTGCCGTCCCGGGCGCGCCGCACGATGTCCTCATAGGCGGCGATGAACTGCCCGAACGACATGGTGTCGGCACGCTTGATGCCTGCCACCACGAGTTGGCGGTTGCCGTCCTTGCCCTGCAGATCGATGGCCAGGCCCAGGTTGGTGTGCATAGGCGTGACCGCCGTCGGCTTGCCGTTCATTTCCGCGAAGTGCCGGTTCATATTGGGGAACTTCTTGATCGCCTGCACGATCGCGTAACCGAGTAGGTGGGTGAACGAGACCTTGCCGCCGCGGGTGCGCTTGAGGTGGTTGTTTATGACGACCCGATTGTCGATCAATAGTTTCACCGGAATGGCCCGCACGCTGGTCGCGGTCGGCACGTCCAGCGACGCGTTCATGTTCTTGACGACGGCTGCGGCGGCGCCGCGCAACACCCGTACTTCCTCGCCTTCCCCGCGCCGAGCCGCGGCAGTCGCCTTCGGCTTGGTGGCTATGTCCGCGGCGGCTTCAGGGTCCGTGGAAGTGGGCTCCCTTATCGGGGTTTTGACGGGCGAAGCGGGCTTGGCCGCTTGGGCTGGCTTCGCAGCGGGCGACGGTCCGGCTGTCTCGGGAGGGTGCCCGGTGCCGATCCACGCGGCGGTATCGTCGACCGATTCCGGAGAGTAGTCGACCAAGAATTCATGCCAGCTTGAATCGACCGAGGAGGGGTCTTCGCGGAACTTGCGATACATCTCCTCGACCAACCACTCGTTCTGCCCGAACGGTGAACTTGAACCACTCATGGCAGCTACTCGCCCCGATTCCTTCTGTCATGCAGGCGCGTCGGACACTGCCCGCCATTTCTTCTAGCGGTCTGTCCGGCACCACCTTTCGTTCCTCGACGGCTGTCATCCCGATTTCCGCACAAAGCAGGACACCGGGATGCTGCTGGGATCCAGATAGATTGTCGGACCGCGCTGTTGCATGCACTACTTGGGGCTGGCGCTGCGGTCCGCGGCACCGCCGCGGTAGTGAACTTATGAAGTAAATATCTACTTCGAGGAGAAGGGTGTCGAAGGACGCCAGAGGCACCCCCCTTAGGCGTTGGCTGCATCGCTCAATCTCTCTTGAGTTCTATGCGCGGGTAGACGGGCCGCCACATGGCGTCGTGGACCTGCTGGATCGGGTCGTACAGCTCGGCTTGGGCCAGGCCTTCCTTCGCCGCGGCCGCGGCGACGGCGATAGCGACCGCTGCAGAGACTGCCCGCAGGTCAGTCATCAGGGGAAGCAGTGGCGCCCCGGGTGTGGACGCGTCGAAGATTCGGGCCACGGCGTCGGCGGCGGCGGCGATCATCTGATCACTGATCCGGTGGGCCTTGGCGACGGTGACACCCAACCCAAGACCAGGAAATATCAGGGCGTTGTTTGCCTGTGCGATCTGGTAGGTCCGACCTTCGTGAACAACCGGCGCGAAGGGGCTGCCGGTAGCTGTTAGGACTCGGCCGTTGGTCCAGGCGATGAGGTCCTCTGGTAACGCCTCACATTTCGACGTCGGGTTTGACAGCGCCATGATGATCGGCCGATCGGTGTGGGCGGCCATGTCCTTGACGATGGCCTCGGTGAACGCACCGGAGTGGGTGGAGGTGCCGATCAACATCGTGGGACGGGCGTGGGCTACCACTTCGGCGAGCCCGATCTGACCTGGGTCGTCACCACGGGTCCAACTATTGACCTCATCCCGCGACCGAGCGTAGGGCTCCTGAAAATCCAGCAAACCCGGGGTGTCGCCCAGTAACAACCCTCTGCTAGTCAATGGGTAGAACCTGCTCGTCGCCTCTCGGGGTGAGAGGCCTTCGCGGACCATCTGCTCACGCATCATGTCCGCGATGCCCAGCCCCGCGGTGCCGGCGCCGTAGATCACGACACGTTGATCACGGATCCGGGATCCGGCGGCTCGCACCGCCGAGAACGCGGCGGCCAGGACGATCGCCGCAGTGCCCTGCATGTCGTCGTTGAAGGTACAGACCTGATCGGAGTACTTGATCAGGATGCGCCGGGCATTGGTCGCACCGAAGTCCTCCCAGTGCAGCATCGCGTGCGGGAAAAACTTGTTGACTGCGCTGACATATGCGTCGATGAGGTCGTCGTAGCGCTGGTCGCGAACACGGGAATGCCGCACACCCAGATACATCTCGTCGTTGAGCAATTTGAGATTGTCGGTGCCCATATCGAGCACGACTGGCAGCACCCGTCGTGGATGGATCCCGGCGGCCGCGGTGTAAACGGCCAGTTTGCCGATGGCGATTTCGATTCCGCCGACGCCTTGATCCCCAATTCCCAGAATGCCTTCGGAGTCCGTGGCAACCAGCAGGTCCACGTCGTCCGGTCCCAGACCGGTGTTGCGGAAGGCGGACTCGACGCCCTCGGGTCGATCAACGGACAGGTAGACACCGCGGGGCCGGCGGAACTCGTGACTGAACCGTTCGATCGCCAGCCCGACTGTGGGCGTATACACCACCGGCAACATTTCGGAGATGTGCTCGGTCAGCAGCCGGTAAAACAACACCTCGTTGCGGTCTCGAAGGTTCGCCAGGTACACCCACTTCCGCAGCGGGTTGGCCTGCTCGAGATATTGGGCGTATACCCGGCGCACCTGCACTTCCAGAGTGGTCACCCCGCTGGGCAGCAACCCGTCCAGACCAAGGACCTCCCGCTCGTCCAGGGAGAACGCCGTCCCGCGGTTAATTGAGGGTGACGCGAGAACAGCGCTACCCCGGATATTTATCCGCGCCAGCACGCCACCTGGTTCGGATACAAGCTCATACGGTGCGGTCGTCATTTCACTGCTTTCCATCTCGGTGGTCATACGCCAGATCGCGGCGGCTGAAGGTGTGTTCTAGTCCTGCGACGGCGAGTTGAGGGCTGGTCTTCATGAGGTTCGTTGCTGCTGGACGCGGATCCTGATGACCGACGGGATATCCGAGACGCCGCTGTCGCCTCCGCCTCTTCGCCGTTGGCGCTTCGCGCACTCGTCCTTGATGACGACGTGTACGGGACCGCTGGTCCGGTACCCGCGGACCTGCGAGAGCTGGGGGTTTCCGCGACGACACCCGGGCCGGCGAACGCGGCGTCGCCGTGAATTGATATCGGCATCACGGTGTAGCCCTGTTCACCCGGGTTGATCTGGTCCAGCTGCTGTTGCAGGCGCATGGGTGTTGGCGCCCGTCACCGGAAAACCCGCGATCTCAAGGAGGCGCCGCGCTCGGTCCGCGACGGGCAGATCAACGAACTCGCCGCTGGGAAGGGCAAAGCCGCCGCCGCTGGCCGCCTCGAACCCAGCAAGTACCTGTCGGGCCCACTCGATCTCGGCCTCGGTAGGGGTGAAAACCTCATGGAGGGTGTCCAGCTGACGCGGATGGATCGCGGACTTACCGAAAAAGCCCAACGACCGGGCGAACTGGGCTTGGTCGCGAAGTCCAGCTGTGTCGTCGAGCAGCGGGAAGACGCTGTCGATGGGCGGTTCGATCCCCGCCGCGCGCGACGCCAGAACCAGATGTGACCGCGCATAGAGGGTTTGCAGGTTCCCGCCGGAGGTGTTGAGGTCGCGCTGCAGGTCGACACCACCCATCGCCAGAAACCGAACACCGGGCACTGCGGCGATCTCCTGTGCAGCCAGCACACCGCGCGCGCTTTCGATAGCGCAGATGATGGGCTTACCTGGCACCCGTGCTGTCACCCACTCGACATCGCCCGCAGATTCGACCTTGGGGATCCGGATACCAAAAGCTCGATCCGCCACAGCGGCCAGATCGGCTTCACACCAAGCGGTTTGGGCGGCATTCACCCTGACCCATGCGGGATGGTCGAGGAGGGCCTCGGCGACCATCGCACGAGCCGTGACCTTCGCATCCGGCGGGACCGCATCCTCCAGGTCGAGCATCACCGCATCGGCGCCGGCGTGGAACACTCGGTTCAGAAGTTTTGCGTTGTGACCCGGCGCGAACAAGTAACTACGGTCCATCAGATCACCCCGTTCTCGCGGAGCGCATCGAGCTTATCGCCGGAGATCCCCAACAGTTCGTCGAGCACGTCGCCGGTGTCCTGTCCGAGGCGGCGTCCGCCATGACGGATCGAGCCGGGCGTGTTGCCCATCCTGAAGATCAAGTTCTGCATTTTCAGCGGACCGAGGTCTTCATCCTCGATGGTGGTGATCATGTCGCGGTCCTGAACATGCGGGTCATTCATGAGTTGCTCGACGTCATAGACCGGGGCCAGCGCCGCGCCGGCGGCCTGAAACGCCGCCGAGACCTCCTCCATCGGCCGGGCACCGATCCATTCGGCGACCGGAGCGTCGATCATGTCCGCGTGCTTGACTCGCTCACCGGCGCGGGGAAACCACGACTGCTCGGCGATGTCGGGCCGTCCGACCAGATTCATGACGCGTTCGGCAACCGAGGTGGCACTCGCCGAGATCGCCACCCACCGCCCGTCGCTGGTGAGGTAGGCGTTGCGGGGGGCGTTGTTGCTCGATCGGTTGCCATGGCGTCCGGAGACGAGCCCGAGTTGGTCGTAGACACTGGGGCCCGGACCGAGGATGCCAACCAGCGGTTCCAACAGCGACAAGTCAATGACCTGCCCGCCGCCCTTGGTCACGTCCCGGTGATACAACGCCAGCATCACCGCGTAGGCACCGGCCAACGCGGCGACCCCGTCCGCCAATCCAAACGGCGGCAACGTCGGGGGCCCGGTCTCCTCGCCGGTCTGATGCGCCAGGCCGCTCATTGCCTCGGCCAGGGTGCCAAACGCGCGTCTGCTCGAGTACGGCCCTTTCTGCCCGAACCCCGTGACCCGCAGCACCACCAGTGCTGGATTGATTTTCTGCAATTCCTCGGGCCCGAGGCCCCATTTCTCCATCACTCCGGGACGGAAGTTCTCAATCACCACATCCGCCTGCGCGACGAGTCCGCGCAGAATATCTTGGCCTTCAGGCTTACTGAAGTTCAGCGTGATGGTTCGCTTATTTCGAGCGATTACCTTCCACCACAAGCCGTGCCCGTCCTTCGACAATCCGTGCGTTCGCGCCGGGTCACCTCGGGGATGCTCCACCTTGATGACATCGGCTCCCCAGTCCCCCAGCAGCATGGCGGTGATCGGTGCGGCGTAGACCGTTCCCAGATCCAGTACCCGCAGCCCCGCCAACGGCCCCTGGCTGGCCGGCGCTTCATCGCCAGAACCTGAAACATCCTCGCGAGTAATGAATTTGTCCGTGTTCGTTGCCATGCACTACTCACCTTCGAAAGAGATTCGGCGACTGCTATCCAAGAATTTGATACGAGAGGATCGACCTACCAAGCCGGCAATCTGTGCGGGGAGTTGAGTCCGCCGAAGCTCCCCCGCCGGCTCTGATCGGCCGCGGAGACAGCAGGTCATGAAAGCCCCGACACGGTTGCGTCGCTAAATCGGTGATCATCACCCCAACCTCTTTGCTCTGCACACGAGTCTTACGTGAGAAGACGGGCGTCTGAGTCAAGACGCTCGCGTGGTCGCGGCGACTCCGGCGTCCCTCAGGACAGTCGGGGCGGCTGTCGCTGGCCACGTAGGGCTCCTCGTCTCAATTTCTCAAATGCGGGTGATCAGGTTCGCTGCGCGGTTACTCGGGCCCTTTGACCACCAGGACCGGACAGTCAGCGTGCAGGACCACATTTTGGGCGTTACTGCCGAACAAGAGCGTGCCGACCGCGGAACGATGGCGCAGCCCGATGACGATGAGGTCAGCACCGCGGCGTTGCGCAGTTCGGACGATCGCGTCATCAGGGTCCAGTACGGTGGGCGACGCAAGATGGAATTCAAGGCCAGCGTCGACAACTTGCTGACGGACGGCCTCAACATCGGCCGGAAGAGATCGCTCGTCGACCAATACTCTGTCGGAGGAGAGGTCCACCACGACGAGCGACCGGTGCCGCAGGATCGCTTCCTCACCCGCGCGTTGGACCGCCGCCTCGCCCTCAGGCGTTGCTAGGTAACCAGCGATGATCGTCATGGTCGATGACCTTCCGTCGAATGGTCGGGATTGGTGTCAGACCACCGTCGACACGAGTCCGGTCGGCAGGTCGATGGGGACCAGCGAAGGCAGGACCGCCAGCACGATCGCCATGGACAGCGTGTAGATGATCACGGTGCGCGGCTTCGCCCTGGACACGAATAACAGGAAAGCGGGGACGAAGATCAGTAGCGCGCCCAGGTACCCACCGAGTGTGACGAGCGCGAGGAACGCGGCCATCCAGATGAACGTCCGCATCGCGACCGCAACGTCAGGCGTCCACCCGACGCTCGTGGTGGAGCGTTTGCGCCAGCTGCGGAGCTCCGTGACGAGAAGCAAGATGGTCAGGATGGCTCCGCCGGCACAGACGAGTCTGGGCACTAGCCGGGCCTCGGACGAGAATGACGATGCCACAACGAAGGCGGCGACAAAGATGACGAGCATGCCGGCGGCGGCGGACAGCGACCAGATCGACCCCGCCAGCTCGCCCTCGTGCTCGTCCTCCGGGGGCGGTTCGGAGTGCACGTCGTCTGCGCCAATCTTTCGGCGTGCGCGGATTCGCTTGACGAGGGCGATGATGCCGGGAATCACGAGCACGGCGATGAAGACCAGCACCCAGGGGCGCAGCATCCATTCGGCGCCGGAGTAGACACTGTCGGTGAGGAAGTAGTAGCGCTCCAGCGGGATGGCCAGCACGAAGCCGATGAGGAATGGGGCGCGGGGAAAGCCGGTCTCCTTGAGAAGCCAGCCGAACAGGCCGAGCACGATCATGATCCAGAGGTCACCGATCTGGCCGCTCTCCTGGAAGGCGCCGAGCAGCATGATGACGACCAGCCCGGGGCCCAGGACGGCGAACGGCACCTTGGTGATCTTCGCCAAACCGGGGGTGCCGAAGAAGCAGAACAGGGCGCCGAGCACGCTCGCGATCGCGAACGACCACACGATCAGATACATGAGGTCGAGGTGGTCGGAAATGATCGCGGGTCCGGGCTGGATGCCGTAGGTAAGGAGCATGCCGAGGAGCATCGCGGCCGGCACACCGCCCGGGATGCCGAAGAGCAGCGTCGGGATCAGATCACCGGCCTCGACGGAGTTGTTGGCAGCCTCGGGGCCGACGATGCCGCGAGGGTCACCCTTGCCGAACTTGCGCTTGTCCTTCGCGGTGGCGACGGCCTGCCCGTAGGCGAGCCAGGTGCCGGCGGTCGCGCCGACGCCGGGCAGAACACCGGCCCAAATGCCGATGGCCGCTCCCCGTAGGACGTGTGTCCAGTAGGTGAGCCACTCCTTGATTCCCTCGACCCATCCGGACCCCAGTTTGACCACTTCGCCGGGCTTGTCGCGCTGGCCGACGCGGGCTGCGATCTCGGCGAGGCCGAAGACGCCCAGCGCCACGGCGACCAGGGACAGGCCATCGCTGAGGAAAAGGCTGCCGAACGTGAAGCGGTTCTCCGCGGTCGTCGGCGATGTGCCCACCATGCCGAACAACAGCCCAAGCAGGCCGGCTGTCAGGCCCTTTGCGACGTTTCCCCGCGAGAGCACCGCCGCCAAGGACACACCGAGGACGGTCAGCATGAACAGTTCGGGACTGCCGAATGACAGGACCAGCGGCCGGGCGAGCGGGATCGCGACTGTCAGTCCGAGGGCACCGAGGATGCCGCCGGCCATGCTAGACAGGAACGCAAGGCTCAGCGCTCGTGCCGCCTGTCCCTGCTTTGCCATCGAATAGCCGTCGAGCATGGTGACGCTTGCAGATGCGGACCCCGGCGCGCCCAGCAGGACCGCAGCGACGGTGTCGGAGGTGTGCACCACAGCCAGCGCACCGATGAGCAGTGCCAGCGCCTGCTCCGGCTCCATGCCGAAGGTCACCGGAAGGAGGATCGCAACCGCACCGGTGCCGCCGAGACCGGGAATGAGGCCGATGACGAGACCGGCAAGGACCCCGACGAGCAGCAGGATGAGCTGCTGCGGTTGGACGAGCGCTTGCAGCGCCGTCAGGGCAGACTCGAGCATGATCGGCTCCCCTAATTCAGCTTGATCTGGTATTTGGTCTCGAGCAGGTCGACGACGTAGTTGCGCACGTTCTCGTCCACGGTGTAGGCCTCGCCGACCATTTCTTCGAGCTGGTCGCCCGCCAGCAACGGGTATCCGCCGAGGACCTCTGCGGCCGACTCCACGAACTCGGGTGAGGCAGCCAGCTCAGCGGCGGAGTCGCGCAGCAGCTTGACCGCCTCGGGTGGCGTGTCGTGCGGGACCCACATCGCCTTCTGATACGTGTAGGTGAGGCCGAGCAGCGTTTTGTACGCCTCGAACTTCTCGCCACTCGGTGCCTTACCGTGGAGCGTTTGGTAGACCTCCGCGACGGTGGGGATGTCGGGGAAGTTGGGGTCTCGCACGACGTTGCCGCTGTCGTCGAGCTGTCCGAACGCCATGAGTGGCACCGCGTCGCCATCCTTGACGAGGCCTTCGACCGAGGCCCCGTACGCCGAAGTCGTCTGGTAGTCGAGGTCGACCTCGCCTCGTTGGAGTGCCAGGTTGACTGGCCCGCGGCCCTCGAAGCCGAAGATGGAATCGACGTCAGCGTCCAACAGGTCGAAGACCACGAGCGTCGTGAGGTCGAGGCCCGTCGCGCTGATGCCGCCGAACGTGAGCGGGTCGGAACGGTTGATCAAGTCCTCGGGACCCTCGTATGCCGGACTCCGTGCGGCCATAAATGACGCCGCCGGTGCCGTTGGCCAGAATCGGCGTCAGCCGATCGAAGTCGTAGGTCACCTCCGATCGGCCGAGGACCCACGGCACCACCGTGGTCGCGGTGCTGACGAGCAACTCGGTTCCGTCATCCTTGGCCGACGCCACGAACCGGTTGGTGCCCGAGATGCCTTCACCACCTGCTTCGTTGACGGGCTTGAATCCGGGTGTGCCGGGTATCGTCCTGGTGAGTTCGGTGCCGACGAATCTCGCCCACGTGTCGGTGCCACCACCCTCGGCGAGCGGGATGAGCACCTCCACGGTCTCGTCGGCGTAGTCGCCGTCCGTCGTGGAGCTCGCCGGATTGAGCAAATTACCGCCGAAGACAACGGCCGCGACGGCGAGCGCAATGAACACGGCCATGATCGTCACCGATGTCTTGCGGTCCACCGGAGGGTGCTCGACCTCCGATGAGGCAGGCGTGGCTGCCAGGTCCTGCGACGGGGGGTTCGCGCTGTCGCTCATCGGTTTTCACCAACCCCTTCGTGCGTGCGTTGAACACCGGAGTGCGCCAACGTCGACGGATCTGTGCCAGCTGCTGCCGCAGAGACGACATCGCGATCGGGAAGAACTAGAGTGGCCTCGGCAAGTCGACGGGTCGTGCGCAGAACGCGGACGAACGGCGCACCAGAGTGCTCACCCGTCCAGGTCGTCACGATCCCCGCAGGCGTGGCCATGCGGAACTCCTCGCCGGTGAGGGCGGGCATCCGTTGTGCAATGACCGACCCGGGCTCGCGGGCCGCCATTGTCAGCGCGACGCTGCCGGTTATGGCCAGCGCGGGGTGCACCTTACCCATCGACGCCATCCGTACGGTCAGGTCGACATCGTCGCCGGAGGCCTCCGCGACCAGCGCAAGCTTTGGAATGGCGCGCGCCGCGGACGCCTTATCGGCGGCCAAGGCCATCTTCACCGCGCCCTGCCGGCGCAGGTCATCGAGCAGGGCGAGCAAGTCGGGCCGGGCATCGACCTCTGCCGGTGTCTCATTGCCGGTGAGTCCGACACCATCGGCCGGCACGATGACAACGGGCGCCCCGGCGTCGATCAGCGTCACCTCCACGGGACCGTCGGGCCCGTCCAGGGTGTCGGTCACACTGCCGCTCGGAAAAAGGGCTCCGGTCGTCACTCCGGCTGGATCGACGAACGACAACTGCACGCCGATACCCGGGAAGGGCACCCCCGGAATCAACTCCGTCCCGTTCTCATCGACGACACCGCCGGGCGTGCGGACGTACAGCATGATCAGTTGATTCGTGTTGGTGTTGTGCACTCGTACGACAGTCTCGTCGGCCACCGCCGGAACCCATCCGTTGCGGACCGCGTACAGGCCGATGACCGACGAGCAGTTGCCGCAGTTGCTGCCCCAGTCAACCCGCTGCTCCTCGATACCGACCTGCGCAAAGGTGTAGTCAACGTCCCAGTCGGTGCCGGCAGCCGAAGGTGAGACGATGACCGCCTTACTCGTCGTTGACGTGCCGCCACCAACGCCGTCGAGCTGCCTTGGATCTGGGCTCCCGAAGAGTCGCAAGAGGACGTCATCCCTCGACCAGCCCGGCACCTCGAGGTCGTCTCGTTGGAAGACCCAGCACTTACTCGTGCCTCCACGCATCCACGTCGCTGCGACTTCAGCCATCGGTCACCCCTCCGCCATCACATCTCGTGGCATATTTGTGATCCAGTTCACAGAACGTTACGACTGCGTGTCTTAAAGGACCATCACGCGTTTCTTCATGGCCATGCAGTTTTGGTAAAGTCACTCCAGCAGCTAGGAGGGGTTGTGCTCGACGTCAGACGCTTGGCCCTGCTCGCCGACGTTGTCGAATCAGGCTCGATGACCGCGACCGCCGCAGCACTGAACTACACCCCGTCAGCCGTCTCCCAGCAGCTACGCCGCCTCGAGGTCGACGTCGGACTGCCGCTCGTGCAGCGCCGGGCACGAGGCGTGGTAGCGACGGATGCCGGCGCAGTTCTGGCCGCACACGCTCGACGCATCGAGCGTCAACTGGCGGCCGCCGAAGCTGACCTTGCAGAGGTCGCCGGGCTTCGACGCGGGAACCTGACCATCGGCACCTTCCCCAGCATCGGGAGCTCATTGCTGCCGAAGGCGATCATCGCCTTCAAGGCGCTGCATCCTGGCATCGAGCTCAGCGTTCGCAGCGCCCGCTACGACCCACTAGTCGAGATGATCGATGACGGGACACTCGGACTTTGCCTCTTATGGGATTACGAGTGGAACCGCATCGACCCAGCGGAGTTCGACCTCACCCACATACTTGACGACCCTACGGTGCTGGTCGTCGCCGCCGACCAGCCGATCGCCCGACGACGACGCGTCGCCATGCGCGAACTCGCTCAGGAGAACTGGATCGTACGAGCCGATAATCACCCTGTGGTGGAGGTGCTGCGGCGAGCCTGCCACGCGGCCGGCTTCGAACCAAGAATCTCGTTCTATGCCAACGATTATTGGGAAGCGCAAGCGATGGTCAGTGTCGGGCTGGGCATAGCCCTTGCACCGTTGACCGCAATAACGAACCGGCATCCAGACGTCCGAGTCATCTCTCTCGGAAACACGGCGCCGCCGCGCCGCGTGCTCGTGGCACATCGCCACGACCGCGTACGCGCGCCCGCAGAGGTGGCAATGCGCAACGTCCTCGGCGAAGTAGCAAGGGCGTACGCCAAAACGGCGCGCCCTTGAACTCCACGAGCCGACCGCGCCGCTGACCCGGGCCGCGTGGAACGGAACCTCTTGATCGGGCAACTCAGCGGCGACAAATCCAGTTACTGGCGGCGGTGATTGTGGCGGCGGATCAGGCAAGGCGATGAATCGGTCTGAGCTGCAATGGATCCCGGTCGGTATAGGCCCGGTTCCCGACGTCGACTGGGAGGAATACAAACAGATGGCTGGTCGAAGGCGGAGCTCCGCTCCGTTTACCGTTGTCGACCGGTGTCAGCGTGCGCGGCCTCTAGGGTTTCGTTGAGCGTCATGCTCGGCCGCATCACCGCTGTGGTCTTCTCGGTGTCCGGGTAGTAGTAGCCACCGATGTCCACCGATTCGCCTTGCACTTCGGCAAGTTCGGAAACAATGGTCTCTTCGTTGTCGGCGAGCGCCTTGGCCAGCCCGGCGAAGTGATCGGCGAGCTCCTGATCCTCTGTCTGCGCGGCCAGTTCGGCCGCCCAGTACATCGCGAGGTAGAACTGGCTGCCCCGGTTGTCGAGCTCACCGGTTTTGCGCGACGGGCCGTTGTCGTTCTCCAGCAGCTTGCCGATGGCGGCGTCCAATGTCGTGCCCAGCAGCGCGGCCCGCTTGTTGCCGGTCTTGTCACCGAGGTCTTCGAAGCAAGCGCCCAGGGCGAGGAACTCGCCGAGCGAATCCCACCGCAGGTGGTTCTCCTCGACCAGCTGATGGACGTGCTTCGGTGCCGAGCCGCCCGCACCGGTCTCATACATGCCGCCGCCCGCCATCAACGGGACAATGGACAGCATCTTCGCGCTGGTGCCCAGTTCCAGGATCGGGAACAGATCGGTGAGGTAGTCGCGCAGAATGTTGCCGGTCGCGGCGATGGTGTCCTGTCCGCGGATCACGCGCTCCAGCGTGTACCGCATGGCCCACACCTGCGGCATGATCTGAATCTCCAGGCCCTCGGTGTCGTGGTCCTCAAGGTACGCCTTGACCTTCTTGCGAAGCTCGGCCTCGTGCGGCCGTTCGGTGTCCAGCCAGAACACCACCGTCATGCCCGACGCCCGCGAACGGGTCACCGCGAGCTTCACCCAGTCCCGGATCGCGGCGTCCTTGGTGACGGGCATGCGCCAGATATCGCCCGCCTCGACGTTCTGCGTCAGCAGCACCTCGCCGCTGTCGATGTCGACGATGTTGGCGACGCCGTCCTCGGGGATCTCGAAGGTCTTGTCGTGGCTGCCGTACTCCTCGGCCTGCTGCGCCATGAGGCCGACATTGGGAACTGTGCCCATCGTGGTCGGGTCGAACTGGCCGTGGGTCTTACAGAAGTTGATGATCTCCTGGTAGATCCGCGAGAACGTGGACTCGGGGTTGACCGCCTTGGTGTCCTTGGTCCGTCCGTCGGCGCCGTACATCTTGCCGCCCAGCCGGATCATCGCGGGCATCGACGCGTCGACGATGACGTCGCTGGGCGAATGGAAGTTGGTGATCCCCTTGGCCGAATCCACCATGGCCAACTCGGGACGGTGCTCGTGCACATCGTGGATGTCTTTGATGATCTGCTCCCGTTGGAACGACGGCAGCGCCTCAATCTTGCTGTAGAGGTCGACCATCCCGTTGTTGACGTTCACGCCGAGTTCGTCGAGCACATCCTGGTGCTTGGCGAACGCGTCCTTGTAGAAGACCTTGACGCAGTGGCCGAACACGATCGGGTGGCTCACCTTCATCATCGTCGCCTTGACGTGCAGCGAGAACATCACGCCGGTCTTGTACGCATCGTCCATCTCGGCTTCGTAGAAGTCGCACAGTGCCTTCTTGCTCATGAACATGCTGTCGATGACGTCGCCGTCGTCCAACTTGGTCTCGGGCTTGAGCACGATCGTCTCGCCGCCCTTGGTCACCAGTTCCATCCGCACATTGCGCGCGCGGTCCAACGTCATCGATTTCTCGCCGTGGTAGAAGTCGCCGTGCTTCATGGTCGCGACGTGGGTGCGCGACGCCTGCGAGAACTCCGCCATGCTGTGCGGGTGCCTGCGCGCGTACTCCTTGACGGCATTGGGCGCACGCCGATCCGAATTGCCTTCGCGCAGAACCGGGTTCACGGCGCTCCCGAGCACCTTGCCGTAGCGCTCCTTGAGTTCTTTCTCCTCGTCGTTCTTCGGTTGCGCCGGGTAATCCGGAACCGCGTAGCCCTTCTCCTGCAGTTCCTTGATGGCCGCGGCAAGCTGCGGCACCGATGCGCTGATGTTCGGCAGCTTGATGATGTTGGTTTCGGGGTCCTGCGTCAGCCGACCCAGCTCGCGCAGGTTGTCCGGCACGCGCTGCTCTTCGGTCAGGTGATCGCTGAACTCGGCCAGGATGCGAGCCGCGACGGAGATGTCACTGGTCTCGACGTTGATTCCCGCCGGCTCGGCGAATGTCCGAATGATCGGCAGAAAGCCGTAGGTCGCCAGCAGCGGGGCCTCGTCGGTCAGGGTGTAGATGATGGTTGGCTGCTCTGCGCTCATGTGGCGTTCTCCCGGCGTCAGTCTCGTCATATTCGAAGTGGCTCCGCTTTGTGACGGTGGCTATGAAGGTAGCGCAATGGCTCGACGGCCGGCGTCGTTGCGCGCGGCAACAATCTGGGCTGGTCGACTTCATGGCCTCGCTGACGCATGTAGCAGTGCTGGGGCTGTCGTGGCCATCGAGCCCGATTCGACAACCTCGGCGAGCGGGACCAAGCGTCTGACGTCGAGCAACCCCCTCCGATGTGGAGCAGGTGACTTTACCGAAAGTGCACGCCTATGAAGGAACGTGTGATTGTCGTTCAAGACACTCAGTCGTATCGTTCCCCAGACCAGGACCAACTCGGTCATGCGTGCAGTCATGCTGGCCGGCGGGAGCGACTCGGGAACCGCGGCGAGCGAGCACTGAGGGGGCGAGATGTCCACGACTCCGACTTCTCAGGCCCCGCCCACCAAACGTGGTACGCCGTTCCTGCTGACAGGAGAGGGCTGGCCGTACCTGCTGGTGCCGTTGATCCCGGTCGCGATCGTCCTGGAGTTCCTGCATGCCGACGCGGTGGCGGTGTTCGCCGCTTCGGCGCTGGGCGTGATTCCGACGGCGGCGCTGATGGGCCGGGCGACCGAGGAGCTGGCGGCCCGGTCGGGTCCGGGCATCGGTGGCCTGCTCAACGTCACGTTCGGTAACGCACCGGAGCTGATCATCGCGCTGTTCGCGCTGGGCGCCGGGCTGCACGAGGTGGTCAAGGCCTCGCTCGTCGGGTCGATCCTGGGCAACATCCTGCTGGTCCTGGGGGTGTCGATGCTGGTGGGCGGGAGGAAACGGGACCGGCAGCGCTTCGAGCTGCGGGCGGCCACCGCCCAGTCGCTCATGCTGCTGCTGGCGACGGTGGCGCTGGTGATGCCGGCGATTTTTCAGCTGGTGGCCGGCGGCGGGCTGCCCGCTCCGACGGCCAAGGCGGTGGCGTTCCCCAGCGACCTGCAGGCGCTGTCGGTCGGGGTGGCGATCGTGCTGTTGGTCTCCTACGGGGCCGGGTTGGTGTTCTCCCTGAAGACCCATGCGCACCTGTTCAATCCCTCCCAACAGGAGGACGACCACGGCGGTGAGCCGTGGTCGGTGCGCAAGAGCGTGCTGATGTTGGCCGGTGCCGGTGCCGCGGTGGGCTGGATGTCGGAGATCCTGGTCCACTCGATCACCGAGGCGTCGGCGGCCATCGGGCTGTCGCCGTTCTTCGTCGGGGTGATCGTCGTAGCGATCGTGGGCAACGCCGCCGAGCACTGGGTGTCGGTGTATTTCGCCTCCCGCGACAAGATGGACATCTCGGTCAACATCGCGGTGGGATCGGGTGCCCAAATCGCCCTGTTCGTCGCTCCGGTATTGGTGCTGGCGTCGTTCGTCATCGGCCCGTTCCCGATGGCCCTGGTGTTCAACGGGTTCGAGCTCGGCGCGGTGTTCCTGGCGGTGATCATCGCCAACGAAGTCACCCAACGCGGCGAATCCACCTGGTACGAAGGCGTGCAGCTACTCGCCATCTACGTCGTCCTCGGACTCACCTTCTACTTCGTGTGACGCGCATGGATCCTCTTCCTGTACCGCAGCGGCCCTCGGCGTAAACCGCGCTCGCCGATGCAAAGCGCCTCACCAGGGCGCCGAAGCTTCGGGCAGACTGCGGGAGAACGCTTCCCGCGCCGCGCTGGCACCTCGGACCCGGTCGACCGCGACGTTGGCACCTTCCCTAGGTACATCCGTCCAGCAACTTCACCACCGTCAGCAACACTTCCCCCAATGGACCAACAAAGACCCCAGAAGCCGTTCGACATTCGGACGGTAATGCGTTTGGTGGTCGACCAGGACCATCCGGTACTTGAGCGGTGGGCCGACAGCTCCGACGCCGATGCACCCGTGTGTTCGACACATAGGCGCAATTTCGGTGTACGTCGTCGGCATCGAATCCCGAGGTTTGCACCGTGGCTGCATCGCTGCCTTCAAACCCCGCGTTGCGTAACCCACAGCGTCGAGGCGGTGAGCGTCGGAGCGCGCCTTGTTTAGTCGATGCCGTGGGATAGCCAGCCAGAAAGGGGGAATTGGGTGCGGTTCTACCATTGCTGCAATTGAGCGGTGCCAGGCACGCACCCGGTGCACCCTAAACGGGTGACAGAACGTGCCCTTGGGCGCGAGACTGGATGGCGAGCGACCGGGCCGCCCTGCTTTGCAGGACAACCGTACTTTTCGAACTGCAAGCGCCGCTGAAACAGCCCGTCGCGGCGATCACGAGCCGGGAGTTGATATGAGCAGCAAAGATTCGATTGATTCATTCGGGGCCCGCGACACGTTGAAGGTCGGGGACAACAGCTACGAGATCTACCGCCTCGACGCGGTGCCCGGCACCGAGAAACTTCCCTACAGCCTCAAGGTTCTGGCCGAGAATCTGCTGCGAACCGAGGACGGCGCCAACATCAGCAAGGACCACATCGAGGCCATCGCCAGCTGGGATCCGTCGGCCGACCCGAGCGTCGAGATCCAGTTCACGCCCGCCCGGGTGATCATGCAGGACTTCACCGGAGTGCCCTGCATCGTCGACCTGGCCACCATGCGCGAGGCCGTCGGCGACCTCGGCGGCGATCCGGAGAAGGTCAACCCGTTGGCGCCCGCCGATCTGGTCATCGACCACTCGGTGATCGCCGACCTGTTCGGCACGGCGAACGCGTTCGAGCGCAACGTCGAGATCGAGTACGAACGTAACGGCGAGCGCTATCAGTTCCTGCGCTGGGGCCAGGGGGCGTTCGACGACTTCAAGGTCGTGCCCCCGGGCACCGGCATCGTGCACCAGGTCAACATCGAGTACCTGGCCAGCGTGGTCATGAATCGCGGCCGGGCGGGCGAAGCTGGGGCGGGTGGCGAAATCCGCGTGGCCTACCCCGACACCTGCGTCGGCACCGATTCACACACCACGATGGAGAACGGCCTGGGCGTGCTGGGCTGGGGCGTCGGCGGTATCGAGGCCGAGGCGGCGATGCTGGGCCAGCCGGTGTCGATGCTGATCCCGCGGGTGGTCGGCTTCAAGCTGTCCGGCGAGCGCAAGCCAGGCGTCACCGCCACCGACGTCGTGCTCACTGTGACCGAGATGCTGCGCAAGCACGGCGTGGTGGGCAAGTTCGTCGAGTTCTACGGCGAGGGCGTGGCCGAGGTGCCTCTGGCCAACCGCGCGACGCTGGGCAACATGAGCCCCGAATTCGGCTCCACGGCTGCGATCTTCCCGATCGACGAGGTCACCATCGACTACTTGCGGATGACCGGGCGCAGCGACGAGCAGCTCGAGCTGGTTGAGGCTTACGCCAAGGAACAGGGCATGTGGCACGACCCCGAACGGGAGCCGAAGTACTCCGAATACATCGAGCTGAACCTGTCCGATGTTGAGCCGTCGATCGCCGGGCCCAAGCGTCCGCAGGACCGCATCCCGCTGACCGATGCAAAAACCGCGTTTCGCAAGGACATTCACAACTACGTCGAGGAAAACCGGCCCGCCGAGCACACCAAGCTCGATGAGGCGGTCGAGGAGTCGTTCCCGGCCAGCGACCCGGCGGTGCTGTCGTTCGACGACAACGACACCCCGGTGCCCTCGGCGGCCGTCAAGTCCAACGGCAGGCCGAGCAATCCGGTGGATGTGAAGTGCGAGGGGCGCGGCGAGTTCATCCTCGACCACGGTGCGGTGGTGATCGCTGCGATCACGTCATGCACCAACACCTCCAATCCCGAGGTGATGTTGGGTGCCGCGCTGCTGGCGAAGAATGCCGTTGAGAAGGGCCTGATGTCAAAGCCGTGGGTGAAGACCACGATGGCGCCGGGTTCCCAGGTGGTCACCGACTACTACAACAAGGCCGGGTTGTGGCCATATCTGGAGAAGCTGGGTTTTTACCTGGTCGGCTACGGCTGCACCACCTGCATCGGCAACTCCGGCCCGCTGCCCGAAGAGATAAGCAAGGCCGTCAACGATTGCGATCTTTCCGTCGCCGCGGTGCTGTCGGGCAACCGCAACTTCGAGGGCCGCATCAACCCGGACGTGAAAATGAACTACCTGGCGTCGCCGCCGCTGGTGATCGCCTACGCGCTAGCGGGCACGATGGACTTCGATTTCGAGTCCGAACCACTCGGCAAGGACGAACAGGGCAATGAGGTGTTCCTCAAAGACATCTGGCCCTCGCAGAAGGACATCTCGGACACCATCGCCTCGGCCATCAACACCGAGATGTTCGTCAAGAACTACGCCGACGTGTTCAAGGGCGACGACCGCTGGCGCAACCTGCCGACGCCCAGCGGCAACACATTCGAATGGGACGACAACTCGACCTATGTGCGCAAGCCGCCGTATTTCGACGGGATGCCTGCCGAACCGGAGCCGGTGACCGATATCACGGGCGCCAGAGTGCTGGCGCTGCTGGGTGATTCGGTGACGACCGACCACATCTCCCCCGCTGGCAGCATCAAGCCGGGCACACCCGCCGCGGAGTATCTCGAGGAACACGGCGTGGAGAAAAAGGATTACAACTCCTACGGCTCACGCCGCGGCAACCACGAGGTGATGATCCGCGGCACCTTCGCCAACATCCGGTTACGCAACCAATTGCTCGACGAGGTGTCCGGTGGTTACACGCGCGACTTCACCAACGGTGGCGAGCAGGCGTTCATCTACGACGCTGCGCAAAACTATGCAGCGCAGGACATCCCGCTGGTCGTCCTGGGCGGTAAGGAGTACGGGTCGGGCTCGTCGCGCGACTGGGCGGCCAAGGGCACCAGCCTGCTGGGAGTGCGGGCGGTCATCACTGAATCCTTCGAGCGCATTCACCGGTCCAACCTGATCGGCATGGGCGTCATCCCACTGCAGTTCCCCGAGGGTGAGTCGGCGGCCTCCCTGAAACTCGACGGCACCGAGACCTTTGACATCACCGGCATCGAGGCGCTCAATGACGGCAAGACCCCGAAGAAGGTACAGGTCAAGGCCACCAAAGAAGATGGAACGACAGTGGAGTTCGATGCCGTGGTTCGCATCGACACCCCCGGCGAAGCGGACTACTACCGCAACGGCGGCATCCTCCAGTACGTGCTGCGCAACACGCTGCTCCAGCGCAGCTGAGCTGCCCTTCGAGCGCACCCGGTTGCGTTGCAGCGCAAGGGATGAATCAACCCCTGTCGGTTGATCGCCCAGCGGCTCCGCTTCTACGGCGGCGCCATTCCAGCCATGTCGCATCGCTTCGCGCAACGCGACCGAACGCTGACGCCGTACGCCCCGGCTATCACCGCACGAGTCAGATGGGCTGGCAGAGGGTGCTTACTCGAAACATGCCTCATTCCTCCACCGGTATTCGCCTTGTTGCAGTGCGTGGCGAGAGTATGCGGCTGACCGCGTCGACGAGCGGTGTGATCGTCGCATGAGTTGATGCGGAGTGTGGTCGCCGAGCGTCTTTCTGAGGTGTTCTCGGTGGTGCCGCGCCGCCAGGCCCAGTGTGGGTCGGCGAAGTAGATCTGCAGCCCGGTCCCATCCTCGATACGGGCATGTTGGAACATTTCATTGACCTGATCCCAGTTCAGTGTTCGGCGCAAAGTGCTGGGAGCCGAAGGTATTCGGCAATCATTGCATCGGCAACTGACTTGGCCGAGTAGTTGTCGGGAAGCGCACCAGCTTGGTGACTCTGGTCTTGCTTGAGAGCGCCGTCTTTGGTCCTGCCGCGGCCCCGCTTTGTGCCGATAGGTCCGACCGGTGCGCAACGTCGCAGCGCAGACCGTGACGACGGGTTGGCGGTAGATGGCGTCGTAGCCAGCGGCTGATCTGTTCAGGCGACCAGCGTTTGGCGAGCTTGCCGGCGATGATGGCGGCCGGCGATGTCTCCTGGGCGAGGATCCGTTGCCTAGGTCGTCGACGTCGCAGACGAGCCTGATTATGGGCAAACCACGGCTGGTAGGTCCCATCGGGTTTGCGGTTGCGTGCGATCTCCCGGTAGAGGCGTTGAACGCTCTTGCCGATCCGGGCGGCGATGACTTTCACCGGCTCGCCCGCGGCGAGCCCATCGGCCATCTCGATCCGATCATCCCGCGCGGGTCTTGAGATGGCGCGACCGCCACCTCGGTGAGGTGGCGGTCGGCGCTGGTGGTGCGTGGTTAGGTCAGGTGCAGGAGTTGGGGTGCGAGCACCAGGGTGAGCCAGCACAGCGCGGGGGCCACGGCGACGACGATGCCGGCGTTGAGCAGTAGTTGGCGGTAGAACACGCGGCGGTCGATGTTGTGCGCGTTAGCCAATACCAGGGCTCCGTTGGTAGAGAACGGGGACACGTCGACGACGGTGGCCGAGATAGCAAGAGCGGCAACGACTCCCACGACCGGCAGGGCGCTGGTCTCGAGCAAGGGCAGGGCCAGCGGGATGATGGCGGTCAGCAGCGCGGTGGAGGAGGCGAATGCGGAGGTGACGCCGATGACGTAGCAGAGCACCAGCGCGACCAGCAGCGGGGCGCCGATCGCGACGGCCATCTCGGCGAGGTGGTCGATGGTGCCCATTTCCTGTAACACCGAGATATAGGTGACCATGCCGGCAACGAGCAGCACGGTGGACCAGCTGATGCCTGCGATCGCTTCGTTCTGCTTCTTTAGATCGGTGAAGGCAAGGATCGCGCCGGCGCCGATGGCGACGAAGCTGATCGGCAGGTGCACCACCAGCACCAACACCAGCACGGCCGCGATAAGGGCCAGGGTGAGTTTTTGCACCCAGGTCACCGCCAGCGCTGCGGGTGCGATGTCAGTCATCGTGTGCGCCGGCCGGGTCAGCACGGCGGTCCCGGTCGAAGTCGAACCGCCGGCCACCGTCCAGTCGGAGCCGTCGGGCATCGGAAGGTGCGCGCCAGCGCCGGCGCCGTGGTCGGGATCGGCGCCGCACTCCAAACCGCGGACCCGGGCCAGCACGCCGTAGCCGAGCACGGTCAGCACCGACAGCAGCAGGTTGATGCCGTAGCTGGCCAGAAACAGCGTCCACGGCGCGATGCTCAGCCCACTGGATTCCACGATGTCACGCACCAGCACACCAGAGACCGAGATCGGCGAGAACGCCCCAGCGTGCGCGCCATTTATGGTCATGATGCCCATCACCAGCGGGCTCATCCGGGTACGGGCGGCGAACGCCATCGCCGCCGGCGCTATCAACGCCACCGCCGCCGGGCTAAAGGTGCCCAGTGCGGTCAGCACCGACGCGGCGAAGAAGAACACCCACGGCACCACGGTCACCCGACCGCGCACGGCACGGATGCAGGCGTTGACCAAAAGGTCAATGGTGCCGTTCTTCTTGGCCATACCGAAGAAGTAGGTAACCCCGACGATGGTCAACACGATCGAGGTAGGAAACTCTGCCAGGATCTCCTTATCGTCGAAGCCCAGCAAGAACGACCCGACGCCGAACGCGCCGAGGAATCCCAGAATTCCGATGTTGATGGGAAACACGCTGGCGATCGCGAACATCGCGACCAGCGCAACCAAAGGCAATAACTCCAGGGCAGTCATAACGAACCTTCACTGTGGCGGTGGACCGGACGGCACCACCGGGTGGCTAGAGCCACACTCATTGGTCGAGCGTGGTCCACAACACGTTAAGCAAGCGGTTCATTCAGCACAATTTCGATTTTCTACCCAGCCATTTAGTAAAACTGAAACCTCGCACACCACCCGGCCGGGGTTGTTTCGACCGAGGGAGCGCGACATGCGTCGATGTCGCCCACGGTTCACTGCGCGTGCGGCCGGGCGGTGTCAAGCTCGTTCGACCACCCGCTCGCGAACGGCGAACCGCAGCATGACCCCGACGTACGTGGGTCACAACTGCCTATAGCTGGTTTGCGACGAGCGCCAAGCTATTATTTGCGCTTAACCCTGGAGGTTCCGTGCTCGACCCGCGTCGCCTACTACTGCTCGTCGACGTCGTGCGGGCCGGCTCCATTACCGCGGCCGCGTCCCAGCTGAACTACACGACTTCGGCCGTCTCTCAGCAGATCGCGAAGTTGGAAACCGAAGCTGGGCAACCGCTGCTCGAACGCCACGCCCGCGGTATACGGCTCACTGAGGCCGGGGCGGCTCTGGTTCGTCGTGCCGAACGCATCGAAACCCAGCTTCTGGCGGCCGGCACCGAACTCGACGACATTGCCGGACTTCGATCGGGCACAGTGCGGCTCGGCACATTTCCCACGGCGGGCTCCAGCTTGCTGCCACCCGTGGTCAAGGCCTTCAAGTCCCGCCATCCGGCGATTCGGCTTACCGTGCGCAGCTCGCGGTTTGCCCACCTGCGGGCCATGCTGGACGCTCGCGAGATCGAAATGTCGCTGCTGTGGGACTATGCGTGGGACCAGGTCAACGACCCCGAACTATCGGTGCGCGTGCTGCTCATCGACCCATCGGCCCTGGTTGTGTCCGTGAATCATCGCTTCGCGAAGCGGAAGAAGATCTCGATGGACGAGCTCTCCGACGAGCAATGGATCACCCGCGAGGACACCCATCCTGTGGGATTGGCACTGGAAAATGCATGTCATGCCGCAGGATTCAAACCCACTGTCGCCCTTGCGGCTAACGACTATCAAGAGGCCCAAGCGATGGTAGCCATCGATCTCGGTGTCTCGCTCGCGCCACGGCTGGCGCTGTCGAATCTGCGCGACGATGTCCGTGTCATCCCGCTCGTGGGGGGAGCCCCGTCGCGTCGAATTCTACTGGCGCACCTAACCGAGCAACGCTTGACGCCTGCGGCGCAGACTCTGATGACGACCTTCGAGGAAGTCGCACGCGAGTTCGTCTGACCAATCCCACCAGACGGCGGATTCCGTGAATACGCCAACCGCTCCAAGCTGATGAGGCGCTGCAAAGTTCAGGCCCGAGCACCGCAACGGGATATTCGCTTGGACATGTTTCAGACAGCCTGCAGCCTTAACTTCAGCTTAAACCAGGTCGAGATTTTCGAGGTTGTACTCGAGTCTGACGCGGCGCACGCTGGTTCCCGACACAGTAGACGCGGCAACACCTAAGCCCCGGGTTTGCAAACCGCTGTCTCCTTACGAACAGAAAGGCAGGCCAGGCAGTGTTCACACTCCGCGGCACTTGGATGCGTGGCGGGACCAGCAAATGTTGGCTGTTCAACGCAGTCGATGTCGACCCGCTAATCGAGGATGCCGGCAGTCTCGACGACATTCTCATTGCGGCCTTCGGTTCAGAGGATCCGCGCCAGCTTGATGGTGTCGGCGGCGGCAGTTCCACTACCTCTAAAGCTGCGGTTGTGCGCCGTTCCAGCGACCCGGCCATCGACGTCGACTACCTCTTTGCCCAGGTCGCAGTAGGCGATCGGCGAGTCGAGTGGGGCAGCAACTGCGGTAACTGCGCTACCGCGATCGGGCTCTATGCGCTGCAAGCCGGGCTCGTGCCGGTGGACGCGACGAGGACCTCCGTGCGAATGCGCAACCAGAACACTGGAGCGGTGCTTGTCGCGGAGATCGCCACACCAGGCGGATCGATCCCCGTCCAGGGTGACGCCGCCGTCCCCGGAACACGCGCGCTCGGCGTCCCGGTCGCACTCACGTTCGTCGACCTGGCCGCCGATCCGACGTCCTTGCTACCCACCGGGAGCGTGACCGACCCGATCTCTATCGGTAGACGCGACTATCGCGGGACGCTGGTCAGCGCTGGAGCTCCGACGGCGTTGTTCGACGCTGCGGATCTCGGACTGACCGGCTCCGAGGACAACGCATGTATCGCCGAGCAGTTGCCGCTGCTAATCGAGCTGCGCAGCGAGGCAGCGCTCAAGATGGGCCTGCGCCGTCCCGGGGAACCGGTCGCTCATGCCGTTCCGAAGGTCGGAATCGTAGGGCCGCCTCGCGATTACCGGACCAGCTCGGGAGCCGAGGTAGCCGCCAACGAATACGACGTCTCGGTGCGGATGGTGTCGATGCTCGCCCCACACCCTGCGATCGGCCTGACCTCCGCGGTGTCGGTCGCTGCCGCCGCCACACTGCCCGGTGGTGTCGTCGCCGACAACGCGCGGATCGGTTCGCCAAAGTCACTGCGACTCGGCACCGCCGCCGGTGTTGTGCATGTAGACATCGCCTCGACCCCAGACGGCTATCCGGAGACAGTAACGCTGCACCGGGCAGCTCGACGAATCGCGACCGCCGAAGTCTTCCTCGCCGCACCAGCGGTCGCACTGGCCGGTTCGCCACGATGACGGAAACGCCCTAGAACGGACGACCTCGGCCTGACCCGCGCGCGAATCACCTGCAAACAGTTGCTTTCGGCACCGGTGACCTCGGTACCACCCGGTGCGGACACCCTCGGAAACATGCGAATCGTTCCCGCCGCCGCGGCCAGAAACGGTCATTCGCCCAACCAAATGGATGTCGCCTGAGGGCGGCCTTCCTTCAGAATTCTCGACCCCGACATATCTCGACTCCCAGAGCGGCAGCTCGTCGACGAAACAGCCGTCGGGTGGGATCTTCGTGGGCAGCACCGAGGTGCAGATCACCCTCGTGGCCCGGGGCTGCTGAGCGATCAACCGCGCTGCGCGCGAGCGCTCTGATACAGGCAGATCGCCGCGGCGGCAGCCACGTTCAGGCTTTCCGCCGCCCCCCGCATCGGGATGGACACCCTCGCGTCGGCCGACCCCGCGACGTCGGGCGAGAGGCCATGGGCTTCCGGCCCGAACAGCCATGCGGTTGGCGCGGACAGCTCTGCATCGTCGAGGGATGTCTCGCCGTCGAGTGTCGTGGCGAGCACCCGCACACCGATCCCGTGCAACGCCGCGATGACCTCGGCGGTGTCGGTGACCTCGAGCACCGGGAGGGAGAAGATGCTTCCCGCCGAGGCGCGCAGGCACTTCCCGTTGTAGGGGTCGACGCCATGTCCGGCGAGCACGACGGCGTCGGCGCCCATCGCGTCGGCCAGCCGGATGAGCGTCCCGGCGTTGCCGGGTTCGGAGACTCCGACGGCAACCAATATCAGGCGCGGCCCGGAGGCCAGCACGTCGGCCAGACTGCCGTCGGGCATCGAGCACACGGCGACCAATCCGACGGGTGTCACGGTGTCCGACAACACCTTCGCGGCCTTCTCGGTGACGACGTGCACCTGGGCGCCGTCGAGCATCTCGCCGTGCCTGTGGAGCGCGTCCTCGGTGGCGAACACCTCACAAACGAGACCGCGCCGCAGCGCTGCCTCGACGAGGTTGGGTCCCTCGGCGAGGAAACGTGCGGCGCGGGTGCGGCCCACGTGGCGGTGCAGCTTGGCCGCAGCCACCACGCGAGCCGATCGCTCGGTGAGCGGCTGGGAGGTCAGGCGGCCTCTCCGGATGGAGCGTTGACGTCCTCCGGCAGGGCGGCCTTGGCCACCTCGGCCAGAGCGGTGAATGCAGCCGGGTCGCTGACCGCGATCTCGGCGAGGTTCTTGCGGTCCACCTCGACACCAGCGGCCTTGAGGCCCTGGATCAACCGGTTGTACGTGATGTCGTTGGCGCGGGCCGCCGCGTTGATCCTGGAGATCCACAGCTTGCGGAACTCGCCCTTGCGGGCCCGCCGGTCGCGGTAGGCGTAGGTCAACGAATGCAGTTGCTGCTCTTTGGCCTTGCGGTAGAGCCGGGACCGCTGACCGCGGTAGCCCTTCGAGGCCTTGAGGACGGTACGCCGCTTCTTCTGGGCGTTGAGTGCGCGCTTCACGCGTGCCATGGGGGTGTTCCTATTCTCGTGCGGTCTTTACGGGGTGCTGCGCTCAGCCGTTGAGCATCTTCTTCACGCGACTGGTGTCGTTGGCAGCCACCGTGGTTCGGCCGTCGAGGCGACGGGTGCGCTTGCTCGCTTTGTGCTCCAGGAGGTGCCTCTTGTTGGCCTTCTGGCGCACGATCTTGCCGGTTCCAGTGAGCCGGAAGCGCTTCGACGCTCCGCTGTGGGTCTTGGCCTTGGGCATGCTGTCCTCTAGTTCTGTGGTGGGTCGGTCGGTGCTTCGCTGGGCTGCGCGCTCGCGCGCTGGGCAGCCGGCGTGTCTGCATCGTGCGCCGCCTTGGCGCGAGTCTTCGCGCCGCGGTGCGGTGCCAGCACCATCGTCATGTTGCGGCCGTCCTGCTTGGCGGACGTCTCGACGAAGCCGTAGTCGGCGACGTCAGCGCCCAGGCGCTGCAGCAGTCGGTAACCCAATTCGGGCCGCGACTGCTCACGTCCGCGGAACATGATCGTGACCTTGACCTTCGACCCCGCCTCGAGGAAGCGGACGACGTGACCCTTCTTGGTCTCGTAGTCATGGGGGTCGATCTTGGGTCGCAGCTTCTGTTCCTTGACGACGGTCTGCTGCTGGTTCTTGCGAGACTCGCGCGCCTTCTGAGCCGTCTCGTACTTGAACTTGCCGTAGTCCATGATCTTGCAAACCGGCGGTTTGGCATCTGGGGCTACTTCGACGAGATCGAGATCGGCGTCCGCGGCGACGCGGAGTGCATCTTCGATGCGCACTATGCCTACCTGTTCACCGCCAGGTCCGATCAGGCGAACTTCAGGTACGCGGATGCGCTCGTTGATGCGTGTCTCAGTGCTGATGGGGCCTCCTATGTAGTCTTGCCGGAGTCCGCGCCATCAGCTTTCTGTTCCGGGGAACAGAAAAGCCCTGCATATAGCAGGGCCCGATGCCGACCGATCACGGCTCACGCCGCCTGCGCATAGCGCAGAACAGGTGCCGGATGGCACCCGTGACCGGACCGTTGAACCTGCGTCGATGACGTGGTCAGCGGTGGGAGCGGGACTCCACTTGGGTGTCCTGGCGTATGCCAGAACGGTCGCGCATGCCAGTCTAGCAGGCATGACCGAGGTTCCTGAACACGCAAGCGAGGCCGCCGACCCGACCACCCGTGAACTCGCCGAGATACCCGCGGTCGAGGTGATCACCCGCTCGGCCGTCATGTTGATGAGCGCGGCTGCGGAGAAGCTGGGACTCTCGGCACCTGACCCCGACGACAGCCCATATCGTGACCTCGACGAGGCCAGGCGCCTGATCACCGCGCTGGCCGGGCTGGTCACCGCGTCGGTCGAATATCTGGGCCCGCACGCCGGACCGCTGCGCGACGGCCTGAAGAGTCTCCAGTTGGCGTTCCGCGAGTCGAGCGCGGCTCCCGAAGAGCCGGGACACGGTCCTGGCGAGAAGTACACCGGACCTGTCTGGTAACCACTCTCACCCATTTCCCTGGTGAAACGTTTATCCTCGCGGCCTATGACCCTGACCGCGGTTAAGAAGAAGCGTTCGACTCTTCTGGTGGGTCCCGGTCGCGGCCGGTTGGACGGTTGGCGTCATCGCCACGTTGTCCCTGATCGCCAGCGTGTCCCCGCTGATCCGATGGGCTATCAGGGTCCCGCGAGAATTCGTCAACGACTACATCTTCAACTTCCCCGACACCAGCTTCGCGTGGGCCTTCGTGCTGGCGCTGCTCGCGGCGGCGCTGGCGGCACGCAAGCGGATTGCCTGGTGGATCCTGGTCCTGTACATGGTCGCCGCGGTCGGCTGGAACGTCGTCGACATCCTCGCCGGCAGCGAGACGGTGATCGTGGACATCGGCGAGGTAATCGGGGCCGGCTTCCACGTCGCGGCCATCGGCTTCCTGATCCTGGCCCGACCCGAGTTCTACGCAAAGGTGCGGCGCGGGGCACTGATCAAGGCCGCAGCGACACTCGTTGCCGGCGATGGCGATCGGCACGCTCATCGGCTGGGGGCTTCTCGAGTTGTTCCCCGGCTCACTGGCCAGGCCGGACCGGCCTCTGTACGCGCTGAACCGGGTGAGCGCCTTCGCAGGCGCCGACGCCGACACCTTCTCCGGGCACCCACACGGGTTCGTCAACGCCTCGCTCGGATTGTTCGGCGCGCTGGCGCTGATGGTCGCCGCGATCGTGCTGTTCCAGTCCCAACGCGCCGAAACGCTCTCACCGGCGAAGACGAATCGGCCATCCGCGGACTGCTCGAGCTGTGGGGCAAGAACGACTCGCTGGGCTACTTCGCCACCCGCCGCGACAAGTCGGTGGTGTTCGCGCCCAACGGCCGGGCAGCCGTCACCTACCGCGTGGAGGTCGGCGTGTGCCTGGCCAGCGGCGACCCGCTCGGCGACCCGCGCTCCTGGCCGCCGCCATCGAGGCGTGGCTGACGCTGTGCCAGTCGCTATGGCTGGGCACCCGGGGTGATGGGCGCGAGCGCCGCTGCGGCGCAGGCATTCCGGGAAGCCGGCCTCAACGCCCTCGAACTCGGCGACGAGGCGATTCTGCACCCGGACAGGTTCAAACTCTCCGGACCCGACATGAAGCCCGTCCGCCAGGCCGTCACCCGGGCCCGGCGCGCGGGTCTCACCGTGCGCATCCGCAGCCACCGCGACCTGTCCCCCGACGAGATGGCCTTGGCCATCAAGCGAGCCGACGACTGGCGCGACACCGAGACCGAACGCGGCTTCTCCATGGCTCTTGGCCGACTCGGCGATCCCGCCGACGGCGACTGCATGTTGGTCGAGGCCATCCAGGAAGACGGAGACGGGCGAGGATGCCGTCGTGGCCATGCTGTCTCTGGTGCCGTGGGGCACCAACGGCGCGTCGCTTGACCTCATGCGACGATCACCCCAGTCACCGAACGGCACCAACGAGCTGATGGTCTCCGAGTTGTGCCTGCAGGGCGAGGACATCGGCATCAGCCGCATCTCGCTCAACTTCGCCATGTTCCGATCCGCATTCGAGGAGGGCGCCCAGCTGGGTGCGGGCCCGGTCGCCCGGCTGTGGCGTGCGCTGCTGGTGTTCTTCTCACGGTGGTGGCAGCTGGAGACGCTGTACCGGTCGAACATGAAGTACATGCCCGAATGGGTGCCCCGCTTCGCTTGCTACGAGGATGCCCGCCTCATCCCGCGGGTCGGCGTAGCCTCGGTCATCGCCGAGGGCTTCCTGCGCTGCCATTCAGCAGGCGCGCAAAACAGCACACCGGGCAACACATTTCGGCACCCGACCGGCTGGTCAACACCGGCAGGCTGCAGCACGACGGCAGTGCGCCCGACCTCAGCGGGCTCGACGTCGGAGGCCCCGAGGAGGAAACGCCGAACCGGTTGCCCGAGCAGGTCCGGGTTCGGATGGCGAAACTGAAGGCGTTGCAGGACAGCGGAATCGACGCCTACCCCGTTGGCAAGGCGCCCAGCCACACGGTGGCGCAGGCGATCGGCGCGGGCGACGAGGTGACCCTTTCGGTGGCAGGCCGGGTGCTGCGCATCCGCGACTACGGGGCAGTGCTCTTCGCGCAGCTGCGCGACTGGTCCGGCGAGGTACAACTGCTCCTCGACAACTCGCGACTGACCGAGGGCACCACCGCGGACTTCACAGGCGCCATCGATCTCGGTGACCTCGTCGAGGTGACCGGCACCATGGGCTACAGCAAGAACGGGACACGGTCGCTGCTGGTCGACCAATGGCGGATGATCGGAAAGTGCCTTCGGCCCCTGCCCGACAAGTGGAAGGGCCTGACCGACCCCGAAGCGCGGGTCCGCACCCGGTACGTCGACCTGGCCATCAACACCGAGGCGCGCGATCTGATCACTGCCCGCAGCCGAATCTTGCACGCCATCCGCGAAACCCTGGTCGGCAAGGGCTTTCTCGAGGTGGAGACGCCGATCCTGCAACAGATCCACGGCGGAGCCAACGCCAGGCCGTTCATGACGCACATCAACGCGTACGACCTCGATCTGTACCTGCGAATCGCCCCCGAGCTCTACCTGAAGAGGCTGTGCGTTGGCGGTGTGGAACGCGTCTTCGAACTCGGCCGCGCGTTCCGCAACGAAGGCGTTGACTTCAGCCACAACCCGGAGTTCACCCTGCTGGAGGCCTACCAGGCCCATGCCGACTACAACGTGTGGGTCGACGGGTGC
Organism: uncultured Actinomycetota bacterium; assembly: GCA_963734385.1. Taxonomy (GTDB): domain Bacteria; phylum Actinomycetota; class Actinomycetes; order Mycobacteriales; family Mycobacteriaceae; genus Mycobacterium. The sequence continues at coordinate 4,763 of CAVTHR010000036.1, read as the reverse complement.
CGGGAGCTGATCCAGAACGCGGCGGACGCCGCCAACGGCAGTCAGGTAGTCATGCGCCCGGCGGCTGCCGACGGCTCACTCGAGCCCGTCGACATCTCGGGTCAATGGGCGGTCAAGACCGTGCACGGGGCGGTATCGGAGGCGCTCGGCGAGGAGATCGATCCCGAAACCAGCCTCGCGCGGCTGCGCACGCTCTGTGACGGGGCGCGCATTCCGTACCTGACGCACTGGGACGCGGGCGCCGTCGTGCTCGAGTTGTACGAGCGTCTCGTCGAGGACAGCACCGAGCACCCGACGTTCTACAAGGACTTCCCCACCTCCGTGTCACCTCTGACCCGGCCTCACCGCAGCATTCCAGGGGTCGCGGAGCGTTGGGATCTCGTTGCCTGGGGCGTCGAACTGGGCACCGCGTACAGCGAGTTGACCGACCCGGTGGAACAGCGCAGGCGACTGCACGAGCAGTCGCTTCTCGCGGCGGGGGGCGACCCAGAGGCGATGGAGCTCGACGAGGACTTCCTGCAGGCCATGGAGTACGCGATGCCACCGACCGGCGGGCTGGGCGTCGGCGTCGACCGAGTGGTCATGTTGATCACCGGGCGCAGCATCCGCGAGACGTTGCCGTTCCCGCTGGCGAAGCCCCGCTGACTCGATCTCCTGGACGAGCAGCTCACAGCCGTCCTCCAGGAATGGCATCCACGATGGCTGCGTGACGACTTCGACGACGAGGATCGCCGAGACCCTGCTGGCGGATCCGGCCGCTGGTTTCCGCCAGCAACACCTCTCCCTGATGCACGGCTGGCTGCCGCTGACGGTGCAGGCCGTCGCCGTAGCGGTGCTGCTGGCCGCGATCGGCTGGCGCAACCGGCGTTGGCGCCTCGTCTGGCTGCCCGTGGCGGCGGGCATCGGGGTGGTGCTGGCCGCCACGGCCCACCAGTACATCTCCTCCGAAGGTCTGGCCGACGACCCGGCTCCGAAGTGGCTGTGGATTTGGATCGCCGCGGCCGGCCTCTCGGCCGTCGTGCTGGTGGCCGGGTGGCGCGGTGCTCGGTGGTGGCGGCGCAGTGCGGCCGTTGTCGCGTTTCCGCTGTGCATTCTCTGCGCGGGTCTCGCCCTGAACCTGTGGGTCGGCTACTTTCCCACCGTCCAGACGGCGTGGAACCAGTTGACCGCCGGCCCTCTGCCCGACCAGACGGATCAGGCCACCGTGGTGGCGATGCAACAGTCGCGGCAGATCCCGAGCCAGGGCACCGTGGTGCCGGTCACCGTCAGCGCGGCAGCGTCGGGGTTCAAGCACCGGGGCGAGTTCGTCTACCTTCCCCCTGCCTGGTTCGCATCGGACCCACCGCCCGCGCTACCGACATTGATGATGATCGGTGGTGAGTTCAACACTCCTGCCGACTGGCTGCGGGCGGGCAATGCGATCAGGACCGTCGACGACTTCGCCGCCACCCACGCCGGAAACGCCCCCGTACTCGTCTTCGTCGACTCGGGCGGCTCCTTCAACAACGACACCGAATGCGTCAACGGCGCGCGCGGCAATGCCGCCGACCATCTGACCAAGGACGTCGTGCCGTTCATGGAGGCGAACTACGGCGTGAGCACCGCCAAGGCCAACTGGGGCATCGTGGGCTGGTCGATGGGCGGGACGTGCGCGGTCGACCTGACCACGATGCACCCCGACATGTTCGGCACGTTCGAGGACATCGCAGGCGATCTCAGCCCCAATTCGGGTACGAAGCAACAGACGATCGACCGGCTGTTCGGCGGCAACGCGGCCCAGTACGCCGCCTTCGACCCCACCACCGTGATCACCCGGCACGGGCCCTACTCGGGGATCTCGGGATGGTTCGCCATCAGCGGAAGCTCCTCGACCACAACGCTTCCCACGGCATTGAACGCCGCCAACAACGGGGGCAACGGACTCGGCGGGCGCGACACTGCCGGGCGGACCAGCGCCCAGACCTCAGCGGCGAACTCGCTGTGCGCGCTTGGCGCGACCAATGGAATCGACTGCGCCGTGGTCGCCCAGCCTGGCAAGCACGACTGGCCATTCGCCGCACGTGCGTTCGCGGCAGCACTGCCCTGGCTGGCGTGGCAGGTCGCACCCCGGGAGTGCCGCGGCAACCTCTGCCCGTACCCACCCCTGCGCGGCCGTCGCTGCAGGCAGCCGCCAAGTAGGCGGCGTCAGTAGTCGGATTCCGCAGCGAGGATCTCGGCGAGGTATGCATCGGGACCAGGGCGCGCGAGCCTGGCCCTGGCGAAGGCCCGATCCGCTCCCTGGCGCGGGCGGCATCGTCGGAGTCGTCGACGTCGGCGACGGACGCGGCGGTGGCCAACCAGACCGCGGCCGATGCATCGTCGTCGCCACGGCGTTCGGAATCCGCCTGTGGCACAACAGGACCCGCCCACCCGTCGATGCCGGTTTCGGCGGCAAGCACATCGGTGAAGGCGATCCGGGCTGCTGTGGACGGATCGTCGATCGTCCACGCCAGCACCGCCCCGCTCAACTCGAGCGCCGCGACCGCGGGTGCAGGCGCCACCATCGGGCCCGTGCTCCACAGCCCGGAATCCGCAACGAGTCTCATCGGGCCGCCTCCAGCTCCAGCATGGCCTTGATCCGCTGCCGATGGTCGAGGCTGACGGACCTGGCCACCCTTCCAGCAGTGCTCTGGCCTCGTCCATGGTGTAGTCGCCCTTATGGCGTCGTCGTGATACGAGTACAGACGGCCCGAATTGCTACCGATCCCAACTATCGCCGGGCTACGGTGATCGGGTGCCCGATCACGTAGCGCCTGACGAGCCAGTTCCCGGCGACGACGTGGTCGACGCCGAACTGGAGCCCGCCGATCCACCGGCAACCACCGTGCCGCCCGTCGAGACCGGGTACACAGCCGGCGGCGTGCCGACGTTCGACTCCGTGCGGGAGAAGATCGAGACGCGTTACGGCACCGCGATCGGTGGCGCCGAACTGGCCGCCGAGACCCCGGAGGGCCGCAGCGTCGAGGAACAGTACGACGCGCGCCAGCGTGCGGCCGCCGAGCGACTGGCGCAGATCCGGAGTCGATGCACGGCGAAGCACCGGACAACGCCTAAGCGGTGCGCTCCTTCACCGTCGACGAGCGACGGGCCCGGCTCGCCCGTCGCCACCTGCTGAGCGACTCCGGCCACGCATCGGTGGCCGCTGTCGCGCACCGCTTCATGGGATTACACGCCACCGATCCGGCGACGCCGTACCTGTCGTTGTGGGCCCGCGTTCCCGGATTCCAGTTGACCGAACTCGACGCCGCGTTGTACGAGGAGCGCACGGTGGCCAAGCACCTCGCGATGCGCCGGACGCTGTGGGTGTTCGACGTCGCCGACCTGCCCGCCGTGCAGTCCGCTGCGAGCGACCGGGTCGCCGCGAACGAACGCAAGAGGCTGACCGCCGACGTGGTGAAATCGGGCGTCGCCGCCGACGGCGACGCGTGGCTCGAGACGGCGGCCGCGGCGGTGTTGCGTCACCTGGGCGCAGCGGGGCATGCCAGCGCACGCGAGTTACGTGCCGCGCTCCCGGAACTGGCCGGCGACTACGACCCAGCGCCCGGAAAGAGTTGGGGCGGAACGACTCCCCTGTCCCCGAGGGTGTTGACCGTCCTCGGCGTGCGCGGCGATCTGATCCGGGGGCACAACGAGGGCGTCTGGACGTCCTCGCGGCCGAGGTGGGTGACCACGGCGGACTGGCTGGGTGGGCAGCCCGCGACGATGCCGCCCGACGAGGCGCGGGCGACCGTGGTCGGGACGTGGCTCAGGACGTTCGGACCTGCCACCCTCGATGACGTCAAGTGGTACTTCGGGCACACCCTCGCGTGGGCGCGCGCGGCGCTGCGCGACATCGAGGCGGTGGAGGTGGACCTGGACGGGACGCCCGGTTTCGCGCTGCCGGACGATCTCGACGGCGAACCGGCTCCGACCCGTGGTGCGCGCTGCTGCCGGCCTTGGACGTCACGACGATGGGCTGGCAGGGGCGCGACTGGTACCTCGGCCCGCACCGCGGTGACGTGTTCGACCGCAACGGCAACGCAGGCCCGACGGTGTGGTGCGACGGTCGGGTGGTGGTGGATGGCGTCAGGATGCCGACGGGCGCGTCGAACTCCAGTTGCTCGAGCCCGTCGGACGGACACACGCCCAAAGCCTTGAGCGGCAAGCCAACCAGCTCACCGACTGGCTGGGCGGCGTGCGGATCAACCCGCGCTTCCCGTCTCCGCTGACAAGAGCGGCGAGGAATTCACCACGGGCGACTAAGTTCGTGACCTCGGAGTTTGTTGACGGCGCGCTACTTGAAAGTAGAAAAACCTTCTGATTAAAGTGGATGTCTCTCGCATTCACCCGTAGGCGGTCATCGATGTATCACGCTAACGCCCGCACCAATGTTTTCGCTCGTCTCTGATTTGGAACGTGTCGCTGCTGGTTGGCCGCCAGCGCACCGTTTGTCGGCGTACCCCGGCCATCGACGATTCGATTGATGGGGCTTAACGACTATGGAGAGGGCGCTGAGGCTGAGGAGGTATGAGCCGAGCGATCGTCGCGCACTGCGCGATTGATCTTGTGCCACAGCAAGCCCATATGGGCGCCTCCATCGTGCGATAATCACTGTTTCGCCGACGTGCAGAGCGCCGGCGGCCGGGCTGAGGCCGCATCGGTCGCTTGGAGGGTGAGTACAGTGTCCCAGAGCGCGCAGGAAGTCGCCCATACGTCCTCTCCGCACCTGTCCCGACAGCTTGGGA
>CAVTHR010000035.1:0-273353 GCA_963734385.1 uncultured Actinomycetota bacterium | reverse complement strand
CCCCGACTCGTCGTCGGCATGTCGCTCGGCGGCCTGACCGCGCTGCGCATCGCCGCCGCAGAACCCGCCCTCGTTCCCGAGCTGCTCCTGGTCGACGTGACCCCGTCGGCGCCCGAACGCCACGAGGAGATGACCAAGGCGCAGCTCGGCGCCGTCGCACTCGTGCAGGGCGAGCGCAACTTCCCCAGCTTCGCGTCGATGCTCGACGTGACGATCGAGGCGGCACCGCATCGCGACCGGAAGTCGTTGCGCCGCGGTGTTTTCCACAACTCGAAGCGTCTCGATGACGGCACCTGGACGTGGCGCTACGACTCCTTCCGCAAGGGCGACGGGATGCCGATTCCTTCCAAGGACTCTGGGACGACGTACCCAGGATCACCATGCCGACCACGCTCGTACGCGGAGCCAACTCGTTCTTCGTCAACGACGAGGACGCCGCCGCGTTCGCCGAAGGGCGCCCCCGGATTCCAGCGGACGCACGTCGTCGCCGACTCCGGCCACTCAGTGCAGGGGGACCAACCACGCGCCCTGGTCGACATCCTGCGGGACGTCCTCGACGCCTAGCCCGTTACGGTTGGCCTGTGGCCTTTCCTATTCGCGTCGGCGTGCAACTGCAGCCGCAACACTGTCCTCAGTACAGCCATATCCGCGACGCCGTTCGCCGCTGCGAAGACATCGGCGTCGACGTCGCTTTCAACTGGGACCACTTTTATCCGCTTTACGGTGACCCCGACGGTCCACATTACGAATGCTGGACGATGCTGGGCGCATGGGCCGAGCAGACCTCGCGCATCCAGATCGGCGCGCTGGTGACCTGCAATTCGTATCGCAACCCGGAACTGCTGGCCGACATGGCGCGCACCGTCGACCACATCTCCGACGGCCGGCTGATACTCGGCATCGGCTCGGGCTGGAAGCAGAAGGATTACGACGAGTACGGCTACGACTTCGGCACGGTGGGCAGTCGGCTGGATGACCTCGCCGCGGCGCTGCCGCGCATCAAATCGCGGTTCGGCAAGCTCAATCCGCAGCCGACCCGCGACATCCCGGTGCTGATCGGCGGCGGGGGCGAGAAGAAGACGCTGCGGCTCGTCGCGGAACACGGCGATATCTGGCACTCGTTCAGCGACAGCGGCGAGTACCCACACAAGGCCGACGTGCTGGCGCGACACTGCGCCGACGTCGGACGCGACCCCGCGACGATCGAGCGGTCCGCAGGCGTTTCAGGTAAGGGACCGGACGCGCTGCTGGCCGAGGCCGATGCGCTGGCCGGCCTCGGCGTCACTCTGCTGACCGTCGGCGTCAACGGTCCCGACTACGACCTGAACCAGGCAGAAGCGTTGTGCCGCTGGCGCGATCGTCGCGCGGCGAATTGACGTCATAGAGCGGCCGAACAACACACAGGGACCATTCGGTCAGAACTCGCGAATTCTTGCCAAGTGGCGTGATTAACTGTCGCCGCGATGCCCAAGAGGTACGGGGTTAAAGAAAAGGACCAGGTCGTTTCTCACATAATCAACCTGGTGCTTACTGGCAAGCTGCGCTCAGGCGACCGCGTCGACCGCAACGAGGTCGCCCACGAACTCGGCATGAGCCGGGTGCCGATCCAGGAAGCCGTTGTCCAGCTCGAGCACGACGGCATCCTGTCCACCCGCTATCACCGCGGCGCGTTCGTGGAACGCTTCGACGAGTCCATCGTGCTCGAACATCACGAGCTGTACGGACTGCTCAACGGCATGGCGTCGGCGCGCGCGGCCAACGACCCGCGGCCTGCATGTGCTCACCCAACTCGACTCGCTGACCGATTTCATGCGCGCCAACCGGGAGTCGCGCGCATTTCAGGAAGCGGCCTGGCAGTACCGTCAGGCCATCACCGAGGAGTACGCGGGGCCTCGGCTGCAGGCCGTGATCCGGGCATCGCAGAGCTTCATTCCGCAGAGTGTTCTGGGTGACCTACTTGAACAGCCACGACGAGATGCTTCCGTTCTACGAGGCGGAAACGGCGGCCATCCACGCGCGCGACCCCGACGGCGCGCGCGCCGCATGTGCCGGCCGGTCGGAGGCGATGGGCCGGGTCATGCTCGCCGAGCTGGTGCGCCGCGGCGTGTTCAGCCCGTCGGCCTTGGCGCACGCGCCGTACAGTTGCGTTCTGAATGCGCTGAAGCCACTGGCGAATCCGGCCCGCGGGAGCAAATTCTCCAAGCCGCGGAGATCGCCCGGATACAACGTTTTCTTTCGCAAGTTGTATAAATTGCAAACATTGCGTGATTGCGTACCGGCAGAGCCTGACAGGTTAGACTAGCGAACTATGGTGGAGACCCAAGCGCAGGTCGACGAGCTGGCCGCCGAGCTGCAGCGCGTCCTCTCCAAGCTGTTTTCCGTCCTGCGGCGCGGCGACGCCAATCGCGGCACGGCCGGCGACCTGACGCTGGCACAGCTGTCAATCTTGTTGACCCTGCTGGAAAAAGGCCCCATCCGGATGACCGACCTTGCGGCCCACGAACGCGTCCGCACCCCCACCACAACTGTGGCGATTCGCCGGCTGGAGAAGCTCGGGTTGGTGAAGAGGTCGCGTGACCCGTCCGATCTGCGGGCCGTGCTGGTGGAGGTCACCCCCCGCGGCCTGGTGCAACATCGCGAGGCCCTCGCCGCGCGCCGGGCGGCGCTGGCGGCGATGCTCGGCAAACTCAGCGCCGACGACGTCGAAACGCTGATCAAGGCGCTGGGCCCGATGGAGCATCTGGCCGATCAAGAACCCGGCCAGGAAGACAGCTAGCCCAGCCAGTCCAACACCGCAGCGGCGGTCCATGACTGCTGCATGCTGCCGAGTGGCTCCCCGGTGAACGGCTCGTAGTACTCCGCGAAGGTGCCGTCGCTGGCCTGTCGCAGCCCTTCGCGCCGCAGGTTCAGCGATCGTTCGGCCCAGCCACGGCGGGCGAAAGCCCACGAAAACAGCCACGTCATCACCGGCCACACCGGGCCGCGCCAGTACTCCCTTTGCCGGAAGTCGCGCGACACCGGCGACGTCGACGGGATCAGCGCGTACTTCAGGTCAGGGTGTCCGCAGAACCGCGGCCCCTCGAGCAGTCGCAGCAGTGACCGCTCCTTGTCGTGGGGCAGCCCGCCACACAGCAGCGGAGCGAACTGCGCAACGGTCTCGGTGGGGATCAACTTATCCGCACGGACATCGTAATCCCTTGCCGCGCCGGTTCTTTCGTCGGTGGTCTCGACGACGCCCCTGCGGAAGCGTTCCGCCCAGGAGTAGAGGTCCCGCACGTCGGCGTGCGGCCGCTTGTAGTCCTCGCCGATTTCGGCGAGCACCGTGCAGGCCACCGAGAGGATGGCCGAGACGAACACGTCCTCGACGGCGAAGCTCATCACCTTGGGCAGCAGTTCGTCGTCGTAGCGTGCCGACTTCATCTCCTCGAGCAGCCACAGGTAGCGGTCGTACTCCAGGTCGGACGGGCGCTGGCTGGCGTCGGTGACGATGGTGTTGTCCTCGCGCTGGTATTCGGGCACATTGCCGGGAATCACGTTGGCGTACGCGCTATCCCACCGTGGGGAGTTGTCCATGCCGGACTCCCAGCCGTGGTAGAGCGTCACCCTGCCGTGCGACTTCTGGTCGCGCGCCTCGGCCAGCCAGCGGTGCCAGCGCACCAGGTCGTCCCAGCGGCGGTCGAGGAACGCCTCGGCCACGGCGCGGGTGGAGCGCCCGCGCGAGCGGGCCCGGTCGAGGATGCGCTGCACGGCGATCGCGTGCACCGGCGGCTGCGTGATCCCCGACGTGTGCCTTGTGCGTGGCGCGTTGGCCGCCAGTGCCGACGTCGCCCAGCGCGCCGGGCCCGGGAAGTACCCGTCGACGCCGTTCGCGAACACGATGTGCGGGATCATCCCGTTGGCCCATTGCGCCGACAGCAGGGTGTCCAGCTCGACGACCGCGCGCTCGACGCTCAGCGGGGCCAGGCCGATCGCCACGAACGCCGCGTCCCAGCTCCACATGTGCGGGTACAGCAGCGGCGCGGCGGTCGTCATCACACCCAGGTCGTTGCCGCGCAGCAGGTAGGCGGCGCGTGCCGCGAGCTGCGTGGGAGCGAAGGTGGGATCGGGTGCCATCTCCTCAATGATCGCAGTCGGTAGGGTGACCGGCATGCCGACCGCGTTCATCACCGGCGCGTCGGGCGGACTCGGTTCGGCTATCGCCGATGCGCTCGCGCCCACCCACACGTTGTTTCTGGGCGGGCGGCCGTCCGGCCGGCTCGATGCGGTCGCCGAGCGGCTCGGCGCGACGACGTGGCCGATCGATCTGGAGGACTCCGACGCCATCCCGTCGGTCGTCGAGCCCATTGATGCCCTCGATGTGCTGATCCACAACGCAGGCGCGGCGTTTCCGGGACGCGTCGCGGAGTCCGCTGTCGATGAGTGGCGTACCACCATGGAAGTCAATGTCGTTGGGGCGGTGGCGCTTACGCTTGCGCTGCTGCCGGCGCTGCGGAGCTCGCACGGGCACGTTGTGTTCATCAATTCCGGCTCGGGGATCAACGCCTCACCCGGCTTGGCGTCATACTCAGCGAGCAAGTTCGCGCTTGCGGGGCTTCGCGGACTCGCTGCGCAACGACGAGCCGGAGCTACGGGTCACGTCGATCCATCCGGGGCGGATCGCGACGGAGATGCAGGAAGGCCTCGTCGCCTACGAGGGCGGTGAGTACGACCCCGAACGATTTCTCAGCCCGGAGACCGTCGCCAAGATCGTCGCGGACGCCGTCAACGCCCCGCCCGACGCCGACATCCGCGAGGTCATCGTCCGCCCCCGGTGATTTGTGTGCGTTTCGCCGCGGTGAGCGGCGCTGTTGCGCGCACAATTCGCCATGAGTTCGATTCGGAAAACCGCAGAACAATTCTTCGACGCATGCGAAACCGGTAAGGGCTGGGACGGTTGCCTGCCCTACTGCCACCCCGGCGCGACATTCGCCGGCCAGACCGATGCGCTGGCGGGCATCGACACCCTCGAGGCCTACACCGAATGGATGCAGGGCCTACTGACACCGCTGCCCGACGGCACGGCCGAGGTGCGCTCCTTCGCCGTCGACGAGCAGCGCAACAACGTGACGGCCTACGGCGTCTTCCGCGGGACGCACACCGGCGAGGGTGGCCCGGTGCCGCCGACGGGACAGAGCGCGGCCGCCGACTACGTCTATGTCATGGATTTCGACGGCGACAAGATCCGCCACATGACCAAGATCTGGAACGACGGAATCACGATGCGCCAGCTGGGCTGGGCTTAGACGACAAGGTTGACCAGGCGGCCCGCGACCACGATCACCTTCTTCGGGGTGGCGCCGTTGAGGAAGGCCTGCACCTTCTCATCGGCCAGCGCCGCCGTCTCGAGCGTGTCCGCGTCGGCGTCGGCAGCCACCGTGATGTGGCCGCGTACCTTTCCGTTGACCTGCACCGGATACTCGACCGTGTCCTCGACCAGGTACTGCGTGTCGGCCACCGGGAAAGGCCCGTGCGCCAGCGATGTCTCGTGGCCCAACCGTTTCCACAGTTCCTCGGCCAGGTGCGGCGCCAGCGGCGCGACCATCAGCACCAGCGGCTCGAGTGCCGCCCGCGCTGTCACGCCCTGCTTGGTCAGGTGGTTGGTGTACTCGATCAGCTTGGCCGCCGCGGTGTTGTTCGCGCAGCGCGGCGTAGTCCTCCGACACCCCGGCGATCGTGCGGTGCAACAGCCGTAGCGTCTCGTCGTCAAGCGCCTCGTGCCCAGCGGCGCGTTCGGTACCGGTCTGCTCGTCGATCACCAGTCGCCAGACTCGCTGCAGGAATCGGTAGGCGCCGACGACGTCCTTCGTGGCCCACGGCCGCGATGCATCCAGCGGGCCCATCGACATCTCGTACACCCGCAAGGTGTCGGCGCCGTAGTCGTCGCAGATCTCGTCGGGCGACACCGAGTTCTTCAGGCTCTTGCCGATTTTGCCGAACTCCTGGTTCACCTCGATCTCGCCGTCGGGTCCGCTCCAGTAGAACTTCCCGTCCCGCTCAATGACCTCGGCGGCGGGCACGTAGATGCCACGGGAGTCGGTGTAGGCGAACGCCTGGATATAGCCCTGGTTGACCAGCCGCGGTACGGCTCCCTGGAGCGACACGTGGCCGAGGTCGTAGAGCACCTTGTGCCAGAACCGCGACGTACAGCAGATGCAGCACCGCATGTTCGACACCGCCGACATACAGATCGACACCGCCAGGGTCGTCCGGGCCGTGCTCCGCAGGCCGCGGACCCATCCAGTACGCCTCGTTCTCCTTGTCGCACAGTGCTTCCGAGTTGTGCGGATCGGCGTAGCGCAGCTCGTACCACGAGCTGCCCGCCCACTGCGGCATGACGTTGGTGTCGCGGGTGTAGGTCTTGCGGCCGTCGCCGAGGTCCAGCTCGACGTGCACCCAATCGGTCGCCTTGTTCAGCGGCGGCGACGGCTCGCTGTCGGCGTCGTCGGGATCGAACAGGACCGGCGAGTAGTCCGGCATGTCGGGTAGTTCGACGGGCAACTCGGATTCGGGCAGCGGGTGCGCGCGGCCTGCCTCGTCGTAGACGATCGGGAACGGCTCACCCCAGTACCGCTGCCGGGCGAACAACCAGTCCCGCAGCTTGTACTCGACGCGCGAACTGCCGCGGCCGTCGCCTTCCAGCCGCGCCGTGATGGCCTCCTTCGCCGACCCGACGCTCAGGCCGTTGAGGAAACCGGAATTCACCATCTCACCGTCGCCGTTGTAGGCCGCCTGCTGAAATGTCGCCGCCCGCAACTACTTCGATGATCGGCAGTCCGAACTCCTTGGCGAAGTCCCAGTCGCGTTGGTCGCCGCCGGGAACGGCCATGATCGCCCCCGTGCCGTACCCCAGCAGCACATAGTCGGCGATGAAGACCGGGTATTTGCTCGCCGTTGACCGGATTCGTTGCGTAGCTCCCCAGGAACACGCCCGTCTTGGACTTGTACTCCTGACGCTCCAGGTCGGACTTGGCCGCGATCGAGCGCCGATAGTCGGCGACCGCCTCGGCGGGAGTCGCAGCGCCGTACGTCCACCGCGGGTCGACCGCGTCAGGCCAGTCCGCTGCGGTCAGCTGTTCGACCAGCGGATGCTCCGGCGCCAGCACCATGTAGGTGGCGCCGAACAGCGTGTCCTGGCGGGTTGTGAACACCTCGATGTCCCCTGCGTCGGTGGCAAAAATACCGAGGCACCCGTGGATCGACCGATCCAGTTGCGCTGCATGGTCTTGACCTTCTCCGGCCAATCCAACACGTCGAGGTCGTCGAGCAGCCGGTCGGAGTATGCGGTGATGCGCATCATCCACTGCCGCAACCGCTTCCGGAACACTGGAAAGTTGCCCCGGTCGCTGCGGCCGTCGGCGGTGACTTCTTCGTTGGCCAGCACCGTGCCGAGCCCGGGGCACCAGTTGACCATCGAGTCGGCCTGATACACCAAGCGGTAGGAGTCGATCACGTCCGCGCGCTCGTCAGCCGACAACGCCTGCCATTCTCTGCCGTCGCCGAGGCTGCGCTGACCGGAGTCGAACTCGGCAATCAGCTCGTCGATGCGACGGGCCCGGTTCAAGTTCTGGTCGAACCACGCGTTGTAGATCTGCAGGAAGATCCACTGCGTCCACTTGTAGAACTCGACATCCGTGGTGGAGAAGCTGCGCCGCGCATCGTGGCCGAGCCCGAGCCGGCCCAGCTGGCGGCGGAAGTTGACGATGTTCGCCTCGGTCCGGATGCGCGGATGCGTTCCCGTCTGGATCGCGTACTGCTCGGCAGGCAGGCCGAACGAGTCGAACCCCAACGCGTGCAACACATTGCGGCCGGTCATCCGGAAGTAGCGGGCGTAGACGTCGGTCGCGATGTAGCCGAGCGGGTGCCCGACGTGCAGCCCCTCGCCGGACGGGTAGGGGAACATGTCCAGGACGAACATCTTGTCGGCGGGCACCGGCGTGCCATCCGCAGGCGCCAACGACCCCACCGGGTTGGGCACATTGAACGTGCCCTGCTTCGACCACGTCTGCTGCCAGGCATGCTCGATCTCCCCGGCCAGGTTCGCGGTGTAGCGGAACTGCGGGGTGTCGGCGGCGTCGGTGACCGACTCGTTGCTCACGTGAACAGGGTAAAGGGCAGTATCTGCCCGCGATTCGGCCACGGGCAGGTATCGGTTGCATTGCGGAGCGGTCAGAGCTTCATTCCAGCTCGGTTCCAGGCCTGGTGGCTAACTCATGGCGCTGTATACATTCAGCGCCTACGAACGCGATGGCCGCGCAATCGGGAAGGGCTTGGGAAGGACCGGGCAAATGATCGAAGGTGCCCGCCGCTGGCGGATTCTGGCAGGTGGTGTGGCCGCCGGTATGGCCGGCGTGCTGGGCTTCGCGGGCAGCACCGCTACCGCCGAGCCTCTTTACCCGCAACCAACGCTGCCTGCTCCCGCAACCGTGACGCAGACGGTCACCGTCGCGCCCGGCGCCGCGGCCGCATCCCAGACCTCAGGGCAGCTGGGCGTTGCCCCTGCCGCCCCCGCCGCGCAGGCGTTCACCGCGCCAGGCATGGTGCCCGTCCCCGCCGCGGCCCCCGAAACCCTGCTGCCCGCCTCTTCCGTGACGTTGGCGGACTTCTTGAAGGAGAAGGGCGTCAAGCTGGAGCCGCAGGTCGCCCACGACTTCAAGGCACTCAACATCGTGCTGCCCGTCCCGCGCGGCTGGTCTGCGGTGCCCGATCCAAACGTGCCCGACGCGTTTGCGGTGCTCGCCGACCGGGTCGGCGGTGACGGCATCTACACCTCCAACGCCGCGCTCGTCGTTTACAAACTCGTCGGCGGAAACTTCGATCCCAAGGAGGCCATCACCCACGGCTACATCGACGCCCAGCAGCTGCCTGCGTGGCGCGCCACCAAAGCGTCGCTCGCCGATTTCGGCGGTCTGCCGTCGGCCATGATCGAGGGCGCCTACCGGGACAACAACATGTCGCTCAACACCGCGCGGCGCCACACCATCGCGACCGCGGGCCCGGATAAGTACCTCGTGTCGCTCTCGGTGACCACCACGGTCCAGGAGGCCGTCGCTGCCGCGGGCGCCACCGACGCCATCGCCAACGGGTTCAAGATCAGCGTCCCTGGCGCCACCCCGGCGCAGGGGCCGACTCGTCTGCCGCCCGGCTAGCGCATCGCGGGCGGCTCCTCGTAAGGTAGGCCGCATGCTTTTCGCGGCGGTGGGTTGCTTGTGCGCCGCCGCCGCGACCGCCGCGCTTGGCGTCTGGACTTTGACGCGGCCGAGTTCCGCTGATGTGGTCCGGCAAGTACTGCGCGCCGTTGCGCCGACGCAGCTCGCCGCCGCCGCGATGTTGACCGTCGCCGGTGTGGTGGCCCTGTCATCGCAACCCCAGACCGGCCTCGTGGTGGTGATCGTCTGTGTTGGCGGCGCGATCGCAACCGTCGCGGCGGGTTGTTGGCAGAGCGCCAAGTTCGTCGCTACCAGGGCAGGTACGCCGTCGGCCTGCGGAGCGGCATCGTCGGGATGTGGCAGCGGCGCCTGCGCTACGTGCACCGTGTCCCAGCGTCTGGCCAGCTAATCGCGTTGTTACGCAGCTAATTCCGGCTGATGTCGATCGGGTGAGTCGCCAGCAGCGACAACGGCAACGGTTGACGGCGCAGTACCCGGCCCCACAGATCGACTCGGGCCTCGACCAGCACGTCGGATGGCAACGCCGACAACACAATCCAGTCGTCACGCTCGATCTCGCCCTCCAGCTGACCGATCGTCCAGCCGGAATAACCCGCGAAGATGCGCACCCCTTCCACCATCGGCGCGATCGTCTCTGGTTCGGCATCGAGGTCCACCATCACCATCCGGCCCTGCACATGCCGCACGCCCGCTACCCCGGTGGGATCGGTGCCGACCCGCAGCGTGCCAAGGCACAGGGCGGCATCGCGCTTCACGGGGCCGCCGATGAACATCGTCTTGGGCTTGTTGGCCAGCTTGGCCCACTGCGGCAGCACGTTGTACACCGCGGTTTCGCTGGGCCGGTTCAGCACCACCCCGAGCGTGCCGCCGTCGTTGTGCTCGACGACGTAGATGACGCTGCGGCGGAAGGTCGGCTCGAGCAGATCGGTGTTGGCCAGAAGCAGGGTTCCGGCGCGCACCCGGTGCGCCGTAGGGGCGACGTGATCCTCCGGATCCTCTGACTGCGCCACCCCACCATCATGGCACCAGCGAACGTTCAAGGTGGCGAACAAGCGCGGCCCGCCGGGATATTTGTACTGTGAATTCCTGTGGTTGACGCACACGCACCGATGGCCCTCTGGCGCTCGGTGCGCAGCCTTCCCGAATTCTGGCGACTGCTCGAACTGCGGACGGTTAGCCAGTTCGGTGACGGCCTGTTCCAGGCCGGGCTGGCGGGCGGTCTGCTGTTCAGTACCGACCGCGCCGCAGGCCCGTGGGAGCTCGCCGGTTCGTTTGCCGCTCTATACCTGCCGTACTCGGTGCTCGGTCCCTTCGCGGGCGCGCTGCTGGACCGCTGGGACAGGCGGCAGGTGCTGATCGGCGCGAACGTCGGGCGGCTGGTGCTGGTCCTCGTCATCGCCGCGCTGCTCGCCGCGGGCGCCGACCAGCTGGCCGATCCTGTTGGGCGCGTTGATCGTGAACGGTTTCACCCGGTTCGTCTCGTCGGGTCTGTCGGCGGCGCTGCCTGACGTGGTACCGCGCGATCAGGTGGTGACGATGAACGCGGTCGCGACGGCCACCGGCGGGGCGGCGGCGTTCCTTGGCGCCACCTTCATGCTGGTGCCCCGCTGGATCTTCGGCGCCGACGACGCAGGCGCTGCCACGATCATGCTGATCGTCGTGATTCCTGTTGCGGTGGCGCTGCTGCTTTCGGTGCGCTTCCCCCCGCATGTACTGGGGCCGCGGGAGAGTGTGCGGGCCATTCACGGGTCGGTGGCCTACGCGGTGGCCACCGGTTGGCTGCACGGCGCGCGCACGGTGCTCGCGGTGCCGACCGTTGCGGGCACGCTCGCCGGGCTGGCCGCACATCGGATGGTTCTCGGCATCAACATCATGGTGGTGTTTGTCATGGTGCGGCATGGCGACACCCAGAGCGTCGCGGGCCTGGGAACCACCGTGGTGTTTTTCGGCGCCACCGGCGCGGGAGCATTTCTGGCGAATGTCATCACGCCCGGCGCCGTCGGCCGGTGGGGCCGCTACCGCACAGCGAACGGCGCGCTGCTGCTGGCGGCCTTCATCCAGCTCGCTGCCGTCGGACTGCAGTTGCCGTTGATGGTTGTGTGCACATTTCTGCTCGGCGCCCTCGGCCAGGTGGTCAAACTGTGCGTCGACACCGCCATGCAGATCGACGTCGACGACGCGCTGCGCGGCCACGTGTTCGCCGTGCAGGACGCGGTGTTCTGGATCTCGTTGATCGTCGCGCTCACAGCGGCAGCGGCGGTCATCCCCGCCGACGGCCGCTCGCCTTGGCTCATCGTGGCCGGGTCGGCGGTCTATCTCGTCGGGCTGGCGGTGCATGCCGGCGTCGCGAGGCGCGCTCAAGCCCCGAGTTAAGGTGTGCCGCATGGCGACAGCGGGCCCGATCGTGGACGACCTCCGCGCTGAAAGCGACGGACTCGACGAGCTGGTCACCGACCTGCCCGCCGAGCGATGGGCCGAGGCAACCCCCGCGCCGGGCTGGACCATCGCCCACCAGATCGCCCATCTGCTGTGGACCGACCGGGTCGCGCTGTTGTCGGTCGACGACGAAGCGGGCTTCACCGAAGTGCTCGGGGCCGCCGCGACCGACCCGATCGGATTCGTCGATCGGGGCGCTGAAGACATCGTCGCCGCCGCCGCGCCTGCCGAGCTGCTTGCCGACTGGCGGGAGACACGACACCGGCTCCACGACGCGCTGCTGACGGTGCCCGAAGGTCGCAAACTGCCCTGGTTCGGCCCACCGATGAGCGCCGCGTCGATGGCCACTGCCCGGCTGATGGAGACCTGGGCGCACGGCCTTGACGTCGCCGACGCCCTCGGGGTGAAGCGGCCCGCGACCGCGCGGTTGCAGCTCCATCGCCCACATCGGTGTGCGGACGCGCGACTTCGCGTTCGCGATCAACGGCCTTGAGCCGCCTACGGATCCGTTTCGGGTGGCACTACGCGCGCCCGATGGGTCCACGTGGACGTGGGGACCCGAGGATGCGCCGCAGCGCGTCACGGGATCGGCGGAAGACTTCTGCCTGCTGGTCATCCAGCGGCGGCCAAGAGCGCTACTCGATGTGACCGCCGAGGGTGACGACGCGCAGCGGTGGCTGACGATCGCGCAGGCATTCGCAGGCCCACCCGGCCCCGGGCCGCGGCTAGACGTCGTTGGCGGCGTCGGCTCTGCCGTCGCCATCGCTGTCGCTCAACTTGACGTCCCAGCGCCCGTCGCCGTCGGTGTCGACGTAGGCAACCCCGTCGCCGAGCACGCGGTCGGCCAGCCCGTTGCCGTCGATGTCGACCAAACGGTCTTCGCCCTGACCGTCACCGTCGAGATCGACCACGGGCCCGCCCTCGTGCTCGACGCCGTCCAGCCCGAACCACCTCAATTGCCCTCCGCGGTCCACGCTGACCGCCCAGGTGCCCGATCCGTCGTCGGTGAAGTGGTTCTGACCATCCAGCACGGCGTGGTCGGCCACCCCGTCGCCGTCGAGGTCGGCCAGCGCGTCGTCGACACCGCCGTCACCGTCGAGATCGAGTCCAACCGCGTCGAGAATGCCGTCGCCATCGACATCGGTGTCCAGCGGCGCACTCCACATCGCCGCCGACCCGTCCCCGTCAGCAAGGCAGTAGTCCATACCGGTTCCGACGGCGGACTAGCCGCCTGGCGTTCCACCACTTGAGCAACTCGGCCACCGCCTCGTCGTGGTCGAGCGGGCCGCGTTCCAGCCGCAGCTCCTTGAGATAGCGCCACGCCTCGCCGACGTGCGGCCCCGCCGGGATGTCGAGGATCTGCATGATCTCGTTGCCGTCCAAGTCCGGCCGCACCCGCTGAAGGTCCTCCTTCGCCGCCAGCTCGGCTATCCGGGCCTCCAGGTCGTCGTAGTTGGCCTGCAGCCGCGCTGCGCGTCGCTTGTTGCGGGTCGTGCAGTCGGCGCGCACCAGCTTGTGCAGCCTCGGCAGCAGCGGGCCTGCGTCGGTGACATAACGACGTACCGCCGAGTCGGTCCACTGCCCGTCGCCGTACCCGTGGAAGCGCAGGTGCAGATACACCAGCTGCGACACGTCGTCGACCATCTGCTTGGAGTACTTCAGTGCCCGCATCCGCTTGCGCGTCATCTTGGCGCCCACCACTTCGTGGTGGTGAAAGCTCACCCCACCGTCGGCCTCGTGCCGACGCGTCGCGGGCTTGCCGATGTCGTGCAGCAGCGCCGCCCAGCGCAGTACCAGATCCGGCCCGTCGTCCTCGAGGCCGATCGCCTGCCGCAGCACCGTCAGCGAATGCTCGTACACATCCTTGTGCTGATGGTGCTCGTCGATGGCCATCCTCATCGCGCCGATCTCGGGCAGCACCACATCGCCGAGACCGGTCCCCACCATCAAGTTGATGCCGGCCGCCGGATCCGATCCGAGTAAGAGCTTGTCGAGCTCGGCGGAAACGCGTTCGGCGGAGATCCGCCCGAGCTGATCCGCCATCGCCGTCATCGCTTCCCGAACCCGCGGGGCGACGGCGAATCCGAGCTGCGAAACAAACCGTGCGGCCCGCAGCATCCGCAGCGGGTCGTCGCCGAAAGACACCTCCGGTGCAGCGGGGGTGTCGAGCAGGCCGCCCGCAGCGCGTCCAAACCGCCTAGCGGATCATGGAATTCGGCCGGACCGTCGGCCGTGATGCGGATCGCCATCGCGTTGACGGTGAAGTCGCGGCGGACCAGATCGTCGTCCAGGTTGTCGCCGAACCGCACCGAGGGATTGCGGGACACCTGATCGTAGGTATCGGCGCGGAACGTGGTGATCTCCATGCGGTCGCCGGCCCTGCCCACGCCGACCGTGCCGAACTCGATCCCGGTATCCCACAGCGCTTCGGCCCACGGCCGAAGAATCGTCTGCATCTGCTCGGGCCTGGCGTCGGTCGTGAAATCGAGGTCGGTGCCCAGTCGGCCCAGCAATGCGTCGCGGACACTTCCCCCGACGAGATACAGCTGATGACCCGCGCCAGCGAACAACCTGCCGAGGTCGCGCAGCACATCGCCGTGGCGGGTCAGCGCCTTTTGGGCGGCCGCCAGTAGTTCGGCGTCAGCAGCTGATTCGGGCACGTTCGGACAGCCTAATCGGCAACGGCTCAGTTACGACGGGCGAGTGCGGCGGGGGCGAATCTTCGTGGCAGCTACTATCGCTTGGGTGTCGGACGGCGATCAGGCCAAACCACGACGGCGCCGAGGGCGGCGTCGCGGTCGGCGTGCGGCCGGTCCACCCGACACCGGCACCGCGCAGCACAACAACAACTCGGTTGCTGCGGGCAGCACAAATGTTCCTGTGCCCGGCACTCAACCCAAGCCGCACAAACCGCGCAAGCCGCGCACGCCGCGACGCGGACCCGAGCGGCTGCGCACCGTGCACGAGACATCGGCGGGCGGACTTGTCATCGACGGGATCGACGGCCCGAAGGAAACCCAGGTCGCGGCCCTCATCGGGCGCATCGACCGGCGGGGACGGATGTTGTGGTCGCTGCCCAAAGGCCACATCGAGCTCGGCGAAACCGCCGAACAGACCGCGATTCGTGAGGTCGCCGAGGAGACCGGGATCCAGGGCAGCGTGCTCGCCGCGCTCGGCAGCATCGATTACTGGTTCGTCACCGAGGGCCGACGGGTGCACAAGACCGTGCACCATTACTTGATGCGGTTCCTCGGCGGCGAGCTGTCCGACGAAGACGTCGAGGTCAGCGAGGTGGCCTGGGTGCCGCTGAAGGAGCTGCCTCGCCAAGCTTGCTTACGCCGACGAGCGCAAGCTGGCCGAGGTGGCGGGCGAGCTGATCGACAAGCTGCACAACGACGGGCCTGCCGCGTTGCCGCCGCTGCCGCAGTCCTCGCCGCGCAGGCGCGCACAGACGCACTCGCACACCCGCAACCGACGTCCCAACGAAGCAGGCCCACCGCAGGGCCGGCGGACGAACGGCTGCGGACAAGGGCCGTGATCGCCCGCCGGGGTGCTGGGACGGCGTGGGCCAGATTGCTCGCCGTACTGACACTGTTGTTCCTCATTGCCGCGCCCGCCGTGGCGCCCCACGCGGCCGCGGGCGAACCGGGTTCGGTGCCGTTCCTGCTGGTGCATATCGACGGCGTGACGCCCGACGTGGTGACCACCACCAGTGAACCCGTCGTCACCGTCACAGGAACCGTGCAGAACGTCGGCGACCGTCCCGTCCGCGACGTCATGGTCCGTCTCGAGCACGCCGCCGCGGTCACCTCCTCCGCCGGTCTGCGCACGAACCTCGGCGGCGCGAACGACCAATTCGAACCGGTCGCCGACTTCATCACGGTGTCCGCGGAATTACAACGCGGCCAACATGTTCCGTTCAAGCTGACAGCGCCGCTGCGCTCGTCGGAGGTGCCGTCCCTTGGTGTCCGACAGCCCGGCGTGTATCCGCTACTGATCAACGCAAACGGCACACCCGACTACGGCGCGCCCGCCCGACTCGACGACGCTCGGTTCCTGCTTCCCGTGATCGGCGTGCCTCCCGAACCGGCAGCGGTCTCGTCCGCGGACGCCCTCGGCGACGTCGTTGCGCCGGATACCTCCAAGCCGGTGCGCCTGACCGTGATGTGGCCGCTCGGCGATCGGCCACGGCTGGCCTCGGGCGCTCCCGGCGGGACGACGCCCGTGCGGCTGATCGATGACGACCTCGCCACCTCGCTCGCACCCGGCGGGCGGCTGGATGCCCTGTTGTCGGCCGTCGACTTCGCGACCAGCCAGTCCGTCGATCCCGGCGGGCAGGTGCGCAGCGCGCTGTGCCTGGCCGTCGACCCCGATCTGTTGGTCACCGTCAACGCGATGACGGTCGGCTACGTCGTCAACGACGGGCCCGACGTCGGCCCCGCAACGCCGACCCATCCCGGCGCCGGCCAAGAAGCGGCGGTGAACTGGCTGAACCGGCTCAAAGTGGTGGCCCAACGGATGTGCGTCGCTCCGGCGAACTACGCCCAGGCCGACCTCGACGCCTTGCACCGGGTAGGCGATCCGGGGCTGAGTTCCATCGCGACGAACGGCGCGGGCGACATCGTCGACCAGATTCTCGGCATCGCCTCGACCCGGGGCGCCACCCTGGTCGGCGACGGCCCGTTGACCGGGCCGGCGATCCAACTGCTCGCGGCGCAGGGCCCGACGGTCGCGGTCGCCGCGGCCGACCTCACCGCGCTCAAGTTCGGCGAATGGAGAATCTGCGGCCGCGGACGTCACCGCCGTGCGGTACACGCCGGAAGTCGTCTCCGCCCCCTTCGACCCCACCGTCGGCGCCGCGATGGCCGGCGTTGGTACCGATCCGTGGACGCCGTCGTATCTGGATCCCGCACTGGACATTCCGGTCAAACACGATTCGGCGGTAGCGCGCCGTCAAGACGCGTTGGGTTCGCTGCTGTGGCGAGGTCTTCAGCCTGACGCCGAACCGCGCACCCAGATCCTGATGCCGCCGATGGACTGGACCCTGCAGGCCGACGATGCGGCGGCCATCCTGTCCACTGTCGCCACCACGATCCGCGCCGGGCTGGCCGCGCCGCGGCCCTTGACCGCCGTGATCGCCGAGGGTGAGGCGGTGCCGCAGCAGGACACCAGGCCGCTGCCCGAAGGTGTGCCCGCCAATCCGCGCGCCCGCTTCGACGACTCCGTGACTTCGGGCATTGCGGGAACCACCGGCAGGCTGTGGGGCTTGACGGCGGCCCTGACGACCGACGAGCGCACGGGCCTGACCGGGACGCAATACACCGCGCCCTTGCGTGAGGACATGCTGCGTGCGCTGAGCCAGTCCGTGCCGCCGGACGCCCGCAACGGGCTGGCCACCGCAACGCCTTGTCCACGACCACCACCACGGTGAACGATCTGTTCAACGCGGTCACCATCGTCAACCCCGGCGGCTCCTACACCCTCGCCACCGAACGAAGCCCGCTTCCGCTGGCGCTGCGCAACAACTTGCCGGTGCCGATCCGGGTACGGCTGCAGGTAGACGCTCCGCCCGGCATGACGGTTACCGATATGGGCGAGATCGTGCTGCCGCCCGGATACCTGCCGCTGCAAGTGCCGATCGAGGTGCACTTCACCCAGCGCGTCGCCGTCGACGTGGCTCTGCGCACCGCCGACGGGTTGCCGCTTGGCGAGCCGGTGCGGTTGTCGGTGCATTCCAATGCCTACGGCCAGGTGCTGTTCTTCATCACGCTGTCGGTGGGCGCGGTACTGGTCGCGCTGGCCGGTCGCCGCCTCTGGCACCGGTTCCGTGGCCAGCCCGACCGCGCCGACCTGAACCGTCCAGATCCGCTCGAGGTGGCGCTCGCCCACACCGACGAACCCGACTCGACCCCGATCCCCTCGGGCGAAGAGCGGAAGAAATGAATCCCGCCGGTCGGCATGCAAGGCCGGTTCAGCCGCCGTTCGACCGCGGCGCGGGGCCCGATGGGCCGACCGCCGGTGCCGGCCCACGGCAGCCGCCGCCGCCAGGGATGCGCGGCTATCCGCCGCCGCCGCCACCGGAGATGCCGCCACCGCCGCCGCGACAGCGCATCCCGCGGGGCCCCGCACCTCGGCGGCGCGCCGGACGGCCGGAATTGAGCGATGCCGCAGTGGTGTCGCGGTCGTGGGGCATGGCGGTCGCCACCCTGGTCAGCCGGATCACCGGATTCATCCGCATCGTGCTGTTGGCCACGATCCTCGGCGCGGCGTTGTCCAGCGCCTTCTCGGTGGCCTACCAGCTGCCCAACCTGATCGCGGCGCTGGTGCTGGAGGCGACGTTCACCGCGATCTTCGTGCCGGTGCTGGCCCGCGCCGAGCGCGACGACCCCGACGGCGGCACCGCCTTCGTCCGCCGCCTCGTCACCCTGGCGACCACGCTGCTGTTGATCACCACCATGCTGGCGGTGGCATCCGCGCCACTGCTGGTTTCGCTGATGCTGGGCGGCGATCCGGAGGTGAACCGCGACCTCACCACCGCGTTCGCCTATCTGCTGCTGCCCCAGGTGCTCTTCTACGGCTTGTCGTCGGTCTTCATGGCAATCCTGAACACCCGCAACGTGTTCGGGCCGCCGGCGTGGGCACCGGTGATCAACAATCTCGTCGCGATCTCACGCTCGTCCTCTTCTTGGTTGTCCCAGGGGAACTTTCGGTGAACCCCGTGCAGATGGGCAATCCGAAGCTGCTCGTGCTCGGAATCGGCATGACGTTGGGCACCGTGACGCAGGTCCTGGTGCTCCTTGTCGCCCTCCGCCGTGAGCGCGTCAGTCTGCGGCCGCTGTGGGGACTCGACGACCGGCTCAAACGATTCGGCACGATGGCCGCCGCGATGGTGCTCTATGTGTTGATCAGCCAGATCGGCCTGATCGTCGGCAACAGAATCGCCAGTGGCGCAGCGGCTTCCGGGCCGGCGATCTACAACTACACCTGGCTTGTACTGATGCTGCCTTTCGGCATGATCGGCGTCACCGTGCTGACGGTGGTGATGCCGCGGCTGAGCCGCAACGCAGCCGCAGAGAACATGCCCGGCGTGCTCGCCGACCTGTCGCTTGCCACCCGGCTGACCATGGTGACGCTGATTCCGATCGTGGCGCTCATGACCGTCGCGGGGCCCGGCAATAGGCAGCGCGCTGTTCGCCTACGGCAATTTCGGCGACGTCGACGCGGGCTATCTGGGCATGGCGATCACGCTCTCCGCGTTCACGCTGATCCCGTATGCGCTGGTCCTGCTGCAACTTCGGGTGTTCTACGCCCGCGAACAGCCGTGGACTCCGATCGTGGTGATCATCGTGATCACGATCGGTGAAGATCGCCGCATCCCTTGCCGCACCCCACCTGACCGACGACCGCGAACTGGTCGCGGGCTATCTCGGCCTCGCCAACGGCATCGGATTCCTCGCGGGTGCGGCCGTCGGCTATATCCTGTTGCGCGCCAACCTGAATCCGCCGCGTGGCAGGCTACTGATCTCGACGTCGTGCGCACGGTTCTGGTCGCGACCGCCGCGTCGCTGATCGCCGCGATGCTCGCCCACGTGGTCGACCAGTTGCTGGGCCTCGAGTCTTTGACTGAGCACGGCGGCGGCGCAGGGTCGATGTTGCGGCTGCTCGTCCTCGGGTTGATCATGCTGCCGATCATCGGCGCGGTCATGCTGGCCGCGCGGGTGCCGGAGGCGCAGGCGGCGCTGGCGGCCGTCCAGCGCCGTCTCGGCAGGGCCCCGAAAGTAGCCGGGCGACCAGCCGTACCGCCCGTCCGACCACGCCCCTGCGGCCCCTCTCACGTACTCTGATCAGAGGAATTCGTTCGCGTCGCGGGGTCGTCACAGCCCGCCGGCCACTTGGCGCGGGCCTCCGGCGCCGGTTGCCGGAGCACGGATGCGGAAAGGACCAGCGGTGACCGACGAATCCGCAGGCGACTCCGCACCCCTCCCCTGACAACGGCGCGACGACCAAGCTGCCGGTGTCCGCAGCAGACGAATTCCAGCCAGACGTTCCCGCCGACAGCCAGGCAGGCCAGGGCGTCGTGTCCGGCGCCGATGCCGAACAGGGTGATGCCAGGCACGATGCCGGTCAGCACCGTCTCGCCACCCGTCTCAGGTCGACCCCCCGCCGGACTACGGCGGCGATCCCACTCGCGAAGGGCTTCCCGTTCGACATTCCTCGCGAGCCGCCGATCGAGACGGCTACGTCGGACGAGGACGTGCACCTCATCCCCGGTGCCACCATCGGCGGCGGCCGCTATCGGCTGCTGGTCTTCCACGGCGGACCACCCACCCTGCAGTTCTGGCAGGCACTGGACACGGCGTTGGACCGTCAGGTCGCCCTCACCTTCGTCGACCCCGACGCGGCGCTCTCCGACCAGGAACTCCAGGACATCCTGGATCGCACGCTGCGGCTGAGCCGGGTCGAGAGCCCCGGCGTGGCACGCATCCTCGATGTGGCCAACACCGGATCCGGCGGCCTGATCGTCAGCGAGTGGATCCGCGGCGGATCCCTGGTGGAGGTGGCCGAGACGTCGCCGTCCCCGATCGGCGGCGCCCGCGCGATGCAGACGCTGGCCGCCGCCGCCGAGCAGGCCCATCGGGCCGGAGTCTCGCTGTCGATCGATCACCCCAGCCGGGTGCGCGTCAGTGTCGAGGGCGATGTCGCGTTGGCGTTCCCCGCCACCTTGCCGGAGGCCACCCCGGAGGACGACATCAGGGGAATCGGAGCGGCGCTCTATGCGCTGCTGATCAACCGGTGGCCGCTGCCGGAGTCCGGGGTACGCAGCGGGCTGGAGCCCGCCGAGGTAGACGCCTCCGGCGAGCCTGTCGAGCCCCGCTCCATCGACCGCGACATTCCCTTCCAGATCTCGGCGGCTGCCGCGCGCTCGGTACAGGTGGGCGGCGGCATCCGCAGCGCACCGACGCTGCTGAACCTGCTGCAGCAGGCGACCGCGATCGCCGACCGCACCGAGCTGATCTCCCCCGTCGACGAACCCGCGGCGCCGCCGCGGCCCGAACGGGTGCGCGCATCGGCAGGCGATCCCGAGGCGTCTGCGCGCAGGCGCAAGGGACTTATCGTCGGCCTCAGCGTCGGTGCCGCGGTCATCGTCGTCGCCCTGATCGTGTTGGCGTCGGTGCTGAAAGGCATCTTCGGCGACGTCGGCGGATTCTCGCAGGATGACCTCGGGCTCAACGCGCCGGGGAGTTCAGAAGAAGACAGCGGTGGCGGCGGCAGCGGTGCCACCATCAAACCTGTTAAGGCAACGGTGTTTTCACCCGAGGGGGAGGCCGACGCGCCGGATCAGGCGCCGCTGGCGATCGATGGCAACCAGTCCACGGTGTGGCCTATCGACACCTACACCGACCCCGTTCCGTTCCCGAACTTCAAGAACGGTGTCGGGCTCATGCTGCAGCTGCCACAGCCCTCCGCGATCGGCGAGGTCACGATCGACTTGAACAGCACCGGCACCGCGGTCGAGATCCGTTCGGCGCAGACGCCGACGCCGTCGTCGCTTGACGACACCACCGTGCTGACGCCGGCCACCACTCTCAAGCCCGGCTCCAACACCATCAAGGTGGACAACCCCACGCAGACCAGCAACCTGCTGGTGTGGGTGTCCACGTTGGGCACGGTTGATGGCAAGAGCCGCTCTGACATCGCCGAGATCACGGTCAAGGCTGCCTCCTAGCGCGTTATCCCAAGGGCAGCGGACCCGAAGGGCCATGTCAACGGCCATCGCGAAAACTAGTGCAAGAGCGGGTGTCCGGGGGTGCTTAGGGTTCGCCTGTGGGGAGCTTCTGGGGGATTCCCGAGACGGATCGCAGCGACGCGGAGCTGCTTGCCGCGCACGTGGCGGGCGATCGATATGCGTTCGAGGAACTGTTCTATCGCCATCACCGCCAGCTATACCGGTTGGCGATGGTGACCAGCCGCAACCCTGACGACGCCGCAGACGCCCTGCAGGATGCGCTGCTGTCCGCGCACCGCACGGCGGCCTCCTTTCGGCGTGACGCCGCGGTGAGCAGCTGGCTGTACCGCATCGTGGTCAACGCCTGCCTGGACCGGCTGCGCCGCAACAAGACCCATCCGACGACCGAACTCAAGGACGACAACTGCCCGATCGGCGATCACACCCCACGGGTGGACACCGCGATCATGATCGAACGCGCGCTGATGCGGCTGCCGATCGAACAACGCGCCGCGGTGGTCGCGGTCGACATGCAGGGCTACTCGGTCGCCGAGACCGCGCGAATGCTTGGCATCGCCGAAGGCACCGTGAAGAGCCGTTGCTCACGCGCCCGCGCCAAGCTGGCCGACGCGCTCGGCTACTTCGACACCCGCGCAGCCGCAGGAAGGTGATCAAAGCGAAGGACTCGTAATAGCGGGCCGCCGGCGTCGGTCAGGTTCTCGATGGTCACCTCGAGTCCAGCGAAGACGTCCCGAAATCGACCTTGTGGGGATCCGTTGCAGCTGACACGCCATACGTCGATCGCCATGACGCATATGCCCCAGGCCAGCGTTGCGGCTGCGCGTCGTAAGTACACGAGTACTCAAGTTTCAATTCCCCGCTGGACCGACCGCCGAGCGCATTACGGTGTCGGTGTCCAGGTCATCCGGCGACACGCCCAATCCGGTGGTCACACGCCCGTAATCCAGCCCACCGTCCGTGCGGGAACACCCCGGCTTACCCTGGTGTTTGTATCCGTGCAGGCAGAAAGGCTCGCATGACATCGACACCTAACGTTCACGACGTGATCGTCATCGGCTCAGGGCCGGCCGGCTATACAGCGGCAATCTATGCCGCGCGCGCCCAGCTGACCCCGCTGGTCTTCGAGGGCACGCAGTTCGGCGGCGCGCTGATGACCACGACCGAGGTGGAGAACTACCCCGGCTTCCGCGATGGCATCACCGGTCCGGAGTTGATGGACGAGATGCGCGAACAGGCCCTTCGATTCGGGGCCGACCTCCGGATGGAAGACGTCGATGCGGTGTCGCTCGACGGCCCGGTCAAGACGGTGACCGTCGGCGACGAAACGTACCAGCGCCCGCGCCGTCATCCTCGCGATGGGTGCAGCGGCCCGACACCTCGGCGTACCGGGCGAGGACAAGCTGCTGGGCATGGGCGTGAGCACCTGCGCCACCTGCGACGGGTTCTTCTTCAAGGATCAGGACATCGCCGTCGTCGGCGGTGGCGACTCCGCTATGGAGGAAGCCACCTTCCTGACCCGGTTCGCCCGCAGTGTCACCCTCATCCACCGCCGCGAGGAGTTCCGGGCATCGCGGATCATGCTCGAGCGGGCCAAGGACAACGACAAGATCACCTTCATGACGAACACCCAGGTCACCGAGATCGAGGGCGACAGCCGGGTGACCGGGGTGCGCCTGCGCAACGGCGTCACCGGCGAGGAGTCGACGCTGCCCGTCACCGGTGTGTTCGTCGCGATCGGCCATGACCCTCGGTCAGAACTCGTCCGCGGCCAAGTTGACTTCGACCAGGCTGGGTATGTGCTGGTTCGTGACCACACCACCAGCACGTCGGTGGAAGGCGTCTTCGCGGCAGGCGATCTGGTCGACCACATCTACCGGCAGGCGGTCACGGCAGCGGGCACCGGCTGTTCGGCCTCGATCGACGCCGAGCGTTGGCTCGCCGAAACCGCTTCCGGGACAACGCAAACCATAGACGACGACCTGATTGGAGCACAGCAGTGACCGGAACAGAGAAGACCAGCAATACCGTCAACGTCACCGACGACTCCTTCTCCGACGATGTGCTGTCGAGCAGTACCCCTGTCCTGGTGGACTTCTGGGCGACCTGGTGCGGGCCGTGCAAGATGGTCGCCCCGGTGCTCGAGGAGATCGCCGGGGACAAGGCGGGCGCGCTGACGGTGGCCAAGCTTGATGTCGACGCCAACCCCGCGACGGCTCGCGACTTCCAGGTCGTGTCCATCCCGACGATGATCCTGTTCAAGGATGGCCGGCCGGTGAAGCGGATCGTCGGCGCCAAGGGCAAGGCCGCGCTGCTTCGCGAGCTCGAGGGCGTCGTCTAACACCTGGCCGATCCGGCGGCGACTCGCCTGGCGTTTTCTCGAATCGGGCCTGCTTCTGAGATAATTCCGCCTAGCCTGTCCTGCAATTCGTCAGCGCTGCACCACCGCCGATATCCGTATCGAAAGGCCCCGAATGTCGAGTCTGCGTCGCGGTGATCGCGGGAGCGCAGTCACGGAGATCCGGTCGGCACTGGCGGCGCTGGGGCTGGTGGAAAACCCGGATGCCGATCTGAGCACGGGTAAGCATGTAGCGGCGGACTATTTCGATCTTGAACTCGACGAGGCCGTCCGCGCTTTTCAGCAGCACCGAGGCCTCCTGGTCGACGGCATCGTCGGTGAGGCGACCTACCGAGCATTGAAAGAGGCCTCCTACCGACTCGGTGCCCGCATCCTCAGCCACCAGTTCGGTGCGCCGATGTACGGAGACGACGTCGCCACCCTTCAGGCGCGGCTGCAGGACCTTGGCTTCTACACCGGCCTGGTGGACGGGCACTTCGGGCTGCAGACCCACAACGGGCTGATGTCATATCAGCGCGAGTACGGGTTGTCGCCGGACGGCATCTGCGGCCCAGAGACGTTGCGCTCGTTGTACTTTCTCGGTTCCCGCGTCACCGGCGGTTCTCCGCATGCCATTCGCGAGGAGGAGTTGGTCCGCTCGGTCGGGCCCTCGCCTGTCCGGTAAGCGCATCATCATCGATCCCGGCCGCGGCGGTACCGACCACGGGCTGATCACGCAGCGCATCCGCGGGTCCGATCAGCGAAGCGGACGTCCTGTGGGACTTGGCAAGTCGGCTCGAGGGCCGGATGACGGCGATCGGCATGGAGACGTTCCTGTCCCGGCCGCCCAACCGCAGCCCGTCGGATGCCGAACGCGCCATGACAGCCAACACGGTCGGCGCCGACCTGATGATCAGCTTGCGATGTGCCACCCAGGCAAGCCCATCGGCGAACGGTGTCGCGTCGTTCCACTTCGGCAATTCGCACGGTTCGGTATCCACCATTGGCCGCAATCTCTCCGACTTCATACAGCGAGAAGTGGTGGCGCGCACCGGATTACGCGATTGCCGTACCCATGGCCGAACGTGGGATCTGCTGCGGTTGACCCGGATGCCGACAGTTCAGGTGGACGTCGGCTACATCACCAATCCGCGCGACCGGGCCATGTTGGTGTCCACCCAGACCCGCGATTCGATCGCCGAGGGCATCCTCGCGGCCGTCAAACGGCTCTACCTGCTCGGTAAGAACGACCGCCCGACCGGTACCTTCACGTTCGCGGAGCTGCTCGCGCACGAGCTTTCCGTGGAGCAGAGCGGCCGCGTCAGCCCCAGCTAGCCACTCAGCAGATGTTCGCGCCCGCGCCGACGGGTTGCTTCAGCTTCTCGCTCTCCAGCAGCCGTTCCAGCGCCGCCTCCACGCCCGCCTTCCAGCCCAGGCCGCTCTCCAGCTCCAGACGCAGCCGGGGGAAGTACCGATGCTTCGAAATTTCAACGAACCCGACCTGTTCGAGGAACTCGGCGTCGAGGATGCAGCGGTCGACCGAGCAGTCGCCGAGCACTTCCACGACGGACTGCAGCTCGGCAGGCACCAGCCGCGGATCGACAAGCTCGGCGGCGGCCTCGGTGCGACCGAACGCTTCCAGCGCCCGCACGCCGCGTCGAACCAGATCGGCGACGACGGCAACGATCAGGCTTTGCGGCAGCCCCTCACCGTTCTGACCGGCTTCCACGCCCAGCGACGTGAGCAGCACCGCGTCGGCGCTGACCGGCCCGCTGGGAAAGAGCTGCGCCCGCGGCACGACGCCGGGCGGAGCGTAAAACGCGTAGCCAAGGCAGGGTGCATCCCCGCACTCTCCCGGCAGGTCGTCGGTCGCGTCGGCGCGCCCGCCGGCCGGGGCGCTGGAGGCCATCTGCCCGCACGATCCCCACTCCAGCATCACCATCGACAGCCAGGCTTCCTTCTCGAATTCCGGGTCGGTCAGGTGCTCCTCACGTCCGAGCGTGGACGGATCCACCTCCCAGAACACACACCTGCGGGCGTGCTTGGGCAGCTGCTCGAACGCTTCGAGCCGCAGGGGTGTGATTCGCGCTGACACTAAGCTCCCCGTGTTCGATGCGGCGCCGATGTACTTGACCGCCACTCCAGGATAGGAGCATGCGGGCGGGAAGGCCCGCTTTCGGCAGTGTGGCCCCCGCGCGGAGAGCGGGCCGCCGAGTCTCTGTTCATCCGCGACTGCCCGTTTGGCCAATCATGTTGCACCACACGATGTTTCCTCCGGCAGGCCGTCAACGACGGGTCCCGCCGTGATCGATGTGTCACAGTGACGTAATTTCCCCGTGTCCTTGGTCAGGCCTTGGACGCGTTCATGAGGTCGACTATTCGTTGTAGGTCATCGACCGACCCGAACTCGACGACGATCTTGCCTTTTCGTTTGCCCAAGCTGACGGTGACTCTGGTGTCGAACGCGGTCGAGAGTCGTTCAGCAACGTCCTGCAGACCGGGCATGTGGATGGGCTTGCGCCGGGGCGCAGGCGGGGTAGAGGCGTCGCCGCGGTTCGCTAGCGTCACCGCCTCCTCGGTCGCGCGTACCGACAGGCCCTCGGCGACGATGCGGGCGGCGAGTTCCTCCTGGCCCTCCGGCCCGCCCTCCAGTGCGAGGAGTGCCCGCGCGTGGCCGGCCGAGAGCACGCCGGCGGCGACCCGGCGCTGTACCGCGATCGGCAACCGCAGCAGGCGGATCATGTTGGTGATCAGCGGACGCGACCGCCCGATGCGCGCCGCGAGTTCGTCGTGGGTCACCTCGAATTCGTCGAGCAGCTGTTGGTAAGCGGCCGCCTCTTCAAGCGGGTTCAGCTGAGCGCGGTGGATGTTCTCCAAGCAGCGCGTCGCGCAGCATGCTGTCGTCGGCCGTCTCCCGCACGATCGCCGGGATGGTGGCCATGCCCGCCTCCTGGGCGGCGCGCCAGCGGCGCTCCCCCATCACGAGTTGGTACCGAGGCCCGCCGTCGGAGGCGGATATCGCGCGCACCACGATGGGTTGCATGAGACCGAACTCGCGGATGGAGTGGACGAGTTCGGCGAGTGCCTCCTCGTCGAACACCTGCCTCGGCTGGCGCGGGTTGCGCTCGATCGCGGCCGGGTCGATCTCCCGGTAGACGGCGCCGACACCGTTCGGCTCCGGCGCTCCGCCGAGCACGACGTCTGCGGCGGCGTCACCCATCCGATGCCCCATCGAGGCCGATTCGGTATCCGTCGGCCCGGTCGGTATCAGGGAGGCCAGGCCGCGGCCGAGACCGCTTCTCTTGCGTGCCGACGGCTGGGTCATCGGTGCTGTCCTCTCTAGGTTCGCCCCGCGCTCGGCGAGTTCGCGGCTGGCATCCATGTAGCTCAGCGCGCCGCGCGAGCCCGGGTCGTAGTCCAGGATCGTCATTCCATAGCCGGGTGCCTCGGACACCTTGACGCTGCGCGGGATGACGGTCCGCAGCACCTTCTCCCCGAAGTGCGCCCTGACATCCACCGCGACCTGATCCGCGAGTCGGGTCCGGCCGTCGTACATCGTCAGGATGACGGTGGACACGTCGAGTTGCGGGTTGAGGTGCGCCTTGACCATCTCGATGGTGCGCAGCAATTGACCCACACCCTCGAGCGCGTAGTACTCGCACTGGATCGGGATCAACACCTCGGGCGCCGCCACGAGTGCATTGATGGTCAGCAGGCCCAGCGACGGCGGGCAGTCGATGAAGACGTAGTCGAAGTCGTGGTTCTGAAGCTCGGCCAGGGCGGTGCGCAGGCGCCCCTCGCGCGCGACCATGCTGACCAATTCGATCTCGGCGCCCGCCAGTTCGATGGTGGCCGGCACGCAGTACAAGCGGTCGCTGTGCGGGCTTCGTTGCAGCGCCTCGCGGAGCGGGATCTCGCCGATGAGCACTTCGTAGGACGACGCCGTACCCGGCCGATGCTCGATGCCGAGGGCGGTGCTCGCGTTGCCCTGCGGGTCGAGGTCGATCACGAGCACCTTCAACCCCTGCAGCGCGAGGGCGGCGGCGACATTGACCGCGGTGGTCGTCTTGCCAACACCGCCCTTCTGGTTGGCGATGGTGAAGACGCGCTGATGCGACGGTCGGGGTAATCGCGCGTCGGCATGGAGGAGGCGCACGGCGCGTTCGGCTTCCGCTCCGATCGGGGTGTCGCCGATGTCGTCCGGGACCCACCCCTCGGGTCGAGTCTCGGTCCATGTTTCACGTGAAACATCGGTGGCCTCCACCGCGCCTAGAGGCGGTGTGACACCACCGTCTTGAACCGGATTCATCCGCTCCTCCTGCCCGCTCGTACCGACCGGCGATGCGCCGGTTGCGACCCCTTGCGCCGGGCGGCGACCACGGTGGCGGGCGGACTCAAGTAGGCCTCTCCACACGTCACTACCTTGGCATCCACAACGCCCAGCGACTCCATCCCACGCCGATGCTCACGAAGCTCGTCTCCGGCGCGTTCGCCTTTCAGCGCCAGCATCCGTCCCCCGGGCCGAAGCAGCGGGACGCTCCACTTCGTCAGCTTGTCCAACGACGCCACCGCTCTGGACACAACCGCGTCCATCTCCCCCACTCGCTGCCGCACGGCTTTTTCTTCGGCTCGGCCACGGACCACGGTGATACCCACCTCGAGGTCCTCGATGACCTCGCGCAGGAAATCGCTTCGCCGCAACAGCGGCTCGATCAGGGTTACCCGCAAGTCCGGCCGGGCCAACGCTAACGGTATCCCCGGAAGGCCCGCTCCACTACCGATGTCGGCAATCTGGTAGCCCGTGATCCAGCAATTCGCTCAGGGCGGCGCTGTTGAGCAGATGCCGGTCCCACAGTCGGTCGGCTTCCCGCGGTCCGATCAGGCCCCGTTCGACGCCGTCGCCGGCCAAAATTTGGGCGTAGCGCAGGGCGCTGCCCAATCGGTCTCCGAACACCTCGGCCGCCGCCGGAGGAGGATCCGGAACACTCCCATGTTTCACGTGAAACATCCTCCGGATCTCCGCGCGGCCTAGCCACACCGGCGACTAACTACACGGGTGTAACTCGGTCAGCCGAGCAGGACGACGACGTGCCTGGACGGCTCGACGCCCTCGCTCTCGCTGCGCACGCCCTCGACCGCCGCCACCGCATCGTGGACGATCTTGCGCTCGAACGGCGTCATCGGAGACAGGCCCTCCTGCTCCCCCGTCTCCAGCACCCGCCGCGCGACCTTGTCCCCCAGGGCCGCCAGTTCTTCGCGGCGACGCCGGCGCCAGCCCGCGATGTCGAGCATCAGCCGGCTGCGCTCGCCCGTCTTCTGGTGGACAGCCAGCCGGGTCAGCTCCTGCAGCGCGTCGAGCACCTCGCCCTTGCGGCCGACGAGTTTCGATCAGGTCGTTGCCGCCGTCGATGCTGACGATTGCGCGGTCGCCCTCCACATCGAGGTCGATATCGCCGTCGAAGTCGAGCAGGTCGAGCAGCTCTTCGAGATAGTCGCCGGCGATCTCGCCTTCGGCCACCAGCCGCTCTTCCAGATCGTTGGGCGCAGCCGTCACCGTTTCGTCGCCATCCTGTGACTCATCCGATTCCACGGGGCCGCTCTGCTCGTCTGACGCGGTTCGCTCCCGCGTCCACAGCCGGCTCCTCGCTCCGTTCTGTGGTTTCTGGGTTGTCGAAGTCGGTCATCCTGTCGTCTCCTCGTTCGCCTTCGCCGGTTGGTTCCGGTCAACGCTTTCGCTTCTTCGGGCGCGCCCCGGCCGCGGCGGCGCGCCCGGCCGCGGTGTGCGGTTGGCCGAATTGTTCACGTCCGGCTTACTCGCGTTCCTCTTGCCGCCTGACTTCGTCGGTCTCCGGCTTCCCGTCGGCCGTCAGCTCGCTGCCCTAGCTCTCGGTCACCTCGTAGGAATCCGGCGGCAGGTCCGTCGGAGCTCGGCGCCCCCCCCTTGCGCGCACGTTTGGGCTTGGCGCCCGGTGGCGGGGCATTGGCCGCGCGTCGCTCGATCGCCTCGAGCTTCTTCGCCTCTTCTTCCTTCTCGATCCTGCCGAAGACGTAGTGCTGCTGACCGAAGGTCCAGATGTTGTTCGCGAACCAGTACAGGATGATCGCCAGGGGCAGGAACGGGCCGCCCACCACGACGCCGAGCGGGAACACGTACAGCGCCAGCTTGTTCATCATCGCGGTCTGCGGGTTGGCCGCCGCCTCTGGACTCTGCCGGGCGACCGATGCCCGGCTGTTGAAGTACGTCGCGATGCCGGCCGGCGATCATCAGCGGCACACCGACGGCGATCACCGACGCCCGGTTGAATTCGGTGAACGCGTCCAGACCCGTCTTCTGGATCATGGTGGCGCCCAGCGGGGCACCGAAGAGATTCGCATCCAGGAAGTGCGCGACGTCGGTCGCGCTGAACACGTAGTTGCCGAGCGTCCGGTTCAGCTCCGGCGACAGCTTCGGCTGGCCGAAGCCGCCCTGAGTCCGGTTGAAGGACCGCAGCACGTGGTACAGCCCGAGGAACACCGGGATCTGGGCCAGCATCGGCAGGCATCCCAGGATTGGGTTGAACCCGTGCTCGCGCTGCAGCTTCTGCATCTCCAGCGCCATCCGCTGACGGTCCTTGCCGTACTTCTTCTGCAGCGCCTTGATCTGGGGCTGCAGTTCCTGCATCTGCGCGCGTGGTGCGGATCTGACGCACGAACGGCTTGTACAGAATCGCGCGCAGCGTGAACACCAGGAACATCACCGACAAGCCCCACGCGAAGAAGTTCGACGGGCCGAGCAGACAAGCCGAAGAGCTTGTACCAGAGCCACATGATCGCCGGAGACCGGATAGTAGATGAAGTCGAGGCTGAACCAATCAAACAACGGGACTGCTCTCCCCTCGGTGTGCTGGGATGCCCCAGACGTCGTCGGTGGCGCTCGCCGGGCTGGGCCGGCCGCGTTCGGGTATTGGATCCCATCCTCCCCGATGCCACGGACCGCATTTCGCCAGTCGCACCATCGCCAGCCACCCGCCGCGGATCAGCCCGTACTCGCGTAGAGCCTCGACCGCATACTCACTGCAGGTCGGCGTGAACCGACAGCTCGGTAACCGCAACGGAGAAACCATGTTGCGATAGAGCTGAATAAGGAAGATCAGCGCACGCGGCCATCATCGCCGCGCCTCGTCGAGCAGCCGCGCCCGCTTCAGCGCCGTGCGCAGCTGCTGTTCGAGGCGGGCCGAGATGGCATGCCTGCTACTCGGAAGCGCGCGGATCACCACGCGGTCCGCCGGATCCAGGTCGGCGATGACCGCTCGGGCGACGTGACGCAACCGCCGGGCGACCCGATGTCGCTGCACCGAGCTGCCAACGGATTTCGCGACCACCAGCCCTACTCTTGGACCGCCGATCGGAGTCGTCGCACCGGCAGGCGTGCACCACGATGTCGGGCTGCACCGCCCGCATCCCTTGGTTGACTGTGGCACCGAATTCCGTTGATCGGGTCATCCGGTACCGAGCCGGAAGCACCGCGCTAGATCCTGCGTCGAATCACGCAGAGAGCGCGCGACGGCCCTTGCGACGCCGGCCCGACACGATCGCCCGGCCTGCCCGGGTCCGCATCCGCAGCCGAAACCCATGCACCCGCGCACGGCGCCGGTTGTTGGGCTGAAAGGTCCGCTTGCCCTTGGCCACGGCTGTCACTCCTCGTTGCGTGTGGCAACCGCATCGGACACACAGGTCTGGACGCGATCGCCGTTGGTAAGCTCTTCGTCTCGCTCGCTAGCCGGCGCGGTCTCGGAGAAAATCCGGTCGCAGCCGTACCGCCACGTTCGGGCGACTGTTCGAGGGTACTGACGAGATTTCCCTAGGTCAAACCACGCGTCGGCCACCCTCGAAAAGATGACATCAGCCACAACAGTCACGCCCTTGGCTGTTGCCGAAAATCAACCCCCAGGAATGTTGCAGAACGGTTGGCACTCCGCCAGAAAACTGTTAGCTTCTGGCAATGCCGTTCCGACTCGGAGCGGCGACCAGACAACGAAGTGAGGGTGCCCCACAGGTCGCGAGCCCACAGAGTACGGAACCACTGTGACGAGCTTCGACCCGCGGCGTCCTCGCCGGATAGACAACACAGCGACGACGGCTGTCCTTGTCCACAGCCTGTGGATAACTATGTGGACAGTTCGTCTTCGTTCTGTTGGTGGTCCCTGGACCAGCCTCGAGGGGGTACCCGTCATTGACAGCTGACCCCGACGCACCATTCGTCGCCGTGTGGAACACCGTGCTTGCCGAGCTCAATGGCGACCACCCGACCGGCGAGGCCATCAACGGCGATCCCCCATCACCGAGTCTGACTCCACAGCAAAGGGCCTGGTTAAAGCTCGTCAAGCCGCTCGTCATCACCGAGGGCTTTGCCCTGCTGTCGGTCCCTACGAGTTTTGTGCAGAACGAGATCGAACGGCACCTTCGCGAGCCCATCATCACCGCATTGAGCCGTCAGCTCGGCCAGCGCGTCGAACTAGGTGTGAGAATCGCCGGACCCAACCCAGACGACCCGGATGAGGGCGGCGGCGGTGCACCCGTCGACACCCACACCGAATCAGAGCTCGACGAGATCGACGAAGTCAGTGAGGCGCTCGCCAGCGCCGAGGAGAGTTGGCCGACGTACTTCTCCAGTGGCCCCCGCACCGCAACGCCGAGCGACGCGAACTCAGTCAGCCTGAACCGTCGCTATACCTTCGACACCTTTGTCATCGGGGCATCGAATCGATTCGCTCACGCCGCATCGCTCGCGATTGCTGAGGCGCCCGCCCGGGCCTACAACCCGCTCTTCATCTGGGGCGAGTCCGGACTCGGCAAGACCCACTTGTTGCACGCGGCCGGAAACTACGCCCAGCGGCTGTTCCCCGGGATGCGCGTCAAGTACGTGTCGACCGAAGAATTCACCAACGACTTCATCAACTCGTTGCGCGACGACCGCAAAGCGTCCTTCAAGCGCAGCTACCGCGACATCGACGTGCTGCTGGTCGATGACATCCAGTTCATCGAGGGCAAGGAAGGCATCCAGGAGGAGTTCTTCCACACCTTCAACACGCTGCACAACGCGAACAAGCAGATCGTCATCTCGTCGGACCGTCCCCCCAAACAACTGGCCACCCTCGAGGACCGGTTGCGCACGCGGTTCGAATGGGGACTCATCACAGACGTCCAGCCGCCGGAGTTGGAAACTCGCATCGCGATCCTTCGCAAGAAGGCACAGATGGACCGCCTCGATGTGCCCGACGACGTACTCGAATTGATCGCAAGCAGCATCGAGCGGAACATCCGCGAACTCGAGGGCGCGCTGATCCGCGTGACCGCCTTCGCCTCACTGAACAAGACACCGATCGACAAGTCGCTTGCTGAGATCGTGCTGCGGGACCTCATCGCCGATGTGAACAACATTCAGATCGGCACGGCCGGCATCATGGCCGCCACGGCCGAGTACTTCGAGACGACGGTCGAGGAGCTTCGCGGACCCGGTAAGACCAGGGCCCTGGCTCAGTCGCGACAGATCGCGATGTACCTGTGCCGCGAACTGACAGACCTGTCCCTGCCGAAGATCGGCCAGGCGTTCGGCCGCGATCACACGACGGTCATGTATGCGGAGAAGAAGATCCGCGGCGAGATGGCACAGCGGCGTGAGGTGTTCGATCAAGTCAAGGAACTGACGACGCGCATCCGTCAACGCGCCCGGCGCTGACCAGATCGCAAAAATTCTTCAAAAAACTTTGGCATCCGTCGCCCCAGCTGTCACATGCGCTGCCTGTGCACACCGGTGTGGACAATCTCTGGACGGCAACCGCTGGTCGCTTCGCTTCGTGCACAACATCCCAAGACTCCCCAGGAATCCCGCCGACGACGGCCACTCGTCCACAAGTAACTAACAACCCGAAACAACCGTCGTGCAGCACCGACACCGCTTCATCCACAACTTCCACAGGACCTATTACTGTTGCTTTTATATCTACCTGGTTTTCGTTTAGAAGTAGGGCCCTGGGGACACCTCGTTGCGCACCGTTCGCGGCGGGCCTCTGACCCGCGTTGTCACCCCGATCGATTAGCTTTCAAGATGGGCACGAAAGCTCTACGGTGGGACTTCGACAGCCGATACGGTCGTCGTAGCGACATTCGGGGACCGGTGTGTAAGCATCGCGAAACCGCTGGTTGAAGCTCACTTGTGAGTTGATCGAAGGGACACTATGGACGTGGCGACAACGACGGCTGGTCTCTCCGATCTGAAGTTCCGCTTGGTGCGCGAAGACTTCGCCGACTCGGTGGCCTGGGTGGCCCGAAATCTCCCCACCCGCCCGACCGTTCCTGTCCTGGCCGGCGTGTTGTTGACCGGCACAGATACGGGCCTGACAATCTCGGGATTCGACTACGAGGTATCGGCCGAAGTCCAAGTTGCGGCCGAGATTGCCTCTCCGGGAAGCGTTTTGGTTTCCGGCAGGCTGCTATCCGACATAACTCGGTCGCTGCCGGCGAAGCCAGTGGATGTCAGCGTCGAGGGCACCCGGGTCCAGCTGAACTGCGGTAGCGCGAAGTTCTCGCTGCCCACCATGGCGGTCGAGGATTACCCGGCGCTACCCGCCCTGCCCGATGAGACGGGTGTCATTTCCGCCGAGCTCTTCGCCGAAGCCATCGGTCAGGTCGCGGTGGCCGCCGGCCGCGATGACACGCTGCCGATGCTGACTGGAATCCGCGTCGAAATATCCGGCGAATCAGTGGTTTTGGCCGCGACCGACCGTTTCCGCCTCGCCGTTCGCGAGCTGACGTGGTCGACGGAGTCGGCCGACGTCGAGGCGGCGATCCTGGTGCCCGCCAAGACCTTGGCCGAAGCCGCCAAGGCGGGCACGGGCGGCGCCGACGTACATCTGTCGCTCGGCTCCGGATCGGCTGTGGGCAAGGAGGGCCTGCTCGGTATCCGTAGCAACGGCAAGCGAAGCACCACCCGCCTGCTCGATGCCGAATTCCCGAAGTTCCGCCAGCTGCTGCCCACGGAGCACACGGCGGTTGCCACTGTCGGCGTCGCGGAACTCACCGAGGCGATCAAGCGCGTCGCGCTGGTGGCCGACCGCGGCGCGCAAGTGCGGATGGAATTCGCCGACGACGTGTTGAAGCTGTCGGCCGGCGCGGACGACGTCGGCCGCGCCGAAGAGGATCTGCCGGTTGCGTTCGCCGGGGAGCCCTTGACGATCGCATTCAACCCGACATATCTCACCGACGGCCTGGGGTCATTGCACTCGGAACGCGTGACGTTCGGCTTTACGACACCTAGCCGTCCCGCCGTGTTGCGTCCGGCAGGAGACGATGAGGACGGCGCGGTTGGCGGCGGCGCGGGTCCGTTCCCTGCGGCGCAGACCGACTACGTCTACCTGTTGATGCCGGTGCGGCTCCCGGGCTGACCGGCCGTACCCGCGACGACGAAAGAGGCTGCACGTGCAATTGGGATTGGTCGGCCTGGGCAAGATGGGCTTCAACATGCGCGAGCGCCTGCGCGAGGGCGGGCACGAGGTGATCGGCTTCGACCCCCGGCCGGAGGTGTCCGACGTGCCGACCCTTGCCGCGCTCGCCGAGGCCTTGACGACGCCCCGGGTGGTTTGGGTGATGGTGCCGTCGGGACCCATCACCGATGAGACCATCAACGAACTCGCCACGGTGCTCTCCGAGGGCGACCTGGTGATCGACGGCGGTAACTCGCGCTACACCGAGGACGGCCCGCACGCAAAAATGTTGGGCGAGAAGGGAATAGCCTACGTCGACGCCGGGGTATCTGGCGGTATCTGGGGCTTGACGGAAGGCTACGGGCTGATGGTCGGTGGTAGCGACGCCGACGTTGCGCGAGCGATGCCGATCTTCGACACCCTGCGTCCGCCCGGTCCGCGGGAGGACGGATTCGTGCACGCAGGCCCGGTCGGCGCGGGCCATTTCGCCAAGATGGTGCACAACGGGATCGAATATGCGCTGATGACGGCATACGGCGAGGGCTACGAGATGCTCGCGGCGGAGGACCTGATCAAGAATCCGCAGGCGGTTTACCAGGCGTGGACGAACGGAACTGTGGTGCGGTCCTGGCTGCAGCAGCTGCTGGCCAAGGCGCTCAAGGAAGATCCGCACTTCGAGCAGATCAGCGGCTACACCGAGGACTCCGGCGAAGGTCGGTGGACGGTGGAGGAAGCGATCAGGCTGCGCGTTCCGGTGCCGGGTATCGCGGCTTCCCTGTTCGCCCGGTTCCTGTCCCGCCAGGACGATTCGCCGACGATGAAGGCGGTCTCGGCGCTGCGTAACCAGTTCGGCGGCCACGCCGTGCAACGGATCAGCGAGTCCGGATAGCGGCTTGTACGTCCGCCACCTGGGTCTGCAGGATTTCCGGTCATGGGCGCAGGTCGATCTGGACCTCGAGCCCGGCCGGACCGTGTTCGTCGGCCCCAACGGCTACGGCAAGACCAACCTCGTTGAGGCGCTGTGGTATTCGGCGACGCTGGGGTCACACCGGGTAGCATCGGACGCACCCCTGGTGCGGGCGGGCGCCGAGCGGTCGATCATTTCGACGATCGTGGTGAATGAAGGTCGCGAACTCGCCATCGACCTGGAGGTCGTGGCCGGACGCGCGAACAAGGCGCGATTGAATCGGTCGCCGGTCCGCACGGCGCGCGAAGTGCTTGGTGTGCTTCGGGCGGTGATGTTCGCGCCGGAGGACCTGGCGCTGGTGCGTGGTGATCCTGCCGAACGGCGCCGGTATCTGGATGAGTTGGCCACCACGCAGCGGCCCAGGATCGCCGGTGTCCGCGCGGATTACGACAAGGTGTTGCGCCAGCGCACGGCCCTGCTGAAGACGGCGGCCGGCGCGCGGCACCGCGGCGATAGCACGGTGTTCGACACGCTCGATGTATGGGACGGTCACCTTGCCGCCCATGGCGCGCAGCTCATCGCCGCCCGGGTGGAGCTGGTCAACCAGCTGTCTCCGGAAGTGGAGAAGGCGTACCAACTGCTCGCGCCGGGGTCCAGGGCGGCCGCGATTCAGTACCGCAGCAAGGTCGAGCAGATCGATGGTGGAAACGAGACGGTGGAGTTCTTCGAGGCAGCCCTGCTCGATGCACTCGCGCGCCGGCGTGACGCCGAAATCGAGCGCGGGGTGTGCCTGGTGGGCCCGCACCGCGACGATCTCGAGCTGCGGCTCGGCGACCAGGTCGCGAAAGGCTTTGCGAGCCATGGCGAATCATGGTCGATGGCACTGGCGCTGAGGTTGGCGGCCTACGAATTGCTGCGCTCGGACGGCGGCGACCCGGTACTGCTGCTGGACGACGTGTTCGCCGAATTGGACACCGCGCGGCGGAAAGCGCTCGCTGGCGTGGCCGCCTCGGCCGAACAGGTGTTGGTGACCGCAGCCGTCGCCGAAGACATTCCCAGCGACTGGGACGCGCGCAGAATCGGGATCGCCATGCGCGACGACGACAGCGGCAGAGTTTCAATGGTGGAGCAGTGAGGCAATGACTGACGACGAATCCCCCGACACCGGCCCTGCCCCGCCGGAGCACCTTGCGGGGCTGTCGGGCATGGACCTTGTGCGCCGCACACTGGAAGAGGCCAGGGGCGCGGCGCGCAGCCAGGGCAAGGACGTCGGCCGCGGCCGTAATTTCGCGCCGGCCCGGCGCATCGCGGGGAGGCGGCGCACCTGGTCGGGGCCGGGACCCGATGGCAGGGACCCGCAGACGCTCGCCGCGGCGACGCGGGATCTTGCGCGAACCAGGGGGTGGTCGACGCGCGTGGCCGAGGGCACGGTCTTCGGACAGTGGCAGACGGTGGTCGGCGAGCAGATCGCCGCGCACGCGTCGCCGACCGCGCTGCGCGAGGGTGTGCTGAGCGTTTCCGCCGAGACGACGGCGTGGGCCACCCAGTTGCGGATGGTGCAAGCGCAACTATTGGCCAAGATCGCCGCCGCGGTCGGGGACGGGGTGGTCACGTCGCTGAAAATTGTCGGCCCCGTCGCCCCGTCGTGGCGCAAGGGCCGGTACCACATTGCCGGCCGCGGGCCGCGCGACACGTACGGATGACCACCTCTGGACCGGCTGGCTGAGAGCTTCCAGAAGCCCGGAAGCCGCGTTCTCCAGCGTCGTGACGCACCTTGGATCGAAAAATTCCACAGGCGGCGCAAATAGGTGTGCAGAAACGCAGCCTCAGAATCGGTCCTGTCGCCTTTTGCCGGTAGACTGAACGAGTGACTTGCCGGCGGTACCAACACCGCCGCTGCGACCCCCAAGGAGATGCTGGCGATCGTGCCTGCCGCTAAGAAGACTGCGCCTGCCGCGAAGAGCTCGAAAAAGAAGGAATACGGCGCCTCCGCCATCACCGTACTCGAAGGTTTGGAGGCCGTCCGCAAACGGCCGGGCATGTATATCGGCTCCACCGGCGAGCGCGGCCTGCACCACCTTGTGTGGGAGGTCGTCGACAACGCAGTGGACGAAGCGATGGCCGGATATGCGACGAGAGTCGAGGTGCGGATCCTCGAGGACGGCGGCGTCGAAGTCACCGACGACGGCCGCGGCATCCCCGTCGAGATGCACGCGAGCGGCGCCCCGACCGTCGACGTCGTGATGACCCAGCTCCACGCAGGCGGCAAGTTCGGCGGGGAGAACAGTGGCTATGCCGTCAGCGGCGGCCTGCACGGGGTGGGCGTTTCCGTGGTCAACGCGCTGTCCACCCGGCTGGAAGTGGACATCTCCCGTGACGGCCACGAGTGGTTCCAGTCCTACGACCGCGCGGTGCCGGGCACGATCGAAGCAGGGCGATGCCACCAAGAAGACCGGAACCACGGTCAGATACTGGGCGGACCCGGACGTCTTCGAGACCACCAATTACGACTTCGAGACGGTCGCGCGGCGGCTGCAGGAGATGGCGTTCCTCAACAAGGGCCTGACCATCACGCTGGCCGACGAGCGGGTGACCGCGGAAGAAGTGGTCGACGACGTGGTCAGCGACACGGCCGAAGCGCCGAAGACCGCGGAGGAGAAGGCCGCGGAAGCCACGGCACCGCAGAAGGTGAAGCACCGCACGTTCCACTACCCCGGTGGGCTGGTGGACTACGTCAAGCACATCAACCGGACCAAGACACCGATCCACCAGAGCATCGTCGACTTCGCAGGCAAGGGCGAAGGCCACGAGGTCGAGGTGGCGATGCAGTGGAACGCCGGATACTCGGAGTCGGTGCACACCTTCGCCAACACCATCAACACCCATGAGGGCGGCACCCACGAAGAAGGGTTCCGCGCGGCGCTGACATCCGTGGTGAACAAGTACGCCAAGGACAAGAAGCTGCTGAAGGACAAGGACCCCAACCTGACGGGCGACGACATCCGCGAGGGTCTGGCGGCGGTGCTCTCGGTGAAGGTGGCCGAACCGCAGTTCGAGGGTCAGACCAAGACCAAGCTCGGCAACACCGAGGTGAAGTCGTTCGTTCAGAAGATCTGCAACGAACAGTTGAGCCATTGGTTCGAGGC
Source organism: uncultured Actinomycetota bacterium (assembly GCA_963734385.1). Lineage (GTDB taxonomy): Bacteria > Actinomycetota > Actinomycetes > Mycobacteriales > Mycobacteriaceae > Mycobacterium. The sequence goes on along the minus strand of CAVTHR010000035.1, from coordinate 234,113 downwards.
GAACCCGGCTGAAGCGAAAACCGTTGTGAACAAGGCGGTCTCGTCGGCGCAGGCCCGTTTGGCGGCGCGAAAGGCCCGCGAGCTGGTGCGGCGCAAGAGTGCCACCGACATCGGCGGGCTGCCCGGCAAGCTGGCCGACTGCCGGTCCACCGATCCGCGCAAGTCCGAGCTGTACGTGGTCGAGGGCGACTCGGCAGGCGGCTCGGCGAAGAGCGGCCGGGACTCGATGTTCCAGGCGATCCTGCCGTTGCGCGGCAAGATCATCAACGTCGAGAAGGCCCGCATCGATCGGGTTCTGAAGAACACCGAAGTGCAGGCGATCATCACCGCACTGGGTACCGGCATCCACGACGAGTTCGACCTCGCCAAGCTGCGCTATCACAAGATCGTGCTGATGGCCGACGCCGACGTCGACGGCCAGCACATTTCGACGCTGCTGCTGACGCTGCTGTTCCGGTTCATGAAGCCGCTCGTCGAGAACGGGCACATCTTCCTGGCGCAGCCGCCGCTGTACAAGTTGAAGTGGCAGCGCAGCGAGCCGGAGTTCGCCTACTCCGACCGCGAGCGCGACGGACTGCTCGAAGCCGGGAAGAAAGCGGGCAGGAAGATCAACGTCGACGACGGCATCCAGCGGTACAAGGGTCTCGGCGAAATGGACGCCAAGGAACTGTGGGAAACCACGATGGACCCGTCGGTGCGGGTGCTCCGCCAGATCACCCTCGACGACGCGGCGGCCGCCGACGAGTTGTTCTCGGTTCTGATGGGCGAGGACGTCGAGGCCCGTCGGAGCTTCATCACCCGTAATGCCAAAGATGTTCGCTTCCTTGATGTTTAACGGCAAATAGGACTGAAACCAAATGACTGATACCACGTTGCCGCCAGGCGACGAAGCAGGAGACCGCGTCGAGCCGGTCGACATCCAGCAGGAGATGCAGCGCAGCTACATCGACTACGCGATGAGCGTGATCGTCGGCCGTGCGCTGCCCGAGGTCGCGCGACGGCCTCAAGCCGGTGCACCGCCGGGTGCTCTACGCGATGTTCGACTCGGGCTTCCGCCCGGACCGAAGCCACGCGAAGTCGGCGCGCTCCGTCGCCGAGACGATGGGCAACTACCACCCGCACGGCGACGCGTCGATCTACGACACCTTGGTCCGGATGGCCCAGCCGTGGTCGCTGCGCTACCCGCTGGTCGACGGGCAGGGCAACTTCGGCTCGCCCGGCAACGATCCCCCGGCCGCGATGAGGTACACCGAAGCGCGGCTGACGCCGCTGGCGATGGAGATGTTGCGTGAAATCGACGAGGAGACAGTCGATTTCATCCCGAACTACGACGGCCGGGTGCAAGAGCCGACCGTCCTGCCCAGCCGGTTCCCCAACCTGCTGGCCAACGGCTCCGGTGGCATCGCCGTCGGCATGGCGACGAACATCCCGCCGCACAACCTGCGCGAGCTCGCCGAAGCGGTCTACTGGTGCCTGGAGAACCACGACGCCGACGAGGAGGCGACGCTCAAGGCGGTCACCAAGCGCGTCAAAGGCCCGGACTTCCCCACCGCCGGCTTGATCGTCGGCTCGCAGGGAATCCATGACGCGTACACCACCGGCCGCGGGTCGATCAGGATGCGCGGAGTGGTGGAGATCGAGGAGGACTCGCGGGGCCGCACCGGAATCGTCATCACCGAGCTGCCATATCAGGTCAACCACGACAACTTCATCACCTCGATCGCGGAACAGGTCCGTGACGGGAAGCTGAACGGCATCTCCAACATCGAGGACCAGGGCAGCGACCGGGTGGGTATCCGCATCGTCGTCGAGCTCAAGCGAGACGCAGTGGCCAAGGTCGTGCTGAACAACCTCTACAAGCACACGCAACTGCAGACCAGCTTCGGCGCCAACATGCTGTCCATCGTCGACGGCGTGCCGCGCACCCTGCGGCTCGACCAGATGATCCGGCACTACGTCGATCACCAGATCGATGTGATCTTCCGGCGCACCACCTATCGTCTGCGCAAGGCGAATGAGCGCGCCCACATCCTGCGCGGTCTGGTCAAGGCGCTCGACGCACTCGACGAAGTCATCGCCTTGATCAGGGCGTCGGAGACCGTCGACGTCGCGCGTCAGGGATTGATCGAGCTTCTCGACATCGACGAGATCCAGTCGCAGGCGATCCTGGACATGCAGCTGCGCCGGCTGGCCGCACTGGAACGCCAGCGCATCGTCGACGACCTGGCCAAGATCGAGGCCGAGATCGCCGACCTGGAAGACATCCTGGCCAAGCCGGAACGCCAACGCGCGATCGTCAGGGACGAGCTCAAGGAGATCGTCGACAAGCACGGCGACGACCGTCGCAGCAAGATCGTCGCTGCCGACGGCGAGGTCAGCGACGAAGACCTGATCGCCCGCGAGGACGTGGTCGTCACGATCACCGAAACCGGCTACGCCAAGCGGACCAAAACCGACCTGTACCGCAGCCAGAAGCGCGGCGGCAAGGGCGTGCAGGGCGCGGGGCTCAAGCAGGACGACATCGTCAACCACTTCTTCGTGTGCTCGACCCACGACTGGATCCTGTTCTTCACCACGCAGGGCCGGGTGTACCGCGCCAAGGCATACGACCTGCCGGAGGCATCGCGGATCGCGCGGGGTCAGCACGTGGCCAACCTGCTGGCGTTCCAGCCCGAGGAGCGGATCGCCCAGGTGATCCAGATCAAGGGTTACGAGGACGCGCCGTACCTGGTGCTGGCCACCCGCAACGGGCTGGTGAAGAAGTCCAAGCTCACCGACTTCGACTCCAACCGCTCCGGCGGGATCGTCGCGGTGAACCTGCGCGACGGGGACGAACTGGTGGGCGCCGTGCTGTGCGCGGCCGAAGACGACCTGCTGCTGGTGTCCGCCAAGGGCCAGTCGATCCGCTTCTCGGCAACCGATGAGGCGCTGCGGCCGATGGGCAGGGCCACCTCGGGTGTGCAGGGCATGCGGTTCAACACCGACGACGCGCTGTTGTCGCTGAACGTGGTCGTTCCGGACACATTCCTGCTGGTCGCGACCGCCGGCGGATATGCCAAGCGCACCGCCATCGACGAGTACCCGGTGCAGGGCCGCGGTGGCAAAGGGGTGTTGACCATCCAGTTCGACAAGCGACGTGGCAGTCTGGTTGGAGCGCTGGTGGTCGATGACGAAACCGAGCTCTACGCAATCACGTCGGGCGGGGGCGTCATCCGCACCGCTGCGCGCCAGGTTCGCAAGGCCGGACGGCAAACCAAGGGCGTTCGGTTGATGAACCTGGGTGAGGGCGCGACACTGATTGCGATCGCGCGCAACGCAGAGGAGAGCGACGCCGAGGCTGCGGAATAGCCCGGCGACGTCGCACCGGTAAGGAGCCGTAGTGACTTCACCGAACGAGCCGGGTTACCCCCGCGCCGCCGACGGTCCGGGTAGCGCCAATGGCTCGATTCCAGACGGCGACTCCGACACCAGCGCGTTGGGAAATGCCATCGGGCGCGGCGGCGAGGTGCCACCCTGGCAGCGCGGACCCGCGGGCCGGGCGCAGAAGCAACCGCGCTCGACGCGGGAACCCGCCCGCCCGGAGCCCCTCGCGGCGGCGGCTCGTCCGGCCACCCGCCCGGTGTGGACGCGCGCCTCAACCGGTTCATCTCCGGCGGCTCGGCGGCTCCGGCTCCGACGCCGCCCCCGGAAACGGCCGAACCGCTGCCTCCGCGCAGCGAACCGGCGCGCAACGACGCCTTCGCTCAACGAGGCCTACGCCAGTGAACTTCCGGATCTGTCCGGCGGGACTTCGCGGCCCCCGCAGCGCAAGGCCGTGCCCGAACGCGCCGAACCGCCGGTGCGACCCGCGTCGCCGGGCCGCGTTCAGGTAGCGGGCCGACCGCATAACGGCCCGGTCCGGGCCAGCATGCAGATTCGCCGCATCGACCCGTGGAGCGCGCTGAAGGTTTCGCTGGTGCTGTCGGTGGCGCTGTTCTTCGTCTGGATGATCGCCGTCGCGTTCCTGTACCTGGTGCTCGGCGGCATGGGCGTGTGGGCCAAGCTCAACAGCAACGTCGGCGACCTGCTCACCAGCGCGAGCGGGCAGGCCGGCGGCGAACTGGTGTCCAGCGGCACCATCTTCGGTGGCGCCGCGCTGATCGGGCTGGTGAATATCGTGCTGCTGACGGCGATGGCCACGGTCGGGGTGTTCATCTACAACCTGACCACCGACCTGGTTGGCGGTGTCGAGGTGACCTTGGCCGACCGCGACTAATCACGGTTTGGGCCGAGGGTCGCGATTACGGTAATCTCGTCGCTCGGCCGCACGCGTTTACGGGCCTATAGCTCAGGTGGTTAGAGCGCTTCGCTGATAACGAAGAGGTCGGAGGTTCGAGTCCTCCTAGGCCCACGGAAAGGTTCACCATGAGGCTGGTGTTGCTGGTCGCCGCGGTGGCGTTGGCGGTACTCGTGGTGAGGTCGCGGCACGGCGTCGAGGTGTGGCACGCAGCCGCCGATCAACCTTCCTGAAAAGGGGCCTTAGCTCAGTTGGTAGAGCGCTGCCTTTGCAAGGCAGAAGTCAGGGGTTCGAATCCCCTAGGCTCCACAACCCTGCCGCGGGTGCAGAGTACGGACGGTCCACTCGATCGGCGAGCAGCCCACGCCCACCCGTGTGGCCCGAATCGCGCTACCTCCGAACTCGCTGGCCCGATGACTTGATCAGGCCGCCCTGGCTTCCACGATGCTGAACAGTGACGCCGTGGGCACCATGCGCGTCATGTGAAATCCTCCTTGCTGCAACAGGTCTCGATATTCATCCGCGGTGCGCTCTCGGCCTGTGTTGTCGACCAACATCCCCAGGTCCATCCACTTGGCTGTGAAGTCCCGGTCGTGTGCCGGTATCACGCACTCAACCAGCACCAGGATCGCGCCCTTGCGGGCCGCGGCGCGCACCGTCTTGAGAATCTGCTCGGCCCTGTCGTCGGGCCAGTCGTGGATGATGTTCTTCATCACGTAGAGGTCACCCCCCTCGGGGACGGAATCGAAGAACGACCCCTCTGCGACCCGGACGCGGTCAGCGACGTTGTGCTTCCGCAGCAGTGGGCCTGCACCCGCCACGACGTCGGGCAGGTCGAAGAGGATTCCCCTCGCCGTCGGGGCGGTCGCGAGGATGCCGGCCAGCAGGCGGCCGTGCCCACCGCCGACATCGACGATGTTGCGGTAACCGCTGAAGTCGTACGCGGCTGTCACCGGGGCCACCGCCAGTTCCGAGAAGTTGGTCATCGCCTGGTTGAAAACGTCGAAGACTTCGGGCTGACTTGCGAACCAGTCGAAACCCTCGATGCCGCGCAGCTTCGGAACCACCGACTGTCCGGTTCGGATCGCATCGACGCAGTGACTCCAATGCTCGCGGTCCATCGGCGAGCCGATGAAGCTGGCGAGGGCCGCCATCGAATCCGGTGCGTCCCAACGCAGCGTCCGTGCCAGTGGCGTCAGGTCGTAGCGGCCATCACCGAGTCTCTTGAAGATGCCACGGCCGATCAATGCGCGCAGCAGCCGGCGCAGCGCATCAGGGTCGGCCCCGACCCTGTTTGCCAGTTCGTCGAGCCCGAGCGGCTTCTCGGCCAGCGCGTCGGCGATGCGCAGGTCGGCGGCGACGGTGATGCTCTGGGCCATCCACGCCGCGGTGATGAACTCCGCCATCACCGCGGGCGCGGGGGCCAGCGACTGGTGCAGCCGCAGAAGACGATCACGGATTCGTTGCACGGCGTGTGACCAGCCGGACGGGCGGAACCTTGGTGGAGAGCTTCATCGCGTTTCCTCTCGTGCTTCGTCGGACGAGTCGACTATCCGGTGCGGCAACGCTCAGAGAATCGGCCAGAACGCGGAGAAAACAGCAGCCACCGAAGCGCAATCTGCGCGGTTTCGCGGATGTTATGCGCCTGACGAGCATCGATGCTGGTTAGCATGAGCGGGATTGACCCACGCGCGGTCACGCGGCCGCGCACCGAAAGCGATGTAGGCGTGAGCGAGCTACCGACCGGCACGGTGACCCTGCTGCTGGCCGACGTCGAAGGCTCGACGCGGCTGTGGGAAACGCAACCGGAGGAGATGGCGGAGGCCGTCGCACGGTTCGACCGCGCACTCGCGGACATCATCGCCGCCCACGGTGGCGTGCGGCCGGTCGAGCAGGGTGAAGGCGACAGCCTCGTCGTCGCGTTCGACCGCGGCAGCGACGCGGTGGCGTGCGCCCTCGACTTGCAGCTGGCACCGCTGGCGCCGATCCGGCTGCGGATCGGTTTGCACACCGGCGAGGTCCAGTTGCGCGACGAAGGCAACTACATCGGACCGACCATCAACCGAACAGCACGGCTGCGCGACCTTGCCCACGGCGGCCAGACAGTGCTCTCGGGCGCGACCGAGGAGATCGTCGCCGACCACCTGCCACCCGACGCCTGGCTGCTTCCGCTGGGCAGCCACCAGCTGCGCGACCTTCGCAGGCCCGAGAGGGTCATCCAGCTGTGCCATCCCGACCTGCCGAACCAGTTTCCGCCGCTGCGTCTGCCCGAACGCGTTGCCTCACAGGGACTTCCACTTCAGCTGACGAGCTTCGTCGGACGCACGGCGCAGATCAGTGATCTCACGCGCATCCTCTCCGAGAACCGGCTCGTCACCCTGACCGGCGCCGGTGGGGCGGGCAAGACACGACTTGCCGTCGAAGTCGCGGGCCGGATCGGTGCCGAGTTCCCCGACGGCACAAAGTATGTCGACCTGGCGCCGATCACCGAGCCCGAGCTGGTATCCGTCACGACCGCCCGGTTGCTCGGACTGCCGGACCAGCCCGGCCGGTCCGCGACCGAGGCGGTGCTGCGGTTCATCGCCGATCGGCAGATGCTGTTGGTGCTGGACAACTGCGAGCATCTCCTGGATGCGACGGCCGCACTTCGTGGTCGAGGTGCTCGGCTCCTGCCCGGGAGTCACCGTGCTCGCGACCAGTCGGGAGCCGATCGGCATGACGGGCGAGGCGATCTGGCGGGTGTCGTCGCTGTCGATCGCCGACGAAGCGGTCGAGTTGTTCACCGACCGGGCCCGCTTGGTGAGCCCCGACTTCGCCGTCACCGACGACAACGCGGCCACCGTGGCCGAGATCTGTCAACGTCTCGACGGCATGCCACTCGCGATAGAACTCGCGGCCGCGCGGGTGCGCGCACTGTCGCTGACCGACATCCTCACCGGCCTGCAGGACCGGTTCCGGATACTGACGGGCGGCGTGCGCACCTCGGTGCGGCGCCAACAAACGTTGCGTGCCTCGGTCGATTGGTCGCATGCCTTGCTGACGGAGATCGACCGCGTGCTCTTCCGCCGACTGGCGGTGTTCCAGGGCGGATTCGACCTCGACGCCGCGCAGGCCGTCGTCACCGACGAGCATCTGCAACGCCACCAGGTCTTCGATGAGGTCGCGCTGCTCGTCGACAAGTCGCTTGTTGTCTCCGAGAACACCAGCGGGCCAACGCGATACCGGCTGCTGGAGACGGTGCGGCAGTACGCGTTGGAGAAGCTCGGCGAGTCGGGCGAAGCCGATGCGGTACGCGCCCGCCACCGCGATCACTACACGGACCTGGCCACCCTTCTCGACCAGCCGAGCTCTGCCGGCCGACGCCAGCACGTCGAGCAGGCAGAAACCGACATCGACAATCTGCGAGCAGCTTTCACGTGGAGCCGAGACAACGCCGATAGCGAGCGGGCCCTTCAGCTCGCGTCGGCACTTCAACCGTTCTGGCTCACCCGGGGCCGCGTCGTCGAGGGCCTGTCGTGGTTCGGTGCGGTCCTCACCGACCCAGGCTCGTGCCCAGCCGATGTGACGCCGACAACCTACGCCCGGGCCGTTGCCGACGTGGCGTTGATCGTCGGCCGTGATGGGTGCACCGGTTGACTTGGAGGTCCCTCAGCGGGCGCTCGCGATCGCGCGCGAAGGGGATGACCAGGCCCTGCTACTCAGGGCCCTCATCGCGTGCGGTTACACCGCGGCATTCACCGCCGACGTCGCGCGCTCGTACCTCGACGAGGCGGCCGGGCTCGCCCGTGAATCCGGCGACAAATGGCGATTGAGCCAGATCCTGTGGTGCCAGGCCTACACCGCGATACACGCCGGCGATCCTCGCGCGGCGATCGCTGCCGGGGAGGAAGGCCGTGATCTCGCCGACGAGGTCGGAGATCGGTTTGTCTCACCGGCATGTCGTTTCTGGGGGCTCGGCACGGCACACCTGTTTCGAGGTGATCTTGCCGAAGCGGCTGCGCAGTTCCGCGCAATCCTCACCGAGCCCGACGCCGACCATGACGTGTTGGGGCAGACCGCCTGTCTGTGCCATTTGGGACACACATTGGCGTGGCTGGGCGACACGGCAGGCGCTCGAGCCGCCGCGACGGCCGCGGTCGAAGCGGCAGCCGAGTTCGGAGGCGTATTCGAAGGGCTTGCGTACGCGCCGTTGGCGGTCGCCTCCCTTGCGGCAGGCGATGTCGCGGCCGCGGCGGCGGCTAGCGCGGTGGCCGCGGATCGGCTGAGCGTGCAGCCCGTTCTGAACATGGTCCAGCCTCCTCGGGACTGCCGACGTCGCATTGGCCCGAGGCGAGGTGACTGAGGCAAGGCGGAGGGCCGATGAGGCCGTAGCGGCGGCCGTCGGCAGCGGTACTGGCAACGGCGCTCACTACGCGCGCCCGCGTCGCGAACGCCCAGGGCGAGACCGAGCAGGCCGAACGCGACGCCCGCGAAGCGCTCGCCGCCGCCGCCGCCTTCGATGCGCATCTGGCCACCCCCGACGCCCTGGAATGCCTCGCCGGAATTGCCGGTGCAGCAGGCAGCCACCGCGAAGCGGCGCGGCTCTACGGCGCGGCCGATGCCGTCCGGCAGGCAACCGGCATCGTCAGGTTCAAAGTCTACGACGACGACTACGCAGCCTCGGTCAACGCTGTTCGAGATGCACTGGGCGACAACGACTTCGACAGCGCTTGGACCGAGGGCGCGGCGCTGTCGACCCTCGAGGCGATCGCGTACGCCCGGCGCGGCCATAGTGACCGCAAGCGGCCGACCACTGGGTGGGACGCGCTAACGCCGACCGAGCACGATGTCGTGCGCCTGGTCACCGAAGGGCTGGCGAACAAGGACATCGCCACCCGGCTCTTCGTCTCGCCGCGCACCGTGCAGAGCCACCTCACGCACGTCTACAACAAGCTCGGTGTCAGCTCACGGGTGCAACTCGTGCAGGAAGCGGGCCGGCACAACTGACAGGTTGTCGTACCCGCGGCCTCGTGCGCCACGAAACGGCCGACGCGCGATTCAACTGGCGCAGCTACTTACCGCCAAACAAACGAGACCGGCTTTGGTCGCCGCGAGCTGGCCTCCCAACCACCAATTGAGATTCCGCTTCCACACCGGACGCGCCTCGAGATCAACGCGCGGGATCCCATTCAAGCAGTCGCTGGAAAAGTGGGCTGATCGTAGGTCGCCGCGCCTGTCCGCATTACGAAACGCGGAGCAAGACCGCTTGCGACCGCAACCGTAAGCCGTGTAACGTCCGAGCCTTCGGCAAACCTCGGGGGAGGCGCCGAACAATGATCTTGAAGCCATTACTACAGCGGGGGTCTTTCATGAGCAAATTTGTAACTGTCGGTTTGGCAACGGCTGCCGTGGCCGGGTTCTCAGCCTTTGGAGTTGCGTTGGCGGCGCCGGCACTGGCGGACAGCATCGCCTACGACCTCAACGGCGACGGCCTGCGGGAAACCACAGTCGCCGACGAAGAGGGCCAGGACGGGCTGTACGAGACCATCAAGACGGACCTCAATGCCGACAAGCACTGGGACCTGGTGATGTATGACCGGGACGCGAACGGGCTCGCCGAGTTCGCGACTTATGACCAGGGCGACGACGGCGACTTCGAGTGGATCCTCGAAGACCAGGACGCCGACGGCAATTACGAGAAGGTCTTCAACCGGAACATCGACACGAGAACTCCGATGGAAAAGGCGATGCAAAACCCGGACTTCGCACGGGCCATGGGCAAGATCTCCGACATGAACGCAGACCATTCTCGACTGTGGCTCCTCGACGACCACGACGGCGTCGGGAATGACGACGACTTGGACGGCAGGACCAACGCCGGGGATCGCGACCCGACGGATCCGTTCAACTGACCTGCGGCGCTAGGGCTTTGGCGTCACTTCCACACTGGGCGGGCGCGGCGACGGCTCGGGTTGCATCGACCTGCGAATGATCGAAAACGCCACTGCCCCAACCGCAACGACCGCCACGCCAGCCGCAGCGAGCACCAGTGGCCGAGGCCGCCGCTTTGGCTTGCGCGCGTCCGCTATCGCCTGAGGCAGGTTCGCAAGGACCTCTTGCGCCGCGGCGATCTCGGCGGCGATGGCTCTCCTGCGCGTCCCCCAGCTCCTTGGCGAGCCTGCTCTTCTCGAGACGCTGACGAACGCTGCTGGCGGCGGAATGTGCACCCTGCCAACTCAGCCCCACCGTTCCCCGCGTCACGTCGACGGGGCCCACCGCGGTGTACTTCAGGCCGCGGGTCAATCGTTGGCCGGGCGTCAGCCGGGCATCCGTCTTCGAGCTCATCTCCACCTCTTTCGCGCCCCTGTCGGGAATCGATGTCCAGCCTGCCACCAACCGCTACCCAACGGTGCCCGGTTCGACGTCAACCACGCGTGGCACACTGGCATCCCGTGACGAGCCCCATTCAGACAGCGACCGCGACTCTGCACACCAACCGCGGTGACATCAAGATCGCACTGTTCGGAAACCACGCCCCCAAGACCGTCGCCAACTTCGTCGGCCTGGCGCAGGGCACCAAGGACTACAGCACCGAGAACGCGTCGGGCGGAGCGTCCGGCCCGTTCTACGACGGCGTCGTCTTCCACCGGGTGATCGACGGCTTCATGATCCAGGGCGGCGACCCGACCGGAACCGGCTCGGGCGGCCCCGGGTACGAGTTCGGCGACGAGTTCCACCCCGAGTTGCAGTTCGACAAGCCCTACCTGCTGGCGATGGCCAACGCGCGGCCCGGGCACGAACGGCTCGCAGTTCTTCATCACGGTCGGCAAGACGCCGCACCTGAACCGCAAGCACACGATCTTCGGTGAGGTCGTCGACCCGGAGTCGCAGAAGGTCGTCGACGCGATCGCCACCACCGCGACCGACGCGCGTGACCGGCCGACCGAGCCGGTGGTGATCGACTCGATCACCATCTCCTGATCGAGCGCTAGCGGCCGGCAAGCCCGGCCGCGGTCAGCGCGTCGAGCACGTCCACGGGGTCGGTACCCAGGTCCCATCGGGTGAGGACGAACAGCCGATCGTCGGTTGTGTCGATCTCGAGCAGCCGCACTTTGCGCGCGATCCGCCGGAATTCTGTGATCCGGATGATCTTGATGTCCGGCTTGCTGAGCCGGTGTGCGCGCAACGGCCCGCGAATTAATAGACCGTCGTCGCTGATTGCCAGCTTTGGCCGCGCGCGCCACGAAAGTGTTGCAAACACAAGAAGTCCGACAGCGGCAATTATCGCGAGAATGCGCCCGGGAGCGTCTGTGACAAGGGTCACAGCGGCGATAGCCATCATAAGTCCCGATACGCCGCACGCTGCGATTCCCAGCGGCCGAGGGGCTCCACTCAGTTTGCTGCACGGCCTACCCACACCCCTTTACCCCGGCTAATGAGGTTATCCACAAGTGCTATCCCCAATGGGGATGAATCACATCGATGTGATTGGGTGACCATCAGGTTGCCGAACGGGTAACGCGCCAAGTCCAAGATAAATTCATCAGGACCAACGCGACTGTCACCGCCAGCGCATAGTTAGCAACAAGCCTGTGATCATGAAAGCAAAGGCGATCGCGTAGTTCCACGGCGCGAGCTCGGCCATCCATGAGGCATCGGCACATCGGACCGCCGCCGCCAGCTGGAACACCAGCAGCCAGGCCAGGCCGATCAGCATCAAGCTGATGAACAGGACCACGAACCAGATGCTCGACGGCCCGGCCTTCACCTTGACCGGCGTGCGGCTCACCGGGTTGATGGTGAAGTCGTTCTTCTTGCGGACCTTGGACTTGGGCATGGTTACCTTCACATACAGTCGGCGCAGGATGCGACGATGAAGCAGGATTAACCTAGGCTTAACGTAGGCCGCGGCGCCGAGAATGCGACAGGGGAGTAGCCGATGGCAGAGTTCCGACGCGGCGTCCGCCTGGCGCTTCGGCGTGCCGCGTGGTTTGCCTTCTGGCCGGGCTGCTGCTCGCGGCCACCCACGGCGTCTCCGGCGGCGACGAGATCAGGCGCAGCGATGCACCCCGCCTGGTCGACCTCGTCCGGGAAGCCCAGCAGTCAGTCGACCGGCTCAGCGCACAGCGCGACAGCCTCGTCAACGAGATCGACACCCACCATGGCGGTTCGCCGGGCGCCGACGCAGCGCTGGCGGCGATCCAGAAGCGCAACGCCGCGCTTGCCGCCGACGCAGGCCTCGACCCGATCCGCGGCCCCGGGCTTGTCGTCACCCTCACCGATGCCCAGCGCGACGCGAACGGCCGCTTCCCCCGCGACGCCACCCCGGACGACCTCGTCGTGCATCAGCAGGACATCCAGGCCGTGCTGAATGCGCTGTGGAGCGGCGGCGCCGAAGGCATCCAGATGCAGGATCAGCGGATCATCGGGACGTCGGCGCCGCGGTGTGTCGGCAACACCCTGTTGCTCAACGGCCGCACCTACAGCCCGCCCTACGTCATCACCGCGGTCGGCGACCCAGCGGCAATGCAGGCGGCGCTGGCGGCGGCACCGCTGGTCACCCTCTACAAGCAGTACGTGGTGCGGTTCGGCCTGGGCTACACCGAAGATCCGCGCGCATCGGTCGATCTGGTCGGCCACACCGAGCCGGTGCGGATGCGGTTCGCCAAGCCGGCGGGGCCCATCGGCTACTGAGCTATCGCTTGCAACTCGCCCAGGAAGCCGCCAGGCACGCCTAGTAACCTGGGCTGATGCAGGTCTTGGTCGTCGACAACTACGACAGCTTCGTGTTCAACCTGGTCCAGTACCTTGGCCAGCTCGGCGTGGACGCGCAGGTGTGGCGTAACGACGACGCGCGGTTGGCCACCGAGGCCGACATCGCCACCGCGGCCGCGAGATTTCGACGGCGTTCTGCTCAGCCCGGGACCGGGCACCCCCGAGCGCGCGGGCGCCTCGATCCCGTTGGTGCAGGCCTGTGCGCGGCGAAGACCCCGCTGCTCGGTGTGTGCCTCGGCCACCAGGCCATCGGGGTGGCATTCGGCGGCACCGTCGACCGGGCACCCGAGCTGCTGCACGGCAAGACCAGCACCGTGTTTCACGCCAATGTCGGTGTACTGCAGGGCCTTCCGGATCCGTTCACCGCGACGCGGTACCACTCGCTGACCATCCTGCCCGATACGGTGCCGACCGAGCTCGAGGTCACCGCGCGCACCGAGGGCGGGGTCATCATGGGTGTGCGGCACGTCGAGTTGCCCATCCACGGTGTGCAGTTCCACCCCGAGTCGATCCTCACCGAGGGCGGCCACCGGATGCTGGCCAACTGGCTCGCCTACTGCGGCACCGCGCCGGCGGAGGCGCTGGTGCGCACCCTCGAGGACGAGGTCGCCAACACCGTGCGCGCTGCTACGCAGCGAAGCTCAGCGTGATCGTCGCGTCGTAATTCACGGTGTTGCCCGGCTGACGGGCTCTGAGTGACCACCGCATTCGTTCTCTGGCCGCTGTCGCGCGCGTCGGCGCCCTTGTCGAGGAACCCTGTCCAACCCGAGCGCCCGCAGGCGCGGCTCGGCGTCGGCCCAGAACTGGCCGCGGAGGTCGGGCATGGTGAATTGGTTGCCGCGTGACACCTGAATCTGCACCACGGTGTCCAGCGGGACCGTCTGTCCTAGCGGGGGAACCGTGCCGAGCACCTGACCGGCCGGCTCGGGGCTGTCCATTTCGACCGGCACCGACTTCGTGAAACCGTTCGCGCTGAGGACCTGCTGAGCCGACTCCAGCGTTTGGCTCTTCACGTCGGGAACCGGCCGGGTTTCCGGTCCCGAGCCGACGATCACGGTGATCTCGTTGGTGATCGCCGAGGTCTGGTTGGCCGGCGGGATGGTCCCCACGACCTTGTCCTTCTGCTCGGGCGTCGACGGCTGACGGGGCCTGCTTGAACTTCCCGAAGCCGGCGTCCTTGAGTTTCTCGACGCACTGGGCGTATGTGACGTTCGCGCAGTCCGGGATCTCACGCTGCTCGGGGCCGGTCGACACGTTGAGGGTGATCTCGTCGCCCGCGCCCACTTCGGTATCGGCGTTCGGGTCGGTGTCGATGACGTGGTCCGGCGGCACGGTCGAATCCGGTTTCATCTGCGTGCGTGTCTTGAAACCGGCGTTCTGCAATGCGACGACCGCGTCGGCCGAGGCCTGGCCGGCCACGTTGGGAACCTGCACATCGCGGGCGTTGCCGCCGATCATGTTGATCGCGATGGTGACCACCACGGTCAGCACCGCCAGCACCGCGACCGCGATCAGCCACCGGCCCACCGACTGGCCGCGGGCCTGCTCGGCGTACGCGGGCTGATGGCGTAGGCAGCTGCTCGGTCGGCCGCGCCCCGATCCACGGGACCGGGGGAGGCCGAACAGCGACGTGCGCTCGGCGTCGGTCAGCACCTTGGGCGCTTCGGGCGCCTCCCCGCTGTGCACCCGGATCAGGTCGGCGCGCATCTCGGCGGCGGACTGGTATCGGTTGTCGGGGTTCTTGGCCAGCGACTTGAGCACCACGGCGTCCAGCTCCGGAGAGATGTCCGCATGACGGCCGCGACGGCGGGACCGGGTCCTCCCGGACATGCTGGTAAGCGACGGCAACGGGGGAGTCACCGATGAAAGGCGGCTCGCCGGTGAGGATTTCGTACAGCACGCAGCCCAGCGAGTACACGTCGGAGCGGGCGTCGACCTTCTCGCCGCGGGCCTGCTCGGGCGACAGATACTGAGCGGTGCCGATCACCGCGGCGGTCTGCGTGACGCTGTTGCCGCGTCGGCGATCGCGCGGGCGATGCCGAAGTCCATCACCTTCACCGCGCCGGCCTTGCTGATCATGATGTTGGCCGGCTTGACGTCGCGGTGGATGATGCCGTGCTGGTGGCTGAAGTTCAGCGCCTGGCAGGCGTCGGCGATGGTCTCGATGGCGCGCTGCGTCGGCATCGGCCCGTCGCTGTGCACGATGTCGCGCAGCGTGACGCCGTCGACGTACTCCATCACGATGTAGGGCAGCGGGCCGTTCGGCGTCTCCGCCTCGCCGGTGTCGTACACCGCGACGATCGCCGGGTGGTTCAGCGCGGCCGCGTTCTGCGCCTCGCGGCGGAACCGCAAGTAGAAGCTCGGGTCGCGGGCCAGGTCGGCGCGCAGCACTTTGACCGCCACGTCGCGATGCAGGCGCAGATCGCGCGCGAGGTGGACCTCGGACATGCCGCCGAAGCCGAGAATCTCGCCGAGTTCGTAGCGGTCGGACAGGTGCTGCGGGGTGGTCATTCCAATGTCTGTTCGTAAGCCGAGGGCGCCGCCCGCAACGGTGCGGACGGCGCGATCGTGTCGGGGATGAGTACCCCGATTTGTTCTCCACCATGACCGATGGACCCCTCATCGGTCCAGCCGGGGACCCTGACCAGCGGCGGAGCCCCGTTCGGGGTTGTCTGGGTGACGGTGTCGGTGACCGTCGGCGGCGGCGATTCGCGGTCCTTCTTGTCCTGGGCGTTCAGCACGATCAGGATCGCGATGGCGATCGCGAGCGCACCGAGCACGCCTGCCGCCCACAACAGCGCCCGCTGGCCGGAAGAGAACGTCCGCCGCGGGGCGGCGGAGGCCGATGGCCGCCGGTGGCGGGCCGGACGGGCCGGGCCGCGGTGGCAGGGGACCGCGGCGCCGGCATCCCGTGCTTGTCGGCGCGCGGACCCGACAGCGGTGGGTGTGGCGCGCCCAATGGCCGGCGCCGCATTGGGGCGCGGCGGGCGGCGGCCGGCCCGAACCGCGGCCACCGCGTCGGCGAACGGGCCGCCGGATCGGTACCGCATGCCGGGGTTCTTCACCAGCGTGATCTCGATCAGCTCGCGCACGTTGGGCGGCAGGTCGGCAGGCAGCGGCGCGGGAGTCTCCTTGATGTGCTTCATCGCCACCGTAAGGGCACCGTCGCCGGTGAACGGTCGCTTACCCGAAACCGCCTCGTAGCCAACGACTCCCAGCGAGTAGACGTCGCTGGCGGCGGTTGCGTCATGACCAAGCGCCTGTTCGGGCGCGATGTACTGGGCGGTGCCCATCACCATGCCGGTCTGGGTGACCGGTGCGGCGTCGACGGCCTTCGCGATGCCGAAGTCGGTGAGCTTCACCTGACCGGTCGGGGTGATCAGGATGTTGCCCGGCTTGACGTCGCGGTGAACCAGGCCTGCGGTGTGGGCGACCTGCAGCGCGCGGCCGGTCTGCTCCAGCATGTCCAGCGCGTGCCGCAACGAAAGCCTGCCGGTGCGCTTGAGCACCGAGTTGAGCGGCTCGCCGTTGACCAGCTCCATCACCAGGTAGGCGGTGCGGCCCTCGCCGTCCATGTCGGTTTCGCCGTAGTCGTAGACGCTGGCGATACCGGGATGGTTCAGCATGGCGACGGTGCGCGCCTCTGCGCGGAAGCGCTCGACGAACTCGGGATCGGAGGAGAACTCGGCCTTCAGCACCTTTACCGCCACCCGGCGGCCCAGCCGCGAGTCGACGGCCTCCCACACCTGGCCCATGCCGCCCGTGGCGATCAGCCGCTGAAGCCGGTAGCGCCCGGACAGCGTCACTCCAACGCGGGGGCTCATGAGCCCTCCCGCAATGCCGCGGCGATCGTGGCCCGGCCGATGGGAGCGGCGACCGCACCGCCGGTGGCCGACAACCGGTTGCCGCCGTTCTCCACCAGCACCGCGACCGCGACCTTCGGTGCGCGCGCAGGCGCGAACGCGATGTACCACGCGTGCGGCGGGGTGTTGCGCGGGTCGGTGCCATGCTCGGCGGTTCCGGTCTTGGATGCGATCTGCACGCCGGCGATGGCTCCCTTCTGCTGCGTCGTCTGCTCGGCATCGACCATCAAGTCAGTAAGTGTATCGGCGACCTGCGAGGACACTGCACGCCGCTGTTCGTGCGGCATCGTCGTCGCGATATTGGACAGGTCGGGCCCCTTGAGGCTGTCGACCAGGTACGGCTGCATCGTTACCCCTTCGTTCGCGACGGTGGCGGCCACCAGCGCGTTCTGCAGCGGTGTGAGTGCGACGTCCTTCTGCCCGATGCTCGACATGCCCAAGGCGGCGGCATCGGCGATCGGGCCGACGGTGGACTCCACGACTTGTAACGGAATAGGCGGCGGGCTGGAATCCAGCCCGAAGGACTGCGCGGTGGCTTTGAGTGCATCGGCGCCGGTGTCGATGCCGAGTTGGACGAACGCGGTGTTGCACGACTTGGCGAACGCATCATGCAGCGAGGCGGTCGGACCGCCTCCGCACGGCGTGCCGCCGAAGTTCTCCAGCGTTGCGGTGCTGTCCGGCAGCGGAATTCGCGCGGCCGCCGGCAGTTGGATGTCTGGCGTCGCGCCCTTCTGCAGCGCAGCGGCGGTGGTGATCACCTTGAACGTCGATCCGGGCGGGTAGGTCTCCGAGATCGCCCGGTTCAGCAGCGGGGAGCCGGGGTTGTCCCGCAGCTTCTGCCAGGCCTCGGACTGTTCGTTCAGATCGTGGCTGGCCAGCAGGTTCGGGTCGTAGGAGGGTGCCGAAACCATCGCCAGGATTTTTCCGGTGGACGGCTCCAGCGCGACGACGGCACCGGTGCACGGTCCGCTGCAGCCCTCCTGCATCGCGTCCCAGGCCGCCTGCTGCACTTGGGGTTTGATCGTGGTCGCCACGTTGCCGCCGCGCGGGTCGCGCCCTGTGAAGAAGTCGGCCAGCCGCCGGCCGAACAGCCGCTCGTCGGAGCCGTTGAGGATGGTGTCCTCCGCGCGTTCGAGGCCGGTGCTCGAGTACGACAGCGAGTAGAAGCCGGTGACGGGCGCATAGGTGAACGGATTGGGGTAGACCCGCAGGAACCGGAAGCGGCCGTCGGTCGACACCGAGTACGCAAGCAGCTGGCCGCCCGCCGATATCTGCCCGCGCTGGCGCGAGTACTCGTCCAGCAGCACGCGCTGATTGCGGGGATCCGCGCGAAGCCCGTCGGCGGTGAAGACCTGCGTCAGCGTGGCGTTGGCGAGCAGCAGCACGATCAGCACCATGATCATGACCGAGATGCGGCGCAGCGAGGTGTTCATACGCGCTCGATCACCTCGGTGCTGGCCGCCGCGATCGGCGTCGAATTCGGCGGCCGGGTCACGATCGGACGCCGCGCGGCGTGAGAGATTCGGATCAGGATCGCCAGCAGCACGTAGTTGGCCAGCAGCGAGGACCCGCCGTAGGACATCCACGGTGTGGTCAGGCCGGTCAGCGGGATCAGCTTTGTCACCCCGCCCACCACGATGAACAACTGGATGGCCAACGTGGACGCCAATCCGGCAGCCAACAGCTTGCCGAAGCTGTCCCGGACCGCGATCGCGGTGCGCAGGCCGCGGATGATGACGATCGTGTACAGCATCAGCACACCCGCAAGGCCGACCAGCCCGAGTTCCTCACCGACGGCGGCGATGATGAAGTCCGTCGATGCGGCGGGCACTACGCCGGGCTGACCGTTGCCGAGGCCGGTGCCGAAGATCCCACCGGTGGCAAAGCTGAACAGGGACTGCACCATCTGGTAGCCGGCGCCGTCAGGGTCGGCGAAGGGGTCCATCCACGTCTGCACCCGGAGCCGGACGTGAGCGAAAACGTAATACGCCGCAACGCTTCCCGCCGCGAACAACGCCAACCCGATGACGACCCAGCTGAATCGTTCGGTGGCTATGTAGACCAGCACAAGGAACGAGGCGTACAGCAGCAGCGAGGTGCCGAGGTCCTTCTCGAAGATCATCACGCCGACCGAGATGATCCAGCGCCGCGAGCAGTGGGGCGAGGTCCCGGGGGCGAGGCAGGTCCATGCCGAGGACGTGTTTGCCTGCGCTGGTGAACACGCTGCGTTTGGACACCAGAACCGCGGCGAAGAAGATCAGCAGCAGGATCTTCGAGAACTCAGCAGGCTGAATTGAGAAGTGGGGCAATTCAATCCAGATCTTCGCACCGTTCTGCTCCGACACCGAGCTCGGCAGTACGGCGGGAATCGCCAGCAATACCAGGCCGGCCACACCGCAGACGTAGCCGTAGCGCGCGAGGACCCGATGGTCGCGCAGAAAGATCACCACCAACGCGAACGCGATCACTCCGACCAGGGTCCAGAGCATCTGTTGGTTGGCGCTCGGCCCCCGCATGCCACCGGAGGTGACGTCGCCCGCGGCGAGGTCGAGGCGGTGAATCATCACCAGCCCCAACCCGTTCAGCAGCGCTACCACCGGCAGCAGCAGCGGGTCGGCGTACGGCGCGAAGCGTCGGATGGTCAAGTGCGCGCCGCCGAACAGCGCCATGTAGGCGACTGTGTAGGAGGCCAGGTCCCAGCGCAGCCCCTGCTCCTGGTTGGCTTCGACGATGAGGAGGGCCACGGTGGTGATCACCGTCGCGAACCCGAGCAGAAACAGTTCGGAATTGCGCCGGGTGGGCAGCGGCGGCAATACGGTGACGGCTGGCTGTGGTTGGGTCGTCATGACGCGGTCCGGCAGGTCTTGCCAGGCTCCAACGGCGGTGGCGGCAGTGCGGTGGCGGTCGGCGACGGGGGAGCGGTAACCGTGGACGGTGTCTCAGGGGCGGGGCCGGGAAGTGGTCCCCGCGGGGGGCTTTCGGTCGGGTCAGCGGGATTGGTAGGCGTTTCCGGCGCGGGTGACGTCCGGCGGGCCGGGCGGTGGAGGAGGCGCAGCCGTGGGGGGCGGCGTCGGGGTGGGTGTGCGGGTCGGGCACGTCGGCAACACCGAGCTGCGGGCGAGCTCCTCGATCTGGCCGATGGCGTTGTCAAGGCTGCCCGACGGCAAGCCGGCGATCACTTGCGCACGTTCCGACGGGCGCATGTCGTTGACACCGAGCATCCGGCAGTCGAGGTTGTCCTGGGATTGCCCGGCGCTGATGAGCGACAGGTCATTTCGTTCGTTCAGGCATCCGAGAAGGTACGGCTCCTGAAGTTGGTAGCCGAGAAAGGAACCCTGAACACCCCGCATGATCGACACGGTGCCGTCGTGCTGCGTGACGTAGTAGTTGTTGCGGACGATCTCGCGGCCGACCGCGAGCCCGGCGAGCACAACAAGCACCAGCACCGCCGCCGCGATAAGTATCCGGCGCCGTGACCGTCGCGGCGGCGGGAGCTCTTCTGGCTGTGCCACAACACGTTTGGCTTCATTGCGGCGCGGGTTGAATGCCGAGGCGCGCCCTGCTGCGGTATCGGGCGGGGCGACCTGGTCGTCATCACCGGAGACCGCGCCTGCGATGATCGGCGCCGTCTGCCCGTAGTCGTAGTCGATGACGTCGGCGACCACCACCGTGACGTTGTCCGGCCCGCCGCCGCGCAGCGCCAGTTCGATGAGGCGGTCGGCACTTTCGGCGACATCGGTGATGTGCAGCGCTTCCAGAATCGTTTCGTGACTGACGGGGTCGGACAGCCCGTCAGAGCACAACAGGTAGCGGTCTCCGGCGCGGGCCTCGCGCATGATCAGTGTGGGCTCGACCTCATGGCCGGTGAGCGCCCGCATGATCAGCGAGCGCTGCGGGTGGCTGTGCGCCTCCTCGGCGGTGATGCGGCCCTCGTCGACCAGCGTCTGGACGAAGGTGTCGTCCTTGGTGATCTGCGCGAGCTCGCCGTCGCGAAGCATGTATCCACGCGAGTCGCCGATGTGCACGAGCCCAAGCCTGTTGCCGTCGAACAGGATTGCGGTCAGCGTGGTGCCCATGCCCTCGAGTTCGGGGTCGGCTTCGACGTGCGCGGCGATCGCCGTATTGCCCTCTCGAACAGCGGAGTCGAGTTTGGACAACAGGTCGCCGCCGGGCTCGTCGTCGTCCAGATGCGCCAACGCGGCGATCACCAACTGGGACGCCACCTCGCCTGCCGCGTGACCGCCCATGCCGTCGGCGAGCGCGAGCAGCCGCGCACCGGCATAAACCGAGTCCTCGTTGTTGGCTCGGACCAGGCCGCGGTCGCTGCGCGCGGCGTATCGAAGGACCAGGGTCACGGGCGCAGCTCGATTACCGTCTTGCCGATTCGAACCGGCGCGCCCAGTGGAACCTTTACCGCCGTAGTCACCTTCGCCCTGTCAAGGTATGTGCCGTTGGTCGATCCTAGGTCTTCCACATACCATTCCGAACCCCGCTGCGACAGCCGGGCGTGCCGGGTCGAGGCGTAATCGTCGGTGAGCACCAGCGTGGAGTCGTCGGCCCGGCCGATCAGAATCGGCTGGCTGCCCAGCGTGATGCGGGTGCCGGCCAGCGCGCCGTCGGTGACCACCAGGGTGCGGGCAATGTGACGGCGTTGCCGCGACGGCAACAGGGAACCGCGAAGTGCCAGGCCGCGCCGAGCCATCACCGTTCCGGAAGGCGCGTAAATATCTGTGCGCAGGATTCGCAGTACCGACCAGATGAAGAGCCATAGCAGCAGCAGGAATCCGACGCGCGTCAGCTGCAGCACTAGTCCCTGCATCTGACGTCCTCTCCGTCCCCGCCCCGGTTCCAGTCGCGCCCACAACACGGCCAGTGCAGTGTCTGCTCCGCTCCTCGCGTGCGCGGCGAACTTCGGCAACGTCACGATACTTGGACAGCTAGCGGCTTGAGGGTGAAGCCGACAGCTTGTCGCCGTGCTGTGACCGGCCGAGTCCCTCAGTGGACGCGGACGATGATTTCGGAGTGGCCGAGTCGGATCACGTCGCCGTCGGCCAGCTGCCACTCCTGCACCGGCGCGTTGTTCACCGTGGTGCCGTTGGTGGAGTTGAGATCCGCCAGAAGCGCGACTTGGCCGTCCCACCGGATCTCCAGATGCCGACGGGAGACGCCGGTGTCGGGCAGCCGGAACTGGGCGTCCTGGCCGCGGCCGATCACGTTGGCGCCTTCGCGCAATTGGTAGGTCCGGCCGCTGCCGTCGTCGAGCTGAAGCGTGATGTTCGCGCCGCCTGCCGGATAGTCACCCTGCCCGTAGCCGCCGCCGTAGCTTGGCGCACCGCGGAGGAGGCCCGTAGTCGTAGCCGCCGCCCGCAGGCTCCGCGTAGCCCTGGTCGGCGTAGCCGGCTGCCGCCGGGGGCTCGCCGTAGCGGCCGTAGTCGGGCTGGGCGTACTCCTGTCGGCCATATGCCTGGCCGCCGGCTAGCCCTGATCGGGGTAACCGCCTTGCTCCGCGGTACCACCCTGCTCGGGCGGATAGCCACCTTGATCGGGATAGGCAGGCCGCGGTTCCTGGCGGCCGTAGTCCTCCTGGCGCGGCGCGGCAGGCGGACGACCGTAGTCACCGCCGCCGTAATCGCCGCCATAACCGGGCTGCTGGCCACCGGGCGGCGGGTAGCCCCCTGGCGCCTGGCGATAGCCCCTGGTCTGGATAGCCGCCGCCCGGAGGGGGGCCGTAACCGGCGGGCGGGCGCTGTTGGTCAGGCGACGGAGGCGGGTAGCCGCCCTGCTCGGGCGATAGCCGCCTTGATCGGGGTAGCCACCCTGGTCGGGGTAACCGCCACCCTGCTCCGGGTAGGCCGCCCTGCTCGGGGTAGCCCGGACGCTGGCCGTAGCCGGGGTCCCCGCCGCCCGGGGGCGGGTAGCCGCGCTGATCGGGCGGGTACTGCCCTGATCTTGGCCGCGGGGCTCCTGGCCGCCTTCGCGGTCCTCGGGCCGCCCGTAACGGTCGTCGTAGTTCTCGTCGGGCCGCCCCTGTCCTTGGCCTGCGCGGTAACTCGGATTGTCGGTCATCGGTTGTACTCCTGGTTCTGCGGTGTACGCGCGGTCTCGTAGTGCTGGGGCGGGTTCGCCAGTGGTTGAGTCAGGATTGACCGCACCACGAGTTCGAAACTGTCCGGTATGCAAGTTCGCTGACTGCTCAAATCTAACGACCACATCACCATACGTTTGCCACCCCTGCTCGTGGATGTAACCCTCCAAGATGCCTGGCGAATGCGGCCGAAGTTAGGTCCGGGTCGGCGCTCACCTTCTGGTAGTCGGGCACGCTGAGGGTAATGAAGTACTCGTTCGGGGCCAAAATCCGGCCGCCTGCCAATTCGCGCACTCCAGCACCGGATTCCCGCTGCAGCATGGCCTCGACCTCTTGCGGCACGATCGATCCGCCGAACACCCGCGCGAAGGCGTCGCCCACGGTCGACTCAAGCTTGCGCTCGATGCGGTCAACGAGACCCATCCGATCGCCCGCCTCACTCGCCGTATTCGTCAATCCTGATCACATGCCTGGTCACCCGCGTGTCGTGTGACCACACCTGTCACATTGCATGGTATCGGGCCAGCACACGGATGCGGGACTACCAGAACTCTGAGAATCGTCTCGCCGCAGGTGGCGGGCGTCTGGGCCGGGTCGGTACGGTTGGGGATCGGGGATCGCTTGTTTGATAGGCTCCCCCGGTTGTTGGGGCGAGTGGCGGAATGGCAGACGCGCTGGCTTCAGGTGCCAGTGTCCTTCGGGACGTGGGGGTTCAAGTCCCCCTTCGCCCACAATCAACGGCCTTCCGGCCGCCAGTCTCCGCAGTACGCTCACGAAACTGGGCGTCTGCCCGGGTTCCTGCAGAACAGTCCGCGGCCCGGCGCGAAGCCCGGCACGTAGCGCATCGCCGCAGGAAATCGGTGTCCGGACCACCCCCTCGCCCGCCTTATTCTGAAATTCAAGTGGTTTGCCAGAACTGAGGAGGGTCCATGGCGGAGCCAATTCGTGTCGTGCCGGAAGACCTGCACGTCTCGGCCACCGCTGTCGGTGCGCACGCCGAGGAACTGCAGCTGCGGCGCACCGCGGCCACAGGCCGCATCGAGGCCGCCCAGGCCGGAGTGCCCGCGGGCGCGGCGGCGGCGCTTTCCGCCGCGGTAGCCAAATGGCAGGTGGACACGGAGCGCCATTTCATCTGCGTTGTCCGACCACAGCAAGGGACTCGGCCTGTCCGCGGCCGCGTACAGCAAGACCGAGCAAGGCAACGCGGAGAGCGTTGTTTCCCTTGGCCGCCAGGCGTAATCGGCGATAACGGCGGGCTGCGGTGACGGTGTCGGTTGCCGATGTCGATCGGTGGAGTCCCGAAGACGTGCGAGAGGTGTTCCGCGCCGCCCACGGTCAAGCCGCCGCCGATTTCGACACCTCGCAGACCATCGCGACGCTGCCGGCGTTTCGGGAATGGGGTGGAGATGCCGCCCAGGCCGCCGCTGCGGCGAATGAACAGCTGCGCAGGGATCTCGATGCCAGTGGCAACGAAGCGCTTGCGGTCGCGAGGGCGGCCAATATCGCCGCAGACGACATGGAGCGCGTGAAGGCCGATCTGTCCGCCCTGGAATCCGACGCCGGCAGAGCCCATATGTTGATCGACCGCGCGACCAGCCGGGTGGTGCCAGGGCCGGGATTCGCCGAGGCGAACCCGCTGATGATGGTCGCCCTCGCGGACATGGCGCAATTTCAGGACCGGCTGGACACGATTTTGGCGCACGCGGCGGCCGTCGATGACGAGCTGGCCGAGGCGATCAGGATGGCCACCGGCGCCGAGCAGATACCCGAGCCGCCCAAGTCCGATGCCGAGCTCGAAGCCATCATCGCTGGGCAGCTCCCGAAGGATCCCACGGAGTTCAACAAGCTGTGGGAGCAGCTCAGCAGGCAACAAAGGGATCGGCTGTTTGCGCGCGATCCCTTCATCGGCAACACCGACGGAATGCCGTCCGACGACCGCGACTACTACAACCGGCGCCATCTCGCCGATCTCCTGGCTCACGATCCGACCCACAAGGCCGACCTGCTGGCGGTGCACCAGGCGGTTCAGCTCGACCCCAACCGCAAGCTGCTGCTCCTCGATACCCGGACCGCCCAAGTCCACGCCGCCGTCGCCATCGGCGACCCCGACGACGCCGACAACGTCTCGGTCACCACACCGGGCCTGAACACCACGGTGGCGGGCGGCATGGTGAGCATGACATCGGAGGCGAACAACCTCAGGCAAGAAGCACTGCGCCAACTCCGCAGCACGCCAGGCCACGAGAATGACACCGTGGCCACGATCGCCTGGATCGGATACGACGCGCCCCAGGTTCCCGGATGGGACGACACGTCCGTGTCGGCCCAGGGGATCTGGGACGTCTCCCACGACGCCCTCGCCAAGACGGGAGCGGCGAACCTGTCCAACTTCTACGACGGCCTGCAGGCCGCCCACGAAGGCGGGCCGAGCCATCTCACGGCGATCGGGCATTCCTATGGGTCCCTCACCACCGGGCTGGCCCTGCAGGACCCGGGCAATCACGGCGTCAGCGACGCGATCTTCTACGGCTCACCCGGCATCGAAGCGACCACCCCCGGCGACCTCCAGCTTCAGCCGGGACACGTCTACACCATGGAGACCCCCGACGATCCCATCCAGGGGGTCTACGACGCCAAGGCCTGGCTGCCCGCCGTGGTGGCCGGGAGCCCGATCCTGGGCGGTGTCTTGATCGGCAGCGACGCAGGAGATTTCGGCCCCAACCCCGCCACCAACCCCAACTTCACCCACATGGGCACTGGCCCGGCCCCGGTGTCCGACGGCCACGGCGGCACGATGAACCTGGAAGCCGCACACGGACACAGCGACTATCCGCGGTGGGGCAGCAACAATCTGCCGCGTACCACCGGATACAACATCGCCGCCGTGGTGGCCGGACTGCCGACCAACGTGATCCCGCAGAACTGAGGAAGACGAACCGAATGAAAGCCAAGCCCAGCGATCGCCGGAAACGACTGCTGTGTGCGGCCGTCGTGGTCACCGCTCTCGCAGCGACAGGATGTCAGATGGAAAAGCCGGACCAGCCCACCCCGACCAGCACGACCGCCGACCTGCTCGGCGAACTCAGAGCACTGCCGTCGTTGGCAGACACCAAGGCCCAGGTGCAGGCCGCGATGGACCAGAT
The DNA here is from genome assembly GCA_963734385.1 of uncultured Actinomycetota bacterium. GTDB lineage: Bacteria > Actinomycetota > Actinomycetes > Mycobacteriales > Mycobacteriaceae > Mycobacterium. The sequence goes on along the minus strand of CAVTHR010000035.1, from coordinate 207,992 downwards.
CACCAGCGCGGCCAGCGCCGCCATCCCAACCGCGGCATGGCAGACGGATGACAATGCGAGCGAAGACTGGTGTGATCCCCCCTTCGGCACATCAGGCAGGCGATATTTCCTGCCTAACCGCATTGCACCGAGAGTCGCTGTCTCCGAACAGAACTGGGCCGACATCCTGAAGGTCGCGAAGGATTCAGCGGCCAAGATCGGCGCCACTGATGTTCAGGTGATACATGACCAGCCCGGCAACCACGACGTCTGGTTCACCGGCCCGACGGGTGTCTTCATCAAGGTCAGCTATCAGGGCAACTTGGTGGTCGCCAGGCTACACCGGCTGCCGGCTGCCGTGATCAGTCGCGACGTTCAGCACACCGTGCAGCACTAGGTCGGTCAACTCCTTGGCGGCGCGGTCGGTGTTGGTCACGTGGCGGACGCATACCGCGTACCAGGCGCCGCCGGCGATCACGTCCATCAGGGTGTCGGCAGCTGATGCCTTGCCGCGCCACACCGGCGGCGGCCGCGTCCTCCACCCTGGCGGCTAGCTGGCTGCGGGCCGCCGCCTCCAGCCGGTCGCTGAGCACCTTTCGGAGCCGCCGGTCGGAGCGCAGGTCGACCATCAGACCCGGAATCGCTTCGCGCACAGCCGGATCCCCATACATCCGGACGGCTCCGGCGCACAGCCGGGTGATCTCGGCGACGAAATCGTCCTCGGGCGGCTCCGGGCCGAGGTCGGGAAATACCGCCTCGTGCACCAGCTGCGCCTTGGAACTCCACCGGCGGTAGACGGCAGGCCTGCTCACCCCGGCGGTGGCGGCGATCAGGTCGATGGTCGTCGCCGAATAGCCGTGCTCGACCAGCAGCCTGCGCGTCGCCGCCAGTACCGCAGTGTCGATGGCCGGATCGCGGCGCGACCCCTGTCGACGGCGCCGGGCCGCATTCACGATTGTGGTTCCCCCTAGGCCGATTTGTCGATACAGTCTGTCACGTCAACCGCGAAATAGCATTCCTGGCTGTGCTTTCGCCGAGATCACGACCCGGAATGCTATTTCGCGGGAGATAGGGAGGCCGAAATGACCAAGCCGCTGGCGGGCATCGGCGAAGACGGCAGACACCTCTATACGTGTCCGCTCTGTGAGGCCATGTGCGGCCTGGAAATCGAGGTCAAGGGCGGCAAGGTCGCGGGCATCCGCGGCAATCGCGACGACACATGGAGCCGCGGGCACATCTGCCCCAAGGGGGCGACGCTGGGCGCGCTGCACGAGGACCCCGACCGGATCCGCCGCCCGATGATCAAGGTCGACGGCCAGTGGCAGGAAGTCAGCTGGGAGGCGGCCTTCCGTCGCTGCACCGAGCTGCTCGCACCTGTCATCGAGAAGCACGGCATCGGTGCGGTCACCTGCTACACCGGTAACCCGCTCGCACACTCCTTCTCGCTCGGCCGCTACACCGGTGTGCTGCTTGGCATGTCGGGCATCCCGCTCAGCTATTCGCCGGGCACGGTCGACCAGTGGCCGAAGAACCTGTCGTCACACCTGATGTATGGCGGGTGGTGGACCTTCCCGGTGCCCGACGTCGAGCGCACCGACCTGCTTGTGGTGATGGGTGCCAACCCGGCCGCTTCGCAGGGATCGCTGATGGCCGCGCCCGACGTGATGGGCATCATCGACGGAATCCGCAAGCGCGGCAAGGTCATTGTGATCGACCCCGTCCGCACGGCGACCGCCGCGCGTGCCCACGAGTGGCTGCCCATCACGCCGGGCACCGATGCTGCGCTGCTGCTGGCCGTCGCTCACACGCTCTTCGCCGAGAACCTGGTCAGGCTCGGCGACCTTGCGCCCCACATCGACGGGCTGGAGCAGATGCGCGAGGTGGCCGCGGAGTGGTCACCGGAGCGGGTCGCGGCCGTCACCAACATCGATGCCGAGCGCATTCGCGAGTTGGCGCGTGAACTGGCCGCCACCCCGCGCGCGGTCGTGTACGGCCGGATCGGCACGTGTAACCAGGAATTCGGCAGCCTGGCCAGCTGGCTCGTCGACGTCGTCAACATCCTGTCCGGCCATTTCGACGTCGAGGGCGGCAGCATGTTCCCGCGGGCCGCCGCATGGTCGGTCACGGTGCAGCCGATACCGGGTCTCGAGGACGGCGCCCCGGAGTTCGGCCGGTTCCGCACCCGCGTCCGCGGCGCCAAGGAGGTGCTGGGTCAGGTGCCGGTGTCCTGCCTTGCCGAGGAGATCGCCACGCCGGGCGAGGGCCAGATCAAGGCGCTGATCACGGTCGCGGGCAACCCGGTGCTGTCCACCCCCGCCGGCCACAAGCTCGACGAGGTGCTGCCGACGCTGGACGCGATGATCGCCGTCGACCTGTGGCTCAACGAGACCACCCGGCACGCCGACGTGATCCTGCCCGGCTCGTCGCCGCTGGAGCAGCCACACCACGACGACCTGATCCTCAACTTCGCGGTCAACAGCATCGCCAACTACTCGGCGCCGGTGTTCGCACGACCCGACCCTGACGCCCCCGAGGAGTGGGAGATCCTGATCCGGCTGACCGGCCTGTGCACCGGCATGCCCGCCGAGGACGTCGACGTCGCCGCGATCGATGACGGCTTCTTCGACTACATGGCATTTACGAAGGGCCTCGACGGCGCCGAGATCCGCAAGCTCTACGACCGTGGCGGGCCCGAGCGGATCCTGGACTTCACGCTGCGCACCGGGCCGTTCGGTGACCGCTACGGCGAGGACCCCGAAGGCGTGACGCTGGAGAAGCTGAAGGCCAACCCCAACGGCATCAACTTCGGACCGATGATTCCGCAGGTGCCGGAGGTGTTGGGGACGTCGGACGGCAAGATCCGGCTCGCGCCGCAGTATCTGCTGGACGACCTGCCGCGGCTGGCCGCCCGGCTGGACCGGGCACGCGACGAACTCGTATTGGTCAGTCGCCGCCATCTGCGGTCCAACAACTCGTGGCTGCACAACGTGGGACCGCTGATGAAGGGCAAGGACCGCTGCACCCTGCTGATGCACGACGACGACGCGAAGCGCCGGGAGGTGAAGACCGGCGACCTCGTCACGGTGACGTCCGCGGGCGGCCACATCGACGTGCCCGTCGAGGTGACCGACGCGATCATGCCGGGAGTGGTGTCGATGCCGCACGGCTGGGGCCACGGCAAGGACGGCACCCGGATGGCGATCGCGAACGGATCACCCGGCGTCAACACCAATGTGCTGTCGCCGCCGACGTTTATCGACGAGCCGTCCGGCAACGGGGCGCTGAACGGGATCCCGGTGACTGTCACCGCGGTGCGGACCTGAAAGTATCGACTGCGTGGGCAATAACGAACGGGCGAAGATCGTCATGTCCGACGAGGAGATCGCCGAATTCATCGAACGCAGCCGCACGGCGACGATGGCCACCGTGCTGCCCGACGGACGGCCGCACCTGGTCGCGATGTGGTACGCCGTCGTCGACGGCGAGATCTGGTTCGAGACCAAGGCCAAGTCGCAGAAGGCGGTGAACCTGCGCCGCGACCCGACGATCACGGTGATGATCGAGGACGGGCAGAGCTACGACACCCTGCGCGGGGTGTCCATCGACGGCCACGCCGAGATCGTCGACGACCCGGAAACCAATCTGCGCGTTGGGAAAAGCGTGTGGGAGCGTTACACCGGTCCTTACACCGACGACATGCGCCCGTTCGTCGATCAGATGATGCGCAACCGAATCTGCGTGCGGGTGGTGCCGAGCCGCTTGCGCAGCTGGGATCACCGCAAGCTCGGGATGGGTTCGATGCCTGTCGGTGGCAGCACTGCGCAGTACTTATAGGTTGAGTGCCATGGATCCGAAGAAGCCGCCCAAGCAACTGAACTCCCCCCTCGTCAAGAAGGGGATGAAGTATTCGAGCAAGGCGGTCGCGTGGGTGTATCGGCGGTCGGGCGGCAGGATCGGCGGCACCTGGCGGGTCGGTGCCGGATTCAAGAAGCCGATGCCCACGCTGCTCCTCGAACACAAGGGCCGAAAGTCCGGCAAGCTGTTCGCCTCGCCGCTGGTCTACATGACCGAGGGCGACAACGTGATCATCGTCGCGTCCATGGGCGGTCGCGACGAGAACCCGCAGTGGTACCACAACCTGATAGCCGACCCCGACGTCCATATCGAGATGGGTCGTGAACGGCGGCCCGTGCGCGCCAAGGTGGCCGACCCGGAGGAAAAGGCGCGGCTGTGGCCGAAATTGGTCGAGGCCTACGCCGACTTCGACGCGTACAAATCGTGGACCGACCGGGACATCCCGGTGTTCATCCTCCAGCCGCGCTAGCCGCGGCTGGGCGGACGGAAGCCGGGGTTCGCCAGTCCGGTCGCCACGCCGGTGCCGATTGGGCCAATGCCGATCGAACAGCGCCGCGGAGCCGGTGGCGACACCGGCGTGACTGTAATGCGTCAAGGCCGCAAGCCCGATGTACTCACCGTCGGGCAACCGGCTCAGCGTCAGTGTGTAGTCGGCATTGATGTAGTTCAAACCGCTTGCGCTGGAATGGGTTAGCGAACTTGTCACGTCGCCGGCCATCGCAGCCCGGACGAACGGCGAAACGGCCTCGCCGGTGACGAGCGGCTTCACGTCGCGCACCCAGGCGTACTTCTGCCCACCGTGCCGCCACTCGGACAAATCCATACTGGGAGCGGTCATCTCCGAATTCGAGCTGTAGGCCCAGAGTTCCATGGTGAAGTCACCCGACACGTCGGCAGACTGGGTGGGCGGTGGCGGCATCTCGATCGGCAACGTCCACGCGGGTTCGGAGGGCTGCTCACCGCGGCGCAGGAACAGGGCGCTGGCGCGGGCGACGACGGTGCCGTTCTGTCTCATGGCAGCGTCCACCAACCGGATGCGTCTGCCCTCACGTTCGACGGTGGTGACCACGCGCACCGGGTCGGCCAGCGCGACGGGGCGAAGCAGATCGACGGTCAGCCGCGCCGGTTGCAGCTCCGGATCGTCGGCGTCGAGTTCGATGGCCCGACCCAACAGCCCGCCGATGTAGGTGCCGCTGATCGTCGAACCCCACGGCCCTCGCGCCAGCGGGCTCGGCACCAGGTCGTCCCCGTCGGCGGTGAAGAACGCCTGGTCTTGACTCGTCATTGCCAGTGACGATAGCTGGCCTAACTGTCGTCGATGTCCCTGTACTCGTCGTGCTTCTGGAGGTAGGCGTACACCATCGGGCACTTGGCGACGACCCGCAGCCCGGCGTCGCGGGTCTCCTGCAATGCCTGCGCGATGAGAATCGTTGCCAGGCCGCGTCCTTCGTAGTCCTTGTCAACCTCTGTGTGAGTGAAGACGCGTTGATTGCCGCGATCGGTGAAGAACGCCTTCCCGACGTCGCTTCCCTCGACCGCGATGGTGTAGCGGTCCGACTCCGGCGGTGACGGTTGTGGGTGCGCCGGTCTTGTCCTCAGTCATGCCTCGACTCCCGTTCGCTCCGGTCCTCGCTCGTCCCTCGCTGCGATCCTCACTCGCGCTCGTCTTCGGGTGGTCATGCCTCGAAACGCTACCGGGGTGCAGGATGGGGTCATGTGTGATGACACCGGTACGCGCGCCGAGGCGGTCGCGACCACGCCGCGTGAGGCCCGCCGGTACGGCTGTGGACCCCATTGCCCTTGCACCTGTCGACGAGATCACCATCACGACACTGGTGGACAACAGCTACGACGCGCTGATGGGCGACACCGGCCCGGCCCGGCGGATCGGAATGGGCCGGGTGCCCGCCGTCGCGGCTGCGCAGTTCGAGGACGGCCGCAACTCGCCCGGCCTGATCGCCGAGCACGGCTTCTCAGCGCTGGTGACCACCCGTCGCGGGGACCGCACCCACACGCTGCTGTTCGACACCGGTATCTCCCCGGACGGGATGGCGACCAACTTCGAGCGCATCGGCCTGGATGCGTCGGCGATCGAGGCCGTCGTGCTCAGCCACGGCCATCCCGATCATGACGGCGGGTTTCCCGGCCTGATCCGGTTGCGTGGCCGCACCGGGCTGCCGCTGACCGTGCACCCCCTCGTCTTCAGCCGGCGCCGGTTCGCGCTGCTCGGCGCGGCGCCGATGGAGCTGCCGACGCTCAGCCGCTCGGCGCTGGAGGCCGAGGGCTTCGAAGTGATCGAGCGGCGCCAGCCGTCGCTGCTGCTCGACGGCTCGGTGCTCATCACGGGCGAAGTCGACCGCACCACGGAGTTCGAGCGCGGGATGCCCAACCACGAAGCGTGGCGCGGCGGCCGGTGGGAGCCGGACCCGTTGATCATCGACGAGCAGGCACTGGTCGTCCATGTCCGGGGCCACGGACTGGTCGTGCTCACGGGGTGCGGCCATGCCGGCGCGGTGAACATCGCGCGACATGCGATGCGGCTCACGGGTGTGAACCGGCTACACGCATTGCTCGGCGGTTTTCACCTGACCGGACCGGCATTCGAGCCCGTCATCGAACCGACGGTGAGCGCATTCCGCGAGTTGTCGCCTGACGTACTCGTACCCGCCCACTGCACCGGGTGGAAAGCCCAGCACCGATTGGCGGCCGCGCTTCCCGACGCGTTCGTGCCCAACGCGGTGGGCACCACGTTCACCTTCGCCGAATCCGCGGCCTAGAGAGCCTTCGGCCGCGGGCGCAACGTGGCATTCGGGAGGGGAGGGGCGGGCAGCCGGGTGACGGTCCCGCCGTAGCCCTCGACGGCGCCGAAGCGGGCGTCGTGGTCCTCCCACATCCGGCGGTAGGCGGCGATGTCGTCGTGGCTGCGTCCGACGAAGTTCCACCACATCACCAGTTGCTCGTCGAATGGCGGCCCGCCGAGCAGGATGGCGCGGGCGGGGCTGTCGCCGAGGTTATGCAGCGGCAGCACGTCGCAGCCTGTTCTCTGAAAGGCCAGGTCCGCCACGGCAAGGTCGGCGCCTGCGGCGTGAATCCGGCCCTGGTCGAGAAGCACACCGTGCTCGAAGGCCGGGTCGACGTCGAGGTCGAGTCGCGCGCCGGGGTCGAGGTCGACCTGCGCGCCGAGCAGCGGCGTGAACGTGTGCACCGGTGACCGGCTACCTGCGAGCTCGCCCAGGAACACCCGGAGGACGGCGCCGCCACGCTGGGACAGGCTCTGGCGCGTAGTGGGCGAAGTCGCGGGCGGTGTCGCGATCGGAATCGGGCAACGCAACCCACAGCTGAACGCCGTGCAGAACCGTCGTCTCGGGAGTGGAGACCTCCGAGTGGCAGATGCCCGCGCCGGCCGTCATCAGGTTGAGTTCGCCCGGACGGACAAGGGCATGCACCCCGGCGCTGTCGCGGTGCTCCACCTCGCCACTGAACAGCCAACTGACCGTCTGCAGCCCGGTGTGCGGATGCGGTGGCACGTCCATCCCGACGTCGCCTCGCACATCGTGTGGCCCGTAGTGATCGGCGAAACACCACGCCCCGATCAGCGACCGCTCCCGCTGCGGCAGCGTGCGCCGCACGCGAATGGCGCGCGGACCACCCAGCGGCACTTCTCGCGGATGCAGCACACCGGTGAATGTCGATGCCGCGCAGGCCACTTCGGCAGGTGCGGTATCGGTATTGCTCACCGTATCGACAGTAGCGCTACCGCGTCATCGCCGAGCGGATCACCTTCAGGTCATGGTCGTCGACCCGAAAGACGCCGAATCGGAACTTGTACCCCCAGCGCGTCTTGTCCTCGATGAAATCGAGCTGGTCGATCAGGGGTTTGATCGGCGTCTCGGTGCACTCCAGGAAGTCGACGTTTCGCCGCCAGGGGTGGAAGTCCTCTGACATCTCCACCTGGTAGGGCTCGTCGTCGGCGACCTGGCCGATGGCGGTGAACGCCTGCAGCGGCTCGCCTTCGGGATAGTCGGTCTTCGGTGAGTAGAAGACGACCCAGTCGCCCCGAGCCATCTTGCGCAACATGGTCGGCTTGCCGTGGTTCGCCTGTGTGAATCGGCCGCGGACGCCACGTTGGACGTGGTCGCGGCTGACGGTGTTGATCCAGTTCGTCATGACCGCACGCTAAACCCGGCGGCCGACACCGTTCGGATGCGCGACGAGCAGCCTGTGGATAACTAGAACGGGCTGCTGTTGGACTGCCAGCGAGCTTCTTCCGGGCGCGGCCCGTATCGGCGGATGTAGTCCTCGTGCATACGGGCGTTCTTCTTGCGATTGATCTCATCAACCAGATTCGGGTCCAGGTTGTGCTGTGCGAGTCGGTGGCGGCGCCACACCTTGTTGAGCGCCAACGAGATCAACAGGGCCCAGATGTATATCGGTGCGGTCATTTCCAGATGCACGTACAGGCTTGCCGGGAGCAGCCAGAACGGTGCGAGCACCAGCAGCGGCGGTATCGCGAAGCGGACCATGTGCCTTCGGACAGCACCAGGGCCTGCGAGGTCGTTGCGCACCCAGTCGCGAAACTCGTCGGGAAGCCTGCGGCCGTAGACATAGCCGATGTACTGGATCGGCTTGGGATGCTTCATGCGCGTTCTCCTTCAAGTGCGCGTGCCGCCTCTTCGGCTACCACGAATGACAATATCGTACCCTACTAATTAGGGCCCTAACTAAACTGGTGATGGAGCTCACGCCTGCGTTAGGCAACTGACGACTGCGCCGGTCCCCGACGCGGCGATGCGTCGCCTCGCACGGAGTGCCAGACGTCACTCGACATTTTGAATCTGAATGCGCCCAGTTCCGCGTTGACCCCAATAGGGAAACTGAACGTTCAGTTTCACTATCGCGGCAATCCAAGACGGTTGGGCGCCGCGTCCAAGGAGGACACAAATGAAGATTCGCTATATCGCCCCGCTTGCCATGGTCGCCACGGCGGCAGCGATCGGCCTAGCACCGCTAGCCGAAGCCGCGGCCACTGTCACAGACACCGGCGGCGCGACACTGGTCCAATCGCCGGGCAACGCGCAGGTCACCACTCAGCCTGGGGATGCGGCGTTGCAGGCCGGCCAGCAGCAATACCCGTTCTTCGGATACGGCGGCGGGTTACTGTTCCACCACGGTGGCAACCACGGCGGCCACCGCTAACGGCTAAGCCCTCGGTGCGCTCAGGCGGATGCCCCCATCTGCCTGAGCGCACAGTCGGCTCTGGGCCAAACCCGCCGAAGCGCCCGATGGTTAGCATCGGAGCTCATGAGCGACGGCCCGCATGACGAGCCCATCCGCGACAACCACGCCGAATTGTTGCGCCGGCGTGGGCTGACCGAGGACGCGGCAAGGCCCGATGCCGTGGAGCGCAGGCACGCGTCGAACGGCCGAACCGCGCGCGAGAACGTCGACGATCTCGTCGATCCTGGCACCTTCATCGAGTACGGCCGGTTCGCCATCGCCGCCCAGCGCTTCCGGCGCGAACTCGATGACCTGATCGCGCGGACCCCCGCCGACGGGTTGGTGGCAGGCACCGCACGTATCAACGGCGACCTGTTCGGCGACGACCATAGCGCCTGCGCCGTGTTGTCCTACGACTACACCGTCCTCGCCGGGACCCAGGGGTACTTCGGGCACCGCAAGAAGGACCGCTTGTTCGAGCTGATAGAGCGGATGCGATTGCCCACCGTCTTTTTCGCCGAAGGCGGGGGAGGCAGGCCCGGTGACACCGACTACCCCACCGTTTCGGCGCTCGACACCCGCGCCTTCAAGCTGTGGGCACAACTGTCGGGTCTGGTGCCGCGCATCGCCATCGTCAAGGGCCGCTGCTTCGCAGGCAACGCCGTCATCGCAGGCTGCTCGGACCTCATCGTCGCAACCGATGACGCCTCGATCGGCATGGGTGGCCCGGCGATGATCGCAGGCGGCGGGCTCGGCGACGTCCACCCCGACGAGGTCGGGCCCATGTCGATGCAGGAGCCCAACGGTGTCGTCGACGTCGTCGTCGCGGACGAGGCGGAGGCGGTCGCCGTGACCAAGCGGCTGATCGGCTATTTCCAAGGATCGACCGCGCCGGGTGCCGCGGCCGACCAAACCGCCCTGCGCGCAATCATTCCCGAGCGCAACAGGCGCGCGTACGACGTCGGCCCGGTCATCGAGACCCTCGCCGACGAGGGGTCGGTGACATTCCTGCGTCCTCGGTTCGCCCGCGAGATGGTGACCGCCCTCGCCCGCATCGAGGGCCGGGCGGTCGGAGTCATCGCCAACGACACGCGGTACGTGGCGGGGGCCATCACCGCCGCCGCGGCGGACAAGGCGGCCCGCTTCCTGCAGCTGTGTGACAGCTTCGGGCTACCCGTCGTGTCGCTCATCGACTGCCCCGGCTACATGGTCGGCCCCGCCGCAGAGGCCGAAGCGCTGGTTCGGCGCGCATCCCGGATGCTGGTCGCGGGTGCAGCCATGCGCGTGCCACTGGTCGCGGTCGTCCTGCGCCGCGGATACGGCCTTGGCGCACAGGCGATGACGGGCGGCAGCCTGCATGAGCCGTTGCTCACCGTGGCGTGGCCGGGCGCCCACCTCGGCCCGATGGGGCTGGAGGGCGCAGTCCGGCTGGGGCTCCGCAAGGAGCTGGAGGCTATCGCCGACGACGGCGAGCGCGAGGAACGCGTGCGGCAGGCGACCGAAGCGGCGCAGCAGAATGCCAAGGCGCTCAACGCCGCTCAGCTGTTCGAGATCGACGACGTCATCGATCCTGCCGATACCAGGCGCATCATCGCCGACACGCTGACCGCCGCAACCGCGCACGCCGACGTTCGTCCGCCAAGACGCTTCGTCGATACCTGGTAGGCCTGCTCGGCAGGAAGTCAGTTGATCGCCAGTGCGGCGGCGATCGCGCGGCGCATATCGTCGTCGTTCACGATCAGGTCGTCGTCGGCGGCCTGCGCCAGCAGCTGCGGCGGCGTGCTGCTGAGCCGGCGGGCGCGCTCGTGCTTGCAGTGCACGATCACCTTGCGTGCGAACCTGCCGTTGCCCGCGGTGTCCAAAGCGGTGCCCTGCTCGATGGGCGTGTCCCGCAACCGGGCCGCCTCGTCGCGCAACAGCGGCCAGGCGGAATCGGCGATCGCGATCTTCTCCTTGCCCGCGATCAGCTGGCCGATCTGGACGATCTCCTCCGGCGAGTAGCTGGTGAACGACAGTGTCAGGTGAAAGCGGGACGCCAGACCGGGATTGGCCTGCATGAAGCGCCGCATCTCCTTCGGATAGCCTGCGACGATCACCACCAGCCGGTCGCGATAATCCTCCATGTACTTCAGCAGGGTGTTGATCGCGTCCTTGCCGAATGAGTGACCCTCGTGCTCGGGCGCCAGCCGGTACGCCTCATCGATGAAAAGCACGCCGCCCAAGGCGGATTCGCAGACCTCCTTCATCCGGGCCGCGGTCTGCGAGATGTAACCGACAACGAGGTCCTCCTCGGTGACCTCGACGACGGTCGGGTGCTCGATCTTGCCCAGCCCGAACAAGAACTCTGCCGCAATGCGGGCGAACGATGTCTTCGCAGTGCCCGGCGGGCCCTCCAGCACCATGTGGGTCTCGTTCGTCATCGACGTCTCCTCGCCTCTGGCGGCGAGGATCTGGTCGATTTGAATCTCGGTGCGCCACACCGTGATCTGTTCCTTCGGACCGTTGAGGCCGATCAGTTCGTCGAGCTTGCGCTGCGCCTCGGCGAGGACGGTGTCCTTCTGCTCCTCCAGCGCTTCGGCCACCCGTTGCGCCTTCGACGTCTCGGTGCGCGGATCCCACGGGTCGGTCCGGGTGCCGATCGTCTCGGCGTCGGTGACGATCAGCCGGTAGCCAGGGTTGGCCAGGGCCTGCGAGGCGGCGTCGAGCAGGACGCCGTTGTTGGTCGCCTGCTCGAACGATGCCCGTGCGGCGTCCTCCTGCCCGAGTTCGCGCAGGCACCATCCCTTGGTCAGCGCGGCGTCGGCCCCGATGTACTGGTTCTTGGTCTTCACGGTGGCGGCGCGATCCAGCGCGGTCTGGAACTGCCCGATGCTTGCCGCCGCCGCGGCGGCCAGCGTGTCGACGGCGGCGGTCAGGTCGTCGACGACGTGGGTGGCGTGCGCGGGCGGCGACTTGGCCGTGGCCTTAAGGACTTCCGGCCAGCGCTGCGCCAAGTGGTACGCCGCCGCCCCGACGAATTGCGCCCACTGCGCGGCCATCGCATCCCCGGACACGACGGGATCTTCGAGCACGTCGACCGCTTCGGCGAACCGGCCGTCGCCGATCAGCGCGGTGGCATAGGCCAGCGCGATCGTCGACCGCGACCACACCGGCATCGTCACGTACAACGGCGCGTCAAGGCGGGCGTGCAGATCGCCGTCGACCAGCCCGATCCGGCGGGTCTCGCGATACAGCGACCGCGAATTGCGGTGCGCCGCCTCGAGGACGTCGATGACCTGGTCCCCGCAAGCGACCCTGCCGAGCCAGGCATCCGACATCGTCGGCTGGGCGGCGGTGATCGCGACGAAGCCGGCCAGTGCCGCGCGGGTGTCACCGGCCTTGTAGCTCTCGATCGCAGCGTCGAACGCGCGGCGCTGATCGGTCGGGGCAGTCATCGAAATGAGCGGTCTCCTATGCGGTCTGGCCTGCCGCGCCAAGGAAAGGCTGTTCGGCTTTGAACGTAGCGATCTGCACATCGGTGGTGAAGGCCCCGGTGGTGATGCGGACCGTCGACGCCGACATCTGGGTGAACGACAAGTCCGGCGTCGGCGCGTTGCGCTCGGCGTCACCGATCGTGATCACCGTCGACGCCAAGCCCGCGGGCGGCGGTCCGGCGGCCCGGTCGCTGACGATGATCGACGGCACGAACTCCGGTGGGTGCCTGCGGTCGACCACCGCGATCAGCGGCTGCTCCAGTTGCCGCCACCGATTGGGCTGATCGGTGTAGATCGCGATGCGTTCGCCGACCGCCGCAGCGCGTACCAGCAGTTGGCACGCGTACGGCATGCCGGTGTGCAGGGCGATCCGGGTGGCCTGATCCGGATCGGTCAACGACATCAGCAGCAGATCGCCGCGCTGGGTGGTGCCGACGAGGACACCCGACGAACCGACGGGCAGATCCAGCTGTGTGGTGTCGAGCGGCCGCGCGGGCAACGCGTCGAATTGGCGCGGCAGCGGGGCCGAGCGCGCCGCCGCGGGACCCTGGTACCCAGGCAGGGGGTTCAGGTACAGCGTGGGCGGGCGGGTCGGCACCTGCGGATCGTTGACCCGCACCAGCGCCGACACCCAGACGCCACCCTCGCCTGCGCCACGCTTCTTGGTCAACGAGATCGTTTGCACCACAGCGTCGGAACGCAGCGCCCACATCTGGTTGAGCGTGCTGGTGGTGATGTCTTCCGGGGAGAAGTAGTACGACGTAAGGAAGCCGGGGTGGGCCTCGACCGACTTCCATGCTTCGGTCGGGGCGACGGGGGTCGGCATGCGGGGGCCGACGGGCGCCTCGTCCTGTGGCGCTTCGGCGGGCACCACGGCAAGGCCTGCGCCCAAGGTCGACCAGCGCGGCGTCGAGATCCTTGGCGGTCAACGCGTTAGCGCGCACACCGCGTTGCAGCAGCGCGTTCACGATGCGCTCGGTGGCCGCTGCGGCGGTGGCGCCGACCGTTGTTCGATAGGCGAGGCCGGACACCGACTTCTCGATGTCGAGACGCACGATCAGAAATGTTCGGCGTTGCCCCGCGGCCGGACGGTCGGCCAGCAGAGTCGAATACAGCGGCGGGTAGCCGGTGCCGCGTCGCACGCGCAGCCCGCTCGACACGACGTCGATGCCGGCCAGCCGGATACCGCCAGGCTGGTCGAGCAGTCCGATCAACGCATCGAGCGGCAAGAGGTTGGGGGTCAGCGCGGTGGCCGATCCGGTCAGCAGGGTCGGTGAGTAAGCCTGGCCGGTGACCTCGATCATCGTGATCGCTTCGCCGTCGAATCGGTCCGCCACCCGCACGCCGTACAGCGACGCGCCGTGCGGAATGTCGATCGCCGCGGCGGGCGGGTCGTTGCGTCGCCGACGCCGCCGCCAGCGGACGCGGTCGACGAGCCATCGGACGGTGTTGCGCCGATAAACCGTCACAAGCAGCAGCGCCGCGGCGACAACCCCGACTGCGACTGTCGGCCACCACGACATCCGCCCCGGCGGGAAAGCCACGATGGCGGCGATCACGGCAACCTCGACCCCGATCACCGCAGGGATCGTCGCGTTGATGCCAATGGTCCGCGCCTTCATGACCGCCTCCTACGCACCGCCGCCCCGGCGGCGACCGCCACGGCCAGCGCACCTACCACCGCGGCACCGATCAGCGCGGTATGCCGCGGCCGCAGATCCGGCGGCAGAGGCGGCGCCGGCACATTCAGCAAGGAGGTCAGATTCTCGGGCGGTAACCGATTACCCGGTGCCACATCGAAGGTCAGCGCCGCGACCGGGTCGACGACGCCGTAGCCCACCTTGTTGTCGACACCGCGCGGTGGATTGTGTGCGGTTTCGGTGATCCGCCGAATGATCTGGTGCGCCGAAAGATCGGGGTACTTCGCGCGCACCAGCGCGGCCACTCCCGACGTGTAGGCGGTGGCGAAGCTGGTGCCGGACAACGGGTTTGCCTTGCCTGGTTCTCGACCGGGCAGCGCGTTGATGGGAGCGCCGTTCACGCTCGACAGGCCCATGATCTCCAGGCCGGGAGCTGCGACGCTGACCCACGGGCCCGCGATGCTCTGCGGCAGAGGTTGACCGTCGGGTGCGACCGCGCCGACCGTGAGCACATAGTCGGAGAACCAGGCAGGTGTGACGATGGTGGCGACGTCATGCCAGTCGCGGGGGTCGTCGGGGCGCAGCGGGTTGAACACCGGGTTCTGTCCACACGAGCTTTCTTCGCCCTGGTTTCCCGCCGCCGCGACGATGACGATGTCCTTGTCGACCGCCGCGTAGCGGACGGCGGCGCCGAGCGCCGCCTGATCGATGGGCTGCGCGGCGTTGACGCAGGCGGTCACGGAGATGTTCATGACCTTGACGCCGAGGTTCGCCAGATGCACAACGGCGCGGGCCAGCGTCGCGATATCGCCTGCCTTGCGGCGCATTTCGTCGTTGTCGCCGGGCTGCGGCTTCAACGGGCCGAACGCCGACGACGACTGGCGCACCGAGATCAGCGCGGCGTCAGGGGCGACACCGACCACACCGTCGGGTGCGCCAGGTGGGGGCCCTGGCACCGGCGGGTACTCCGCGTCGCCGGGTCCTGCGGCGGGCGCCACGGGCTCCTCCGGGGGCGGTTCGGGAGGCGGTTCGGGCGGGGGTGGCGGGGGCGCGGTGACCGTGACCGTGCTTGGCTTCGGTGGCGCCGGTGGCGGGGTCGTCGGGAACGGCGAAGCGGGAACCCCTGGAGGCGGCGGCGCCGCACCGGCGCCAGGCGGCATCGGCGGTGGCTTGGCGCCGGGCTCCGACGGCTGCGCGGCGATGATCGAGGCGACGACGGTGCCGTGCGAATCGCAGTCGAACAGCCCGCCGTTCTCATCGCCCATCACGTAGTCGCCGCCCGCGA
Source organism: uncultured Actinomycetota bacterium (assembly GCA_963734385.1). Taxonomy (GTDB): domain Bacteria; phylum Actinomycetota; class Actinomycetes; order Mycobacteriales; family Mycobacteriaceae; genus Mycobacterium. The sequence continues at coordinate 192,543 of CAVTHR010000035.1, read as the reverse complement.
ACAACTCGGGCAGTCTCGGGTTCGGGGTGACGCCGGTGTCGATCATCCCGACGGTCACCCCCGCGCCGGTGGAGTACTTCCACGCCCTGGTGATGTCCAGCATGACGTTGCCCGGCGCGGGCTGGGTCACGTCGGGCGTGGCCACGGTCAGCGGGTCGGCGCAGGTGTTCTCCTGCTTCATCTCCTGGTCGGGACCGGGCGTGTCATCCGGCGGCAGCGCGGCCGGGTCGACGCCCGGCGGCTCGATGGCCACCGCTGCGGCTGGCATCATCACGTTGGCGCCGAGCAGCAGGGCGGCCACCGCCGCCGCAGAGGAGGTCCGCACCCCGCGGGTCAGCTGATCCATCAGTGATAGCGGATGTATTGCAGTAGGCCGAGCGCCCAGGCGGCGAACGGGATTACCAAGGCCAGCAAGATGTACTCGGTGTATTCGACGACCTTGCGCACCGGCGGCGAGAACACCCGTGGTGGCACCACGGTCGCGGCCACCAATCCCAACGCGGCGATGCCGAGGGCGACACCGGCGGCCAGCAGCGTGGCGGAGGTGTCGGTCGGCGGCGCATGCAAGCCGTATTTCGCGGCGGCGCCGATCAGCGCGGTCACCGCGGTGATGACCAAGATGATCGCGTGCCTGCGATCGCGAAATGCCCTGGCGCGCAGGATGAGAATCGCGGCAACCGCGCCGAGCACCACCAGCTGCCCCCACTCCCGCTCGCCGTCCGGGGTCACCGCGACCCATGCCGCTGGGATGGCGATCGCGGCCACGCCCAGCAGGACGCCGGTCAGCACGGTGTTGGATTTGCGCGCCGCGGCGGCCACCTGTTCGCCGGTCAGGGTGATGTCGGAGGGCGGCCCGTCCTCCACCGGTGAGACCGTGTCTTCGGGCTGGCCGGGGGCGCGGGCGAAGATGTCGCGACCGGTGATGGAGCCGAACGCCTGCCGTGGGACGTTCGCCATCCGCAGCGCCACCGTAGGTGCGGCGGAGACCGCCACAAGGACGACGATCAACGCGGCGACGGCGATCCGCGATCCCGGAACGTCCCAGTACATCCGCACCAGCGCGACCGCGGCCGCACCAAAGCCGGCGGTGACGATCGCCGCGGCGACCGCCCAGTAGCGGCCGGTGAACCGCACCATCAGCCACACTCCGGCCAGTGCGGTGATCGCGGCGAGGAAGGCGTGCGGGGCGCCGGGGGAGCCGCCGGGCGGAATCGTCGCTGCGGCCAACGCCGCGGTGACGAGTGCCGCCCACCCTGCCCCGTCGGTGACAACGCGTCCAGCGCCGAGCCGTGCGCCGACCGCGACCGTACCGATCAGGACGATCGCAACGGCGGCGAACAGAATCGGCACCAGCAACGCGCTTTCGTGCGCCCAGCGCAGCCGCCACAGCAGCATGCCGGCGCACGCCGAGCGCACCGGCGATGATCACCGCCGCCACCGCGAGCGCGGCTCTCGCCGAGACCCGCACGAAATGCTCGGATGCGTACTGCGCCAGCGCCGTCGAGACGTTCTCGACCACGGGTCCGTAGCGTTCGGCCCTGCCCGCGGGAACCAGGGCAAGGACGTCGCCGTCGACGATGTTGTGACCGGCAAGCGAAACGTCGCGAGGCCAACGCCGACATGCCCGCCGCACGCGCGAATTCATATGGTGCGGGCGGCAATTCGGGGGCGCCACGACCCCGCAGCACCTTGTTGATCGCGATGACCGTCGGGTCGACCAGGGTGTTGAGCGGCGCGGCCGACGGCAACACGAGGTCGATCTGATGGGACTCGCCTGCAAGGACGGACACCCGGCACGACGGCGGTACCTCCACCGCGGTCTCGGTGCGGCGTGCCGGGCTGGGGGCGGGTTCGCGGAGGGTCGTCACCGGCGGTCCCGCGGTCCGTCGGTGGTGGACGCGAAGTGCTCGGCGATCGCCGCAGTGATCTCGATGAAGCGCCGACGGGTCAGCGGCGACATCTCGGCGCCCACGTCGATCACTCCGCCGGGACGAAGGTGCGAGTCGAACGGAACCTCGACCACGACCTGGCCGCGGCTGGCGAACTGCTGCACCAGGATCGAACGGGTGCGCTTGTCGGCGTGACCGTCGGAGTCGTTCAGCACCACCACGGTGCGATGGAGCAGACCTGTGTATCCGCGGTTGGCCAGCCACTCCATTGTCTGGCCCGCCGCGGATGCGCCGTCCACCCACGGCGAAGACACCACGATCAGGGCGTCGAGATCACGCAGCACCTCCTGCGCGATAGCGGAATCCATCGTCGAGCCACAGTCCACGATCGAGATCGTGAAATGGCGGTCCAGCCGCGCCGTGGCCTCACGGTAGATCGCGGGATCGAGCACCCGCCGCCGCGCAGTGCTGGACTCGCCCGCGAGCACGAACAGGCCTGCGGCGTTGTTGCCGACCCGGCTGCGAACATCGGCGAAGGTGTCGAGGTGTTCGTCCGCGGCGAGCTCCCAGTACGAGCCCGCTGCGTTGGGGTCGATGCGGCTGCCGAGCTTGCCGAACGCGGTGTCGGCGTCGATCGCCACGACACGGTCGTCCTGGCGCAGCTCGGCGAAGATCGACCCGACACTGGCCGCGACGGTGGTCTTGCCGACACCGCCCTTGCCGAAAACTCCGATCTTGTAGTGGCCGCGCAGCAGCGAGCGGATCTTGTTCTCCAGGTCTGCCAGCCGCTGCTCGTCGGGAGAAGGCCCGAGATTGAGCAGCCCGAACGTGCCCCGGTAGAAGAAGCGGCGCCAGCCTTTGCGGGGCGGCATCTTCTTCGACGGCACCAGCTCACTGGTGCGGATGCTGTCGACGTAGGAATAGCCGGTGGCCGGCGGTGCGGCGGCCGGCGCCACCGCCCAGTTGGGCGCCGACGACGGTTGCGACGACCAGTCCTGGCCTGCGGGACGCGGCGTCCGCTCGCGCGGCGCGTCCTGCTGCCATCCCGGCGGGGCCGAGCGCGCGCCTGTCGGCGGCATCACCCGGGTGGACTCGGCGGCCGTTGATTCACGGGGCCTGCCCTCGGGACGACCCGGACCTCCGGCTTGGGAGGGTGGGGCCCCAAGCTCGGTTGGGCGGCCGCGGCGGGGGTCCCTGCCGGAACCCGCCGGTCGGTATGCGCTGCGGTCCGGTATGCCAGTTCTCGCGGCGGCGATCGTCAGGACCTGGCGGGCGTCCGGCATCGTCTGGGCCGCGACGGCCATCGTTGTCGGGACCGGTCGGTCGGGGTCCGTCGTCGGCCGCGTTGCGGGTCAGAACTGTCGTCCTGTCCTGCGGGTGGCGCGGGGGGCGGCGACGCCTCGGGCGGGCGGCCTGTGGACTCGTTGTTGGAATCGGCGGGTGGTGAAAGGTGTTCCCGCAGAAAGTCGTCGCGTTCGGTCACGGCGCCAATCCTGTCCGTGACCGACCTGACTGGGTCTTCATGGTCTCCTCCGGTAACTGTCGTTGTCTGCGGGTGTTCATGGATCGAGTCGTCCTACTGCGGTTGGCCGAGCGGGGCCGCTTCCGTGGGGCCAGCCAGGGTGTCGTGCTGGGTCATCGCGTCGGTGCGACTGAGTGCGGGTCCTGGCGCGAACACCCGGATCAGCGGCCACGGTGCCTGGCGCGCCATGGGCGGTGAAATGCCAAGCGCCCGCAGCGTTTCGTCGTCAAGTGAGATGCCGTACCGAACGCCTTGGTCGCTGATCCACCACATGGACTCGCGGCTGGTGGCGTCGGGCGCCGCGCCGGTGGTCATCACCAGGTTGGTTGCCCCAGGGGACATATATACCTGGTCGGCCTCGACGCTGGCGGGTGACCGGTCATTCTTCACCAAACGCAACAGCCGGTTGTCCGACCCGATCGGAATGGGCAGCCCTTTACCGGACATCACGACGGTGCTCGCGGACCGGTCGGTCGACCCTTTGGACCAGCTCAGGCAGGTCACCGGGTTGGACTTGGTGTCGACGAGCTCGAGCCGCGTGGTCGGATAGAAGTCAACCGGAAGGCTCTCCACGACCGGCACCCTGGCGAGCCGGTCCGGCGCGACCACCACCGGCAGCTCGTCACCGAACGAGTTGGCGGACCGCAACAGCGATGCCACGAACGGTGAGATGGGCTGCACGCCGTTGCGCAGCAGGACGTAGAAGTTGTCGGCATCGGTCTGCAGATCCCGCACCGAAAGCACCGAGCCGACGACCGCGTCGGGCGCCACGTTGAACTGCGATGGCGCACCCGCTCCGGGGATGACCGGGCTGTTCAACGGTTCGGTCGCGGGTAGCGCATCGAACAGCGGCGTCGAGATCTTCACGGGCTGCGGAGCATCGGTATCCACTCCGAGCGCCAGTGTCACCGCCTTGTTGGACAGGTCGATCATCGACCGTTGCCCATTCCAGATGACGTAGGTGTTGTCGTCATGCTCGGCGAGCACCGCTTTCGGCGGTTCCAGCGGCAGGGCTCTTGACCCGACCGCCAGCGGTCCGCCGATCGCGGTGACGACGGGCGCGGCGTTGGGGTTGTCCGGCGCGGTGTCGCACACCGTCCACTCCGAGTTGTCCGCGGTGCGCAACGGCATGCTCGCGGGTGCGCCGGCTATGCCGACCGACGGGCCTTGCGGATATTTGGCGATCTCGTTGGCTTTGACGAAGGTCGGGTTGTTCGCCTGCCCGGCGATCAACCGCGCGCTGATGAGATTCACCGCAGGATGCAGCCTGCCGTCGACGAGGACATAGGTCGCGCCGGTATCCCGGTCGGCCAGGATCGTCGACTGGCCGACCTGCCCTGCGGGCTTGAACCAGGACAACACGAACATCAATGCGACGGCGAGAAGCGCGAAGATGAAGCCGAGAATCAGCGACGCGCGCTGGCGCTGCACCGGGTCGAACTCCATCCGCACACCGTGATGCGACAGCGCAGCGGCATTTCGCCGGTTCCAGAAAAAGTGCGCCGACACTTGAAGTCCGCTGGCCAAATTCAAAGCCATGACTCAATACCTTACTTGCGGGGTCGGTGCCGTCGAGATACAGATTCGGTGAGCGAAGATGTCGTTCATCGGCGCATTTGTTCGCATTTGCTGAACTCGAGTCACGCCATTGGCGCAGCGGCCACCTTCGCCGCGTTGAGCAGGTTGGCCAGGTCCTGCCGCAGCGCGCCGGGGGAGGTGGGCCAGATGCTGGTCCACCGGCTGCCGTCCGGGCCTGCCGTGTAGCTGATCGTGATGCGGCCGAGTTCGGTGTCGGCGACGGTCAGTACGTCGGAATGCACCTTCTTCTTGATGCCGTGCTCGATCACAGCGACCACGGCCATCGCCGATTCGTCCATCCGGGTGGCCGCCGACAGGACTGCCACCTGATCCGGTGACAGGCCAAGCCGTGCCAGCGCCGAGGCGACGACGTGCTGGTCCTTCCCGATGTTCTCGGTGAGTGCCAGTTCCAGTGCGGCACTTGGCAGATTGACCCCGGCGATCGGCGCGGGCGGACCGTCGGAGAACGCATGCAGAACCGCGTCGCAGATCAACTCGACCTGGGCGTCGGCCAGCGCTGCCTCACCGAGCGGTGCGATCACGACTTCGTCGCCGCTGCGGGCGATCATGGCCAGCCAGCGCTCGCGTTGGCAGATCGACAACGTGCGTTCCTGCACGAGCGCCGAGGCGTCGTCGCCGTCCGGTGCACGGCCGTTCGATGCGCCGGGGCGCCGGATGACGACCATGACTTCGCGTTGCGGCCGGCCGATCACCGCCATCCAGTCCCGCACCGCGTCATCGACACGTCCTGCCTCGTCGATGACCCCCGCCGCCACAAGCGACGCGTATTCGGCGGTCTGGCGCAGCGGTACGTCGCCGTGCGTGGTCGCCACGGTCCCGTCGCCGTCCACCGACGGCACGAAAGGACGCAGACGCAGCGAGGTCGGCATGGTTTCGACGCCGAGGAGCGCCTGGAGCACCCAGATTCCGGACGGTGTCGTCGTCAGGTCCGCCATTGCTTCGATACCTTCTTTCGCCGCCAGACGTATTCAGGGGAGGCCGACACGGCGGTCGGCCTCCCCTGCCTACGAAAGTGTCGGCCTAGCCCATCCCGAACGAATGGCCCGCGGCGGTGTCCGTGGTGATCATGTCGTCGAGCGCGGTGTTGACGGTGGAGGAGTGACGCAGGATGACGTCCTTACCGGCGTCGATGCCGGAGTTGATCATCATCTGCGCTTGCTCGAACGACATACCGCCGCTGCCCTGGAACTCTTCGCGCACGCTCGCGAGCGCGGTCTGCGCCTGACTGCGGATGTCTTCGAGCTGAGCGCTGGAGTTGGCAACGGTGTGCACATAGTCCGGAATCGCTGCCGGGTTGTAAGCGAACATGTCCATTTGCAGGTCCTTTCAGATTCCAATGGTGCAGATCAGGTCTGGGAGACGCCTTGGACAGCTGCGCGGGCGTGCTCTTCCTGCGCTTCGTAGCTGTCGGCGGCGGAGCGCAGGGTCTGGATCAGCTCGCCCCACTGGGTGTTGAGCTTCATCTGGGCGTTGTGGATTTCCTCGGTGGTGCTGATATTGGCCGTTGCCGCCTGGCCGAACCATCCACCTTGGCCGTGTATGTCGTGCGATGCGCCGAGATAGTTGTTCAGCGTCTGCTCGGCATCGCCGCGGAGTTGATCGAGTTGTGTTGCTACGGCGCGTAGTTTGTCTGCGCCGACGAGAATATTGTCTCCCACGGATTTCCCTTTTCCTTATCTGATTGGCATCTGATTGGCCGATTTCTGAAGCTTATTCCGCTCCGGGCGGTGGTCTCTGCACCAATTTTCGTGCTAGTCCTCCCTCCCGATTCGAGGGCCGACCGTCAACTGCATGGTCCGGCCCTCTGCGGAGGCGTCCCTGCCACGTTCGTCGCGCGCCATGTGCGGCGGCGGTGCCCCGTACAGGCCGCCGGAGCCGCCCGTGGCGGCGGGTGATGCGGAGGCCGCCACCTCAGGTGCTCCGCCGGCGCCCGGCGCCCAGCCGGTCGGCAGCTTCGGCGGGCCCGGCGCATTGAAGCTGCCTGTGGGCCGGGTGAAGCTCGACATCACTCCGCTGGCGCCGCCGATGCCGCCCGCGCCGCCGCCGCCACCGCCGCGGGCCGCGGCGTCGGTGGTCGCCGCAAGCGTCGCCTGGTCGAATCCGCCTGCCGCCTTCTCCAGACCGGCACCGCCCAGGCCGCCCGAGTTCATGCCGCTGGTCAGCGGCCCGAGCATGCCCATCGCCATCTGGGGGAACTGGCCGAGCATCTGGGGGAACTGGCCGAGCATCTGCGGCAGTTGGCCCATCATCTGCGGCAGCTGGCCGAGCTGGCTGAGCATCTGAGGGGCCATCGATCCCATGGACTGCGCCGCACCCGCGGGAGCGGCGGTGCCCGATTGGACGGCGCCGGAAGCCTGTTCGACGCCCTGCAGGCTCTGCGACATCGCCGCACTGGCCGCACCATTGGCGGCGGCCTGGCCGACCGCCGCGGCCTGGCTGGCCGGACCCGCCGGGTTCGCGGTCAGCGGCGCGGGTGGCGGCGGAATGCCGAGCCCGGCGATGATCGGCGTCACGATGGCCTCGTAGCCGCCCATGTTGCCCGCGTTCTGCGTCCAGAAGTGGCCGAAGTATTCGGTGTCGAGCCCGATGATCGCCGGGGTGTTCTGGCCGATGATGTTCGTGGCGACGAGACCGGCCTGACTGGTGCGGTTGGTGGTGCAGATCGGAACCTGGATCATCGCGGCCTTGGCGGTGGCATAGGCCTGCTCGATGGCGGCCGCCGAGGCCGCCGACTGCTGCACCCAGCCTCCCAGCGCCTCGAGTGCCGCGACGTAGGGCAGCGCGGTGGCCACCATCGCGGCGCCGCCGGCGCCTTCCCACCCGGTCGCCGCGGTGGTACCCGCGGTGGTGCCCATCCGGGCACCTTCCTCCATCAGTGCGGCGGCCAGCGCCTCGTACGCGGCGGCCGCCGCGGCGATGCTCGCCCCTTGGTCACCGGCAAAAAGCTGACCTGCGTTCACCTCTGGGGGGAACGCACTCCATAGGCCAGCCATGGACGGCTAGGCCCCTCCGATGGTGGTCGATGCCACGTTGATGGCCTCGACCGCGGTGTAGGTGGCGCCGCTGGTGCCGATCGCTCCAGCGAACAACTCGCGCATGGCGACATACTCGGCGAGGATGCCCGTTGTCGCGGCGCCGCGGGCGATGAGCGCCGCCGCGGCCCGAATCGAGACATCGTCGGCGCCCGGGGGCACCACCGCGGAGGTGGGGCCTGCGGCCGCGGCCGTCGCGCCCGCCATCGTTGCGGCTCCCCCTGTCTCGGAGCTGGCTGCTGCTGCCAAGATCGCCGGATCGACGTTAATCAGCATGTTCTCTCCCGACTGACGTAGCTGGTTCTTGCAGTCTACGACGGTGTGGACCGCTCCTAGTACACCAATTTGTGGCTGCCCGACACTGTACTACTAAGTTTGCGGGCCCGCCGAGGAGGGCGAAGTCGGGGGGTTACTCCACCCGATCAGCGCGCCTGTTGTACCAGACCTTGTGAAGTAGGTCGCTTTGCCAGGACGCTGCGGCTCGGCGTAGATGTCTCCGACGATCTTTCCGGCATCGCGCCGACCGTCCAGGATCAGTATGGGTGCAAGCGATGCACGGAGTTTGCCAAGAACAGAGCTGCCGATCGCCACCTGGTTCCAGTTTGCGACAGCGGTGGCGGCAAATACGTGCAGTCCCGTGTCCCGCGCACCCTCGATGTGTGGCCCGAGGGCCATCAGCGGGTTGTCCATCGTCGGCCACACTCCTGCATCGTCTATGACGACAAAGATCTCAGGTCCGGACCAGAACGTCTTGGTCATCATCTCCTCCTGTGTCGTACCGGGAGGAGGCTGGCGATTGTCCAGCTCAGCAACCAATTCGCGGATCGCCTCGCGGATCGCGCTCTGGGTGTAGGCGTAGTCGCGCAGATGCGGCCCCTGCACCACACCGAGCAGCGTCCGGCGCGGGTCGAGCACCAGAATCTGCGCCTCTTCCGGGCGGTACAGCGAGGTGATCGCCCGGCACAGCACTCGCAGGAAATTGCTTCGTCCCGACCGCGGCGCACCGACCGCGATCGCGTGTGGGTGGTCCGAGATGTCGAGGTAGGCGGGCCCCAGGTCGGCCTCCGACAGACCGAACGGGACCAGGCTTCGACGGGTGACCGGCTGGGCCAGCCGCTGGACCTCCTCGAACGGCACCGACTCGGGCAGCCGGCTGACCGTTGCCGCCTTCTGAATTCCGGAAACCTGCGCGATCAGCGGGCCGATGTCACGGGCGGCGACGCGGCCGTCTGGCCGTTCGCCCAGCTCGGGCACGCCGATCAGCAGATGCATGCCTGCCTTGGTGATGCCGCGGCCTGGCACCCCGCGGGGCACCTTCTTGGCGAGCTGGCGGTCCATCTCCGAATCGCCGGGATCGGTCAGCCGCAGCTCGATGCGCGCGGTCGCCAGCGGCTTGAGCGCCTGCTTGAAGCCCTGCAGATAACTGGTGTGGGAGACGACCACGTGCACGCCATAGCTCAGCGAGCGCGCCAACGCGACGATGTGGTCGACGTACTGCGGGTACTCGGCGGCGAATGTCGCCCAGCCGTCGATGACGAGGACCACGTCGCCGCCCGCGACCGGCACCGGCTCGGGCTTGTCGCTGAATTTGCGTCGCCGGACTTCCTCCATGTCCAGCCCCGTCTTGGCGAACACCGCCTCGCGCTCGGCGACGATGCCCTGCACCGACGCGATGATGCGGCCGACGCCTTCTCGGTCCATCGCCGGGGCAAGGCCCGCGACGTGAGGCAGCCCGGCGACCGCGGCGAGGCTCGGACCGCCCGCGGCCACGCAGTAGAACTGCACGCGCTCGGGCCGGTACATCAACGCTGCGGTCGTCATCATCGTGGCCAGGGTGTTGGTCACCCCGGACTGTGGTGCGCCGATCACCATTCCGTTGGCGCCCAACAGATCCAGGAAGTGCACATCCTGGCGGTGCTGGCGCGGCCGGTCCTCGATGCCGACCGGGAACGCCAGGCCGGGAGTCTTGCCGTAGTCGACATCCCAAGGCTTACCCCGCACCAACCGCACCAGTTCGTCGGCGGCCGCAGCCTTGCCGAGCGGGGGCAGCCAGAGCCGACGGGGCGGACGCGCTCCGGTCGCCCGCAGCGAGTCGACGATCGTGTCGACCACCGTCGGCGGCAGCTCGCCGGGCGCAAGCGGCGTAGGGGTCTGCTCCTGCACCGGGGCGGGCTCGTGCCCGTTCGTCTCCGGCGGGGCAAGCAGACCGTCCTCGTCGGGAACCTCGGTGGCGGAGAACGACCGCGGGGTGAACCAGGTGCCCGCGGCGGCCACGGGCGTGGGACCGCCGTCCTGCGGCGGCGGCACGAACGGCGGCGACGAGTAGAACGCGCGGAACTCACGCGGGGGGCGCTGCCCCTCGCGGAGGTATCCGGTGCCCTCCTTGCCCTTCTCGGGCAGGTGAGCGGCGATCGACGAACCGATGGCCTCGCGCGAGTCCTCCTCGGTGCCGGTGCGCAGCGCCATGAAGAAGCCGATGAGGCTGCGGATCTTCATCAGCCGGTGCGAATCGACGGTCTGACCTGCCAGCTGAAGGAAGACATGCATCGACCGGCCCTGGCGGACGATGCGCCAACACAGGTCGATGAACTTGCTGCCCAACTCGCTGCCGAACAGCTCCTGGTACTCGTCGATGATCACCACCAGTCCCGGCACCGGCTCCAGCGACGGGTCGACCATCCGCTTCTCGTTGTAGACGTTGAGGTCTTTACAGTTCGTCGCAGCGCACAGCGCGCCGCGCCGGTCCAGCTCGCCTTCCAGCGCCTCGAGCATGCGCTCGACCAGATGTATCTCGTCGCCCAGGTTGCTGACGCTGGCCACGACATGCGGAAAGCGTTCCAGCACAATGCCTGCGGACTTCATCTTCCAGTCGAGGAACGCGACGTTGACCGTCTCGGGCGAGTGGGTCAGCGCCAGCGAGGTGACCTCGGTGATGATGGTCTCGGACTTGCCGGACCCGGAGAACCCGATCAGCACCGAGTGCATGCCCATCCCGTACTGGGAGGTTTCCTTGAGGTCCAGTTCGACCACTTCGCCGGTCGGGTCAAGCCCGATCGGGAAACGCATCCACAGCCGGTTCTGGGTACGGCGCGCCGACCACAGCCGGTCCACATCCAGTTTGCGGGCGTCGCGAATACCCAATACTTCCAACAGGTCTCGGGCCGGACCGTCGGATGTGACTGCGGTGGCCGCCCCGATTGGCCGCCACTGCGCCAGGGTGCGGGCGAAACGTTCGGCGTCGGCGATGCTCATGTTGTCGGCGACCGCGTAGAAGGCGTCGTCGAGTTCTTCTGGCAGTGATGTCACCGGTAGCCCACCCCCACCCGCTTACGGAGCATGCCGTCGGACAGCCGGTAGGTGGTCTCGGGGTCGAAGCCGACGCCGAAACCGACCTCGGGGGCCAGCCGGACGAAGCACACCCGGCCGACGCCGCGCTTACCGGTGGCGCCGGCCCAGTCCTCGGCCGCGCCGCAGTTGTCGTCGACGATCACCCATAGCGGGGGCGCCGACGGGTCAGGGCCCCCGTGCAAGCCGCTGGCCGGCGGGGTCCATTCCTTACGGTCCAGCAGGTCATCGCCGGCGAAACCCTCCAGATCGGCAGGCGAACCGAAGACCAGTCGGCGTTCGCCGCAGCCGTCACGGGCATCGGGATCCTGGCAGTGCGGTAGCCACTTCGCCCAGTCCCAGCGCGCGGGCGCCGACGTCACGATCATGATCTGCAGGTCTGCCGGGCTGTGAAAGGCGGCCAGCTGGCAGATCATCGAGCGGGCGACGCCGCGTACCTCGTCCATCTCCCCGACAAGCGAAATGCCGGGGTTGCGCTCCAGCCACACCACCCGCGCCATGCCGCGGACATGACGCTGTTCGAGCAAGAACTTGCGCAGCGCATGCCCGGTCGCGGGTTCGATCTTGGAAGCCGCCGCGATCTGGGGCTTGTCGATGGTCATCGCCAGCTCGACGCGTCCGGTGCCAAGCCGCACCACGCCGAACTCCGGATCGCCGGGACGCCGCTCCCACATCCGTGGCGAGCCCGCAACGCTCACCAAATCCGAAGGCGCCCAATGGCTGTGCGCGCGGTGCTCCCACTGCTTCCGGCCGGCCTCCTGCACCTCGTCCCGCACCTCGTCGAGGCGGGCGAAGTACTCGCGGCGGTATTGCTCGAGCTGGCTCCATGGCATCTTCTGGGCGGCTCCGCGCCCGCGGAACAGCATTCCGCCCATGCTCATCAGCATGATCAGCGGGAAGATAGCAAATCCGGTAGCAAGCGACCGCTGACCGGATACGTACATCGCGACGATGAAGCCGACGACGCCGACGATGAGGCCGATCGGCAGCACGATGCCCCAGATGCTGCGCGGCGGCGGAACGGGTGCGGCGATCGGCGGCTCGACCGCGATCTTGCCCCCACCGGCCTCGGGAGGTGGCACGCGCGGCGGCGGCACGAACGGGCGGGTGGTCACTTCGTAACCCTAACCGAGATTTCATCGGGGCAGGCCGGCAACTTCTCGCCGGCCATCATCGACTGGCCTTCCAGGACTCTTGAGCAACCACATTGGCTCTAGCAAGCAAATCATTGAGCTTTTCCTCGAGGCCCAAATGGGTGAGTCTGCCAGGCACCGACTCATCGATGAACAGGCTGAGCAAACGCCCGTCCGGGCCAAGCTGCAGCCGGATGTCGCCGTCGGGGTCCGCGCCGTCGGTGCGCAGCGAAGCGAGCCGGTCCAGAATCGCCGTCAGTTCGTCGTACGTTGCCGCGAGTTCAGACTGGCTGTACTTGACTTTGGCGGCGTCGTCGAGCTCGTTGAACTCGGTCACGGACCGTCATCCTGCAACGGCGCCAACGTGATTCGCCGCATGACCGGTCCACGTGGCGGTTCGTCGTCGTGGTCGTCGGACTCGGTGCGGGCGCGAGCGGCCTCGGCCGCGGCCGCGGTCCGGTCGGACACCTTGCCGGTCACCGGTTCGGTGTGCGCCTGCGGTGGCACGACGACCTTCTTGTCCGCGGCCACCTTGTCGGCGGCGCCGTCACCGCCGCCATGGGCGCCGTGTGGCATCAGACCACCCATCGGCATGCCCATCGGGCATGGCACCCATCGCGCTGCCACGTGCGGGCGTCGGGCCGCGGCGGCTCCGATGCCCCGGCGGGCACGGTCGGTGGCGTGTGGGACGTCGACGGAGTGACCGGTGGGCCGAGTGCACCCGCCGGGTGCGTTCCGCCACCGCCCGCACCGCCACCGCCTGCCCCGCCGCCGGCCTTTGCCTTCGAAAGCTCCTCGGGTCTCAGACCGCCAACCGCCTTGTCCAGTTCTGCGGCGGAGGCATTCTTCGAGGTCAAACCGGACAACCCCTGGGTGGCGGTCTGCGCCAGCCCCTGACCGGTCTGCATGAGGGCCTGCGGGATCTGGCCCGCCATGCCCGCCATGCCGCCCGCGATACCGCCGATGGCGCCCAGCGCCTGGGGAATGAGCTGCGCCAGCTGGCCTGCTGCGTCGCCCGCCTGGCCGGCCTGCGCTGCTTCGGTCGCCCCCGCCTTGGCCAATTGCTGTGCGCCACCTGGTGCGCCGACCGGTGCGCCTGCGCCTGCCGGGATGCCTGCACCGGGAACCACCGCCGGGAGCCGCAGGTGTGGGGGCGCCCTTGGGTGACGTGGTCACCTCGGTGTCGGCGGCATACCGCTGCGCGACGGCTACTGCACGCTGGAGCAGCTCACCCCGCTGGAAGAGCAGCTGCGAAGCGGCGATGCCGTTGTTTGCCTGCTGCGCCTCCCTCAGCCTGGCCTCGTTCTCCTTGAACTCCGCAGGCTTGGGCACCGCGCCGACCGCCTGGCCGTGGTCGTCGGCGTGCTTTCTCGTCTCGTCGCCGAGTTGGAACCAGCGGTCGGAGATCGCGGTGATCGCGGTCGCGTGCTCGGTCAGGCGGCCGGCAAGGGCAGCGGTGCCTTCAGGGCTATCCCACATGTCGGGCACGGTCGCCGCCAGTTCGCGAAGGGTGCGCGCCACACTGTCGGCGGACGTGCCGTTGTTGGTCGCGTTGGTGGTGAAGGCCGTGCCGTCGCCCGAACTGAGGGTGACCATCTGGGAGAAGGCTTCGCCGTTCACGTTGGCGCCCAGTGGCGGCAGCGGCAGGCGGACATCGGGGGCCAGCGGCGGCATGGGCTCCAACGTCGTCAGAGCAGCTGTGTCGAGGCCGGCGGTCGTCACCTGCAAGCCCGCGATATTGAACCTGTTCGCCTCCTCCTGGGTGGCGAACTTGGCGGCGATCATGACCAGGTGAGCTGCGGCGGAGGCGAGGCTCGCCGCTTGCGCGGATGCCGAACCCCACAGCTCGAGGGACGCGGCCTGGAGGCGAGCCGCGGCACCCGCCGACGTGGTGTCGGGCGAAAGCGGTGTCAGCTCGCCGGGGCCGGTGCCCTGAACTAGCAGTGCGGCGTCCTTCAGCCTTTGAGCGGCGGCCATCAGACCGGCAACGTCGACCTTCATCAGCGACCTACAGCTCTGCTAGCTTTCGTTCGGCGTCGGCGAGGTCCTGCTCAGTCGGCATATCGTCCACTGGAATCGACCTCCCCTTCAGCTCGGCGCGGATCACCAGCTGCCCCTTCAGATACGCGACATCGTTACACGCCATGATGCGCTGTGCGATCTCGGTGGAGGGCCGCTTCATGGCGGCGGGCTCGATCTGCACGCCGAGAGTGTGCCCAGCCAGCGCGACCCGGACGAAGATGGTGTTGTCCGGTGTCGCGGCGGTGAACGACGGCTCAGTCAAAGCGAACCGCCGCGGCGTTGATCTCTTCCTGCTCGCGGAATTGCGCTGCGACAGAACGCAACTTGTCGGCGGCAGCTCGGTGAGCAGCCTCGTGGTCGGCGAATGCCGCCGCGCGGCGCTGCACTACCTCGTTCGCGGCCGCCTTGAACTGATGCATGATCGGCCCATGGGTCGCCACCGCGGCGAGGATGTCCGATCCGGCGCGGCGTGCGGTGGCGATTTCGTCGGCGACACCATCGTGCCGCGCCGCGACCTGATTCAGCAGGTCTGGGGTGATCCGGACGCTTGTCATAAAGGCTCCTAGCGGGTGGCTGCGGGCCGAGTCGGCGCGGCCCCGCTCTCGGCGGGGGGTTCGCGATCGCTGGGTGGCTGCGGCGCCGATGGGCGGTCCTCGGCGCTGTCTTCGTCGCCTTCGTCGTCGTCGGTATCCCGATCCTCGTCGACGTCGTTGTCCTCGTCGGGCATCGGTTCGTGTTCGACGCGCGACTCAGGGAGGTCCTGCTCGTCGGCACGGTCGATGAGACCGGACGCCAACCCCGCCAACGGAGTTGCGGCGCCTGCCAGCTGGCCTGCGCCCTGCGCCGGAGCCGTGGCCGCGCCCTGAGCCGCCTGCGGCAACGACCCGAGCGCCGAGCCAACCGCGGGCATCACGCCTGCGGCCTGATCGGCCGTGGACGCACCGGCGGATGGCGCTGCGGGAGGGGCATCCTGCCCATCGGATGTGCCGACCAGGTATCCGCTGCCGAGCGCACGGGTGAGATTGGCGTGGTCCTCGTCGGTCAGGGAACCGGTATCGACGATGTCCTGAATCTCGGCGACCTTGCTGCGCAGGAACATCAGGAAGTGACGCTCACCGGCAGGTGTATTCAGAGCAGTGACGGGGTTGTTGATGGCTTCGATCAGTTGGCGCTGAATGTCTTGCAGCCGTGTGCGGCCGGACACGGTCACCGCATGCGCGGTGAGGATCGCCTCGGTGAGTTGTATTTCAGCCGACCGTATGTCGGAGTAGTCGCTACTCAATTCGGCCTGCAGGGTGCGCACCGCGTCGGCGGCGTCGCCGGATTGCGCCGTGTCGACCGAGGGTTGCGTCACAGCAGCCCACCGCCGAGGTTGTCCTGGAGGTCGGGACGCGGCGCGAATTCCCCTGGCAACGCAGGACGGCCTGCGCCGTCGAACAATTCCTGGGCGTGCGACAGCGCAGTCAGCACGGTGCTGACCTGCCCGAGCAGCCATCCGTCCACCATGGCCCCTTCCGTCGCCAGTCAGCCTAACCTGCAGTACGGAGGCACTTCTGCGGCAATTTCGGCGAGGTTTCGGGGCCGATTACGCGTCGAGGTCTTGCTCCACCAGCTCGGCGATCTTCTTGAGCGCGTCTTCGTCGTCGGAGTGCACGGTCACCTGCGCGCCGTTCTCGGCTCCGAGCGTCATGATCATCAGGGCAGAGCCGGCGTCGACGGGCTCGCCCCCGTCCATCGAAATTGTGACGGGCACACCGGCGTTGACGACGGCTTCGGCGATGATCGCGGCCGGGCGGGCGTGCAGGCCGATCGCCGAACCGACGGTGACGGTCTTCTCGGGCATGGGGTTCTCCTTAGTCGTTGGTTTGATTGTGGATCAGGCGGCGGCCAGCGCGGGTGTTTCGTCGGCCTTGACGCTGGGCTTCGCGAACTGCTTGGCGGCGATGACGGCCAGTGCGCCCGTCACCGTGCCAACTCGCGAGGGCGACGACGAACCAGAGCATGTTGCCGATGGCGAAGAACACGAAGATCCCGCCGTGCGGAGCCCTCGAGCGTGACGCCGAAGGCCATGATCAGCGCACCGGTGATCGCGCCGCCGAACATCATCGACGGGATGACCCGGAACGGGTCGGCCGCCGCGAACGGGATGGCGCCTTCGGAGATGAATGCATGCGCCGAGAAGCCAAGCGGCCCTGCCGTTCTCCCGCTCCGGCTCGCTGAACAGTCTGTGGTCGCAGCACGGTGGCCAGTGCCATCGCCAGCGGCGGCACCATGCCGGCGGCCATGACCGCGCCCATGATCTCGAACGACGCTGGGTGGCCGCGTTGAGCCCCGCGGTGGCAAACGCGTAGGCCGCCTTGTTGACCGGGCCGCCGAGGTCGAAGCACATCATCAGGCCGAGGATGATGCCGAGCATGAACCGCCGAGGTCCCGACATCCCGCTCGAGCCAGTTCGTCAGGCCCGGCGTTGATCGCAGCCAGCGGACGGCCGAGCAACAGGAACATCAACAGGCCGACGACCAGCGACGCGAACAGCGGGATGATCACGACGGGCATCAGGCCCCGGAGCCACCGCGGCATGTCGATTCGGCTGATCCACAGCGCCGCGAAGCCGGCGACGAGGCCGCCGACGATGCCGCCGATGAAGCCGGCGCCGACGAAGACGGCGACTGCGCCCGCGGTGAATCCCGGTGCGATACCGGGGCGGTCGGCGATCGCGAACGCGATGTAGCCGGCCAGTGCGGGGACCAGGAACTGAATGCCAGCCCGCCGAGGCTGAACAGCACCGCTCCGAGATACTGGAGAAGCCGCCGGGCGGTAGGTTCGACAGTGAGTTCGTGCCAGCGCATACATGTTCGAGCCGAATCCGTATCTGCGTGTCTCGCCGTCCGGCTTGTTGGCGATCTCGTAGCCGCCGAACAGGAAGCCCAGCGCGATCAGCAGGCCGCCCGCGGCGACGAACGGAATCATGTAGCTCACACCGGTCAGCAGAATCTGCCGGGTCCGGGTGCCCCAGCCGACGCCGCCCGCGGGCGTGGCAGCTCGGGCTCGCGCCGGCCGCCCGAGCCCTCGACGCGGGCGGCGTTCGGATTGTCCGCGGCCGCAAGCGCTTCGGCGACCATCTTGGCGGGCTCGTTGATGGCGCGCTTGACGCCGGACGCGACCACCGGCTTGCCTGCGAAGCGTCCCTTGTCCTTCACCCCGACATCGGTGGCGAAGATGACGGCGTCGGCTCCGGCGATCGTCGACGCGTCCAGAGGGGTGCTCCCCGAGGATCCCTGCGTCTCGACGTGCAGTGTCACACCTGCTTCCTTCGCCGCGGCGACGAGCGAGTCGGCGGCCATGTAGGTGTGGGCGATGCCGGTCGGGCACGCGGTGATCGCGACGAGGGTCTTCGGTTTCGCGGCGGCGGGCTTCTCGGCCGGGGCCGCGGGCTTCGGCTTGTCGGCGGGGTTGAGCACCTCGTCGACGAGCGCAACAACCTCGTCCGGTGTGGACGCGTCGCGCAGCGACTGGACGAAGTCCTTGCGCACCAGCGCGCGCGCCAGGCTGGAAAGCAGCTTCATGTGTTCGGCGCCGCCGGCTTCTGGCGCCGCGATCAGGAACGCCAGATCGGCGGGGCCGTCGGGTGCGCCGAAGTCGACTGGCGGCTGCAGCCGCGCGAATCCGATCGACGCCGTGTCGACGTGCGGAGAACGGCAGTGGGGGATAGCGATACCGCCGGGCAGCCCGGTGGCCGACTGTTCTTCGCGGGCCATGGCGGCTGCGGTCAGGCCGTCGGCGTCGGTGGTGCGTCCGGCGTCTGCGAGCCTGCCGACAAGCCGTCCGATCACGGCTTGCTTGTCGGCGCCCGCGTCGACGTCGAGCAGGACCAATGCGGTGTCGATGATGGGTCGGGATGCGGTGCTGGTCATATCGATACTTTCGGTTGGTGATTACGACGGGTTGGGGATCAGCGGAATCGACGACACCGCAACGTCATTGAGATCCATCTGGGCGGGGGTGGGCAACGCGGAGCCCGGCAAGGCGGCAGCGGCGCTGCCGTATGCAACGGCCATCTGCAGTCGTTGTGGTGGTTCGGCCCCGCCGACGTCGGCGCGCAGGTATCCGGCCAGCGCGGAGTCTCCGGCGCCCACGGTGCTGCGCGGGACTGTCGGTGGCGGCGTGGCCAGCCAGCTGCCGGAGCGGTCCACCAGGACGGCTCCCGCCGCACCAAGGGTGGCGAGCACGGCACCGACACCGCGATCCACCAGCCGCTGGGCCGCTGACACGACCGGCTCGGGATCACCTTGGGCGACAGCGGCTTCCAACGCCTGCGGGGAGAAACCGATCACTCCCGCAAGCTCTTCGGCGTTGGGCTTCATGAGATCTGGGGCGCCGCGATCGAATCCGTCGACCAGTGCCGCCAGCGGGCCGTCGGAGGTGTCCACCGCGACCTTGCAACCATAGCCGCCGAGTTCGGCGACGACATCCGCGTACCAGGTGTCGGGCATGCCCGGCGGCACCGATCCCGACATCACCACCCACGACGCGTGCTCGGCGCTTCCGATGACAGACCGCGTCAGCGCATCGATGGCGGTCTCGTCCAGGTACGCCCCGGGCTCGTTGATCTTCGTTGTGATGCCGTCCATCTCGGTGACCGCGATGTTCGTCCGCACAGGCGAGACGATCGGCACGCAGCGGAACGGGACACCGCTGGCCTGTAAGGCGGCCACTAGGGGATCGGTACCAGACGCAGGCAGCAGTGCGACGGCGTCGACGCCCGCCAGGGTGAGTGCGCGCGCGACATTGACGCCCTTGCCGCCGGGTTCGGTGGTCACCGAGCTGACCCGGTGTACCGCGCCGCGGGTGAGGGGTGTGGCGAGGGTGACGGTGCGGTCGATACTCGGATTCGGGGTGACGGTGACGATCATGCGACGACCACTTCGATGCCCTGCTCGGTGAGCTGTGCACGGTAGGCGCCGCTGATCTCGGAGTCGGTGATAAGGGTGTCGACACTGGAGAGCGGAGCGAAGCTGACGAAGTCTTCGCGGCCGATCTTCGACGAATCAGCGACGACGACAACGTAATTAGCGCTGGCGATCATCGCCCGCTTCACGGCGGCCTCGTCGCTGTCCGGTGTCGACAAGCCATGCCTGACGCTGATGCCGTTGGTGCCGATGAAGGCGATGTCGACGCGCAGGGATTCCAGGACGCGAAGCACCTGCTCGCCGACGGCGGCCTGGGTGAGGCCACGGACCCGGCCGCCGAGGAGTTGCAGCGAGACCGACGGCATGCCGGCCAGCCGGGCGGCGATCGGGACGGAGTTGGTGACGACCGTCAGGTCTCGACCGGACGGCAGCGTGGCCGCGACCCGGCTGGTGGTGGTCCCGGCGTCGAGCAGCACGGTGGCCCCGGTGAGCGGAACGAACTCGGCCGCCGCCGCGGCGATGGCGTCCTTGTGTTCGGCCCGGGTGTTCTCGCGCTCACCGACGCCCGGCTCGACGAGCCGCAGGCTTCGCACCGGAACGGCGCCGCCGTGCACCCGCCGCAACAGCCCGGCGCGATCAAGGACGGCCAGGTCGCGACGCACCGTCTCGGTGGTGACGTCGTAGGTCTCAGCCAGCTCGGTCACCGAGGCGCGGCCATTACTGATCACCAGCGTGGCGATCGCTTGCTGACGCTCTTCGGCATACATGGCGCTCCGGTTGTGTTGTATTCGGCCCGTATCAATGTGGGTATATGTTGTTTTACTCCTGAATGTGTTGACTTGTCAATGGTTGGTTTGTAATCTGCTTCACATGACCGCCTCATCTCCGCCCACATCACTCCAGCCGGTTCTGCACGGTGTCCCTGTTGTCGCAGGCATTCAGTACGGGCCGGTGATCCGGCCCGGCCGCCTTCCAGTGCTCGATGACGTCGAGTCGGCGCCAGAGGTTGAAGAGGAGGACCGCTCCGCGGAGGCGGCCCGCTTCACCGCGGCGGCCGGCACCGTCTCAGCCCGGCTACGCGACCGCGCCGCACACGCGACCGGCGCGGCGTCCGAGGTGCTCGCCGCGACGGCCACGCTGGCGCAGGACCGGGCGTGGTTGGGTGCCGCCGAGAAGCACATCAACAACGGGGCTCCCGCGGTACGCGCCGTAGTGGCCGCCGTCGATCAGTTCGTCGACCTCTTCAC
Source organism: uncultured Actinomycetota bacterium (assembly GCA_963734385.1). Lineage (GTDB taxonomy): Bacteria > Actinomycetota > Actinomycetes > Mycobacteriales > Mycobacteriaceae > Mycobacterium. Next base: position 171,844 of record CAVTHR010000035.1, on the reverse strand, counting down.
TCAGCTCGGCGGGCTGATGGCCGAACGCGTCACCGATCTGCGCGACATCCGCGACCGGGTCATCGCCGAACTGAACGGGCTGCCGGAGCCGGGGGTCCCGCTGCCCGCGGTCCCGTCGATTCTGTTGGCCGCCGACCTCGCCCCCGCGGACACCGCAGGCCTGGACCCGGCACTCGTCGTAGCGCTGGCGACGACACTCGGCGGCCCGACCAGCCACACCGCAATCATCGCCCGCCAGTTGGGGATTCCGTGCGTCGTCGCCGTGGACGGGCTCGACGCCGTCGAAGCGGGCGCGATGGTGCTCGTCGACGGCACCCGCGGCACAGTCACCGTGTCACCCGACCCGGCCGTCGCCTCCGAGAAGGTGGCCGCTGCCGCGCGCGAGGCCGAACTCGCGGCGCAGTGGGCCGGACCGGGAGCGACCGCGGACGGGCACGCCGTGGCGGTCCTGGCCAACGTGCAGGACGGTGCCGCCGCTCGCGCCGCCAGGGAGACACCCGCTGAGGGCGTCGGCCTGTTCCGTACCGAACTGTGCTTCCTCAACCGCGACACCGAACCCAGCGTCGACGAGCAGGCGGAGATCTACGGCGAAGTCCTCGAGGCCTTCTCCGGGCACAAGGTCGTGATCAGGACATTGGACGCCGGTTCGGACAAGCCATTGAAGTTCGCCGGACATCCGGAGGAGGCCAACCCGGCGCTCGGCGTGCGGGGCATCCGGATCGCGGAGGGAAACCCCGGGCTGTTGGAGCGTCAACTGGACGCCATCGCGGCAGCGGCCGAGCGCACCGGCAATCCCCCATGGGTGATGGCGCCGATGATCGCAACCGCTGATGAAGCGAAACGGTTTGCCGCGCAGGTGCGTTCACGCGGACTGACGCCGGGCGTGATGATCGAGGTGCCTGCGGCGGCATTGCTGGCCGACCGCATCCTCGAACACGTCGACTTCCTGTCGATCGGCACCAACGATTTGGCGCAGTACACGATGGCCGCCGATCGCATGTCGGCCGAGCTGGCCTCGCTCACCGATCCCTGGCAGCCCGCGGTGCTTGCCTTGGTCGCGATGACGGTCCGGGCCGGCGCGGCGGTGGGCAAGCCTGTCGGCGTGTGCGGAGAGGCGGCGGCGGACCCGCTGTTGGCGTGTGTGCTCACCGGACTCGGGGTCACGTCACTGTCGGCGGCCGCCGCGGCGGTCACCGGCGTCGGGTCCAGGCTCGCTCAGGTCACGTTGCAGCAGTGCCGCGACGCGGCGGATGCGGTGCTGGCGACCGGGAGTGCGGCCGATGCCCGAGCCGCCGCCCTGGCAATCCTGGGCTAACCAACTGAGGCGCCCCAAATTGGTCACCGTGGCGGATTGAAGCCGTTTGCCTCGTGGGTTAAATAGTCTAATGCGCGAGCAGTTCGCTTACGTGCTTGTGATATGCAAAGCTGGTAACCAGCTGTGGGGCCGAGCTGAAGCCGAATCCTCGGATCAGCGCGAACATAGCAGCGTTCACCAGGTGATTAGTGTTGCCCCGGACACACATTAGCGATGGATGTGAGCCCGCAGACCTAATTTGCCAATCCCCTGACGCTCCCGTAAGCACAAGCGCATACTGCCCCAATATCGGTACCGCTGGACCGTTCGCTGGCCACGGGTCGGTGCTATCTGCAGGGGGTTCCAATGACTACATGCGCAGACTGTGAAAAGCCGAAAAGGCGTGGAGGTGCGCGTCCACGGGATAGGTGATCACGAGGTCTTCAGCGCCTTGGGGAAGCCGGTCTACAAGGAGACCGCCGACGATCGAGTCTGGATCGGCAGCCTGCCTCTGTCCCCAACCACGAACTGAAGCTGATCAATTGGAGCCGGGCCAGCCGGAAGGTTCTCGCGCACCATCACCTGGTACATGGCGTATCCGTTCACGTTGCTCAACGTGGCCGGCTACATGGGTCCGCAGAAAAACAGCGACGGCAGCGAGAAGCGGCTGTGGTGGTTCTTCCGGGCAATGATCGTCCTCTCAGCTTGATGATCACCGTCGCGATGGCGGCATGGATCACCGCATCCTGGAAACCGCTTGGCGATTGCTCGACGGCACGGAAGACAGGTTCAGCACCGTCTTGCTGTGTGGCTTCGCCCCCGGGCTGCTTGCGTTGCTCATCGTCAATCGGATGGTGCGCGGCAGACCGCTCGCCGACAAAGGGAACTGGTGGGTATCTCTTCTGACGCTCGGTGCGCTCGCCTACCTTCGCTTCTATCTGAGCGGGCGGCCCGCAGACAAGCCAGCGTTGTTCTTGGGCAACGGAGTAGAACATGCGCGACCCCATGACGTTCGATGATCCTCGTCACCACCGGTTTCACTTGGTTTTTCGCGCTGGTCCTGTGTGCCTTCGCCAAGCGGTCCGAAATCAGGGTTAGGCAAGAAGCGAGAAACAAGCGGGAAGCCGTGCCTAGCGCGGACGCCGCTGAAGACAACGCCGCTGAAGACGACGCCGCTGAAGATACAACACAGGAGAAAAGTCGCACTGAGGAACGCGACGCCGAGGACGACACCGCCGATGAGTACCGACGGAACCGGCTTGGGGTCTTTCTCATGGTGCTCGCGATCGTTAGCTTGGCGATCGCTTTCGCAGTCACCTTGTTGGACGCAGCGGATCCAGTCACTGTGGGTGAACACCATCTAGCCGGCAGCGCCGCCACCACAGCGATCGCGTGGACGGTTGTAGTTTTCCTCGGTCTCGTCCTGCGTGGGGTCGACTCTCAAGTGCCTACGAAGGACAAGACGGGAGACATCGTCAGCGAGAAGGTGCGACGGCTTCTGGTTGCGTTGGCGGCGCTCAGCGTAGTGGTCGCGTTCTCGGTTACCGTGCTGGACGCTTTCGGTATTGACCACCTGATGGGCGGTGAAAAGACCGCCTCCATCGTCATCGCCGTCGTATGGGCGGTTGCGCTCACTCTCTGGGGGCTGGTTTGGTGGTTTGAATCTCTACGACGTCCGCCAATTGCAGAGATGCCAACCGATCGAACTGCCTTAGCGGGCGCCGGGATACTGCTTGCCCTGGCAATCGCGATATTGCACACCGCGGGATCCATCCTTCGATTGGTGGTACAAACCGTCCTCAAGTACTTACCGCCTGGCACCATCGCGCAATTCGACAAACTCAAGGCAGATGCGAAGGACATTACTTCGGCACCACCCGTTCTGCTTCCGCGGCCAGACGACATCGGCACGCCAGTGAAGGACATGACTCCGCAGGCGCTACTTCAACGGGGTTCTGTCGATCGATCTTGTTCCGTTCTTCTTCCTGGCTACGGTCGCAGGGTTCGGCGTCGTTGTTTCTTATCCAGTATCGGTACTACAAGAAGAAAATCGTCAACGAGGAACGCGCGGAGGCTAAGCGGGCTTGCAAAGTCAATGAAGACTCGAGCAGGACGGAACTCCGGCCTCCGCCAAGAAGGGCTACACCGTATTTCATGGCTCATCGAAGCCATGCCGAAATTCCTTGGCAGCGCCAGCTTCCGGGCCCTACTCCTCTCGCTTGTACTTTGGCTTTGGCTGTCGGCCTATATCTTCATGGCGTCGGACAGGGCATGGCATAGGCCCGAATGGGTCTCGCCCCCACTCATCGGCGTTCAGATCGGTGGCCTGATCATCATCATCATGATCGTGCTCCGTCGACCAGAACTGCTGGCGGACAGGATGAGGCAAATCTTCGCTTCGCTGGCAGACATCGCCGGGTTCTGGGCACCGGATCTACATCCGCTTGCCGGGGGGTCCTATCGGCGAGCGGTCCTGCGCGGCATCCGAATCGCAATCCGGGATGTGCGCCAGGACCATCCAGACGAACCAATCGCCCTTGTAGGGCACTCGCAGGGATCGGTCATATGTGCTTGGTTCATCAGGGGCGGACATTGGCTGGAGAAGCGAACGGAAAGCAGGTCAGACGAGAAGGCCATCGCGATGGACCTACATGACGTCCCTCGAGAGCAGTCGGATCGCATCGCACTCTTCACGTGTGGGTCGCCGCTCGATTCCCTGTATCGGACCTTCTTCCCACGCTTCTTCAACGACGACTTCTTCGCGACGGCACTGCTATGTCCTTCGGGAACATCTGGCATAACTACTGGCGTAAGACCGATCCGATCGGGACTGAGCTCAACGGGGATTCCTCTGCCCCGGAGGGGGCCCCAAAAATTGAGAACAAGGACTGCACCGAACTTCTCAAAGACGAGACAAAGGGCCACGGCGAATACTGGCAGGACGAACGGATCCGTGACGACGTCGAAGCGTACTTCGACTTCTCGGCTCGGGTAAGGAAGTGGCACGACGAATTCAGCCAACTGACAAGCAACAAGAAACCTCCCTTCACCGAGAGACGGATGCGAATGCTCGAACTGGATAAGGCAACAGTCTCATTCGTCTATCGCGGCGAGGAACGCAGTGAGGAAATCAGCTTCCTGAACAATGGATGGACACCGTTCCCGGATGTTGTGATTTCTAGGAACGGGCAGCGTGGCGTGCAGTCGACGGCGGGGGATTATCTGGTCACGGAGACGATGACCGCTCAGTATGCCGGCGGCAACGGCCATCCACGATGGCTGTCAATAAGGAAGGTCTCGCTACCCCGCCGCGTGCGACGCCGCAACGGGAATTAATCGGACCACAGTCCGGTTAACGGTGGCATGCCTGCTATCACTGCTGACACGTTGACATTGGCGCGGGTCTCCGCGCCTGCACCGTCCGACACCGAACGGCCGATCCGGTCGATCACCACCGGCCCGCACGGCTACGAGGGCGAGGGTTTCCCCGTCGTACGCGCCTTCGCCGGCGTGAGCGCCGCCGACCTCGATCCCTTCGTGCACATGGACCAGATGGGCGAGGTCGAGTACCAGCCGGGCGAGCCGAGGGGCACCGACTGGCATCCGCACCGCGGCTTCGAAACCGTGACCTACATGATCGACGGCCGCTTCGCCCACCAGGACAGCCACGGCGGCGGCGGGCTGATCACCGACGGCGCCACGCAGTGGATGACCGCGGGCTCGGGCATCCTCCACATCGAAACCCCGCCCGCCGAACTCGTCGAGAGCGGCGGCATGTTCCACGGCATCCAGCTGTGGGTGAACCTGCCACGCAAGGACAAGTTCGCGGCGCCGAAGTATCAGGCCATCGAAGGCAACGAGGTCAAGCTGCTGTCGTCGCAGGACGGTGGTGCGCTGGTGCGCGTCATCGCAGGCGAGATCGATGGCCAGGGTGGCCCAGGTGCCACGCACACGCCGATCACCCTGGCGCACAGCACCATTGAGCCAGGTGCCAGGCTCAGCCTCCCGTGGAACCGCGAATTCAACGCGCTGGTGTACGTGCTGTCCGGCCGCGGGACGGTCGGGCCAGTCGGTCACCCGATCCACGAAGGCCAGCTGGCCGTGTTCGGCCCCGGCGACCGCATCAGCGTCGCCGCCGAGCCGATGCAGGAATCGCGTCGGCCAAGCATGGAGGTACTGATCCTCGGCGGCAAGCCGATCCGCGAGCCGGTCGTCGCCTACGGCCCGTTCGTGATGAACTCCAAGTCCGAGCTGGTCAAGGCGCTCGAGGACTACAACGCCGGAAAGTTCGGCGCCATCCCGCCGAATGCGTTGATGCCGCACAGGGTTCGCTGACGAACCTCCGCTACCGGTGGGCCGGCTCGAGCTCCACCGGGTGCGGGTAGACCAGTTCCAGTTCTCCGATCGCGGCTGCGACCGTCACCAACGGCATCGCGGCCGAGATCGCCATGCTCATCGCCGCTCGATTCGGCCCGCAAGCGCCAGCACGAACTCCTCGCCGATCGGCGTCCAATCCTGTCCCGGTGCCCAACTTGCCGGATAGCCGATCGCGGATCGCGTCCGCGTGGAACTCCACCACCTCCCGAACCCTGGGATAGGCGCCTAGTGGCGGCGGGGTCGGGATGTCCATGATCAGGTCCGCCGTCGCACGCACCCGGATCGCTCGGTTGAAGGCACGCACGATCGGCCCACGGAAATCGGTTGTGCCGCCACCTTCGGAAAGATATTGGCGCACAGCGTCATCGGCCACCCGCGATGGCTGCGAGCGCATCCTGGCTGAGCATGGCGAGCTTGTCGGACATCTGCTCGTAGGCACCGCGGGTGATCCTGCGCACCGCCGCCTCCAAGTACTTGGCGAAGACGTTGCGAGCCGACTCGACCGCGGCTTCCGCCGACGCCGTCGCGCCGCGCGGCCACAACAGCAGTGAGACCATCATCCCGACGAGTGCGCCGACGACGACGTCCTCGACCCGGATCAGGCCGACGCTCCATCCGGTCGGCACGATCAGGTTGAAGAAGATCAACACCATCATCGTGAAGGCGGCCTGCCCCGCGGTGAACGATGCGATCTCCGGCACGAACGCCGAACCGAAGACCACCACCGGCAGCAGGATCCACAGCACCACGGGGTCGACGCCGACCACGCTGATCAACACCGCGCCGAGCACGAATCCGATGGTGGTGCCCACGACGGCGCGCAGCGTCTTCGTACCGGTGGTGAGCGCGCTGCTGCGCAGCACCGACAATGCGCCGAGCACCACCCAGAATCCGTGCTCGACCGGAAACACGTGGGTGATCGCGACCGCGAGTGCGAGCCCGAGGCCGGTGCGAAGCGCATTGCGCACCGCCACCGCTCGGCCACGCGAGGAACCCCGACGTCGTCGACGTGATCGCTGTCGTAGCCGGAATCAGCCGGTCGGTCGCGGTCGTGGTCGGCAGCCGTAGCCCCAGCGCCCTGGCCCATACCGGCCGCGCGTCGGCAGCGGCGGCCGCCGCGATCACCCGGCCGGTGGCCCCGATGGTGGCCGCGATCGTCCGGCGGTTCAGCAGCGCGCGTCCGATCGTGACGGCGGCCGCGTCGTCGGGCGCGGCGAGAATCCTTTCGACGTCCTGCCGGTAGCGACCTCGCGCGACCGACCGCAAGTGAATGAGCCCGGCCTCCAGATTCGCGCGGGCGGTCGTGCGATCGGCAGCCCGCGACTCCCTAAGCACCTCCGCCGAGCACCGCAGCACACGGATGCCGGGTTCCTGCATGTCCCGCAGCGCCGGGCCCGCCTCGTCGCTCACCCGATCGGCGAGCCACTCGAGGTCCTCGACCACCCGCACGAGCGCGCGGCTACCCGCGGACAGCCCGACGGGCCGGAAGTCCGCGCCCAGGAAGTTCTCCCGCAGCGCCAGCATCGCGTCGACCACCTCGCTTCGGCTGGCCTTGCCCTCGAGTCGGTCGGCTAAGGCTGTCACTGCGTTGGCCGCGTGACTGCGCAACTCGTCATGGTGGCGCGGAGGCAGCAGGAACAGCGCGGCGGGCACGCACACCGCCAGCGCGAGCGCCCATCCCATCAGCCGCTCGTCGATCGGTCCCGGCGGCGTGCACGCAGGCAGCACGAAGGTCAACAGCGTCGGCCGCTGCCCGGCCGCGATCGTCTCGCTGAGCACACCCGAGAACGTCACCGCAACGCCCAGCAGGAACATCAACGCCACGGCGAGCCACGCGTGCGGCGACACCAGGGTGCCCAACGTGATGAGGATTGCGCCGTTGATGCCCAGCCCCGCGTAGGCCACCGCGCGGGTCTGCCGGTTGCCGGGGAAGTCCGCCAGCACCAGCAATGCGAACGACCCGAAGAGCGTGAACAGCGGCGTCTGCGAGTTGCCCGCGACGAGAAAGCTCAGCGCGGCCGCGAGCGGGACGACCACGGCCGCCCGCACGGCGCGCCGCAGCGCATCGCCCTCGGGATCGCGCTCGTGAATCCGGTTGACCGCCCGGCGCCAGATGCCGGCCGGTGCGCTAGTCATCTGTGGGAACGGAAGCGAACCGGCCCTGATCGAGTGCGTCGGTGAGCTGTTTCGCGATCCACGCCAGCGCCTCTGTGTCCCGCGGCAGGGTGGCCTGTTCGAAACCGACCACCAGATAGACGGCCCACAGCGCGAACATCTCCGCTTGCCTGCGGTTCTGCAGGATCTCGAACGCCGACTGGCACATGATGTCGTAGCGCTGCTGGTCGACCTGGAGTTGCACGGCATGCACGTCCGGATCCACCGAACTCCACGACCGGATGGCGGCTTCGGCGCCGTGCGGGAGTGCAAGGCCCACCTGAACGAGGGCGTCGATTCGACGCCGCGGGTCGGGCTCGGCTCGAGAGAACTCGATGGCGAGAACCGTTCGCTCTTTCGCCCAGTTGTCGATTAGCTCGCGGGTGTAGGCCGGCCAGCCGGAGAAGTAGTGATAGAAGGAGCCGGTTGTGACGCCGAGGCGGTTGCACACCTCGGCCAGCTTCAGCCCGCCGTAGCCGAGATCGGACAGCACGTCGAGGCCGGTTTCGAAGTACGACTCGCGCGAAACGACGCCCGCCATGGGACGGAACCATAGCCGTTGCGGAGCATATCGGAGCCAGGACGGACAGGAGCTTTACAGATCCGTAGCGAACTTCGATAACGGGACTTATTTCCGCACTGTTTGCTGAACTGCCATTCAGAATCGGTGTTCTGCGGAGTCACCAGGTGACCTATGGCACAATATTTACCATGCCGCATACGGCGAGTCGGGGGCCGGGCCGTCCACCAGCAGCGAAGGCAGCTGAAACACGTGAGCGCATCTTGCGCGCAGCGCGTGAAGTATTCAGCGAACTCGGCTATGACGCTGCCACATTTCAGGCGATCGCCATCCGCGCCGACCTGACGCGACCCGCGATCAATCACTACTTCGCAAACAAACGGTTGCTGTACCGCGAAGTCGTCGAGCAGACGAATGCGATGGTGGTTAGCGCCGGCATGGCGAGGGCGCAGGGCCAGACCAGCCTGCTCGGCCGGTTGTCGGCGTTCTTCGCGGCGGCCATGCAGGCCGACAGCGAGGACCGTTCGGCCGCGGCGTTCATGGTGACCTCGGTGCTGGAAGGGCAGCGGCATCCCGAGCTCAAGAGCGACCAGCACGACTCGATGAAGAACTCTCGAGCCTTCGTGAGCTGGGCGGTCACCGACGCGATCGAGAAGGGTGAGCTGACCACCGACAACGACATCCCGCAACTCGTCGAGATGCTCGTTGCGGTGATGTGGGGGATGGGCTTCTACGCGGGCTATGTCGGCTCGCACAACGAGCTCGAATCCATCGTGGACAAGCTCGAGCTGCTGTTGGCCAACAAGCTCTGGAAGCTCGCCGAGTAGATAATTCCGGCAATCCGCTGGGTGACCTGGGGTGATGTCTGCCACAAAGGCATGTAGATCAGCTAACTTATTCGGTAGCATCGCTCACGAAATGACTGATCTTCATGAAGCCGCCTCGGTTCGAACCGAGGGAGACAGCTGGGAAATCACCGAAAGCGTCGGGGCGACCGCACTCGGCGTCGCCGCCGCCCGAGCCGTCGAGACCGCTCGCGACGACGCCCTGATCCGCGACGAGTTCGCCTATCTGCTCGTGGCATCGGCCGGGCCGCAATGGGCCCAGATGGCCAGCAGCGATCCGGACTGGCTCGCCGATGACGAAGACTTCCGTCGGGTGCATGAGATGTCCCGCGACTACCAGGCCGTGCGCACCCACTACTTCGACGACTATTTCCACGCCGCTATGCGGGCGGGGATCCGCCAGGTGGTGATTCTGGCTGCCGGACTTGACTCACGCGCCTACCGCATCGAATGGCCCGTCGGGCACAACGGTTTTCGAGATCGACCAGCCGAAGGTACTGGAGTACAAGACGTCGACGCTGGATGCCCACGGTGCGCAGCCGCGGGCCCACCGCGTCCCGGTCGCGGTCGACCTCCGCGATGACTGGCCGACGGCACTGATCGACGCGGGCTTCGATGACTCGCTGCCGACCGCCTGGCTGGCCGAGGGCCTGCTGCCCTACCTGCCGCCGGACGCCCAGGATCGACTCTTCGAACTGATCACCGCGCACAGCGCAGTCGGTAGCCGGATCGCCGTCGAGGCGTTCAGCATGGATTTGTCGGATCAGGCCGAACAGGAGCGGATCGCCCGCCGCGAGCGCACCGCGCGGATGCGGGCACGCACAGGAATCGATATCGACGTCGACACGCTGACCTACGCCGACGCCGGCCGGGCGGACGCGGCAGGCTGGCTCGCCGACCACGGCTGGCGCGTCGATGCCGTGCCGAGCGAGGCCGAGATGACCCGCCTTGGGCAGGCCGGCCCCCGACTACGAAGCCGAGGAGATCTCGTCGAGCGTGCTTTTGCGCGCCGAGCTGGATGAGGAGAAGCGATGAGTTCGCTGCGCACCCACGACGACACCTGGGACATCGCCACCAGCGTCGGCACCACTGCCGTGATGGTGGCGTCCGCCCGCGCGGCCGAGACCGAGAGGGACGACGCGCTGATCCGCGATCCCTACGCCGCGGTCCTCGTCGAGGGTGCGGGCACCGGGCCGTGGACCACCATGCTCGATGAGAAGGTCGTCGAGAAGGCCGCCGCCATCGACCCCGAGGTCGCCGCGATCTTCCGGCACATGCGCAACTACCAGGCGGTCCGCACGCACTTCTTCGACGAGTACTTCGCCAAGGCGCCGCGGCGGGCATCCGTCAGATCGTGATCCTGGCGTCCGGCCTGGATTCGCGCGCCTACCGCGTCGAGTGGCCCGACGGGCACCACGGTGTTCGAGATCGACCAGCCCAAGGTGCTGGAGTACAAGGCGGCGACGCTGGCCGAACAACGATGTGAAGCCGTCGGCGACCGCTGCACGAGGTGCCGGTGGACCTGCGGTATGACTGGCCGACCGCGCTGCGCGAGAGCGGCTTTGATCCCGACCAGCCCACGGCGTGGCTGGCCGAGGGCCTGCTGATGTATCTGCCCGCCGATGCACAGGACCGGCTCTTCGAACTGGTCACAGAGCTCAGCGCCGCCGGGCAGCCGGATCGCCGCCGAAACAGTCGGCGTTCACTCCGACGAGCGGCGCGCGCAGATGCAGGAGCGGTTCGAGAAGATCGCCGACGAACTCGGCATCGAGCGGGACATTCGACGTACAGGAGCTGATGTACAACGACCCCGACCGCGCCAACGTCGCCGAGTGGCTGAACGCGCACGGCTGGCACGCCGATGCCGTCACGTCCCAGGACGAAATGCGCCGGCTCGGCCGCTTCACCGAGCTGGCGGATGCCGACGACGACGCATTCGCCACGTTCGTCACCGCAGAGAGGGCATGACTCGGGGCCTTCTGGCGGCCCAACCGGTTGGTTAGCATGGGGGCGAGCGTGAGGAGCGGAATTCCTGCGCCTCGGGTCAGGAAGGACCTCCACCATGACCACCGATTCGATTCCTCAGACCGCGCCCGCGGTGCCCGCACCGGTAGCGCCTGAGATCCCGGAAACCGTCGCCCGGCTGCGCGCCACCTTCGCCACGCGGCCGCACCCGCAGCGTCGAGTGGCGCAAGCAGCAGCTCAAGGCGATCGAGGCGATGGTGAGCGAGAACGAAGCCGCCATCGCCGCCGCGCTGGAGCAGGATCTCGGCCGCAAACCGTTCGAGGCGTGGCTCGCCGACATCGCCCCCACGGTCGGGGAGGCCAAGGATGCGGAGCAAGCAACGTCCGCAGGTGGATGCGGCGCAAGCACCGCATGCTCGAGATGTCGCAGCTACCCGGCCGTGGCTGGATCGAGTACGAGCCGTACGGCACGGTCCTCGTCATCGGCGCGTGGAACTTCCCGTTCGTGTTGACGCTGGGGCCTGCGGTGGCCGCCATCGCGGCGGGGAACACCGTGGTGCTCAAACCCTCCGAGGTGGCGCCGGCGTCGTCGGCTGTGATGGCCGAGCTGGTGCCGAAGTATCTGGACAACGATGCGATCGCGGTGATCGAGGGTGACGGCGCGGTGAGCCAGGAGCTGATCGCGCAGGGCTTCGACCGCCTGCTGTTCACCGGCGGGACCGAGATCGGACGCAAGGTATACGAGGGCGCGGCCGCCCACCTGACGCCGGTGACTTTGGAACTGGGCGGCAAGAGCCCGGTGATCGTCGCCGAGGACGCCGACATCGACGTCGCGGCCAAGCGCATCGCCTGGACCAAGCTGATCAACTCGGGACAGATCTGCATCGCACCGGACTACGTGCTTGTCGACGCGAAGGTCCGCGACAAACTCGTCGACAAGATCAAGGACGCCGTAACGACATTCGAGGCCGACAACCCCGGCGGCAAGCGCATCGTCAACCAGCGTCACTTCGACCGGCTGACCGCCTCGCTTGCCGCCACGCAGGGCACCATCGCGGTCGGGGGTGGTTCGGATGCGTCGTCGATTTCCATCCAGCCGACGGTGGTGCGTCGATCCCGACCCGAATGAGCAACTGATGACCGATGAGATCTTCGGTCCGATCCTGCCGGTGGTGACGGTCGAAAACCTCGACGGGGCAATCGACTTCGTCAACGCGCGGCCAAAACCGCTGGCGCTGTATCTCTTCACCAAGGCCAAGAGCATCCGGGAACGCGTGATCAAGGAAGTCTCAGCCGGCGGCATGGTCGTCAACCATTTGCTCTTCCAATTCGCGAGCAACAAGCTGCCGTTCGGCGGCGTCGGACCGTCGGGAATGGGCGCCTACCACGGCAAGTTCGGCTTCGAGGAGTTCAGCCACAAGAAATCGGTGATGACCAAGCCGACCCGACCCGACGCAATGAGCTTCATGTATCCCCCGTATACAGAGAAGGCGAAGAAGCTGGCGCGCAAGCTGATCTGACGATCCGCGCCGACCCTGAACGACGAGAGGAACCTCAGTGCCAGGAGTGCAGGATCGCGTCATCATCGTCACCGGAGCCGGCGGCGGACTGGGGCGCGAGTACGCGTTGACGCTCGCCAAGGAGGGCGCCAGCGTCGTCGTGAACGACCTCGGCGGCGCGCGTGACGGCACCGGCGCCGGGTCGGCGATGGCCGACGAGGTGGTCAAGGAGATCAAGGACGCTGGCGGCCGCGCGGTGGCCAACTACGACTCCGTGGCCGAGACCGAGGGCGCCGAGAACATCATCAAGACCGCGCTCGACGAGTTCGGCAAGGTCGACGGTGTGGTGAGCAACGCGGGCATCCTGCGCGACGGCACATTCCACAAGATGGAGTTCGCCAACTGGGACGCGGTGCTGAAGGTGCACCTGTACGGCGGCTACAACGTGATCCGCGCAGCCTGGCCGCACTTCCGCGAGCACAGCTTCGGCCGGGTCGTCGTGGCCACGTCCACCAGCGGTCTGTTCGGCAACTTCGGCCAGGCCAACTACGGCGCGGCCAAGCTCGGCCTCGTCGGGCTGATCAACACGCTGGCGCAGGAGGGCGCGAAGTACAACATCAAGACCAACGCCGTCGCGCCGATCGCGGCCACCAGGATGACCCAGGACATCCTGCCGCCGGAGGTCTTCGAGAAGCTCACCCCCGAGTACGTGGCGCCGGTGGTGGCCTACCTGATGAGCGAGGAGAACCAGGAGAGCGCAGCGGTCTTCATCGTCGGCGGTGGCAAGGTGCAGCGCGCGGCGCTGTTCCAGAACGACGGCGTCACCTTCTCCGACGGCGTGCCGACGGTCGACGACGTCGCCGCCAAATGGGGCGAGATCACCGACCTGTCGGCGGCACAACGGGCCACCTTCAGCCTCGGCTGATCCACGCATGAAAGCGCTTGTCGCGCGGGAGCTTTCCGGGCCGGCAGGGCTGGTATACACCGACGTCAGAAGATCCAGCCGATGTCGACGATCAAGATTCGGTGGTCATCGACATCGGTGCAGCCGGTGTGAGCTTCCCCGACCTGTTGCTTCTTCGCGGCGAGTATCAGATGCGGCTCGAGCCGCCGTTCATCCCTGGGATGGAGGTCGCCGGGGTCGTGCGGTCGGCACCGTATGAATCCGAATTCAAGCAGGGTCAACGGGTTACGGCGCTGGCTATGCTCGGCGGTTGGGCCGAACAGGTGGTGGTGCCGCCGGCCAATCTGACGCCGACACCCGACGACATCGATGACGCTCAGGCTGTCGCGCTGCTTGGCAACTACCAGACGATGTATTTCGCGCTGGCCCGCCGCGGCGCCCTGCGCCACGGAGAAACCGTGCTGGTGCTGGGCTCGGCCGGTGGCGTCGGCACGGCCGCTGTCCAGATCGCAAAGGCGCTGGGCGCCAAGGTGATCGCGATGGTGCACCGGCCGCAGGCCGATGGAGTTCGTGAAGTCGCTGGGTCGCCGACGTGGTGCTGCCGCTGACCGACGGATGGCTCGACGCGGTTAAGGAACACAACGACGGCCGAGGCGTCGACCTGGTTGTCGACCCCGTCGGCGGCGAGGCGTTCGACGACGCGATCCGCGCGCTGGACACCGAGGGCCGGTTGCTGGTCATCGGCTTTGCGGCGGGCGGCATCCCGACGGTGAAGGTGAACCGGCTGCTGCTGCGCAACGTCGAGCGTCGTCGGTGTCGGATACGGCGAGTTCGTCAACCGCAAGCCGGGGGCGCAGTCGGTGTTCGAGTTCGGCGTCGGCGAATTGGTCAAGGCGGGGCTGCGGCCACCGCCGCCGATCAGGTTTCCGCTCTCGGAGGGCAGCGCAGCACTGCAGAGCCTGGCCGACGGCGGCGTGCTCGGCAAGGTGGTGCTGGAGCCGTGACACCACAGGCATTGGCCTTCGACGTGTTCGGCACCGTCGTCGACTGGCGCAGCAGCATCATTCGCGAGCTCGAAGCGTTCGGCCGCTCCCGAAGCGTCGAGCAGGACTGGCCGGCCATGGCCGACAACTGGCGCGCCGGCTATGCGCCCGCGATGGACCAGGTGCGGCGCGGCGAACTTCCCTGGACGCGCATCGACGACCTGCACCGCACGATCCTCGAGGAGCTGCTCGCCGAGGCGGGTATCACGTCGATCAGCCGACGAGGACATCGATCACCTCAACCGGGCATGGCACCGGCTTGATCCGTGGCCGGACAGCGTGCGCGGTCTGTCGCGGCTGAAGGAACGGTTCGTCATCACCACGCTGTCGAACGGAAACGTCTCGCTGCTGACCAACATGGCCAAACGCGCTGGGCTGCCGTGGGACTGCGTGATCTCGGCGGAGCTGTTCCACCATTACAAGCCCGATCCGGAGGCCTATCTCGGCTGCGCCGACCTCCTCGGCGTGCGCCCGGAGCAGCTGATGCTCGTCGCCGCCCATCCCGGCGACCTGCGCGCCGCCCGTGCCGAAGGCCTGATGACGGGATACGTCGCACGGCCGCTCGAGCACGGTCCCGACCAGCAACCGCCCAGCTTCGAAGACGGCGAATTCGATTTCACAGCAACGGATTTTCTCGACCTCGCCGAGCAGCTGGGTGCCTGAATCCGCGGCGTAACGTGGAGGGGTGACCGATCAAATGACTACCGAGCTGCCGCCCGCGCTGAGCAGGGCACTGGACCTGTTCGCCGAGCCGCCGGCCAACCCCGACGTCAGCAAGGGCTATCTCGACGTGCTCAAAGACGCCCCCGTGACGGACGCCACACCGCCGAAGAACACCGGGCGCGATCCAGGCGGCGTGGGCATCCGGACTCGGCTCGATGCTCTACGACAACGCGCAGGCGTTCGCGCGCCGATTCGTGGGAGCGTGGCAGCTACCGATCGACTGGCTGGACATCCCGATCGGTGGCGTAGCCCTCGACGTCGGCAGCGGTCCGGGCAACGTGACTGCGGCGCTGGCCCGAGCCGCAGGCCCCGACGGGCTCGCGCTCGGCGTCGACATCTCAGAGCCGATGCTGGCCCGCGCGGTCGAAGCCCAGGCGGGACCGAACGTCGGATTCCTTCGCGCGGACGCACAACAGCTTCCGCTGCGCGACGAGACCGTGGACGCGGCCGTCTCCCTCGCTGTCCTGCAGCTGATTCCCAATCCGACGGCGACCCTGGCGGAGATGGTGCGGGTGCTGAAGCCCGGCGGCCGGATCGCCATCATGATCCCCACCGCCGCCCGCGGCGGTGAGTTATTGCGCTGGCTGCCCAACGGGGGTGTCCACTTCTTCGCCGAGGACGAGCTCGGTGACACCTTCGAGGAACTCGGCCTTGTCAGCGTGCGGACGAAAACACTGGGCAATATCCAATGGGTGCGCGGTAAACGACCCTGACGTCGGTATCGGGCGTGAGGTGTCACCAAACTTTATGCAGCTGGCTGAGAATGGCCGCGGCACGTTCGCCGATGATGACGCATGGGGCCATGGTGTTGCCAGTTGTGATGCGGGGCATGATCGAGCCGTCGGCGATGCGGAGTCGTTGAATCCCGTACACGGCGAGCTTGTTGTCAACGACCGACATGGCATCGTGACCCATTTTCGCGGTGCAGGTCTGGTGCCAGTAGGTTGAGGCAGCATCGCGGATAAAGCGTTGCAGGTCCGCGCCTTTGAGATTGCCTGGCATCACTTCACGTTTGGTGAGCTTGCTCAGCGGCGTGGCGTTGCCAATCTCGCGGCAAAGTTCCACCGCTGCGATCGCGGCTTTCATATCGTCGGGGTGTGACAACATGTTGGCTTCGATCCGCACCGGGTCGTCTGGATTGGGGCCGGTTAAATGGATTCGGCCGCGACTCTTCGGCCTCGCCACGCCCGCCGCCATGGCCCAACCGGACGCAGGGAGCGGATACCTGGCGGCGTTTTCGGCGCTCGACAGCGGCACTTCGACCTGACATGTCTGCAGGTCGGGCGCGTCCAGGCCGGGATCGCTCTTCCAGAAATAGGTTGCCTCCGCGGCGTTGTTGCGCGGCGCGAGCGGCCGGTCATACTCCCAGACACAGTCAAAGCGCGGATGATCCTGGTAATTGCCACCAACCCCGGGCAGGTGCTGCACCACCGGGATCCCCAGTGACTGCAGTTCGGCGGCATCGCCAATGCCGGACTGCATCAACACCTTCGGAGTATTGATTGCCCCCATCGACAACACCACCTCGGAACTCGCACCCACCCGCACCAGCTCGCCGTCGTGGATTAACTCCACCCCCGTCACCCGGGTCTTTTCCAGCAGCAACCGAGTGACCTGCGCGCCCGTGAGCACCGTCAGGTTCGTCTGCTTCCTGAGCGGTTGGACGTAGGCGATGAACACAGATTGGCGATAGCCTGCTCGGGCGCGCAGGTCCATGATCGATGCTCCGCCCGCTCCCTCCATCATCCGACCGTTGTTGCTCTCGAAAGTGGGAATCCCCACAGAGCGAGCGGACTCGAGCATCGCGGGAGCAATAGGATTGGGGTCGGGGGCGGGCTCAACGTAGACCGGGCCGCCGGTTCCGCGGTATTCCGGGTCGGGCACGCCATGCCAATCTTCGATTCGACGGTAGATGTCGAGCACCGACCGATAGCCCCAGTCGCTGTCGTTGGCTTCGGCGGCGAAGAAATCCCAATCGCTCGTGTGACCTCGCGCCCACCCCATGACATTGATGCTCGACCCGCCCCCCAACACCTTGCCCATCGACAACGGGATCGACCGACCGTTGACGTGCTGACTGGGCTGCGCCGCAAAGTTCCAATCCCGTTCGCTACCAAGGTTCTTCGGCCACTGTTCAGCATGCATGACGGCGTCCACGTTGTCGCGACCGCCTGCCTCCAGCAGGAGCACGCTGACAGCGGGATTCTCTGCGAGTCGCGCCGCCACCACCGATCCAGATGACCCCGACCCGCACACGATGAAGTCGTATTGCCTTTGGAGTTCCACATGATTCATTGCGCCCATGGATCAAGCGTGCAGTGCGCCGGAGATACCTGTAAGGCATTGCTGAACGGGGGATCGGTAATCCTAGGCAGGCAGACTCCCTGGGTAGCCTCGGTTGAATGGATCATGACTCGATGGCCGATTTTCTCCGGGCTCGTCGGATGGCATTGACGCCAAAGGACGTAGGGCTTCCCGAGGGGATCCGGCGCAAGGTGCGGGGTCTACGCCGCGAAGAGGTCGCACAACTGACTCATATGTCGGTGGACTATTACACGCGTCTCGAACAGCGCCGCGCACCTCGCCCGTCAGTCCAGATGCTGGCCGCGCTGGCGCGCGCACTGCAGCTCGGCGAGGAAGAACGCGATCACCTGTACCGGCTCGCCGGAACAGATCCCACTCCCGGCCGGTCCGGCACATCCGACGTTGTCCGGCCTGCCCTGATCAGTCTTCTCGACCAACTCAACGACTGCGCGGCATTCATCGTTTCCGACCTCTTGGTCGTCTTGGCCCAGAACCGGCTGTCGATGCTGTTGATGGGCAACCACATCCGTGGCGGGGGAATCGAGGACAGTGTGACCTGGCGTTGGTTCACCGAACCGGAATACCGCACGATGTTCTCTCCCGAGGATCGTGATTATCAGGCCAGCCTCCATGTTGCGGATCTACGGGCCACGTCGTCGCGGCGTAGGGGAGACCCCGACGTGCAGGCGATGGTCAGCGGCCTGTCGCGACGCAGCGACGAATTCCGGCGACTATGGACGCGCCACGAAGTCGGCAGGCCCCGCACGGAGGTCCACAAGACCTTCATGCATCCGCAGGTCGGCCCGGTGCCGGTCGACGTCGAGATTCTGGCCACCGCAGAGGGACAGCGGCTGGTCATCCTCGGTGCATCGGCGGAAACGGAGTCCGGCTGCAAGCTCGAGCAGCTCAGAAAGCTCGGCAACCCGGTGCGGAGTATATATACACCGTATACTGACTTCTCCGGTACGCGAGGAGGACTGGGGTGCAGACAGGGTTGAGCCGGGACGCGTTCATCGACACGGCCCTCGCCGTGGCGGATGACGAAGGCTTGGACTCCGTCACGATTCGGCGGCTGGCCGACATTCATGGCGTCACGCCGATGGCGCTTTATCGCTACTTCGCCGACAAGGAACGCATCTTCGATGCGCTCGCGGCCAGGCTGCTCGATGATGTCGTGATCCCCGAGCCTGATAAGCGGCCGTGGCATGAGCAGGTCACGGATCTGTTGTCCGCCTTCATCGCCGGGCTTCGTGAGCACCCGAATGCCGCGATCCTCGTTCTCCACAGGATTCTCGAGTCGGATGCGGGCCGGAACGTGACGGAGCGGATGCTCGCCCTGCTGGCGGAGGCAGGGTTCGCCGTCAACGCGGCTGCGGAAACCGCCAGCCAGGCTCTGTGTTCGTTGGTCACATTGGTGATCACCGAGCCCGGTCGTCGGCACGGCGGTGACGTCGAAGCCCAAGAGGCCGCTATCAGGGGGCAAAGGGCCGCGCTGCTCTCGCTGGACCCGCGCCACTATTCGCACATCGTCGATGCGGCAGATGCGCTGGCGCGCTGCGCCAGTGAGAAGGTGTATTACGAACGCGGCTTGCGCATGATCGTGGCGGGTATCCGGGGCAGCCATATGGCCCTCACCGATGAACGGAGTCGTTCACCGAAGGCGTCAGGACCCCCGCGCAGGAAGTCGGCCACGGCGAAACCGTCTACGACAAAAAAGCGGCCCGCCGGTAACACCAAACGAGCACCGGCCAAGAAGACACCTGCCGCAGCGAAGCGCTCCTCCTGACGCGACGCTGAAACTGGGGCAGGACTGCTGAGCTGCAGATCCATGACTACCGCCTCGCTGCGCAAGGAAACTCACACCGGAGACTCAGGTATAGGGCGTATATCTACATCGTAGATGTCGTTTGACCCCACTCCGAAGGAGCCTTTCGATGCTCAGAACACCCATTTGCGATCTCTTGGGAATCGACGTTCCTATCATCGGCGCGCCGTTCGGCCCATGGGACCAAGTGGCTCTCGCCGCGGCCGTCAGCCAGGCCGGAGGACTCGGCAGCGTTGGCAGCGTGATGCGTCCGGCAGTCGAGCTACGACAGCAATGGGAGAAACTCAGGACACTCACCGATCGCCCCTTCGCCATCAATCACACCGGTCGACCGTTTGATCCTGAGGTGTTCGACGCGATCCTCGACTTCAGTCCGGCTGTTGTGTCATTTCACCTGGCCGCTCCCGCCGGTTTGGTTGAGCGCGCGCACGCCGTTGGCGCCCTGTGGATGCAGCAGGTAATGAACGTTGAACAGGCCGAGCGCGCAATCGATCTCGGCGCCGACGTCATCGTCGCCCAAGGATCGGAGGCAGGAGGCCACGGTGGCAGCGTCAGCACGATGGTTCTCGTTCGGCAAGTTGTCAACGTCGCGGGCGCAACACCAGTGGTCGCCGCGGGCGGCATCGCAGACGGCAAGGGGCTGCTCGCTGCACTGGCAATGGGCGCGCAGGCGGTAAGCATGGGCACCCGCTTCGTCGCCTCCACCGAATTCGATGTCAGCGACGAGTGGAAGAAGATGGTCGTCACGGCGAACGCCGAAGACGCGGTGAAGACGGAGACGCTCGACCCGATCATGCCGCCGTACACCACCGCCGAACCCTGGCATGGCCGAGAGCGGATGCTGCGAACCGCGTTTCTGGATGTCTGGGAAGGAAAGCCCGAGGAAATGGGCAGCCTCGCCGATGAACTCCGCGACACAATGTTCGGCGCAATCCAGTCCGGAAACGGCCACGAATACAGCCCGTTCGCCGGCCAATCGGTGGGGCTTATCGACGACGTAGTTCCTGCTGCACAGATCATCCGCCGCACGATCGCCGAGGCCGAGGACGCTCTCAGGCGGACGTGGTCGTACCTGCCGGCCGAGGAACGGTGACCGGCGAGGCGTGGGAAACGCGCGTGCGCGATGTTGGCGGCTACCTCGTCCGTTACGGGTTGGTGGTGGTCATAGCCTGGATCGGGATTTTGAAGTTCACCGACTCGGAAGCGATGCGGATCCAGCAATACATCCAGCACAGCCCATTGATGAGCTGGATGAACCTCGTACTCGATCCCGCACCGCAGTCGGCCGTTTTCGGCAGCATCGAGATCATCGCGGCACTCTTGATCGCCGTGCGCCCGTGGCTCCCTCGAGTCTCCGCTGTCGGCAGCATCATCGGGATAGGGCTGTTCCTGACGACACTGAGCTTCTTCGTCACTACTCCCGGAGTCGGTGACCCCGCAGCCGGTGGGTTCCCCGCACTTTCGCCGGTCGGCCAGTTCCTCCTCAAAGATCTCGTCTTACTCGGAGCATCCGTATGGACGCTGGGTGACTCTCTTGCCAGCGCCCGAGGCCGTAGATTGGAGGCGTGAGCACCGGCGGAGTCGTCCTCGTTGCGCTCGTCATCGCCGTCGGCCTGATCGGCATCGTGGTACCGCTGCTGCCCGGAATCCTGTTGGTGTACGCGGCGATCCTGGTGTGGGCGGTCGTCGAACACAACGTCACTGCGTGGGTGACGCTCGGCGTGGTGACGGTGCTGATCGGCGCCACCACGCTCATCAAGTACATGTGGCCGATGAAACGCATGCGCGCAGCCGACGTCCGAACGGGCACCCTGCTGATCGGCGCCGTGCTGGGCATCATCGGGTTCTTCGTGATCCCGGTGGTCGGCTTGCTGATCGGGTTTGTGCTCGGCGTCTACCTCGCAGAGCTGGCGAACCGTCGAGACCAGGCGGCGGCATGGACGTCGACGAAGCACGCGCTCAAGGGCGTGGCCCTGTCGGTCGGTGTCGAGTTGGCCGGGGCACTGCTCGCCACGGTGGCGTGGGTCTTCGGGGTGTATCTGACCGCATAGCCGTTTCTGGGCTACCTTCTGGCTAGCATGGACAGATTGGATCAGATCCAGGCCAGAACCACCGTTGAGCTGGAGCGATGAAGTCGTGAGCGAATTGCTGCCGACGGGAACAGTGACACTGCTGCTGGCTGATGTCGAAGGCTCGACCCGTCTGTGGGAGACCCAACCCGATGCGATGAGCGCTGCAGTTGCCCGAATGGACAGCGTGTTGGCGGAGCTGCTCGCCGCCCACGATGGTGTGCGGCCCGTCGAACAGGGTGAGGGCGACAGTTTCGTGCTCGCGTTCAGGCGCGCCAGCGATGCGGTGGCCTGTGCGTTGGACCTGCAGAGGGCTCCGCTGTCGCCGATTCGATTACGCGTCGGCGTGCACACAGGCGAAGTGCAATTGCGCGACGAGGGCAACTACATGGGGCCGACGATCAACAAGACCGCACGGATACGCGACCTGGGGCATGGTGGCCAGACGCTGCTCTCGGGGGCGACGGAGGAGATGATCTTCGATCGGGTTCCGCTCGACGCGTGGCTGACAGAACTGGGCTCGTATCCACTGAAGGGTGTGGCGCGGCCCGAACGGGTTGTGCAGCTCTGTCAGGCCGACGTTCGCAACGAGTTCCCGCCGCTACGGACGACGGATTCGATTGCGGCCTACAGCATTCCGGCGCAACTCACGAGCTTCATAGGCCGTGGTGAGCAGATCAAGGAGGTGCGGCAACTCCTGGCCGCGAACCGGCTGGTGACGCTGATCGGTGCAGGGGGAGCGGGCAAGACGCGGCTGTCGATGCAGATCGCCGAACACCTGTCGGCCGAATTCCGGGACGGTGCTTGCTATGTCGATCTGTCGCCGATAGGCGACGCCGAAGCGGTGCCCGCGGCGCTCTCGCGTGCGCTCGGCCTGCCCACTCAACCTGGTCGCTCGACGGTTGACGCGCTGACACGGTTCATGGGCAGCCGACACATGCTGGTGGTGTTGGACAACTGTGAGCACCTGCTCGATGCGTGCGCAGCGCTTGCGGTCGCCCTACTCGGTACCTGCCAGGGTCTGACGTTGCTCGGCACCAGCCGCGAGCCGGTCGGCGTGCCCGGCGAGGTGACATGGCGAATCCCGTCGCTGTCACTGACCGACGAGGCGATCGAACTGTTCGCGGACAGGGCGCGCCGGGTTCGCCCGGACTTCATCGTCACCGATGAGAACACCGCGACGGTGACCGAGATCTGCCGACGGCTCGACGGTATGCCGCTGGCGATCGAGCTTGCCGCCGCCCGGGTGCGCGCCCTGTCGCTGAGCGACATCCTCGACGGCCTGCACGACCGCTTCCGCTTGTTGACCGGAGGTGGGCGCACCGCGGTGCGTCGTCAACAGACGCTGCGTGCATCCGTTGACTGGTCGCACGACCTGTTGGCGGAGTCCGAGCGCACGCTGTTCCGTCGGCTCGGGGTATTCGTCGGCGGCTTCGACCTCGACGCCGCGCAAGCTGTCGTATCTGTGGGCGAACTCCACCGCTATGACGTGCTCGACCAGCTGAGTCTGCTCGTCGACAAGTCGCTCGTGGTCGCCGAGGATTCTCGCGGCCATACCCGTTACCGCTTGCTCGAGACGATGCGCCAGTACGCCCTGGACAAACTGACCGAGGCCGGAGAAGCGTATTCAGCCCGCAAGCGACACCTCGACTACTACATGGCGCTGCTGGATCTGCTGGGCAGGCGTGAACGAGCCGACTACGCGCAACTCCTCAAACGCGGCGTCACCGAGTTCGACAATCTGCGCGCCGCGTTCGCGCAGAGCGCGCAATTCGACTCGGATCCGGACCTGTTGACGAGGGCCGCGCGGGGCGCGGCGTGGCTGCTCGACCTGCCCTTGGCGGACCGCCTTGCCGACGCGGCCGTTCGGGCCGGTGGCGGGGTGGAGGCGAATATCGTTCGCGCCCATGTGTTGTCGTTCCTCAGCCGCGGCGAGGAGGCCGACACCGTGCTGGCCGACGCCCTCAACCAGCAGCCGAACGACGTCGACCGCGCCAGGATCGATTTCGCACGGGCTATGAACAGGCTCTTCACCCTTGCAGATCCCGCGGGCGCCAAGAGCCTGGTCGACGACGCGGCCCGCACCGCATCACCGCAAGCCCGACGCTGCATCGATGCATTCCTCACCGTGTATTGGGCGGCGATGGGAAAGCCGGAGCTTGTCAAGCAGACCTCGAACAAGCTCGACTGGGAGAAGCTGCCCGACGCCGGAGCCGCCCGCGCCACCGCATGGGCGATCGCCGTCGCCCTGGCCGACGCCGGAGCCGCTGCGGACGCGGTGGCCACCGCGGAGTCGGGATATCCGATCCCCGTGCGCGGCTACTTCGTCATCACCGATGCCCATCTTGCCGCGCTGCTGCTGGCCGGCCGGGTCGAAGAAGGTCTGGGCATCGCGCAAGCGGGTGATCGGCGATCGGGCGATTTCCCGAGCTCCCAGTTCGACCCGATATTCGCTGCCATCGCCGGCCGAGCCGCAATGGCAGCAGGCAATCTCAGCACCGCGTGTGCACTGCTGACCACCGCGCACGACAAGTTCATTGCCCTGAGCACCACTCACGGCTGGGCCTACAGAGCTCAGCTTTCTCGCACGACGGCGCTGGCGATGTCGGGGATGACCGATGAGTCCGTCGTCGCAATGGCTGAGCTCGAAAACGGGCGCCACCCAGGGTGGTCGTACCTGGACTATGAGTACGGGATCGCCAAGGGGTGGGTGGCCGCATCTCGGGGTGCCGTCAGTGAGGCGATCGCGGCCACGCTCTCTGCAGCCGAAACAGCGCGGGCCAATGGGCAATTCGCGGCCGAGGTGATGTGCCTGCAGACCGCCGCCCAGTTCGGCGACGGTTCGGCCGCGGCACGACTTCGCGAATTGGCAGGGCAGGTCGAAGGGCCACGGGCACCCATTGCGGGCAGGCTCGCGGCCTCGTTGGAAGCTGATGACCCAGCCGAATTAGCAGCGGTCTCCGATGATTTCGAGCAGATGGGAGACATTGTCGCCGCTCTCGATGCTGCCGCACACGCAGCAATGGCGTACCGGCGGCAAGGATCTGAGGAATCGGCGTCCGAATGTGTGAGGCGCGCAAAGGCGCTCGTCGATCAATCTGGCGCCAGTACCCCCGCATTTGCAAAAATGCGCGACCGCTGATCGAGCGCGTCAGCTCAGTTGTTCGACGATCGCTGCCGTGTCGAGCCAGATGTTCTCGCGGCTGATCGCGCCGTCGCGGAACTCGAAGACATGCAACATCCGGAAGCTGATCTTTCGGCCGTTGCCGGGCAGGCCCAACATCTCACCGATCACAGTGCCCGTCATTATCTGTTCGAGGACCATCGCATCGGCCGTCACGTACTTATTCAGAACTTCCTCGGTCTCACCGCGGAAGTTCGCTGTGAGGTAGTTGTAGAAATTCCGGGCTCCGTCGACGCCGCGGGTCGGACTGTTCGGGAACCCCACGACGTCGTGGTCGATGTCGTCGGTGTAGACGGCCACCGCGCCGTCGACGTCGCCGAGGCCTTCCGCCCGTATGTGCCTGTCGACAAGCGACTGCATCTCCGCGCTGTCCATCGGCCCTCCCGGGGAGAGCCTAGCCACATTGGCAGGGGCTGTCTCACGCATTCACAGCAACACCGACGGATGGCCCGACTAGGTTGCAATCAGCTCAGTCGCAAGGAGATGTCGATGGCCAAGCTGCGTTTCGGGTACTTCATCGCACCGTTCCACCGCGCCGGGACCAACCCGACGCTCGCATTGCAGCGGGATCTGGAGTTCGTCCAGCATCTCGACGCGCTCGGCTTCGACGAGGTGTGGATCGGGGAGCACCATTCGGCGGGAAGCGAGATCATCAGCTCGCCGGAGGTGTTCATCGCGGCCGCCGCGGAGCGCGCCAAGCGGATCCGGTTCGGCACCGGGGTCATCTCGCTGGCGTATCACAACCCACTGTGGGCGGCCGACCGGCTGATGCTGCTCGACCACCTGACCCACGGCCGGATCATCGGCGGCGTCGGGCCGGGCTCGCTGCCGACCGACTCCGCGATGATCGGCCTGACCCCCACCGACACCCGAGAGCTGCTGGAGACCAACCTCGACATCCTTGTTCGGCTGCTGGCAGGCGAGACCGTCACTGCCAAGACCGCGACCCACGAACTGTTCGACGCCAAGCTCCAGTTCGCGCCGTACGCCGACGGCGGGATACCGCTGTCGGTCGCGGCGGTGGCCTCGCCCACCGGGGCCCGGCTGGCGGGTAAGCACGGCATCGGGCTGCTGTCGATCGGCGCCACTCTCGTCGTCGAGGGCTTCGACGCTCTCGCTCACCACTGGGGCATCGCCGAGGAGCGCGCGGCCGCGTTCGGCACCACCGTCGACCGCAAGAACTGGTCGCTGGTGGGGCCCATGCACATCGCCGAAACCGACGAGCAGGCACGCGCCGACGTCCGCTTCGGGATCGAATCCTGGTTCCGGTATTTCCAGAAGGTGGCGGCGTTCCCGCAGATGACCATGCCCGGCGATCAGATCGACGAGATGATCGACATCATCAACGACGCGGGCGCGGGCGTCATCGGCTCACCGGAGCGGGCCAGGGCGCAGGTGCAGCGGTTATGGGACCAGTCGGGTGGATTCGGCTGCATGCTGCAGATGGGGCACGAATGGGCCAACCCGGCTGCGACCAGGCGGTCGGCGGAACTGTTTGCGGCAGAGGTGGTTCCGCACTTCCAGGGGCAGGCGCAGCCGACGCTGGACGCGGCCGCCCGCGCCAGCGACGTTCGCGAAAACCTGGCTCAGACGCAGATGAGCGCGATCGAGCACATGACTGAGAAGTACGAGGCCGAAAAGGGCGGCGGCTAACCCACCAGCGCGGCGCGAAGACGGGTGACGTCGTCTTCGGTGACACCTGCGGCCTCGAGGTATCCGCCCAATGAGCCGAAGTCCTCGATGATCGCCTGCCGTGCCGAGTCGAGATAGGCCTCCTGCACGCCCAGCACCGCATCGGTCAGCCGCGCCTCGGCGACCTCCGCGACCTCGGGCGTATCGGACATCCGATTACGGATCGTCTCGACGATGTGGGCCCGCAATTGCGGCACGGCGTCGTTGCTGGCCAGGTAGTCGGCCATGATGGCGTCGCGGTCGACGCCCGCCGCCTCCAGCACCACCGCGATCGTGAACCCCGTCCTGTCCTTGCCTGCGAAACAATGCGCCAGCACCCGATCGTCGTCGCCGAGCATGGTGACCACCTTGTGCACCGCGCGCTGTGCGAGGAGCGACCGGGCGATCCGGGCGTACTCCTCGTTCATGTAACGGCCGGCGGCGTCACTGACCGACTCGTCGTCTGGTTTCTCGGTCAGCATCTTCTGGAATGCGTTCTCGTGCGGTGCATCACCGTCGGAGGCCAGCGTCTCCACGAAGGGCAGATGGTGGATCTTCAACGCCGCCGGGCACCAGACCTTGGCCGTGACGCTCCAGTTCTGGTGCCGACCGGAGATCTGCGACATCGGTGATGCCGAACCGGGTCAGCGTGGCGCGGCCGTCGTCGTCGAGATTGCTCAGCTCGCCGGACCGGAACAGCCTGCCCGGCTTGATGCCTGCATTCTCGGCGACGTCGCGAAAGTTCCATGCCCCCGAAAGCGGCGGCACTAGCGGGTCACCGCCGCTGCGAAGGGGCTCTTCTCTTTCCCGAGTTCCCCGCGCGCGATGGTGCGCATGTGCACCTCGTCGGGGCCGTCGAACAGCCGCATGGCCCGATGCCAGCCGTATAGCCGGGCCAGCACGGTGTCGTCGCTGATCCCGGCCGCACCGTGCACTTGGATCGCGCGGTCGATGACGTTGCACGCCATCTGCGGCGCCACCGCCTTGATCATCGAAACCAGTTGGCGCGCTTCTCTGCTCTGGTTGCCGTGCTGGTCGATGGTCCACGCCGCCTTGTGGCACAACAGACGGCTCTGGTCGATCTCGTTGCGGGACTGGGCAATCTGCTGCTGCACCACACCCTGCTCTGCCAGCGGCTTGCCGAACGCGATGCGCGTCTGCACCCGGTCGATCATCAGCGCCATCGCCCGCTCGGCCACGCCGATCGCGCGCATACAGTGGTGAATGCGGCCGGGGCCGAGTCGGGCCTGTGCGATCGCGAAACCGCTGCCCTCCTCGTCGAGCAGATTCGACACGGGCACCCGGACGTTGTCGAAGGTGATTTCGCAGTGGCCGTGCTGGTCCTGCCAGCCGAACACCGGCAGCGACCGCTCGATCGAAACGCCGGGTGTGTCGATGGGCACCAGGATCATCGACTGCTGCTGATGGCTCGCGGCTTCGGGGTTCGTCCGCCCCATCACGATCAGGATCTTGCAGCGCGGGTCGGCGGCGCCGGAGATCCACCACTTGCGTCCGTTGATGACGTAGTCGTCTCCGTCGCGCAGCATGGTCGTCTCGATGTTGCGCGCGTCGCTTGACGCCACCGCGGGCTCGGTCATGGCGAACGCGCTGCGGATCTGACCGTCCAGCAGTGGCTCGAGCCACTCCTTGCGCTGCTGCTCGGTGGCGAACAGGTGCAGTGTCTCCATGTTGCCGGTGTCCGGGGCGGCGCAATTGGTCGCCTCGGGGGCGATCTCCATGCTCCAGCCGGTCAGCTCGGCCAGCGGTGCGTACTCCAGGTTGGTCAGTCCCGAAACCGACGGCAGGAACAGGTTCCACAGGCCCCGCTCCTTGGCCATCACCTTGAGCTCCTCGACGACCGGCGGGACGGTGTGGTCGTTCGGGCCGGCCTCGGCGCGATACCGGTCGTAGGACGCCTCGGCGGGGAAGACGAATTCCGTCATGAACGCCGAAAGGCGCTTGTGGTAGTCCTGCCCCTTTGCCGACATCGCGAAGTCCATGTAGCCACACTAAACGGTGCGGAGAATGGGCTGATGACCGAGAGCCGTCCCCCGTTTCCGCCGTTCACGCTCGAGACTGCGCAGCAGAAGGTCCAGGCCGCCGAGGACGCCTGGAACACCTGCGACCCCGAGCGCGTCAGCCTCGCCTATACCCCCGATTCGCAGTGGCGCAACCGCCACCAGCACGTCGTCGGGCGCGAGCAGATCGTCGCGTTTCTGACCCAGAAGTGGCAGCGCGAACTCGACTACGCGCTGCGCAAGAGCCTGTGGGACTTCCACGACAACCGCATCGCCGTGCGGTTCCAGTACGAATGCCACGACGCCGCCGGGCAGTGGTACCGCAGCTACGGCAACGAACTCTGGGAGTTCACCCCCGATGGGCTGATGGCGCGGCGGGAAGCCAGCATCAACGACGTCGAGATCGACGAGTCGGATCGCCGCTACTTCGGGCCGCGGCCCCAGTCGGAGCACGGGCTCGAGATCCCGCTGTGGTGAGGCCAAGCGAGTGAGGCCCTCCCCGGTACGCCGCCGGGGAGGGCCTCTGTGGAGGGAGAACTATTCAGTTGTTATTCAGTTGTGGGTCTTCAGTTCCTTTGTCTTCGTTGGCTTTTCGGTTTGTCTGCCGGTGTTTTCCGGCGATGACTCAAGAATGCCCGACCTTCACGGCGTGGTCTGTCCGCTGACCGGCCGGTGACACGGGGGAATCCGTTGTCCCCCAATCGGGGGAACAGGGCAGGTCGCTGTGCGAAGCTGAAGCCGTGACCAGCGAGAAGGTGCGCGTGGTGGTCGGTGACGACCACCCGATGTTCCGCGAGGGCGTCGTGCGGGCGCTGGTGTCCAGCGGCGAGATCGACGTGGTGGCCGAGGCCGACGACGGCACCAGCGCCCTCGAGCTGATCCGGACCCACTTGCCGCAGGTCGCGCTGCTCGACTACCGCATGCCCGGCATGGACGGCGCCGAGGTGGCGGCCGCGGTCACCCGCGACGAGTTGCCGACCCGGGTGCTGCTGGTGTCGGCACACGACGAGTCGGCGATCGTGTACAAGGCGCTGCAGGAGGGCGCGGCCGGCTTCCTGCCGAAGGAGTCGACCAGAAGCGAGCTGGTGAATGCCGTGCTGAAATGCGCGCAGGGCAAAGACGTGATCGCCCCCGAGATCGCCGCGGGCCTGGCGTCGGAGATCCGGCGCCGAAACGAGCCGGATGTACCGGCGCTGAGTCCGCGGGAACGCGAGGTGCTCAAGTTGATCGCTGCGGGCAGCAGCATTCCCACCATGGCCAAGGAGTTGTTCCTCGCGCCGTCGACGGTCAAGACCCACGTGCAACGGCTGTACGAGAAGCTCGGCGTCAGCGACCGCGCCGCGGCGGTCGCCGAAGCCATGCGACGCAAAATACTGGACTAGCGTGGACAACCCGTTTCACTGGATCGTCGACTACTTCGCAGCGGAACCCGTCCGGGTCTCGGCGATCCTGCGGCTGCCGCTGATCTGCCTCATCGCCGTCCTGGTGTGGATATGGGAGGTCGACCATTGGCTGCCCCAGTTGTACGCGGTGATCCTCGGTGTGTACGCGGTGGCGGCGGTGCTGTGGCTGCTGGCCGTGCTGCGCGGGCCCGTGCCGCGGTGGGCCGACTGGGCGGCGACGAGCGTCGACCTGCTGGTGATCATCGCGCTGTGCCTGGTGTCCGGCGGCGCCACCGCCGCGCTGCTGCCGGTGTTCTTCCTGCTGCCGATATCGGTGGCGTTTCAGGACCGGCCGGCGCTGACGGCGATCTTCGGGACCCTTGCGGCGGTCGGCTATCTCTCCGTGTGGATCTTCTATTCGGAACGCGACGACTTGGTCGGGTTGCCGAACGTGGTGTACACGCACTTCGGCTTCCTGTTGTGGCTGGCCGTCGCTACCACCGCGCTGTGCTTCGTGTTGGCGCGACGATCGTTGCGTGTCAAGGCATTGCAGGAAGTGCGCCGCCAGCTGGTGTCGGAGGCGATGGCCTCCGACGAGCGGCGCAACAGGGAAGTGGCCGAGCACCTGCACGACGGCCCGCTGCAGACGCTGCTCGCCGCGCGCCTCGAACTCGACGAAGCCCGTGAGCGTAATCCCGACCCCGCGCTCGACATGGTCTATCGAAGCGCTGCAGGAGACCGCGACCGGCCTGCGCTCCACCGTCACCGAGCTGCATCCGCAGGTCCTCGCCCAGCTCGGGCTCACGCCTGCCCTGCGAGAAATGTTGAAGCAGTTCGAGGCTCGTACGGAAATCAATGTCGAAGCCGACCTCGAGGATGTGGGCAAGCCGGAGTCCCAGCAGCTGCTGCATCGGGCCGCACGTGAGCTGCTCACCAACGTCGGCAAGCATGCCGAGGCGACGACGGTCCGCGTCGCGTTGAAACGCAACGGAAATCGCGTCAAGATGACGATCGCCGACGACGGAGCAGGATTCGATCCCGCGGTGGTCGGGCAGTCGGTCGCCGAAGGGCACATCGGGTTGGGTTCCCTGCTGGCGAGATTCGACGCGATGGGCGGCGCGATGGACATCGACTCGCATGTCGGCAACGGAACCCGGATCACGGTGACGTCCCCGCCTGAGCCGGTCAGCCTGTCGTCAAGCCCCGAGCGATGACGAGCCGCTGAATCTGGTTGGTGCCCTCGAAGATCTGAGTGATCTTGGCTTCGCGCATGTAGCGCTCGACGCGGTAGTCGCGGGTGTAGCCGGCTCCGCCGAACACCTGAACGGCGTCGGTCGTCACCTTCATGGCGGCATCCGTTGCGGTCAGCTTGGCGATGCTCGCCTGCGCCGAATACGGCCTGCCCAGGTCGCGTCGGCGCGCGGCGTCGAGATACGTTGCGCGTGCACTGGCCACCGCGGCGGCCATGTCGGCCAGCAGGAATCCCAGCCCTTGGTGGTCGATGATCTTGCGGCCGAACGTGGTTCGCTCGTTGGCGTAGGAGCATGCCTCGTCCAGCGCGGCCTGTGCCAGCCCGACGGCGACCGCGGCGATGCCCAACCGGCCGGAATCCAGTGCGCTGAAGGCGATCTGCAGACCCTGGCCCTCTTCGCCGATGCGGCGGTCGGCGTCGACGTGAGCGTGGTCGTAGAACGCCGACGTGGTGGGAACGGCATGCAGGCCCATCTTCTCCTCGGGCTTGCCGAATGACAGCCCGACGAGGTCGCCGGGGATCAGGAAGCAGGAGATGCCGCGCGAACCTTCGCCGGTACGGGCGAACAGCGTGTAGAAGTCGGCCCGCCCGCCGTGGGTGATCCACGACTTCGACCCGTTGATGTCATAGCCGCCGTCCGCCTGGGTAGCCGCACAGCGCAGCGCCGCGGCGTCGGAACCGGCCTGCGGCTCGGACAGGCTGTAGGCGCCGATCTGCTCGCCCGACAGCATGCCGGGCAGCCAGCGGCGCTTCTGCTCCTCGGTGCCGAAGGCCAGCAGCGGGTGCGACGACAGGCTGTGCACACTGACCGCGACCGCGACCGCCGCCCAGCGCGCCGCGATCTCCTCCAGCACCTGCAGATACACCTCGTATGGCTGGCCGCCGCCGCCCCACTCCTCGGGCTGCGGCAGGCTCAGCAGCCCCGCCGCACCCAGTTGGGCGAACACCCCCTCGGGATAGGTCTCGGCCTTCTCGTGCGCGTCGACGATCGGGTCGAGCACCTTGTCGGCGATGTCGCGGGTGAGCGCGATCAGATCCTCTGCGTCCTGTGACGGCAATAACCGGTCGACGGCCATGGTCAGCACTGTATCCGCGGCAGACAGCTGTCAATTTAGATGTGACTAGCGGTAGCGGTTAAGGTGTCGGGTCATGACGGGGACGCAGACGACGATCGGGGTGGTCCGGGAGTCCGGCGAAGGTGAGCGCCGGGTCGCGCTGGTGCCGAAGGCGGTCGCGCCGCTGGTCAAAAGCGGCGTTGGCGGTTGTCGTCGAATCCGGGCGCCGGGGAACAGGCGCTCCTGCCCGACGACCTCTACACCGAGGCCGGCGCGACCGATCGGCGACGCGTGGGCGGCCGATGTGGTGGTCAAGGTCGCGCCGCCGAGCGCCGATGAGGTGGCCCGGCTGCGCAGCGGCCAGACGCTGATCGGCTTTCTGGCGCCGCGCAACGCGGACAACCAGATCGACGCGCTGACGAAGGCGGGGGTTCAGGCATTCGCGGTCGAGGCGATCCCGCGGATCTCCCGGGCGCAGGTGATGGACGCGCTGTCCTCGCAGGCGAACGTCGCGGGCTACAAGGCGGTGCTGCTGGCGGCGTCGGAGTCGACGCGGTTCTTCCCGATGCTGACCACCGCGGCGGGCACGGTGAAGCCGGCGAGCGTGCTGGTGCTCGGCGTCGGTGTGGCCGGGCTGCAGGCGCTGGCGACGGCGAAGCGTCTTGGCGGGCGCACCACCGGCTACGACGTGCGTCCCGAGGTCGCCGACCAGGTGCGATCGGTCGGCGCGCAGTGGCTGGACCTCGGCATCGAGGCCGCGGGCGAGGGCGGCTACGCCCGTGAGCTGACCGAAGACGAAAAGGCCGAGCAGCAGAAGAAGCTCGAAGAGGCGATCACGGGCTTCGACGTCGTGATCACCACCGCGCTGGTGCCGGGGCGGCCCGCGCCGCGGCTGGTGACCGCCGCGGCGGTGGAGGGCATGAAGCCGGGCAGCGTCGTCGTCGACCTGGCCGGCGAGACCGGCGGCAACTGCGAGCTGACCGAACCGGGCGAGACCGTCGTCCAGCACGACGTGACGATCGCCTCGCCGCTGAACCTGCCTGCCACGATGCCCGAGCATGCCAGCGAGCTGTACTCGAAGAACATCACCGCGCTGCTGGAGCTGCTCATCAAAGACGGCGCGCTCGCGCCGGATTTCGACGACGAAGTGATCGCAGGCGTCCTGCGTCACGCGCAAAGGGGACGCGTAAATGTACGACCAGCTGCTGGCCAACCTCGCGATCCTGGTGCTGTCCGGGTTCGTCGGGTTCGCCGTTATCTCCAAGGTGCCCAACACCTTGCACACGCCGCTGATGTCGGGCACCAACGCCATTCACGGCATCGTGCTGATCGGTGCGCTGGTGGTGCTCGGCCGGGTCGAGCACCCGTCGCTGGCGGTCCAGATCATTCTGTTCGTGGCGGTGGTGTTCGGCACGCTCAACGTCGTCGGCGGCTTCGTCGTCACCGACCGCATGCTGGGCATGTTCAAAGGCAAGAAGCCGCAACCCGTCAAGGCTCGCGAGCTGATCGACCGACGAACGGGCAAGCCCGATGAACTACCTCGTCATCCTGCTCTACCTGCTGGCGTTCGGGATGTTCATCTACGGCCTGATGGGGCTGACCGGGCCGAAGACCGCGGTGCGCGGCAACTGGATCGCCGCGGCGGGCATGGCGATCGCGGTGATCGCGACGCTGATCGCGATCCGCGACACCGAGAACTGGGGCCTGATCATCGCCGGCCTGCTGGTCGGTGTCGCGCTGGGTGTGCCGCCTGCGCGGCTGATGAAGATGACCGCGATGCCGCAGCTGGTGGCGTTCTACAACGGCGTCGGCGGTGGCACCGTAGCGCTGATCGCGTTGTCGGAATTCATTGACACCAACGGCTTTTCGGCGTTCAAGCACGGCGAGTCGCCGACGGCGCACATCGTCGTCGCGTCGCTGTTCGCCGCGATCATCGGGTCGATCTCGTTCTGGGGATCGATCATCGCGTTCGGCAAGCTGCAGGAGATCCTGCCCGGCCGCCCGATCGGCGTCGGCAAGCTGCAGCAGCCGCTGAACATCCTGCTGCTGGTCGCGGCGATCGCCGCGGCGGTGGTGATCGGGCTGGCCGCTCACCCAGGCAGTGGCGGCGCGTCGCTGTGGTGGATGATCGGGCTGCTGGCCGCCGCGGCGGTGCTCGGGCTGATGGTGGTGCTGCCGATCGGTGGCGCCGACATGCCGGTGGTCATCTCGCTGCTCAACGCGATGACCGGATTGTCCGCGGCCGCAGCCGGATTGGCGCTGAACAACACCGCGATGATCGTCGCGGGCATGATCGTCGGCGCGTCCGGTTCGATCCTGACCAACCTGATGGCCAAGGCGATGAACCGGTCGATCCCCGCGATCGTGGCGGGCGGCTTCGGCGGCGGAGGCGTCGCGGTCGGCGGTGGCGACGACGGCGACAAGCACGTCAAGTCGACGTCGGCGGCCGACGCCGCGATCCAGATGGCCTACGCCAACCAGGTGATCGTCGTGCCCGGCTACGGGCTTGCGGTGGCGCAGGCGCAGCACGCGGTCAAGGACCTCGCGAACCTGCTCGAGGACAAGGGCGTCGCGGTCAAGTACGCGATCCATCCGGTCGCGGGCCGGATGCCCGGCCACATGAACGTGCTGCTGGCCGAGGCCGAGGTCGACTACGACGCCATGAAGGACATGGACGACATCAACGACGACTTCGCGCCGCACCGACGTCACGATCGTGATCGGCGCCAACGACGTCACGAACCCGGCGGCGCGCAACGACCCGTCCAGCCCGATTCACGGGATGCCGATCCTCAATGTCGACCAGTCGAGGTCGGTGATCGTGCTGAAGCGGTCGATGAACTCCGGCTTCGCCGGCATCGACAATCCGCTGTTCTACGCCGACGGCACGACGATGCTGTTCGGCGATGCGAAGAAGTCGGTCACCGAGGTCGCCGAGGAGCTCAAGGCGCTTTAAGTTTCGGCGACGTCGCCGGAGGGAATCCGTAATTAGCGGGCGCGTCAAGACGGCCCGGGATTTCCTACGGAAGGCACCGCCATGGATAGCACCACCGTCGTTTGGATTGTCGCTGTCATCGCGGCGGTCATCGTGATCGCGGCGCTGGTTTTCGCGGCGCGCAAGAGAGGCCAAGAGCGCAGGCACGTGAAGGCCGAGCGCATGCGCGAGGACATCACCACCCACGTGGCCAAAGTGGACAAGCGGGAGGCACTCGCCGACGAGACGGCGGCCCGCGCGCGCGCCGCGGAGGCAGAAGCCGAGGCGAAGGCCGCTGAAGCCGCCCGGCTCAAGGAGCAGGCCGCGGGCCATCCGATGCCGTTGCCGCGTCGCGCGAAGACATCGACGAGCGCCGCAGGCACGCCGATCGGCTGGATCCGAAGACGCGGGTAACACGACGACGCAGGCCGCAGAACAGGAAGCCGCAAGGCGAGGAAGCCGAGCACGAGGGCGGAGCGCAGAGTAAGAAAAGCTCAGTGCCGCGTTCTAGGTAGGCGTATTCCTAGAGCGCGGCACTGCCCACTGAGTACGTGCGGTTTCGGCCGTTAGACCGGGGGATACGCGGGCGGTGGGTACACGCCGCGCAGGATCCAGGCGAACCAATTAGGGCCGTACTCGACCTCGTCGCTGGCGTCATAGTCTGGGTTCGGATCCATGGACTCACCTCTCGCGTAACGGCCTTCCTCCGCAGAAGTCTAGACCCGCTGCGACGGCGGCGACACCCTGAGCACCTAGACTGTCCAACCAGTTGATTGATGCCCCCGGACGTGGTCCGGGCCTGCCTATAGTGAGTCGCCATGTCTTCCGATGCCACGCCGAACGGGATGTCCCGCCGCGAGGAGTTGGTGGCCGTCGCCACCAAGCTGTTCGCCGCGCGCGGCTACCACGGCACCCGGATGGACGACGTCGCCGACGCGGTTGGGCTCAACAAGGCGACGGTGTACCACTACTACGCCAGCAAGTCGCTGATCCTTTACGACATCTACAAGGGTGCCGCCGACTTCACGGTGGCCGCGCTGCACGATGACCCGTCGGCGACCGCCCGCGAGACGATCTACAACTTCACCCGCAGGCTGCTGGTCGGCATCGCAGGCGACCTCGAGCGGGCGGCGGTGTACTTCCAAGAGGGGCCGTACATCACTGAGTGGTTCACCGACGAGCAGGTCGGCTACATCCGCGAGAAGGAGACCCAGGTCTACGAGCACGTGCGCGATGTCATCGACCGCGGCATCGCCAGCGGGGAGTTCTACGACTGCGACTCCCACGTGCTGGCGCTGGGGTACATCGGGATGACGCTTGGGTCGTATCGCTGGCTGCGGCCGCAGGGCCGGCGCACCGCACAGGAGATCGCCGTCGAGTTCAGCACCGCGCTGCTGCGCGGCCTGATCCGGGACGAGGCGGTGCGCACGGAGTCGCCGCTGGGCATCGACCTCGCCGCGGGCGCGCAGTAATGCCGTTGGTCAGCAAGACCGTCGAGGTCGAGGCAACCGCCGCGGCGATCATGGGGATCGTCGCGGACTTCGAGTCGTATCCGGAGTGGAACGAGGAGATCAAGGGCTGCTGGGTGCTGGCCCGTTACGAAGACGGACGGCCCAGCCAGCTGCGACTCGATGTCGTGGTCCAAGGGCAGTCGGGCACGTTCATCACGGCGGTGTACTACCCGAACCCCAACGAGATCTACACGGTGCTGCAGCAGGGCGATCACTTCGAGAAGCAGGAACAGAAGTTCTCGGTGGTGCCCATCGGGCCGATGTCGCTGCTGACCGTCGACCTCGAGGTGGAGACCAAGATGCCGTTCCCGAAGCCGATGGTGAAAAAGGCCATCGGCGACACGCTGGACTACCTCGCCGACAACCTCAAGGCCCGCGCCGAGCAGCTGGCCACCCAGTAGCTCAGCTCCAGATTCCGGTTTCCTCCAGCCGCGCGGTCAATCTCCTTGCGCCGTCGCTGAATTGCCAGTCGGTCAATCGCACCACCTCGTCGGCGTCACGGCGGCGCAGCGCGGCGATCAACGCCCGATGGTTCGCGACGGCCCCGACGCCCCACTGCGGGTCGGCCGCGTAGATCAGCGGCGGCATGTAGCGCGCGACGTGAAGCAGAAACCACGCCAGCTTGATGCGGCCCGTCGTGTGATTGAGCGAGCGGTGGAACGCGAACTCGGCAGCGGCGATTGCCTCCGCCTCGCCCGGTCTCGACCTTCGCGGCGAGCTCGTCGTTCAGCCGCTCGAGCTCGACGATCTCGTCGCCGGTGATCCGCTCCGCGGCGGCAGCCGCCAGCTCCTTGGCGATGATGGACTGCAGCCAGAAGATGTCCTCGATGTCGCGTCGGCTCAGCGGAGCGACGACATGGCCGCGGTGCGGCTCCAGACAACACCATGCCCTCGCCGCGCAGTGTGCGCAGCGCCTCACGGACCGGCGTGATGCTGACGCCGAGCTGCGCGGCGGTCTCGTCGAGCCGAATGAACGTGCCCGGCAACAGCGTCCCGGACATGATCGCGGCCCGTAGGTGCCCGGCGACCTCGTCGGACATCTGCTCGCGGCGTACCGCGCGTCGGGGGCGGGGAACTGCTCTCGCCGGTGCGTTCACTCGGCCTCCATTCGCGGGGGTTGTCCCCTGACCGCCGAGGCCATAGTGTGACCGGGGCAACAACATGTTTGATCAAATATCAACGTCGCGCAACCCCGGGAGCCCCAGCCGTTGACCGCTCAGCCTGTCGTCGACCGATCAGCCGTACCTTGCGAGAAGGCACAACTGGGCCAATCAGTTGGCTCGGCACGCGCTCATGCAGCCCGACGCCACCGCGCTTCGATTCCTCGGCCACACCACCACATGGGCTGAACTCGACCGCCGCGTGACCGCGCTCGCGGCCGCGCTCAGCCGGCGCGGCGTCGGCTTCGGTGACCGGGTCCTGATCCTGATGCTCAACCGGACCGAGTTCATCGAGTCCTTCCTGGCGGCCAACAGGCTTGGCGCGATTGCGGTGCCGGTCAACTTCCGAATGACCCCGCCCGAGATCGCGTTCCTGGTCACCGACTGCGATGCGAAGGTGGTGATCGCCGAGTCGGTGCTGGCCAAGGTGGCGACCGCGGTGCGGGATCTCGAGCCGATGCTCGCCACCGTCATCGTCGCGGGCGCGGCCACCGAGGAAGGCGTGCTCGGCTACGAAGACCTGCTCGCGGAGGAGGAGAGCCCGCCGCGTCGGTCGACATCCCCGACGACTCCCCCGCGCTGATCATGTACACCTCGGGAACGACGGGTCGGCCCAAGGGCGCCGTGCTCACCCACGCCAACATCGCCGGGCAGGCGATGACCAATCTGTTCACCACGGGCGCCGACATCAACAACGACGTCGGGTTCATCGGCGTCCCGCTGTTCCACATCGCGGGCATCGGCAACATGATCATCGGTCTGATGCTCGGGCTGCCGACCGTCGTCTACCCGTTGGGCGACTTCGATCCCGGTGCGCTGCTCGACGTTCTCGAGGCGGAGAAGGTGACCGCGATCTTCCTCGTGCCCGCGCAATGGCAGGCGGTTTGCGCCGAACAGCACGCCAATCCGCGCGACATCAGGCTGCGCGTCCTGTCGTGGGGTGCCGCGCCCGCGTCCGACACCCTGCTGCGCGACATGTCCGAAGATATTCCCCGGCAGCCAGATCCTTGCCGCATTCGGGCAAACCGAAATGTCGCCTGTCACGTGTATGTTGTTGGCGCAAGACGCAATTCGTAAGCTCGGCTCGGTCGGGAAGGTCATCCCGACGGTCAGCCGCGCGCGTTGTCGACGACAACATGAACGACGTCGAGGTCGGCCAGGTCGGCGAGATCGTCTATCGGGCGCCGACGCTGATGGATGGCTATTGGAACAATCCGAAGGCCACCGCCGAGGCGTTTGCCGGCGGCTGGTTCCACTCGGGCGATCTGGTGCGCCAGGACGAGGAGGGCTACGTCTGGGTGGTGGACCGTAAGAAGGACATGATCATCTCCGGCGGAGAGAACATCTACTGCGCGGAGGTCGAGAACGTCCTTGCCGGCCATCCAGCGATCGTCGAAGTGGCGGTGATCGGGCGAAGCGACGAGAAGTGGGGAGAAGTCCCCGTCGCCGTGGCCGCGGTGACGCAACCGGACCTCAGCCTCGCTGATCTTGACGGATTCCTCACCGAACGGCTGGCCAGGTACAAGCATCCGAAGCACCTGGAGGTTGTCGACGCACTGCCGCGCAACCCCGCTGGCAAAGTCCTCAAAACGGAGCTACGAAGCCGATTCGCCGCGGGCAAATCGGCTGATTTCGACGAAAGCCCTTCTGCCGCAACGGTTTCTGTTGGCAAGGCTGAAGGTTAATCAGGAGAGGTGGGTTTGCTAACGGTTATAGGCTCAATCCGGCGGATGCGGTGCAGCCTCAGGGTGGCATCGTGTACATTCCTGTGGTCCGCCTTACTACCCATGAGTAGGGAGATGGTGGTCACTAACACGGGCTCGGTGCAAGGAGGGGGCGTGCGACAGGGGCTGCCGTACCGCCAGGCTCGCCGTGGCGTGGGTATGGGAGCGCGCTGGTGACGGCGACGCGACCAGGGCTGGGCGACTATGTCGCCAAGCAGACCCGGCCCGCGATG
Organism: uncultured Actinomycetota bacterium; assembly: GCA_963734385.1. Classification (GTDB taxonomy): domain Bacteria; phylum Actinomycetota; class Actinomycetes; order Mycobacteriales; family Mycobacteriaceae; genus Mycobacterium. The sequence goes on along the minus strand of CAVTHR010000035.1, from coordinate 132,158 downwards.
GAGGCGGTCGGCGGGTTCGTGCGCATGTGCGTGCTCACCGGCAAGGCGCTGATGCGCCGGGACTTCCAGTGGCGCGAGTTCATCCTTCAGAGCTGGTTCCTGTTCAAGGTCTCGTTCCTGCCCACGCTGGCAGTGTCCATTCCTTTAACAGTCCTCCTCATCTTCACGCTCAATATCCTCCTCACGGAGTTCGGCGCGGCCGACATCTCGGGCGCAGGCGCTGCGCTGGCCGCCGTCACGCAGCTGGGGCCGCTGGTCACCGTGCTCGTCGTCGCAGGTGCCGGATCGACGGCGATCTGCGCCGACCTCGGCGCCCGCACCATCCGCGAGGAAATCGACGCGCTCGAGGTGCTGGGCATCGACCCGATCCACCGACTGGTGGTGCCCCGCGTGGTTGCCTCTACCTTCGTCGCACTTCTACTCAATGGCGCCGTGATCACGATTGGCCTGGTCGGCGGCTTCATCTTTGGCGTCTATCTGCAGAATGTCTCGGCGGGCGCGTACGTGACGACGCTGACGCTCGTGACGGGGTTGCCCGAGGTCTTGATATCGGTCGTCAAGGCCACCACGTTCGGTCTGATCGCCGGCCTGGTCGGCTGCTACCGCGGCCTCACGGTCGCAGGCGGCGCCAAGGGCGTCGGCACCGCCGTCAACGAGACGCTTGTGCTCTGTGTTATCGCCCTGTTCGCTGTCAACGTGATGCTGACCACGATCGGCGTCCGGTTCGGGACGGGGAGCTGACATGGCGACCTCCAACGTTCTGCGCTCGCGCTTCCCGCGGGGCTACGCACGCACCGAGCATGTCGTCGCCGCGCCCGCCCGATTCCTGGACAGCGTCGGACACGTCGCGTGGTTCGTCGTCACGGCCATCGGCTCGATCGGACATGCGCTGCGCTACTACCGCAAGGAGACGCTGCGGCTGATCGCCGAGATCGGCATGGGCACCGGCGCGATGGCGGTGATCGGCGGCACCGTCGCGATCGTCGGTTTCGTCACCCTGTCCGGTTCCTCACTGGTCGCGATCCAGGGTTTCGCGTCGCTGGGCAACATCGGCGTCGAGGCGTTCACCGGCTTCTTCGCCGCGCTGATCAACGTTCGCATCGCCGCCCCTGTGGTGGCGGGACAGGCGCTGGCGGCCACCGTCGGCGCCGGCGCCACTGCCGAGCTCGGCGCAATGCGGATCGCCGAAGAGATTGACGCCCTCGAGGTGATGGGCATCAAGTCCATCTCTTACCTGGTGTCCACCAGGGTCATGGCCGGCTTCATCGTCATCATCCCGCTGTACGCGATGGCGATCATCATGTCGTTCCTGTCCGCACAGGTGACGACGACGTTCTTCTACGGCCAGTCGATCGGCACCTACGAGCACTACTTCCGCACCTTCCTGCGACCCGACGACGTGTTCTGGTCGTTCGTGCAGGCGATCGTCATCTCGGTGATCGTCATGCTCAACCACTGCTACTACGGCTACTTCGCCAGCGGCGGGCCGGTCGGCGTCGGTGAGGCCGTCGGCCGGTCGATGCGCGCCTCGCTGGTCGCAATCGTGTGTGTTGTCCTGTTCGCATCGTTGGCGCTCTACGGCGTCGACCCGAACTTCAACCTCACGGTGTAGCGCATGACAGCCCCGATCAACGAGCCCCGCACACCGCCTTACAAGCTGGCCGGTGTGGTGCTGAGCCTCCTGATGATCGCCGCAATCGTGCTGGTGTACTTCCAGTTCCGCGGCGACTTCCTGCCCCGCGAGCAGTTGACGATGATGTCGAACCGGGCGGGCCTGTCGATGGACCCCGGCGCGAAGGTCACCTACAACGGTGTTGAAATCGGCCGCGTGGCCAGTGTCGATGAGGTCAGCGTCGGCGACCAGCCCAGGGCGAAGATCACCATGGACGTCGACCCCAAGTACATCAAGCTGCTCCCGGCCAACGTGGATGCCAAGATCAACGCCACCACGGTGTTCGGCAACAAGTACATCTCCTTCTCGTCGCCGAAAGACCCGTCTGAACAACGCATCAAGAGTTCTGACGTGATCGATGCGACCCATGTCACCACCGAGTTCAACACCTTGTTCGAGACGCTGACCTCGGTGACCGAGAAGGTCGACCCGATCAAGCTGAACCAGACGCTGACCGCGACAGCTCAGGCGCTGCAGGGACTCGGCGACCGGTTCGGCAAGTCCATCATCGACGGCAACGAGATCCTTGGCGACCTGAACCCGAAGATGCCGCAGATCCGGCGGGACAACCAACTGCTGGCCGACCTCGGTGAGACCTACGCCAACGCCGCCCCCGATTTGTTCGACGGCCTGGAGAACGCGGTCACCACGGCCCGCACCCTCAACGAACAGCAGGGCAACATCGATCAGGCGCTCATGGCGTCGATCGGTTTCGGCAACACCGGCGGGGAGATCTTCGAGCGCGGTGGGCCGTATCTGATCCGCGGCGCCCAGGACCTGATCCCGACCTCGGCAGCTTCTCGACGAGTACAGCCCCGCGTTGTTCTGCACCATCCGCAACTACCACGACGTCGAGCCGAAGTTCGCCTCGGTGCTCGGTGGCAACGGCTATTCGTTGAACACCCATTCGGAGATTCTTTTCCCCGCCAACGCGTACGTCTATCCGGACAACCTGCCCAGGGTGAACGCCCATGGCGGACCGGAAGGCAGGCCTGGCTGCTGGCAGCCCGTCACCAAGGATCTGTGGCCCGCGCCGTATCTGGTGATGGACACCGGCGCGTCGATCGCGCCGTACAACCACATCGAGCTCGCCTCGCCGTTCGGCTGTGCAGCGCTGCCTGCTGCCCCTCATCGTCCCGGGCCGCTGCCTCCCCTGCCAATACCGCTCGTCACTCCCGGCCAGGAATACGTCTGGGGCCGTCAATTCGGGGAGCACACGATCAACCCATGAAAATCACCGGTACCGCCATCAAGCTCGGCGCCTTCGCACTGGTGCTGCTGCTGTTCACCGCCATCATCATCGTGGTGTTCGGGCAGATGCGGTTCGACCGCACGACGGGCTACTCGGCCATCTTCAGCAACGCCAGTGGTCTGCGGGCCGGCCAGTTCGTCCGCGCATCGGGCGTTGAGGTCGGCAAGGTTTCGAAGGTCGAGCTGCACGAGGGCGGACGGCTTGCCAAGGTCGACTTCGCTGTCGAGCGCGACCTCCAGCTGTTCCAGGGCCGTCGGCGTCGATCCGCTATCTCAACCTGATCGGCGATCGCTACATGGAGCTCAAGCGCGGCGACAACGACCAGCGGCTGCCCTCGGGCGGCACCATTCCGCTGGAGCGCACCGAGCCCGCTCTCGACCTGGACGCGCTGGTCGGCGGTTTCCGCCCGCTGTTCCGGGCGCTGGATCCCGACAAGGTCAACAACATTGCCCAGTCGATCATCACGGTCTTCCAGGGCCAGGGCGGCACCATCAACGACATCCTCGATCAGACGTCGCAGCTCACCTCGGCGCTGGCCGACCGTGACCAGGCCATCGGAGAGGTGATCCGCAACCTGAACACGGTGCTGGACACCACCGTCAAACATCAGAAGCAGTTCGATGAGACGGTCGTCGACTTCGAGAAGCTGATCACCGGCCTGAAGAACCGCAAGGACCCGATCGCCAGTTCGGTTGCCGACATCAGCAATGCCGCGGGCACCGTGGGTGACCTACTCGCCGACAACCGTCCGCTGCTGCAAGGACACCGTCGGTTATCTCGAGGTCATCCAACAGCCGCTCGTCGACCAGAAGGACCAATTGAACGACACCCTGACCAGGCTGCCGACGGCGCTGAAGATCATCGGCCGGGCAGGTGGCGTCTACGGTGACTTCTTCAACTTCTACGCATGCGACGTCACACTCAAACTGCCGGGCCTGCAGCCCGGCGGCCCGGTGCGCACCGTGAAGGTCTGGGATCAGCCCACGGGTAGGTGCACGCCGCAATGAGAGTCTTGGAGGGTTCGAACCGAGTTCGCAACGGGTTGATGGGCATCCTCATCCTGCTGCTCGTGATCGGGGTGGGGCAGAGCTTCGCAAGCGTCCCAATGATTTTCGCGCAACCGACTTACTACGCGCAGTTCTCCGACACCGGCGGCATCAGCGGTGGCGACAAGGTCCGCATTGCCGGGGTGGACGTCGGCGAGGTGCGCTCGATGGAGATCGAGGGCGACAAGGTCAAAATCGGCTACACATTGAACGGAACGCAGATCGGCACCGACAGCCGGGCGGGTATACGGACCGACACCATCCTTGGGCGCAAGAACCTCGAGATCGAGCCTCGTGGAACCGAGGTGCTGAAAGCCAACGGCGTTCTCCCGCTGGGACAGACCACCACGCCGTACCAGATCTACGATGCGTTCTTCGACGTGACGAAGGCCGCGTCGGGCTGGGACACGGAAACGGTCAAGCAGTCGCTGAACGTGCTGTCGGAGACGATCGACCAGACCTACCCGCACTTGAGTGCCGCCCTCGACGGTGTCGCCCGGTTCTCCGACACCATCGGCAAGCGCGACGAGGAAGTCAAGCAGTTGCTGGCCAACGCCAACAAGATCGCGGGCGTTCTCGGCAACCGAAGCGGGCAGATCAACGCGCTGCTCACCAACGCGCAGTCGCTGCTCGCCGCGATCAACGAACGCAGCTACGCCGTCGACGTGCTGCTGGAAAACGTCGGCCAGTTCTCGTCGCAGGTCGCGGGTTCGTCAACGACAACCCCAACCTGAACCACGTGCTGGAACAGCTGCGCGAAATCAGCGACATCCTCAAGGACCGCAAGTTCGACCTGGTCGACGTGCTGTCCACGCTGAGCAAGTTCACCGCGTCGCTGGCCGAGGCCATCGCCTCCGGGCCGTTCTTCAAGGTGATGGTGGTCAACCTGCTGCCGCCGTGGCTGCTGCAGCCGTTCGTCGACGCCGCGTTCAAGAAGCGCGGCATCGACCCGGAGAAGTTCTGGGGCGACGCGGGCCTGCCGTCGTGGCGGTTCCCCGACCCGAACGGCACCCGGTTCCCCAACGGTGCTCCTGCGCCGGGACCCGACGTGCTGGAAGGCACCCCGGAGCATCCAGGCCCCGCCGTGGTCGCCGGTCACCCGTGCTCCTACACGCCTGCGCCGGAAACGCTGCCGCGTCCGGCCGATCCGCTGCCGTGCTCGCACCTGTCGACCGGCCCGTTCGGACCGAACCCCTATGGCGCGGACTACATCCCACCGGATGTGGTGTCGTCACCGCCGAACCCGAACGGCCCCGGATTCACGCCGGGTGTTCCCTCCGCGGCCATCCCGGGTCAGCTGCCGCCGGATATGGGGGGTGTGCCCGCAGCGCTGCCGCCCGCTCCGCCGGGTGCGCGCACCGTGCCAGTGGGCCCGCTGCCTCCCGAGGGGCCGGACTTCACACCGGGCATCGCTCCGCTGCCGCCTGCGCTCGACGGACCTCCGCCGCCTCCAGGACCCGGGCCTGCAGCCCGGACCGGCCGACACGCCACCGCTACCGGGCAACCCGCCGTTCCTTCCACCAGGTTCGCAGGGGTAGGGGCCATGTCGACTATCTTCAATGTGCGAAACCTCAAGCTGCCGAACGTTTCTCGCGCGACGGTAATCATCGGCGTCGCTCGTCGTGGTGCTTGCGCTCATCGCGGGCATCGTCGGCTGGCAGCTGTACAAGAAGCTGACCAACAACACCGTCGTGGCGTACTTCACGGACACACTCGCGCTGTACCCCGGCGACAAGATCCAGATCATGGGCGTCAAGGTGGGCGCGATCGATTCCATCGAACCCGCCGGCGACAAGATGAAGGTCACCTTCCACTACGAGAACAAGTACAAAGTCCCCGCCAACGCCACCGCGTCGATCCTGAACCCCAGCCTTGTTGCGTCGCGCACGATCCAGCTGTCCCCGCCCTACACCGGCGGTCCGGAGATGGAGAACGACGCCGTCATCCCGATCGACCGGACCCAGGTGCCGGTCGAATACGACGAGCTGCGTGACTCCATCAACCGGATCCTGACCGACCTGGGACCGACGCCCGAGCAGCCCAAGGGCCCGTTCGGTGACGTGATCGAGTCCTTCTCGAATGGGTTGGCGGGCAAGGGCGATCAGATCAACAAAACGCTCAACGGCCTGTCCGAGGCGGTCACCACGCTCAACGAGGGTCGTGGCGACTTCTTCGCGGTGATCAAAAGCCTCGCGTTGTTCGTCAACGCGCTGTACAAGAGCGATCAGCAGTTTGTCGCGCTCAACAACGACCTCGCGCAGTTCACCAACTCGTTCGCCAACACCGATCAGGAACTGGCGACCGCGCTGCATGATCTGAACAATCTGCTGACCACCACGCGCAAGTTCATCGGTGAGAACGGCGAGGTGCTGGCCCACGACATCAACAACCTTGCCGACGTGACCAACGCCATCCTGCAGCCCGAGCCGCTGGAGGGTTTGGAGACCGGCCTGCACGTGTTCCCGAACCTCGGCTCCAACCTGATCAACATCACGTCGCCGAACTCCGGCGGCATCGTCGGTCTGCCCGCCATCACCAACTTCGCCAACCCACTGCAGTTCATCTGCAGCTCGATCCAGGCGGGCAGCAGGCTGGGCTATCAGGAGTCCGCCGAGCTGTGCGCGCAATACCTGGCACCGGTTCTCGACGCGATCAAGTTCAACTTCCCGCCGATCGGTATCAATCAGTTCGTCGGCGCCATGACGCTGCCCAAGCAGATCTCCTACTCCGAGCCCCGGCTGCAACCGCCGCCGGGTTACAAGGACACCACCGTGCCGGGGATCTTCTCCCGCGACACCTTGTTCTCGCACGGCAACCACGAGCCTGGCTGGGTCGCCGCGCCCGGCATGCAGGGCATCGAGGTGCAGCCGCACACCGAGAGGAATCTCACGCCGGAATGCCTCTCAGAACTATTGGGCGGACCCGACTGCGTGATTCCGGGGGCGCCGCCTGCGTTCGGGGTGAACGACGGCAGGCTGCCCGGTCCGCCGAACGCCTACGACGAAAACAACCCGCTGCCGCCGCCGTGGTACCCGCAGCCGGGGCCACCGCCGGGCCCGGCACCGGGCGTCATTCCCGGCGACCCGCTCGGCGCGATCACCCCGGCCGCACCGGGGCCCGCACCCGCGCCGGCTGGTCCAGCGCTGCCGGCTGAAGCAGGAGGGGGCTGATGAGCGCGCGTAAGTGGAGCCGCATCGCACGCCGCGCCACCGGACTGCTGGCGGTCGCGGTTGTGCTGACATCGTGTGGCAGCTGGAAGGGCATTGCGAACGTACCGTTGCCGGGCGGTCCCGGCACCGGGTCGAACAAGATGACGGTCTACGTCCAGATGCCGGATACGTTGGCGCTCAACGTCAACAGCCGCGTGCGGGTTGCCGACGTCTATGTCGGCCGGGTGCGTTCGATCGAACTGAAGAACTGGGTCGCGACGCTGACGCTGGACCTGCAGCCTGACGTCAAGCTGCCGGAGAACTCGCTGGCCAAGATCGGGCAGACCAGCCTGCTGGGTTCCCAGCACGTGCAGCTCGACCCCCCGCCGGACCCGTCGCCGCAGCTGTTGAAGTCCGGCGACACTGATCCCGCTGAAGAACGCGTCGGCGTTCCCGACGACGGAGCGGACGCTGGCCAGCATCGCCACCGTCCTGCGCGGCGGCGGCATCCCGAACCTGGAAGTCATCCAGACAGAGGTCAACAACCTGCTGACCGGTCGCGCCGACCAGATTCGTGAGTTCCTGAATCGGCTCGACACCTTCACCGACGAACTGAACAAGCAGCGCAACGACATCACCCGGGCGATCGACTCCACCAACCGGCTGCTGACGATCGTGGGTAACCGCAACAACACCCTGGACCGGGTGCTTACCGAATTCCCTCCGCTGATCAAGCATTTCGCCGATACCCGCGATCTGTTCGCCGATGCTGTCGTGTCACTGGGCCGAATCAGCAGTGCTGCCGACGCGGCGCTGGGCCCGGCGAGCGACCCGCTGCACACCAACCTGCAGAATCTGCAGCGCCCGCTCAAGCAGCTTGGCAAGGCGTCGCCGTACCTCCTGCAGGCGCTCAAGCTGCTGCTGACCGCTCCGTTCAGCATCGAGAATGTGCCGAAAGTGGTGCGCGGCGACTACATCAACGTGTCGCTGAATGTCGACGCGACGCTGAGCGCTCTGGACAACGGCATCCTGACCGGAACCGGTGTCTCGGGCATGCTGCGCGCACTCGAGCAGGCCTGGGGCCGCGACCCGGCCACGATGATCCCGGATCTGCGCTTCACACCGAACCCGCACGACGCGCCGGGCGGACCACTGGTCGAAAGGGGTGAGTGAGCAGTGCTGACACGATTCATCAAATTCCAGCTGGTGCTGTTCACGATCCTCACGATCCTCGCCCTGGTCGTGCTTGGGTGGTACTACCTGCGCGTGCCCAGCTTGGTCGGGATAGGGCAGTACAAGCTGACCGCCGACCTGCCCCGCTCCGGGGGGCTGTATGCGACGGCGAACGTCACCTATCGAGGCACTCAGATCGGCAAGGTCACCGCGGTAGAGCCGACCGAGAACGGCGCCAGGGCGACGATGAGTATCGACAATCGTTACAAGATTCCTGTCGACGCCACGGCCAATGTGCACTCCGTGTCGGCGATCGGTGAGCAGTACCTCGACCTGGTGTCGACCGGCAATCCCGGCCAGTACTACAGCAACGGGCAGACGATCACCACGGGCACAGTGCCCAGCGAGGTCGGCCCGGCGCTGGATTCCGCCAACCGCGGCCTTGCCGTGCTGCCCAAAGAGAAGATCGACTCACTGCTGACCGAGACATCGAAAGCGGTGGGCGGACTGGGCCCGGGATTGCAGCGGTTGGTTGAAGGCACGACGAACCTCGCCCAGGGTTTCCAGGAGAACCTGCCGCAGATCAACGACCTCGTCGAGAACTCGACGCCAATTCTCGAGAGCCAGGTCGATTCCGGCGATGCGATCCAGCAGTGGTCGCGCAACCTGAACATCCTTGCGGCGCAGTCGGCCTCAGAAGATCAGGCGCTGCGTAGCGGACTCCAGCAGGCGGCGCCGACGCTGGATCAGGTGACGGCCACGTTCAGCGATGTCCGTGACGCTCTGCCGCAGACGTTGGCGAACCTCGAGGTCGTCATCGACATGCTCAAGCGCTACCACAAGGGTCTCGAGCAGGCCCTGGTGATCCTGCCGCAGGGCGCCACCATCGCGCAGGGCGGAACGATCTTCGAAAACGAAGGCCTCCTGCACTTCGGCCTGTCGATCAACCAGCCGCCGCCATGCCTCACCGGTTTCGTTCCTGCGTCGGAGTGGCGGTCACCGGCGGACACCAGCATGGCGCCGCTGCCGTCGGGCACCTATTGCAAGATCCCGAAGGACGCCCAGAACGTCGTCCGCGGTGCCCGTAACTACCCGTGCGCCGATGTGCCGGGTAAGCGCGCGGCGACGCCCAAGGAATGCCACAGCAATGAGCCGTACCAGCCGCTCGGCACCAACCCCTGGTACGGCGACCCGAACCAGATCGTCAACTGCCCTGCTCCCGCGGCTCGTTGCGACCAACCGGTCAAGCCCGGCTACGTCATACCGGCACCGACGGTCAATAACGGCGTGAACCCGGCGCCCGCCGATCAGTTGCCGCCAGGGGGGTCACCGGCGCCGGTCAGCGACCCGCTGACGCCGCCCAACCAGGGCGCCGTCCAGTGCAGTGGACAACAACCCAACCCGTGCACGTACACTCCGGCACCAGGTGGTGCCGCGATCTACAGCCCGCAGAGCGGCGAAGTGGTCGGGCCTGACGGCGTGAAGTACTCCGTCAGCAACTCGAATAACCCAGGAGACGACGGATGGAAGGAGATGCTGGCACCCGCCAGCTGAACCCCACCGATGCTGAGGACGCGCCAGACGAGTCGGTAGCGGTAACCGAAGAAGAGCAGATAACCGAAGAGCACCAGGACGACAGCCCAGCCGAAGAGCTATCTGAAGACGCTGCGGACCGCCGTCCGCCCCGTCTTGGCCGAGGTTGGACGGCCGCCATCTGCGCGGGCTTGCTGATCCTGACCGCGGCGGCGGTGGCCGGTGGCATCTTCCTGATCCGCGATCACGGCCATAGCGAAGCCATCGCCAGGGAAGATGCGGCCGCGGTGGCAGCCGCCAAGGATTGTGTGTCGGCGACGCAGGCGCCCGACACCGCGGCGATGTCCGCGGCTCAGCTGAAGATCATCGAATGCTCCACCGGGGCCTTCGGCGCACAGGCCTCGTTGTACAGCGGTGTTCTGGTCGAGGCCTACCAGGCGGCCAACGTCAAGGTCCAGGTGTCCGATATGCGCACGGCGGTGGAGCGGCACAACGACGACGGGTCGGTGGACATTCTGGTGGCGATGCGGGTCAAGGTGACCAACTCCGCAGGCTGCTGATCAGGAACAGGGTTACCGGCTGCGGGTGAAAATGACACCCGACCAGGGCGCGTACAGAATCGACAAGCTCGAACAGGTCACGTCGTGACGGCTACGCTCGACGCGACGCCGACCGCGGACGTTGACGATTCGTCGCCGGCCGAGCGGCCTGCGTCGTGGCTGGCGCGGGCCGGCGCCTTGTCGCTGGACGTGCTGCCGGGGATCGGCGTGGTAGCGGTGCTGGCGCTGCTGGCGCTGACGGCTCCGCAGCGCAGCTGGCCGTGGTGGGTGTACACGGTGGCCGCCGCGCTCGTCCTCCTGCTGGTCATGGCCAATCGGTGGTGGTTGCCCGCCGTTACCGGTTGGAGCCTGGGCCGCGGCGTGGTCGGGATCCGCGTGGTGCGGCGAAGCGACGGCGCTGGTGCGGGTGCGTGGCGGCTGCTGCTCCGCGACCTTGCCCACCTGCTGGACACCGCGTCGCTCTTCGTCGGCTGGCTGTGGCCGCTGTGGGATTCGCGCCGGCGTACCTTTGCAGATCTGTTGCTGCGCACCGAGGTTCGTCGGGTGGAACCGCCCGTGCGCAACATGCGCCGACTTGCCGCGAAGGTGTTGGTCGCGGCGGTGGTGGTCTGTGTTGCCGCGGTGGCGTTGAACTACGTGGTCGTCTACCGCGAAGAGCGGGCCGTCAACCAGGCCCGCCAACAGATCGCCGAGCACGGACCGCGGATCGTCGAACAGATGTTGAGTTACGACAAGAGCACCCTCGACAAGGACTTCGCCCGGGCCCAGTCTCTCGCCACCGACGGTTACCGCTCACAGTTGGTTGCCCAGCAGCAGGCGGCGCAGAAGACCAACCCGACCACGAACGAGTACTGGGCGGTGAGCAGCGCAGTGCTCTCGGTGTCCCCGAAGAATGCCGCGATGCTGCTGGCCATGCAGGGCCAACGTGGCACCGACGTGAAGGATCTGAGATTCATCACCGCGACGGTGCGTGTGGACTTTGAGAAACAGGGCGGGGAGTGGCGCGTCGCCAACCTCATCGTGCTGAAGAAACCGCTCATGGGCGGAGCTGGCCAATGAGCCCGCGACGCAAGATCGACGCCGACGAGCCGGAGATCTACACCGCCCCCGCCCCCAAAGAGCCACGCCGATGGGGGCTGCCGGTCGTCGCAAGCGCCGCTGCCGTGCTCATCGCGGCGGCGATCACGGCGAGCACGTTGATGCTCGTGTCGCACGAGACCGACCACAGGACGCAGGTTCGCGACGCAGACGTACTCGGCTATGTGCGGTCCTTTATGACCTCCTACACGACGTTGGACCCCTTTCAGGCCAACTACTACGGTGACCGGATTCAGTCGCAGGCCACAGGCGACTTCGCCAAGGCGTTCAAGGAGAAGATCAACGAGATCCTGGTCCGGGTCGCCCAGGCCGAACCCACGCAGGGCACGGTCGTGGATGCCGGCGTGCAACGGTGGAATGACGACGGAAGCGCCGACGTCCTCGTCGCCACCAAGACCTCGAACAAAATGCCAGACGGTAACACAGTCGAAAGCGGAGATCGTTGGGTCGTAACGGCGAAGAAGGAAGGACAGCTGTGGAAGATCAGCAACCTGATTCAGGTGATCTGACCACGGATGCGCCCGTGACCTCAGAAGCGCCGGCGCCCAGGGGTCGGCATCGGATGCCCCGCGGCAAGGAACGCCGCAGCCTCAATACGGAAGTAGACGAGACGGAGGCGGCGCCAGAAGCCGACGAAGTCACCGTCGACGAGCCCTCCGCGGCTGAGGAGTTGACCTCGGCTGAGGAATTGACCTCGTCGTCGATCGAGGAACCGGCGGTCAAGCCACGCAGGCGCTGGAACATGTTGCGGCGCAAGAAGTCTACTGCTGAAACGGTTGCGACCGAAGACGTGGCGACCGAGACGGCACCGCCCGATGAGCCGACGGCTGAGGAGCCCGCCGCTGAGGAGCCCGACAGCGAGAAAACCGACGGTGAGACAACCGACGGCGAGACAACCGAATCCGTGGAACCAGCCGCGGAAGAGGAAGTCGTGCTCGTCCCGCACCGACCCGCGGGCAGGCGGCTGAAGATCGCCGCGGCCGCAGCCGCCGCGTTGTTTGTGGCGGGCGGCGGCCTTCGCGGGTGCGACGGCGCAACCGGTGATCGCTGACCGCGCCCTGGTGGAGACGAAACTCGACATCGCCCGCACCGCCCAGAGCGCGATCACGACGCTGTGGTCGTACACCCCGGAGAACATGGATTCTCTCGGGGAGCGATCGGCCCGCTACCTCACCGGCGATTTCGCGTTCCAGTACCGCAAGTTCATCGACTCGATCGTCGCCACCAACAAGCAGGCTCAGGTCACGAACACCACCTCGGTGCTCGGCGCGGCCGTGGAATCGGTGTCCGGTTCGGAGGCGTCCGCCATCGTGTACACCAATTCGGTTGCGACGAGTCCGGTGTCGAAGAACATCCCGTCGCTGCGGTACCTGTCGTATCGGCTGGAAATGAAGCGCGACCGCAACGACTGGCGCATCACCCGGATGACGACGGTCACCACGCTGGATCTGACCCCGCAGCTATAGGGCGAGGCGTCGGTGCCCGTTACCTCCCCGGTCTCCGAACGACTGACGGTGATCGGCCTGTTGATACTGACATTTGCGACCGGCCTCGTCGACGCGATCAGCGTGCTCGTACTTGGCCACATCTTCGTGGCGAACATGACCGGAAACGTCATCTTTCTCGGTTTCTGGTTCGTCCCGCACTCCGGTGTCGACTTGACGGCAGCGATCGTCGCATTCGTGAGCTTCCTGGCCGGCACAGTGCTCGGTGGCCGGTTCGCCCGCCACCTCGAGCACGACACCCGGCGCTGGGTCACTGTCGCGCTCGCCGTGGAATGCGTTGTGCTGGTGGCTTTGTCAATCCTGGCGGGCACCGGTGTGCTGCACTACCACGACAACACGAAGCTGGTTCTGATCGCCGGGCTGGCTTTGGCGTTCGGCAGTCAGAACGCGACCGCTCGCCAGTTCGGCGTCCAGGAGCTCAGCACCACGGTCCTGACGTCGACCATCGTCGGCATCGGTGTGGACAGCAGGCTGGCAGGGGGAACGGGCCAGCGCGAGAAGCTGCGCTTCTCGGTGGTCCTGACGATGTGCGCGGGAGCGGTGGTCGGCGCGACGTTGTCGCGGTTCACCGTCGCCCCGGTGATCGCCCTGGCGGCGGCCCTGGTGGCGGCCAGCGCGCTCGATGTTCTGGTTCGGGCCGCCGGTCCCTGAGACCACCGACGACTAAGGTCTTCCGCTATGCCATCAGTTCTCGTCACCGGAGCCGCGCGGGGCATCGGCAAGGCGATCGTCGAGCACCTGGCGTCCACGGGCTGGGACGTGATCGCCGGCGTGCGCAGCGAGCAGGACGCCGCGGCGGTCACCAAGGCCAATCCGCAGCGGGTGTCCGCCGTCATCCTCGACGTCACCGACGCGGGTCACATCGCGAAGTTGGACAAGTCGTTGCCCGAGCGGCTGGATGCGGTGGTGAACAACGCGGGCATCGCAGTCGCAGGCCCGATCGAGACTGTGTCTGCGGATGATTGGCGAGAACAATTGGAGGTCAACGTCATCGGGCAGCTCGCGGTAACTCAGGCGGTGTTGCCGCAATTGCGGAAGGCGCGGGGTCGGGTTTTGTTCATCTCCAGTGTGAATGGCCGGATCGCCACGCCGATGCTGGGGCCGTACTCGGCGTCGAAGTTCGCGCTCGAGGCCGCCGCGGACGCGTTGCGGGTCGAGCTGAGGGCGTGGGGCGTATCTGTCGTGCTGATCGAACCCTCACAGACCGACACCGACATGTGGCGGACCGCCGACGACATGGTGCTGCAAGTCGAGGCGGGGATGTCGCCCGAACACCGAGATCTCTATGCGAAGCACATCGTCGGGATGAAGAAGTTCGTGCCGAGAGCCCGCAAGCTGGCTTCGCCGACAAACAAGGTCGTAGCCGTGGTCGAGGAAGCGCTGACGGCTCGTCGGCCGAAGGCGCGCTATGTGGTGGGGCTGTTGCCAAAGCTGCAGACCGCGCTGGTGACGAATATGCCTGCGGCGCTGCGGGACCGGCTGATGGGCTTCATGGTCGGATTGCCCCGCAAGCCCCGTGTCTGACTTCGTCAAGATCCAATAACAGTGCCCCACCGGGCTTCTTCGCGCTGGAGGCGGCGGGCTTGCGCTGGCTCGCGGTGGACGGCGGTGTGCCGTGTGCGCGAGTGGTGGCCTACGACGAGCGATCGTTGACGCTGGAGCGGCTGGAGTCCGTCGCGCCGACACGCGCTGCGGCAAGGGATTTCGGGTCCCGGTTGGCGGTGACGCACGACGCCGGGGCGCCCCTGTTCGGAGCAGGACCCGAAGGCTGGTGGGGCGACGGCTACTTCGGCCCGTTGTCGGAGCCACTGCCCATGTCGTTGTGGGGTCACGAGACGTGGTGTGAGTTTTACGCCGAAGAGCGACTGCGACCGATGGCCGCCCTTGCGGAATGGCGGTTGAGTACCGACGACGAGGCGGTCTGGTCGACGCGGTGATCGATCGGTGCCTGGCGGGTGACTTCGATGACGGCGACTCGCCGGCGCGGATCCACGGGGACCTGTGGAGCGGCAACGTGATGTGGACGCGCGACGGCGTGGTGCTGATCGACCCGGCGGCGCAGGGGGCACCGCGAGACGGACCTGGCGATGCTGGCGTTGTTCGGCTGTCCGTATCTGGACGAGGTGCTGTCGGGGTATCAGTCGGTGCGGCGACTGCGGTCGGGCTGGCAGGAGCGGATCGGACTGCACCAGCTGTACCCGCTACTGGCGCATGTGGTGCTGTTCGGTGGCGGCTATGGACGGCAGACGGAGGTCGCCGCAAAGAGCGCATTGGCGTAAACATCCGGAAAATGGCAGTTGCTGCCAATTCGGCAGCCATCATGGAAAGGCAATCTGGAGCAGGAAATACATATTGACGCATTCGCCATTAAATTGTTTGCTCAGTTGGGGATTTTGCCTCAGCTGAATTCTGCTCAGCAATCTATTAAGCATGGTTATATGAGTGCTTGCTGAAAAGAACCTGAGGCGGCCACTGGAAGGACCGGTGAAATGGGCAAGCACCGCAGGATGGGTAGCACCTCCAAGAAGTTCGCCGCTATCAGCGCCGCCGCCGTGACGACCACCGCGTTGACGGTCGCGGTGGTCCCTGACTCGAGTACGGACAAAGAGCGTGACGCGCTCATCCGTCTACTCGCTGAAGACTTCCGGCCGTTTGGAACCAACCCGCAAGCCATCCCGGACCTGACGGGTGGGCTCGGAGCTGGCGGGGTTCAGCCTCTCGCAGGATGTTGCGGGCCAACTCCTTCCTGCGCCTGCGGACAACTCCGAAACTCCCGGCCTCAACATCGTTACGACCGGGCCGCTGTTCGCTCTGCTGAGTTTGTTCGGGGTGGACTACGGCCGGGTACCTGCGCTGCCGAATTCGATAGCCGACGAGATCAACGAAACCCCTTATCTAAATCCCAGTTTCGCTGGAATCGGCAGCTTGCTCACCCCCGCCGAAGCGGCAGCGGCAAAGCTTGCTCTGACGGGGATTCTCGCCGCCGCCGGCATGGGTCCTGTTGAAGCCGCCAGGGAGGCGGACAGAATCCTCGGCCCCGTGCAAGACATCGGCGCTGTTCGAATCATCCCGGTCATTGGAGTCGGTTTAGGGGCATTCGCAGCAGGTGCGGCGTATCAGCAGGTTCTCGATGACTTGCCGAACCAACCCGGCGGTGCCAACTCCGACGTGACGGCTCCAGGGCTTGGCAGCTTCACCGTTCTCCCGATGGTTTTGTTGCTCAACCCCGGCCGCGCCAACGGCGGGCCGCTTGCGCGTGCGTACCCGTTCTTCCGGCTGTTCGGCATCGACACAGTCACACCGGAAACCGAGGTTTCGTCCAGTGGCGGCGAGCCCATCACGATCTTAGGAAAAGACACGGGCCTGGCCCTGCACGGTGCAAACCTGATCCCGATCAAGCTCGATGTGGGAATTCAGAACTTCCCGGCCTCGGATTTCGCGGCATGGCCGAATCCGGTGACACTGGCGAATAACGCTGCGGCGCTGGCATTCCCGACGTACATCATCCGTGGATTCGACGAGGACGCCGTCGAGGATTCGCTGGAAGACCAGCTCGAGGGCCAACTTGACGATGTCCTACCGACCGACGACAAGCCGCTCTCGTTCAACTTCTATCTCACGGTGCCGATCAGCGGAGCTCCGGTACTGGAGCCGACGTACCTCGTGGTCGATGCGCTCAACCTCGTCTCAGGGGGAAGCTTCAACAACCCGATTGGAACAGCGCTCAATCCACTCTTGGAAAGCGCTGGAAACCTGGGATACACAGACGTAGAGCGCCAGCTGGTGGACGGTGAGTATCAATATGTGCGCACGTTCGACGACACCAATGTCCCAACAGCGTTCGGGTCGCTCCCCGATGTGCAGTGGGACAAGGTGCCCGGCGACCTTCTCAACCTGCTGAGGGTCGGCATCGAGCAGGCGATCGACGACGGGCTCACAGGCAATACCAGTCCGAACGCCCTTGCGGAGCTGCTGAATCTGCTCGGCCTCGACAACTCGTCGGGCGGATCCGGGCTCGGGCTGTCAAGCATCAGCGACCTGACCGGCGGCCTCGTTGGAAATGCGCTCGGTTCTGCTCTGCAGACCGAGGGCATCGAGACGACCGGGTTCGCTTCGCCGGAGGTCACCGCGACGACAACTGGGTCCGGCCCGACGGTGCAGCTGACACAGAGCACCTCCGAGAGCCAAACCCCGACGGCGACGGACGATGCTGATGACACGCCGGCGCCGAGAAAGCGACCGGGGCTAAACATCATTGAGCGCCTGGGAAATTCGGTAACGACACCGAGGACAACCGCGGCTACCGGCACCGGTGCCAGCCGTCCGACACCCCTCAAGGATGCGGCCGAGCAGGCGAGCGATGGGGTGAAGAGGACCGTCGAGGCGGTCAACGACGGCTTCAAGAAGGCCGTCAGCGACGTGCAGAAGGCTGTCAATGGCACCGCCAAGAAGATGAGCGACGCCGCGAAGCCAAGTGAAAATGCGGCCGCCGGCAGCTAGGTGAGTCACGCATTCGGACTGCACCAGCTATACGTGTTGCTGGCGCATGTGGTCTGTTCGGGGGCGGTAACGGGCGCCAGACAGAGAGGCTGTGGCCGAGGCTTTGGCGATAGCCAGCTAACTACGACTTTGCGTTTGCTGAGCGCGAGCTATGTGCGGAGAGAGGCCGTTAATACAAGTGTCCCGCAGATGGGACACTTGCTTCGCCGTCGACAAGCTACTACGAAATCCGAAGCATGGATTTATCCTGAGTTTGCTGGCAACTTCGCCGAGTGCGGCAACACACAGCAACTTAGTCTTTGAAAGAAGGGACAGTTGCTGACAGCTGACTTCGGAGTAAGCAGATCTGGCAACTACCTGGGCATATATATTGACGGCTTCGTAATTAAGTCGTTTGCTTTATGCGTTATCATGTCCCTCCGGAAAATCCTCCAGCAATTTTGTGAACAGGGTCACAGTAGTGCTAACGTGCCTGAGAGGAACCTGAGACGGGTACGAGAGGACTGGTCATAGTGGGCAAGCACCGCAGGTTGAGTAGCAGGTCCAAGAAGTTCGCCGCGATCGGCGCAGCCGCCATCACGACCGCAGGATTGACTGTCGCTGTTACGCCCGAGTCCGAAGCGAACCAAACTCGGGAGGAGCTACTCCGACTGCTGGCGGACATCCGCCCGTTCCCGGCGCCGGACCAAATTCCCGATCTAACGGGTGGCCTCGGCTCCGCAGGCTACGACCAGGCGCAGGCGCTCGCCGATCAACTCATCCGCTTGATCGTCGAGAACGTCAACCTTGCTGCGTTGGCCGACGCGGCCGGCCTCAGCCCAGAAGACCTGGTCGACAATCTGCTTGGCGGTGCCCTGAACGATCTACTTGGAGGATTGCTCGGCGGAGCTCTAGGTGGACTTCCCTCCCTCTCGGGTCACTGCTGACGCCACTCGTTGGTCAAGCCCTCACACAGGCACTCGGACCGGGAATGGCGGTCTTGGTCGCGGCACTCATTGCTGTTGTTGGTGCCGCCCAGATGGCTCGGCGACCTGGACTCCTCGACTCTCGGGGGCTTGTTCGATGCTCTTGGGGCTCGATCTCAGCAATCCGCTCGACCTGTCCAATCTGGACACCCCCGGTCTCAACATCGTCACCACCGGGCCACTGTTCACGCTGCTGAAGTTGCTCGGCGTGGACATCGGCTGGGTTCCGGCGCTGCCGAATTCGGTGGCCGACGAAATCAACAACACTCCCTATCTGACCCTCCCCTTACCGGAACCGGCGGACTGCTCGACAGCGTCGACCTAGCTGCCTTGACCGACTGCTCTCGGCCTTAGCGGTCATACCTGCTCGGTGACGTCCTCGACTCGCTCGGCACCCCAGTCGCAGTCCGGCTCATCCCTGTTGTCGGCGTCGGCTTAGGAGCGTTCGCAGCAGGCGCGGCGTACCAGCAGGTCGTCGACGACTTGGAGAATCAGCCTGGCGGCTCGAACGGCGAGGCTTCCCTCCTCGGCAGCTACACCATCCTGCCGATGGTCCTTCTGTCTCAACCCTGGACGGGCGAATGGAGGACCGCTTGCGAGGATGTACCCGCTCTTCCGGCTGGTCGGAATCGACACCGTTACCCCGGAAACCGAGGTGCAGAGCGACGGCAACGGTATCCCTGTCGTCATCCCAGGGCTCGGAGACACAGGGTTGACCGTCGGCGGCGCCAACCTCATCCCGATCAAGCTCGACATCGGAATTCAGAACTTCCCGGCGTCAGACTTCGCCGCTTGGCCAAATCCGGTCACACTGGCGAATAACGCTGCAGCGCTGATGTTCCCGACCTACATCCTGCGAGGGGCCGACCTCACAAATATCAGCACTGTATTGGCAGGCCAAATCCTGCAAATCAACTTCCCGGCACTTGCCCAACGACGACCACGGGCTCGCTCTGAACTTCTATCTCACCGTTCCGGTCAAGGGCGCTCCTGTCTTGGAGCCGACGTATCTGTTGGTCGACGCGATCAACCTTCTCACCGGGCAGCAGTTCAACAACCCGATCGGGACGGCCCTCAACCCCTTCCTGAGAAGCGCCGGCAATCTGGGCTACACCGACGTCGAACGTGCGAGATGCTCGATGACGGCATGGCAGTATGTCCGCACCTTCGATGACACCGGAGATCCCGACCGCATTCGGCTCATTCCCCGACGTCGACTGGGGCAATGTGCCCGACGGACCTCCTCAACTCTGCTGCAGGTCGGAATCCAGCAGGCGATCGAAGACGGTCCGATAAAGACCGGGCCGCCAGCCGTAATGCACTCGCGGCGCTGCTTGGCCTGCTCGGACTCGACAACCTGAGCGACTCGGCGGTTCCGGCTTCGATCTCTCGAGCCTCACCGATCTCGCCGACGGCCTCCTCGGCGGTGCGCTCGGCTCGAGCCTGCAGTCGCAGAGTCTTCAGTCCGAGAGCCTCAAGACGACGAGCTTCGCACCGAAGAGCGTCGAATCGACGACGACAGGCACCGGTCCGACCGTCACGCTGAAGAAGACAGAAGACACCTCTTTGAGCGATACGCCACCGCCACCCCCGGCGGACGTCGTCGATGACACGCCTACGACCCCGAAGCGGCCCGTGAAGGACTTCCTTGAGGACCTGGGTAACTCGTTGACGCCGAAGAAGACGACGGCTGGCACCACCGGCGCCACCACCCGCCCGACGCCCCTCAAGGACGCCGTGAAGCAGGGCACAGATCAGCTGAAGAAGACCGTCGACGATGTGAACGACGGCCTCAAGAAGGCAGCCGACAACGTGAAGAAGGCACTCGGCGGCGACAAGGACAAGGACCAGCGCTTCAGCAGCGACTCCCTAACCGCTTCGCGACAGCGCCTTTTCGACTTGCTCGGTGAGCAGTGGCGCGAGCACCTGCGCGTACTCGGTCGTGACGTGGTTGTCGTCGCGGTACACCAGCGTGTTGCCGACGATGACCGGGCAGCGGTCGGCGGTGCAGAACAGTTCGGAGAGCGTCCGCATACCGACCGCCGCCTGCGGCCGTGGCCGCCCGCCTCGGCCGCGATGCCGGCATCGTTCACCGCCGTCCGCCCGCAGCGGCGAGCATGCGGTGGCGTCGTCCATGTGCGCCGACACGACACGTCGGCACCGTCGAATGCGGATCCGGCACCTGGCTCAGCACCAAAACGCTTGCGCCCGTGGCGCGTAGTCGCTGCACCAGCCGGGTCAGGCTGTCGAGCCAGGCCTGGTCGTAACGGTGAAGCCGAAGTCGGCGCCGTACCGCCGCGACATGTCGAGCACGATCAACTGCGGCCGTTCCTTCTCCAGTCGCGCCATGACGTCGCCGCGCCACTGCTCGCACTCGGTGAACTTGCCGCCCGAGATAGGGGCTGTTGATCGGCAGATCCATCAGCGGGCAGAGCACCTTGCCCATCGTCTCCAGCCGCCAATGCCGTTCCCGTCGCAACCGGTTCGAGCGCCGGCTGCCACATCGCGGCATGCGAGTCACCCACCAGCGCCACCGTCGTCGGCGCCGCGGCATCACCCGACACGCACTCGGGTTGCCCGACGTCCCGCCACGACAGCACGCACCCGTTGACGAATACCTCGGGCTTGCGCGATCGTCGCCGAGTGCCGGCGTGACAGATTCGTTGGGACAGGCCGCGGATCCGACCGATCCCGCGACCGCCGCCAACACCTGATCGCGCACCGACATCGGTGGCGGAGGAGCCTCCGCCGAAGGCCGCGGGCGGCGCGACAGGCGCAACCGGCGCCGCCGCCGTCCCCTGCCCGACGGGAACCGGCCGCACCACCAACAACACCAAACCGGCGCACACAGCCACCGCGGTGAGTGCGCCACCCAGCGCGAGGCTGCGTCGCGGCCGAGAGCTTCAACGACGGCGCGAACCGCACCGGGTTCTCGACGAGATGCAGCGTCAGGATCGCGAGCCCGAACGACACCACCACCATCGCCAGCCGACCCGCCAGACCGATGTCGGCGCCGAACAACGCACGGCGCGAGCAGCAGCACCGGCCAGTGCCACAGGTACCACGAGTACGACAACCGACCGATCGACCGCATCGCCGGCTTCGACAGGAAATGCCCGACACCCAAATCCGGTGTCGCGCAGCCCGCGCCGATCACCAACGCCGTTCCCAGCACGGGCAACAGCGCCGTCGTCCCGGGATAGGGCGTCGCCTCACCGACCTGTGTGCACGTGACGACGATCAGTGCCAGCCCGCCCCAGCCCACCACCGCGGCCGACGGCCCGGGCAGATGCCGCCACGCACCGGCCGTCAACGCCACCAACCCGCCGACCGCCAACTCCCACGCGCGGGTGGGCAGCGAGAAGAACGCCCACGACGGCAAGCTGTCGGTCCACGACACGGAGATCATGAACGACACCGCGGCCAGCACCGCGAGAACCAGAAGGTACGGCGCCACCGACCGGGTCGCCGTCGCGCCGGTACGGCGGGCCGCGCGCGCGAGAAGCCACGCCGTGCCGATGATCAAGGCCGGCCACAGCAGATAGAACTGCTCCTCCACGCCCAGCGACCAGTAGTGCTGAAGCGGCGACGGTGGCGCATCGGCCGCCAGGTAGTCGGTGCCCTGCAATCGCGAACCGGTAGTTGCCGACGTACAGCGCGCTGGCGATGCCGTCGCCGATCACGCTGCGCGCCTGCAGTGGCGGCAGCAGCACCGCCGACGCGATGCACGTCGCGACGAGCACCGTCACCGCAGCAGGCAGCAGCCGTCGCGCCCGCGCCCCGTAAAACCGGGCCAGCCGCACCGTGCCCGTGCCGCGACGCCTCCCGCCACAACAGGCCGGTGATCAGGAACCCTGAGACGACGAAGAACACGTCGACCCCGATGAATCCTCCGCCGACGCCGGGCAGGCCCGCGTGGAACAGGACGACGGCGATCACGGCGACCGCGCGTAGACCTTCGATGTCGGGCCGAAACTGCTTCTGCGGCAGGGCCGCCCGCCCGCTCGCAGGGGTGCCGCGTCGGGAGACAGGCCGGGATGCTGTCGCAACTCTGTTCACTCGAGCAACGATCGTCTCACGTGACCCAGGTCGTATCCCGGGATCAACGCGCTACGTCGCCAGCCAGGCCAACTCCCGCGGCAGCTTTTGGCGCCATGCCGCCACGTCATGTCCGCCCTCGAAGGACACCCCCGCCGGCGGCTTGCGCAGCGATGCGACGAACTGTTTGGTGGCCATGTAGTAGCGGTCGCTGGCGCCGCAATCGATCCTCAGCGGAATCTCCGATAGCGCAGGAGTTCCGTAAACCGAGTACGCGAACCAGTCCGCAGGTCCATCGAACGCGCCTGCCTCAAGCGCGTCGCCATAATCGGAATACAGCGCGGGGGCGACTGCGCAGATCGCGGCGGTGCGCGCAGGCCCGAGCATGCCGCCGAGCAGCAGTGCGCCGTAGCCGCCCATCGACCAGCCGATGAACCCGACGCGCGACGTGTCGAGGCCCTTCGTCGCCAACATCGGTAGCAGCTCGTTGAGCACCATCGCGCCCGAGTCCTCGCCGGTCACGCGTCGGTGCCACCAGCTGTTGCCGCCGTCGACGGCGACCACCGCGAACGGCGGATACCCGGCCTTGGCCAACTGCGCCAGGCCCGCCTCGACGCCCATGCCCATCACGCCGGACGCGGTCATATCGCGGCCGTGCAGCGCGATCACCGGGCGCAATGTCCCGTACTGCCCAGGCGGCCTTGCGATCACCCATTCCGTCTCGACGCCGCCGCGGGCCGCCGAGACGAACGAACCGCTGACGGACGTCGGCAGCGCCTTCGCCGCCGACGAGGGCGACGGTTGGTCAAGCGGAGCTCCCGCCGCGGTGGCGAGTCCCAACTGCCAGACGGGGTCGAGTGCACACACCCCGGCGATCCCGGCGCCCAGCCGCAGAACCGAGCGGCGCGTCAACTCTGGCATCTGCGTGTCAGCTGAAGGCCAGCCAGCTGGGCAGCGCGCGCTCGCGCGAATCGCAGAGCACCTGCTGGGTATCGCAACTTCCCTTGGGAACCCCAGCGCCACTCCACATTCCGCCGGTGTCGCGACGCAGCACGATCGCCGACGAGCCGCCGCCGTCAAGCAGCACGGCGTTGTCGGCGCCGAGTCCGCGGTACAGATCCTGGATCTGGTCGGGGGTGTAGCTGCCGCCCTGGAAGACGTACATCTGGTCGTTGGCCCGGTTGTATCCGATCGCGGTCCGCGCCGCGCTCGGGCCGCCGTCGTTGAGCTGGCCGGTGTCACCAGGGGCGAGTAGACCGATTCCCGCAACCGCGACGAATCGCGCGTTCTGGTCGAGCAGCTTCTGGATCTCCGGTGTGGCCGAGTCGTAGTCGTTGGCGCCCTTCGGCATCACGACATACGGCTGCGCCGCCGACCGGAATGATCATGGTGGCGAGCGACGACCAGTTCTCCCCGCCGCCCGACAGGCCCTGCTTACCCGCGTAGGCGAGAGTGCCGGTGACGGCGGCGTTGGCCCGGCCCTGGCCGCGTGTGTTGTCGACGTACGCGCCGAGCGGTGAGCTGCATTTGGTGTCGCGCCACGCCCCACCCTTCTGGCCCCGTACGTCGAAGAAGTTCGCGTTGATCGCGATCGTCGGCTGACCGAGTGCCTGCCACGCTTCCAGCGGCGCATAGATCTCGGATGCCTGCCACAAGCCTTCACCGGTGCGCGCACCGCCATCGCGCTCACAGCGAGCCTGGGAACCCTGATGGCTGTCGACCAACAACCGCGGCTGCACCCTCGAGGCGGCGCTCTTGATCGTCATCAAGTGGCCGCCGTTGCTCATTTCGTACCAGCCGCCGCCTGCGTTGAGCATCGGCGCCGGATGACCGTCGCCGAAGTTGTACACGAGATAGGACCCGCGTGTGTTGGCGATGGCGCCTGCGAGCAATGAGCGGCCGTCGGCCCTGGCGGTCGGCACGCCCGCCGCGGTCGCCAGCGCAGCACACAGCATCAACGCAGCGGCGGACGCCACTAAACGCCGGCAGACTGCGGCTGGTGTCGGCACGGGTGCCCTTTCAGCAAAAGACCAGGAGACTAAACCACTCTAATCACATCAACCTCACAGTCAACTTCAGTAACAACGAAGTCACGATTCCGTATCAGCCGGATCGTGCGTGGATTTCGGAGTTGAATGGGTAATACCGGTCTAACCAGACTGCTACTCGAAGGAGCAGACATGATCGGAACGATTCTCAGCGCGTTGCTCGTCGGC
Organism: uncultured Actinomycetota bacterium; assembly: GCA_963734385.1. Classification (GTDB taxonomy): domain Bacteria; phylum Actinomycetota; class Actinomycetes; order Mycobacteriales; family Mycobacteriaceae; genus Mycobacterium. The sequence continues at coordinate 107,451 of CAVTHR010000035.1, read as the reverse complement.
TTGATCGTCGGCGCACTCGCGCGGCTCATCATGCCCGGCAAGCAGAACATCGGCGTGATCATGACGATCATCCTCGGCGCGCTCGGCTCGTTCATCGGGGCATGGCTGACCTACCAGTTGGGCTACAAGAACGGCAATGGCGGATGGGAGATCATCCCGTTCCTCGTCGGAATCATCGTGGCGATCATCCTGATCGCGATCTACGTCGGCATCACGGGTAAGCGCGGCACCAAGACGCCGACGGTTCGCTAACGGCCGGGCGGTGCCAATCGGTAGACCGCGCCTGCGTAGTCATCGGTGATGTAGACCGCGCCGTCGGGTCCCACCACCGCGGCCACTGGTCGACCCCACCGCGAGCCGTCGTCGGCCTGGAATCCGCCGACCAGCGTCTGTTGGTCACCGAGATCGCCGCCGCGCCAAGGGAAGAACGACACCTCGGGCGCGCGCGGCGGCTGGCGGTTCCACGAGCCGTGCACGCCGACGAGGGCACCGTTTGCATACGGCTGCGGCAGCACGCCAGATGTGAACGCCAGCCCCAGCGGCGCCGAGTGAGCGCCCATGCTCTGCTCGACGGGCGGTAGCGCGGCGCAGTCCATGCGTGCACCGTCCGCATTCGTGGACATGTCGCGGATGAATGGCAGGTCGGCCGGGCCACCGTCCGGATTGCAATAGGGCCAACCCAATTCGCGGCCGGGAGTCAGCCGCGCCAGCGCTTCCAGCGGATGCTCGTTGACGTACTCGGTGCTGACTTCGCCGTTCGGATCGGGGGCGTTGTCGCGGTTGTTGACCGCCGTCCACACCGAGCCGTCAGGTGCGATGGCCAATCCGGTGCCATTGCGGACTCCCGTCGCGAACGGCTGGGCCTGGCCGCCGCCGGGCGGTATCCGCATGATCGTCGCCCGCGGAGGATTGGCGTCGCGGTCCTGCGCGGAGATGTTGCCTGTCGAGCCGATCGAGAAGTAGACCGCACCGTCGGGTCCGACGGCGACGCTCTTCAACGCATGCGCGTAGGCGCCCCGCAGGTCAGGGCTTTTTGCGTCGGGAAGCCCGCCCGCCACCGTCCGCCGATTGGTTGCCGCTCCGTCGGCGTAGTCGTAAGCATCGATCTGGTCGCTCTCGGCGACATAGAGGGTCGAACCCGCGAAGGCCATGCCGTGCGGTTGGTCGAGACCTTCGAGAAACGTCGACTGTTCCGGCGCCGCACCGGGTTTCGGTGTCAGCTTCACGATCTGGCCGCTCTCGGGCACCGACACGAGCAGGGCGTCGTCCGGTGTCCATGCCGCCAACCGCGCCTCGGGAATCCTCGCCCAGACCGACATCGTCCAGCCCTCCGGCACCAGCGCCTGCCGTGGTTCGTCGAGCGGTGACTGCGCAAGATCGTCGGGAACCTCGACTGACGTGGACGCCAGCTTCGCCGAGGCCGGTGCCGGTGGAGCCGGCGACGTGGACGGGGGCGCTGACGACGGGCGCGGCGGTGAGTCCGTCGAACAACCGGCCAACAGGGCCATCCCGATCAGCCCCACGGCCAGCGCGCTACGCGGCGGCAAGGTCCGCATGCATCTCCCAGACGAGGATCTCGGCCGGCTCGGTCGCGGTCACCCGCAGGCCGCCCGACCCGGTGAACCGCACCGCGTCACCTCCGTGAAGTGGCCCGGCGCCCTCGAGGGTCAGCTCGCCGCGAGGCACGAACAGGTGCACAAACGGCGCGTCGGGTAGCTCGACGGCGTCCCCCGGCTGCAGCCGTGCCGCATGCAACGCCGCGCTCTTGTTGTGGATGGCGATCGCACCGTCGTGCATGCCGGACGCGATGGTCACCAGTCCGCCGGTGAGCTGACCGTCGCCGATTTCGGCCTGCTGATAGCCGGGGTCGATGCCGGATTCGTCGGGCGTGACCCACATCTGCACGAAATGCACTCGCTCAGTGGTGGATTCGTTCTTCTCCGAGTGCAGCACGCCGGTACCCGCCGACATCCGCTGGGCCAGACCCGGGTAGATGACGCCGGAGTTGCCCATCGAGTCCTTGTGCGCGAGCGAGCCCTGCAGTACCCAGGTGACGATCTCCATGTCACGGTGCGGGTGCGTATCAAATCCGGCACCCGGTTCCACCCGGTCGTCGTTGTTCACCAGCAACAGCCCGTGGTGGGTATTCGCCGGGTCGTAGTAATCACCGAACGAGAACGAGTGCTTGGAGTCGAGCCAGTCCGTCGTGGTGGTGCCGCGGCCGGAGGCGGGGCGGATGTCGACGGAAGCCGTCATGCACCCCAGAGTAGCGAGCCGGTTACCAGTCCGATTCGGTGAACTTGATGACCCCGCGGATGTTCTTACCGTCGAGCATGTCCTGGTAGCCGTCGTTGATGTCGTCCAACGCGTAGGTGTTGGTGACCATCTCGTCGATCTTCAACAGACCCGACTTGTACAGGCCCACCAGTTTCGGCGTTTCGACGTGCGAACTGCCGCCTCCGAAGATGTTGCCCTTCAACGTCTTCTGCAACATCGTGAACAGGAAGAGGTTGAGCTTCACGTCGACGTCGGTCATGGCCCCCATGCCGGTCACCACGCAGGTGCCGGTCTTGGCGGTCAGCGTCAGGGCTTCCTCGATGTACTCGCCGCGCATCTCGCCGACGGTGATGATCGTCTTCTCCGCCATGACGCCGTGGGTGAGGTCGATGATCGGCGCGATCGCCTCGGCCATCGACGGGTAGACGTGCGTGGCCCCGAACTTGACCGCCTGGTCCCGCTTGAACTCCACCGGGTCGATCGCGATGACGTTCTTGGCGCCCGAGATCACCGCGCCCTGCAGCGCGCTGATGCCGATGCCGCCGACGCCGATGATGACGACCGACTCGCCCGGCTGCACCTCGGCGACATTGGTCGCCGAGCCGAAGCCGGTCGGCAGCGCACAGCCCAGGATCGCGGCGGACTCGAACGGGACGTCGGGGTCGATCTTGACGACGGAGTCCTTGTGCACGGTCATGTACGGCGCGAACGTGCCGAGCAGGTTCATCGGAGAGACCTCGGTCGATCCCGCGTGCACGCGCGAGGTGCCGTCGGCGATGGCCTTGCCGCCGAGCAGGAGTGCGCCGCGATCACACAGCGACCGGAACCCCTTGAGGCACGGCTGGCACTCGCCGCAGGCCGGGATGAAGGCGAGGATGACGTGGTCGCCCTCGGCAAGGCCGGTGACGTTCTTGCCGACCTTGGTGATCACGCCCGCGCCCTCGTGGCCGCCGAGCGCAGGCAGGGCGATCGGGGTGGCGCCGGTGGTCAGGTGGTAGTCGGAGTGGCACATGCCTGCGGCGTGCACCCGAATCTGCACCTCGTCCTCGACCGGGTCACCGACGTCGATCTCGTCGACCCGGAACGGCGAGTTGAGCTCCCACAGCAGAGCGCCCTTGGTCTTCATGACCCGCCATCATAGAACACGTTACAAAACAGGTGTCAAGAAATGGCTTGAACAGCACTTATAGCTGACTACATAGCCTCATCTAGATCAGTCACCAGTCCCTGCAGAGATCGTCGAGGTTGGCCGTGATGATGCCGCCTAGATCGGAATCTGCGGCATCCTGCGCCCAGAGATCGAGACCCACCTTGAACGCGGCGACCGCGGCAGCGGCGAGCAACCGCGGGCCGCGTGCATCGTCCTCGAAGCGCCACCGTGACGCGGCGAAGCGCCGAACCAATTCTTCGAACCCGGCAAAGACGAGGCCGAGGCCCGCGCCCAAGGCCGGCGTGGTGGCGGTCAATCGCAGACGCATCAGCTCGCGCTCCGGCTCGGCCGCGTAATCGGCTGCGACGGCGGCGATTACCGCGCGAAGCGACGCGAGGACGGGTTCCGCGGGGGGCCGGTCGGTCAAGAGCTGCTCGGCCAGAACCAGATGGGACCGGAGTCGGCCGAGCACCAGATCCTCTTTCGAGGTGAAGTACCGGAAGAACGTCCGGGTGGACACCATGCACTCGGCGCACAGGTCTTCAAGCCGAACCGCGTCATAACCGACGGCGAGGAAACGTTCCAGCGCCTTGGCTTCGATCGTCGCGCGGGTCAGCGCCTTCTTCTGCGCCCGCAGTCCGGGCTTGCCGGAGACCAAAGTGCCATCGATTGACATGTGCCAATCATAGGCATATTTTCGAATTATGAGCACAATCGCAACACCGCGTGTCGGATTTATGCAGGTCAACCGGGCGAAGCTGTACTTCGAGGAGCGTGGGTCCGGGAGACCGGTGGTGTTCATCCCCGGCGGCACCGTCGACGCGAAACACTTCGCCGAGGTGGCCGAGGCGCTGGGGCCCGACATCCACACGGTCACGTATGACCGCCGCGCCAACAGCAACAGCCCCCGACCCGACGGGTGGTTCGGCACCAGCATCGCCGAGCAGGCCGACGACGTCGCCGGCCTCATCGAAGGGCTGGGGCTGGCGCCGTGTGCGGTGTGGGGAGGCAGCCTCGGCGGGGTCATCCTTCTCGAGTTGCTCATCCGGCGCCCAGGACTGGTTCGGACAGCCATCGTGCAGGAGCCACCACTGTTCGCCGTGCTCGATGACGGCGAGCAGATCGGCAAGGGGCTGTCGGCCTCCGCCGCTCGGGCGATCCGGGAGAACGCCGTTCGCGATGGGTTCAGCGACCACGCACGGCAGTCGCTCGGCGCGGCGTTCGACGGCCTCAGTTCGGAGGCGCGCGAGCGGATGTTCGCCAACGCGCAGGTGTTCTTCGACATCGAGATACCCGCGCTCGTCGACTACCGGCCCGACCTTGTCGGCGCGCTCGGGCGCATCGACATCCCCGTCCACGTCATGGCGGATCCGCAGAACGGGCAGACCCCTCCCGGTCGCGCGGCGAGATGGCTCGCTGACTTCTTCGGAACGGGCCTTGGGGACCTGCCGGGCGGACACGTCCCGTACATCACCGAGCCCGAGAACACGGCGGCGGCGATCCGCGCCGTCCTTGAGGAGGAATGAGTCGATGACATTTCAATGGGGAGGCCTCGCGGACACCGCCGACGGCCTCGAACTGCAGCAGCCGCCCGCCGACGCGACGCGCCACCGCAGCACCGTCGACGTCGTCGGATACGAGAAGCACGACATCAGCACGCACGACGACGGCTCCGTTCTGATTTCCACTGTCTTGACCGAGCGCTTCAGCGGCGCCATCGAAGGCATCGGATGGGCAGACCACCTTCGTCTTGTGCACACCGACGGCACCGGAATCTCCACCGGAATCGAGCGCGTCGAGGGCACGGTCGACGGCCGCGCGGGGTCGTTCATCCTCACCGCACATGGACGAAATCACGGCCCGAGCCGCGTCACCGGAACATGGACCGTCCAACCGGGATCCGGCACCGGCGAACTCGCCGGCCTGCGGGGCCGAGGCCAGTTCACCGCCGTCGCTCACGATGACGGGCGCTGGCGCGCCGACGACGAATTCGTGTACTGGTTCGACTTAGCGCAGGAGCAGCGCGAAAGCCGAGTTCTGTAGAGGAAGTGCGAGGTGGATTCAAGGTTGGGTTGCAACAGTGGTTTCTGTCGCGGATGACAGTAGTTGGTTGAGGCGGTTAGTGGGGTTGTCCCATCTGAAGCGTTTTCGGGGGCGGCCGTTGAGTTCGTCGGCGACGTAGGCCAGGTGTTCGGCGGTGTGCACTGAGAGGTCTGTGCCCTTCGGAAAGTATTGGCGTAGTAGGCCGTTGGTGTTCTCGTTACTACCGCGCTGCCAGGGTGAGTGTGGATCGCAGAAGTAGACGTCGATGCCGGCGTCGAGGCTGATGCGAGCGTGTTCGGCCATTTCGTGGCCCTGATCCCAGGTCACGGTGCGGCGCAGTATGGGCGGTAATTCTTTGATCGCAGCGATCATGGCATCAGCGACGACATCGGCGGTGCGCGTCTGAGGTAGATGCAGCAGACGGACGTAACCAGTCGAACGTTCGACGAGTGTGCCGATTTGAGAGGCCTGGTCCTTACCGATGATCAGATCACCCTCCCAATGCCCCGGTACGGCGCGGTCGTTGACTTCGGCTGGGCGCTCGCTGATGTTGACCATGCCTGCAATGCGTCCACGGCCCTTGTGCACCCCTGCCCGTCTACTCGGCTTGCGCAGCGTGCGCCCGGTGCGCAGGCACTTGGTCAACTCTCGGCGCAGTTCTCCGCGTCCCTGCACGTAGAGCGCCTTGTAGATGGTTTCGTGGGACACCTGCATCTCCGGGCGGTCGGGGTAAATCGCGGCCAGAACCCCGGCGATCTGGGCAGGGCTGTACTGCTTGATTAACAACGCTTGCACCTCGTTACGCAGTACCTCACACCGGCCCAATTTGCCGGTCTTGGGCCGGCGCGCTCGCTCCTCACTGCGCTGTTGGGCACGACGGGCTGAATACGACGCTTTGGCGTCCCGCCCGCACTGCGTTCGCTCCGAACCGATACTTGGCTCGATACCTGCCCGACCGATCTGGCCTGACCCCGTTCCTTTTGATTTCACGCTGAATCGTCGACGCTGCCCGCCCAAGTCGACGCGCGATCGAACGGATCGACTCACCGGCTGACGTGCCGATCATGATCTGTTCACGCTCGTCATGAGTCAGCCGCGGACGCCGACCACCCACAGGAGCCCCAAACCGTGGATTCACACCACCAAATCTGCAGAACCATCGACTCCCCGTGACACCCACCACGCCAACTGCTACCGCCGCATCCTCAGAGGAAACCCCCTCAGCGATCAACTGCCAGAACCGACGCTGCACCGACAACAGCTCGACCGGACGACCCATCGAACACTCCCAACTACGAAGTGTTGCAATCACCCCTTGAACTCAAGCGAGTAGGTGCCGACAAAAGTCTGATCTCGCGAGCTAGAGCGTTGCGGGCAGGCCGAACTTCGCGAACAACGTGGTGTCACCCTCGCCGAACGCGACCACGTGCGATACCCCGTCGGCCCGCATGTCGATCACGTGAAACTGGAAGGCCTCATGCGCACCGGTCTCCTTGTTGCGCATGTAGAGCCCTGCGGCGGGCTGACCGTTGGCGGTCGTGGGGACCAAGCCGCATGTCGCCCGGCCTTCTCGGCGGGGCAGTGCGTCTTGATCAGCGTGTGGATGCGCTGCCGGCGACCGATACCAGCCGTCGTACGGCGGCATCTCCCAGACCGCTTCCTCGGTGAACATCTCCACCAGCTTGTCGATGTCGTACGCCTCGAACGCGGCGATGTAGCGGTCGAGCAGATCCTTGGTCTCGGGTGAATCCGGCGCGTCCAGCTTGTCGTCCTCGCTGGGCCCGACGGCGTCGAGCTGCGCCCGCGCCCGCTGCAGCAGGCTGTTCACCGCGGCCGTCGACGCCCCGATCGCGTCGCCCACCTCGGCCGCCTTCCACTGCAGCACGTCGCGCATCACCAGCACGGCGCGCTGCCGCGGCGACAGGTGCTGCAGGGCGGCGACGAATGCCAGCCGCACCGACTCGCGGGAGCCGACGATCACCGAAGGGTCGGCGGGATCCTCTGCGATCTGATCAGGCAGCGGCTCCAGCCACTGCACCTCGGCGGGCGCGTTCAGCTCATCGCCCGGGTCTGCGCTCGGCTGACCCAGCCCTGCCGGAAGCGGGCGACGCTGCCGGCCCTCGAGCGCGGTCAGGCAGGTATTCGTCGCGATCCGGTACAGCCACGTCCGCAACGACGACTGGCCCTTGAACCCGCCGTAGGCCTTCCACGCCCGCAGGTAGGTCTCCTGAACGAGGTCCTCGGCGTCGTGCAGCGAGCCGGTCATTCGGTAGCAATGCGCCAGCAGCTCGCGGCGGTGAGGCTCGGCCTGGAGCAGGAATTCATCGTCGGTTTCGTGTGCGAGGACGCTCACCGCACCGAGCTTACGCAGCCCGTACCGACAAGCACTCGTTACTCTCCCCTGATGGCCAGTAGCCGAACCGAACGAACCTTCGACGGCGTCGGCGGTGTCCGCATCGTCTATGACGTGTGGGAACCGGAGGACGACCCCGCGGGCGTGGTCGTGCTGTGCCACGGCTACGCCGAGCACGCCCGCCGCTACGACCACGTCGCGCAGCGCCTCGGCGAGTCCGGCCTCGCGGTGTACGCCCTTGACCTGCGCGGACACGGCCGCTCCGGCGGCAAGCGGGTGTACCTGCGTGACATCTCCGAATACGCCGACGACTTCCACACCCTGGTCGGTATCGCGGCCGCCGAGTACCCGGAGCTCAAGCTGCGTGGTGCTCGGCCACAGCATGGGCGGCGGCGTCGTGTTCGCCTACGGCGTCGAGCACCCCGACGACTACGCCGCGATGGTGCTGTCGGGCCCGGCGGTCGATGCCCAGGACGGGCAGGCGCCGGTGATGGTGTTCCTGGCCAAGGCGCTCGGCAAGATCGTGCCCGGCCTGCCCGTCGAAGAGCTGCCCACCGATGCCGTGTCCCGCGACCCCGCCGTGGTGGCCGCCTACAACGCCGATCCGCTGGTTCATCACGGCAAGCTGCCCGCAGGCATCGCCAGGGCGCTCATCGGCGTCGGCGAGACCATGCCAAAGCGCGCCCCGGCCCTGACGGCGCCGCTGTTGGTGGTGCACGGCGAGCAGGACAAGCTCATCCCGGTGCAGGGCAGCAGACACCTGATGGAGTGTGTCGGGTCCGATGACGCGCACCTCAAGGTCTACCCGGAGCTCTACCACGAGGTCTTCAACGAACCCGAGCGCGCGCTGGTGCTCGACGACGTTGCGGCGTGGATTGAGGCAAAGATTTGAAAGCCCTTGCAGCACTGGCGCTTGCGTTCCTACTGGTCCTGCCGGCCGGCTGCTCTCGGAGGACAGCGCGCAAGCAGCAGTGGGTCGAAGACGAGGTCAGCTTCACGGCCGACGGTCTCACCATCCACGGCACGTACCGCCACCAGAAGGACGCCGCGGCAGGGCCTGCTGCGCTGCTGATCTCCGAAAGCGGCCCGACCGACCGCAACGGCGACAACACCGTCGTCGGCCCGATCGGCAACATGCGCCAGCTCGCCGAACAGCTCTCGGACAAAGGCGTCGCCAGCCTGCGCTACGACAAGGTGGGCACAGGAAAGACCGGCCTCGGCCCGTACGAGAAGCGACCCCTCGACATCGTCAGCGCCGTCTACACCAGCGGCGCCAACGCCGCTGTGCGTTTCCTCGCCGACCAGCCGGGCACCGACAAGGCTCGGCGTCTCGGTTTACGGGGTGGGCGAGGGCGCCATCCACGCGATGTCGCTGGCGTCGGACCCACGCCTGGCGCGCCGAAGATCCATTCCCTTGGGCTGTTACAGCCGCTGTCCGGTCGCTATCTCGACATCATCACCAACCGGGTGCGCGCCGACGGAAACCCCGAAACGCTGCAGCATGGCTGGCCGCCGTCGACGAGGTCCGCACCAAGGGCACCGTGCCCGCCGCAACTGCCCGAGGGGCTCGGCGCCATCCTCAACCGCGACAACGTGAGGCCGTCATGGAAGCCGACAAGATCGACCCGGTCGCCCTGGCCGCCGACATCCCTGCGGGCACGCCCGTTCTGCTGACGTGTTCGGACTCCGACCGCCAGGCCAATTGCGACACGATGAAACCGCTGATCGACGCGCTCAAACACACCGCGTTGACCGTCGTCGAACTCAAGGGCGTCAACCACGTGCTGCGTGACGACCCGACGGACAGCATCGCCAACCTCTCCAAGCAGGGGCCGCTTTCTCCACAGCTGGTGACGGCGCTCGACGGATTTGTCGCGAAGTAGCCCTAATCTGTTGGGCGATGACTGACGACAAGATGCTGGCCCGGATCGCGGCGTTGCTGCGCCAGGCCGAGGGCACCGACAACACGCACGAGGCGGAGGCCTTCATGGCCGCCGCGCAACGGCTGGCCACCGCGACGTCGATCGACCTCGCCGTCGCCCGCTCGCATTCGGACAAGCGCACCAAGGCCCAGACGCCGGTGCAGCGCACGATCACCATCGGCAACGCGGGGTCGCGGGGACTGCGGACCTACGTCCAGCTGTTCGTGGTGATCGCCATGGCCAACGACGTCAAGTGTGACATCGCGTCGAACTCGACGTTCGTGTATGCCTACGGCTTCGCCGAGGACATCGACGCCAGCCATGCGCTCTACGCCAGCCTGGTGACGCAGATGGTCAAGGCGTCGGAGGCCTACATCTCTACCGGCAAGCACCGGCCCACCCCGACCATCACCGCGCGAATCAACTTCCAGCTGGCGTTCGGCACCCGCATCGGCAAGCGGTTGTCGGAGGCCCGAGAGCAGGCCCGGCAGGAGGCGACCAAGAACAAGGCCAGCCGCCCGGGCACTGCCATCGCGTTGCGGGACAAGGATATCGAGCTGAAGTCCTTCTATCGCGAGACGTCCGATGCGCGCGGTTCGTGGCGGCCCACCAGCGCAACCGCCGGCTACTCGTCGTCGGCGCGGCGTGCGGGCGATCGCGCGGGCCGACGGGCGCGGCTGGGCAGCAGCCAGGAGCTGAGCGGCGCGCGCGGCGCGCTCGACCGGTGACGCTCGCGCGACAGTCAGCGTTCCAAGGTCTACGCCGCGGAAGAGTTCGTCCGGACCTTGTTCGACCGCGCAGGCGAACACGGAACCCGCACGATCGAGTTCTTCGGCACGAACCTCACCCTGCCGCCGGAGGCTCGGTTCGCCTCCGTGGAAACCGTGCAGCGCTATGTCGATGACGTGTTCGCGCTCGGCTCGGTGCGCTCGCGATGGCCGACCGCCGCCCCGCTGACCGTGCGGCCGCGCCGCGGGGTGACTGCCGCGCATTACGAACGTGACGACGACGGTGCCACGATCGCCGTGCCCGAGCGCCGGACGAGGTGGGCGTTGCGCGAGCTCGTCGTGCTGCACGAGATCGCCCACCACCTGTGTGACGCCGACCCCCCGCACGGGCCGGAATTCGTCGCGACGTTCTGCGTGCTCGCCGAGTCGGTGATGGGCCCGGAGGTGGCCCACGTGCTGCGGGTCGTCTACGCGAAGGAAGGCGTCCGGTAGCGGTAACGTCGGGCGCGTGACCAAGCCGGACCCCAAGTCCCTCGACGAGGTGTTCAACCGGGTGCTGCGCACCGAGGACGACGCGCTGCGCGCCGCCAGGGAAGCCGGTACGGCGGCGGGGATGCCGCCCATCGAGGTGTCGGCCCAACACGGACGGCTGCTGGCGCTGTTGGCCACGATGACGCACGCGAGCCGGGTTCTCGAGATCGGCACCCTGGCCGGCTACAGCACCATCAACCTGGCCCGCGGAGTCGGGCCCGACGGCCGCGTCGTCACACTCGAATTCGAACCGAAGCACGCCGAAGTGGCGCGCAAGAACTTCGAGCGTGCGGGCGTCGCGGACCGGATCGAGGTCATCGTCGGCGCCGCGCTGGACACGCTGCCGAAACTGGCCGAACGCGGCGAGACCTTCGACCTGTTCTTCATCGACGCCGACAAGGAGAACAACGTCGCCTATGTCGAGTGGGCCATCGAGTTGGGCCGGCCGGGCTCGGTCATCGTGGTCGACAACATCGCCCGCATGGGACGGGTGCTCGACCCGGCGCCGGACGATCATCAGGCCCGGGCGGTTCGCGACATGTTCGAGATGATCGGCGAGAACCCACGACTGGATGCGGCCGCGATCCAGACGGTTGGCACCAAGCAGTGGGACGGGTTCGCAATAGCGCTGGTGAAGTAGTAACCCTTGTGCCAAGGGTGGTCACCACTGGCCGTAGTGCGGGCCATCCGGGTGCTCGACGACGACTGCGTTTTCCGGAATCGCATCGATATCGCGCGGACCCTTGTATTCGCGCGACATCTCGTAGGCGATCTCCCGGGTGAGCTTGCCGTTCTCCAGTTCAAACAGGTGAACCAGCCGCATGCTGATGCGATCACCTTTCTTGAAGCGAAGATTGGGCATCTCGTCGCCAACGACAGTCAGATCGGCGATCTGATCGTCGAACACGAAGTTCTCGGTTGCGTATCTCCGCAGCGTCGTCGTCTTGTTGTAACGCACCGTCCGGAAGATCGCCATGTAGGCGTCTTTCACATCACGTGGATCGGTGTAGACCTGACCACGAAAGGGTGCCTCCCACACGATGTTTGGTGCGTAGAGGGCAAGAGCGTTGTCCACCGACTCAGGATTCTCGTTGTGGAAGTGCGCCTCCACAACTTTCAGGTTGTGGGCGATGAGTTCATCTTTGCTCATCTTGGAGACGTCGACATCGGGATCAACGTCGGGATTGTCGCTGGCGATCGAAATCGAAGTCATCGGGATTCCTCACTTCGTTTTGTTGTGCGCTGCGAGAGGATGACCTGGATTACAGGTGACTCTATTCTGTCAACAGAATCACAGGCTCGTCAACACCGATCCCAGATTCCGCTGGTAATTGACGCTTTCGCGCTGACCTGAGCAGATTTCTGTCAACAGATTGTCGTGGGGTTCGGGCGAGCCAGTTAGTCGGCAATGCTCATTGGTCGGGGACCAATGGCGTCGGCGGGCGGGTGTCACCGCCGACCAGGCGAAGCACCTCGCGCACCGGGCGTGGATCGTAGGAGGGGTCGGTGACCGATACCAGGGTCAGGGCGGTGCGGCCCAGGTGTCGGGCCAGCGCCACGGCTGCTGCGGTTTGATCGCCCGCAGCGCATGCCGCGGCTATGGCTCGATGTTCGCGAGCGCCGATTGTGAAGCTGATCGGGCTGCGTTGCAGGAGCGCGCGCCGATAGCGCTCGCAATAGTCTTGAAGATCGTTGACGCTACGGGTGATTCGCGTACCGGCATGCGAGACCAATATTCGATGGAACTTGCGATGGTGCTGTTCCCATTCCGCAAGTGTCTCTGCCGACTCCAGCGCTGCCATCTCATCGAGAAGGTGCTCGATCTCGTCCAACTCGGCTTGAGTGAGTTGTGGAACGGTGAGGCGGATGGCGATGGACTCCACTGAGATGCGAAGGGCGTAGAGGTCCACAAGGTCTTCGCTCGTCAGGTTGGTCACTCGGATTCGACGGTTGTGCTCACCTTCGATCAGGTTTTCCCGTTGCAGCATTCGAAGCGCTTCGCGCAGTGGTGTCCTGTTGATGCCAAGACGTTCCGCGAGCTTGACCTGCGACACGACGGCACCCGGTGGGAGCACGCCGTGCAGGATCTCGTCCCGCAGCAGCCGGAAGATGGCATCGACAGTCAGCGGTGCAGTACCCGGCACCGAGATAGTCGTGGCGGGTTCTGCCGGCTCAAGACCTGCTACCTGGACCAACTGCGCCTCCCCACTCGTACTCTGCTTTCGCAGCGAGGCCGTACGGCAACTGCGAGTCAACAATACCGCTAGCTGCTTCGCCGCAGGCGCCAGACAGCTGAGTTACTGTCGACAGAAAAGTGAGTTATGTCCTGGTCGCGCGGACCACCATGATCGAGAAAATGTCAAGGTGTCGTCAGTCCGCGCACTCACGGCGACCGCGACCCGCTTTACGATCGGCAAGTGATCTCCTGTACGATCGTAAAGTATGGATACCGCCGCGGTGCAGACGCCGACCGCCGCCGACACCCGGCAACGGTTGATCGACGTCGCCGTCGACCTCTTCACGCGCCACAGTTTCGCTGGCACCTCTCTGCAGATGATCGCCGACGAGATGGGGTTCACGAAGGCGGCCATCTACTACCACTTCCGCACTCGGGAAGAACTGCTCGCCGCCGTCGTCGAAGCGATCTTCGACCAGTTGCGCGACATCATCACGACCGCGGAGGCACAGCGCAGCGCCACCGCCCGTGCCGACTACATGCTGCGCGGCTATGCCGAACTGGCAGTCGCGAACCGGGCCCTCGTCTCCGTGCTCGCCTGCGACCCGAGCGTGACGACCCTGCTGCGCGGCCAGCCGCACTGGGCCGACTTGATCAGCAGCCAGCTGACCCTGCTCGCAGGCGATGAGCAGGATGCCGGCGGCCTCATCAAGGCCACCGTCGTGCTCGCAGGAATCTCGAGTGCCGTTGGACCGGCATGGATCACCGTCGCCGACGACGACCTGCTACGGCATCTCGTCGACACCGGACGACGCACCCTTGGGCTGCGCAGCCCTCGCGCGAAAGGAAACCCCTCATGAAGACAGCCGTCGTCACCGGTGGAGCGTCGGGCATCGGCCAGCGCCATCGCACTAGCGGCTCGCCGCCGATGGTCACCACGTCGCCACCATCGACCTGCAGCCGTCGGAGGCCGACTTCGCCTACACCGCCGACGTCACCGACCGTGACCAGGTCGACGCCGCGCTGGAAAAGATCCGCACCCAGCTCGGGCCCGTTGTCCATTCTGGTGAATGCTGCTGGGCTGGACGGTTTCTCAGCGCTTCGCCGACATCTCGTTCGACGAGTGGCAGCGGGTGGTCAACGTCAACCTCAACGGCGTCTTCCACTGCTGCCAGGCCGTCCTGCCCGAAATGGTCGAGGCCGGCTGGGGACGGATCGTCAACATCAGCTCGTCGAGCACGCACTCGGGTGTGCCGTACATGGCGCACTACGTCGCCGCGAAGTCCGCCGTCAACGGGCTGACCAAGTCGCTGGCGCTGGAGTACGGCCCGAGCGGCGTCACCGTCAACGCGATACCGCCAGGCTTCATCGACACCCCGATGCTGCGCAGCGCCGAGGAGCGCGGACTACACGAAACGTGGGGGGCGTCGCGATGACGCCGGTGCGCGGATCGGGCCGGCCCGAGGACATCGCGGCGGCGTGCGCGTTCCTGGTCTCGGAAGAGGCCGGCTACATCACCGGCCAGATCCTCGGCGTCAACGGCGGACGGAATACGTAGTGTATTCGTATTGTTAAGGTGACTCATGTCCGGTGTCTCTCGAATGGACTCCGCTGTCGTCTGCTAAACCACTTGACGTGCAATGGATTCACGGGTCCCCATCGTCGAAACACAACACCGATCCCGATCTGCAGACCTTTTGGTACGACGACAACACCGTCATCCTCCGGCAGAACAAGGCGATCGACTACGAGGCGCCGTTCTTGTTCTTGCTGTTCGGGGAGGAGCGCGCAGTTCTACTCGACACCGGCGCTACCGCCTCACCTGATTTCTTCCCGCTGCGCCAGGTCATCGACGACCTCATCGAGTCCTGGCTTGTTCATCACCCGCGGAGCGGCTACGAACTCTTGGTCCTTCACACCCACGCACATGATGACCACGTGGCCGGGGACGGACAGTTCGCCGATCGCGCCAACACCGTGCTCGTCGATGCCGACAAGGATGCGGCGTGGAAATTCTTCGGCTTTTCCGATGACGCGGGTGCGATCAGACCCGTCGACCTTGGTGGTCGCGTCCTGCAAGCATTCGCGACGCCAGGCCATCACTCGGCTGCGGTGACCTTCTACGATCCGTGGACCGCAATCCTGTTCACCGGGGACACCGTCTACCGCGGTCGGCTCTACATCGTGGACTGGGCCGCCTTCTCAGACAGCATCGACCGGCTCATCGAATTCAGTGAGACCCACCCGGTATCGCATGTCATCGGATGCCACATCGAGATGACTCGCGCAAGCGGGCGTCGACTATCCGGTGCGGACCACCTACCAGCCTGACGAGCCACCGCTCGAAATGACCGTGGCGCACCTGCACGCGGTTCGTGCGGCCCTCGACGAGGTCGGTTCCGAGCCGGCGTTGCGGGCCTTCGACGATTTCATCCTCTGGCCGGAAGACGACTAGTAGCTGGCGGTTGACTGCCCGCCCGACGTGACCTAGATTACGTGGAAACGTTCCCATGGAAACGTTCCCACAGATCTGAGGACAGCAAGTTGGCTGGTCAGGGAGTCACCATCCGCGAAGTCGCAGCGCATGCGGGCGTCTCGCTGGGCACGGCATCCCGGGTGCTTTCCGGCCACCCCGCCACTTCGCCCGAAGCACGCGCCCGCGTCACCGACGCGGTCACCGCGCTCGGCTACCGCCCCAACGCGCAGGCGCGTTCCCTCCGGCTCACCCGCACGCACGCCATCGGCCTGCTGGTGTCGGACGTGCGCAACCCTTCTTCGCCGACGTGGCCCACGCCGCGGAGCAAGCGGCTCTGGGCGCCGACTACGTCACGCTGCTCGGCAACGCCAACGAGAACGTCGAACAGCAGGATCGCTACATCGAGACCTTCCTCACCCAGCGTGTCGACGGCGTGGTGCTGGCACCGCAGGGGCGAGGCTCGGGAAGCCTCGAGGCGCTGATCCAAAGCCGGATGCCGGTGGTGTTCGTCGACCGCACGGTAGACGGATTCGACGTGCCGAGCGTGACCACCGATAGCCGTGTCGGCCTCGACGAGGCCATTGCCCACCTCGTCGCGGTGGGTCACACCCGATCGCTTATATCGGTGGCCCTCAATCGATCTCCACGGGAGGGAGCGCTATGACGCCTTCGTCGAGGCGCTTCCGCGGAGAGGTCTGGACGTCGATCCGGCACTGATCGAATTCGGCGACTTCCAGGCAGTGAGCGGGATTCGGGCGGCCGAGCAACTGCTGTCCGGAGCGAATCGCCCGACCGCCATCCTCGCTGCCGACAACCTGATGGCCCTCGGTGCCCTGGCCGCCGATTCGAGAGCACGGCCTGCGGCTTGGCACGGACATCGATGTGGTGGCCTTCGACGACATCGAGTGGCTCGCGCACTTCGATCCGCCGATCTCGGTGATCGCCCAGGATGCCGGCGTCGTCGGCCGATGCGCCGTCGAACTGCTGATGAGCGTCATAAGCGGTGACGATCCCGAATCGATCGTGCTGCCAACACGATTCATTGACAGATCGCCAGGGTCGAGCCATGACTGACGAACTGCGGCCCGCTCGGTGTTCGTGGTCGGAAGCCTCAACGCCGATCACCGCGTACACGTCACCCGAATACCGGCACCGGGCGAGACGGTGCTGGCGTCCGACATCGTCATCGCCGCAGGAGGCAAAGGCGCGAACCAAGCTGTGGCTGCCGCGCGGGCCGGCGCAGCCACCACGATTATCGGAGCCATCGGCGTCGATGGCGACGGAGAAATCATCCAGCGGGCCTCGCCGCACAGAATATCGATACGCGGCACGTGCGGGTCATCTCCGATGCGCCGACGGGACGGGCGCTGATCACCGTCGACAACCGACGGCGAGAACACGATCGTCGTCTCACCCGGCGCGAACGGAAAGCTCACCGACCGAGGACGTCGATGCGGGCCTTCGTGATCATGGGCAAGGGCGATCTGCTGCTGCTTCAACTGGAGACACCGCGAGCCGCTAGTGCAGCCACGCCGCGCGCGTCGCGTCCGATGCCGGCGGTGTGGTGGTCCTCAACCCGACACCGGTGCCCGACTCCGTGGGAGACCTGTTCGAGCGCGTCGACGTGCTCATCGTCAACGAACACGAATTGCGCTCAGCTCTGCGGACGATATCGCAACGCTCGCACTAGCGAAGCCGACGCCACGGTGATCTGCACCGCAGGCGGCGACGGCGCATACGTGACCCACCAGAACCACGTCGAGCACGTCGCCGGCCTCGGCGGTCGACGCTGTTGACACCACCGCAGCCGGCGACACCTTCATCGGCTACCTCGCCGCGCGCCTCGCGGTGGCTCCCGACGACATCTTCGGCGCGGTCGAAGTCGCCGTCCGAGCGGCAGGTGTCGCGGTGACACGGGCCGGGGCCATCGACTCCATCCCGTATGACAACGAACTCGAAACCAACGAAACGACGGCGGAAGGACGGCGATGAGAATCGCACTGGGCAACGATCACGCGGGTTATCCGCTCAAGGCGCACGTACGCGCTGTGCTGGAAGGCTCGGTCACGAGGTCATCGACACCGGTACACAGGACGATGCTCCCGTCGATTTCCCCGACATCACCTGGGACACCTGCAAGCTCGTGCTCCGGGGTGCAGCCGACAAGGCCGTGCTCGTCTGCGGAACCGGTCAAGGCGCGGTCATGGCGGCGAACAAGATTCGCCGGGATTCGCTGCGCCCTCGGCCCATGACGTGTACTCCGCACATCAGAGCGTGGAGCACGACGACGCGAACGCGGTCGCGATCGGCGCGTGGGTGATTGGGCAGCGCAACTGCCGCGGAGGTCATCGAGGCGTTCCTCGGCGCACGTTTCGACGACGACGACGACACCGTGCGCCGTGTCCACAAGCTGCACGAGCTCGAGCGCAACGCGGCTCGGCAGCTGGGCCGATGAATTATCAAAGGAGATAACGCAATGAGTACCGCGATCGACGATCGACGGCGCCAGGCCGAACACGGCTCGCCCGGCAAGATCAAAACCGCGTTGGGCGCCGCCGCCGGAACCTGCGTGGAGAACTACGACTTCGTCGCCTACGGCACCGCTTCGGCGCTGTACTTCGGCGACGCGTTCTTCCCCGAGTCCGATCCCACTCGTCGGCACCCTGTTGTCGTTCGCCACGCTGGGTGTCGGATTCCTGATGCGCCCGATCGGCGGCGCCGTGGGTGGGTATCTCGCGGATCGCTTCGGCCGCAAGCCCGTGCTGGTGGGGGCGCTGCTGGTGATGGGCATCGCGACGTTCGGGATCGGCCTGCTACCCACCTACGCCCAGGTCGGTGTGTTGGCTCCGGTCCTGCTGGTGACGATCCGGGTCATCCAGGGCCTCGCCTTCGGCGCCGAGTGGGGCGGCGCGGTGCTGATGGCCTTCGAACACGCGCCGTGGCGACATCGCGGGCGATTCGCCGCCATCCCCCAGGCGGGTAATCCGCTCGGTATCGCGCTGGCCACCACGGCCTTCCTCGTCGCGGCACCGCTCGACAACGACTGGGCCTGGCGCATTCCGTTCCTTGCGAGCGCCTTGCTGATCGCGGTCGGTCTGTACGTGCGCTTACGGCTGAGCGAGTCACCGGAATTCGAAATGGTCAAGGCGGAAGGCAAAGTCGTCAAGAACCCGTTCCTCACCGTCATCCGGCAGGACTGGCGCAACATCCTGCGGGTGATCGCGTTGCGGGTCGTCGAGTCGTGTGCCTACTACCTAACGGCGACCTACCTGCTGTCCTACATCACCAAGCGCAATGAAGCTGACCGCATCACCGGTCTCACCGGTGTCGTCATCGCCAGCATCATCGCGATCGGCACGACGCTCTATGCGGGCAACCTCACCGACCGAGTCGGGCGACGACGCGTCTACCTGGTTGGCTGTCTGCTGGCGATCGCATTCGGCATCCCGATGTACCTGATGGCCAACACCGGCAAACCGTTCTTCATCGTGCTGCTGTTCATCATCGCCATCGGCCTCATTCACGCCATGCTGACCGGTACGCAGGGCGCATGGTTCGCCGAACTGTTCAACACCAGCACGCGCACCTCGGGCGCCTCGATCGGCTACCAGGTCGCCGCGTCCATCGCCGGTTTCGCGCCGTTCCTGGCCGTGCTGCTGGCCAACAGTCTTCGGGTGGATCGGCCCTGCGCTGTTCTACGTCGCGGTCGGGCTCGTCGGCCTTGGCGGTGTCCTTGCGACCAAGGAGACCTGGGGTCCGAAGCAGCGTGCCGAAGTCGACGCGTTGATCCGCGGCGACGCGGACCCCAACTCCGTCGAGGCTGCGCCCGCATAACGGGTATGCCATCCGGATGCTCTCCGTCAGCAGACACATAGACGCGCCGGCCGAAGCGGTGTGGAAGGTGCTGATCGACACCCACGCCTGGCCTCAGTGGGGACCGACCGTCGCCGGGGCAGAGCTCGACGACGCCGAGTTGGCGCTGGGCGCGACGGGGCGCGTGTACACCCCCGTCGGCGTCGCGCTGCCGTTCACCATCACCGAATTCGAGCCCGGCCGCAAGTGGGCATGGTCGGTCGCCGGAGTGCCGGCCACCTCACACAGCGTCGAGCCGGACGGCACCGGATGCCTCGCGAGCATGGCGGCGCCATGGTGGGCGCCGGCCTACCTGCCGGTGTTGGCGATCGCGCTGCAGCGCATCGACCGGATGGTCCGCTAGCCGCATCGCGTGCGACGCGATCCGGGCGGCCAGATTTGTCGTACCCTGCTGCGATGATGGCGTCATGTCCTCGACCGCAATGTCTTTCGCCGCTGGGGTGCGCCCCGATCAGCGGCTTGAGGTGTTGTTCGAGGAGTTGGCGGAGTTGGCCGGGTCAGCGCAACGCGATTGATGGGCGCATTGTGGAGATCGTGGCCGAGGTGGATCGTGACGAGTTGTGGGGCGCGACGGGCGCACGGTCGGTCGCGGCGTTGGTGGCCTGGAAGACCGGCACGTCATCGAGTAACGCCGAACGATCGCCACCGTCGCGCGCCGGCTCGAGGAGTTCCCCCGCTGCGCGGCAGGGCATGCGGGAGGGCCGGCTGTCGCTGGATCAGGTCGGGGTCATCGCGGGGCGCGCGGGCGAGGGATCCGATGAGCACTATGCGGAGCTGGCGCGCTAGCGCAACGGTCAACCAGCTGCGCACCGCGGTCAAGCTGGAACCGCGACCCGAACCCGAACCCGATTCCGACCCCCGGCCCGAACCGGAGCCCTCGATCACCAAGACCTCCGACGAGGAGTCCACCAGCTGGCGGATCAAACTTGCCGCACCCCGACGCGGCGAAGTTCGACGCGGCACTGGCGTCCCATCGTGATGCGCTGATCGCCGAGTGGAAACTCGATCGCGAGAACCGACGGCGCGGCCATCAGATATGGCGCCGCCGTTGCCGGGCACCGTCGACGCTTTCATGCGCCTGGTCGAGGCCGGTTGGGATAGCCGAGGTGGCCCGCCGACCGCACGGGCAGCACACCACCGTGGTGGTGCATCTCGACGTCGAGCAGCGCGCCGCGTCGCTGCATCTGGGACCGCTGCTCTCGGAAGCACGAACGCCGATACCTGCTCTGCGATGCCACCTGCGAAGTCTGGTTCGAACGTCACGGCCAGGTCATCGGCGCCGGGCGGGCGACCCGGCAAATCAACCGTCGGCTGCGCCGCGCGCTCGAGCACCGCGACCGCACCTGCGTGGTTCCCGGCTGCGGAGCCACCCGTGGTCTGCACGCACACCACATCCGGCACTGGGAAGACGGCGGCCTCACCGAGTTGTCCAACCTCGTGCTGGTGTGCCCGTACCACCATCGGCTGCATCATCGGAGCGTCATCACCATCGCCGGAGGCGCCGATGATCTCTCGGTCACCGACAGTGCCGGTCGACCGCTGAGCGCGGGATCGCTGGCCCGCCCGCCGACGAAACCCCCACCCGCGGTCGCGCCCTGTCGCGGGCCCACCGGCGAGCGCGCGAACTGGTGGTGGTACGAGCCCTTCCAGGCGCAACCACCACCGACAACCAACTAGCCGCAGACGGCTCCATTGGCCGCCGAGCCGACGAGCTTGGTGTACTTGGCCAGCACGCCGGTGGTGTAGGTCGGAGGCAGCGGCTCGAAATTGGCCTTGCGCGACTCGAATTCGGCCGGATCGACCAGCACGTCCAGGGTGCCCTTGGCGACGTCGAGCCGGATGCGGTCCCCGTCGTGCACGAACGCGATCGGTCCGCCGTCGACGGCTTCGGGTGCGACGTGCCCGACGCACAGACCGGTCGTTCCGCCGGAGAACCGGCCGTCGGTCATCAGCAGCACGTCCTTGCCGAGCCCGGCGCCCTTGATCGCTCCGGTGATGGCCAGCATCTCGCGCATGCCCGGCCCGCCCTTGGGGCCCTCGTACCGAATGACGACGACGTCGCCGTTCGTGATCGTGCCGTCCTCCAGCGCGTCCAGCGCCGCGCGTTCGCGCTCGAAAACCCTTGCGGTTCCTTCGAACACGTCCGAGTCGAAGCCCGCGGACTTCACCACGGCGCCTTCGGGCGCCAGCGATCCGTGCAGAATCGTGATGCCGCCCGTCGGGTGGATGGGGTTGTCCAGCGCGCGCAGCACCTTGCCGTCGGGGTCCGGCGGTGCGATGTTGGCGAGATTCTGCCGCCATGGTCTCTCCGGTCACGGTGAGGCAATCTCCGTGCAGCAGACCGGCATCCAGCAGTGCCTTCATCACGACGGGCACCCCGCCGATGTGGTCGACGTCGAACATCACGTGCTTGCCGAACGGCTTCACGTTCGCCAGGTGCGGCACCTTCTGACCGATCCGGGTGAAGTCCTCCAGCGACAGCTTGACGTTGGCCTCGTGCGCGATCGCCAGCAGATGCAGCACCGCGTTGGTGGAGCCACCGAAGGCCATCACGACCGCGATCGCGTTGTCGAACGCCTCCTTGGTGAGGATGTCGCGCGCGGTGATGCCGCGGCGAAGCAGCTCGACAACGGCCTGCCCGCTGCGGCGGGCGAACCCGTCGCGTCGCCGGTCGGTGGCGGGCGGGGCGGCGCTGCCCGGCAGCGACATGCCGAGCGCCTCAGCCGCGCTGGCCATGGTGTTGGCGGTGTACATGCCGCCGCAGGCGCCCTCGCCGGGACAGATGGCGCGTTCGATCGCGTCGACGTCCTCGCGCGGCATCAGGCCCCGCGCGCATGCGCCGACGGCCTCGAACGCGTCGATGATCGTGACGTCCATCTCGGTGCCGTCGTGCAGCTTGGCCTTGCCGGGCAGAATCGAGCCCGCGTACAGAAACACGCTCGCCAGGTCGAGCCGCGCAGCGGCCATCAACATGCCGGGCAGCGACTTGTCGCAGCCGGCCAGCAGCACCGAGCCGTCGAGCCGCTCGGCCTGCATGACGACCTCGACGCTGTCGGCGATGACCTCACGCGACACGAGTGAAAAGTGCATCCCCTCGTGGCCCATGGAGATTCCGTCGGAGACGGAGATCGTGCCGAACTCCATCGGGTAGCCACCCGCCGCGAACACGCCGTCCTTGACGGCCTTGGCCAGTCGGTCCAGCGACAGGTTGCACGGGGTGATCTCATTCCACGACGACCCGACGCCGATCTGCGGCTTGGCGAAGTCGTCGTCCTCCATGCCTATCGCCCGCAGCATTCCGCGGGCGGCCGCCTTCTCGAGGCCGTCGGTGACGTCGCGGCTGCGGGGTTTTATGTCGACTGATCCGGGCTCTGAGGGCATGAGTGTCAGTATGCTCGCTGCGTTTCGCCCGGCCAAACCAATATGCATACCCCGGTGGGGTACCGTACGCTGGAGTCATGTCGACCGCTTCACATGGTTACTCGCAGCAGAAGGACGCCTACTCGAAGAGGCTGCGCCGCATCGAGGGTCAGGTTCGCGGCATCGCGAAGATGATCGAAGAGGACAAGTACTGCATCGATGTGCTCACCCAGATCAGCGCAGTGAACAGCGCCCTGCAGTCGGTGGCGTTGGGTCTGCTCGACGAGCACCTCGGCCATTGCGTGACCCATGCGGTCGCCGAGGGCGGTGACGAGGCCGACGCCAAGCTGGCCGAGGCATCGGCCGCGATCGCCCGCCTCGTGAGGTCGTAGCGGCGGCTACCCGTCGAGTGCGTCCTCGATCCGCTTGACCTTGGCCGTCAGCTGCCCGGTGTGTCCGGGTCGGATGTCGGCCTTGAGCACCAGGCTCACGCGAGGCGACGCCGCGGCCACCGCCTCAACGGCACGCTTGACGACCGCCATCACCTCGTCCCACTCGCCTTCGATGTTGGTGAACATCGCATTGGTTTCGTTGGGCAGGCCCGACTCGCGAACCACCCTGACCGCTTCGGCGACGGCCGCACCGACGCCGCCCGTCTCGTCGCCGCCCGACGGGCTGACGCTGAAGGCCACGATCATCGCTACTGCTTACTGAAGCCGGTCGGCCGCACCGCGATGATCACCCGGTCGGCTTTGTCGGGCGGCGGCTCGGTCAACGGGCCGTCGTAGCGGTCGTTGAGCTGCATGTAGAACGCACCCGTCGGATCCGGCACGATCTCCTCGACGACGCCGCGCACCTCGAGGAACCGATAGGGATTCTCCGGATCGAGAACCGACATCGCGACATTCGGCTGCGCTTCGATGTTGCGGTACTTCTGCCGTTTGTTGGTGTGGGTGAACCGCAGCAGTTCGCCGTCCCAGGCGAACCACATCGCGTTCACCTGCGGGCGGCCGTCGGGCCGCACCGTGGCGAGATGCCCGAACAACGGACGCTCCAACAGCGATTCGTAGCCCTCGGGAATGGCGACCATCACGATCCTTTCTGAATTGGTGGCGTTCGACTCCCCGTCACAACTGCTTGCCCGGCATCCGCATTCCGAGCCGATACCGTGATGTACCCAGGTTATGACCGTGGATACCCGCATAATGCCCGGCCGGGCATGGACACCGCGCATCGCCGTGCAGCTGGCGGTGCTGGCGTCGGCTGCCTTCATCTACGTCACGGCGGAGATGGTTCCGGTCGCCGCGCTGCCCGACATCGCATCCGACCTCCACGTCAGCGAGGCCATGGTCGGCACGCTGCTGGCCAGCTACGCCCTTGTCGCCGCGGTGACGACGGTCCCGTTGGTGAGGTGGACGGCGCACTGGCCACGGCGTCGCACGCTGATGCTGACCCTGGTCTGTTTGACGGTGTCCCAACTGATTTCGGCGTTGGCGCCCAATTTCGCGGTCTTGGCCGGCGGCCGGGTGCTGTGCGCGCTCACCCACGGCTTGATGTGGTCGGTGATCGCGCCGATCGGCGCCCGGCTGGTGCCCGCCACGCACACCGGACGCGCCACCACCGCGGTGTATGTCGGGACGACGCTTGCCCTCGTGGTGGGCAACCCGCTGACCGCGGCGATGAGTGAGCTGTGGGGCTGGCGGCAGGCGGTGGTGGCGCTGACCGTGGCCGCGACGTCGGTCACGCTCGCCGCCTGGGTGGCGCTGCCGCCGATGGTGCTGCCCGCCGCCGAAGTCGGCACCGTGCGAGAGCGGCACCACCGCAACAGCCGGCTGGTGACGCTGAGTGTGCTGACGCTGATCGGCGTCACCGGCCACTTCATCTCCTACACGTTCATCGTGGTGATCATCCGGGATGTCGTCGGCGTGCACGGCCCGCAGCTGGCCTGGCTGCTGGCCGGCTTCGGGGTGGCAGGCCTGCTTGGCATGGCGCTGATGGCGCGGCCGCTGGATCGGCATCCCAAGGCATCGGTGGTCGGCTGCCTGGCAGCGCTGGGAATCGCGTTCGCGGTGCTGACCGCACTCGCGGGTGGAACACGTCCAGATGCCACGACGATCGTGATCGGCGCCGCGGCGATCGTGCTGTGGGGGGCGGCTTCGACGGCGCTGCCGCCGATGCTTCAAGCCGCGGCGATGCGCACCGCGCCGAACGACCCCGACGGCGCGTCCGGCCTCTACGTGACGGCGTTCCAGGTCGGCATCATGGCGGGTTCGCTGTCCGGCGGGCTGCTCTACGAACAGGCCGGGCTGGCGGCGATGATCGCGGCGTCGACGGCGTTGGTGGTCGTCGCGCTTGCCGGTGTCGCGGTCACCAGCCGCCTGTTCATCATTCCTTCAGGTAACCAGCAGGAAGTAACATTCGACACCCGCTGACGATGAACACTGCAGCTCAGCGCACTTCGCTGGACAGTTGTCCAGGCCAGGGAGGCCTTTTCTGGCGTTAGCCCGACCTCCCCGCTGTGCGAGACTGGGACGAAGCTTTGACTGGAGGTGTTTGCATGCCGCGGCGCAAGATGCGGAGGCTGGTTACCGCGACTTTGGCGGTCGGATTGATCGGTGGACTGGCGTTCGGTAGTCCGTCAGCGATGGCCGAACCCGATGTGGTGGATCCGGCGATCCCGGCTCCGATCGGTCCGCTGCCCGGCCCGGTCCCTGCCGCAGAAGTCCCCGCGGCGGAAGCTCCCGTCGACGCGGCCGCTGCGATCGAACCCGCCCCTGTGCCGCCGGGTCCCGAGGTCGCGCCTCCCGTGGACCCGCTGGCTGTGCCGCCGCCGGTAGACCCGTTCGCGCCGCCACCGGTCGACCCGCTCGCGCCTGCCAACCCGTTCGCGCCGCCGGGGACTGATCCACTGGCCGCGGCCCAGCCCACGACCATTCCGGAGGGCACCCCGGCGGGCCAGAACCCGACGGCGTACACCGGAGATCCCGTCTTCCTGCCGCCGTCCTTCAACCCGGTCAACGGGTCCATGGTCGGCGTTGGCAAGCCGATCATCATCAACTTCCAGCGGCCGATCGCCGACCGCCCGATGGCCGAGCAGGCGATCCACATCTCGTCGACCCCACCGGTGCCTGGCAAGTTCTACTGGATGAGCGACACGCAGGTGCGGTGGCGTCCGCTCGATCTCTGGCCGAAGGACACGACGGTCAACATCGACGCCAGCGGCGCCAAGTCGAGCTTCCGCACCGGCGAGTCGCTGGTGGCCAACATCGACGACAAGACTCACCAGATGACCATCACGCGCAACGGCAAGGTCGAGAAGACGTTCCCGGTGTCGATGGGCAAGCCGGACGGCAAGCACGAGACCAAGAACGGCACCTACTACGTGCTGGAGAAGTTCGCCGACATGGTGATGGACTCCGCCACCTATGGCGTGCCGAACACCGCGCCGGACGGCTACAAGCTGAAGGTGCAGGACGCCGTCCGGATCGACAACAGCGGCGCGTTCGTGCACAGCGCCCCGTGGTCGGTCGGCGACCAGGGCAAGCGCAACGTCAGTCACGGCTGTATCAACCTCAGCCCGGCCAACGCGCAATGGTTCTACGACAACTTCGGCAGTGGCGACCCCATCGTCATCAAGAACTCCGTCGGCACGTACAACCAGAACGACGGCGCCCAGGACTGGCAGATCTAGCCATACCGTTGCGGCCTTGATCTGACCGCGACCAGGATGGGCTATGGCCCATCGGTCGCGCGTCGTCGCCGTGATCGTCCTCTTGATCGTGGCTGCCGTAGCGCTGCACGGGTATCTGCCCGGCGCTGATCCCCCGCCCCGTGACCGGCCCACCAGCAGCCTCGGCAGCCTGTTCGCGGTGGTCGCGATGCTGGCGCTGTCGATGGCGATCATCGCGATCGCGATCATCACTCAGTCGCGCCGCAGGCCCGTATCGCCCGGCGCGGGCGAACCGCCAAGAGAGATGGCGGGCGAGCGGCGGCCGTTGACGTGGCGCATGGTGCTGGTCGCGGTCGGTGTGCTCATCGCGTGGCTGCTGCTGGTTGCGCTGCTGTCCCGGTGGAACTGGCAGTTGGGCATCGAACAGCAACCGCCCGATGCGAGCACTCCGACATCGGGCGCACCCCGGCCGCCTGCGGAGCAACCGCAGGATCCAGAGCCGTCGTCCAATGTCTTCTCCCTGCTCGCCGGCGCGACAGTGGTCCTGATGATGCTGGTGTTCGTCACGGCGCTGATCGCCGGGCACCGGCAGCGCCGTCCCGCCGCGGCCGTGTCGACCGGCGACGAATACCTGCCCGCGACACCGGCGGCCGCGCCCGATTCGCTTGCCAGGGCGGCGGAAATCGGGTTGGCCGAGATCGGGGACTTGAGCCGCGAACCGCGGGAGGCGATCATCGCGTGCTACGCGGCGATGGAACGTGAACTCGAGAACTCCCCTGAAGTCATTCCGCGGGAATCGGATACGCCTTCGGAGGTGTTGGCCCGCGCCGTCGAGCACCACGCGTTGCGCGCCGACAGCGCGACCGAACTTGTCGACTTGTTCGAAGAGGCCCGGTTCAGTCCGCACGTGATGACCGAGGAGCACCGCGAGACCGCGGTGCGCGTGCTGACGCTGGTCCTCGCGGAGATGCGGAGCGTCGCATGACGCTGAAAAAGCTTGTGGCCGCGGGGTTGTGCCTTGTGATCGGCGTGCAGCTGCTTGCGATGCTGATGCCCGACCGCCGGCTGGTGCTGGTGGCGGTCGGCGTCGCGGTGGCAGCGGCACTGTTCGCGTTGCGGTGGTATCTGGTGGGCGGATCCGGGCGCGAGCCTGTCGCCGCAGGCGCCAACGATGCCGAAGAGTCGTTGCGCCGGTGGCTGTCTCGAACCGAGACGCTGATCTCGTGGTCGGAATCCACCCGTTCGGACTGGGACCGCCACCTTCGCCCGATGCTCGCACGGCAGTTCGGGATCGCAACAGGTCAGAAGCAGAACAAGAATCCGGACGGGTTCCGCGCCACCGGCCGGATGCTCTTCGGCGACGAACTATGGGCATGGGTGGATCCGGATAACGTCGCGCGCACCGACAAACACGTGCCAGGCCCTGGGCGGTCGGCGCTCGACGAGATTCTTCGGAGGTTGGAGCAGGTATGACGATCTTCACTGCCCGCGGCTACGACCACTGCCAACTGCGAGGCAGTCCTCGACGAGATCCAACGGGTCGTGGTGGGCAAGCGGTGGGCGCTCACACTGATCCTGACGTCGGTGCTGGCCCGCGGGCATGTGCTGATCGAGGACCTTCCCGGGCTGGGCAAGACGCTGATCGCACGGTCGTTCGCCGCGGCGCTCGGGTTGGAGTTCACCCGCGTGCAGTTCACGCCGGACTTGCTTCCGGCCGACCTGCTCGGCTCGACCGTGTACGACATGCAGTCGGGCCGTTTCGAATTCCGCTCGGGCCCGATCTTCACCAACCTGCTGCTCGCCGACGAAATCAACCGGACACCGCCGAAGACGCAGGCCGCACTGCTCGAGGCGATGGCCGAGGGCCAGGTCAGCATCGACGGTGTCACCCACCGGCTGCCCGCGCCGTTCATCGTGCTGGCCACCGACAACCCGATTGAGTACGAGGGCACCTATCCGCTACCCGAGGCGCAGTTGGACCGCTTCGCGATCAGGCTGGAGCTGCGCTACCTGAGCGAAGAGGAGGAGACGTCGATGCTGCGCAGGCGACTCGAGCGCGGTTCGGTCGAGCCGACGGTGAATCAGGTTGTGGATGCACATGATCTGGTCGCGATGCGGGAGTCGGTGGAGCAGGTGACGGTCCACGAAGACGTGCTGCATTACGTCGTGTCGCTGGCCAACGCCACCCGGCAGCACCCGCAGGTGGCTGTCGGCGCCAGCCCGCGAGCCGAACTCGATCTCGTCCAGCATGCGCGTGCCCGCGCACTTCTGCTCGGCCGCGACTACGTGATACCCGAGGACGTGAAGTCGCTGGCCGTTCCGACTATGGCGCACCGGATCAGCCTGAAGCCGGAGATGTGGGTGCGCCGTGTCCACGGTGCCGATGTCGTCGAGGAACTGCTGCGACGGTTGCCGGTTCCGCGGGCGCGAGCGTGATCGAGACCCGCCGCACCGAAGCCGAGTTGCGATGGCAAGCATCGCCTTTGACGCGCGCGGTAGCCACCTGCGCTGGAGTTGTTCTCGCCGCCGCGTTGATCGGATCGTATTGGCAGCTCATCGCCTTCGTCGCGCCGCTGCTCGGCGTGCTGTGCTCGATCGGCTGGCAACGGTCGGTGCCGAAGGTCTTTGTGCACGCGGAGCCGGGCCTGCAGCGTTGCTTCGAAGGGGAGCAGACACAGTTGACCGTGTGGGCGACCGCCGACGATGCGGACGTCGCCGTTGCGGCTGTGATCACCGGCGTCGACGGGATGGAACTCGACGTCGTCGCCGGTGCTGCCGGTGAGCGGCAGACGGTTACGGGTGCGGCGCAGCGATGGGGCCGCTATCCGATCCGGGCCACGGTCGAGGCAGTCGCGCCTGGCGGGCTGCTCGCAGGCACGGCGACCGTGGACGCCGCCGATGTGTTCGTGTTTCCTGTGGCCCCACCGCAATCCACTGCGATCCCGAAGACCGAGCTGCTGGATCGGCTCGGCACCCATCTCACCCGCCACATCGGGCCTGGCGTCGAATACGCCGACATCCGCCCCTACGTTCCCGGCGACCAGTTGCGCACCGTCAACTGGCCGGTCAGCGCGCGCCGCGGCAGGCTGCACGTCACCCAGCGGTTGACCGACCGGGCCGCCGATGTGGTGGTGCTCATCGACATGTATGCGCAACCGCCGGGCCCGGCGACGGAGGCGACCGAACGGGCGCTGCGCGGCGCCGTACAGGTGGTGCAGAGCGCGCTGCGCAGTGGCGACCGTGCC
The DNA here is from genome assembly GCA_963734385.1 of uncultured Actinomycetota bacterium. Taxonomy (GTDB): domain Bacteria; phylum Actinomycetota; class Actinomycetes; order Mycobacteriales; family Mycobacteriaceae; genus Mycobacterium. The sequence goes on along the minus strand of CAVTHR010000035.1, from coordinate 77,647 downwards.
GGCGTGGTCGACGCTCGGCGGCGGTCGACCCCGCTGGCTCGGAGCCGACATCGGGCGGCGGCAGTTCTACCGGGTGCTCGACACGCTGCTCGGGGCCGGCGATGAATTCGAAACGACCACAGGCACATTGGCGCCGCGTGCCGCCCTGCCGCCGGGTGCGATCGTCGTCGCCTTCTCGACGATGCTCGACACCGAGTTCGCGCTGTCGCTGATCGACCTGCGCAAGCGCGGGCATACCGTCGTCGCGGTCGACGTGCTGGAGGGCGGCCCGTTCGAGGAGCGGTAAGGACCCGTTGTTCACCAGGATGTGGACGATGCAGCGCGTCGTTCATGTACCGCGACATGGGCACAGTCGGGGTCGACGTGGTGTCCTGGTCATCGGAGGCCACCCTCGATCAGTCGATGAAGCTGGTTCCCGAGCATCGGCGTCCGGTACGGGGGCGGCGATGACGGACCTCCTCCGCAGGGCGCATCTGCTGTCGACCGCGTTCGGGCTGGTGATGGTGGCGGCGGCCGGGATCCAAACCAGCGGGGTCGCACTCGTCGTCGCGATGGCGGCCGCGGCTGCGGTGCTGGTGGGTATCGGAATTCGCATCGCGGCGACGCTGGCGGTCCTGCTGGCCGCAACGGCGGGCGTGATCTCGGATGCGCCGCCGATGCTGACCGCGCTCGCCGGCCTTTCCGCAGCGTGCTACCTGGTGCTGCGCTACACCGAGGGCGGACGTGCTGGTGTGATCGGCGCGTCGGCACCGGCACTGCTTGCCGCCCTTGGCTTTACCTTTGTCGGCGTGCTTGCCGCCTCGTTCCCGTTCGAGCTGCCGTGGTTGCCGCTGCTGGCTCCGCTGGCGGTGTTCGGGATCTACGTTCTGGTCACCCGCCCGTTTTACCGGGCGGGTGAGGGCAAGCTGGAGCTCAGTTCCAGATCCTGACCCGCCGCTGCGGCTCCAGATACAGATCGTCGTCCACGGCAACCTCGAACGCCTCGTAAAACGCGTCCATGTTCCGGATGACGCCGTTGCACCGGAACTCCGGCGGCGAGTGCGGGTCGACCGCGAGCCTTCGGATCGCCTCGGCCTCACGGGATTTCGTCCGCCACACCTGAGCCCAGCCGAAGAACACCCGCTGCACGCCGGTAAGCCCGTCGATCACGGGGGCCTCTTCACCGTTGCGCGACAGCTGGTAGGCCAGCAGCGCGATCGACAACCCGCCGAGGTCGCCGATGTTCTCGCCGACGGTGAATGCGCCGTTCACGTGATGGCCGTCGGCCAGGCCCCGAGGCACGAACTCCTCGTACTGCTCGATCAGCGCCTTTGTCCGCGTACCGAATTCGGCGCGGTCGTCGTCGGTCCACCAGTCCACCAGGTTGCCGTCGCCGTCGTACTTGGCGCCCTGGTCGTCGAAGCCGTGACCGATCTCGTGGCCGATCACCGCACCGATGCCGCCGTAGTTGGCGGCGTCGTCGGCCTCGGCGTCGAAGAACGGCGGCTGCAGAATCGCTGCGGGGAAGACGATTTCGTTCATGCCCGGGTTGTAGTAGGCGTTCACCGTCTGCGGCGTCATGAACCACTCGTCACGGTCGACCGGGCCGCCCAGCTTGGCCAACTCACGATCGGAGCTCACCTCGTAGCCGCGGCGGTAGTTGCCGTACAGATCGTCGCGTTCGATGACCAGCGTCGAGTAATCGCGCCACTTCGCGGGATACCCGATCTTGGGGGTGAACTTGTCGAGCTTGGCCAGCGCGCGCTGGCGCGTCTCCGGCGTCATCCAGTCCAGCTGGTTGATGCTGACCCGGTAGGCCTCCCGCAGATTGGCCACGAGCTCGTCCATCCGCGCCTTGGCGTCCGGCGGGAAGTGCCGCTCGACGTACAGCTTGCCCAGCGCGTCGCCCATCAGGTTCTCCACCACCGAGACGCCACGCTTCCACCGGTCGCGGATCGACTCGGTGCCGCTCATGGTGCGACCGTAGAAGTCGAAGTCCTCGGCGACGAGCTCGTCGGTGAGCAGGAATGCCCGCGCATGGATCAGCCGCCAGCGGGCCCAGCGCTTCCAGTCCTCGATGTCCTCGCCTGACCACAGCGCGGCGAACGCGGTCAGGTAATCGGGTTGGCGCACAACGAGTTCGGCGGCTTACCTCAGGCGTGGTACCCATCGCCGTGACCCAGCCCGCCCAGTCGAAGCCGGGTGCCTCGGCGGGCAGCTCGGCGAACGTGCGCAGGTTGTACGTGAGGTCGGCGTCGCGGCGTTTGACGACGTCCCAGTGCGCGGCGGCCAGCTTGGTCTCCAGCGCGACGATGCGCTCGGCGGTGGCCTGCCACTCGCCAGGCTCGGACTCCTCGCCGTACACGAGCGCGAACATCGCGGCGATGTGGCGCGGATAGGCGGCGAGGATCTCGGCGTGCTGGTCGTCGCGGTAGTACGACTCGTCGGGCAGCCCCAGCCCGGACTGGCTCAGGTGCAGCAGGTAGCGGGTGGAGTCCTTGGAGTCGGTGTCGATGTAGGCGCCGGTGCCGCCGCCGACCCCGGTGCGCTGCAACTCGCCGAGGACCGCGGCCAACGCGTCGGGCGTCGTCGGCGGCGTCGACCTTGGCCAACTCGTCGAGCAGCGGCTGCACACCGATCCGCTCGACGGTCGGCCTCATCCATGAAGCTCGCGTACAGGTCGCCGATGCGCTGCTGGTCGGTGCCCTTCGTCGGCGCTTGGCATCGGCGGCCTCGGTGATCAGGTCGCGGATCTGCTCCTCGGCGCGGTCGTAGAGCGAGCCGGAACGCGCCGTCGGTGGCCCGGTCGGCGGGGATCTGTGTAGTCGGCCAGCCAGCGGCCGTTCACGTGGCCGAACAGGTCGTCCTGCGGGCGGGCTTGCTGCGTCGACGTGGCTCAGGTCGATGCCGGAGCTGATTGCTTCTACCGTCACCCGCGACATCCTTCCAGAAGCCAGATGTCGGCCCGCTGGCCGCCCGAACACAAGTGAGTGCGATGAGCCCGTTTTGACCCAGGTACCCTCACGGCCATGCCCGACGACGACAGCGCCGACGAAGAGCAAGGCGCACGACGACGACGGTCCGTCTTCTCCGGCTACGGCATCGCCTCGGCCGCCCTTGGCCTGCTCTCTGTGGCCGCGATCGTGCTCGCGGTGATGATCTGGTCGGGCCATCGCGCGGACACCGGTGAACGCCGCTACCAGACCGAGGTGCTCAAGGCCGCCGCCGACTGGACCACTGTCCTGGTCAACATGAACAAGGACGACATCGACGCCAGCCTGCAGACGCTGCACGACGGCACCGTCGGTGAGCTCAACAACGAGTTCGAGTCGGCGGTCGAGCCGTACAAGAAGGTCGTGCAGACCCTGCAATCGCGGACCAAGGGCCAGATCGACTCGGTCGCGATCGAGTCGGTCTACCACCGCCCGGCAACCCTGCCCGACGGCAGGCCTGCGCCGGAGCCACCCCCGCCGGCGCCCCTCGGCGATCTGGTGAAGCGCACCGACACCGTGCTGGTGGTGGCGACGTCGATCAGTGACAACGTCGGCGGCAAGCCGCAGACGCTGCGCTGGAACCTGCGGCTGGATGTCTCCGACGTCGAGGGCAAGCTGTTGATCTCCCGCCTGGAGCCGATCCGAATGAGGAACCGGTTGCGGGTGCTGGCTTTCGACATCGCCGTCACCGCTCGCCGCGATCGCCGCGCTGGTCTACATCGGCATCGCGATGGGCTGGCCGCTGTGGTGGGTGTCGCTGGCATCGGTGCTGTGCCTGCTGATCGTCGAGGGCGTGATCGTCAACGCCGTCCTGGCGCGACGCGACGGGGTGACGGTCGGCACCGACGACGACGGGCCGGGGCTGCGGCTGGCGGTCGTCGGACTGGCCACCGCGGCATTGGTCGCCGCGGTGTCGGTCGGCTACAGCAATCAGACGGTGCCGGAGCGCAACCTGCGCAGCGACAGCACGGAGGTGGTGGGCATCGCCAGCAGTGTGGCCGAGGCCAGCGCAACCTTCACGCCACAGAATCCGACGGCCTCGATCGACCGGGCGACATCAATGATGACGCCGCAGCGGGCGGAGAAGTACAAGAACGAATTCGCCGCTGTCGCAAAGCAATTGACAAGCAAGAACGTCACGGGGCACGCCAGCACGATCTCGGCGGGCGTCGAGGCCATCGGCCCGAACGACGCCAGTGTCGCGGTGATCATGCGCGGCACTCAGAACGTGCCGGGTCAGCCCACCGACACCGCGGTGCTGGCCCTGCGGATCACGTTGTCCAAGGACGGCGGCAGCTGGCTGGTCGACGACGTGACTCCGATCAACTCACGCTGATCAACCGCGCATGCTCCACCTTCAGGCAGCGGTCCATCACCACCTGCAGGCCCGCGGCTTGGCCGTCGCGCGCCACCTGCTCGTCCCACAGGCCTGATTGCAGCCACAGCGTTTTCGCGCCGACCGAGACCGCATCGTCGAGCACCGACGGCAGATATTCGTGGCGCCGGAACACATCGACGAGGTCGGGCACCACCGGCAGGGCGGCCAGGTTCGGATACGTGGGCGTGCCGTCGACATCGCCGATGGTCGGATTGACGAGGTACAGCTCGTAGTCGCTGGCCGACTGCAGGTAGCGCCACACGCCGTAGACGGCCCGAGAGCGATTCGCGGACGCGCCGACGATCGCCACTGTTCGGGTTTCCCGGAGGATGCGTTCGATGTCGGCTTCCATGACTACCGGTATACCCGGAAAGACAGAGCCGACCGATCAGCTCAGCGTGCGCCGCCTGGGCGGTGCCCCTTCATCTTCGCGAAGCGGTCCGACAGCCGGCTCATCCGGACCATCAGTGATGCCGGCGGGCTGGTCTTGCCCTCGATGTATCCCGCGAGTTCTTCACCGGGCACGCCGATGCGCGAGGCGAATTCCTGCGGTTTGAGACCGGACCGGCTGAGCAGCAGCCGGATCTGGCGTGCCACTTCGGCCCGCTCATTAGCCTCCAGGCTCTCCCTGGAGCGGGTAAGTACTTCGGACAGAGCTTTCGAAACCCCATACGGCCGTGTCGACTCCAACACCTCCTCGACTTGGCGCGCGGTCCTTCCGTACGGATCACGCTTGATGGCGACGACGATGCGCTGCCATACCGTCAGGTCATCGGTTTCCAGCGCCTCGCGGATCGCTGCCGTCGGCCAGAACTCCACCGGCCGGTCGTCGTTGGCGGGCCTGCGGGACCGTTTCGGCGCCCCGGTTGGAATGCGTGCGGTGGCAGCGTCGTGGCGCGCGTCCACAGTCACCGTCACCTCGCCTCCTCCAGCATCGCGACCGCCACCGACAAGCAGCGCTCCCTGACCTTGGCCCAATCAGCCTCCGCCTCGGGGCCCGACATCGGGATGTCGAACTCGTCCGACGGGTGCGGATCGGCAAGTCGGCGCACCAGTTGCGTGGCCACCCATTGCTTCCTGGATGGCTCACCACAGTAGTACCGATCCATTCCGGCCAGTACGACTGCGGCCGTTTGAGTCTCCATCGACTCGACCAAATCGGCAAACTCGGTGAAGTCTTTGGTGCTGTTCCTGCACATGACCAGGTAGCTCTTCAGCCGCAGCGTCTCCGCCCCTGTCGGTATCTGCAGCCGATCACCTGTGGGCAGCTGGACGTTGGTGGTCTCCATTGGGCTGTTGCGCTCGACCGGTGGACGTTCGGTGTCGGCCTCGGTCTCCAATGCGTCCAGCGCCACCGACAGCCGGCCGCGCCACATCGTGACGGGATGCACGGGCAGCCTGCCGCGCCGCACCTTGATCGTCTTTCCGGTCAGGGCGGCGTGGCCGTTGGTGTGGCCGTTCGTGTGGCCGTTCGTGCGACCGTTGACCGACCGTGGCTCGTCGCCACCCTTGATGGATTGCAGCGATCGCTTGAAGGGGAGGCAGCCGCTGAACGCGAGGGGGTCGGCGACGGTAATCGTCTGCGGCGCCATCGATTTGAGCTTGGCAGCCGACTTCACCACCATACGGATGTCGATTCCCGACGCGGCCAGAGTCGAAATGTCGTCCGGGATGATGACCAGGTCGCCGATGTCGGCCTTTGGCAGCGGCTTCTCGAAGTCCACCGACGGCAGGATGCGGGCCAGCCACCGCGGCAACCACCAGTTCCATTCGTCGAACATGGCCATCAGCGCGGGCACGAGAACCAGCCGCACCACGGTCGCGTCGACCGCGATCGCCACCGCGCACGCCACACCCAGCTGAGCGACCAGCGGCATACCCGCGAACGCGAAACCGATGAACACCGCAATCATGATCAGCGCAGCGCTGGTGATGGTGCGTGCGCTGGTGCTGACTCCATAGGCGACGGCGTCGCGGGTGTTGTTGGTCTGCAGGAACCGCTCGCGGATACGGGTCAGCAGGAAGATCTCGTAGTCCATCGAAAGGCCGAACGTCATCGCGAGCACCAGCGGCGGGATGGTGCTGTCCAGCGACGAGATCTGCCGGAAGCCCAGCTCCTCCAGCCAGCCCCATTGGAAGACGGCGACGAGGCTGCCGTAGGCCGCGGCCACTGACAGCACGGTCATCAGCACGCCCTTGAACGCCAAGAACACCGAGCGAATGGACACCAGCAGCATCACGAATGCGATCAGCGCGACGAAGCCGAACACAGCGGGCTGAGTCTTGGACACCCGATCGTCGAAGTCCTTGATCAGCGCCGTCGGCCCGCCGACATCGATTGTCGCGTCCGTCCCGGCCACCGGCGGAAGCTGCTCACGCATCCAGTCGACGGTCTCGCGAGCCGCCATGTCCTCCGGGTCCACAGAAAGCACCGCCGACACCAGCGCACTGCGGTAGTCGCTGCCGAACACCGCGGGCTGCACCGTCACGATGTTGGGCGCCTGCGACATTCGTTGCTGGACCGCCTGAAGTAGCGGCTCTTTCGTCGGCGCCGACGCTGGGTTCCCCTCGGGGAACGTCACCAGCACCCGCACCGGGCCGAGAGCGCCAGCGCCGAGCGCATCCGCCGCAGCGTTCACACCGCCGCGGATCTCGTGCGTCGGGTCGAACTGCCTTTGCATGCTGTTACCGAGCACCATCGAGAACGCAGGCGCGGCCAGCGTCAGCAAAAGCGCCGTCGCGCCCAACGCGGACAACCATGGTCGGCGCATCACCCAGCCGGTCCACCTGGTCCAGAAACGCGACTGCGTGGTCTCCGGCCGCCGTGACCAATGCAGCAGCCACGACCGCTTCGCGGCCGCCCGGCCGAACGTGGCCAGCACCGCGGGCGTCAACGTCGTCGACGTGAGCACGGCGACGGCCACCGCGAGGATCGCGCCGGTCGCCATAGATTGCAGCACCGGGGTGTTGATCAGGTAGATGCCGGTCACCGACGCGATCACGGTCAGACCGGACAACACGACGGCCAGGCCCGAGGTGGCCATCGCGGCGTCGGCGGCATGCTCCGGATCTCGGCCCGCCCGCAGTTCCTCCCGGAATCGCATGAGAATAAATAGTGAATAGTCGATGGCCAACGCGATCCCGAACATCGACACAGTTGAGGTGACGAACACCGACATCGTGGTGTACATCGACAGCAGATAGACCAGGCCCATGGTGACCGCGACCGTGCAGATACCGAGGACAAGCGGCATGGCGGCGGCGGCCAGCGAGCCGAACACCGCAAGCAAGACAATCAGGACGATCGGAAGGTTCCATTGCTCGGCCTGGGCGATGTCGTGCTTGGTGGCCGCCGTGGCTGCGGCGCCGAGCGCGCCCTGGCCGATGACGTAGAGCTTGACCTTGCCGTCCTGTATCTCACCGGGCTGGTCGCCGTTGATCCCGACCTTCTGCCGCAGCTGCTTTGCGACGTCCACCGCACCGGTGTTGTTGAAGTCCATTTGCAACGTCACGACGTAGGGCCGGTCCGGCTGCGGCGGCGGCTGCTGCGGGTTGGGCACCACCTTGACGCTCGGCACTTCACCGGCAAGCTTTTCCAGGTGCGCGACCGCGGCGTCCATATCGGTGAATGAGGCATCGGCCCGTGGCGCTGCCACCAGGGCAAGCGGGGAAGCGCCCTGGTCGGGGAACTGCTTCTCGAGTTCCTCCTGCACATACAGCGACTGAGAGCCGGCAACCTCGAACCCGCCTCCGGTGAGGTGACCGGATTGGTTCAGGCCGAGATAGACAGCGGGCACAAGGAGAAGTAGCCAGACCACGAACACCGCCCAGCGGAATCTGCGCAGGCCACTGCTCAAGCGCATCATGAACTGCTGGATGTCTGTCCCGCTTTCTCCCCGGCGCGTTACGTAGCGTGAGGATATAACAGCGTGCGCTGGCGCGACGCGGCCTCAATGACGCCTTAAGCAGCCTTAACCCGCCTCTTTGAATAGCGTAGGCCTTGCTGCGCGCTGCCTATCGCCTGGCGTTCACCTGCACGTTCAGTTGCTGAATTGGCTGCCGTTGTGACGCGATGGCATTATGTCGTCTTGGCCAGGCACCGCGGCGGGCTACTTTGCCGCCGCTCGCAGCCGTTTGCGAGGCAGTTGATGTCCGCAAATCGTAAGGAGTTATCCATGACACCGACCCATATGACGGCCCGTCGCGGCCTGTTCGCGGCATTCGCTGTCTGCGCCGCGGGCGGGCGCCACCGTCGCAGCCCTTTCTGTGCCGTCGGCGCCGTCGGCAACCGCGGCGTCGGATCCGTGTGCGGCCAGTGAGGTGGCGCGGACCGTCGGATCGGTGGCCACATCGACCGGCAGTTACCTGGATTCTCATCCGCAGACGAATCAGGCGTTGACGACGATCTCGCAGTCCCAGGGTGGCCCGCAGTCGCTCGTAGCGCTGAAGACGTACTTCGACGCCAACCCGCAAGCGGGCAAGGACCTGCAGACGCTCCAGGCGCCGCTGACCGATCTTGCCGGTCAGTGCAAGCTGCCCATCACGATCCCGCAGGTGATGGGTCTGCTGCAGAATGCTCAGCAGGGCGGCGGACTGCCCGGTGGTTTGCCAGGATCGCGCCCTAACGCGCAAACCGTCGGCATGCCCGGTGCGACTTTGCCAGCGCAATCCTCACCTTCGGCGGGCCGCGTACAGGGCGCAGGCCCACTGCCCGGTCCGGTGACCGGCGCCACGCGGTAGCTGCAGCGCACCGCGCCGCGCCATTTATGCACCTCTGAGCAGCGGTTTTTGAATTTTCTACTAACCGTTTCGTCGCAAGGCAGGAAAGTCGCCAACGATTCTGATTAGCTTTCTTTGTCTGTAACCGCCATGGTTACTGCCACAACTCATTCGATGAAGGAGCCTGTAGATGTTGCTCTCTGCCCGTACGGCGCGGCGTACGGTAGCTGGCGCGGTCGGTACCGGCGCACTTGCCGGCGCGATGCTGTTCGGCGCCCTTCCCACGGCGATGGCCGAGGAGCCGCCCAACTGCACCGCCGCCGACCTTGCCTTCACGGCCGCAGGCGTGTCCAAGGCGACGTCGGACTACCTGTTCTCCCACCCGGACGTCAACTTCTTCTTCACCGGCCTCGAGGGCAAGAACCGCGACGAGGTGCGCACCGAGGTGGACAACTACATGAATGCCAATCCCATTCAGAAGGCCGAGCTGACCGGCATCCGCCAGCCGCTGGTGGACATCAAGAATCGCTGCGGCGACACCAACGGCGACGGCATCTCTGACGCTCCGTAGTCCGCGTGCGGGTCGGGGGAGAGCCGCCCGCGGAGAGCACCGGTCGAATGGTGCTCATGGTCGACGACGATCCGGACGTCAGAACTTCTGTTGCCCGCGGACTGCGGCATTCAGGTTTTGACGTGCGGGTCGCTGCGACCGGGAAAGAGGCCCTGCGGCTCCTGTCCAACGAGACACACGACGCCTTGGTTCTGGACGTCCAGATGCCCGAACTCGATGGCGTTGCGGTGGTTACGGCATTGCGCGCGTTGGGAAACGACATCCCCATCTGCGTATTGTCAGCGCGCGACACGGTCAATGACCGGATTGCCGGGTTGGAAGCCGGTGCCGACGATTACCTGACCAAGCCGTTCGATCTGGGTGAACTCGTGGCGCGGTTGCACGCCCTGCTGCGCAGGTCCGGTCATTCCGATCAGTCGTCCGACACCATGACCGTCGGTCCGCTGACCATCGACACCGCCAGGCGGCTGGTGTTCGTCGACGGCGAGCGGGTCGATCTGACGAAACGTGAATTCGACCTGCTGGCGGTGCTGGCCGAGAACGCCGGCGTCGTGCTCAGCAGGCAGCGGCTGCTCGAATTGGTCTGGGGCTATGACTTCGACGTGGACACCAACGTGGCCGACGTGTTCATCAGCTACCTGCGGCGCAAGCTCGAGCGTGAGGGCCTGCCTCGGGTGATTCAGACGGTGCGCGGTATCGGTTACGTGCTCCGAGACGAGCAGTGAGTGCGCCGGCCACGCTTCGTTCGCTCCGCCTCGCTGCGCACCAGGGTCGCGTTGGCCGCCGCGGCCGCAGCCGCTGCCGTCGTCGCGGTGTTCACGATCCTGACGTCGCTCGTGCTGGCCAGCAATGACGCCGCGCAACTGGACCGGCGGCTGGACTCCATCGTCGACGCCAGCATGTATCCCGACCAGTTGTCCGATCCCCGTCGCGGTGTCCTGACGACGGGGCGCATGCGCAACACCGGTCAGGTGATTTTCCAGCGCGGGCTGCAGCTGCCGCGCCTCGAGCCGGGAACATCGACCGTCGAGGTGAACGGCGTCGACTACCGGGTGCGCACCACTCCGCTGGAACAGGAAGGCGGCGTGCTGGTTTCGATCGGTATCCGCGCCGACAGCATCCTGCTGAGCCGGGCGCGCATACCGTTCTATACCGCGGTGGGCGCGGTGACGGTGTTGATCGCCGCGTGCGTCGGCTGGCTGCTGGCGGGGCCTGCGATCCGGCCGCTGCGCCGGCTCACCGAGCACACCCGACGGCTCGGTAAGGGAACCGAGGAGATGCCGGAGGTGCGCGGCGTCCGTGAGGCCGAAGAGCTGTCGGAGGCGATGACGGGGATGCTGAGCCGGCTGGCCGCCGCGCAGCAGGCGACCACGAACTCGCTGCAGGCCGCCCAGGATTTCGCGGCGAACGCGGCACACGAGCTGCGCACGCCGCTGACCGCGATGCGCGCCGACCTCGACACGCTTCGCATCCACGACCTGCCGCCCGAGGAGCGCGCCGAGGTGGTCAATGACCTGTCGCGGGCGCAGCGCCGCGTGGAGGCGATCATCACCGCGCTCGGTCAGCTCGCCTCCGGAGAACTCGCGCAGGCCGAGGACCGCGAGGTCATCGATGTGACCGACCTGCTCGACCGGGTGGCGCGGGAGCACACGCGGCCGGGCGGCTCGGTGGAGATCGTGGTGGAGGCCGACGAGCGTCTCGGCACGATCTGGGGATGGCCGGGCGGACTGCGGCTCGCCGTGGAGAACCTGGTGCGCAACGCCGTCACTCATGGGCCGGCGACCCGGATCGTGTTGGCCGGCAAGCGATTGGACCACACGATAACGATCACCGTCGATGACAACGGGCGCGGCCTTCCCGCCGAAGAACACGATGAGGTGCTCGGCAGGTTCGCACGCGGAAGCACCGCTGCGCCCGGGGGTTCGGGGCTGGGCCTGGCGCTGGTCGCTCAGCAGGCCGCGCTGCACGGCGGGAGCATCGTGCTGTCCGACAGCCCGCTCGGCGGTCTGCGGGCTACCCTTACTCTGTCGACTTCCCCTGAGCCGCAGCCGAATTCGACTGGTCAGAGCTGATTCTTCTGCTCTGCAGGCTCGCTGCCAGCACTCGCCATCCGAGCAGCAGCACCGCGGTCGCCGCCGAGGCCACCACGACGAAGCTGAACGCGACGCCCCCGGACGTGGCTTTGCGCAACAGCATTCCGACCGCGACCGTGCACACCCAGACCACCACGCCAGTGGGAAACACCGCGGTGGGACGGCGCCAGCCCCGGATCAGCAGCCAGCCGACCGCGGCGCCTGTCAGAAACGGCCACGCGGTCTCGACCACCCCTGCCACGGTCAGCCCCTCGTCGTGGCTGCGCCTCCCGATGGCGCAGAACACCATGACGCCGACGATGTCGGCGAGCGCCGCAGCCGCACTACTTCGTCTCATAGGTCATCACGTCGTCCTCCAGTGGCATGACGTCGGTTTCGTCGCGAGCGGTGAATCCGGGCTGCATCGGCGCGGGCTTCCCCGCCGTCACCACCGTCTCGAGGTCGACCGTCGAGGCGATCCGGGAATCGAGACGAAAAGACTTGAACACGAACGGAAGTCCGTCGGAGCGCAACGGATCAGGGGTGCTCATCACGTGGAAATGCAGGTGCGGCGCATCGGAATTGCCGGTGTTACCCAGCGCCGCAATGACCTGCCCGGTGGTGAGCCGGTCGCCGACCTTGACCTTCAGGCTGCCGGTTTTGAGGTGCGCGTAGAACGCATAGTTGCCGTCGCCGATGTCCTGCACGATGTGGTTGCCGCCGTACTGCTCGAGAGGCAGTCCGGTCGGCGTCTTGCTGGGAATCTGCTCGGGCAGACCGTCGAGCACTGCCACGACAGGCCCTTCGGCAACCGCGTGGATGTCGGTACCGAAGTAGGAATAACTCTCGAGCTTGGTCGGGTCTCCGGTGAACAGCACCCCGTCGGGTTGTAGTTGAAGGTAGTCGATGGCGTACCGCTCGGCCGCCCACAGGCCTCCGGACAGCGGGTTCAACGCATTACGGTGTGCGCTCATGTCGCAACAACCGCCGCCGTTCAACCAGCCTGGGCCGTCCAGCGGTGGCGCGATGACGACCGGCTTCCGGGACAGCACAACGACGGGCGCCACCTTCTCGTCCATGACCGCGTTGATCAGCGGCGGTGTCGGCTTCGGGACCGTGAAGCTGACCGTGTGTACGAGATCAGTGGGGAGAGGGGCGGACGTGTCCAGTGCGACGTCGAGCCAGACCGCGCCGCCCTGGGCCGGTCCCAACTTCGTCGTCGGCGTGGGCGTCCCGTACACGCGGGTCCAGTAGCCGAGCTTGTCTCCGGCCAGGGTGAGCAGCGTCTTGTCGCCGGCGTGGACGGCCACCGACGTCAGCGTCACCTCCTGATTGAGCGTGTTGGTCAGCTCTAGCTCGTAGGCGAGATGGGTCTTGCCATCGGTGGCGGGCACCGGTACTGGGGCAGCGACCACCTTTGCGAGGACCGGCGTGAATGCGACAGGAACCTCAGGTGACGTGGAACTCGTTGTGGCCGAGGGGGACTGGGCCGTGCCCTGTTGGCCGTCGGTTGCCGACGAACACGACGCGACCGTCAGAGCGAGTGCGCCCAGAACTGCGGCAACGGTGCGGGTTCTGGTCGGCATGTAGCGCTCCTACGAGTCGTGTTTGGGCTCGGCATCGCTGACGGCTTCAGACTGGTCAATCTCTTCGAGCGTGGCGTCCGGGTCGACGTCCTTCTCGGTGCGGAACACGAAGAAGAACACCACCCAGCCGATCGCGGCAATGAAGATCCAACTGACCAGCCGGTAGATCAGCATCGCGGAGATCGCGGATGCCAGCGTCATGCCGCTCGACACCAGACCGGGCACGAGCACCGCCTCGACGATCAGCAGCCCGCCCGGCATCAGGGGGATCGACCCCACCGCCCTGGCCGCCGCGTAGGCGACCGTCAGCCCCGCCAGCGCAGGCTTGCCGCCTGCGGCGTAGGCGGCGAACGCCAGACACGCGACGTCGGCGATCCAGTTGAACAGCGACCAGCTGAACGCGACCGTGAGGTCGCGACGGCTCAGGCTGACCGACTCCAGTTGCTGAAGGTGTTCCCTCCATGCGTCCACACCGGTGTCGGACGGTTTGCCGCGCAGCGAGTTGAACCAGGACAGCACCCTCACCCCGATGCCGTCGATCAGATCGGGCCGCGATGCGACCGCCTGTGCGAGCAGCAGCAAGGCGATGAAGCCGCCGAGCGTAAAGATAAGGGAGAAGGGGCTTTTGGACGCACCGAGCAGGAACGCGCCACCCAGGCCGATCAGGGCGAGGCCGACCACCTGCAGCACACCCGACATCACCAGCTGCCAGGACGCCACCACCGGCGAGGCGCCCCAGATCCGCTGCTGGCGGTACATGAACGTGGCCGAGAGCACCGGTCCACCGGGCATGGTGGTCGACAGCGCGTTGCCCGCGTAGAAGGCGGCCTCCGATCGCCACTGATGCACCTCGACGCCGGCGGACTTCAGCAGCGTGCGCTGGATCTGAGCGAAGCTGTGCATCGATGCCATCGCCGCGGCGACGGCGGCAAGCACCCACAGCCACTTGGCCGCGTAGAGGCTGTGAAAGGCCTTGGCCAGTTGGTCCCACACCAGGGTGACCTCGACCGTCAGCACCACCACGGCGATGCCGATGATCGCCCAGCGCAACCACCAGTATTTGCCGCGGGTGGTTCCCTCTTGGCTGCGGGCGCTGTTAGCCGCCGCGTCGTGGGACACGCATAAAGGGTAGCGGTGGCCGCCTCCTACCGGCCGTTACGCTACCGGCATGGCCTCTACCGGATCTGGGTACGACGACGCAGTCCCGCCTCTGATCCACAAGGGTGCAGCCTGGTCTTGGCGCCTTTTGGTGATACTGGCTTTCGCGGTGGCAATGCTCTGGGTGATCACGCGGCTCGAGGTCATCGTGGTGCCCGTCGCCTTGGCGCTGATGCTGACCGCGTTGATGATCCCGGCGGTCGACTTCCTGGATCGCCGCGGCGCTCCCCGCGGTGGCGCGGTGGCGCTGGTGCTGCTCAGCGGAATCGCGATCGTCGGCGGCATGCTGACGTTCGTCGTCAGCCAGTTCGTCACCGGCCTGCCCGGACTCGTCGAACAGGTCACCCAGTCCATCGAGAGCACACGCACGTGGCTGATCGAGGGGCCCCCGCATCTGAGCAAGGACCAGATCACCAACGCGGGCAACTCGGCGATCGAGGCGCTGCGCAACAACCAGGCCAAGCTGACCAGTGGCGCGTTGTCGACGGCGGCCACCGTGACCGAAATCGTCACGGGCGCACTGCTTGTGCTGTTCACCCTGATCTTCTTCCTGCACGGCGGGCGCAACATCTGGCAGTTCGTCACGAGGATCTTCCCTGAGAACGTCCAGGAGCGGGTGCGCGACGCGGGCCGCGCAGGATTCCAGTCGCTCATCGGCTATGTGCGCGCGACGTTCCTCGTGGCGTTGGTCGACGCCGTCGGAATCGGCACCGGCCTGGCGATCATGGGCATGCCGCTGGCCCTGCCATTGGCATCCTTGGTCTTTCTCGGTGCCTTCATCCCGTTGGTCGGTGCGGTCATCGCCGGTTTCCTGGCGGTCGTCGTCGCACTGCTCGCCAAAGGCTTCATCTACGCGCTGATCACCCTCGGCCTCATCATCGCCGTCCAGCAGCTGGAAGGCCACGTGCTGCAGCCGCTGGTGATGGGCCGCGCGGTGTCGATCCACCCGCTGGCCGTGGTGCTGGCCATCGCCGCGGGTGCGGTGTTGGCGGGCATCGTCGGAGCGCTGCTGGCGGTGCCGACGGTGGCCTTCCTGAACAGCGCGGTGCGGGTGTTGGCCGCCAGGGACCCCGATGCCGAACTGGAGTCTCAGGAGTCCGACGAGGGCAAGGTCATCGAGGCAGAGGCCGACGACGTCGAAACCGCGAAGCAGAGCGACTAGCGCCCGCGGCCTTCCCGGCGCAACAGGTCTGCTGCGCTGACGCCACCGTTGGCGCCACGTCGCCGGGTCTGTTCATCCGCCGCCTGCTGAGCGGTCAGCTTCTCGGTTGCGTCCGGATCCTGCTGCGGTGGCACAGGTATCGCGGTCGTCGGCTCGGCCGCCTTCTTCGCGGGCCGGCCACCGCGCGGCCCCTGCACGGGAATCGCGGTGGTGGGCTCGGCACCCGGCCGCGGCCGCGGCCGCGGGGGCGGGGCAGGGCTGTTGCCGCGCAATTCGCCCAGCCACGACTCGATTTCGCGGTCTTCGCGCACCGGCGGCGGTGCCGCCCGCCTCGTGCGGTGCGCCGGTGCGTTGGGATTGCTCGCCGCGCCGCGCGGCTTCTTGCTGTTGGCCGTTGGCATCCTGGTGGTCGCAGGCTCTCCGGCCGGAGCGGTACGCGGGGTGGGGATGCGGGTGGTCCCGGCGACCGATGGGCCGTTCACGCGGGCCGGTGCCGCCTGCATTCGCGTTGTCGCGGCGCCGGGTCGCGACGAACCCTCGACGGCGGGATGAGAGGGGTCATGCGGTGGCAGCGGCCGCGGTGGCACCGGGGCGCCCGCGCCGACCAGTGCCTCCTCCTGCTCGCGGACGACGGGCCGCTTGCGTTCGTCGGGCAGCTCGGTCTCGCCGAGACCGAGCCGTTCCTGCAACCGCTTCATCCAACGCGGCGCCCACCAGCAGTCGTCGCCGAGCAGTTTCATCACGGCCGGCACCAGGAACATCCGGACCACGGTGGCGTCCAGCAGCAGCGCCAGCAGCAGGCCGAACGCCAGGTACTTCATCATCACCAGATCGGAGAACACGAACGCGCCCGCGACGACGGCCAAAACCAGCGCGGCGCCGGTGATCAGCCGGCCGGTGGTCGCGGTGCCGATCCTGATCGCTTCGGCGGTGGACATGCCACGCCCGCGGGCCTCCACCATGCGGGACACCAGGAAGACCTCGTAGTCGGTCGACAGGCCCCAGATCACCGCGATGATGAGGCCGATCATCGGCGCCATCAAGGGTTGCGGGGTGTAGTTCATCAGTCCGGAGCCGTGCCCGTCGACGAACATCCACGTCAGCACACCCATCGTGGATCCGAGCGTGAGCGCACTCATCACCGCGGCCTTGATCGGCAACACCACCGATCCGAAGGCCAGGAACATCAGGATCGTCGTCGTGATGATCAGCAGCGTCACCATCAGCGGCAGCTTGGCGAACAGGCTGTGGATACTGTCCTGCTCCAAAGCGGGTGTGCCGCCGACCGATACGGTCAGTCCGCGTGGCGGCTGTATCGCCCGGAGTTCCTCGATCTTCTTTGGCGCGTCGTTGCGCGTCTCCAGGCCGTTCTGGATGACGCGGACAGACGGGTCCTTCGAGGCGCCGTCCAGGTAAGGGCGTTCCTGCCACATCTTCGACGGGTCGTTGCCTGCGTCGATGAAGCCGGGGATCGCCATCGCCTTGCTGCGCACGTCGGCGATCTGCGCGTCGGTGACGGGTTGGCCGTCGTTGTTCTGGATCACCATCGTCAGTGGCTCGGTGCGGAAGCCGGGGAAAGTCTTGTCGAACTCCTCCTGCGCCTGACGCACCGAGTTGTCGGGCGGAAGATACTTCTCGCTGATGCCGCCGAGCGCGAGCGCCCCGAGCGGGATGATCAACAGGATCATCACGATGACGATGGGCACGGCAAAAGCGGCGGGCCGCTTCATAACCCGGTTGACCAGCTTGCCCCAGAAGCCCTTCTCGACCTCTGCGCGCGTCTTGGTCTTCTGGGTCTTCTCCGCCAGGTAGGTGATGATCGTGTTGGACGAGCTTCCAATTACGGAGGAACGGAACCCGCAGCAGGGTCCGAACGCCGAGTGCGTCGACATTGGGGCCCAGGATGGCCAGCGCTGCGGCCAGCACCGTGATCGACAGGATCGCGGCAAGCATGACCGAGGCGATGATCGCGTAGGTGATCGACTTGAGGAATCCCTGCGGGAACAGCAGCAGCGGCACCGACGACGCCACCAGAATCACCGCGGAGAACATGATCGTGCGGCCCGAGGTCATCACCGTTCTTCGGACCGCGGCCTCGGTGTCGTAACCCTCGGCGATCTCCTCACGGAACCGGCTGACCATGAACAGGCCGTAGTCGACCGCGATGCCGAGCCCCATCAGGGTCACCACCGGCTGGGCGAAGAAGTGCACGGGCATGAATTCGGCGAAGCAGCCGCACGATGCCGAGCGCGCCCGCGATGGTCAGGCCGCCGACGATGCCGGGGAGGGCGGCGGCGACGACGCCACCGAAGACGAAGAACAACACCACGCAGACCAGCGGGATGGCGGCGACCTCGGCACGTTTCTGGTCCTCGCCGATGCTGCCCGTCAGCTCGCTGGCCAGAGGCTGAAGGCCGGCCTGTTTGACGTCGACGCCGGGGATGTTCAGCGCCTCTTTGACCGTCTTCCTATCCTCGCCGAGGTTCTTGTTGTAGTTGTTCAGGATCTGCGTCGTCGTTGTCGCCCTTGAGCTGAATCGACATGAACGCGTGCTTTTGTCCGCATCGGCCATCGTTCGTCAGCACGTCGGGGCTCTTGAAGTAGCCGATCGAGCGCAGGATCTGGTCGGGATGGTCCTTCTCGACCTGGGCGAGGTTGTCCAGGATCTTCTTCTGGAAGCCGGGGTCGTCGACGGTCTTGCCCTCGGGCGCGGTGTAAATCCCGACGATGTGGCCTGACGTGTCGCGGCCGTAGGCCTTGTCTGCGACAACCGAGGCGTGCACGGACTGGCTGCCCTCGTCGTAGAAGCCGCTCTGGGTGACGTGCTGGCCGAGGCTGATGCCGTACACGCCGCCACCAAGGCACAGTGCGACCATGACACCGATCACTATGTATCGGTACCGGTACACCGTTCGGCCCCACCAGGCGAACACCTAAGCTCCTAACTAAATCTCTGGCGCTGCGCGCAGTTCAATTGTTCACACACGCGCAGCTCAATAGCGAGGACAGCGGCCGGAAAGGCTGCAGCCAAGCTCCCTGCTCGGGCAGCGAATCGAGGCCGATCCGCGGTAGCGCCTCCCGGAAGACACCAGGAATGTCTTCCAGGTCGACAAACTCCAAAGTATCCGAGGCTAGCGCCCAGCTCGCATGTTCGCGAAATCCGAGCACCTGAACTGGGGTACCCGAGCGGGCCACCTCCTCCAATGGCTGGCGAAACGCCTGCCCGTCGGCGGAGGCCACGAGCAGCCCGGCCAGCCCCTCGCCGCGGCGAAGGGCGATGTGATTGAGCATGTCGACGTCGACGTCGCTGTCTTCGTCGATCTTCGGCTTGGCGAAAACGGCGAAACCCACGTTGCGGAGCGCCTCCACCCAGGGCCTGACCACGTCGGCGCTTCCGGGGGCGATGTTGGTGAAGACGGTGGCCTCCGGATCCAGCGACACGTTGTCGTTTCCGGCGGCCAGGTCCGCGGTGCGGGCCAGCAGCCAGCGGCCGAGGGCGTCGAAGCGGGGCCGGTGCGCGGCGGTCGGCCTGCCGCCGAGGATTGAGCCGAGGCCCATGTCGAGGTTGGGCGCGTCCCACACCAACAGCACCCGGCTGTGTCCCCGGCGCCGTCCGCGGCGCCTCGACGACTTCCTCGGTGATGCTCATTGAGCGCTTCTCCCAGAGCAGTTCCGCGACCGGGCTGCCCGCCGTCGCGCGCCTTCGTCTCGTACTTGGTGGTCGGCCGGGACACCAGGATGGGCAGGCCTTCGTCGGCGGTGACGCGGCGCAGCCGGGGTTCGGCGTCGCCGCACTGGGCGATCTGTTCGGCGTACCCGGCATGGTCGGTTGCGGCGTGCAGCACACCGCCGGGCCGCAACCGGTCGGCGATCAGAGCGAGGGTGTCGGGCTGCAGAAGCCGGCGCTTGTGGTGGCGCGCCTTCGGCCAAGGGTCGGGAAAGAACACCCGAACCCCGGTCAGCGACTCCGGGTCGAACATGTGCTCCAGCACGTCGACTCCGTCGCCGCGCACCAGGCGAATGTTGGTGAGACCTTCCCGCTCGATCGCGCTGAGCAACTGGGCCAGCCCGCGCCGGTACACCTCGACCGCGACCACGTCGATGTGCGGCTCAGCCTTCGCCATCGCCAGCGTCGACGTGCCGGTCCCGCTGCCTATCTCCAGTACGACCGGCGCGGACCTGCCGAACCATGCCTGTGCGTCGAGCAGCTCGGCCGGTCCCTCGGGCGAGCGGGCGTGCATGCCGACCTCCGGCCACAGCCGCTCCCACGTCTGCTGCTGACCGCTGGAGACCGAGGATCGCCGGGACCGGTAGGCGGTTACCCGGGGATGCAGATGCGAAGCCGTTTCGGGTCGAGTCATCGCCGCCTCTCGGAAGGCGGCATGCCGGTACCCCGGCGGCGCGCATGCATTCACCCATGGTCGCTCATCAACGCCGATGGACCCGCATCGTGGTGCAGATTGATACCCAACAGTTGCCTTCCGCTGGTACTCACAGGTGGAGGAAACGAGCGCTCGCGCAGGGTGCACGGAGATGCCACCATTTGCGGTGGGGCCGGTGTCAAAATCCGGGGTGGGGGATTGAGTAGACATGCGCATGGGCGAGACGGCTACCAAGGAAGGCCATCAGATTTTCATCAACGAGCTGACTCGGTTCGCCGAGCGGACGGCAGATGCGCAGATAGCAGCGCTGATCGCGCAGGTCGACGCGCCACTACGGGTCGCGGTTCGGGGGCGAGACGGCGTGGGCCGCACCACGGTGGCGGCCGCGCTGGCCCGCGGCGGGTTCATCGTCGTCGACGGCGAAACGGACGCCGACGTAGACGTCGTGGTCGTCGCCGAGGCCCTCAAGTCCGAGGACCGGGCGATGTTGGGGGCTGGCCCGGCTCTCATCGTGCTCAACAAGGCGGATCTTTCCGGGTTCGGTGCAGGCGGCCCGATCGCCGTGGCGGACCGGCGCGCGGCCGAATTCCAGGCAATGACCGGGGTGCCTACCGTGCCGATGGTCGGCCTGCTCGCGGTCGCGGCGCCGGACGACGAACTGATCGGCGCGCTGCGCCTGCTCATCGCCGAGCCTGCCGATCTCACCTCGACGGACGGGTTTCTGTCGGCCCACCACAGCCTGACTCGTGCAGTGCGTGCGCGACTGCTGGACACCCTGGACCTGTTCGGTATCGCCCACGTCGTGCTGGCGCTGCGACAGGGCACAGACGCAGCTGCGCTTCCGACCGTGCTGCGGCGGCTGAGCCAGCTCGACCGTGTGGCCGCCCGGATGGCGGTGACCGGCGCCGAGGTGCGTTACTCGCGGATGTGCTCGGCCCTCGTCCAGCTGCGCACGCTGGCCACACTCGGCCGTCCTGCGCTGGCCGAGTTTCTCCGTGGAGACGACGCCGTGCTCGCCGTGATGGCCGCCGCCGTCGATGTGGTGCAGGCGAATGGGCTTTCGGTCGACCACGGCGACGAGCCGTCGGCGCACCTGCGGCGCGCGTTGCATTGGCAGCGCTACAGCGGCGGACCCGTCAACCATCTCCATCGCAGCGCTGCCGCCGATATCTGCCGCGGCTCGCTGCGGCTCTTGCGAAGTACGCGGTCCGGCGCGGAGGCCCGGTGACCGAAATCGACCACGCAGGTGATCCGATCGGTGCGGTGGACGCACTGGTGGCCGGGGTTGATCCCGGGCTGAGCTCGCCCGGGGTGGAGAGCCGAGACGTCGTACTCGTCACCGGGCCGTGGCTGGCCGGTTCCACCGGCCTGATCGCCGCCCTTCGGGATCGGCTGCCCGACCACGAGTTCGTCGAAGCCGAGGACGTCGGGCCCACAGAAGCGCCTGCCGCGGTGGTCTTCGTTGTTTCGGCGGTGGCACCGATCGCTGAATCCGATTGCGCTTTAATCGATCTCGCCGCCCAGCACACAGACCTGTTGATCGGCGTGGTGTCCAAGGTCGACGTGCATCGCGGCTGGCGCGACGTGCTCGCCGAAAACCGGACCCGACTGGGTGCCCACGCGCCGCGCTACCAAGAGGTGCCGTGGGTGGGCGCCGCCGCCGCGCCTGATCTCGGCGAACCGGACATCGACGAGCTCGTCGACCTGCTGCGGACACGCCTCGACGACGTCGATATGAAGCGTCGAAACAGACTGCGGGCGTGGGAATCTCGTCTGCAGAATGTGATCTCACGGTATGACAGGGACGGCGCGGGCGACGACAGGCGCGCTCGAGTGACCGCACTGCGGGGACGACGGGACGGTGTCCTGCGCGAGCGCAGGGCGTCGAAATCCGAACGCACCATCGCGCTACGCAGCCAGATTCAACAGGCCAGGGTGCAGTTGGCGTACTTCGCCCGCAACCGGTGCACGTCGGTGCGGTCCGAGCTGCAAGAGGATGCGTCGTCGATGACCCGCCGCCGGCTGGCGGAGTTCGAGACGTATGTGGGCACCCGTGCGGCCGAGGTGGTCAACGAGGTCGAGGCCGGGATCACCAAACACCTCACCGACGTCGCCACCGAACTCGGGCTCACCGAACCGCAGCCGCCGCAGCCTCCACCGCCGCCTGCGGTGCCTGCGCCGCCGCTGAAGTCTCGTCGGCTGGAGACGCGGCTGATGATGGTGCTTGGCGCCGGCTTCGGCCTCGGCGTCGCGCTGGGGGTGAGCAGGCTGTTCGCCGGCCTGGCTCCCGGCCTCACGATCGCCGGGCTGGTGGCGGGAGGGGTGATCGGTCTGGCGCTCACCGTGTGGGTGGTTGGCATGCGCGGATTGCTCAGCGACCGCGCGGTGCTGGATCGCTGGATCGGCGAGGTGACGAGCACGCTGCAAGCGACGCTCGAGGAACGGGTCGCCACCCGGGTGCTTTCGGCGGAAGCCGCCCTGACCGCGGACGTGGCCCGGCGCGATGAAGCCGACGCCGAGGTGGCCGCGGTTCAGGTCGGAGAAATCGATGGTGAGCTGCGCGAACACGCCGTCGCGACGGCACGGGCTGCGGCCCTGCGCGATCGACGGTTGCCGCCGTTGCAGAAGGCTCTGGACACCGTTCGGGCGGAGTTGGCGGGCGGGGTAGCGGGCTGATCGCCGGTGAAAATTGAATTCAGAGTCTTCTGAATCGTTCCTGTGAGTGATCGGACATACATCCGGTTCACTACGGGTATGTCACCCGCGTTAACCTTTATAAGAGCGCGATAAAACACCAGTGACGCGATCGACCTGCGTCCTGGCACGGCAACGTACGCAGGAGATGTTGATGACGTCAGCGACCATTCCCGGTCTGGACACCGCACCGACTAAGCACGAGGGGCTACTCGCCTGGGTCCAGGAGGTCGCGGAGCTCACGCAGCCCGACCGGGTGGTGTTCGCCGACGGCTCCGACGAGGAGAACGCGCGGCTGTGCGACCAGCTCGTGGCCGCGGGCACGTTCAAGCGCCTCGACAACAAGAAGAAGCCGAATTCATACCTGGCATTGTCTGATCCTGCCGATGTGGCGCGGGTGGAATCGCGCACGTTCATCTGTACCGGGCGCGAGATCGACGCAGGTCCCACCAACAACTGGATGGACCCGGCGGAGATGCGCGGCATCATGACCGACCTTTACCGCGGCTGCATGCGCGGCCGCACCATGTATGTGGTGCCGTTCTGCATGGGCCCGCTCGGTGCGGAGGATCCCAAGCTCGGTGTCGAGATCACCGACTCCGAGTACGTCGTCGTGTCGATGCGGACGATGACCCGGATGGGCAAGGCGGCGCTGGAGAAGATGGGCGACGACGGCTTCTTCGTCAAGGCCCTGCACTCGATCGGCGCGCCGCTGGAGCCGGGCCAGAAGGATGTGCCGTGGCCGTGTAACGACACCAAGTACATCAGCCACTTCCCGGAGACCCGCGAAATCTGGAGCTACGGCTCGGGCTACGGCGGTAACGCCCTGCTGGGCAAGAAGTGCTACTCGCTGCGCATCGCGTCGGCGATGGCGCACGACGAGGGCTGGCTCGCCGAGCACATGCTGATCCTCAAGCTGATCTCGCCCGAGAACAAGTCGTATTTCGTCGCCGCGGCGTTCCCGTCGGCGTGCGGCAAGACCAACCTGGCGATGCTGCAGCCGACGATTCCCGGCTGGCGCGCCGAGACCATCGGCGACGACATCGCTTGGATGCGGTTCGGTAAGGACGGCCGACTCTACGCGGTGAACCCCGAGTTCGGCTTCTTCGGCGTCGCGCCCGGCACCAACTGGAAGTCCAACCCGAACGCGATGAAGACCATCGCCGCCGGTAACACCGTCTTCACCAATGTCGCGCTGACCGACGACAAGGACGTGTGGTGGGAGGGCCTGGAGGGCGAACCCGACCACCTCATCGACTGGAAGGGCAACGACTGGATCCTGCGCGAGACGGAAAGCAAGGCCGCCCATCCCAACTCGCGGTACTGCACGCCGATGTCGCAGTGCCCCACGCTGGCCCCGGAGTGGGACGACCCGCAGGGCGTGCCGATCTCGGCGATCCTGTTCGGCGGCCGCCGCAAAACCACGGTGCCGCTGGTGACCGAGGCCCGCGACTGGCAGCACGGTGTGTTCATCGGCGCCACGTTGGGTTCCGAACAGACCGCCGCCGCCGAGGGCAAGGTCGGCACCGTCCGGCGTGACCCGATGGCGATGCTGCCGTTCCTCGGCTACAACGTCGGCGACTACTTCGCGCACTGGATCGACATCGGCAAGAACTCCGACGAGTCCAAGATGCCGAAGATCTTCTTCGTCAACTGGTTCCGGCGTGGCGACGACGGTCGCTTCCTGTGGCCGGGCTTTGGCGAGAACAGTCGCGTGATGAAGTGGATCATCGAGCGCGTCGAAGGCCAGTCCAACGGCGCCACAACACCGATCGGTATCGTGCCGACGGCGCAGGATCTCGACCTTGACGGACTCGACGTCGATCCCGCCGACGTCGATGAGGCACTGGCGGTCAACGCCGCCGAGTGGCGCGATGAGCTGCCGTTGATCGAGGAGTGGTTCGAGTTCGTCGGCGAGAAGCTGCCGACCGGCATCAAAGACGAGTTCGACGCGCTGAAGCACCGCCTGGCCGAAGCCGACTAGGTCGCCTTTCTAGCGCTGGTCAGCCATTAGTTCCGCACGTGCGTGATCGATCTGGTCGAACGCGTAGTTCACCATTTCTGTGTTGGACATTCGCTCGCCTGCCCGGGCCAGTGATTGGTAGGCCACCTCGCCGAGCACTTCGCGCAGATGGCACACCGTCGCGTCGATCTCGGTGACACCGACGCGGGTGAAGGTGTTCGCGGCGAACCCGCAGAGTGTCGCCGCCGGTTCGTAGTGTCCGAGTCGGTCGAGAAACACCGCGAGCACTGCCATCGGCGTTACCAGGTAGAAGATGCTTCCCGAGTCGTGGCCGTTGCGGATGGACAGTGTGAGGAAGTCGAAAGCATCCAGAGGGTCCCCCTGGGTGATCGCAAGCCGCGACAGGCCCACCGCGTGGTGTGTTTCATGCTGTCGGTTGCCGCTCTGTTGGGCAAGTGTCAGGCCGCGCCGGTAGGAGTCGTAGGCCGAGCTTGGATCGACGTCACGATGAGCAGAGCTGTATGAGAGCAGCGCAAGGCAGATCAGCAGAGGGTTCTCAGTGGCTTCTGCATCGGCCACTAAACCCTCGCACGCAGAGATCGCCTCGTCGACCGCGCCAGTGAACCTCAGTGCCAAAGCCAGACATCCGCGGGGGACGATATGGGTTCCCGGACGTCGCGCGATGATGCCTCGACAGGACTCAACCCATTGTTCGGGACGCCCTATCGCACTGACCGCCCCTGCAGCAAAAGCGTCGAGCTCGAACGGGACTTCGTCGTATCGCCCGCTTTCAATTGCCACTCGGCCGGCGTTGCCGTAACCGATGGCGTCGTCGACCCGTCCGGTGGCATAACACTGTGCAGCCATGGTGTAGAGCTGAGCCAGCCGACGATGGTCGACGGACTTTGCGGCGTCGATGAGTTCCTCAGCCCACCCGACCGGTTCGTGCTGATTGCGCCATAGCCCGAAAAGTGTTGCGTAGATGGCGATACCGGCCGCGCTGTCAAGGTCGCCATGGTCGGCGGCCCAGCGGAACGCGGAGCGCAGATTGGCCAGTTCGGCGGTGAACCAGGCGTAGGCCTCGCGCTGCCGCGGACTGTCCCACAGCGCGAGCACATCGTCTTCGCGCGCTGCGAAGTATCGGGCGTGCGGCGCACGGGTCTCGTCGGCCTCGCCGGCGCCGCACGAGTTGGTCTTCGGCGAACTGGCGAATGGTCTCCAGCATCGAGTAGCGGGTCCGCTCTGAAGACCAGTCGGCAACCAGAAGGGATTTGCGCACGAGGGCGTCGAGAAGATCCAGCACTGCGAACTCGTCGCCGGAGCCCGCACACCGCACAAGCCGCCGCCAGATCGAAGCCACCGGCGAACACCGAACACCGTTGCAGCAGTTCCTTTTCGGCTTCGTCGAGCAGGTCGTAGGACCACTGCACGGCGTGGCGCAGAGTCTGGTGGCGCGCGAGCCCGCGCCGCGACCCGACGAGCAACCGGAACCGATCGTCGAGCCGATCACGCACTTCGGTGACCGTCATCGACACCAGGCGGGAGGCGGCCAGCTCGATCGCCAGCGGTATGCCGTCGAGGCGTCGGCAGATCTCGATGACCGCCTCGCCGTCATCGGCCAAGCGAGACGCCGTGTGCCACCGCTTCGGCGCGTTCGACGAATAGAGTCGCGGCGGCGAGTCGGCTCCGGTCTGGATGTCCAGCGACGGCACCGGCCAGAGTTGTTCGTCGGACAGCCGCAAGCCTTCCCGGCTGGTGGCCAGAATGCTGACGGTCGTCGAGTGCGGCCAGGATCGTTTCGATCATCTCGGCCGCCGCGTCGAGGACGTGTTCGCAGTTGTCGAACACCAGCAGTCGCGATCGTCCCTCCAATGCAGCTGCGACGCTGTCGGCCAGCGTCATCCCCGGCTGCTGGGTGATCCCGAGCACCGCCGCGAGCGCTTCGGGCACCGCGGCGGGATCGCCGACGGGGGCCAGCTCGACCACCCAGACCCCGTCCGGGAACTCGTGTGCGAACCGCGCGGCGACTTCCAGCGCGAGCCGGGTCTTGCCCACGCCGCCGGCGCCGGTCAGCGTCACCAAGCGATGCGCCTTGCAGCGCCGCCTGCAGGTCGGCGATCTCGGCCTCGCGACCGACGAAGCTGGTCGGCGGCCGGCCGCAGATTTCCCGGTGTCGAGTCCAAGGTCTTCAGCGGCGGGAACTCGGATGCGCAGGCTCGTCGGCCAGCACCTGAAACACGTTGACGGGCTTGGCGATATCGCGGAGCCGTCGTCGATCCGAGGTCCAGCAGCTCGACACCGCTGAGGAGCTCGGCAGTGGCGCCGTCGAGCAGAATCTGACCGCCGTGGCCCGCCGCCATCACCCGCGCGGCCCGATTGAGCACCGCGCCGAAGTAGTCCTCGCCGCGCACTTCGGCCTCGCCGGTCGCGATGCCCATCCGCACCGGCAACTCCAAGCCCCGCTGCGCGGCCACCGCGGCGTCGACGGCCGATCGCGGGGAGTCGAAGGCCGCGCACACCCCGTCACCGGTGTGCTTGAACAACCAGCCGTTGTGCGCCTCGACGGTTTCCCGCATCACCTCATCGTGTGCAGCGAGCGCGACCCGCATCGCATCGGCGTCGGCTTCCCACCGCCGGGTGGATCCCTCGATGTCGGTGAACAGAAAGGTGAGCACGCTCATGACGACTCGATCCATGGTGTCGAGATAGGCGCGCGCGGGATCGATTTGCTCCAACGAGTAGGCCGCCAACGCCGCGTTCGACATCGATGCACCCTCCCGGGCGAGATGCTCGTAGGCTTCGTCACCGAGAACTTCGCGCAGATGAGCAATCGTCCCGTGGATCTCCGGATACGTTGCCCCCGCGAATTCAGTACGACGCGGGCACACTGATGGTGGCGGCAGGTTCGTGGAGATCCCACCGGTCCAAGATCGAGGCGAGAACGGCGAGTGCGGCTGGCAGGACGGAGAAGTGCCCGGTGTTGTAGAAGCGTGTCGAATGCGATCGTGGCGTAGTCGAGCGCCTCGGCAGGGTCGCCGTGGCTGCCGGCCAGCCACGACAGGTTGCCTGCGTGATACGACTCGAGCTGGCGGTTACCGCTGTCCATGGCGATCTGCATGCCCTTGCGATGAGCGGCGTAGGACGCGGCTGGATCGGCGTCGTGATGGGCGAGACCGTATGCGAGCAGGGCATAGCTCGCGATGTGCGGGTTGTCGGCCTCTTCGGCGATTGCCAGGAAATCCTTCGACGTCACCATGGCCTCGTCCCGCGCACCCGCAGTCGCCAATGCCAATGCGAGGCACACGCGGGTGAAGATGTGTTTGCCCGCGCCGCTTGCGATGGCCTCTCGGCACAACTCAACCCACCGTTCGGGCCGACCGTGCGACACGTAAACACCACCTAGAAACGCCTGTGCTTCGTACGGCATCGGGCCGGGGTACGCGTTCCTGACGAGCGCAAGGCCGGCCTCCGTATAGCGGAGCGCATCGTCGAGCCGCCCCGTTGCGTAGCACTGCGTGGCCATGCTGTACAGCTGTCCGAGTCGCCAATGACCGGATGCCCGTGCGGGTTCGACGAGTTCTTCCGCCCAGCCGATTGGCTCGTATTGTTCGATGACGATTGCCGAGGAACGCCGCGTAGGTGGCAATAGCGCCTGCTGTGTCCAGATCATCGCTGTCCGCAGACCATCTGAACGCGGCGCGTAGATTCGCGAATTCAATGTTCAGCCAGTCGTATGCGTCACGTTGGCGCGGGCCATCCCATAGCGAGAGCACGTCGGCTTCACGCTCGGCGAAGTATTTCGCGTGTGCATGGCGCGCCTCGTCCGATGCGCCGTTCTGCGCGAGTTGTTCTTCGGCGAACTGGCGGATGGTCTCCAACATCGAAAACCGGGTACGCCCGCTGGATTGGTCGGCCACCAACAGACGATTTGCGCACCAGCGCATCGAGCAGATCCAGGCGCGGCGAACTTGTCATTCGGAACGCGCGACCGCTTGCGCGCCTGCGAGATCGAATCCCCCTGCGAACACCGAGCACCTGATCAGCATCGCCTTCTCGCTCGGCATCGAGCAGGTCATAGGACCACTGCACGGCATGGCGCAGCGTCTGGTGGCGCTCCAATCCGCGCCGCGAGCCGACCAAAAGCCGAAATCGGTCATCGAGATGATCGCGTACCTCGGAAACGGTCATGGAGAGTAAGCGCGATGCGGCCAATTCGATGGCGAGTGGTATCCCGTCGACACGGCGGCAGATCTCGGCGACCGCGTCTGCGTCGTCGAAGAGAGATGCGGCGGGTGCCACTGCGACGGCGCGCTCGACGAACAACGCCGCGGCACTGGATTCGACGTCCAATGACGGCACGGGCCAGAGCTGTTCGTCGGTCAGCCGCAGGCCTTCGCGGCTGGTGGCAATGACCTTGACTGTGTCGGGATCCGCCAAGGATCGCCTCGACCATGTCGGCAGCCGTGTCCAGCAGATGTTCGCAATTGTCGAACACCAACAGCCGCGAGCGGCCCTCCAGTGCGCACGCGACGCTCTCGGTCACGGTCATCCCCGGCTGCTGGGTGGTTCCGAGCACTGCTGCGACCGCTTCGGGAACAGCAGCGGGATCACCGATCGCCGCCAGCTCGATCACGAACACACCGTCGGGGAAGGCGTCTGCGACACGCGCGGCCACCTCCAATGCCAGGCGTGTCTTGCCGACTCCGCCGACACCCGTCAGCGTCACCATCTGGTGGTCCCTGAGCGCCGCCCCGACTTCGGCGAGCTCCGACTCGCGGCCGACGAAACTCGAGGTCGGTAGCCTCAGGTTCCCGAGTGTGGCGTCCAGAGTGCGCAGCGGGGGGAAATCGGTGCGCAGGCGTCGGCGGATACTTGAAACACGCTGACCGGCTTCGCGATGTCGCGCAGCCTCTGGCGAACCCAGATCGACAAGCTCGACCCCGGTGAGCAATTCGGCGGTGGCGGCGTCGAGCAGGACCTGGCCGCCGTGGCCCGCCGCCATCACCCGCGCGGCGCGGTTAGACCGCGCCGAAGTAGTCGTCGCCGCGCACCTCCGCCTCGCCGGTCGCGATGCCCATCCGCACCGGCAACTCGAGCGCCCGCTGCGCATCGACCGCCGCGTCGACGGCTGACCGCGGCGAGGAGAACGCCGCGCACACCCCGTCGCCGGTGTGCTTGAACAGCCAGCCGTTGTGCGCCTCGACGGTTTCGCGCAGCAGCTCATCATGGGCAGCGAGTGCGGCCCGCATCCCGTCCGCATCGGCCTCCCACCGCCGGGTGGAGCCCTCGATATCGGTGAACAGAAAGGTGACGACGCCCGAAGGTGCGGTCACCGTCATCTGTGCACCCCCACTCGCTGGACATGTCATGTTAAGTCGCTGAGCGGGGCCTACCTGCGTTTCTTACCCTCTTGACACCTGTCAAGTTT
The DNA here is from genome assembly GCA_963734385.1 of uncultured Actinomycetota bacterium. Lineage (GTDB taxonomy): Bacteria > Actinomycetota > Actinomycetes > Mycobacteriales > Mycobacteriaceae > Mycobacterium. Next base: position 47,562 of record CAVTHR010000035.1, on the reverse strand, counting down.
CGGCATCGTAAAGTGCTGATCATGCAGATTCGCGAGCATGCTGAAGCGAACCCTGACAAGCCGGCCGTCATCATGCATCCGTCGGGCACGACGGTGACATTCGGCGAGTTGGAGGCCCGGGCCAACCGGCTTGCGCACTTCTTCCGCCGCCACGGTCTGCGCGAGGGCGACGCGATCGCGATCCTGATGGAGAACAACGAGCACTACCACGCCGTGATGTGGGCGGCGCGCCGCAGCGGCCTGTACTACGTGCCCATCAACACCCATCTCACCGCAGCCGAAGCGGCCTACATCATCGACAACAGCAGCGCCAAGGCCATCGTGGGATCGGCGGCGATGCGGAAGACGCTGGAAGGCCTCGATTCCGAGCTTCCCAACGGGTTGCCTGCGCTACTGACAATCGTCGACGACGACCTGGACGGCTGGCAGCGCTACCCCGAATGTGTTGCAGATCAACCCGATACGCCGATCGAGGACGAGGTCGAAGGAGACCTGCTTCAGTATTCGTCGGGCACCACCGGTCGACCGAAGGGCATCAAACGCGAACTCACTCACCTGGCACCCGCCGAGGTACCAGGCATGATGTCGGGCCTGGTCGGCTTCTGGCTCGACCCCGAGGCGATCTATGTCAGCCCCGCCCCGCTCTATCACACGGCTCCTTCGGTGTGGTCGATGACGATTCAGGGCGCAGGCATCACGACGGTGGTGATGGACAAGTTCGACGCCGAAGGCTGCCTGGACGCGATCCAGCGGAATCGCGTAACGCACGGCCAGTTCGTCCCGGCGATGTTCACCCGCATGCTGAAACTGCCGCAGTCCGTGCGCGATTCGTATGACGTGTCCAGTCTGAAGCGGGTGATGCACGCGGCTGCGCCATGCCCGATCGAGATCAAGAAGCAGATGATCGACTGGTGGGGACCGATCGTCGACGAGTACTACGCGTCCTCGGAAGCCATCGGCTCGACGCTGATCACCGCCGACGAATGGCTGGCGCACCCCGGGTCGGTCGGCAGATCGATGATGACCCCGCTGCACATCCTCGACGAGGACGGCAACGAACTGCCGCCGGGTCACGCGGGGGAGATCTACTTCGAGGGCGGCTTCGACTTCGAGTACCTCAATGACCCGGAGAAGACGGCCAAATCACGCGACAAGCACGGTTGGAAAACCGTCGGCGATATCGGCTATCTCGACGAGGACGGCTACCTCTACCTGACCGACCGGCGCCACCACATGATCATCTCCGGCGGAGTGAACATCTACCCGCAGGAAGCCGAGAACATGCTCGTCACCCATCCCAAGGTGATGGACGCCGCGGTGTTCGGCATCCCCGACGAAGAGATGGGCCAAAGCGTGAAAGGTGTGGTGCAGACGGTGGATCCGGCCGACGCCACAGATGCCTTCGCCGAGGAACTGCTGGTATGGCTGCGGGATCGGTTGGCGCACTACAAATGTCCGCGCTCGATCTCCTTCGATGCGCAGTTGCCTCGCACTGATACCGGCAAGCTGTACAAGCAGGAGCTGATCGCGAAGTATTCGTAGGGGGATGGTGTGACGTTGCGCGGCGATGAGCCCGGTGGGCCCTACTTCGACGACCTCGAGGTCGGCCAGGTTTTCGACTGGGCGCCGTCGATGACGCTGACGGCCGGGGCTGCCGCGGTGCATCAATCGATCATTGGTGACCGGCTCCGGCTCGCCCTGGACGCCGATCTGGCGATGGCGGTCACCGGGGCGACCGCGGCGCTCGCGCATCCGGCACTGGTCTGCGATGTCGCCATCGGGCAGACGACGCTGGCCACTCAACGGGTGAAGGCCAACCTGTTCTACCGCGGGCTGGCCTTCCACCGGTTTCCCGTCATCGGCGACACCCTGTTCACCCGCACCCAGGTCGTCGGGCTGAAGCAGAACTCGGCCAGGCCGGGCAGGGCCCCGACCGGCCTCGCAGCGCTGCGGATGACCACGATCGACCAGGTCGGCCGCTTGGTGCTCGACTTCTACCGCTGCGCCATGCTGCCGCTGCGCGACGGAGCCGCCGACACCGGCCACGCCGACGACATGTCGGCGATCGGGGCCGACTCCGCGCCCGCACCCGACCCGACCGCCGACTGGGACGCCGACGCCTTCCGAACCAGGGTGCCCGGCAGTAATTTCGACTCCGGCATCGCCGGATCGGTGCTGCGCAGCACCGCCGACGTCGTGACCAGTGGCCCCGAGCTGGCGCGGCTGACACTGAACATAGCGGCGACGCACCATGATTCGCGGGTCGGCGGCCAACGGCTCGTCTACGGCGGGCACACCATCGGACTGGCCTTCGCGCAGGCCACCCGGCTACTGCCCAACATCGCGACGCAGCTCGGCTGGGAGTCGTGCGACCACACGGGTCCGGTGCACGAGGGCGACACCCTCTACAGCGAGCTGCACGTCGACGGCGCTATTCCGCTGCCCGACGGTCGCGGCGGGGTGCTGAAGCTGCGATCGTTGGTCTACGCCGTCGGCGGCGACGCCGAGGGCCGACAAGTACTGGACTGGCGCTTCACCGCACTGCAGTTCTGACCGCATTCATGTGCTGAGCCCCGCGACCGCGGCCGCCGTCCATTGACGCGCGCTACTCCGAGGCTTACAGTCTGATTTGCAGAAATAATTTCTACACTACGGAAGATGATCACACTCCAGAAGAAATGAGGAGGAAGTAGTGCGCATCCGACACCTCGGAATTGTCGTCCAGGACCTCGAACGGACCGCCGAGTTCTACGAGCAAGTGCTGGGCTTCAAGCGTCTCGGCGACATCCGCACCCCCGGCCACTACCCCGGCAAGGCGATCGATCTCAGCGATGGCGAGGTCAACTACTCGCTGCTGCAACCCAATCCGGAGATCGAGCGCTCCGAATGGACATACGGGGCGATGGGCCCCAACCACATCGGCGTGACGATCGAGGACACCGGCGCCGTGGTGACCGCGCTGAAGGAACGCGGCATCGAGGTCTATGGCGCGGAGCAAGCGGACCCGCCCCGGTTCTTCAAGTTCCGCGACCCGGACGGCGTGGAAGTCGACGTCGCCACGCCAGAGCGTGGCTGGAAGTTCTGAGCGCCACGGCTGAGCCGTGGTCACCGTAAAGGCGCGTTCCCTCCCCCCGCTGTGGCTCGTCGGCACCGTCGCCAGCATCTTCCTGCTGCAGGTGGCGGTCACGTTGGCACGGCCGGTCTCGACCTACCGGCTCCTGGCGCTCGGTGCCGACGGCACCACCCTCGGCCTGACCGCCGCATGCTTCGCCGTACCGCCGATGCTGCTCGCGATCAGCTTCGGTCGTTGGGCCGAGCGACACCACCCGGCGATATTGATGGTGCTCGGCTTCGTCGTCGCTGCCGTTGGCGCCTTCGCGCTGGTCGTCGTCGAGTCGATCCCCGCATTCGCGCTTGCGACCACCGCGCTCGGCATCGGCCACATGTCGGGCACCATCGGCGGCCAGAGCATCATGGCCCAGGCGCAGAGCTCGCTCACACGTATTAGCCGATTCGGCACTCTCACAACGATTTCAGCGCTCGGTCAGATCGTCGGGCCGGTACTCGGCGGTTTGATCATCGGCCACAGCGACGACCCCAGCCTGGAGTCGACATCGTCGGCACTGCAGGTAGCAGCATGGGTTTTCGTGGGTGGGCTACCCGCCGCGGCGATCGCGATGCGCACCACGATGCAGAAATCGACTGTGCGCACCGGCAAGCCCGAGCGGGTATGGGGGCTGCTGCGCCGCAGGGGTATGCCCGCGGCTTTGATGACGAGCTTCTCGGCGAAGGGCGGCAACGACCTTCTACTTGTCTATGTGCCGCTGCTCGGCGCGTCCGTCGGGCTGACGTCGTCTCAGGTGGGCATCCTGCTTGGCATCAGCTCCAGCGGCGCCCTGTTGGCACGGGCGGCGACGCCGTGGTTCGTCCGCCGGATCCCGAGTGTGAACCTGACCGTGGTCGCCACGGTGGTCGCGTCGATGTGCCTGCTGATCGTCGCGTTGAGTCACAACCTGACGCCGATGATGCTGGCGATGTCGGTGCTCGGCTTCGCGCTGGGCCTTACGCAGACGACCACCATGGACTGGGTTGTCGATTTGGTCGACGACACCAGCCGCGGGTCCGCCCTTGGCATACGGGTGGCGACCAACCGCGTCGGGCAGACGTTCATCCTGGCCACGGCGGGCGCGGTGTCGCAGTGGTTCGGCGTTGAGGCGGCCTTCGCGCTGCTGGCGCTCGTCATGTTGGTGACGGCGGGTGCAGGCGCGCTGAGCGCCCGTGGCGGTCCTCAGTCCGCAGGCGCCTGAACGACCACCGGCGACTCCGGGACCCTGGCCACCGTCTGGATCATCAGGTCGCCGATATGCGAAATCCGTGACGTACTAAGCCGACTCGTCGGCGCGGCCACCGCAATGGCGGCCGGGCGACCCGCGAAGTCGCGGAATGCGATAGCCACCGAGCCGACGTCCTCTTCGGTCTCGCCGGCATTGACCGCATACCCACGCGATCTGGCCCGTGCCACCTCTTTCATCAGCTTCGCCTGGGTGGTGATCGACTTCTCGGTGTTGGCTACGAACGGCTCGGCAGACTTCGGATACAGCGCGGCCACCTGTTGATCGGTCAGCTGCGCGAGCAAGGCCTTGCCCAACGACGTGCAATGCGCGGGAACGAGGGTGCCCGTCCGCGCCACCACGCGAAGGGCGCGCTCCGATTCGACCGCGTCGACGTAGCGGACCTGATTTCCCTCGAGCACGCCGAGATGAACGGTTTCTCCGGTCTCGGCGGCAAGTTCCTCCATCATCGGCCTGGCCTGCTCGCGGACGTTGAGCGAACCGACCACCGCCAGCCCCACCTCGACCAGTGCGGGTCCGGCGATGTAGGCGCGGGTGACCGGCTCCTGCTGGACGAAGCCATGGTGGGCGAGCATCGCGAGCAGGCGGTGCGCGGTCGAGTGCGCGACTCCGAGGTATTTGCAGGCGTCGGTGAGCCGTACCCTCGGCTGCTCACGGAACAGCAGAAGCAGCAGGAGCGCGTTGTTCACCGAGGCTATGGGATAAGCCGGACCAGTATCGCTCTCCGGTCGTGTCTTCTGCATAGAAGAAGCCTACAGTCAACTTGCCAGGTGTTTGCTTACTCGCGACACCACGCCTTGTTCCCGAAGTGACGCTTGACACACCGCCGCAACGGTCCTAGCTTTTCCTATAACCAGAAACTATTTCCATCTTGAAGACATGACTGGGTAAGAGGACTGCATGGCACAAGAGGTAGCGCCGAAGCCGGAAGCCCCGGCCGACGAGGCCGTCCCGGCTGAGCCGGTTGGCCCTGCTGATCCGGCCGATCCGGCTGATCCGGCCGGCGAGAAGACCGCAGAAGACCACGCCCGCGACGCACGGGTGACGCGCCTGGTCCATATCGTCCTCGGCCTGGTGATCGCCGCGGTCGGAGCCTGGCTGCTGTACCGCAGCAGCACGGAACTGGCCTTCCGCGGTCCGAATAACGAGCCGGGCCCCGGTTACCTTCCCGTCCTGTTGACGATCTGCCTCGTCGGCCTCGGGCTGGCGCTGACGGCGGTCTGGTTGTTCGGGCCCAAGGCTCGGCACGGGGATGCACCGACGCTGTCGCTGTCGCTCCCGCAGATGGGCCGCGCCCTGCTCGTGTGGCTCGCGCTGGTGGTGTGCGCGTTCCTGATCGAACCCCTTGGGTTTCTCGTCGCAGGCGAGGTCCTCTGCCTGCTGGTGATCCTCGTGATCGAGCGCATCCGCTCCATCCCGCTGATCATCACGCTACTGCTGCTTCCCCCTGCCATGTATCTGCTGTTCGACATTCTGCTCGAGGTGCAACTCCCGGGAGGAACCCTGTGGTACTGAACCACTTTCGTGAATCCGGCGGGACGGGAGCCCGCCGGTGAACGCTGTCGACGGATTGCTTCACGGTCTGCAGGCCGCGATCACACCGACCAACCTGCTGTGGCTTCTCATCGGCTGCCTGCTCGGCACGCTGGTCGGCATCCTGCCTGGCCTTGGCCCGCCTGCGACGATCGCGATCCTGCTGCCGTTGGCCACCGGGTTCGAGCCGGCGACCGGCCTGATCATGATGGCCGGCATCTATTACGGCGCCAAGTACGGCGGTTCGACGACGTCGATCCTGCTGAACATTCCTGGCGAATCGTCGTCGGTCGTCACCTGTATCGACGGCTATGAAATGGCGAAAAAGGGTCGCGCGGGCCAGGCGCTCGGCATCGCGGCGATCGGCTCATTCGTCGCGGGCACCCTAGGCGTCGTCGGGCTGACGTTCCTCGCTCCGTTGGCCGCCGACGTCGCGGTCAACTTCGGTCCACCGGAGTACTCCGCGCTGATGGTTTTCGCGCTGCTGCTGGTGATCATGCTGGCCGGTGACTCGATGCTCAAGGGCTTCATCTCGATGTTCATCGGGCTGTTCCTCTCCACCATCGGCACCGACCTGTTCTCCGGAGAGCAGCGGTTCACCGGAGACCAGATCGAGCTCGCGGGCGGCATCGAGTTCATTGCGCTTTCCGTCGGCATCTTCGCCATCGGTGAGGTGCTGGTCAACATCGAAGACAAGACCGAGAAGAAGCTCTTCGAGGTACCCAAGAAGTTCCGCGAGCTGCTTCCGTCCAGACAGGACATCAAGAAGTCGACACCGGCGATGCTGCAGGGCAGCATCGTTGGCTTCCTGATTGGCATCCTGCCCGGCGCAGGCTCCACGGTCGCCTCGTTCGTCTCGTACATCATCGCCAAGAAGACGTCGAAGACGCCCGAGGAGTTCGGCAAGGGCTCGATCGAAGGCGTTGCCGCCCCCGAAGCGGCGAACAACTCCGAGACCGGTGGCGCGATGGTGCCGCTGCTGACCATGGGCATCCCCGGATCCGGCACGGGCGCAGTGCTTCTCGGTGCGCTGGTGCTTTACGGGCTCAATCCGGGTCCGCTGTTGTTCCACGAGCACGCCGACGTGGTGTGGCCGATCATCGCCAGCATGTACCTGGGCAATATCGCGCTTCTCGTGATGAACCTGCCGATGGTGCCGTTCTTCGCGAAGCTGTTGAACACGCCCTACAAGGTGCTCTATCCGGCGATCCTGCTGATCTCCGTGGTGGGCGTCTACAGCGTGAACTTCTCCCTTTTCGACGTCGGCATGCTCGTCGTGTTCGGGCTCCTCGGATACGTCATGCGCAAGCTCGACATCCCGCCTGCGCCGCTCGTGCTGGCGTTCGTGCTCGGACCGATCGCGGAGAACTCCATCCGCCAGTCCCTGCTGCTCTCCGACAACAGCCCGATCATCTACCTGCAGCGGCCGATCTCCGCGGTTCTCATCGGCGTAGCTGTCCTGCTGTTCGCCCTGCTGACCTTCGGCCGGGCCCGCAAGGTACGCGAACAGGTAATCGAGATCGACGCGTGACTCTTATCCGACATCAGGAAGGGATTGCCCATGTTTCAATTCAGGAAGCTGCTCACAATAGTGCTCGCCACAATGGCGCTCGTCGCCCTTGCGGCGTGCGGGAGCGGAGGAGGTGGCGGCGGAGGCGGCGGCAAGTCCGGCCCCACGGAGGTCATCACTCACAACGCCGTCGGCGGGGGCAGCGACGTGTTCACCCGCCAGATGATCAAGGTGATGTACGAGAACAAGATCATCGACACCAACTGGCCGGTGCGCAACATACCCGCCGGCGACTCGATCGGTGCGATGTCGTACATGGTCGACAAGAAGGGCAACACGGGCGTGATCGCTCAGGTGACACCCACCTGGCTGGCCACCCCGATGACCGTCGCCAACGCGAAGGTCAGCCTCGCGGATCTGACGCCGATCACGCTGGTGGCGACCGAGCCCCAGGTGATCGTCACGAACGCGAAGTCACAGTTCAACTCCTTCTCCGACTTCGTCAACGCCGCGAAGGCCGCACCCGACACCCTCGTCCAGGCCGGCGGCTCCAGTACCGCCAACGACGCGCTGACGCGGCTGGTGCTGCAGGACACCCTCGGTGCGAAGTGGAAGTTCCTGTCCTTCGAGGACACCGGATCCCGGATCACCGCGCTGCTGCGCAACGACGCAAACATCATGCTGGGCAGCGCATCCGATGTCACCGAGCAGGTGAAGGCCGGTCAGCTCAAGGTGATTGCGGTCGTCGGTGATCAGAAGCTGGATACCTTTCCCGATGTCAGCACCACCACCGACCAGGGCATCGACTCGTCCAAGGTGCCCGTGCAGTTCCGCGCCGTGATGGGCGCCCCCGATATGCCCGCGGACGCCGTCCAGAAGTACCAGGACGACCTGTCGAAGATGGTCGAGACCGAGGACTGGAAGAACCTGACCAAGTCCGACGGTCTGGTCACCCAGAACCTGCAGGATGACAAGTTCGAGGCGTACCTGAAGGAACAGACCGACATCGTCGGCGGCCTGCTGGAGGGACTGGGCCTGAGGAAGGATCAGTGACCGCGGACGACCCCACGTCAGCACTCGCCAGGTTCGTCGCCGAGCATCAGCCCGAGCAGATCCCCGAGCCGGTCCTGCATGCGGCGCGGCGGGCGCTGGTCGACCACATCGGCGTGACGGTGAGCGGCTCGGCGGACGACGCCACCCGCAGGGCCCGGGACGCCGTCGCAGCGAGCGAAAGCGGCGGCGGGGCAACGGTTGTCGGAACGAGCTTGCGGGCTTCGGCTCCGTTCGCAGCCTTTCTCAACGCGTTCGCCTCGCACGTGCTCGACCTCGATGACGTCTACAACCCGCCCGGCACAACGGTGCACGGCAGCTGTTCGGTGTGGCCGGCGATCCTGGCAGTCGCCGACACCCGGCCGGTCACCGGGCGTGACGCGCTGGCCAGCTTCGCCCTCGGCTTCGAGGCGGAGACGCGCGTCGCGCACGCCGCGGGGCAGACGCACTACGACGTCGGCTGGCACGTCACCGGCACGTCGGGCCATGTCGGCGCTGCGGCGGCGGCAGCTCGCACGATGGGATTGGGCCACAAGGAGGTTGAGCACGCTATCGCCGCGGGTGCCACCCAGGCGGCGGGGCTGCGGATCATGGCGGGCAGCGACCTGAAGAGCATGCATCCGGGCAAGGCGGCGATGGACGGTGTGCTGGCCGCGACCCTTGCCTCGCACGAGCTGACCGCGGGCGCCAAGGCGCTCGAGGGCGACTTCGGCTACCTCGCGGTGATGAGCACCGACCCCGCCCCCGAGAAGATCAGCGCAGGGCTCGGCGAAACCTGGAACCTCACCAGCAACGGCTACAAGCTCTACCCGAGCGGCTCGCTGACCCATCCCATGATCGACGCCGTGATCGCGCTGGTGACCGACAACGATCTCGCCCCAAGTGATGTCACCGTGATCGACATTCGCGTCTCCGCGCCCGCCGCCCGCTTCACCGACCTGCCGCGGCCGACCACCCCCATGCAGGCGAAGTTCAGCCTGCGCCACTGCGCGGCCGCGGCGGTGGCATTCCGCCGCGTTGGGACCGAGGAGCTGTCGCATCAGATCCTGACCCGGGCCGACGTCGTCGAGCTGCGTGACCGCGTGAAGGTCGTCACCGATCCGGCGCTTGGCAAGCAGGATGCCGACGTCGAGATCACGTTGTCGTCGGGTCGGACGCTGGCCGCCGAGGTACGCGGCAATCGGGGCACTCCGTCGGCACCACTCGACGACGACGAACTCGATGCGAAGTTCCGCGAGCTGGTGGGCCCGGTGCTCGGACCCGAGCGCACGGAGCGCCTGCTGGCCACGTGCTGGCGGCTCGACGACCTGTCCGACGTCTCGGAACTGCTCGCGCAGACCGTGCCTACTGCCGATGGCTGATCCCCGCCCAGACATCGCGCTGGTCACCGGCGCGGGCAGCGGTCTGGGCGCGGTCATCGCCGAACAGCTTGCGGCAGAGGGACTTACGGTCGCCGTCAACACCAGGGCGCACACCGAGCACGCCGACGCGGTGGCCGCCGCGATCCGCGCAGCCGGCGGATGCGCCTTCGTGGTCACTGCCAACGTCACAGATCCGTCCGCCGTGCGGCGGATGTTCGATGCCGTCGCGGATCGCGGCAGGCTGCGGGTCCTCGTCAACAATGCGTCGTACCGTCCCCGCCAACGAGTCGCGACCATCACGGAGGACGACTGGTATCAGGTCCGCTCTGTCACCCTCGACGGGGCGTTCCGATGCGTCCGGCACGCGCTGCCCGCGCTGATTCCCGGCGGGCGCATCGTCAACATCCTCGGCCGCAACGCCCTCGCGGGGACCCCGAGCGGGTGCACCTCTCGGCGGCCAAGCACGGCCTGCTCGGGCTCACCGTGGCGCTGGCGGCGGCACTGCGTGACGACGGTGTGGCCGTCAACGCCGTATCACCCGGTGTCGATACCGACGGGCCCGAACTGGACCGCTGCCGAGCCGAAATCGCCTCTCAGGTAGCGCGTCTCGCCTTCGCCGACGCGGCAGAGCTGACCGGCACCGTGGTGCGGGTCGACTGCGACGGCGCCGAGGTGGTCAGCGCTTCTCAGGCGTGGTGAGCTCCAGCATCGCCTCGACACCGCCGCCCGTCTTGAGCGAAAAAGCAGCGTCGGCAAGCCTTTCGGCTTGGTCGCGCCCGATCACCTCATCGGCGAGCCCGTGGAACTTATCCCTGAGTTCGTCGTCGCTCAGCCGGTTCCCGGGAGTGCCGCGCGCATGATCGACCCATGTCTGAACGGTCTCGCCGTCGTCGGTGAGCGCGGTGGCACCGGCCTGGGTGTGCGGAACGTTCGGATCCGGCACCACCTCGATCTTGGCCATCAGTGCACGGACATCGTCGCGGTGCACGGAGGTGTCGGAGAATTCCTTCTCGCCCGCCCTGCCCTCCAGCAGCGCGATCGAGCATGCGAACGTCACCGAGAACTTGCCCTCCAAACCCGTTCGCGGGTCGGTCTTTCCGGTGAGCTCCTTCACAAGCGGGTGCACGTGGAGCCTGATCTTGTCGATCCGGTCGGCGGCCAGCCCCTGGCGGACGGCGAGGTCGCGGACCGCGTCGATGGCCGGGTGAATCACCACACCGCACGCGTACGGCTTGACCCCGTTGTCGAAGATCTGCCACCGCTCACCCAGTCCGTCCACCAGATCGTCGGCCGTGCTGGCCGACGACATCACGGCGAACATGCCGCGGCGGCCCTGCAGCGGGTCCGGCGCCCCGGTGAATCCCCCTGCGGCAAGCAGCCCCGCCCACACGCCCGCCTGTGCGGCATGCCCGGCGTGGAACGGCTTGGTCATGGTGCCGAACTGCTCGCGGTGACCCGCGGCCTGGGTCGCCGCGATACTCAGGCAGTGCGTCGCGGTCACTCCCTCGAGTCCGAGCAGCCTGATCGCGACCGTCGCCGAGGCCAGCGCGCCGGTGGTCCCGGTCATGTGCCAGCCCACGTCGTAGTGCTCGGGGTAGAGCGCGTTGCTGACCCGGGCGCTGAGTTCGTACCCGAGGGCGTGTGCGGCGAGCAGATCGACGCCCCGGCTCTCGCGCCACTCGGCCAGCGCCGTGCCCGCGGCGTACATCGGTGTGGTGGGATGCAGAATGGTCGGGACGTGGGTGTCGTCGAAATCCAATGCATGGCAAGAGATTCCGTTGACCAGCGCGGCATCGGTGACCCGCAGGCGGTGAGGGGTGCCGAGCACCAGGGCCTGAGGATCTCCACCGAGCAGACTGCACTGCGTCCTGGCGATGCCTGCGGCGGGTTCCGCAGCGCCTGCGATGGCGAGGCCGAGGTGATCGAGCAGGCATCGGGTGCTCTCGTGCAGGACGTCGGCGGGTATCTCCTCGGCCGTCGTGCGGGAAACGAAGTCCAGCAGTGTCCGCGTCTCGGCGGAAGTCCGGTCGTCGTAGTCTTCTGCCATGTAATCTGTATAACAGAAATCATTTCCGTATCACAGACTGGATTGCACGGGAGATGCCGGTGACCGGTGAGCAGTCGGTAAGTCGGGCGTTGGCAGCCTTCGCGGCCCGCGTGCGGATCGACGACCTCCCCGCGGACGTGGTGCGCCAGGCGGTGCGTTGCCTCGTCGACTGGCTCGGCTGCACGATCGCGGGCTCGGCGACCGCCGAGGCCGAGAAGGTCCGCGCCGGGATCGGCGCGCTGGACAGCGGCGACGGGTCACGCACCGCGGCCATCGTCGGCACCCGACAGCGCGCGGGGGTCGGCTACGCCGCGTTGGCCAACGGCATCGCCGCGCACGTGCTCGACTTCGACGACACGTTCAACCCCGACCGGACCACGATCCACGGCAGCGCCCCGCTGTGGCCCGCCATCGTCGCGGCCGGTGAACTGGTCCCGGTTTCCGGTACAGCGGCCGTCGAGGCGTTCGTCGCCGGTTTCGAGGTGCAAACCCGGGTCGCGGTCGCGGCCGGACCGGGGCACTACGACGCCGGCTGGCACGTCACCGGCACCGTCGGACACATCGGCGCCGCCGCAGCCACCGCGCGTCTGCTCGGCCTATCCCCGGAACAGACGCTCGCCGCGATCGGCACCGGCGCCACCCAGGCGGCGGGCATGAAGGTGGTGTACGGATCGATGGGCAAGTCTCTTCATCCGGGCAAGGCCGCGATGGACGGGCTGCTGTCGGGCTTCCTCGCTCGGGACGGATTCACCTCGAGCGCCGAATCCATCGAAGGGCACAGGGGTTTCCTGCACCTGTTCTCACCCGACCCGGTGTCGGCCCGCGCCATCGAAGGCCTCGGCGAAACGTGGTACCTGCCGCGCGATGGCTTCAAACCGTACGCATGCGGCTCGCTCACCCACCCGCCCGCGCAGGCGCTGATCGAGCTGCGTGCCGAGCACGGCTTCACGGCCGATGACGTCAAGGCCGTCGACGCCTACGTACACGACTACGTCAGGACCACGACCGGACTGACCGAGCCACGCACTGGGCTGGAGGGGAAGTTCAGCATCTACCACGTGCTCGCGGTTGCACTGGCCGACGGGGCGGCGCTGCTCGATCAGTTCACCGACGAGCGCGTCGCCGACGCCGCAGTCGCCCGGCTCCGCGAGCGGGTTCACGTCCACACCGACACCGAGCAGCACAAGGATTCCGCCCGCGTCGTCGTGACGCTGCGCGACGGTCGCACGCTCGAGCGGCACGTCGCCCACAATCTCGGCACTCCCGACAACCCCATGACCGACAAACAGCTCGAGGACAAGCTCCTCGGCCTTGCCACGCCGGTGCTCGGCAGTGCCCGCGCGGAACAGATCGCGGCGACGTGCTGGCGCCTCACGGAGCTTGACGACGTCCGCGCTGTGCCCGACCTGACCGTGCCTGGTTAAAGGCTTACGTCAGCAGCGTTTCGAACGCGACGCGGTCGCCGCGGTACAGCGCGCGGACCATCTCGATCGGCTCGCCCTCGGTGTCGAGCGAGCGGCGGTTCAGCAGCAGCATCGGCATCGCCGTTGTCGACTCCAGCAGTGCCGCCTCGCGTGGCGACGGGAGTGCCGTCTCGATTCGTTCGACCGCGGAGCCGAAGGTCGCACCGCCCTTGCGGATCGCCGCGTACAACGACGTCGTCGGGTCGAACGTCTCGGTCAGGTGGCTGAAGCGGTGGCGGGGCAGGTAGCTGCTTTCCAATCCGATCCGCAGACCGTCTGCGAGCAGCACGCGTTCCAGATGCATGACCTCGTCGCCGGGTGAGATCGACAGTCCCTCAGCCATTTCCGCGGTTGCGGCGATGTCCTCCCAGGTGACCAGCACACGTCCTGGAACCCGTCCCCGCTCTGCGGCGCCCTCGGTGTAGGAGCGGATGGACAACGGCTGGACGAGCTTCGGGCGCGACACCACGGTGCCGCGTCCTCGGCGTTCGATACGGCCCTCGACCAACAATTCGTGCAGCGCCTGTCGGACGGTTTCGCGCGACACGCCGAACCGGACCGCCAGTTCACGCTCGGGCGGGACGGCGTCGCCTTCTTCGAGGTCTGCCAGGATGTCGTCCACCGCCGTGCGCACGACGTACGGCTTGGGCAGCCGGCCGGGCGCACTCATGCCGAATACCTCTGCCGCAGTACACGTTCGGCGACTGTCAGAACATAACCGATCGATGCGGCGTCCGCTCTCGGATCCTTGGCGGCGTCGTCGTAGCGGCGCAGCCGCAGCGCATCGGGCCACCATGGATGCTCGGCGAAGGCCGGGTCCACACCCGCGCCGCCCTGGTGGTGCAGCGAGTCGATCGACACATCGGAGAGCGTGTTGGCGTACTCGGGATCGGTCGCCACCAGGTACCGCTTGGCGGCGACGTGTGCGCCGGCCAGCCAGCCGACCCGCTCGCCGAACCGGGGAGTCAGCCAGTCCCGTGCCACCTGGTCGTGCCGCCCGGCCGCGACATCGCCGAACAGCGGGCTGTGCGCCACGTCGTGCAGCGCGGTGGCGAGCACGAGTTCATCGTCGGCGCCGTCGTCGACGGCCCGGGCTGTCGCCTGCAACGCGTGATCCAACTCGTCGACCACATCCTCGTCCCACACCCCTCGCAGGGAGCGCAGCACTGCACCGACTTCCTCTACCGCAGCCACGGGATCAGGCTACCGGAAATTGGTCTATACCAATTTTTAACCTGTTGTTCGGCGGCACAACACTCGCTGGTCGGACCGATGTTGCGGTAGGTAGGAAGGGTCGGACCCCATGCGCGTGACGATCGTCGGGGGCGGGATCCTCGGCACCGCGCATGCCCTCGAGGCGATTCACCGCGGACACGACGTCGTTCAACTCGAACGCGAACCCGAGGCACGCGGCGCGACGGTCCGCAACTTCGGGCTGGTCTGGGTATCCGGACGGGCCCGCGGAGAACTGGCCGCCGCCATGCGCTCGCGTGAACTGTGGGAGAAGCTCGGCGCGGAGATTCCGGGCATCGGCTTTCGGCCCGCCGGATCGATCACCCTCCTGCGCACGCACAGCGAGGTCACGGTCGCCGAAGAGGTGGTGACGCGGGCCGACGCCGAATGCCGCGGCTTCACCCTGCTGGAGCCCGCCGATGTACGGGCGATCAACCCGGCGCTGCGCGGGAAGTACCTTGCCGGCCTGCACTGTACGCACGATGCCGCCGTCGAGTCCCGCCAGGCCCTTCCCGCGATGCGCGAACACATGGCCGCCCGCGGCAGATACACCTTCATCCCCCGCACCGAGGCGAGGTCCGTCACCGGCACCGCGGTGCTCGACGATCGTGGCAATCGGCACGACGGCGACCTCGTCATGGTGTGTGCGGGCGCCGCGCACGGCGGCCTGGTCCGCGAGATCGCAGGCGAGTTGCCGCTGCGCCGGGTGCGTCTGCAGATGATGCAGACCGAGCCGCTCGATGAACCTCTTACCACGGCCATCGCCGATGGCGACAGCTTCCGCTACTACCCGGGATTCGCCGGGTCGGCACTGAACGCCCTGAAGCGAAGCGAGCCGCAGGACATGGTCGCCGGCGAACATCGCATGCAGCTGTTGTGCGTGCAGCGGCTGCACGGCGGGCTGACGATCGGTGACACGCACGAGTACGACGAACCGTTCGATTTCGATGTGACCGAAGCGCCTTACGCGTACCTCGCCGGCGTCGTCGAGGAGTTTCTCGGTCGTGCCCTTCCCCCGGTTCGCCGGCGTTGGGCAGGCGTCTACAGCCAGTGCGTCGACCCCGACCAGCTGGTGTGCCGAAATTCGCCGGATGACGGCGTGTGGGTGATCACCGGTCCAGGTGGGCGTGGCATGACGCTCGGGCCCGCCATCGCCGAACAGACCGCAGACCTGATCGGTCTCTGACCACGACCAAGGGAAAATCTATGCAGGACAATACTATTCAGCTGGCTGTTGTCGACATGGCCGGCACCACCGTCGCCGACGACGGCCTGGTCGTCAGCGCATTCGAGTCGGCGGCCAGCGCCGCAGGAGTGCCGGAGTCGGGTCAGGAACGGGACAGCGCGCGGCAATACGTGCTGGACACCATGGGCCAGTCGAAGATCAGCGTCTTTCGCGCCCTGTTCGAAAGCGAGGCGCGCGCGCAACTGGCTAACGCGGCCTTCGAGCGTGCCTATGAGGACCTCATCGACGAAGGTCGGGCCGAGCCCATCGAGGGTGCCGCCAAGGCGATCACGCGACTGCGTGACGCGGGCGTCCGGGTCGCACTCACCACGGGCTTCAGCGGGACCACGCAGGAGAAGCTGCTGGCCGCGTTGGGCTGGCAGACCCTTGCCGACCTGGTGCTCGCATCCGGCGATGGCGTGCGTGGGCGACCTCATCCAGACCTGATCCTCACCGCCCTGATGCGGCTGGACATCGACGGCGTGCAGAACGTGGCGACGCTCGGTGACACCAGCACCGATATCGAAAGCGCCTTGCGCGCGGGCGTGGCGGTGGCCGCGGGCACGCTCACCGGCGCCCACAACGAAGAACAGCTCCGCAACGCGGGGGCCACCCACGTCGTCGGCTCGGTGAGTGAATTCGCCGACCTGATTTTGCGTCAACCGCTCAACCAAGAGAAGGAATCATGAAGCGACATATCCTCCTGCGCGCAGCCGCCATCGCGGTCATCGCGGCCACCACGACCATGACCGCGGCGTGTGGCGGCACCGGCTCCAACTCCGCATCGGGCGAGACGCTAACCGTTTACAGCGCCGACGGCCTTGCGAACTGGTACAAGCCCCAGTTCGACAAGTTCACCAAGGACACCGGGATCGCGGTGAACCTCGTTGAGGCCGGTTCCGGTGAGGTGGTGTCGCGGGTGGAGAAGGAACAGTCCAACCCGCAGGCCGACCTTCTGGTGACGCTGCCGCCATTCATCCAGAAGGCCGACAAGTCGGGGCTTTTGGTGGCCAGCGGCGTCGACACCGACGGAATTCCCGCCGATCAGGTCGGGCCCGGCGGCAACTACGTGCCGATCGTGAACAATGCGCTGAGCTTCATCGTCAACCCGGGCGCCAACCCGAAGCCGACGACGTGGGACGACCTGCTTGCGCCCCAGTTCAAGGGCAAGCTGCAGTACTCCACACCCGGCCAGGCCGGCGACGGCACCGCCGTGCTGATCCTGCTGCAGAAGTTGCGCGGCAAGCCGGGTGCGATCGACTATCTGACCAAGCTGCAGGCGAACAACGTCGGCCCGTCGTCGTCGACGGGCAAGCTCCAGCCCAAGGTCAGCAACGGCGAGTTGTTGGTGGCCAATGGCGACGTGCAGATGAACCTCGACTCGGTCCGCAGCGACGGTTCGAAGTTCGAGATCTTCTTCCCTGCAGGCGCGGACGGCAAGCGCACCACGATCTCGGTGCCCTATGTGGCGGGCGTCGCCAAGGGCGCGCCGCACGAGGAGTCGGCTAAGAAGTTACTCGACTTCCTGCTCTCCGACGATGTCCAGAAGACGGTTGAGCCGGACGCACTGGGCATCCCGGTGCGCGACCAGATCCGCACCGCCTCAGCGGAATCCCCTGCGCCGAACACACCGGCCGCGGTACTCGACGGTGTCGACGTGTGGGTGCCGGACTGGAACACCGTGCTCGCCGAGCTCGACGCCGACCTGGCCGCTTACCAGAAGGCGACCGGTAACTGATGACCGAAATGGGGGTCGGCCAGGCGCAGACCACCGCAAGAAAGCTCGAGCCGCTCAAGCGGGAATCCGCAACGCCGGCAATCACGTTCGACCGGGTCGGGGTGTCCTACGGGCGCGGCGGCAAGGCGACGAAGGCGCTGATCGACTTCAACCTGCGCGTCGCGGCGGGAGAGACTGTCGCGCTGCTCGGCCCGAGCGGTTCGGGGAAGTCGACCGCGCTGAACGCGCTGGCCGGATTCGTCCGCCCGACCACCGGCAAGGTCTGGCTCAGTGGCCGAGACGTCACCGACCAGCCGCCGGCCAGGCGGGGCATCGGTGTGGTGCTGCAGTCCTACGCGCTGTTTCCGCACATGCGAGTCTCCGAGAATGTCGCGTTCGGGCTCAAGTCACATCGCGTGCCACGCAGCGAGATCGGGCCACGCGTCGCCGAGGCGCTCGACATGGTCGGTATGGCGGGGTACGGAAAGCGGCTGCCGCGTGAGCTTTCGGGCGGTCAGCAGCAGCGGGTCGCGATCGCCCGCGCGCTGGCGATCCAGCCGAAGGTGCTTCTGCTCGACGAGCCTTTGGCTGCGCTCGACGCGCAGCTGCGCCAGTCCACCCTCGCGGAACTGCAACGGCTCAAGGAATCACTGCCCGACACCGCGATGCTCTATGTCACCCATGACCAGGCCGAGGCGCTCGCGCTGGCCGACCGGATCGTGGTGATGAACGACGCCAGGCTGATGGATGTCGACAGTGCCGAGAACCTGTGGAAGCGCCCGCCGACCAGTTTCACCGCAGCGTTCCTCGGCGGTGCGAACCTGATCCCGTGCACGGTGGGCCGCGTCATCGGCACATCGGCGTTGGTGACCATCGCGCACAAGACGGTCAGCGCAGAGGCGCCTCAGCCCTCTGTGGGGAAGATCGACTGGGCGCCGGAATCAAAGGCGCTGCTGTGCATCCGGCCGCATGCCATGAAGATCGTGTCGCTCGGCGACCGCGATGCGCTGCGGGCCACCGTGAACGCAGCGGTCTGGCGCGGTGCGCACACCCGACTGGTGCTGTCGGTCGGCGGACTACCTGACCAGCTGGTCGACATCGACGTACCGGGCAATGCGCAGATCGATATCGGCACCGAGGTCGGTGTCCGGTTGCCCGAACCCGCCGGTGTGCTCGTCCAGGCCACCGCATGACGGCACTGCTCGAGCAGCCTGCACCAGAGAAGGATGCGCCGGAAACGCCGGCCCCGAAGCGCTCACTGGCCTCGTTGTGGGCGATCCCGCCGCTCGCCTTCGTGCTGATCGCCGCCCTCTACCCTCTGATCCGGGTGTGCCTGGAGTCCACCAAAGTCGGTGATACCCAACGTGGCTGGGGCACCTGGTCGACCGTGCTGGCGTCGGAGATGTTCCGCGAGGCGCTGTGGCGCACGGTCGCGATCGCGGCCACCTCCACCGCGGGCTGCCTGGTGTTGGGTACGTTCCTGGCGATCGTGCTCGCGTTCGTCCCGTTCCCGGGATCAAGGGTGGTGGGCCGGCTGATCGACACGGTGCTCGCCCTGCCGTCGTTTCTCATCACGCTGGCGTTCACCTTCCTGTACGGCACCGCGGGAGCGGTGAACGCCGCACTCGCGGGCTTGACGGGGAGCACGTCGCCGGCGCTGAACTTCCTCTACACGCCCGCAGGCGTCATCGCTGCGGAGATCACGTTCTTCACCCCGTTCGTGGTGCGGCCCCTGCTGGCGTCCTTCGCGGTGCTGCCGCGCGCCCAGCTCGACGTCGCGGCCAGTCTCGGCGCATCGCCGCTGCGGGTGCTTCGCTCGGTCGTGATGCCAGAGGCGTGGCCCGCGCTGATGGCCGGGGGCAGCCTGGTATTGCTGTTGACGCTCAACGAATTCGGGATCGTGCTGTTCACCGGCGCCAAGGGCGTCATCACACTGCCGGTGCTGATCTACACCCGCGGCATCGTGACGTTCGACCTGCCCGGCGCGGCCGTGATCGCCACCGTGCAGATCGCACTCTCGCTTGCCTTGTACACGGCTTACCGGATGATCTTCGCGCGGTTGATGAGCGGTCGAGGGAAGGGGGAGGCCGATGTTGTTGTGGAGCAGGCGAAGTAGGCTCGCGGTTCTCCTCGGCTTCGCCGTGGTGGTGCTGGTGGTGTTCATCGCGCCGCTGGCGACGGTGGTGATCGCCGGTCTGGCGGGGTCGTGGACCGAGGCGCTGCCGTCGAACCTGGGATTCGGCCACTTCGGCGACGCGTTGTCCGGTGAGAACCTGGCCAGCCTGTCGGTGAGCCTGCAGACGGCGTTCATCGCGGGCGCCGTCGCGCTGGTGCTCGGCACCTGGGCCGCGCTCGCCGCAAAGGAGACGCCGCGATGGTTGAGTCGCGTCATCGACGCGATATTCCACCTGCCGATCGCGGTGCCGTCGGTGGCGATCGGGCTCGGCCTCTTGATCGCATTCAACTCCCGGCCGCTGCTGTTGGGCGGCACCAGGTGGATCGTCATCCTTGCGCACTCCGTGCTGGTCCTCGCGTTCGCGTTCAGTGCGGTGTCGGCGGCGCTTGACCGTCTCGATCCCGCCTACCGGCAGGCGGCGGAATCCCTTGGTGCGGGGCCGGTTCGGGTACTGGGCCGGGTCACGTTGCCGCTGCTGCTGCCAGCACTTGGCGCCGCTGCCGGCTTGGCGGTCGCGTTGTCGATGGGTGAACTCGGCGCGACGGTGATGGTCTACCCGGCGACATGGAAAACGCTGCCGGTGACCATTTTCGCGCTGACAGATCGCGGCCAGGCGTTCCAGGCCGCGGCGTGCACGACGATCCTGCTGCTCGTGACGCTGCTCGCGCTGGTGTTGGTGGGACGGATCAGGGGCCGCGCCGCCCTCCGCTGACCGGCTACTTCAGCAGGGGGTCGCGCGGCAGGCCGAGGATGCGCTCGGCGATGGTGTTGCGGGTGATCTCCGACGTGCCGCCGGCGATCGTCATCGCCCGGCTGCCCATGTAACTGCGGATCAGCTTCTGGTTCGCGCCGACGACGGCCGCTGTCCCCGCCAACGCGATTCCCAATTCCGTTAGGTGCTGGCCGGATTCGGCCACCAGCAGTTTGGTCACGTTGCCCTCGGGCCCCGGCTCCGCGCCCGCGATGGCACGGCTGGCCCGGCGCAGGTTCAGCAGCCGCAGTGTGTGGATTTCGGCGATCACCTCACCCGCCCGCCGGACGTAGTTGCCCGCCACATCGGCGGGAACGCTGTCGAGCAGCTTGACGAGGTCGTCGGTGTCAAAACCGGTCTGGCCGCCGGAACCGCCACCGATCGAGATGCGCTCGTTGCCGAGCGTGGCCCTCGCCACCAACCAGCCCTTGTTCACGTCGCCGACCACGTCCTCGTCCGGAACGAAGACATCGTCGAAGAACACCTCGTTGAAGTGGGCGTCGCCGGTGATCCCGCGTAGCGGATTGACCTTCACGCCAGGGGCTTTCATGTCGATCGCCATCATCGTGACGCCCGCGTGCTTGGCGGCGTCGGGGTCGGTGCGCACTGTAGCCAGACCCCACTGACAGTGCTGGGCAAGGCTGGTCCATACCTTCTGCCCGGTGACTTGCCAACCACCGTCCACCTTCTTGGCCGCCGTGCGCACCGCGGCGGCGTCGGAGCCCGCACCGGGCTCGGAGAACAGCTGGCACCACATCACCTCACCGCGCAGCACGGGTTCGACCCACCGCTCACGCTGATCGTCGGTGCCTGCCTGGGCGATGGTCAGTGCCACCCAACCGGTGATGCCCATGTCCGCCCGTTCGACGTCGGCGAACTCCTCCTCGATGACCAGCTGCTCGAGCACGTCGGCCGCCCGGCCCCACGGCTTGGGCCAGTGCGGGACGAGATATCCCGGAGTCGACGAGGAAGTCGCGCTGCTTGTCCTCGGGCAGCGACCGCACCTTGTCGATGGCCTCGCGCGCCTGCCTTCGGTACTCGTCGGCCTCTGCAGGCAGCGTGAATGAGGCACCGTGGGCCTGGCCGCTGCGCAGGCCTTCGACGACGTCCAACAGCGGGTCGGCGCCGTCGCCCATCAGTGCGGCGAGGGTGCGGGCCCGGCGAAGGTACAGATGTGCGTCGTGCTCCCAGGTGAAGCCGATACCGCCGTGCAGCTGAATGTTGTTCTGCGCGGTGAAGACCTGGGCTCGGATGGCGTGTGACGCCGCGACCGCGGCGGCGAACCA
This sequence comes from uncultured Actinomycetota bacterium, assembly GCA_963734385.1. GTDB lineage: Bacteria > Actinomycetota > Actinomycetes > Mycobacteriales > Mycobacteriaceae > Mycobacterium. The sequence continues at coordinate 25,858 of CAVTHR010000035.1, read as the reverse complement.
TGCGCTGTCCAGATCGTCGGCGCGCGCCGCGTCCCAGGTCGCGGCGGTGGTCTGTTCGGCGTCGACGAGCATGTTGGCGGCGTGGTGTTTGACGGCCTGGAACGTGCCGATGGTCCTGCCGAACTGCTCGCGAACCTTGGCGTATTCCACGGCCATCTCGAGGCTCGCCCACGCCACACCGACCGCTTCCGCCGACGCCAGGATCCGGAAGACGGTGCGCGCACGTCGCGCGGCACCCGCGCAGGACCCGGTCGTCGGTCACTGTCACGCCGCGCAATGCCACCGACCCGACAGAGCGCGAGGTGTCAAGGGATTCCAGTGCGGTCACTGCGACGCCTTCTGCCGCCGCGTCCACGATGACCACGTCGTCTCCTGCGATGAGCACCAGGACATCGGCGTCGGGCGCCCCGAGTACCGCGGTGCTTTCACCGGTGACGACCAGATCGGGACCGACGACCACACTGCTTGACAATCCGAGTGCACCGACCGTCGTACCGTCGGCCAGCCCGGGAAGTAGTTGGGCACGAACCGAATCGGGCGCACACCGGTCGATCACCACCGACGCGGCCACCGTGGGCAGGAACGGTCCAGGGCTCAACTCTCGGCCTTGGGCCTCGAGCACGATCGCCAGTTCCGCCAGTCCGAACCCAGAACCGCCGTGCTCCTCGGCGATGGCAAGCCCCAACCAACCGAGTTCCGCGGCGGCCTTCCACACGTCTTCCGGGTGAGAGGAACCGCCCTCGAGTGTCGCGCGCGCACTCGCCCGCGTCGACAACCGCGCCAATTGGCCGATGGCCGCGTCGGCGAGGTCCTGGTGTTCGTCGGTGATGGCCAGTGCTGACTTGCTCACGTTGGAAGTCCTTTGCCGTTGACGGGTGTCAGGAGGAAAGTTAACCCGCATTCTGGCAGGCCGGACTTTGTGATCCAGATCACATTCAGGTCTCTAACGTGCAATTAGTAGACAACCTCGGAATGTTGTCGTTTCGCGCGGGCGTAGCGGGGTACATTCGGGCAATGACGGTTAGGCCGGACGGCCGCTACTCCGCGCCCGCTTTACGGAAACGCGCCCGCTGGTTTCTCCGCGCCGGACCAACGGACTATCTGTTGGCGATGAGTGTCGCCTCTGCGTCACTGCCCGTTATCGGGAAACGCCTTGAGCCCCTTGGTGCTGCGACCGCGATGGGCATCTGGGGATACAAGCACGTACCGGACTTCTTCTCAAATAGCGCACGGCCGCGGGATACCTCCGACCAGGCGGACAAGCGCAAGCGGGACCTCGAGTCGACCAACGCCGTGATCGATGCCGCGCTGCGGGGCACCGTGTCCGCGGCCGACCTTGCGATCGACTGGCCCGTGCCGGAGCGGTACGCGCCGGTGTTGAAGATGCGGCAGCACCGCCGCAGCCTGCACCGCGCCTCGGTTCGCTACGGCGACCACCCGTCGCAGTTGCTGGATGTGTGGCGCCCCAAGGAACTGCCCGTCGAGCCTGCGCCGGTGATGATCTTCGTGCCCGGCGGAGCGTGGATCCATGGCGGACGGCAGCTGCAGGGCTATGCGCTGATGTCGCACCTGGCCCAGCAGGGCTGGGTATGCCTGTCGGTGAACTACCGGGTGTCGCCGCACAATCGCTGGCCTGCACACATCACCGATGTGAAGACCGCGATCGCATGGGCGCGCGCCAACGTCGACCGGTTCGGTGGCGACCGCAATTTCGTTGCGATAGCGGGTTGTTCGGCAGGTGGCCACCTTTCGGCGCTGGCGGGTCTGACGCCTAACGACCCCGAGATGCAGGCCGATCTGCCCGAGGGCTCCGACACCTCGCGTTGATGCCGTCGTCGGCATCTACGGCCGCTACGACTGGGAGGACCGCTCCACCCCCGAACGCGACCGTTTCGTCGACTTCCTGGAGCGCGTGGTGGTCAAGCGCAAGATCGACCGTCACCCGGAGATCTTCCGCAAGGCCTCGCCGATCGCCCAGATACACGCCGACGCCCCGCCATTTCTTGTCATCCACGGCAGTGGCGACTCGGTCATCCCGGTGGCGCAGGCCCGTAGCTTCGTCGAGCGGCTGCGTGCCGTGTCCCGCACAGTGGTGAGCTACATCGAGCTGCCCGGCGCCGGCCATGGGTTCGACATGACCGACGGTGCCCGCACGGGTTCGGTGGCGACGGCAATCGGGTTGTTCCTCAACCATATTCACCGAAACCGGTCGCTGATGAAGGCCAAAGAGGTTATATAGACGCCTCCGGCAGGAGGTATCACGGGTGAAAAGGCTCAGCGGCTGGGACGCAGTCCTGCTGTACTCCGAGACGCCGGCCGTGCACATGCATACGCTCAAGCTGGCGGTGATCGAGCTCGACGATCTCAGTGGCCGAAAATTCGGCGTGCGGGAGTTCCGCGAGGTCATCCGCGGCCGACTGCACAGTCTCGATCCATTCCGGTACCAGCTCGTCGACGTCCCGCTGAAGTTGCACCACCCGATGTGGCGGGAGAACTGCGAGGTCGACCTCGACTATCACGTCCGTCCCTACCGGGTTGACGGCCCAGGCGGCCGCCGCCAGTTGGATGAAGCGGTCGGCAGGATCGCGAGCACGCCACTGGACCGCGGAAAGCCACTGTGGGAGATGTACTTCATCGAGGGCTTGGCCAACGGCCGCATCGCGGTGCTGGGAAAGATCCACCACGCGCTCGCAGACGGCGTCGCGTCGGCGAACCTGCTCGCGCGTGGGATGGACCTGCAGCGGGGGCCGCAGACCGAACGTGGCTCGTACGCAACCGATCCCGCGCCGAGCAGCTCGGAGCTGGTCCGCACCGCGTTCGCCGACCACATGCGGCATATCGCTCGGCTACCGGGCGTCATGCGCTACACCGCCCAGGGCATCAACCGGGTTCGCAAGAGTTCGAAGAAGTTCTCCCCCGAGCTGACCCGTCCGTTCACTCCGCCACCGTCGTTCATGAACCACCGCGTCGATGCGACGCGCAAGTTCGCCACCGCCACGCTGGCCCTTGCCGACGTGAAGGAGACGGCAAAGCACCTCGGCGTGACGATCAACGACATGGTGCTCGCGGTCTCGGCAGGGGCGCTGCGCGTGCTGTCCCTGAAATATGACGGTCACGCCGACCACCCGCTGTTGGCCTCTGTCCCAGTGAGTTTCGACTTCTCCAAAGACCGAATCTCCGGCAACTACTTCACCGGCGTGATGATGGTCGTGCCGATCGAGCTCGACGATCCGCTGGAGCGGGTGCAGGCCACCCACGACGCCGCGGTCGACGCCAAGGAGACTCACCACCTCATGGGGCCGGAACTCGTGAGTCGCTGGGCGGCCTACTTTCCGCCCGCCCCCGCCGAGCGGCTGTTTCACTGGCTCGCCGACAAGGATGGCCAGAACAAGGTGCTCAACATTCCGATCTCGAACGTGCCGGGCCCTCGCGAGTACGGCCGTGTCGGCGGCGCGCTGGTGACCGAGATCTACTCCGTCGGCCCGCTGACCACCGGCAGCGGTCTGAACATCACGGTGTGGAGTTACGTCGACCAGCTGAACATCTCGGTGCTGTCCGACGGCGCCACGCTCGAGGACCCACACGAGCTGACGGACGCGATGATCGATGCGTTCGTCGAAATCCGCCGTGCTGCGGGGCTTTCCGAGGAGCTGACGGTGGTCGAGAAGGCGATGGCGCAGTAGCTACTTCTCGTCTCGGGTGCGTGCACCCAGGAGAGGAACTTCTCGACCGCATGCGCGGTGTAGTAGCCGCGCGGTGACCCGAAGAAGTCGAATGCGTGCTGCGCGTGCGGGATCTCGGAGTAGACGACGGTTTCCTTCGAGACATTCTTCAGCGCCGCGACGAATTCCCGCGCCTCGGGCACGGGAATCAGTGAGTCGTCGACCCCGTGCAGAACGAAGAACGGCGGCGCGTCGGGCCGCACCCGGGTGATCGGTGAGGCATCGCGGTAGACCTGCAGGTGCTTCGTCAAACGCTTCTTGACGACCAGCCTCTGCAGCAGGATCAGCACGAACTCCCAGCGGCCGGGTCCCTTCGTGGAGAACCAGTCGTAGCGGCCGTAGATCGGAACGGCCGCCACGACCGAGGTGTCGGCGTCTTCGAAACCGGGCTGATACTGCGGGTCGTCGGGCGTCAGCGCGGCCAGCGCGCACAGATGGCCGCCTGCCGAGCCACCGGTGATCGCGACGAAGTCGGGGTCGCCGCCGTATTCGGCGATGTGCTCCTTGATCCAGGCCAGCGCGCGCTTGACGTCGACGATGTGGTCGGGCCACGTGTGCTGCGGGGCTCACCCGGTAGTCGATGGAGACGCAGACCCATCCGCGTTCGGCGAAGCGGCTCATCATCGGATAGGCCTGTGGACGGCGCATGCCGATCGACCACGCGCCGCCGGGAACCTGCAGCAGCACCGGGGCTTTGCCGTCCCGCGGCAGGTCGCGTCGGTGCCAGATGTCGGCGAAGTTGACGCGGGGATGCGGGCCGTACCGGACGATGTCGGCCTTCTCCACATACCGGCGACGGAGGAACTCGTTCGGAAACACCCGACTCAGGCGTCGGCGCCCGATCGGCTGCGACTCTGCGGCGACGGCCTCGTAGTCGTCGCCGAGGGTCTCCCGCAGCGGCTTGTCGAAGTACGGCTCCGACGCCACATTGCGGCGATGGATGAGGTACAGCAATCCCCAGGTGATCACCTTGAGCAGCAAGGCGATTCGACCGCCACGGGTTGCGTAGTCGCCACGCAACCACCGCCAGACCGCACCGAGCATCGAGCCGGCCATGTACAGCGGCGCCATCTCGGTGGTCGGCCAGCCCAGGAAGAACGCAGGGACGGTGGGGTATCCGTCGCGGCCGAACGGGCGCACACCGTTGGCGGCGTTGGCAAGCTCCACGCCTGCGCGGAGCAGTGGCCTGCGCTTACCCATTGTCGACCAGTGCCTGCAGGTCTTTGCGCACGATCTTGCCGGTGATGCTGCGCGGAAGCTCATCGAGAACGGTAATCTGCCGCGGCACTTTGTAATTCGCCAGGCTCTCCCGCACATGCTGTTTCAACGTGTCGGGTGTTGCGCCTGCGCCGTCGTTCAACACCACGAACCCCGCCAGCCGCTGACCGTACTGTTCGTCGTCCACCCCGATCACCGCGGCTTCCGCCACGTCGGAGATGGCCGGCCAGTGTCTTCTCGACCTCGATCGGGTAGACGTTCTCGCCGCCGGAGACGATCATCTCGTCGTCGCGGCCGACGACGAACAGCCTGCCGTTCTCGTCGAGGTAGCCCATGTCGCCCGAGGCCATGAAGCCTTCGTGGAAATCCTTCGTCTTGCCCGAGGTGTATCCCTCGAACAGCGTGCCGCTGCGGCAATAGATTTGGCCGACCTCGCCGGTGGGGACCTCGCGGAATTCTGCGTCCAGCACGCGGATCTCGGTCCCCGGCGCAGGCTTACCCGCGGTGTCGGGAGCTGCGCGGAGGTCTTCGGGTGTGGCCGAGGCGATCAATCCTGCCTCCGTGGCGTTGTAGTTGTTGTAGATGACATCACCGAACTGGTCCATGAAGGCCGTCACCACGTCCGGCCGCATCCGCGACCCCGAGGCGGCGGCGAACCGCAAAGATCGTCCGCTGTAGCGGGTACGTACCCCTTCGGGCAGTTCCATAATCCGGTCGAACATGACCGGCACCACGGCCAGGCCGGTGGCGCGGTGCCTGTCGACCAACTCCAGCGTCGCTTCCGGGTCGAACTTGCGCCGCGTCACGATCGTGCACGCCATCGTCGCGGCGAAGATCAGCTGGGAAAAGCCCCACGCGTGAAACATCGGCGCGGCGATGACGATTGCCTCCTCGGTGTGCCACGGAGTGCGGTCGAGGATCGCCTTCAGCGCGCTGGGGTCACCGCCTGTCAGCTTGGCGCCCTTGGGGCTTCCGGTGGTACCGGAGGTCAGCAGAATCGTGCGGGGCCGTTCTGCGGCACGCTTCGGTTCGCGACCCGCATGCGTGGCGACCATCTTCTCGACGGTGGGCGAATCCCCGTGAGCCGACGGGTCGTCGGTCCAGGCGACGATCTTCGTCGCGCCGGGGTTTTCGGCCAGCGCCCGGTCGACTATCTCGGTGAACTCCTCGTCGTAGACGACGGTGTCCGCCCCTTCACGGGCGACCACTTCCGCAAGGGCCGGTCCGGCGAACGAGGTGTTGAGCAGCAACAGGTCCGAGCCGATGCGGTTGGCCGCCACGACGGCCTCGATGAATCCGCGGTGATTGCGGCACATGATTCCGATCACCCTCGGCTGACCGCCTGGGAGAGCCTGCAGGGCCGCCGCGAACGCGTCGCACCGCTGGTCGATCTCGCGCCAGGTCAGGGTGCCCAGCTCGTCGATGAGGCCGGCCCGATCCGGACAGCGTTGCGCAGCGGAGGCGAATCCCGAGATGGCAGAGATGTTCTCGCGCTGCATGGCGGCGGCGATCCGCAGGTATTTGTCGGGCCGCAGCGGCGCGATCAGCCCCGCCCGCTGCATGGTGGCAACGAGGCCCAGTGTGTCGTTCAGCCGGTCCAGCAGCGCCATGTCGCGGTTCAGCCCAGGACCGGCAGGCGGCGTTCGGCGGCCAGTTCGTCGAGCGCCCGCTGCATGACGTGCCGGACGTGGGCGTCGACCTCGTCGATATCCGGGTCCTCGCCGAACTCGGCGGCGATGTCGATCGGGCGGCAGCACCTGCATCACGATCTTGGCGGGCAGCGGGATGTTGGGCGGAATCACCAGGCTGAGCCCGAATGGGAAGCCGAACGAGATCGGCACGATCTTGGTCCGGGCCAGGCGTGCGATCGGCCCGAGCCGCTTGGCCAGCCAGGTGCCGCGCGTCAGATACAGCTGGGTCTCCTGGCCGCCGATCCCGACCGTGGGCACGATCGGCACCCCGGCATTGATGGCGGCCTTCACGTAACCGGTGCGGCCACCGAAGTCGATCTTGTTCTCCGAAAGCGTCGGCCGGTAGACGTCGTAGTCCCCGCCGGGGAACACGACGACGAGGCCGCCGGACCGCAGCGCGTCGTCGGCGTTCTCGTGGTTGGCGCTGATGTAGCCGATCTTCTTGAAGAAGTCGCCGGTCGGTCCGACCGAGAGCATGTCGTGGCTCAGCGTGTACAGCGGCCGGCCGTAGCCGTACTTGGCGTAGAAGTCCGACGGCGAGGATCGGCACGTCCATCGGCAACATGCCGCCGGAGTGGTTGGACACCAGCAGCGCGCCGCCGGGCGGCATGTTCTCCAGCCCGCGCACCTCCGAGCGGAAGTACCGCTTCAGGAACGGGCGGGCCAACCCCATCACGCGCTCGGTCAGGCCCGGATCCCACTTGGTGAGTTCCGACGGCTCGATATCGGTCGTGGCCATGGGGCCCCCTGTCGAATTAGAACGTGTTCTAGTTTTCCATAGTACCCAGTCCCCGGAACCTGGTTACCACTGGTCGCTAGCATCTCCGACGTGAGCGAAGAAGCCAACACCGAAGAAGTCGTCCTGGTCGAACAGCGCGACCGAATCCTGATCATCACCATCAACCGGCCCAAGGCCAAGAACGCGGTCAACGCCGCAGTCAGCAGGGGCTTGGCCGACGCCATGGACCGCCTCGACGACGACGACGGACCTGTCGGTCGGCATCCTGACCGGCGCGGGCGGGTCGTTCTGCGCAGGCATGGACCTCAAGGCGTTCGCCCGCGGCGAGAACGTCGTGGTCGAGGGCCGCGGCATGGGCTTCACCGAACGTCCGCCCGCCAAGCCGTTGATCGCAGCCGTCGAGGGATTCGCGCTGGCCGGCGGTACCGAGCTGGCGCTGGCGACCGACCTGATCGTGGCGTCGAAGGACTCGGCGTTCGGCATTCCGGAAACCAAACGCGGCCTGGTCGCGGGCGGCGGTGGACTGCTGCGGCTGCCGCAGCGCATCCCCTACGCGATCGCGATGGAGTTGGCACTGACGGGTGACAACCTCCCGGCAGAGCGGGCACACGAGCTGGGGCTGGTCAGCGTGCTGGCCGAGCCGGGCGGTGCACTCGACGCCGCAATCGCACTCGCCGAGAAGATCACGGCGAACGGTCCGCTCGCCGTCGCGGCGACCAAGAAGATCATCGTCGAGTCGCGCGGCTGGTCCCCCGAGGAGATGTGGCGCAAGCAGACCGAGATCCTGGCCCCGGTCTTCATGTCGAAGGACGCCAAGGAAGGCGCGGTGGCCTTCGCCGAAAAGCGTCCGCCGAAGTGGACGGGCACCTGACACTGGAGCGCATGACGTCGTCGGCCGACGCGTCGGATTGCGAGAAGGCCGCGATTCGGGCATTTCTGCTCGGTGCGGATGACGAGTGCATCACGCACTGGGAGACCGCACAGCGCGCGGCTGTCGCCTGCGGTCAACCGGCCGAGGCCGCCCGCTACGCGTTCTGGCTGGGCTTTCTCCTGATGGCTGGCGGTCAGCCCGCGCGGGCCAACGGCTGGTTCGCGCGTAGCGAGTCGTTGATCGAACAGGCCGGAGTCGAGTGCCGGGCCTCGGGCTACCTGCTCATCCCGCGGGTCTGGCCGCGCTGGAATCGGGCGACCCTCGGCGCGCCAGGGAGTTGAGTGCTCGCGCCGCCGAGATCGGCGACCGGTTCGACGACGCCGATCTGCGTGCGTTCGGAACGCTGTGCCACGGGCAGGCGCTGATCGCGCTGGGCGAACCGGACGCGGGCGTCGCCAAGCTCGACGAGGTCATGTTGGCGGTGACGGCCGGCGACCTCAATCCGATCGCGACGGGGATCGCCTACTGCGCGGTGATTCTCGAGTGCGTGGCCCTCTTCGATCTGCGTCGCGCGGCTGAATGGACCGATGCGCTTAGCGGTTGGTGCGATGCCCAACCAGGCCTCGTGCCGTTCCGCGGCCAGTGTCTTGTGCACAGATCGCAGTTGCAGCAGGCGGAAGGCGATTGGTCCGGTGCGATCGAGACCGCACAGCAGGCATGCGCGCGGCTCGCCGATCCGCCACACCCTGCGCTCGGCCTCGCGCACTATCAGCAAGGTGAAATGAACCGTCTGCAAGGGGATTTCGACGCTGCCGAGCAGCGCTACCGCGACGCCGGTCGGCATGGCTACGACCCGGTACCTGGCGTGGCGCTGCTGGAGCTCGCCAGGGGTGACGGTACGGCCGCAGGCGCGACGATCCGGCGGGCCATGACGGAGGCCGGCCCGGACCGCGCCTGCGCTGCTGTGTGCTGCGGTCGAAATCCACCGAGCCGCAGGCGATATCACCGCAGCGAGGGAGGCGTCCGACGAGTTGTCGTCGATCGCGAAGCGGTCCGGCTCCGAGCTTCTCACGGCAATGGCTGACCAGGCGACAGGGTCAGTGCTGATGGCGACGGGAGATGTGCCGGGCGCCCTGACAGGCGTTGAGGGCCGCGGCGAGCGCCTGGCGTGCTGCGCACATGCCGTATGACGTCGCACGCACCGCGGTGCTGCTGGGGCTGGCGTGTAGCGCCCTTGGCGACCGTATTGGCGCCGAGTTGGAATTCGAGCACGGCCAGAGTGCTTTTCGAGGAGCTAGGCGCCGCACCCGACATTGACCGCGTGGACCGGTTGACGGCCGGGCTCGCCGACGACGGAGGTCGACGCGACGTGTCGACCGCACTGTCGACCCGCGAGCTCGAGGTGCTGGCGCATCTGGCGGCGGGCCGGACCAATCGGGAGATCGCCGAGCGTCTCGTCGTCAGCCCGCACACCGTCGCGCGTCATGTCGAGACACATCTACGCCAAGCTCGGCGTGGCGAACCGGACGGCAGCGACCGCATACGCCTACGAGCATCATCTGGTGTGAGTCATTGGACCCATTTCAAGCAAATGGGTCGTTTGGCCGATGCCCGATCCGCCGGCGACCTCCTACCGTGCCAGGCATGTCTTCCGTCTCATACCGCCACTTCACTGGAACCGCAGCCGAGAACTATCAGCGCGATTTCGTGCCCCGCATCGCCACCCCCGTGTCGAAGGACCTGTTGCGCGTGGCCAACCTTCAGCCGGGTGAGGACGTCCTCGACGTCGCATGCGGCACCGGCCACGTCACCCGCGCTGCCGCCGAGCGAGTCGGCAGCACCGGGACGGTCACCGGAATCGACATCGCACCCGACATGATCGAGGTCGCCAGGTCGGTTCCAATGCCGGGCGGCGCGAGCGTTGACTGGCAGATATCCGATGCCGCCGCGCTCCCGATACACGACGCCTCGGTCGACGTCGTGCTGTGCCAAATGGGACTGATGTTCATGGAGAACAAGGCGGCCGCAGTCGCCGAGATGCGCAGGGTGCTGGCGCCGTCGGGCCGGTTGGCGGTCAACACCCCGGGCCCGATACCAGCGTTCTTCGAGACGCTCGAGCGGGCCATCGTCGAGCACATCAGCCCCGATCTGGGTGGCTTCGTCAGCGCGGTCTTCTCCATGCACGACCCCGACGACGTCGCAGGTCTTCTCCGCGAGGCCGGGCTGCGGGACGTGGCGTCGACCCTGTTGACGACCACGCTGCGGCTGCCCGAGCCCGCCGAGTTCCTGTGGCAGTACATCGGCCTGACGCCGATGGCCACGTTCATCGAGCAGGCCCCCGACAAGGCGAGGTCGGCGATGGAAAGCCAGTTCGTCAGCGAAGCGCGGCAGCACGTCACCGACGGGGTGACGGTGGTCGAGCTGCCCATGGTCGTCGCGACGGCACGCCAGTAACTGTCGACACACTCGGTGGTGAGTTTTCGACGGGTCGGTCGTGGGCAACCGATAGGTATGGCTCACAGCGACGAACTGCCAATCCCGGACTACGACCAACTGCCGCTCACCGAACTGCGGCATCGGGTCCGATCGCTCGATGACGGCCAGCTGAAGACCCTTTTCGACCATGAGACCGAGCACGGTAACCGCATCCCGGTGCTGGAAGTCCTGCACGCGCGCTCGAAGGAAATCCATCAGGGCGCGCAGCCGTCCCCGGGCGATCCGGCGAACACACCACGGGTATCCGGTGCGCGGGGCGGGTCCGCGGTGTCCGAAGCGACCGCAGCCCAGCCCAGCCCACCGCTGCGGCATGGAGATGCCGGACAGACCCCGTCGCGCGGCAAGCCCTAGGTACGCAACACTCGGTGACGTGGAACCTACGCTCGCCGACTATTTCAGCCGCGTCTCCTACACCGGCCCGACCGAGCCGACGCTGGACACGCTCACCGCAGTGGTGGCCGCGCACAACCGCTCCATCCCGTTCGAGAACCTCGACCCGCTGATGGGTATCCCCGTTATCGACCTTGAGCCTGATGCGCTGTTCGGCAAGCTGGTCGGCAAGCGCCGCGGTGGCTACTGCTTCGAGCACAACGGAGTGATGGCACATGTGCTGTCGCAGTTGGGTTTCGGCGTCGACATTCTCGGTGGCCGTGTGGTCTGGATGAACACCAGCGGCGAGTTGCCCGCCCAGACACATCAGGTGCTCGCGGTGACGGTGCCCGGTGTCGACGGCCGACATCTGGTCGACGTCGGCTTCGGCGGCCAGACCCTGTCGTCGCCGATCCGGTTCGAGACAGGCATCGTGCAACAGACCCGCCACGAGCCGTACCGGATCGTCGAGCACGGCGACGGCTACATGCTGGAGGCAGAGGTTCGTGACAAGTGGGAACCGCTCTACATGTTCTCCACCCGGCCGTTCCCGATGATCGACCGGCGGGTCGGAAGCTGGTATGTCTCAACGTATCCGGAGCAGCACTTCGTCAACGGGCTTACCGCTGCGCTCGTCACCGACGATGCGCGCTGGAACCTGCGCGGACGCAACCTGGCCATCCACAGCAAGGGGCAGAGCGAGCGAATTCGCTTCGACACCGCAGCCCAGGTGCTCGATGCGCTGACCGATCGGTTCGGCATCGATCTCACCGGGCTCGGCGACGTCGAGGCTCGCGTCAACCAGGTGCTGGACAGCTGACGACGACGTCCCACGGATCGTCGGCCGCCAGGATGGTGCGGCCGAGCCGCCGTGCGTAATGGGCGGTGCTGCCGAATTCGTCGACCCAGCTTCGGGCCCTCATGGTGGCCAGCCACAGCTGGTGCTCGGCCGTCACGCCGATGGCGCCGTGCAGCTGATGCGCGATGGTGGTGACCGGTCCGACCGCGCGGCCCACCGCGACCTTGGCCACCGTCACCGCGTGGTCGGTGCTGGCACTGTCGAACCCGTAATCCGAAGCGGCGGCAATTGCCAAAGTCGTTGTGGCGCGAGCCCGCTCGATCTCGCCGGCCATCGCTGCCAACGAGTGCTGCACGGCCTGGAAGGCGCTCAGTGGTCTGCCGAACTGCTCCCGCTCGCGGGTATGGGCCACGGTCAGTTCCGCCGCAACGTCCAATGCAGCGACGGTCTGCATGCAGCGCGCCCATGCGCCGCGGCGGACGAGTTCCTCGCCGACATCAAGCCCGACCGCGGCGAACCGTTCGGCGGGTAGCTCGAATGCGAACGACCCGCGGGGTTCACCGGCCAGGTTGTGGCTGACCGTCGACTCCCCGCCGTCGACGACCGCGACGTGAAGCGCGTCGGCGGTGCGGGCGGCCAGCACGACAGCGGCCGAGCGCGGCCACGGCACATTGGTCGCCGTTCCGTTGATGGTGCCGTCGACGGCTTCTGCGTCGGCGATCGCGATGGTCAGCGGCCCGTCCCCGGGCACGCCGACCCCGGCCCGGACCGCGAGCCAGCCCGCGAGCAGATCCGTCTCGGCTATCGGGACGGCGCCTGCGTGGCGGGCCAGGCCGGACAGCACGATCGCGGCCTCGCCGGGTCCGGCATCTTGACTGCTGGTCAGGCGGCTCAGCCCGGTCTCCTCGAGATTGCGCCACAGCGCATCGTCGAACTCCTCCGGTATCCCGCGGTGACCGAGGCGCGCGTCGAACGACCGGCGGCCGATGTCGTCGACGAGTTGGGCCAGCTCGTTCACCGCGCCCCCATGCCCTTGGCGACCACGCCGCGCAGCACCTCGTTGGTGCCGCCGCGCAGGGTGAACAACGGTGAATGCAGCCGGGCGGTGGCCAGCAGGCCGTGCAGCAGTTGGGCGTGCGACGACCGTGGGTCGACGCCGTCGATCAGGTCGGCGACCAGTTCCACGGAGTCCTGCTCGAATCGGGTGCCGAGATCCTTGACGAGCGCGGCCCGGCCGGCGGCGTCCCGGCCTTCCGAAAGGGTGCGGGCCACCGACACCGAAAGCTGGCGCAGCGAGATCATCCGCGCCATCAGGTCGCCCACTTCGGCGGCCGTCCGGTCGTCGACGTCCTGTGCGGCGAGTGCCCGGATGGCCGCGAAGATCAGCGTCGCGGTGGACAGAATCCGTTCTGGCCCACTGCGTTCGAAGCCCAGTTCGGCGGTGACCTGATGCCAGCCGTCGCCTATTTCTCCCAACACGTCGCCGTCGGCGACGAAGACGTCGTCGAACGTGACCTCGTTGAAGTGGTGTTCGCCGTTCATGAGCCGGATCGGGCTGATCGTGATGCCCGCCGAGTCGGTCGGCACGATGAACTGGCTGAAGCCGGCATGGCGGTGCTGCGGGTCGGGCGGGCTGGTCCGGGCCAGCACGACGATTTGGTGTGCGACGTGGGCGCCGCTGGTCCATACCTTGGTCCCGTTCAGCACCCAGCCGCCGTCGCTCGCCACCGCGCGCGTCTTGACCGCGGCGAGATCGGACCCCGCCCCGTGCTCGCTCATCCCGATCGCGGAGTACAGCCTGCCCGCGACGATGCGGGGCAGGAGACGTCGCTTCTGTTCTTCGCTGCCGTACGCGAGCAGGCCCGGCGCGACCTGGCGGTCGGCGATCCAGTGCGCGGCGACGGGAGCGCCGCGGGCCAGCAATTCCTCGGTCACCACATAGCGATGTAGGTGGCCGAGTCCGTGGCCGCCGTACTCGGTCGGGATGGTGAGGCCGAGGAACCCGGCGTCGGCCAGCCGGGCGGAGAAGTCGGGGTCCCATTTCGCCAGCCAGCAGTCCACCGCGGGCTGCCAACCGAATTCGTCGCGGTCCGCCGCGAGGAACTCGCGGATCGACGAACGAATCTCGGCCAGCTCGGGATCATTTGCGCAGAGCGCGTCGAAGTCACTCAATGCAGCATGTGCCGACTTTCCGTGATCCGCGGCTACTCTAGCTTTCGATGGCGACCATCTATTACACGGCTTCCAGCATTGACGGCTACATCGTCGACGACCGAAACAGCCTCGACTGGCTGCTATCCCGCAACATCGACGCCGACGGGCCGTTCGGGTATCGGGCCTTCAGCGAGTCGGTTGGCGCGCTGGTGATGGGCGCCACCACGTACGAGTGGATCGTGGCCAACGAGCCCGGCGAGTGGATGTACAAGCAGCCCACGTGGGTGTTGACCCACCGGCCGAACGTCGTGCGCCCGGGCCATCCGGTGCACACCTTTCACGGCGACATCACCGAGCTGCAGCCGAGCTCGTGCAGGCCGCCGGCTACCAGGACGTCTGGGTGGTCGGCGGCGGCGAAGCGGCCAAACAGTTCGCGGACAAGGGTTTGATCGACGAGCTGATCGTCAGCTATGCGCCGTGCACTCTTGGGACGGGCGGGCGCCTGCTGCCTGCACACACGGAGTGGAAACTGGTGGAGTCGGGTGTCAACGGCGACTTCGTGTGCGCCCGCTGGCGCAAGGACTAGCGGTCGACGGTTGGCAGACCGTGACGACGCACGAATTCCCTTGACTTGACGAGGAATTCCATCTGGCATGCGACCTGGCGTAACGGCTCGGCATTGCGGATGGACCGGCACAACACCACGGCGCCTTCCAGGGATGCGATGCAGGTGACGGCCAGCGACTCGGCCTCGGCGGCGTCGAATCCGTCCGAGACGAATGCGCGCGTCAACGCGTCACGCCAGCGCCCGAAGATATCGCTGGCGATGGCTGTCAGTTGCGCCTCGTCGTTGGTGCAGCCGATCGCCGCCGCGACCACCGGGCAGCCCGCACCGAAGTCGCTCTCTTGGAGCGTCCGCTCCCAGAATTCGGCGAACCCGCGTACCAGCGTCATCGCGCCGCGATCGGAGGCAGCGTCGATGCTCTCGGCGATCGTGTCACCGGCCCACCGCAAGGCCTCGGCCAGGATCTGATTCCTGCCCTCGGGGAAGTGGTAGTACACCGAACCGCGGGGGGCGCCGCTGCGCGCGAGCACCTCGTCGATCGTCACGCCAGCGGCACCGCGCTCGCGCATCACCTCGGCGGCGCTGATCAGCATGTTGCTTCGCGTCGAACCTCGCTTGGTTCGCGTCTTGGTTGCCGTCACGGTCTAATGCGTCCTCACGCCGCGTGCTGGTTCCGGAGCGCAGCCGGCCGCCAGCTCACGCTGCGCGGCGCAAAGCGGAACAGCGATCGACGCGGGTCAGGCACACGGCGTGTGTACTGGTGGCCGGCGAAGTTGATCTCGATGACCCACATCGTGTGCCTCCTAGCCTTATTATGGTGAATAGCATAGAACTGATGAGACACGCATGCAATAACGATGCGCCCGTATCCCGTCCAATGTGACATGAAACACCAGGTGGGTTGTCGTTATTCCGCAGATCCTGCGTTCGACTCACGTTGAGCCAATTTATGGCCCGTTGCATAATTTCAGCGAAGACGGTTGACTCGGCTGATGACAGCAACGGAGCTGACCCTCGAAACCGTCACTTTGGAACGCGATGGCCATGTGCTGGCCATCGGCCTGAACCGGCCCGACAAGCGCAACGCATTCAACCTTGCCATCCTGGCCGACCTGTCCCGCGCGTACGCGCTGTTGGAGACCGACGAAACCCTGCGCGCGGGAGTGCTATTCGCGCACGGCGACCACTTCACGGCCGGCCTCGACCTGGTTGACGTCGGACCGAACATCGTGAGCGGCCAGGTGCCGTTCCCCGACGACGGGCGCGACCCCTGGCGACTGGACGGGACGTGGACCAAGCCCGTCATCGCCGTGGCCCACGGCTGGTGCATGACACTTGGCATCGAGCTGCTGCTTGCCGCCGACATTCGAGTGGCCGCCGCGAACACCCGATTCGCGCAGATGGAGGTGCGGCGCGGGATCTATCCGTTCGGCGGTGCGACCATCCGGCTGCCGCGTCAGGCCGGCTGGGGCAATGCGATGAGATGGCTGCTCACCGGAGATGAGTTCGACGCCGAGGAGGCCAGGCGCATCGGACTGGTCCAGGAGATCGCCGCCGACCCCGCAGCGGCGCAAGCCAAGGCCCGAGAGATCGCGCACACCATCGCCGACCGTGCCGCCCCGCTCGGAGTCAAGGCTGTGCTGGCGTCGGCGCATCTGGCCCGCACCGCAGGCGATGACGCCGCAATCGAGCGGCTGCGGCCCGAGATGACGCAACTGTTCGGCACCGCCGATGCCGCCGAGGGCGTCCAGTCGTTCATCGAGCGCCGCGAAGCCCGGTTCCTAGGCCGGTAGAACCGGGCTACGCTCGGCCCCAGCGTCAGTGGAAGGGCTGGTCATGGGCCACTACAAGAGCAATGTGCGCGATCTCGAGTTCAACCTCTTCGAGGTGCTCGAGCTGGAGAAGGCGCTGGCAACCGGCGAGTTCGGTGACCTCGACGGCGAATCCGTCCGCCAGATGCTCGAGGAGGCGTCGAAACTGGCAGAGGGCCCGGTTGCCGAGTCGTTCGCCGACGCCGACCGCAACCCGCCGACTTTCGATCCGGCCGCGCACACGGTGAGCATCCCCGAGTCGTTCAAGAAGTCGTTGCGGACCTGGCAGCAGGGAGAGTGGTACCGCGTCGGGCTGGATGAGCAGGTTGGCGGTGTGCCCGCGCCGTCGATGGTGGCCTGGTCGATCAACGAGTTCGTGCTCGGTGCCCAGCCCGCCGCGTTCATGTACCTCGCGGGCCCTAAATTCGCGGACATCGTCCACGCCATCGGCACCGACGAGCAGAAGCACTGGGCCGAGATAACGGTCGACCGCATGTGGGGCGCCACCATGGTGCTCACCGAGCCCGACGCCGGCTCCGATGTCGGCGCCGGACGTACGAAGGCGATCCAGCAACCGGACGGCACGTGGCACATCGACGGCGTGAAGCGGTTCATCACCAACGGCGACACCGACGACCTCTTCGAAAACATCGTGCACCAGGTGTTGGCCCGTCCGGAGGGTGCCGGACCGGGCACCAAGGGGCTCAGCCTCTTCCTGGTGCCGAAATACCATTTCGATGCCGAGACCGGCGAACCCCGGGACCGCAACGGCGTATTCGTCACCGGGCTCGAACACAAGATGGGCCTCAAGGCCTCAGCCACCTGCGAGCTGACGTTCGGCCAGCATGGCGTGCCCGCGGTCGGCTGGCTTGTTGGCGACACGCACAACGGCATCGTCCAGATGTTCAAGATCATCGAGTACGCGCGAATGATGGTCGGCACCAAGGCGATTGCGACGTTGTCGACCGGCTACCTGAACGCCCTGGAGTATGCGAAGACCCGGGTCCAGGGCGCCGACATGACCCAGATGACCGACAAGGCCGCGCCGCGGGTCACCATCATCCACCACCCCGACGTGCGCCGTGCGCTGATGACGCAGAAGGCCTACGCCGAAGGGCTGCGCGCGCTCTATCTCTTCACCGCCGCGCACCAGGACCCTTCGGTGGCGGCGATCGTGTCAGGCGCCGACGCGAAGCTCGCCGAGCGCGTCAACGACCTGCTGCTGCCGATCGTCAAGGGGGTCGGCTCCGAACGGGCCTACCAATGCCTGACCGAGTCACTGCAGACCCTGGGCGGATCGGGCTTCCTGCAGGACTATCCGATCGAGCAGTACATCCGCGACGCCAAGATCGACTCGCTTTACGAGGGCACCACCGCGATTCAGGCGCAGGACTTCTTCTTCCGCAAGATCGCCCGCGACCAGGGCGTCGCACTGCAGCACGTCGTCGCGCAGATCCAGACGTTCCTGGACAGCGACACCGCAAGGCCGGAACTGACCGATGGCCGGCGCGCTGCTGGCCACGGCGCTCGCCGACATGCAGGCGATGACCGCGACCATGACGGGATACCTGATGAGCGCCCAGGAGAACGCCCGCGAGCTCTACCGTGTCGGTCTGGAGTCGGTGGCGTTCCTGCTGGCGGTCGGTGACCTGCTGATCGGCTGGCTGCTGTTGGTGCACGCGGAAGCCGCGCTGAATGCCGTCGATGGAGAAACCTCCGATCGCGACCGCGAGTTCTACGCCGGAAAGGTCGCCGCCGCCAACTTCTTTGCGCGTAATGTGTTGCCGCGGTTGACCGCTGAACGCAGGATCGTCGAAGGTGTCGACCTGACGATCATGGACCTACGAGAGGAAGCTTTCTGATGAAGGTGATCACATCGATCGACGATGCCGGCGCTGCCGTTGGGGAGGAACTCGGTGTCAGCGACTGGCAGGAGATCGACCAGGAGCGCATCAACGCTTTCGCCGATGCGACCGGTGATCATCAGTGGATCCACATCGACGCCGATCGTGCGAAGACCGAAAGCCCTTACGGCACAACGATTGCGCACGGGTTCCTGACGCTGTCCATGATCCCTGCACTGACCAAGGACAACTACCGCCTAGAGAACGCGAAGATGGCGATCAACTACGGGCTGAACAAGGTGCGGTTCATCGCTGCGGTGCCGTCCGGCGGTCGCATTCGTGCCCGCTCCGAACTCGTCGACGCGTCCAAGGTCGACGACTCGACCGTCAACCTGACCGTCAAGCACACCATCGAACTCGATGGGTCGAACAAGCCCGCCGCGGTCGCCGAGACGATCGTGCGGGTGTTGTTCTAGCTGGCGTGCGCCCGCTGGATGAGAACGTTCTCATGTGCATTTCACGGGAGGTCCATCGCAGGTGAGCAGTGTGGACCGGGTGCGGCTGCCTTTGACGATTCTGCTCGGCGCGTTGATCATCGGCGGCGTCATCGGCGTCGTCGGCATCAACATGCAACCGAGGTCCGACGACACCAGGCTCGAACCGATCACCGTGAACGCACCCACCAGCAGCCGCCCTGCCGCACCCCCGACCTGCAGCGCCGACGTTGACGCCCACCGTGGCATCCATCACCACCGACGTGCCTGCTCCTCCGCCTGCAACCTTCGATCCGACCGAGACGACCGACGATGGGGGCCACCATAGAGGTGGAGACGACAGGGGCGGCGACGATGGGGGCCACGGTGGCGGAGGCGACCGAAGCGGCAGCAACAGCGGCCCCGGCTAGGCGCCTGGTTCCCTCTGCCGCGCGCACCCGAATCATCGGTTGGGTGTTGTTGCTTGTGTTCACCGCGCTCGGCCTGGTGACCTTCGTGACGTGGCGGCTGCTGATCGCGGCCACAGATGCGCGGATGCAGCAGGAGTTGCGGTTCGAGATGCAGCAGTTCGCCGAACTGACCGCGCCGGGCGTGAACCCCAGAACGGGAATGCCCTTTGCGAGCGTCGATGAGGTGATTCGCGAGGCGATCGCCTACAACGTCGCCAGGCCCAATGAGAAGTTCCTCGGCTACGTCGACGGTCAGTACCGGGCCCAGAGCAGGCCACAGGACACTGGCCGGGCAACGTTGGCCGGTGACGAAGCCTTCGCCCGGCAGGTGGCATCGATCAGCGATCCGACGCGTGGCACCTTCATGCATCCGCAACTCGGCGAGGTCGTCTACGCGGCGGTGCCGGTCACATTGACGGGGGATCCTGCGCGCGGCGTGATCGTCGCGGCCTACCTTGCCGATGCCGAACGCAGCGACGCCGACGAGGCCGCCCGGCTCATGCTGATCGTCGGAGGGGTGACGCTGTTGGGCGCTGTCGGCGCCGCGTGGTTGGTGGCCGGAGGCATTCTTCGGCCGCTGCGTGACATCACCGAGACTGCCCGGACCATCACCGAAACCGATCTGTCGCAGCGCATCCCACGTCGCGGCGGAGATGGCGACGAACTCGCTGACCTGGTCACCACCATCAACGGCATGCTCGACCGGGTGGAGACCGGCGTGGACGCCCAACGGCGATTCGTCGACGACGCGGGCCATGAGTTGCGCACGCCGATCACGATCATCCGCGGTCACCTGGAAGTGCTCGATCATGCCGACCCGGCGGACGTCGCCTCGACGATCAGCCTTGTCGACGACGAGTTGGAGCGGATGAATCGCATGGTGTCCGATCTGTTGCTGTTGGCGCAGTCCGAACAGCCGGCCTTCCTGCATCCCGAACTCGTCGACGTCGCCTCGCTGACCACCGAGACGTTCGACAAGGTGACACTGCTCGGCGATCACGAGTTCGAGTTGGCGGCGGTTGCCGATGTGCACGCCGTCCTCGACCCGCAGCGCATCACGCAGGCACTGGTTGCGCTGGCCGACAACGCTTCTCGCTACACCGATCCCGGAGGCCGCATCGCGCTGGGATCCCGCGTCGAAGACGGGTGGTTGCGGTTCTGGGTCAACGACTCCGGCCCCGGGGTCAGCGAGGAAGACCGGCCCAGGATTTTCCAGCGCTTCGCAAGGGGCGGTGCCGGGGGCCGAGGATCCGACGGAGCAGGCCTCGGCTTGGCGATCGTTCATGCGATCGCCGTCGCCCATGGAGGCGACGTCCAACTCGACAGCGCGCCTGGGCACGGATCGGCCTTCAGTGTGGTCATCCCTCTCGCTCGAGACCTGAGGGAACCATGACGCACATCCTGGTAGCGGAGGACGAGCAGCGAATCACCTCGTTCATCCAGAAAGGGTTGTCCGCCAATGGCTTTGCAGTGACGACTGTGGCGGACGGCCGATCTGCTTACGACTACGCGGCCACGGGCGATTTCGATTTGATGATCCTCGACATCGGCCTGCCCGTGCTGGACGGCTTCGAGGTGCTGCGGCGGCTGCGCTCGGAGGGCCACCGGATTCCCGTTATCGTGCTCACCGCGCGCAGCAGTGTCACCGACACGGTGGCCGGGCTTGAGGGCGGAGCCGACGACTACATGCCGAAGCCGTTTCGGTTCGAGGAACTGCTGGCCCGTGTCCGGCTGCGACTGACGCCTGCGCAGTGCAGCGGGTGAAACCGTATTGTCTTGCGGTGGTTTACAACTCGATCTGCGCACCCGTCGGGCGCACGGTTGGCGGGCGCGCCGTCGACCTTTCGGCACGCGAGTTCGCGCTCGCCGAAACGTTCCTGCGGCACGCCGGCCAGGTGCTGTCACGCGAGCAGTTGTTGAGCCAGGTGTGGGGCTACGACTACGACCCCGGCTCCAACGTCGTCGACGTCTACGTGCGGTATCTGCGCCGCAAGCTGGGCGCCGACCGCTTCGTCACGCTGCGCGGCATGGGCTATCGGTTGGACGCGCTGCCTTAGTGGCGTCCGTGGCCGCCGCCGTGCCTGCCGTGGTCGTCGAAGACGACGCAGACCGGACCAGGGCCGAAGCAGTCGAAACCGCGGCCGTCGAAGAAACGACCGCCGTGGTCATCGAAGAAGAAGTCGTCGTCGCCGTGGTCGGCGACCGCGGTCCCTGCTCCGGTCACCATCAGGCCGGCGAC
Organism: uncultured Actinomycetota bacterium; assembly: GCA_963734385.1. GTDB lineage: Bacteria > Actinomycetota > Actinomycetes > Mycobacteriales > Mycobacteriaceae > Mycobacterium. The sequence goes on along the minus strand of CAVTHR010000035.1, from coordinate 4,397 downwards.
GGTCGCCGCCACGAAGAGTGCCTTCCGAAGGGTGTGGCGTGCCATGGTCTGCTCCCAATCGCTCGTGATTCGCTTGCACTGATCAGCGTCGTGCGGCGAGATGAGTCCGACGGGAGCCCTGGATGAGAGGTTTCTCATGCAGTTATCCACAGTCGTAATTTCATCCACAGGTATGGGTTGACGTGGTGGTTTGGGTCGGCGGCGCTGAGTAGCGCCGAAAGTATGTTCGATGGATCGATACCGGAGATCGCCGACCTGGCCGGGATGGACGATGCCGCGCTGGTTGCTGCCGCCGGCGACTGGGCGCGGGCGGAAAACGCCGCCTGTGCCCGCAAGCTGGCGGTGATGGCCGAGATCTTCGCCCGCCGCACCGGCCTGCCCGCCGGGGACCGCGAACTGTGGTGGATCGACCCTCAAGCCGCCGTTGCCGCCGAGATGAGCGCGGCGGTCAACGTCAGCCAGGGCATGGCGTTGCATCAAACCCACCGCGGAGTGGCGCTACGTGACCGGCTGCCGGCGGTGGCGCGGTTGTTCGAGAAGGGTCTGGTCAGTGACTGGCTGGTGCGCACGATCGTGTGGCGCACCTACCTGATCACCGACGAGGCGGCGATGGCCTCCGTGGACGCCGCGCTGGCCGAACGCATCACCGGCTGGGGTGCGTTGTCGGTCGCCAAAACCGAGGCCGCGATCGACGCGCTGGTCGAGGAGTTCGACCCGGCGGCGCTGCGGCGGTCGCGCGAATCGGCGTCCAGCCCCACCGTCGAGTTCGGCTCACCGGGCGATCCGCCGGGCACCACCACCATGTGGGCCCGGCTGAACTCGACCGACGCGGTGCTCATCGAGGAGAGCGTGGAGGAGCTGGCTCGCAGCGTGTGTGAGGCCGATCCGCGGCGCATCGGCGAGCGCCGCGCCAACGCGCTGACCGCCGCTGTCACCCACACCGAACTGATCTGCGGCTGCGGACAACCCGACTGCCCCGGCGCGCAGTCCACGAACACACCCGCCAAGACCGCCGTGGTCTACGTGGTCGCCGACGAGAAATCCGTGCAGGCCGCCGAGCAGCAAGCCGCCGAGCCGGAGCCGCAGCCGGGCAGCGCGCCACCGGCATACGTGTTCGGCGCCGGGGTCATGCCGGCACCGCTGCTGGCCGCCACCTTGGAGCGCGCTCGATCCGCGAAGTCCGCCACCCCGGCGACAACACGCCGCCGGAACCGCGCTACACCCCGACGCCGAGAACCATGCTGAGTTCGTCCGCTGCCGCGACCTGACGTGTCGCTTCCCCGGCTGCGACAAACCCGCCCCGTTCTGCGACATCGACAGAGAGCATGGAGGGGCGTCACTTCCGGTGGCGGTCTGACTCTGACTTCGATTGACGCCAACCGGCTGTCTTTGTGTGGATCTGTCGGCCGCCATCGGGAGTGACGCGCGACGTCACCGACGCGACGGCTGTGACCTCATAGGAGCTTGCGCCACAAGCACCCATCTCTGTCCTGTCCAACCGCCAACGCCGGTGTCGCCACCCATCCACCGGAATAGAGGACGGCAGGAGCCAGCATGACAAAACCATCGGTATCTCGTCACGTCGTGATCGGAGTCGACACCCACAAACTCACTCATCACGCCGCGGTGCTGCACGCTGACACCGGGAAACTGCTTGCCGAACGCGAGTTCCCTCGACCCTGGCCGGTTACCGACGACTACTGGCCTGGGCATGCACGCACGGAACACTGGTCAAGGCCGGGTTGGAAGGCACTGGCTCCTACGGCGCCGGCCTGCAACGACACCTCCAGGCTCGCGGCGTGACGGTGATCGAGGTATCCCGACCCAACCGACAAGACCGGCGCATGCGCGGGAAATCTGATCCGATCGACGCCATCAACGCCGGCCGGGTCGTGCTGAGCGAAGCGGCACACTCCACACCGAAGTGCCGAGAAGGATTTGTCGAGACGGTGCGGGAGATCCGCGCGACCCGCCGTAGCGCGGTCAAGGCCCGTAGGGCTGCACTGCACCAAATCCACGGGCTGCTGTGGTGCGCTCCAGATGATCTGCGTGCGACGTTGTCCAGCTATGACCGGGCGGCCCTGGTGGCGCGGTGTGCCCGGCTACGCATCCCGGTCAGCGGCGCCATCGACGATCCCACCGTGACAGCCCGCAAGATGCTGCGCCGGCTGGCCAAACGGATTCAGATGCTCGACGAGGAGATCGCCGAAGCCAACCACGAACTCGACGACATTCTCAACAAACACGCACCAAACCTGCTGGCCGTCAACGGATTGGTACCGAAGCAGCTGGACAGATGCTCACCACCGCCGGCCAGAACGTCGACCGACTCAAGTCCGAGGCATCACTGGCACGGCTATGCGGGGTCGCCCCGATCCCCGCCAGCAGCGGTAACACGACCCGCCACCGACTACACCGCGGCGGTGACCGTGACGCCAACAGCTCGATCTACCTGATCGTGGTCAACAGACTGCGCTGGCACGAACCGACAAAGCAATACGTGGCCCGCCGAACACAAGAAGGTAAGACCAAGAAGGAGATCATCCGCTGTCTCAAACGAGCAGTAGTCCGCGAGCTCTACCGAGCACTCCAGGCCGATCTAACTGGACCAGAAATGGCACTTGACGCTGCATAGGAGCATCCACACCGTGCCCTACCCGGTCGGTCCGACGCACCCGTCAAACCTGAAGTGCCTGTGCCGCTTTCACCATTTGCTCAAAACGTTCTGGAACGGTGCGCAAGGGTGGCGGGACCGACAACTGCCCGACGGCACCGTCATCTGGACCTCCCCGACCGGCCACACCTACACCACCCACCCGGGCAGCCTGCATCTGTTCCCGAAACTGTGCGAACCCACCGCCACCCTATGGACCGGCGAGCCACCCGTCGTCGAGCCCACCGGCGACCGCGGCGCGATGATGCCCAAACGCCGACACACCCGCGCCCACAACACCGCCAAAGCCGTTGCGGCCGAACGTCGACTCAACGACGCCCACGTCGCCGAACGCAACAAGCCACCACCCTTCTAGCGCCACTGTCATGAAGCGACGGCGAAGAGATGCCACTCGCCGGGCACGCCCTTGAGTTCGTGAGCGCCGCGGTCGTCGAACTCGAGTCCTGACCCGATCACGAGGTCGCGCAGCGTGCTGGACACCAGCACGTCGTTCGGCCCTGCCAGCGCGCTCACGCGCGCGCCGATGTGCACGGCGATCCCGCCGATGTCATCGCCGCGGACCTCGCACTCGCCGGTGTGCAACCCGGCGCGCACCTCGATGCCGAGCGCCTGCACCGCGTCGCGGATCGCCATCGCGCAGCGGATCGCTCGCTGCGGGCCGTCGAACATCGCGAGGAACCCGTCGCCCGATGTGTTCACCTCGCGGCCCCGAAAGCGAGCGAGCTGCGACCGGACGACGGCGTCGTGCGCATCGAGCAACGCATGCCAGTCACGGTCGCCGATCTCCGCGGCCCGGCGCGTCGAGTCCACGATGTCGGTGAACAGCACCGTGGCGAGAACCCGATCGTCGGCCACGTCGGCCTGCTGGCCGGTGAGGAACTCGGCGATCTCCTGGAAGGACTCGCGCCACGGTTCGACGAAGTGGTACATGTTGCGCCCCGGCAGCTCAACGTATTTCGCGCCGGGTATGTGCTCGGCGATGTACTTGCCCATCTCGGGCGGGATCGATCGGGTCGTCGGCGTGATGGAGGACGAGAGTAGGCACGCGGATTGTCGGAAGCACCGCCCGCACGTCCATTTCGCGACAAGCGGCAGCATCAGCGCGACGGTCCCCGGGCTCGCCGCCAGGCGTTCATCCGGGCCCAGGTTGCCCGGATCTCCTCGTTCCACGGCATGTCCGGATTGATCACATGTTGGAACTCGCCCGGTCCCCACATGGCGACCATGGCGGCGTGAATTCTCGCGTATCGAGCCCGTCGGTGCGCTCGCGCACGGATCCGCGTAGCCCTCGAGCACGACCAGCGCGGTGGTGCGGGACGGATGTGTTGCCGCGAACAGCGCCGCCGTCGCGAACGCGCCGTCGACGCGACGAGGACCGCTTCGCGACTCCCGAGATCGTCGAGCACCGCGGTGATGCTGTCGGCCCACTGCTCCAAGGTCGGCAGCGCGCCCGGCGTGACGGGATCGGACGCCCCGGTGCCTGGCTGGTCGAAGAAGATGAGCCGACCGAGCGATGTCATCGCCTCGACCCACCCTTGAATCGAAGGTAGCTCCGGAAGGACCTCGCAGCATGTGAACCAGTTCGGGACGAACACGATGTCGCGAGCGCCAGCGGGCGACGCGCGGTAGGCGACGCGCAAGTCCCCGTTCAGCGCATAGCGCGTCTCCGAGAACATTGCGGAAGTCACCTCCGCCGCCGCCAGCGCACCACGAAGTAAATGGC